>NZ_KB892800.1 GCF_000373925.1 Actinopolymorpha alba DSM 45243 | reverse complement strand
CCATCACCTCCTCAGCGCTGCCCAGGTACAGCTGGGACACGATGCGTGGCTTGCCGTCCACCCGCGCCGACTCCACCAAGTAGTAGTAGGTCTGCTTCCCGCGACGCTTCCCCACGATCGACGCCATATATGGGTAATACAACCGCGGAACCAAAACCTCAAGCACCACAAGGAAGACACGCCGGTCAACTACGAAGGCCGGAAACTCCCGCTAGGGGTTGTTCATCGTACGTTCGTAGACGTCGGCCTCGAACTGCTCCAGCAGTTGCTCGCAGTCGGCGACCTTCTGCCGGGCGAGTTGCCTACCGTCGGCCGACATCCAGTCGCGTGCCTCGACCTTCGCCAGCCACCGACGCAGCTTCTCCAAGTCCTGCCGGATCTCCTCGGCCTCTTCGAAGGTGTAGTTGCTTCGGAAGCGTTCGAACTCGATCTCCTTGACGAACTTCGTGTCGCATTCCTCGACGATCTCGGCGTACTCCTTGGCCGACTGGCTCCGGAACCCCTCGACGAACTGCTCGCGGGCATCGGGTTCGACATCCCGCAGGGTCAGGAAAATGCTGGTTCCGCCGAGGTCAGCGATGCGCTGGCGTACTCGCTCCAGGCTGGCCCGCAGGTCCTCACGGTCGGGCAGCACGCACACGGCCTGCTGCACGTACAGGCCGCCGAGCCGTTTGAGCTCGCGCCACACTGCCACCCGGGCGCGCGAGGAGTCGCTGGGCACGCGGTAGATCAACATGAGCCAGGGGCCGTCCGAGGGGTCCTTGGCGGCGGGACGACGGGATGCGGCGGACACGTCCATCAGGCTAGCCGGCCGGATCCAAGAGCCGCTCCCTGAACCCCACCGGGCGGCGCTATGCGCTACGCGGCGAGCGGCGCGCCGTGGCCGGAGCTCGGGGAGGACTTGAAGCCGGCCAGCGTTTCAGCCAAGAATCACCGGGTCGGATCGTGGACGTAGACGGGAAGGACAGCGCGTGGTGACAGGCGAACGGCCGGGCCAGATCGTGATCCTGAACGGCATCCCGCGCGCCGGGAAATCCAGCATCGCCGCCGCGATCCAGCAGTCGTTCGACGGTGTGTGGATGAACATGGGGGTCGACGCGTTCAAACGGATGACCCCCGAGCGCTACCAACCCGGAATCGGCCTCCGACCCGGGGGTGAACGCCCCGACCTCGAGCCGCTGGTCGAGGTCCTGTATCGCGCGATGTACGAATCCATCGCCGCACACAGCCGGCTCGCAGCGAACGTCGTCGCGGACGTCGGGCACCATGACGACTATTCCGTCCCGCGCGGAATCCTTCCCGCCTGCGCGCGGCAGTTGACAGGGTTGCCGGTGATCTTCGTCGGCGTACGCTGCCCGGACGAGGTGGTCATCGAACGCCGGCGCGTCACGTGGGGCGCTCAGGACCCCTCGGAGGCCTCGATGCGCGTGGCGCGGTGGCAGCAGGCCGTCCACCGGCCAGGGATCTACGACCTCGAGGTCGACACCTCCCTGCTCACTCCGGAGGAGTCCGCCGAGCGGATTCGCCGGCGGCTGGAGAGCTCCCCGCCGCCCTCGGCCTTCCAGCAACTCGCGGCGATGGCAACGACATGAAGCTAACCAGCAGGGGCACCGCCAACTCGCGCCTGGACGATCGTTGGCGCCCTGGCCCGAGCAGAGGCCGACGTGGTACCCGGCGACGATGTGGCGGCCGGGGCACCCGCGCTCGCCGAACCTTGAGTTGATGCCCACTTTCGCGCGGGAACTGGGCATCTACTCGAGGTTCGACGCAAGGCCCTTCAGACCTGCCCACGATATGAGACAAGCCCTTGGGTTCGGGTTGCTCCTGCATTTCTCGGCATCCGGAACGATCGGGTGTACGCCATGTGAGACGGGCGCGACCTCACGCGGCATCTCGCCATGAAGCACGCTCAATTTGCCTTGCATAGTGGCGACTTCCCGCGTGGGGTCCCCGGAGTCTCACATCGCGTACACCCAGTCAGCCCGGATGCTGAGATACAGCGCAAGCCGTCCGGCACGCGAGACAGCCGACCCCGCCGCGGTGAGGGATCAGGGACTTGTCGGAAGGATCGACACCCCTCCCACGCGCAGAACCTTCGGACAAGTCGCGGACGCACTCGGAGGTTTATTCAAAACACCATGCGAGCTCCAGGGCCCCCTTGGTTGCCCCAAATGATCACGTTTACGTGGTCATTGCCTGCTTCGCATGGTGTCGGTGCCATGCAAGGCATGTAATGACCACGTATACGTGATCATTTGGCTCGTCACGCAGCAGATCGCGTCGCTGGCTGCGCCTCCCTGTCCGAGCAACCTCTTAGTCGATGAGGGTCTCGGCGACCTCGACGGCTCGGTCGATGGGTATGGCGAAGCCGATGCCGATATTGCCGCTGCCGCGCGGTCCGACGGTGGCGATCGCGGTGTTGACGCCGACCACCTGGCCTCCGGCGTTGACCAGCGGCCCGCCGGAGTTGCCCGGGTTGATGGCCGCGTCGGTCTGGATGACCTCCTGGCGGCGCGACTCACCCAGTGCGGCCTCGCGGTCGAGTGCGCTCACGATGCCGGCGGTGACGGTCCCGGCGAGGCGTAGCGGTGATCCGACGGCCAGGACGCTCTCGCCCACCCGGAGGTCGGCCGACCGTCCAAGCGTGACGGGGCGTAGGCCGGAGGCGGTGGTACGAAGCACCGCGATGTCGGTCGCGGTGTCCACGCCCACGATCGTCGCTCGTACGGTCCGGTTGTCCGGCAGCACGACCGTGACGGTGTTCGCGCCCGACACCACGTGCGCGTTGGTGAGGAGGTGACCGCGCCCGTCAAGGACGAAACCGGACCCGCTGCCCTGCCCGCGGCCACTCGTGGCCCGGACCGTCACAACACTCGGCAGGACGGCCGCGGCGGCGTCGGCGATCGTGTTGGAACCCCGCCCCGGTTGTGGAGCCGGCGACTGGGAGCCGCGTAGCGGGCCAGGCAGGGGCAGGTTGACGGGAGCGCCGTTGTCGCTGCCCGACGTAGACGATGCCACCGCGCCGCCGATCCAGCCGGCGGCGCCACCCGCGAGCACCGCCAGCGCCATCGCCGCGGCGACGACCCGGACCGGGCGCCAGGCCCGGTTGGCCGTGCCGCCGGGCGACGGCGCGTCGGGGGAGGGTGCTGGCGGGGCGCTGCGTCCAGCCGGTGCGGTGGGGGCGACCGCCGGCGGCGCGGTGGCGTTCGGAGGGCCACTGTCAACGCGACCTTGCGGTCGGGTCGATGGTGGCAGGAAGAAGTCTGGTCCGCGGGTGGTCGTCATGGCAGGCGGGCGAACCATCGCAGGGAGGCCAACCCGGCGAGCACGGCCGCGGCCAGCGCGAGCCCGGCGACCATGGTGGTCACCTCGCGCTCCTCCATGGTCCAACCGATGGAGGAGTCGAGGGTGTCGTAGACGGAGCGGAGTTCAGTGTCGCTCTGCGCGCTCGCGAAGGTCCCGCCGCTGTCCTGGGCGAGTTGCGCCAGCGCGTCGGAGTCGACGGGTACGGCGGTGGTCTGGCCGCCGATCTCGACTGTGCCATCAGGTGTGCCGTACGCGATGGTCGAGATGGGTACGCCGGCCGCCTCAGCCGCCCGCGCGGCCTCCTCCAGCGCTCGGCCCGAGGTGTTGGCCCCGTCAGACAGCAACACGATCCGGGCCGGCGGCGGATCCTCGGCGGCGCGCGCGTCAAGGGAGGCGATGCTGTCGAGGCTGGTGAAGACGGCCTCGCCGATGGCGGTGCTCTCGCCGAGCGTGAGGTCCTGGATCGCGGTCACGGCAACCTGCCGGTCGGTGCTCGGTCGCGCCGCGACGGACGCCGTACCCGAGAATCCGACCACCCCGACGTTGAACCGCTCGGGCAGCCCTTCGACGAACTCCGTCGCGGCCTGCTTGGCCACCTCGATCCGGCTCGGCGCCACGTCTGTGGCCCGCATCGACAGGGACGTGTCGAGGGCGACCAGGACGGTGGCGCGTTCGCGGGGTACGCGGACGTCGGTGACCGGACGCGCGATCGCGAGCGTCAGCAGAACCAGCGCGACGAGGAACGCCGCCGCCGGAACGTGCCGGCGCCAGCCCGGGCGCCGTGGGGCGACGCGTTCGAGCATCGGCAGCGTGGCGAACCGGATGGCGTACCGCGACCGGCGCCGCTGGGCGATCAGGTACGCCACGACGAGGGCGGCGGCGACGGCGAGCAGCCAGAGCCAGAAGGGCTCGCGGAACGTCATCGGTACTCCCTTCCAGGCCGGGCGGGCCGGCGGGCGGCGGCTCGTCGCTGGGCGGCCGCGAACGCCGCCACGTCGCGCACCCAGTCCCGGTCGGTCCGTAAGACCAGGTGCGCGACGCCCGCGGATCGGAACGCCGCGCGGGTCCAGGCCCGATGCGCGTCGGCGACGGCGGCGTAGCGTTCCCGGAGACGCCGGCTACTGGTCGACACCTCCCGGCGCCGCCCGGTCTCGGGATCGACCAGGGTCAGTAGCCCGACGTCGGGGAGTTCGAGTTCGCGCGGGTCGATGATCTCGACCGCGATCACCTCGTGCCGGGTCGCGAGCCGCCGCAACGGCCCCTGCCAGACTGGCGGGCCGTCGTGGTCGCGCTCGCCGCCGTCGAGGAAGTCCGACGCCACGACCCGCAGTCCCGGCCGCGGATGTTCCTTGTGCAGCAGGGTCAGCGCCCGCGCGAGGTCGGTGGTCGGCTGGTATCCGGGTGCGAGTCGGGGCAGTGCGAGCAGGGTCCTGAGTGCCCGGCGGGTGGCCACCACACCGGCGCGAGCCGGAATCCGGCCCAGGGTGGTGCCGTACGCGATCCGCACGCCCAACCGGTTTCCCGGCCGGTCCGCGAGCAGCGCGACGGCACCCACGATCGCGGTCGCGAGGTCCCGCTTCTCCACCGCCGCCGTACCGAAGTCCATCGACGCGGAGGCGTCGACCAGGGCCCAGGTCTCCAACTCCGGTTCGGCGATGGGTGCCCGCACGTGCGGGTCGAGCGTGCGGGCGGTGACGTTCCAATCCATCCGGCGTACGTCGTCCTGGCCGGGGTGGTACGGCCGGGACTCGTCCGGCTCGCTGCCCGGACCAAGCCGCAGGCCCGTGTAGTCGCCGTGCAGCAGGCCGGCCAGCTTCCGGCGTACCGTCAACTCCACCTTGCGCAGCGCGCGTTCCTGCCCGGCAGGGTTCATGCCGGCGTCCATGTCGCCACCGGCGTTCATGCGGCCGACTCCGCTCGCTGGTCGTCGGCGGGTACGACGCGTGGCTGCGCCACCGTGGCCACCACGTGCTCGACCAGGCTCCTCGGATCGACGGCGTCGGCGAGCGCCTCGAAGGTGAGGACCAGCCGGTGCGCCATCACGTCCGTCGCCACGTCCGCGATGTCGCTGGGGAGTACGTAGTCGCGGCCACGGAGCAGCGCGAGTCCGCGCCCCGCCGCGACCAGCCCGAGCGTCGCCCGCGGGCTGGCCCCGAACTCCAGCCGCTCAGCCAGATCGGCCAGCCCGTAAAGCGCCGGCTCCCGGGTGGCGTGGACCAGCCGGACGGCGTACTCCGCGACCGCGTGGTGGACGAAGACGTCGTCAGCCGCGTCCTGGAGTTCGGCGACCCGTTCGGGGGTGAGGATTGCGCTCGCGTGCGGAGGGCGAACGCCCATCCGCTGCAGGATGGTGAGCTCCTCCAGCGGACTCGGATAACCCACGGAGATCTTGAGGAGAAACCGGTCCCGCTGGGCTTCGGGAAGGACGTACACGCCTTCGGACTCGATGGGGTTCTGGGTCGCCAACACCAGAAAGGGTTCTGGGAGGGGATGGCTGGCGCCGCCAATGCTGACTTGACGCTCGGCCATCGCCTCCAGCAGGGCGGACTGCACCTTGGCCGGCGCGCGGTTGATCTCGTCGGCGAGTACGAGATGGGCGAAGATCGGCCCGAGTTCGGTGTCGAAGGACTCCGTGGACGGGCGCCAGATACGGGTGCCCACGATGTCGCCGGGCACCAGGTCGGGCGTGAACTGCAACCGGGCGAACCGACCCCCGACCACCTCCGCCAGGGTCCGCACGGCCAACGTCTTGGCAACCCCTGGCACTCCCTCGAGCAGGCAGTGGCCGCGTGCCAGCAGGCCGACGAGCATCCGCTCGACCAGGTGGTCCTGGCCGACGACGACCCGCTTCACCTCGACCAGGACCCGTTCGAGCAGGGCCGATGCCGCACCCGGCCCAGCTGCGGACTGGACTTCTGGAACGAGCTCGCTCAGCTCGCTCATGCGCGACCTGCGGGAGCCTCGTCAGGGCTGGTCGCCTCGCTGGCGCCGCCGTTGCGGCCCGCCTTCTCGGGGCAGTCCCACTCCTCGGCGCTGGTCCGCGCGCTCCCGCCACTCGCTTCGCCTGTGCGGTCAGGGGTTTGGTCGGCGCGGTCAGGGGTTTCGTCGGTGAGTTGGACGTACGTCGGCTCGGACTCCTCGCCACCCAGGGCGTACGCGACACCGCCGAGCGTCAACGCGCAGGCGGCACCGGCGCCGCCAGCAACGAGGAGGAGACGGGAAAGCCGGGGACGTCGGGAGAGCTCAGGCATGCGGCTCGTTCCTTCCGGAGTGGCCGGCTGATCCGGCCAGCTACCCGGCAGCACATCAAGCGGCCGCGAAAACGACCGGAAGGAAGAGCGAAAGCAGGCCGAAAGAGCGGCCCGATTACGCGCCGGAGCGCGGCTTCGGTGCGTCAGTCCGCGGAGGTGGCGCCGAAGCGGAGGCCATCCATCAGCAGGTCGAGCAGGCGGCGGGCCTGTTCGCGTTGTGCCGGCTCGCCCGCGGCAAGGGGGACGCCGCTCAGGCTCACGAGCACGTCGCCGGGTTCGACATCCGACCGCACGGTCCCGGCAGCGGCGCCGGCGCGAAGCAGCGTGGTCATCGTGGCGGTGAGCCGGTCGCGGCTTTGTTCGTAGGGGTTGCCACCGGAAGCGATGACCGCGCGCAGCGCGCCGGCCATGCCTTGCTTGGTCGTCATGTAGTCGACGAAGCGATCCATCCAGGCACGCGTCGCTTCGTCCGGCGGCATGGTCCGCAAGAGGTCCGCGGCAGCGTCGCACAGCCTCCCGAGCTCGTTGCGGTACGCCGCCTCGACGAGCGCCTCGCGGGTGGGAAAGTGGCGGTAGAGCGTACCGATACCGACGCCCGCGTCCTTCGCGATCGCATCGAGCGTGACGTCCGGGCCCTCCTGGGAGAACGCGCGTACGGCGGCGTCGAGCAGCCGGTCGCGGTTGCGCTGGGCGTCGGCGCGCAGCCGGCGGGAGTCAGGCGCGGCCACGGCTCCTCCTTTACCGGTCGCTTCGGGTCGTCGCGACCCGTCGGACTTCGGGCAGGGCTTGCAACCGGAGGATCCTCCGATTAGGGTGGGAGTCATACCGGAGGCTCCTCCGGTTCAGATCGTACCGCTTGGGCCTCCCGATCCGCATTGCCCAATGACGCGAGAAAGATCATGACTCCGAACACACCCATCACCACACCGTTCACCGCCGAGTCCACTGCCGCGGAGGTCGTGGACGGCATCGATCTCACCGGTCGCCGCGTCGTCGTGACGGGCGGCGCCTCCGGCATCGGCGTCGAAACCGCCCGGGCGCTCGCCGGTGCGGGCGCGGCAGTAACCCTGGCCGTCCGCAACCTCGAGGCAGGGGAGCGCACCGCTGAGGACATCGCCGCGACCACCGGCAACAAGCAGGTTCTCGTCGCGCCACTGGACCTGGCCGACCAGGCCTCGGTCGCGTCGTTCGTCGCCGGGTGGGAAGGCCCACTGCACATCCTGGTCAACAACGCCGGCGTGATGGCATCGCCGCTGATGCGAACCCCACAGGGCTGGGAGATGCAGTTCGCCACCAACCACCTCGGCCACTTCGCGCTGGCCACCGGCCTGCACGGCGCGCTCGCGGCCGCCGGCGGGGCGCGCGTCGTCTCGGTCAGTTCCAGTGCCCACCATCGCTCGCCGGTCGTCTTCGACGACATCCACTTCGAGCGGCGCGAGTACGAGCCGTGGCTGGCGTACGGGCAGTCGAAGACGGCGAACGTTCTGTTCGCGGTCGAGGCGACGAGGCGCTGGGCGGACGACGGCATCACGTCCAACGCGCTCATGCCTGGTGGCATCCGGACCAACCTGCAGCGCTACGTCAGCGAGGAGGAACTCGAGCGGCTGCGCGCCGCCGCCGCCGCGGGTGGCGCCGGCCGGAAGTGGAAGACGCCCGAGCAGGGTGCCGCCACATCGGTGCTGGTCGCGACGTCGCCGCTGCTCGACGGCATCGGCGGGCGCTACTTCGAGGACTGCAACGAGGCCGAGCAGAGCCGGCTCGACGCCCTTACCGGCGTCGCCGCCTACGCCCTCGACCCCGAGGCGGCCGCGCGGCTGTGGACGGTCTCGGTCGAGATGCTGTCCGCGTAAGCCCCCGGCTCGCGTTCCTTAGTACGAAAGCCGACCGAAAGAGCGACCCGGTTGCGGGCCGGCGCGCGGCTACGGTGGTTGCCGTGCGTGTGCTACTTGTGGAGGACGAAGACGGGCTCGTCAGTGCGCTGCGTACCGGCCTGGCCCGAGCCGGTTATGCCGTGGACGCGGCACTCACCGGCGCCGAGGCGGTGGAGAAGCTCGCCGCAACGGCGTACGACCTGATGATCCTCGACATCACCCTGCCCGACACCAACGGCCTCGACCTGTGCCGCGGGGTGCGGCGCGGCGTGATCCCGACGGCGGCGGGTCCCGACCTGCGGGTGCTCATGCTGACCGCGCGGGCCGGGCTCGCGGATCGGGTCCGCGGACTCGACGAGGGCGCCGACGACTACCTCACCAAACCCTTTGCCCTGGTGGAGTTGCAGGCCCGCATCAGGGCGCTTCTGCGCCGCGACATCACCGCCGGCTCGGCGGTACTCACGGTGGGCGGCTTGTTGCTCGACAGCGCACGGCACCTCGCCTCGCGCGATGGCCGGGAACTCCAGCTCACCTTGAAGGAGTTCGGTGTGCTGCGTTATCTGATGTCGCGGCCGGGCCACGTGGTCTCGGCCGAAGAGCTTCTAGAACACGTGTGGGATGAGAACGCCGACCCGTTCACCCAGAGCGTCCGCGTGACGGTGGGTACACTGCGCCGCAAACTCACGGTTGACAGCGAGGAACCCTTGCTGGAAACGGTGATCGGGCGCGGCTACCGGTTGCGGGTCGCGTCATGAGGCGGCGTTGGATTCCGCTGTGGGCGCAGACGATTCGGTTCCGTTTGACGGTTACGTACTCCGCGGTGCTGTTCGGTCTTGCCGCGCTCTTGCTGGGTGGCGTCTTTCTCACCCTGCGGACCAACGCCGAGGCGGCACCGCTCAATACGATCACGGTGCAGAAGACGTATCGCGACTCGGCTGGCGAACTCCAGATCAAGGAAGGCCATTCCTTTCTCGCGGCCGATATCCGCAGTGTCGAGGCGGCGGTCAACTACAAGAGCATCAAGCGGCTGCAGACGTACTCCCTGGCCGCGCTCGGCGGGTTGTTCGTCGCCAGCCTGGGCACCGGATGGTGGCTTTCTGGCCGCGTACTCCGGCCGGTCCGCCAGATCACCACCGCCGCACAGGAGATCTCCGCCACTGACCTTTCCCGCCGGATCGCGCTCAAGGGGCCGCGCGACGAACTGCGGACCCTCGCCGACACGGTCGACGGCATGCTCGGCCGGCTGGAGGATGCGTTCGCCGCGCAGCGCCAGATGGTCGACGACGCCTCGCACGAGCTGCGCAATCCGCTCGCGGTGATCCAGGCGAATGTCGATGCCGTCCTCGCTGATGACACCGCGACGCCCGAGTCGCGGGCGCAGGCGAGCGCGATCGTCACCCGTGCGCTTCGCCGGATGACGCAGCTGGTCGAGGATCTGCTGGCGTCGGCCCGGCGAAGTTCACCGGCGTTCGTCGACACTGACGTCGACCTCGCGGCGATCGCGCACGAGGCCGCGGAGGAGTACGCGGTGCTCGCCACTCGCCCGGCGGCTGGCGTCTGGCCCGGTCGTGGCCGGCGATGCGCAGGCGCTGCGGCGGGCGGTCGACAACCTGCTGTCGAACGCCGTCCGCCTCGCGCCCGGCGAGAGTCAACTGGTGCTTGCCGTCGGCAGCCAGAACGGCTGGGCGTTCATCGCCGTCCGGGACGCAGGGCCGGGGATCGCCGCCGGTGACCAGGAACGCATCTTCGATCGGTTCTACCGCTCCAACCGTGGCGGCGCTGCCGTGCCGTCGAGCGGGGAGCGCCGGTCCGGCCTCGGGCTGGCGATCGTGCGGCAGATCGTCGAAAGTCATAGCGGCTCGGTCGCCGTGCACTCCGCGCCAGGGGTCGGAAGTACGTTCGTCCTCTGGCTGCCCGATCGGTCGCTGGCCGCGCCCGACCGGCGTGCCGCCGCGCCGCCCGCCGACGATCCCCTCGGCCCGCGAGCTGAGGTGGTAGAGGCCTGACAGCGTGCGCGGCGCCCCCGCCGCGACCTCACGCGCCAAATCCTCACCACGCAAGGTGAAGAGGCATTCAAGGATCGTGAAGGATTCTGGTCAAATAGCGACGAGAATCCTTCACGATCATGTGGCCGCACCTCGGCGGCGTAGATCTTGGTCGGGTCGAGAGTTCCTCGCGAGGCGAGATCGCTGGGGAGGTTGGGGTGACTGCGATCTGCAGGCGCGAGAGGTATTGAACAACGCCATCCAGGCAGGGCTTTCGGTCCGCTTTCTGGTCCGCTGGCGATGCTGGCCGTTGCCTCATCGCACCACAGCTAGCTGGCGGCACCTCGCATTCGTAAACCTGGAAGGACGTTCGCATGGTCGGGGCCACGTCGACGCACGGCACCAGACCGCGCGCCCGCAGGCGTTCAGGAGGGGTACGCCGATTCACGGCGGTCGTCCTGAAGACCGCGGTACTCAGTGCGGCTGCTGTCGGGACAGTGGTGCTGGGCGGATTCGCGGCGCCGGCCCTGGCGCACCACGGTGGAACCGGCGACTACGACGCGAGCCGGCCGATCTACCTCAGCGGCACCGTGATCAAGGCGAGCTACGGCTATCCCCACGCCGTTCTCCAGATCAGGGTCCCGGCCAAACCTTCTGCCCCCGCTGACCTCGGCGACGTTTGGGACATCCGGGGCCGCGAGTTCTGGCAGGGTGAGCCGGTCGTCGAGGGTGCCGGCCAGGACCGCGAACTCCTGCTCCCACCCGATATCACCGGGACGATCGGGTCGATGGACAACCGTCCCGGCGAGGGCGACACCGTGTCCGCGATCGCCTACCGGCGCTGCGATGGCGATGAGTACGACGACGAGCTGCGGGTCCAGCTGATCAGCTTCGCCGGTGAACGCCTGAAGTACGAGGGGACGATCACCCGGATCACCGACGGGTGCCCCACCGGCTCCGCGGAGACCGAGTCCGAGGGGAGCGCTGGGCAGGCGGCCGAGAACCGTGGCGAGCAGGCTGCCGGCCCGTCGCGCGACGCCGCCAGCGACAGTGACGACAGCAGCAGAAACCTGGTCGCGATCGTGGGGGCCGCCGCGGCCGGTGTGGTCGGTGCGGCGGTCGTCTTCGTACTCCTGGCGGCACGACGCGCGGGCGCGGCCAAGGATCCGGAAGCTGGTTCGTGACTGTGCGGGACGGGCTGGAGAGGGTTCTGAGTTGGCTGGAAGGAACGCCGGTCGCGGAGACGGTGCGTACTCTCCCGTGGGCCTATCCGGGCCTGGAAAGTGCCCACATCATCGGGATCGCGCTCTTCGTCGGTGTGGCCGCGGTGTTCGACCTGAGGTTGCTCGGCGCGGCGCGGGGCATTCCGGTGTCCACTGCCGCCCGCTCGCTCCTGCCGTGGTCCTGGGTCGGGTTCGGGATCGTCGCCAGCTCTGGATTTCTGATGCTGATGGCGAACGCGGTCAGCCTGGCCGACAATCCCGCGCTACAGCTGAAGGCCCTGCTGATCCTGCTGGCCGGCCTCAACGCGGCGGGTTTCCACCTCGGCCCCTACCGCACCATCGGCCGCTGGGAGGGTCGCGACCGGAGTCCGGGGTACGTCAAGGTGCCGGCGATCGCGTCGCTCCTCTTGTGGCCGACGATCATCGTCTGCGGCCGGCTCATCGCGTACGTCTGACCTCGCTCGTACGACGTCATGCAACGGAGGTGTGGGCAAAACCTTCCAGGATGATCAAGTGACACGTAAGATGTCGCCAGTTTCCTGCCGCGGAGGGAGCCCCGCCATGGATCTCCAGTCATCAGGACCCGCCCAATCGTCGGGACTCGTGCATGCGCCAGGACTCGGGCGGCGCGGCCTCTTCAAGGCCGGGCTCGGTGCGGCGGCGGTCGCAGTCATCGGCTCGGAACTCCCCACGGCGCCGCCCGCGCACGCTGCGCCCGGTGACGAATTCCCCTGGATTGTCAGCTGTGACGATTGGGGCGCCCGGCCGCCGGCGGCGCCGATCCAGCTGAGCGGGAATGTCACCAACAAGATCATCGTGCACCACATGGCATTCCCGAATGTCACGGACTATTCCCGCGATCAGGCGATCCGGCTGGCTCAGGACTGCCAGGACCTCCACATGGACAGGAACGGCTGGGCTGACACGGGCCAGCACTTCACGGTGAGCCGCGGTGGGTATGTGCTCGAAGGCCGGCACCGCAGCCTCGAGACGCTGCGGGTCGGCGAGCAGCAGGTGATCGCCGCGCATTGCCCCGGCGAGAACGGCAATGCGATCGGCATCGAGAGCGAGGGCACCTACATCACCGAGACGCCGCCCCAGGCGTTACTCGATTCACTGACCCGGTTGTGTGTCACGATCTGCCAGCAGTACGGCCTGCATTCCTGGGATCTCTTCGGGCACTGGGATTTCCGGGACACGCAGTGCCCGGGCATCGCGTTCTACCGGCAGTTCCCGATGCTGCGGCGCCGGGTCGCAGCTCGATTGGGCGAACGTGGAAACCTGGTGCCGCGGCGCCGCTGGCCAGACATCTGGAAGTTCGTTGGTGGACCGGTCGTCCGCGTCGCGCAGTATCTGTTGAACGCCAGGGGATACCAACTCACAGCCAACGGCGTATTCGGAGCCGACACCGTCGGCGCCGTCCAGGACTGGCAGGCACGCAACGGCATTCCCGTCGACGTAGACGCCACGCTGACCGGGCCGACCTGGGAGTCGCTCGTACAACCACTCGGGAAGGGATCCACCGGCCTGCCGGTGACGGCGGTGCAGTTCATCCTTGGTCGCAAGGGGTACGCCGAGCTCACGATGTCGGGCGGGTACGACCAGGCGACCTCGAAGGCCGTCCAGGATCTGCAGCGCCTGCACGGACTCCCGCCCAACGGTGACGTCGACACGAGCACGTGGTGCGTCATCACCGGAGGCATCGTCCGCGAAGCCTTCGACTGAGGGTCTTGTTCTCCGGTTCGGCGAGCATAGGCGCCACGGGTGCGGAGCGATCCCGATGAGGCAACGCCAAGTGCGGCCGGCTCGACCTGCTGCCCATCGCCGGTCACGCCCTGGTGAGGAAGTCGGCCGGCCAGCTCGCCACCTCGCGAGCCGGCGAGAGGAATTCCACGTCCCGAGCAGTCGCGCCCTTCGTCGCATAGTCGGCCGCGATGTCACCCATCACCGGCGCGAACTTGAAGCCCGAGCCGGAGAACCCACACGCCAGGATGACGTTCGGTGCGTCGGGCGCGGGACCAAGCAGGGCAGATCCGTCAGTGGTGTAACCCTCCAGCCCCACCGTCGTCGCCGACGGGTCAGGGTGCACGCCCGGCAGGCACTCCGCGATCACGTCCCGGAAGGACCGCACCAGGTCCAGACCCACTGTGCGGGAAGGATTCTCCGTGTCGTGCACGATCGGGTGCGCGGTGCCGTAGATACCGACCTTGATGGTGCTGCCGTCCAGGCTCGGAAAGCCGTAGGCCTTGAAGTCGCCGACCCGTTCGAAGACGGGAAACCGCTCGAAGGTGTACGCCGCCGGGTCGCGCGGGAGGTACCACGCCTGGACGAGCCGGCGGGGCAGCACCGTCGTACGCGCCGCCGGCAACAGGTCCCGAGCCCAGGCGCCGGGTGCGACGACCACCCGGTGGTAGCGGCGGGCGCCATCCGGCGTACGTACCACCACGTGCTCGTCGGCGGGTTCGACCGCGTGGACGCGGGTGTAGTCGTGGATCGTCGCGCCGAGGTCGCGGGCCCGCTCGATCGCGGCGGCGACGCTCGCCTCCGGCCGCACGAAGCCTCCCATCGGGTCGGTCACGCCCGCGTCGCCCGGACGGGCGAGATGCTGCGGAAAGCGACGGGCCAGCTCGGCGCTGTCGAGCACCTCATGGTCGAGCCCGAGCTCACGTGCCGATCGCGCGGCGCTGACCAGGGCGTCGGCGTCTGCCGGCCCGAGGATCAGCCCGCCCACCAGGTCGAGCAACCGGCGCCCGGTGGCGGCCTCGAGCTCCCGCCACAGGTCGAGCGCCTCGAGGGCGAGCGGGGTGAACCGGCGTTCCCGCTGGCTCTGCACCGAGAACCTCCGGGTCTGTCCGGCCGACGCTCCACGATCGTGGCTGACGCCGAAGCGCTCGTAACCGTGCACAGCGACGCCGCGCTCCGCGAGCCGCCAGGTGGTCATCGCGCCGATCGCGCCAAGACCGACGACGGCGACGGTCGCCTCTGGATCCATGCCCCACTCCTCGCGTTAGGCGGCGAACACACTCACCGGCAGGTCGTGCGCCGCCCCCACGCGCGCGTCGAGCAGTTCGCCGGCGTGCGTACTCAGCCCCTTGGCCAGCGCAGGGTCAGCGGCGAGCGCGTCGCGCCACCCGCGGCTGGCCAGGGCGAGCGCGTACGGCAGGGTCGCGTTCGTCAGGGCGTACGTCGACGTGAGCGGCACGGCGGCCGGCATGTTGGTGACGCAGTAGAACAGCGACTCGTGCACCGGGTAGGTCGGGCTGGTGTGTGTGGTCGGCCGGGAGTCCTCGAAGCAGCCGCCCTGGTCGATGGCGATGTCCACCAGGACGCTGCCGGGCCGCATCCGCGCGACCAGATCGCTGCTGACCAGGCGAGGTGCCCGCGCGCCGGCCACCAGGACGGCCCCGATCACGAGGTCGGCTCCGAGCACCGCGCGTTCGATCTCCAGCGCGTTGGAGGCGATCGTACGGATCTGACCGGCGTACGTCCGGTCGAACTCCCGCAGCCGGGCGGCCGAGACGTCGAGGACCGTCACGTCGGCCCGCATGCCGTGGGCGATGGCCGCGGCGTTGGCTCCCGCGACACCGCCGCCGATGACCACGACCGACGCCGGGCGTACGCCGGGAACGCCGCCCAGCAGCGCGCCCCGGCCGTTCTGCGTTCGGGTGAGCACGTGCGCGCCCACCTGCGGCGCCAACCGCCCGGCGACCTCGCTCATCGGCGCGAGCAGCGGGAGCGTCCGGTCGGGAAGCTCGACCGTCTCGTAGGCGATCGCGGTGACTTCCCGTTCGAGCAGGGTGCGCGTGAGCGCGGCGTTCGCCGCGAGGTGCAGGTAGGTGAAGAGCACCTGGCCCGGGCGCATGCGGTGGTACTCCGCCTCGACGGGCTCCTTGACCTTGAGGACGAGGTCCGCCCCGTCCCAGACCTTGTCGGCGTCGGCGACGACCTGCGCTCCGCACGAGCGGTACTCGTCGTCGGAGATTCCAGAGCCCACGCCCGCGCCGCTCTCGACGGTGACCTGGTGCCCGGCGCGGACCAGTTCGCCGACGCCGCCCGGCGTCACCGCGACCCGGAACTCCTTGTCCTTGATCTCCCGCGGCACTCCGACGTCCATCCTGCTTCCCTTCTCAGTACACCCCCTCTTCTTGGGGGCGTCCCTTGCTCAGAAACCAAAGCAGCGGCCTTCCACCGCCGGATGGTTCATGCACCGCCCGCGGGCGCGTGGAAACCTGGCATCGAGAGGTACTTGAACTGTTGGTACTCGTGCAGCCCCTCCGGCCCGCCCTCGCGACCGAGCCCCGACTGCTTGATGCCGCCGAACGGCGCGGCGACGTTGGAGACGAGCCCGCGGTTGATGCCGACCATGCCCGACTGGAGGCGGCCCGCCACCCGCCGCGCCCGGTCGAAATCGCTGGTGAGGACGTACGCCGCGAGGCCGTGCTCGGTGTCGTTCGCCCGCGCGAGCGCCTCGTCCTCGGTGCTGAACCGCGAGATCGCGGCCACGGGACCGAAGACCTCCTCCGAACAGATCGCGGCGTCGGCCGGCACGTGATCGAGGACCGTGGGCGGGAAATACCAGCCAGGTCCGTCGGGGACAGGCGCCCGGGCCACCACGGTCGCCCCTCGTTCGCGGGCGTCCTCGACCAGCCGGGCCGCCTTCGCGACGGCGCGCGCGTCCACGAGTGGGCCGAGGTCGACGCCGTCCTCCCAGCCGGGTCCCACGCGGATGGCGGTCATCCGCTCGGCGAGCGCGGCCGTGAACCGGTCGGCGATCCCGTCCTGGACGAGAAAGCGGTTGGCCGCCACGCAGGACTGCCCGCCCATCCGCATCTTCGCGATCATCGCCTCGTGGACCGCGAGCTCGAGGTCGGCGTCGTCGAAGACGAGGAACGGCGCGTTGCCGCCAAGCTCCATCGAGACCCGCAGGACCCGCTGGCCGGCCTGCTGGAGCAGGATCCGGCCAACCGGGGTCGAGCCTGTAAAGGAGACCTTGCGCAGCCGCTCGTCCGCTATCAGGCGGGCGCAGACGCCGGCCGGTGCGCTGGTTGTGACGACGGTGAGGACGCCGGCAGGGACACCCGCCGCCAGCGCGAGTTCGGCGAACACCAGGGACGAGAGCGGCGTGAGCTCGGCCGGCTTGAGGATCGCCGAGCAGCCCGCGGCGAGCGCCGGCGCCACCTTGCGCGCGGCCATCGCCAGCGGGACGTTCCACGGGGTGATGAGCAGGCACGGCCCGACCGGCTCGGCCACCGTGAGGATGTGGGACCGCCCGTCGGGTGCGACCGTGCTCCGACCGTGCGGCCGGACGGCCTCCTCGGCGTACCAGCGCACGTAGTCGGCGGCGTAGTCGACCTCACCGCGGGCCTCGGCGAGCGTCTTGCCCACCTCGAGCGTGAGGAGCCAGGCGAGCCGCTCGCGGTGGGCGTGCATCGACGCGACCAGCCGGTGGAGGGTGTCGGCGCGCTCGCGCGGAGACGTCAGTGCCCAGGCGGGTCCGGCGGTCGCTGCCGCGCCGAGGGCCGCGAGGGCGTCCTCCTCCGTACAGTCGGCGACCGTGGCGATCGCCTCCCCGGTGGCGGGGTCCTCGACGGTGAGAACGCCACCCGGCGCGGGCGCCCGCCAGCTGTCGGCGAGGAACCCCGAAGGGACGGACGCGAGCGCCTCCTTCGCGTCCTTCTGCGCTGGCCGGACCTGGAGTTGGTCGGTCATCTCAACGGCTCCCGTCGAGCTCGAGGAGCGCGTCGCCGATGACCTTCGCCGCGAGTTCGAGTTCCTCGGCGGTGACGACGAACGGCGGGGAGACGTGGAGGGCGTTGTCGGCGAGCAGGCGGGTGAGCACACCGCCTCTACGGCAGGCGAGGATCACCCGCGAGGCGTCCACCTCGGGTTCGAGCTGGATTCCCGCCATCAGACCGACCGAGCGCACCTCGCGTACGAACGGCGAATCGGCCAGGGGCCCGAGAACGGCGGCGAGCACGGGTTCGAGGTCCTTGACCGCATCGATGAGGCCTTCCTCCTCGATGATGTCGAGGTTCGCCGACGCGACGGCACAGGCGGTCGCGTGCCCGGAGTAGGTGAGCCCGTGCCGGAAGATCGGCGCGTCGGCGCCGACCAGGAACGGCTCGCTGACTCGCGGCGTGACCGCGACGGCGCCGAGCGGGAGGTAACCCGACGTGATGCCCTTCGCCATCGTGATCAGGTCGGGTTCGATACCCCAACGCTCGCAGCCGAACCACGCGCCGACCCGTCCGAAGCCGGTGATCACCTCGTCGGCGATCAGCAGGATGTCGTGACGGCGGGCGAGGTCCGCGAGCCCACGCAGGTAGCCGTCAGGAGGAGGAACCACACCACCCGTGCCGATCACCGGCTCGATCACGATCGCGGCGATGGTGTCGGCGCCGAGTGCGTCAATCACCGCTTGCGTCCCCGCGAGATCGGCTCGTGGAACGCGGGCGGTTTCGGGGATGAGCGACTCGGTGCCATATCCCTCGCGGTTGAACCCGAGCCCCGCGATCGACGTACCGTAACCGTGCAGGCCGTGGTAGCCGCCCTCCCGGCTGAGGATCGTCTTCTTGTCGGGCCGCCCCGCGACCTGCCAGTAGCGGCGGGCCACCTTGCAGGCGGTGTCGATCGAGTCGGAACCACCCGACGTGAAGAAGATCGAGGCGCCTTCGATGGGTACCAACCCGGCGAGCCGGTCCGCGAGGTCGAGCGCCGGACGGTTGGCGTGCGCGCCGAACAGGTGGTACGTCTCGAGCGTCCGCAGCTGGTCTGCGGCCGCCCGTGCGAGGCGTTCCCGGCCGTGGCCGACGTTGGCGTGCCAGAGTCCGGCGGGCAGGTCAAGCAGCCGTTGCCCGTCCTCCGTGGTCACCCACGCACCCTCGCCCGCGGCGATCACCAGTCGATCGGTGGCCGCGCTCGGCATGTGTGTCTGTGGATGCCAAAGGGCGCTGCGTTGGGTTCGCTCGCTCGGGCGACTCATGATGGTTGGCCCCTCCTCCCGTGCGGGTGATCGGCTAGCTCGCGACGACGAACTCGTCGACCGCGGCGGCGTGGATGTGGAGCATGCGGGCCAGGAGGCCGTTGCCCCGGGTGAACTTCAACGGCAGCGGATCGCCGTTGCCGACCGCTTCCTTCGTGCCGTCGAAGAAACGCGTGCCCTGGTCCGGTGAGTGGTCGGACTTGTCGTCGGGATACAACGGGTTGACGGTGTTCTCGATCTTCGGCCAGAGCGCGCGAGCCGCCTCGGTCGATTCGAACTCGAGCATGAGGACGAGCGTGTCGGGTAGCAGTTCGTTCGCCACCTCCGCGAGCACCGAACCCCCGAGGTAGCCCGGATGCCCTTCCAGGGAACGCATCCAGTCACCGAGGTAGGCCTTGGCCGCCTCGGCCTGGCCGGGTTCGGGAACGTAGATGAACAGATCACGGCGTTTGCTCACGGGAGACTCACTTTCTGAGGAACGAAGCCTCTGGGGGAACGCGGGACGGGATCTCGAAGAACATCGCGCGTGAGACTCCGTCGGTGTCATCGTCGACAAGAACGGCTCCCATGGACTGCCAGAAGCCCAGTGCTCCTGGCGAGTGTGGGAACGTGTGCAGCGCGATCGTGTCGTAGTGCCCCTCGGCGGCGGCCCGGTCGAGGACGGCCTGGACGAGGACGCGGGCGATTCCCCGGCGTCGATGCTCGCGGAGGACGTAGACCCGGACGAGTTGGCCGGTACGCCCGTCGCGGTAACGGTCGACGAGGGCTTGCGGACTCAGGCCCTCCTTGAGCGCCCCACCCCGAATTCCGGCGGTCGCGACCAGCGCGTCGCTCGTGTCGTCGACGGCGACGAGCATGAACGGGCCCGTGGGAGAGACGTACCAGCCGAGCATGTCGTCGATGTCGGCGTGGATGCGCGGATCGTACGGGTCGCCGAAGTCCTCCGCGACGGTGCGGAGCATGAGGGCGCGCGCCTCGGGGATGTCGTGCTCGGCGAGTTCCCTGACATGGAACCCGAGTGGTCCGCTCATCGAGTCCGCCTTCGAATACGAGGGGTCGGTGGGATTGCCCGGCCTGGGGGGCATGCGAGGCGGGCAGCGCCTGTTTCTTTGGGGGATGAGAGCTCTGAAGTGGCCGGTCAGAACGAGGCCGGCGCGTGCTGTGTCACGGCGAACACTACGAATCGCGCCAGCCGCCGTCAACGGTTCCTGGCCGAGATTTCGGCCGAGTTTCAAAGTTGTCAACAATTAGTCCTGGACGGTTCCTGTGCCGTCTCCCGATCTCGTCGAGCCTGTCTGGTAGACCCTTGTCCCTGGGGATTGAGCACTTCATCGTGGAAGAAAGGTCGGCAATCGAAGTTCTTCAACAGAATTGTTGACAATCTCCGGAGCCCGTCCCTAGCCTTCCGAGCACCCGGTCCGCGAACACCCCGGCAGGCCGATCGACCACTCAGGGTGGTTCTCCATGCGAACTCTCAAACTTTCGTCCGCGCTGGCCATGGCAGCGTTCCTCTCGCTGCTGAGCGCCTGTGGCAGCTTCCAGACCGATTCCAGTCAACCAGCCAAGGGCGGCGGCAGCGGCGGTGATGGTGGTGGTCAGGCCGTCATCAGCCTGCAGTTCACGCCCAGGGCCAACTTCGCGCTCGAGACCGATGACGCGTTCGTCCTGACCCAGGTCGGATGCCTCGAGACGCTGGTGAAGTACGACGACGCCACCGGCAAGCTCGAGCCGCTCCTCGCAACGTCATGGACACAGTCCAAGCCCACCGAATGGGACTTCAGGATCCGTGACAATGTGACGTTCCAGGACGGCACGAAGCTCACGCCCGACACGATCGCGTCGGCCCTGGAGCGGATGTTGAAGGTCGAGGTGCCCCCGCGCCCGTTCACCCCCGACGTGATCAGCTCGGTCACGGCAGTGGACGCGTCGACCGTCCGGGTCACGACACCGACTCCCAGCGCGCTCGTGCCGTACCGCCTCGCCGCGGTCAACACCGGCATCCTCGCGCCCGCCGCGTACACGAAGTCGGGAGTCGATCCCCTCCGGCACTGCACCGGACCCTTCACGCCGGTCTCCGTGACGGCCAAGCAGTCGATGACCCTGGAACGCAACGACAAGTACTGGGGCGGCAAGGCTGCCTTGACAAAGGTGGAGGCGCGTTTCCTTCCCGAGGGTGCGACCCGAGCGACGCAGGTGCAGACCGGCGAATCGCAGGTCGCGCTGGCGATTCCGGCCGCCAGCGTGCCGGATCTCAAGGCCAACAAGGATGTCGTGGTCAGCGAGGCGTTCACGCCTCGCACCTCGGGTCTCTACTTCAACGTGTCCAAGGCGCCGTTCAACAACCCTGACGTACGTAAGGCGATCCAGTCCGCGCTCGACCTGAACGCCATCGCCGCCAGCATCTACGACGGAACCGCCCAGCCCGCGATCGGACCGTTCGCGCCCGACGAGGCATGGGCTCCCAAGAGCGTCAAGCCCGTCAGCGCTGACCTGACCCGCGCGGCGGACCTGCTCAAGCGGTCCGGCCACGCGCCCGGCAGTCTGAAGGTCACGCTGCTGGCCTACACCGAGCGGCCGGAGTTCGCCGACCTGGCCGCGATCATCCAGGACCAGTTGGAAAAGATCGGCATCAAGGTGACGGTGCGCACCAGCGACTACGCCGCCATCGAGCCCGCCCTGCTGGGTGGTGACTACGACCTGTCACTCCTGTCGCGTAACCACCTCACCGACATCGCCGACCCGATCGGGTTCCTCACCGCCGACTACACCTGCAAGGGCACGTACAACATCAGCCACTACTGCGACCCGTCCTTCGACGCCAAGATCAAGACCGCGAACGCGGAGTCCGACGCCAAGGCGAGGTACGCCATCTACGCCGAACTCGCCAAGCGACTCCAGGACGAGGCGGTCACCGCGTTCCTGGTCCACGAGCAGACGGTCGCGGCCCGCAGGTCCACGGTGAAGGGATTCGTCGACGACCCGCTCGCGCGCTACGCGGTCACCAAGGACCTCAGCGTCAACAACGGCTGAACCAGAAAGGCAGCGGCTGAACCAGAAAGGACGGCAGCCGGCATGGACCTGCTCGGATTCACCCCGAAATACATCACCTTCGACTGCTACGGAACGCTGACCAACTTCCAGATGACGGGTGCGGTCCTCCCGCTCATCGTCGACCGGATGGCGCCGGAGGACACCGAGACGTTCCTGAAGGACTTCCGGGCCTACCGCATGGACGAGGTGCTCGGACCCTTCAAGCTCTATCCGCAGGTGCTGCGCGACTCCTGGCAGCGGGCCTGTAACCGTTGGCGGATTCAGTTCCGGCCCTCGGACGTGGACGCGATCGTGGCCGCGCTCGGCAGCTGGGGTCCGCACGCGGATGTGCCAGCGGCGTTGGAAAAGCTCGCTTCGGCGTACCCGCTGGTCATCCTGTCCAACGCGGTTGACAGCATCCTCGCCCACAACATCGAGAAGCTGGGTGTGGAGTTCCACCGGGTGCTCACCGCCGAGCAGGCCCGTGCCTACAAGCCGAGATACCAGGCGTTCGAGTACATGCTCGACCAACTCGACGTCGACCGGGACGAGATCCTGCACGTCTCGTCGCACATCTGGTACGACCTCATCCCAGCCCACGACCTGCGCATCCGGCACAAGGTCTACGTCAACCGCGGCTATGACCCGTCGACGCCGTTCTACGAGTACGCCGAAACCTCAGACCTCGGCGGTGTGCCGCCCCTGCTGGGGATCTGAAGAGAAACGGGGGCACCGTGAAGCTCAAGCCGTACTGGCTGGACACCGCCGAACCCGCCGGAGACTTCCGGCGGCGAGGCGTCCCGGCACGGGCGGACGTCGCGGTGATCGGAGGCGGGCTGACCGGCCTCTCGACCGCGCTCCACCTGGCCCGCGACGGAGCCGACGTCGTGCTCATGGAACGCCACACGCTTGGTTGGGGAGCGTCGGGGCGGAACGGGGGCATGGCCACGACGGGGCTGGCGATTTCGTTCGGGAAGGCCGTGGCGAGGTACGGCCAGGCGCGGGCGACCGAGATGTTCCAGGCGTACAACGACGCCATCGACACCCTCGAAACCCTCGTGGCCAGTGAAGGAATCGACTGCGACTTCGAGCGTTCGGGCAAGCTCACCCTGGCGTGCAAGCCGGATCACTATGCCAGCTTCGAGAAGTCCGCTCATCTGATGGCGGAGCTCGCCGGCCAGCACGTCACTCTCGTTCCCCGGCAGGAGATGCGCACCGAGATCGGCAGCGACTTCTATCACGGGGCGATGGTCGATCCGCTGGGTGCGGGGCTCCACATGGGCAAGTTCCTTTCCGGACTGGCGAAGGCGGCCTCCGCCCACGGCGCCTCGTTGCACGAGGACTGTGAGGTGGTCGGCCTTCGGCGCCTCGCCGGACATCGCCACGAGATAACGACGGACGCGGGGACCATGGTGGCGGACCAGGTGGTGGTGGCCACCAGCGGCTACACGGGCCGGCTCACGCCGTGGCTGCGTCGCCGGATCGTTCCGATCGGGAGCTTCATCGTCGTGACCGAGCCGTTGTCGCCGGAGGTCACGGCAGAGCTTCTTCCCCACCGGCGGATGGCGTCCGACAGCAAGAACCTCCTGTACTACTTCCGGATCACGCCGGACAGCCGCCTGCTGTTCGGTGGCCGGGCGAGGTTCGCCATGTCCAGCCCGAGTTCCGACCTGCGCAGCGGACGGATCCTGCACGCGGCAATGGTGAGGGTCTTTCCCCAGCTGCGTTCGACCCGGATCGACTACTGCTGGGGCGGGCTCGTCGACATGTCCCTCGACCAGATGGTCCACGCAGGGGAGCATCAGGGGGTCTTCTATTCGGTGGGCTACAGCGGCCACGGTGTCCAGATGGCGACACACATGGGCAAGGTCCTGGCCACGGTGCTCTCGGGCGAGCACCGGGCCAACCCATGGGCTGACCTTCGGTTCCCAGCCGTGCCAGGTCATTTCGGTCCACCGTGGTTCCTGCCGCCGGCGGGTGCCTTCTTCAGGTTCCTCGACCTCGTGCGATGAAGCCCGCACCGTAGCCGCAGATGTGGAGGTGGCTGTGACTTTCCTCGTGAGACGCCTGATCGTGTTGGTCAGCACGCTCGTCACGGTGTCGTTCGTCGTCTTCCTCATCCCTTACCTCACACCGGGCGATCCGGCCCGCAAGATCCTCCGGGCCCGGGTCAACGACCCGAACCTCGACGCGGAGTCGGTGGCGCGCCTGCGGACGCAGTACGGCCTGGACCGGCCGCTCCTCGTGCAGTACGCCGACTGGCTGCTGCACGCGGTGACCGGTGACCTGGGAATCTCGTACACGGCCAGGTCGCCCATCCCGCCGATGATCGTCGGGGCGATCCAGGTCACCGTCCTCCTCACGGCCGCGGCGCTGATCTTCGCCCTGGCGATCGCGTTGCCCCTGGGGTCGATCGCCGCGATGAAGCGTGGCCGGCCGACCGACACCGTGATCACGACGGTGACCCAGGGCTTCGTCGCGATCCCGGAGTACTGGATGGCGCCGCTGCTCGTGCTGGCGTTCGCCGTTCATCTGCGGGTCCTGCCCTCGGCGGGATGGACGGGAGTCGCGTCCATGGTGCTGCCCTGCCTCACCCTGGCGATGCGCCCGATCAGTTACTTCACCCAGGTCACCCGCGCGTCCATGGCCGACGTACTCGATTCACCGCACATCATCGGCTCCCGCGCCCGCGGTCTCAGTTACCGCCAGACCATCTGGAGACATGGGATCCGCAACGCGCTGATTCCGGTGGTGACGCTCTTCTCGGTGTGGCTCGGCGGCCTGCTCGGAGGGTCGGTGGTGGTCGAGGTGATCTTCGGAATCCCCGGGATGGGTCGGCTCGTCTATGACGCCGTCCTCAACAGCGACATTCCGGTACTCCAGGCGGCGATCATGTGCATCGTCACTCTCACGGTCGCGATCTCGACCGTCACCGATGTCGTCTACACGGTCATCAATCCGACGGTGAGGTCGGCCAATGTCTCTTCTTGACGGGACTCGTACCAGCGCCCTCGACTCGGCTCCCGCCCCGGTGCGGGTGGCCCGGTCCGCCCGCGGCCGGCGGTGGATCGACATCCGAACCTGGCCGGCGAGCCTGGTGATCGGTGCGCTGCTGTTCGTCGTGGTGGTGCTGACGCTCATCCTCACGCCGTGGATCGCGCCCCACGACCCGGCCGCGCAGACGCTCTCCGCGCGCCTCACCGGGAGCAGCGGCACCCATCCGCTCGGCACCGACCAACTCGGCCGCGACGTGCTGAGCCGGCTGATGGACGGCGGGAGGTTCTCCGTCTCCATCGCCGCCCTCACGCTCGCGATCTCGGCCGTGGTCGGCACCCTGCTGGGCCTGGTCTGCGCCCGCCGGCGGGGTGCGTTCGACGAGTTCATCATGCGGCTCACCGACGTGCTGCTCGCGTTCCCGGAGATGATCGTGGCGATGTTCCTGGTCGCGATCCTGGGGGCCAGCCAGTCGACTCTGGTGCTGGCGCTCGTGCTCGGCGGCTGGACGCCGTTCGCCCGGCTCGCCCGTGGCGTCGCGATCGAGATCGACTCCAGGGACTACATCGAGGCGGCCAAGAGCCTCGGCTGCTCCAAGCGTTTCATCATGATGCGGCACGTCCTGCCGAACGCCCTGAGCCCGTTGATGGCCCATGCCGCGCTGAGGTTCGGGCACAAGCTGATCACGGTCGGCGCGCTGTCGTTCCTGGGTCTTGGCGTTCAACCGCCGGACGCGGACTGGGGCTCCATGCTGGCCGACGGTCTGCCGTACATGAGCAGGTCGCCGGGACTCGTCATCTATCCAGGCCTCGCGATCTTTGTTACCGCGCTCAGTGTCACTCTCATGGGGCAGGGGATCAACGTACGACGCAACCGCAGGACGTAGGTGTGTCTGAATGTCTGATATGCCTTCGGCCGATCACCTGACCACACTGGAGCGCGAGGAGTGAGTGACCATGGCTGAACGAAGTAACTCAGAACGAAAACAGACTCCCAGGGCGCGGGTCCCCAAGCGCACGCTGGCCTCTGTCGTCACCTCGCAGATCCGCGACCGCATCATCGACGGCACCTATCCGCCGGGTACGCAGATGAACGAGGTCGAGCTCGCCAACCGGTTCGCCACCAGCCGGGGGCCGGTCCGGGAGGGTATGCAGCGCCTGGTGCAGGAGGGCCTGCTGGTGAGCACCCCGCACCGCGGGATCTTCGTACCCGTGCTGACCGCCGACGACCTCGACGACCTGTACTTCGCGCGGGCGGCGATCGAGCGGGCCGCCCTCCTGCGCCTGACCGAACGCGGTGCGCCGGCGGGATTGCTGGCCGATCTCGAGCAGGCGTTGGGCATGATGGCGCTCGCGCTGGAGGAGCAGGCCTGGCCCCGCGTCTCGGCGGCCGACCTGCGGTTCCACGAGCTCATCGTGTACGCCGCCGACAGCCCGCGGCTCAGCCAGATGTACGCCTCCCTGGCCGGCCAGACCCGGCTCGGGCTCAACCTCCTGGTCGACACGTACCAAGGCCGGGAGGACCTTCTCGACGAACACTCCGATCTGTTCAAGCTCCTTGCCGCGGGCGATCGTCGCCGCCTACTCGAAACGCTCGACAAGCATTTCGACGACGCGTTGAAGACGTTCGAGTCGACGTACACACCCTCGCGTTCCCGTCCACGCCAACGCTAGACAGCCCAGGAGGACGCCATGGCCGCACTCCTCGAAATCGATCGCCTCACCGTGACCTTTGGTGGGGCCAGTCCCGTCCTCGATGGTGTCTCGCTCGGGATCGCCGAGGGTGAGGTGCTCGCGCTCGTCGGCGAGTCGGGGTCGGGCAAGAGCATGACCGCCCTGTCGATCATGCGGTTGCTGCCCGAGGGAGCGCGGATGGACGCGGCCGCCGTCCGCCTGGGCGAGACGGATCTCGTCGCCGCGTCGGAAGGCCAGATGAACTCCGTACGCGGCGGGCAGGCCAGCATGCTTTTCCAGCAACCCAAGCGGGCGCTGGATCCCACCGCCACGGTCGGCAGCCAGATCGGTGAGCCGCTGCGTAAGCATCTCGGCATGAGCCGGTCAGCCGCCCGCCGCCGGGTGGTCGAACTCCTTCACGACGTCGGCGTCGACGAACCCGAACGCCGCGCGCGTTCCTATCCCCACCAGCTGTCCGGCGGTCTCGCCCAGCGGGTGATGATCGCGGCGGCGATGGCGGCCCAGCCCCGCCTCCTCATCGCCGACGAACCCACCACCGCGCTGGACGTCACGGTCGAGGCCCAGATCCTCGCGCTCATCGCCCAGAAGAAGGCCGAGCTTGGCATGTCCGTCCTCTTCATCTCCCACGACCTCGGCGTCGTCGCCTCGATCGCCGACCGGATCGCGGTGATGTACGCCGGACGGATCGTCGAGCAGGGCCCCACCGCCGAGATCCTGGACGCGCCCAGCCATCCGTACACCCAGGCGTTGATCCTGTGCTCCTCGCTGCGTCCGGACGAGTCCGGTGAGCTGTACGTGATTCCCGACGGGGCGGGGTTGGAACGCGTCAGCTCGGGCGGGTGCAGGTTCCAGTCACGCTGCCATCGGGCGGTCGAAGCCCACGTCGAGCACCACTGCGCGAGCCGCGAACCCGAGCTGGTCGCCGCTCCCGGTGGCACCTCGGGCCATGACACGCGCTGCTGGGCAGCCTCGACCATGCGGGAGTCGGCATGACAGAGACCGACCTGCGGACGCTGGGCGGCAGTGCCGGGCCGGGCGGCGGCGCTGACGGCACGAGCGACATGGTGGTCATCGAGAACGCCGTGAAGCACTTCCTCCTACCCCGGCGGGCGTTCCGGCGTACCCGCGACCACGTGCACTCGGTGGACGGCGTTTCGTTGCGGATCGGTGCGGGCGAGGTCCTGGGCCTGGTGGGCGAGTCGGGTTCGGGCAAGAGCACGCTGGCCCGGGTGCTGCTCCACCTGGCCCCCGCGGATGCCGGCCGGGTCGTCGTCGACGGCATGGACGTCCGCAAGCTCCGGGGAGCCGAGAGCAAGCGGCTGCGCCGGACCGCCCAGCTGGTCTTCCAGGACCCGCACGCGGCGATGGACCCGCGGATGACGATCGGTGAGAGCCTTTCCGCCGTGTTGGCCCAACACCGGATGGGCACGGCCGAGGAACGCCGGAAGAAGGTCGAGGACGGGCTGCGTGAGGTTGGCCTGGACGAGTCGTACGTCGACCGGTATCCCGCCGAGTGCTCGGGCGGCCAGCTCCAGCGGGTGGTCATCGCGCGGGCGCTCCTGCTGGGTCCGAAGCTGCTCGTGTGCGACGAACCCACCTCGGCGCTGGACGCGTCGGTGCAGGCGAAGGTGCTCAACCTACTGAGCCGGCTCCGCCGGGAGCATCACCTGACGATGCTGATGATCTCGCACGACCTGCGCGTCGTACGCCTGATCAGCGACCGGGTCGCGGTGATGTACCTCGGCCAGGTGGTCGAGATCGCCGACCGGGACCAGCTGTTCGACGCCGCGACTCACCCGTACACCCTCGCGTTGCTGGACGCGGCCACGCCGAAGCGGCCCGGTAGCGAGCCGACGGTGGCGGCCCGGGGCGAGCCGCCGTCCCCGATCCACCCGCCGGAGGGCTGTCGCTTCCGTACCCGTTGCCCGCTGGCGACGGAGCGGTGTCGTACGCAGATGCCGCCGCTGCAGGCTGTGGCGCCCGGACACGAGGTGCGCTGTCACCGCTGGGACGAGGCGCGCGCGGCGCTGGTCGGCGAAGGTGGGCTCGTCGGCGAAGGGGAATCCTGACCATGAGTCCGAAGCCAACCGTTGCCGCCGCTCTGGTCGACGACACCGCTGCCGGGGCCGCCGCTGCCGGGGCCGCCGCTGCCGGCGCCGCCGCTGCCGGCGCCGCCGCTGCCGGCGGGGCACTCTGGCAGCCGCCCGCGGGTGGGTTCTGGGAGGGCGCCTGGAAGGACGGGCGGCGCACGCTGGAGGTCCATGATCCGGAGACGGGGCGGCTCGTCGGTGTGGTCATGGACGCGACCGTGGAGGAGGTCGGTCGTGCGGTCGCTCACGTGGCGCGCGAGCACGTCCGTCGCGGGTGGCCTCTGTGGCAGCGTCGGGAGGTTCTGGAGCGCGCGACCGTCCGGTTGGCCGCTGAGGAGGATCGCTTCACCAGCCTGATCGTGGCCGAGGGCTGCAAGACGGTGACCGAGGCCCGGCGGGAGGTGCGGCGTGCGGTCGAGACGCTCCGCCTGTCCGCGGCGGCGGCCGCGACATTGACCGGCCGGACGGTGCCGTTCGACAACACTGACCGGGGCGAGGGCTGGGTGGGCTGGCACACCCGCGAACCCCTCGGCGTGGTCGCGGCGATCACGCCGTTCAACGATCCTCTGAACCTCGTGGCGCACAAGCTCGGTCCCGCTCTCGTCACGGGGAACGCGGTCGTCCTCAAGCCCGCCGAGGCGACACCCCTGTCGGCGTTGGCGCTGGTGGCGCTGCTGCTCGAAGGTGGGGTGCCGGGGGAGTACCTCGCCGTGGTCACCGGCCGAGATGCGGGCCCGGCGCTGGTCGCGCATCCCGGCGTGGACGTCGTGTCGTTCACTGGCGGGCCGGCGACGGCGGATCGCATCGCGCGGTCCGGGCCCGCCCGCAAACTGCTGATGGAGCTTGGTGGCAACAATGCCGCCATCGTGTGCGCCGACGCTGACCCCGAGCTGGTGGCTGGCGCCATCGTGGACGGTGCCTTCGGGGTGGCTGGCCAGAACTGCCTGTCGGTGCAGCGGGTGCTCGTATCGTCGGCGGTGTACGAGCGGCTGGTGGACTTGGTGGTCGAGAAGGCCGCGGCGCTTGTCGTGGGCAGCAAGGCTGATCCGCGTACCGACGTGGGGCCGCTCATCGACCAGGAGGCGGCGATCCGCGTGGTGCGGTGGATCGAGGAGGCCGTCGCGGCTGGCGCTCGGCTGCACACGGGCGGGAGGCGGTCGGGGGCGTACGTCACGCCGGCCGTGCTCACCGGCGTACCCCTGCACACCCGCCTCTGGCAGGAGGAGGTGTTCGGGCCGGTGATGGTCCTGGCGCCGTTCACCGAAGTGGACGAGGCGCTCGAGCTGGCGAACGGTGTGGATACCGGGCTGCAGGCGGGGGTTTTCACGCGGAACCTGGATGTGGCGATGTACGCGGCCGCGCGGTTGCGGGTGGGCGCGGTGCTGGTCAACTCCACGTCTGACTTCCGGATTGACGCGATGCCGTTCGGCGGTTTCAAGCGCTCCGGGATCGGTCGGGAGGGTGTCTCCAGCGCTGTCGAGGCTTTGACAGAGCCGAAGGTCGTTGCGATCAAGACGGTCATGGACCTGGGTGCGCCTGCGTAGATCCTTCGCGAGGAGGTTTCCCGTCCACTGCGGACGATCAGGGCCAATCAAAAATGGCAAGGAGCGCGCAACTCCTTGCCATTTTCAATCTATAGCGCACCTGGGGCTTGCGGCAAGACCCCGGTCGTGCCGGAAAATCGCTGGCCGAACCCAGAAACTACGGAAAACCGGGGGCACCAAATGCGTGTGTTGTTGTCGACGTACGGCTCGCGCGGCGACGTCGAACCGCTGGTGGGACTCGCGGAGCGGTTGCGGGCCTCGACGCTGCTGCTCGATCGGAGCTGATGACGTGAATCCCCTGGCTACCAGCGCGTTCGACCTTCCCGACCACCTGACCCCCAAGGCCGACCCGACGCTGATCGCCGGCGACGAGCAGCACTTCGCAGCCATCGCGGAGAGCCTCGAGCGGTCGATCGCCGATCTGTCCGACCGCCTCGCCGCCGAGCGCAGGACGCGCGGCGGTACAGGCCAGGGCGCGATGGATCGGGACCTGGAGATCCATCGGCTGACCGCTCGCCTGCGCGTCCTGCGACGCTTCGGTCTGGACCTGTGCCTCGGGCGCATGGTCGGCGCAGACAACGCCGAGCCCGTGTACGTCGGACGACTTGGCCTCACGGACAGCGCGGGTCGTCGGCTTCTGGTCGACTGGCGCACCCCCGCGGCTGAGCCGTTCTTCGGAGCGACCCACGCCAATCCGATGGGTCTGGCGACCCGCCGCAGGTATCGCTGGACCCGCGGCCGGATCAGCGACTATTGGGACGAAGTGTTCACCTCGGATGGGATCGAAGGCCACGCCGCGCTCGACGACCAGTCCGCCTTCATCGCCAGCCTGGGCAGCAGCCGGTCGCCCCGGATGCGAGACGTGCTCAGCACCATCCAGGCCGACCAGGACGCCATCATCCGCGCGGGCTCCCGCGGCGCCCTCGTCGTCGACGGCGGTCCGGGTACGGGGAAGACCGTTGTCGCCCTGCACCGCTCCGCCTACCTCCTCTACTCCGACCCTCGCCTCGGTCATCGCCGAGGTGGCGTGCTGTTCGTTGGTCCGCACCAGCCCTACCTGGCCTACGTCTCCGACGTCCTCCCCAGCCTCGGAGAGGAGGGCGTGCAGACCTGCACCCTGCGGGACCTCCTTCCCGAGGGTGCCGCGGCACCGATCGAGACCGACCCGAAGGTGGCCCGCCTGAAGTCGTCCGCGGACATGGTGAAGGCGATCGAGCCGGCCGTCAGGCTCTACGAGGAGCCGCCCACCAAGCCGATGACGGTTGAGACCCACTGGTCCGACATTCGGCTCAGCGCCGCTGACTGGGCCGAGGCGTTCGAAGCAGCGGAGCCCGGCACTCCGCACAACGAGGCGCGTGACCAGATCTGGGAGGAGCTGCTCACGATCCTGGTGGACAAGCACGACGACGATGACGACGACGTCTCGGCCGACATGCTGCGCAGGTCGCTCCTGCAGAACAGGGCGCTGATCACAACCTTCAACAAGGCGTGGCCGCTGCTCGAGGCGACTGACCTCGTCGGGGACCTGTGGGAGGTTCCTGCCTACCTGCGCATGTGCGCTCCCTGGCTCAGCCCGGACGAGGTACGGATGCTGCAGCGCAAGGACCCCCGGGCCTGGACGGTCTCCGACCTACCGCTGCTGGACGCCGCGCGGCAGCGGCTCGGCGACCCCGAGGCTTCGCAGCGCCGACGCCGCCAGGAGGCGGCGCTGGCCGCGGAGCGCGAGCAGATGGCCACGGTGGTCGACCACCTGATCGCGACAGACGACTCCGAGATGCAGGTGATGTCGATGCTGCGCGGGCAGGACCTGCAGAACGCCCTCGTCGACGAGACCGCACAGCCCGGCGTCGACCCGGACCTGCTTGCCGGCCCGTTCGCGCACATCGTCGTGGACGAGGCTCAGGAGCTGACCGACGCGGAGTGGCAGATGTTGCTGCTCCGCTGCCCGTCCCGGAGTTTCACCATCGTCGGGGACCGAGCCCAGGCCAGGCACGGGTTCACGGAGTCGTGGCAGAAACGGCTCGAACGGATCGGGCTCGATCGGATCAACCTGGCCTCCCTGAGCGTCAACTACCGGACCCCGGAGGAGGTCATGGTGGAAGCCGAGCCGGTGATCCGGGCCGTGCTCCCGGACGCCAACGTTCCGACCTCCATCCGCCGCTGCGACGTCCCCGTCGTACACGCATCCACGTCGGATCTGGGCTCGATCCTCGACACCTGGCTCGCCGCGCATGCCGACGGGATCGCCTGCGTCATCGGCGCTGGTGACATCAAAGCTGGCATGTTCCGGGCGACGTCCCGCGTCCAGTCGCTGACCCCGGAGCTGGCGAAGGGGCTCGAGTTCGACCTGGTCGTCCTCATCGACCCGGAGGCGTTCGGCACGGGCATCGAAGGGGCGGTCGACCGCTATGTCGCGATGACCAGAGCGACCCAGCAACTCGTCATCCTCACCAGCTCCTGACGTAGGCCACGACCTCGTCGAGGATGGGCTGGGCTGGGCATCCCGGCAGGCTCGATAGCCCTTCTCTGCAAGGGCTCTCGAGCCTGCCGTCTTGTTGCTTGTCCCCTTCTTTCCGCCCTGGCTAGAAAGGCGGCGGGTCGGGATCATCTACGGGGTCGGTGAGTCGCGGTGGCGTCACTTCGTACTTCCGTCCGTGTGGGTCGGTGTACCTGAGGTGGCCTGGGCTGGTTTGTTCGACCTTCCAGTCGCCCTCGGTCTTCACCCGATGGTGGCGTCGGCATAGCGGTGCCACGTTGTCCACGGAGGTTTCGCCGCCTTGAGCGTACGGTTTGGTGTGGTCGAGGTCGCAGCTGATGGCTGGGCGGCGGCAGAGCATCCAGGTGCAGCGTTGGTTGAGTGACTGCACGAGTTCTGCGGGGAGTCCGCGGAGGAATCGTTGCGCCATGGGGTGCAGGCTCAACAGTTGTCCGGTGACGGGGTGGGTGACGCCGATCGCGATCA
>NZ_KB892799.1 GCF_000373925.1 Actinopolymorpha alba DSM 45243 | reverse complement strand
GCCCACCCCCGCTTCCACGTCCACTTCATCCCGACCGGATCATCCTGGTTGAACATGGTCGAACGCTGGTTCGCCGAACTGACCACCAAACTCCTCCAACGCGGAGTCCACAAATCCGTGCAGGCACTGGAGAAAGACATCCGCTCATGGATCCAAACCTGGAACGAAAACCCCCGACCCTACGTATGGACCAAAACCGCAGACGAGATCCTCGACAGCATCACAGCCATTTGTAAACGAATTAAAGGCGACGGACACTAGCGGCTACCACCGACGAGACCCCGGCCCCGAAAGCCCAACAAAACAAGGGCATCCAGCATCTGGAAGGGCCATCGTTTTGGGTCGGGGGCGCCCTTGGCCAATAGAGCCGTACAAGGGTGCCCCCGACCCACAACGGCAAGCCATCACGGCGCCTGTGCCGGCCGCAGGGCCCGCTGCCCGACCCGAGGCCCGTGATCATGAAGCCAGAAAGGGCTATACGTCCCGAAACCCTTCATGATCACGAACATGATCACCGGATGGGGAGCCGGCCGGAGGCCCAGGTGGGTTCCAGGATGGCCTTTGGAGCGACCCCATGCCGTCCGCCATGATGGGGTCCGTGTCCAGCGACCAGAGCCTGCGGCTCACCTTCGATTCCGCCGCGTCCCTCTACCAGAACGCCAGACCTGACTATCCCAGCGAGCTGTACGACGACCTGATCGCCGTGACCGGCGTTCAGTCGTCGGCGCACCTGCTGGAAGTGGGCTGTGCGACCGGCAAGGCGACCTTGCCTCTGGCGCGGATGGGCTTTCGGATCACGGCCCTCGAGCTCGGCGAAAATCTCGCGGCACACGCGCGCCGGAATCTGGCCGAGTTCCCGGAGGTCACGGTCGTCACCACGCCGTTCGAGAAGTGGCGGCCCGACAGGCCACACTCTTTCGATCTCGTCTACGCCGCGACGGTCTGGCACTGGCTGGATCCGCAGGTGAGGTACGCGAAGGCGGCGGAGTTGCTCGCGCCCGGCGGCCACCTCGCGATCTGGGAGGCGGCGCACGGCTTTCCGGCGGACTTCGACCCGTTCTTCGCCGAGATCCAGACGGTGTACGAGCAGATCGGCGAGGACAAGGACGACGACGAGTGGCCGCCACCTCTCCCGGAGACGAGGCCGGACAGTTCAACGGAGTTCGAGTCCTCCGGCCACTTCGAGACGGTTGCCGTACGCCGTTATGTCTGGGGACGCCGTTACACCGCGGACAGCTACCTCGCCTTGCTCAACACGTTTTCCGGCCACATTGCCATGGAGCCGGCCAAGCGTGAGTATCTCTATGCCGAGATCCGCCGGCGGCTCGCCGAGCGTCCTGACGGCAAGCTGACCCGCCACTGGGTATCGGTTCTGACGGTAGGCAGACGTGTCTGACGGCGCAGGCAGTTTCGTGGGCACGGGCGGAGTAGACGCACCTGTGGTACGTCGGCCAGACCGGCGTGAAACCCGCTGATCGCCGGAAAAGGTGTTGCCTAGCGAGGAGCCGTACGTCGGGCACGCAACGGGCGTACCGACTCCCGCTCGACGAGGATCGGCGGCGGCTCCTCGATGATCGTGTCGCCCGCCGCGATACCCCGCAGCGCGTCATGCAGCATCCGCACCGAGGTCTGGCCCTGCTCATACACAGGCAACCGGACCGTGGTGACCGGCGGCCAGGAGTGCTCGGCGGTCCAGGCGTCGTGAATCGCGACGACCGAAACGTCGTCAGGAACCCCGAGGCCATGCCGCCGCAGACAGGTGAGGACGGCCAAAGCCGCGTTGACGTTGGCGACCACCAGCGCCGTTGGCTGCTCGCGCTTGGGACGATCATCGCCGAATATCTCGGTCACCGCGTGCTCCGCCGCCGCCGACTCGGGCGCGTAGCCGAAGTGGGTGACGGGCGACAGTTCCGGATCGAGGCCAGCTGCAGCCAACGTCTGCGCGAAGCCGGCACCCCGGCGCCGCGCCGTTTCGGTTGTCTGGAAGCCGTTGACGAGCCCGATCCGCCGGTGACCGAGGCTGAGCAGGTGCTCGGTGGCAAGCGCGGCCGCGCCGTGGTCGTCGATCATCACGCTGCCCGGGTGGCCGGGTAGCACGGAGTTGATGAGTACGACGGGAGCATTGCCGATCCGGCGAGCCAGCGACTCGTCGGTTTCGTCATCGGGCCGTTGCAGGAGGAACCCGTCGACCCGCCCCTCCTCGACCAGCTGTGACATCTGCCGTTGCTCGTCGAACGACTCCGACCGGGCGAACATCAAGGTGTAGCCGAGTTCGCGCGCCTCGTCCTCCACGCCGCGGAGGAGTTCGGAGAAGATCGCGTTGGTGAGCACGGGGACAGCCAGGGCGATCGTGTTGGTACGCGCGAGTTTGAGCGCCCGGGCGGCGTGGTGGGGCCGGTAGCCCATGGCGGCCGCCGTGTCGCGCACCCGCCGCCGGGTTTCCTCGGTCGCCCGCGCCGCCGGGTCGTCGTTGAGAACCCGCGATACCAGGCTGACGGACACACCCGCCGCCTTCGCGATGTCGACGAGGCGTACCACCCGGCAATCGTACCGACCGGTCGCGGCCACCCGACGGCCTCAGCCGAGAGCCACGACCTGCTTCGTGGCGATCGAGGTGTAGAGCGCCTCGACCAGGCGCAGGGTCCCGAGGTTGTCCAGTCCGGAGGATCGCAGCGGTTGGCCGTCGGCGACGGCCCACAACACCGAGGCCATCGGCCCGAGGAAGGCATCGGGGATCCACCGGGTGGTGACGGGGTACGGCAGCCATCCGTCGGTCGGGAGCACCGTGCTGTGGACCTCGAGGGTGTCGGGCCGACCGTGCGGATAGTCGTAAAGGAGCCCGAGCGTGCCGCGGATCGCTCCCGACGTACCGCCGATGCGGAACTCCGCCTTGTTGTCGCCGTGGTCGTTCGTGTGGTTGGCGTGGACGACGGCGCTCACCCCGGAGTCGTAGAGGTACGTCGAGATCGTCCGGGTTTCCCCGACCGCCCGCTGTCCCGGCAGCCGGCCGGCCGCACAGAACACCCCTGCCGGCTCTCCGAGGAACCAGCGAACGACGTCGTGGTAGTGGATGGAGTGGTTCATGATCTCCAGCCGCTCGGTCTCGAGCAGCCATGGCCAGTCAGACCACTCGGTCCAGATATCGACGGTGATGGAGAACGCGGTGATGTCTCCGATCCAGCCGAGCTCGACCATCCGGTGTGCCGCCGCCATGCCCTCGTCGAAGCGGAGTTGCTGGTTGACAGCGAGCACGGTGTGCATCGACTCGGCGAGTTCGACCAGCCGGATTCCGGTGGGCGGGTCGGGGGCGAACGGCTTCTGGGCGAGCACGTGCCGGCCGGCCTGGATGACAGCCGTGGCGACCTCCTCCTGCCGGGCGGCTGGTACGGCGATGTCGACCACCTCGACGGTGTCGTCGGCGAGGACTTCGGCAAGATCGCGGTAGACGGTCGGGATCTCGTGTCGCTCGGCCACGGCCCGGGCGCGCTCGTGGTCGATGTCGAAGACGCCGACGACCGGAAGGCCGGCCGCGCGGTAGGCGGGCAGGTGGGCCACGTCCATGATCGCGCCGGCGCCGACGACGGCGATCGGGCGGTGCACTGAGGGCGGTGCGCTGATGGCGACGGCGTCGGAGACCGCGCTCAGCTCGGTGATCATGCCGTCACCGACAGGGTGAGACCGTAGGTGGCGATCGCCGTACCACCGAGGAGCGGCCCCGCTACCTCGGGTCCGTACGCCGTGACCACCTCGATGACGGCGCCCATCACGCGGTCGTAGCCTCCGGCGACGACGGCGACCGGCCAGTCACTCCCGACCATCAGCCGGGACGGCCCGAAGAACTCCAGCGCGGAAGCGATCCACGGCGCAAGGTCGTCGGCGGTAAAGGCAGCCGGGTCGCCGGTGGCGGCGTAGAGGCCGGACACCTTCGCCACAACGCGGGGGTTGTCCGCCGCGTCGCGGAGGAGGGAGGTCCAGGGCTCGCTCCGCGGCGTACCGATGGGTGGCTTGGCGAGGTGGTCGATGACCACCGTCAGGTTGGGGAACTGTTCGGAGAGGTACGCCACGTGCTCCAGGTGCCGGGGGAGCACCGCCACCAGGTCGAACGGCACCTGGTGTGCCTCGAGGAGGGCGAGCCCTTCGGCGACGTCGGCACGCAGGAGCCAGTCGGGATCGGGTTGGTCGTGGATCAGGTTGCGGATCCCGACGAAGCGTTCGCGGCCGAGGAGTTCCTGGAGTCGCCGCTCGGCCCGCGCGGGTTGCTCGAGCGGGACGTACCCCACCACGCCCAGGATCTCGGGGTGGGCCGCGGCCTGGGCGAACATCGCATCGGTGTCCTCGTCGGAGTCCGCGGACTGGACCAGCACGGTGCCGTCGATGCCATAGGCCGCGAGGTGGGGAGCGAGGTCGGCGTAGTCGAACGCGCGCTGGATGCTCTCCGGCTCCCGGGCGAGCCAGGGGTACCCACCGGTGGAGGGGTCCCAGAAATGCTGGTGGGCGTCGATGACGGGTCCGAAGGCGTGCATCAGGTAGTCGCCTCCTTCTTGTTCACCACGTAGAGATGGGTCAGCACCAGCACGGTTTCGCCGCGCTGGTTGGTCACGGTGACCAGTTCGTCGACCGTGCCGAGCCGGTCGGGGTCGCGACGGTGGTCGCCCTTCGCGACAATCTCGGCGGTCACGCTGATGGTGTCGCCGAGAAACACCGGCTTGACGAACCGGATCCGGTCATAGCCGTAGCTCATCGCCTGCGGGTTGATGTCGCCGGCGGTCATGCCCACCGCGACGGACAGGATGAGCGTGCCGTGCGCGATGCGGGCGCCGAACGGCTGCGTCGCGCACCATTCGGCGTCCAGGTGATGCGGGAAGAAGTCGCCGGTCTGGCCCGCGTGGAGCACCACGTCGGCTTCGGTGATGGTGCGTCCCAGGGTCTGACGGCGTTCACCAATGACGTAGTCAGACCACCAGCGGTCAACGATCCGCATGCTCGTCCTCCTGAAGCCACCGCCTGGCACTGTCGTTCAGTCGAGAGAGGAGTTCGTCGTCGCTGAGCTGTCCCTGGAGGGTCGCGGTGACCAGCGGGGACATCGCGTCCTGGAACGCCATGTAGCCGACGGTGCGCGGCCGGACGTACCCCTGCTCCAGCGTGGCTCTCGTGCCACGGAAGAAGTCCAGCGTCTCGGCGTTCAGCCGCTCGTCCTCCCATGCCAGCGCGTGACCGGGCTGGCCGCCGCCGTCGAAGTAGACACCCGCCTGCGCCTCCGCCGACGCCACCCAGAACGCGAACGCCCGCGCGGCGTCGACGTCGCCCGCGTACGCCGACACCGCGATCCCCGCACCGCCGAGCAGGGATCCGCGCGGGCCGCTCGCATCGCAGGGAATGTCGATGTAGCGCAGCCGGTGTCGCCGGAAACCAGCGCGGCTGTAGTTGGTGTAGCCGAACAGCAGCGGGCAATAGGCGTACGTGTCGCCCGCGGCCAGGCGTTCGGCCACCTCGATGGGGTTGTGAACGAGGCAGTCAGACGGGACCTGCGCCGCGAGTTGGTGGAGCCGCTCGAGTGCGGCGTACGCGTCCTGGGCGTCGAGGAACACGCCGGGGCGGGAGTTCGGGGGAGTGCCGTTGCCGGCGGCGATCGTGAGGAGGCTGGAGTAGGCGTCGATCGGCTTCGCGGGCCACAGCACCCGGCCTTCACCGGCCAGGGCAAGGACTCCGTCCCAGTCTCGTGGCGGGTCGGAGATCAGGTCCGGGCGGTACGCCGCGACCTGCGCGGCGGCATCGTTCGCCAGCGCCCACTGGTGTCCGGCGTGGGTGTAGCTGCGGTGGGACGCCCCGACGCTGTGGCGGGCAAGCTCCGCCAGCTGGTCGTCGTACCCCACTCCGTCGAGTGGCGCCAGCAGACCCTGATCGGCGGCGAGGGGAATGTGCGGATGGTCGATCACCAGCAGGTCGTACGCGCTGGCAAGGTCGGCCAGGGGCGCGTCGGCGAAGGCCTGCAACGAGCGGTGGTCCCACCGGACCTCGTGGTCGGTCAGCTGGTGGTAGCGCGCGGCGGCCGCGGCCATGCTGCCGTGCCCGCGCGGGTGTTCCCAGGTGATCCCTCGAAGGTTGGTCATTGGTTGGCTGCCAATCGGTGCGGGCGGTCGTCCGTCAGCTCGTCGAGCAGCGCGTTGTGCTGGCCGAGCTTCGGGGCCGGCCGGTCGCTGCGCAACGTCTGGCCGTCGATCCGCAGCGGTGATCGGGTCGTGGTGAGGAGCAGGTCGTTGCCGTTCTCGGTGAGCTCGGCGTCCCGCCGCACCTGCTGGGTCATGGCGATCGCCGCGAACTCCTCGCTGGCGACCAGCTCTTCCAGAGTGAGGACGGGCGCACACCACACGTCGGCCGCGTCCAGTACCGCCAGCCAGTCGGCGGTCGTGCGGGCCCGCAGCCGGTCCGCGATGAGGTCGGTGATGGCGTCCCGCTGGTCCCACCAGATCTGCTCGTCAGTCATCTCCTGGAGCTGGGGTAGGTCGAGCAGGCGACCGAGCTCGGGGATGGGGTTCATCGCGAGGGCGAGATAGCCGTCAGAGGTGGGGTAGGTGCCGTACGGCGCTGGCAGGAACGCGTGCGCGGAGTGGGTCCCGCCACGCCTGACCGCGACGGTCGAATCATTGAGGTGGGTGCTCAGCAACTCGAACTGCAGGTCGAGCATCGCCTCGAACAAACTGGTCTGCACGAGTCCGCCGCGCCCGGTCCGTTCCCTGCGGAAGAGCAGCGCGGTGACACCCTGGGCGAGGTGGCAGCTCGTCAGGTGGTCGGCGATCGAGAGCCCGACCGGAACCGGCCGGTCGACGTCGCCGCCGTTGAGCCAGGGGAGCCCGCTGACCGACTGCGCGAGGAGATCCTGGCCGGGCCGGTCGCGCCAGGGACCGCTGTCGCCGTAGCCGCTGGCGCTGCCGTAGACGAGGCGAGGATTGAGCTTCGCCACCGACTGCGGGTCGAGGCCGATCCGCTCCATCACGCCGGGACGGAAGTTCTGGATCAGGACGTCGGCGGTCTCGATGAGGCGGCGGATGATGGCGAGGTCGTCGGGATCCTTCAGGTCGGCGGTGACGCCGAGCTTGTTGCGGTTCATCGCGTGGAACGACACGGTGTCGCCGTCGGCGACGCGTCCGGCGAACGCGAGCCGGCGGCCGATGTCGCCGGTGTGGGGGCGTTCGATCTTGATCACGGTCGCCCCGAGGTCGGCCAGACGAAGGGCCGCCACCGGGCCGGCGAGGAACTGGCTGAAGTCGAGTACGCGCACGCCGGCGAGTGGCAGATCGGGTGGTGTCTCGGGGTCGAGCATGCCTGCTCCGTTCCGTTCCGTTTCCGTTCCGGACCGCATCGCCAACTGTGGGGAGCTTCCTCGCCACGCGGTTCTGTCGGGGATGGGCAGAAAGGTAGCAGACAAACGATTGCTCACCATGGCCGAATTTGCGTATGGTGAGCAAGGTCCTCCTTGATTCGGGCTCTGCCAGGCGTTCCGGGCTTTGCCCGGCCCGGACCGTGTTCGTCGTTGATCGTCGTTCGAGCGAGGGGGAAACGTGATTGTCCCGCTGCACTCGGTGCTGCGGCCCGGAGCCGAGGCCGACTACGAACGCGAACACCAGCGGATTCCTGACGACCTCGCCGCCAGCTTCGCCCGGATCGGCATCCGGAACTGGTCGATCTGGCGCAGCGGCCGGGATCTGTTCCACCTCGTCGAGTGCGACGACTGGGTAGCCGCGATGAAGGCCCTGGCGGGCGACCCGGCTGACGAGGCGTGGCAGGCGCACATCGGCCGGTACGTCGATCACTTCGTCGGCGCCGAAAGCGGCCCGGCTGGTCAGGTGCTCCCGCACGTCTGGAGCTTGCGCGACCAGGTGGCAGACGACAGCACGTGAGTGCGTTCGCGCGCGGCGGCCTTAATGATCACGTATACGTGGTCATTAGGTGCCTCACGCGGTGCCGATGCCATGCAAGGCAGGCAATGACCACGTATACGTGATCATTGAGTTCCCGCCAAGCAAGGTCGAATTCGCGACGTCCCCCGGATGAGGGAGTAGGTGCGACCCCAGGGGTCGTCAGGTCGTTCGGGCCGCCTGGTCGTAGGCCGCCCGCGGCACCTGGGTGGCGAGCTTGCCGCCGCTCACGTCGATCAGCGTTCCCGTCACGTAGCCGGCCTGGTCTGAGGCGAGGAAGCAGACCAGGTTGGCGATGTCGTCCGGCGTACCCCAGCGGCGGATGGTGAGCAGGTCGAGCAGGCGGTCCTGCTCGGCCGGCGGGCGTTCGGCGAAGTGGTTCATCTGCGTGGGCACCATGCCCGGTGCGTACGCGTTGGCGGTGATGTTCCACGGCCCGAGTTCGCCGGCCAGCGCACGGGTGAAGTGCGCGACCGCCGCCTTCGCCGACGCGTAGGCCGAGTGCCCGGCGGTGGGCACGATCGCGGCGAACGACGAGACGTTGATGATGCGTCCGGCACGCTGCGCCTTCATCACCGGGACGACGGCCTTGCACATCAGGAACGTTCCGGTGAGGTTGACGTCGTGACAGTCGCGCCAGCTCTCCTCGGACAGGACGTCGACGGGCCCGCCCGCGGTGATGCCGGCATTGTTGACCAGAATGTCGACGCGGCCGTGTCTGCGTGCGGTCTCCTTGACGACCTCCTGGATCCGGGCCAGGTCGGTGACGTCGCAGACGAACTGGCTGGCAGGCGCACCTTCGGCGGCGAGCTGGGTGCCCAGCGTGTCCAGGTCGTCGGCGTGAACGTCCAACGCGACCGTGGTGACGCCCTCGGTGGCGAGGCGACGGACCAGTGCGCGACCGATCCCGCGCCCGGCGCCGGTCACCACGGCGACGCGTCCCCTGAGGTCGATGTGCATGCACCCTCCCTGGCTCGCGTTCGGCGGGTCGCGTTCGGTCCACGACGTCTTCGCCAGCAGCCAACCACGTAGGCGGGTCGGCGACCGTGGAGGTGTCCGGGCATGGTCTGCCCGTCTCGCCCAACGGTCGGTGTGTGGTCAGCGCACGCCGCGCGGACGGAACTGGACGCTGATCCGCGGCCCCACCACGCCCTTGATCTTGGGCACGCAGTGCTCCCAGGTGCGCTGGCAGGACCCGCCCATCACGATCAGGTCGCCGTGGCCGAGTGGGCACCGGACCGACTTACCGCCGCCACGCGGTCGCAGCAGCAGGGAACGCGGCGCCCCGAGCGAGACGATCGCGACCATGGTGTCGGCGGTGCGGCCATGACCAATCCGGTCACCGTGCCACGCGACGCTGTCGCTGCCGTCGCGGTAGAGGCACAGGCCGGCTGTGCGGAACGGCTCGCCCAACTCCTCGCGGTAGTAGGCGTCGAGCGCGGCCTTCGCCCGGACCAGCAGCGGGTCGGGGAGCGGAGCGTCCTCGTCGTAGAAACAGAGCAGCCGCGGAACGTCGACCACGCGGTCGTACATCTCCCGCCGCTCGGCGTACCACGGCACCTTCTGGCGTAGTCGCTCGAACACCTGGTCGGAGCCGCGCACCCAGCCGGGTCGCAGGTCGATCCACGCGCCGAGGCTCAGCGGGACGCGGCGGACGACGCCGGCGAGCTCGCCGAGGCCCGGCTCGTCGTCGTAGTCCAGCAGGGAGGCCTGGAACGCCGCGGTCACGGTCCTGACTCTACCCGATGGTTCGAACACGCGTTCGTTAGCGGGGTGTGTCTAGTGCGTCAAGATTTCTGGCGGGCTGACCTCACGCCACGACAGGCCCACCTTGAGGGGCGCATCGCGTGACCCCGATGCCCGCGACAGAAGTCCGTGCTCAGTTGAACCGAGAGCAAAAGCTTAAGCGACGACTTGACTTTATGGAGGGGTGCTCCTACGGTTAAGTGCATGCTTAACCATGAGTGGGCGGGCGCGGATCGGGTGTTCCACGCTCTCGCCGATGCGAACCGGCGGGCGATCATCCAGCGCCTGACCCGCGGCCCGGCCACGGTGAGCGAACTGGCGCGCCTGCTCGGCGTGACGGTCGCGGCCACGGTGCAGCACCTGCAGGTGCTGCAGACGAGCGAGCTGGTCCGGTCGGAGAAGGCCGGACGCGTCCGCACCTGCCAGATCGATCCATCCGGCCTGCGGCGCGCCGAGGAGTGGCTGCGCCTCCAGCGAACGACGTGGGAGCACCGCCTCGACCGCCTCGGCGACGTCCTCGGCGAGAGCGCGGCCGACCACTCCACGACAACCACGACCTCAGACGACCCCTCCACGACTTCACGTGAGGAGCCCAGATCATGACCGACCACTCGGTGAAGCACAGCACGTTCACGTTGGAGCGGACCTACTCCGCCTCCCCCGCACAGGTTTTCGCGGCCTGGGCCGATCGCGACACGAAAGCGAAATGGTTCGCCGCCAACGACACCGACTACACCCTCGACTTCCGCGTCGGCGGCGCCGAAGCCGCCCACGGACGCACAGACTCCGGCGCGGATATCGTCGCCGAGTCGGTCTACCGCGACATCCTCACCGACGAGCGCATCGTCTACACCACGCTGCTGTACGGCCGCGGCGTGCTGGCGACCGTGTCGGTGACCACCGTGGAGTTCGTTCCGGACGGCACTGGCACGCACCTGGTCCTCACCGAACAGGACACCTTCCTCGACGACCAGGAGCAACCCGAGTGGCGCCAACAAGGCACCGGCGACTGGCTGGACGCGCTCGCTCGCGAACTCGGGCGGTCTTGATGGCCAGCGGCACCATGCTCGACGGCACCGAGGATGTGACCTGTTGGAAACCGAACCGGATGCTGTACTGGGGCCGTTCTCGCTTCCGGGCGCGCAAGCGACGCCATGGGCGTCGGCATTGGCCGTCCTGGGTGAGGCGGAGGTCTTCTGGCCTTCTACGGTGCGGCCTGACGGGCGACCGCACGTAACGCCGCTGTTGGCGGCTTGGAGTCTGGGCGGCGTGTGCTTCACCACGGGTGATCAAGAGCGCAAGGCACGCAACCTTGAGCACAATCCCCGCTGTGTGCTGACGGCCGGCACGAATGCCTTGACCGGTGTGGATGTCGTCATCGAGGGTGTCGCATCCGTGGTGGATGAGCGCTCCGAGCGTGAACAGGCCGCCGCGGATTTCGAGCGGAAGTATGGCACGCATCTGACGAGCCCCGAAGGTGCCTGGTGTCGGTTGGGCGAGGCCGTCATCGCTGGCGACACCAGGCTGTATCGAGTCGCGCCGACCATCGGATTCGCCTTCGGCAAGCTACCGACGTCCAGCCAGACTCGCTACACGTGGCCAAAGCGGTGATGATGATGCTTTCACTGCAGCAAAAGGTCCAAGCCGTTCTCGACGAACTCGTTGATACCGGAGCCGAAACCGGCTTGCAGGTTGCCGTCTATCACCACGGTGCTCTTGTTGTCGACGCCGTCGCCGGTATCGCCGACGGCCAGACCGGGCGCAGGGTGAACCCGCAGACGCCGTTCTTCAGCTTCTCTACTGGCAAGGTCATGACGTCGCTGATCGCTCACCTGCTCGTCAGGACCGGTGCCGTCGGATACGACACACCAGTGGTCGACCTGTGGCCAGAGTTCGGTGCCCTCGGCAAGGCGACTGCGACTCTTCGCCACGTGCTCACACACTCAGTCGGCGTGCCGGCGATGCCTCGTGGCCTCGGCCCTGCCGACCTGGCTGACTGGTCGCGGGTCTGCACCGCGATCGCCGACGCCGAACCGCGGTGGCGACCCGGGACCGAGACGGGATACCACTCGTTCACCTTTGGCTTCCTGCTCGGCGAGGTCGCACGCCGGGCCACAGGCAAACCAATGCGGCAACTCCTGCACGAGTGGGTCAGCCTGCCCCTGGGTATCGACGGTGACCTGTACTTCGGTGTGCCCCGAACCGACCTGACCCGGCTGGCACGACTCGAAGACGCCGCACCGCCCCCGATCGCCCGACCCGACCGCGATGCCGTTCTTGCGCCCTGGGAACTGCAACCCACCGCGGCCATGGGCAACAACCACGACATCCTGCAAGCTGACATCCCGTCGGTCGGCACCTTCACCGCCCGGGGAATCGCAGCCATGAACGCCGCCGTCCTCGACAGTCGGCTCATCGATTCCCGCCAACTCCAGGAGATGACGGCGGTGGCCTTCGAGGGCACCGACCAGGTCTTCGGTAACCATGCACAGCTGGCCCTGGGCTATCCGCTCGGCCGCATCGGTACTCAGCCGGAACAGACACCTACCACATTCGGCTGGGTCGGTGGTGGCGGCAGCTACGTCTACGCCGACACCGCCACCGGCACCTCCTTCGCCATGACCAAGAACCGGCTCACCCCCCACTTCAACACCGCACAACGACTCGCAGACCTGACCACAGCCGAGATCAACCCACATGCTTGAGGATCGACACCAAGAAGCCCTTCCGCGTCCACATCACGCCGCGGCGTTGCAGAACATGCACGCCTTCGACCCGACAGCACCTACCTGCACCAACCGCTTCAGCGGGTCGACCGCAGGAAGCACCCCCCCGACGTCGTCGGGAGTCATGGCCCTCATGCCCGAAAAGACAGACCAAGATCAACTCCTGCCAGAAAGTTGACGCATGACATGTGAAGCGCCGTGATCGGGAGGAATCGTGCGGAACCACGGACGCCAGCAGGGCTGATCAGAGAGAACGATCACACGGGAAACGGCGAGCTGTCCCCGCGGGGCCGCCGCACCTGAATCCGTGGCCGTTACCGGAACGGCTCTCCCTGGCGTTCTCGGGCCTTTCTGCGGCCCCCATCCGCGCGGCCAAACGATGACATCAGGTCAAGGGTCCTCGTGCGAGCACGGGTTCGTCAGCTTCGTTCAGGGCCCACTCTCGCTGATCCTGAGCTCTGCTTTCCGCCCTGCCGGAACTTCGTCGAGCCGGCTGCTTTCGTGCTGGTTGTGGAGTCGGCGTTCGGCTAGCTTCGGCGACGGGTTCAACCCAGACGGGGTCGACCCGGTCGACGTGAAGTGGAGGGCGAAGTTGACAGCACTTCCCAAGGCGGATCTGCATCTGCATCAGGAGGCGCATCGCTGTCTGGATCGCATCCTCGCCCGTCGTGAGGGGCGCGCGGCGTTCGACTGGGCGGCGTGGCGGAGACACTTCATGGAGACGGTGCCGCCCGGACCCCAGCGGCTCCGACTGATCGGCTCAGTGAAGCCGGTGCCGCTCGCCGACGACGATGACGAGATGTTTGTGGCGAGATTCGCTGAACTCCTTGAATATGAAGGGGCCGCCGGCGCCACCTACGTGGAGGTTCGGTGTGGCGGCGACACGATCCTCAAAGACGGGTTCATGGATTTGTTTCGCCGGGCGGAACGACAAGCCCAGGAGCGGTATCCGCGCCTGCGTGCGGAGGCGTTAGCCATCGTCATGATGGGAATGCCTCCCGAGTGGATCAGGGAGATCGCGGACGCGTGCATACGCACCAGAAGCGAAGGTCTTGCTGGCGTTGACTTCCTCTACGAGCCGTACCTCAGCGAGGCCGACTGGACTCCCATCTACGCACTCGCGGAGCGGTTCGCCGGCGTTGGCCTCGGAATCACCGCGCACGCTGGGGAAATGACGCCGGCCAACATCGCCGCCGCGGCACGCACTCCTGGCCTGACGCGGATCGGGCACGGCATCTACGCCGCCGCCGAACCCGCGTTGATGGACCTCCTCATCGAACGCCAGATCACCTTGGAGTGCGCACTCACGTGCAACACCTTCCTGGGCGCCGTACCCTCACTTGCCGAGCATCCGTTACCGCGGCTCGTCGAGACCGGGGTCAAAGTGACCCTCGCCACCGACAACCCGATCCAGGTCGGCACCACGATCGAGGGTGAGTACGCCGCGGCCGCATCGCTTGGCGTTACCGCCGGTCAGCTTGCCCAGATCACCCGGACGGCGATCCAGGCGGGTTTCACCACGCCGGACCGGCGTTCCGAACTCCTCGCCGAGCTGGACGCGTACGTCAACGACGCCCTGCGCTAGCAATCACTTCATCCCGTCTGGGAATAGCCTCGCGCCGCTCTGGAGTTAGCTTGGATGAAAGTAGTTTAGGACCAAGCTAAATGAGAGGGTGGCACACGATGGGTGACTACGAGGGCGCGTTCGTCTTTCTGGAGCCCACTGCGGAGAAGGACGGGACCTGGGCCACGCTCGACCAACCGGGCGCACGCACCGCGCTGGTCTGGGTGCCTGACGCCGAGGCCGCCGCACGCGTCGCGGACCGGTTGGCGGCGGACGGCGTACGCCTGATCGAGCTTTACCGCGGCTTCGACCTCACCACCGCCGCAAAGGTTGTGGCGGCCGTCGATGGGCGTACGCCGGTCGGCGTGGCGTCCTACGGGTTCGGGGCCGTACGGACCGACAGCCCGCGGCACTCCGTGACGATCTACGCGGACACCGGCGCGGATCCGGCCGCGGACCGGATTGCCCGCCAGCACAATGGTGGTCGTACGACCACCATCGTGGGTGCCCCCGACGCGCGGACCGCCGCGCAGGTGGCGGTCCAGGCGGTCAAGGACGGTGCGGACCTGATCGAGATCTGCGGGGGTACGCCGCTGACGGTCGCGGCCGAGGTCGCCGCGGCCGTCGATGGGGCGGCGCTGGTGAGCCTGGTCAGCTGGCCGTTCGAGTCGATCGATGGCGCCGCGGCCTACAAGGCGTCCTTCGAGGCCCAGGTCTACTGAGAGCCTGAAACCTGAACCTTGACCGCGGTCAGGATTGTTCCTGGTGCAGGAGGAGCCGCTTCAGTGTGCCGGCCAGCGTGCTGCGCTGCCGGTCGCTGAGCGGCTCCAGGATCGCCCGGTCGGCATCGAGGACGGCTTCGAGTGCCTGCGCCGCGATCCGCTCACCCGTCTTGGTCAACCGGATACGGATCGCACGGCGGTCATCGGGATCAGATTGTCGCTCGACCAGGCCGAGGCGTTCGAGACGATCGACCCGGGCGGTCATCGCGCCCGACGTGATCAATACCGACCGGGCCAGTTCCCGAGGATGCGTACCCTCCGGGTCTCCACGCCGGCGAAGCGTGTTCAGAACGTCGAAGTCGGCGTAGCTCAGGCCGAACGCCCGCAAGGTCTCACCGAGCAGGCCGCGCGCGTTCTCGGCACACCGGAGTAGCCGTCCCACGACCAGGAGGGGACTGGCATCGAGACCAGGCTCGCGTTCCGCCCATTCGTCGACCATCCGGTCGATGGAATCCTTGGACACGGCATGAGCGTATCTGGCACCGCGAGCCAGGGTGACCGACAGCGCTGGGAACTCCGTGGAGCAGGGATTCGGTGGTCGCGCCCTCAGGATTAGACTGTGGCGCCATGCTGCTGGAGCCCGACCCTCCTCCTGTCCCGCGCCCGAGCGCTTGCGGCAGCGATACTTCTTTGCCCGGGTTCCTGCGTTCGAGATTGATACCTCGGGTTTCGAGGATCTGGAGAAGATCAGTGTGACCGGTCATCGCTGGTGGACCGTCGAGGAGCTTTTCGCGACCACGGATCTCCTGCGGCCAGCGGGGCTGCCGCGGTTGCTCGCGAATCTGTTGACGGGCGGGCCACCCACAGAGCCGATCATCGTGGCCGGCTGAGGGTTTGGCAGATGTCGACGACGCTGTGGGCCCTGATCGACGAGGCGCTGATCGGTGATGGTCAGATCGCGCCGTTGCGGGTGGGCGACAGCCTGTTCGCCGGGCTGTCAGTGATGGCCGGACCTCGTCGAGACGCTGGATCCGACGAGGACGGAATTCGGCTTCTCAGCGATGAGCAGGGGATCTACCGCATCACCGGTACGGCGCGGTCGGATGGCTATACGTGGATCATCGACGCCGGTGACCTAAGAATTGTTGCGTATCAGGAGCCGCGGCGACCCGCTGTCGGCGTGCGCTATGCCGTCGAAGGCGCGCTTGCGGTGGCATGGGATTACGAATGGGATCTCGCGACTGACCCGGAAATGGGCGGCGCGCCGTACGACGGCCGGCGTACCTGGCGGGTCCTCTCGATCCGGACGGCTGTCCGCCCTGCGCGGGATTCGTACGTACGGCATCGTGGTCCCGCCGTGCACCAGTTGCCCCGCTGGCCCGACCATGACCACTGGCTCCAACTCGCACCGACGACCTGAGGGCCTATTCGATGGGCTCTTCAGCGGAGAACGGGCGAGCGAGCATCAGATAGGCGAAGCCCAGAACTTCGCGGTAGCCGCGCAACCACTCGTTGCGGTGTTTGTCTGCCATCCGGCGGATGTCATCCGCTCCTGGGGTGTGGCCGTAGCTGATCAGCCAGCTTTCCCAGTCCGCCAGGTATCCCGACTCGAACTGCTCCCATTCGTCGCGGCTTGCGGTCTGGACGGAGAGTGGACGGAAACCCGCCTGGATGGCGAGGTCTACCAGCCCGGCGAGATCGTGCAAGGAATCCGGTGCCATCCCCACCGAGGCCGCTTGCGCGACGGTGGGCGGGTGTTCCCAGAATCCGGTGCCCAGCAGTAAGCGGCCACCGGGGCGGACGGTGGAGTGAAGGCTCCGCATGGCCTCCCGCTGATCACCGAAAGCGTGGTCGGCGCCCACGCAGATCACCGCATCGGCAGGCTCGGGCATTGCGCTCAGGTCGGCGACGGTGAAGGTTACCCGGTCGGCAAGCCCCCGGTTCGATGCATTGGCGCGCCCACGTTTGATCGTTTCGGCGTCGGAGTCAACGCCCCAGCCAGTTGCCGTCGGTGCCATGGCAAGTGCGCGCAGGAGTAGCTCGCCCCAACCGCACCCGAGATCGACAATCCGTGCCGGTTGGCCTGACGCGATGGTCCCCGCAATCGACTCGGCACGAGCATCGGACAGCGGTGCGTTGAAGTCGAGGAATTCGTAATATCCGGGCGCTGGGGGCTGGCTCACGGCGCTGAGAGTAGCCCAATCAGGACTAGGTGAGTGACCCAATTACTGTGCCTCAGATCCAGCCGACTCAACGCAGCGGGTTCACGGGTGAGCGAGTTCGCGGTAGTAGTCCCGGAGGGTGTGCTCGCCGAGGGGAGTGCCCACCATGTCCCGGCTGAGGGTTTGACGGAAGAACCGGAGGAACCCTGAAGCGTTGCGGTTGAACAAGCGGGTGGCGGCGATCACTGAGTCGATTGGCCAGTAGGGCAGGTGCGCGATCCTTATGGTTCGGCCGAGCACCTGGGCAGCGAGCCCGGATAGCTCCTCGTGGGTGTATATATCGGGGCCGCCGAAGCCGAACTCTGTGTCGTACAACGTCATGTCGGTGATGGCGTCCGCCGCGACGGCGGCGATGTCGGCCGGATGTATCGGGTTGATCCGATGATGCCCGTCGCCCAGCACCAGACCCCAACCGTGCTTGGCAAGCCCGAAGATCTCCTGCATGTCGTTGAACGCGCCCGTCGGCCGCAGGACGGTCCACCGTAAGCCGGAGTTCCTCAGCCGCCGCACGAACGTTTCGCGTGGCCGCAGGATCGGAACTAACTCCATCAGTTCCTCGCCGTTGAGTACTCCGACGAAGACGAAATGTCGTACGCTGGCGCGCTGGGCGGTTTCCAGGACATTGAGGTTGGCGTCCAGATCCACGGCATCGGGCGTCGGGCGACTGCGGAGCGTTCGGAGTCCCAGCGAGGAAACGACCACCTCGGCGTCCGCACAGAGCCCGTCAAGGGTCCGGGCTTGGGTTGCCTCGCCGATGAACACCTCGTCGCAGGCATCGCGGATCGGCTCCAGGCGCCGCGGATCCCGAGCCAGCGCCCGCACCCGGTAGCCCCGGGCGTGCAGAACCCGCGCGACGTGCCGGCCGATGTACCCGGTCGCACCCGCGACCACGACGGTGCGGCTGGCATTCATGGGACCTCCTTATCTCGGTCCACATTTCCATCAAACTAGCTTGATATAACAATCTAGTTTGACGTATCGTCGGCTCATGCTGCCGTCGAGTCAAGCCAGCGCGCCACCGGCGTTCGTCCGGCTGGCCGCCCACCCGCTGCGCTGGCGGCTACTCACCGAACTCGCCAACAGCGACCACCGGGTCCGCGAGTTGGCGGCACAGGTCAACCAGCCACAGAACCTGGTTTCCTACCACCTGCGGCTGCTCCGCGACGGTGGGCTGGTCACCGCCACCCGCAGCAGCTTCGACGGTCGTGACAGCTACTACCACCTGGATCTGGACCGCTGCGCGGATGCGTTGACCGATAGCGGTGCGGCGCTGCACCCGGCGTTCCGCCGGGAGGTCGCATCACCGACCCCACCGACCCCACCGGCCGCACGGCAGCGGTCCCCGCGTACCGCTGCCGTGCTGTTTGTATGCACGGGTAACAGTGCCCGCTCACCGATCGCCGAGGCACTGCTGCGCCACCACGCTGCCGGCAGCGTGACCGTGACGAGCGCAGGCAGTCAGCCAAAGCGCGACCTGCACCCCAACACCACTCGGGTGCTGCGCGAGGCATTCGGCATTGACGTCGCGAACCAGCGCCCCCAGCACCTGGATACTCTCGCCGGCCGCGGGTTCGACCAGGTGATCACCCTGTGCGACAGGGCTCGTGAAGTCTGCCCAGAGTTTCCCGACCACGCGCGGCGAATCCACTGGAGCCTCCCAGACCCGGCCAAGGCCGGTGGCGACGACCAAGCCAGCTATCCCGCCTTCCAGCGCATCGCAGCTGACATCGATGCCAGGATCAGATACCTGATACCCATTCTCGCCGACGTTAGGAGAGTCAGTCATGACCGCACCTGACCGGTATGCCAGCGTCCGTTACCTTGTTGAGGATGTGCAGGCGGCCATCGACTTCTACACCACTAACCTCGGCTTCACAGTGAGCACCAATGCCGCACCAGCCTTCGCCGACGTCGTTCGCGGCCCCTTGCGGCTGCTGCTCTCTGGTCCCTCGAGCTCCGGCGCTCGCGCTACCCCTGATGACGCCGCCCATGCGGGTCGCAATCGTATCCACCTCGTCGTTGACGATCTGGACGTCGAGATCGACCGGCTGCGCCGCGCGGGCTTGCATTTCCGAAGTGACGTGGTCTCAGGTCCCGGCGGGCGCCAAGTTCTGCTCGCCGACCCCGCTGGAAACCTGATCGAACTCTTTCAGTCAGCTCACCGTGCCGACACATCTGCACCGAGTACGCCCTCTGAGGGCTGAGATCCTGGTGGATCGTGCGAGCCAATGACCTTACCTTTGTACGACATATCGTCGCCCACCTGGAAGAGGCCGGCATCGTCACGTGGTTGTTCGGCGGCTGGGCTGAGGAGCTCCTCGGGCTGTCCTTACCACGCGTACACCACGACATCGATCTTCTCTATCCAGCAGAGGACTTCGAGCTGGTCGATGGGTTCCTTGCGACAGTGGCTGAGATCACCGCGAAGCGCTTTCCCCACAAGCGTGCGTTCGAGTCCGAGGAAATCATGGTCGAGTTGTTTCTCGTACGGCGCGCTGACGGGATCTACTACACCGACTTCTGGGGATCTGCTCGCCATGCGTGGCCCGCCAACGTGTTGGACGTCGAAGCGAGCGGACTGCGGGTCGCCAGTGCTAGAGCTCTGATCGACTACCGCGCCAGTTGGCCGGCCGTACAGCCGTCGATCGGCGGGAGGCGGGTGTCGGCGGAGGAGTGGCTCCAGCGGCAGGACAGCCCGTCGGGGCCAACCGCTTGAGGGATCGCGCGACCCCCAAGTCCATTACTCGGTGGCGTTCCAGTCCAGTTGCTGAATGGCGGCACGTGCGTACGCGAGGTCGCTACTGGTCAGAACGACCTCGCCGGCTGGCACCCCGCGTTCTGGCCAGGCCGCGAGGAAGGTGACGTCGGTGCGTGTGTCCGGCCACAGCCAGTACGTCAGGCGCCATTGACGGGAGTTGCCGCCGCCGTCGACCAGATCGAACAATGGAGAGTCGGCGGGAGGCATTGTCGGCTGGCCGGCCAGGACACGGGTCGGGCGGTCGGCGTACCGAACGCTCAGCGTGACGCGTGGCCGCGCCGCTTCGGCCGGCCTGGACAGCATCAGATTCTGCAAATCCTGGATTTGCTCCTCGTTGCTGTCGGAATAGCTCGGAGCAAACCGAAGGTGAAATGCTACGAGGAATCCCGTCGAGAATACCTGGATGGGTCCGACCGAGATCACGATCTCCGGGGAACGGGTGACGACTCTTTCGGCCAGCACCAGACCAGGTATCTCCGACATCGGCGGCTCGAGCGGCTCGCCCGCCCCAGGCCGACCCCCTTTGACGATTCTCACGTTCATGTGACGAATCGTAGAGCAGAGTGGACGAATCGCAGCCCAGATTTGCCTTGGAGGATCCGTGGCGGATTACCGAGTCCTGCGGCGGATTCGGCCCCACGGCTTGTATACAGCCAGGAGCACAGCGATGAGCAATGCGAGCGGGGAGACAATCGGCGGAAAGAGCAAGTCGCCGACCTCGAGGGAAACAGCCTCACCCGCCATTGCCTGCCGGGCACGTTCGGCGGTCTCGGACACTCCTGGCCGCAGGGCGATCAGGACCAGACTGGCGAGCATGATGTTCAGCACCAGTTTGGTGGCCACCCACCAATAGCGGAAGAGGCCGTACTTGGTACCGATTCCAAGGGTGATCCCACTGGCGAGGCAGACGAGGCCGGTGACGAAGAGCGGCCAGACCACGAACAGGTCGAGTGCCTGGAAGCTGAGCGCCTTGGTGGGAGTGTCGTCGCTCAGCAGCGCGGTGAAGACGGCCACCGCCATGACGACGTCGATGCCGATCCACGTCCCCGACGCCACTAGGTGGATGGCCAGGACGGCCTTTCGTGTGCGCCTGCCCAACCGCCACGGTGTGCGCTCGGGGCTCGGCGCACGGACGGCTGCCGCCCGGGCCGGTCCGGGTGTACTCATGGTGACGTCCTTCCTGCTCTGGCCGGTGCGTGGACCAGCATCGGGGATCGCCCGGGCGGAGTCGTCATGCGTTGAGCGGCGTGTTGGATACGTCCGTTGACGTACGACCGGTGTGCGGACGTGGCGCGCTTACCGCGCGCGGAGACGTTGGGCGAGGAGTTCGAACGGGTTCTGGGGTTCGTCGACAGCGCGGCCGAAGACGTGTACGTGCGGCGTCTCCTGGCCGGCACGAGTCCCATCGTTGAGGAAGCAGCTCAGCCCGCTGGCTCCGTACCGCCGGGCGAACTGGGCACGCACCTCGCGGAGCCGTTCGGCGTACGACACGATCTCGTGCGCATGCAGCGATCCGGGACTCTCGACGTGCCGGAGCGGCATCACCAGGATGTTCGCATCCAGCAGCGGCTGGCGCGGCCGGATGGCACGAACGCCGTCAGACCGCCAGAGTTCCTGGTCTCGCTCGACCTCAGGGGCACAGCCGTCGCAAGGGCTCGGGTCAGTTGTGTGGAGTATGACGGGTGAGTTGGTCGTGTCGGCGTTGGCGAACGCGATAGTGAGCTGTCGGTCAAGCTCGGCTTGCTCGGTTGGTGAGATTGGTGCTTGGCGATCGTGAACAGGAAGCGCCATCACTCGAATCGGCTTGAGGCGCTCCGTACGACTGCGACCGAAGACATGGATGGTAGGGCGGTGGCCCCAGTCGGCTGACGGCTCGCCGATGCCACGACCGTACGGTTGCCAGGAATGGGCGAAGCTCAGCGCGAATCCGTCGCAGCCAAGTACGGCGTGCAGACCTCCGCGGGCGATGCGATACGTGGCGATCAGGTCAGCAGCCATGTTGACGGTCAAATGCCCACCATGGTTGGGATGCCGCATGACCAGCGCGACGTGTCCTTCGGTGAGGGAGTGTGGAGGCCGCACGATCTGCCAGTGTTCGGACTCTCGCAACACCGTGGCTTCCGGCAACTCGTACCCCGCTCTCGTCAACGGTGACGGCTCACCCTACCGGCCCGCATGACTACGTGAGCGCGACGTCCATTTCCCCGGGTCGGGTTAGGTGCGGATGAGGCGTTGGTTGATGAATGGGCCGTGGCCCAGTGCTCACGGCCTTTTTAGTCAACGCTCGCTCCAAGCAGATCCTAGTCGTCCTGCAGGCCCTGGAACGGGAACGGCGGCATTGTGAGGGGGAGTGCGGCGAGGCGTACCAGCAGGAGCTGGTTGTCGTCGCCGGCGGTGCGGTTGAGTCGTAGCCGGCCGCACTTCGTACAGCGGTGAATGAGGACCCATCGGCCTTTGCCGCGGACGGTCACCGCGATGGGTTCCATTCCGCCCGGGCAATCGGATTTTCGATCCCCGGGGACGTTACGGTCAAGGTGCCTGGACCACAGGCAGCTGGGGCAGTGATTGCGGTGGGTTGTACCCGGCGCGTCGAGGGATACGTCTACGCCGCAGTGGGAGCACTGGAACGATCGGGCGAATGCCAAGGGAGACCTTTCGGAGCAAGTACACGGACGATGACAGACATGATTCGTCTCCTTCCAGGGTGGGATGGTCGGTTGCGGCCGTCTAGCAGATCAGAGGCTAACGCGGCGGTCAAGTGGATTTCTGGGTGGCCGATCGCCGGCTGGTCGCGCAAGAATGCTCTCGCCGGGCCGTCCGTACGACTGCTGCCTGCTCGCGCCGGAAGGAGACCTGTCGTGAGGTACTACTACGCAGAACACGAGTCCGCATACCGGCGAATCGACCAGGAGGGGCTGACCCAGTGGAACGACCTCTTCGACCTCGATCAAGCGCCGAGCTTCGAAGACTTTCCCAACCGGTCGTTCCTTGAACGCACTCTCGCCGATCTCCCTCTTGCGCCCTGGTCCGAGACGGAAGTGCTGGAATACGGCTGTGGAACGGGACCGGCCGCCTGCTTCCTGGCCGAGCGAGGATTCAATGTCGACGCGATTGACCTTATTCCTCAGGCTATTTACCTCGCGCGGCGAAACGCCCGCGAGCGTGGGGTGAAAGTCCACTTCGATGTCCAAGACATGTGTGACGTCGCCAGCAGTCGCGTGCCCAAGCGCTACGACCTGATCGTGGACAGTTATTGTCTTCAATCAATTGTCACCGATGACGATCGGGCCAGAGTCTTCGCCGCGGTGCGGGCGAGGCTCGAGTCAACGGGCTACTACCTGATCTCGACGGCGATGTACGACCCGCAGCGGATCTACGACCGCTCGTTCCGGTACGACGAGAGCACGGGAATCTGTTATCAGGCGTTACCTGGAGGCCCGCTCAGCGATTCTGCCGTGGAGTTCGATGGTGAGTGGTACGTGCCTCATCGCCGGCACCTCAGGCCAGCGGAGCTCCGGCATGAGCTGGCAGCATCCGGATTCCGCGTACTGTCACAGCAAGGGGAGTTCGGCGGAGATCTCGTATGCGCACTGGTTTCACCCTCCGGCGTCTGATCGAGGGTCAGCCCCAGTATGGCGAGCGGTGTCAATGACGGCTTGGCGGTTGGCCAGGATCCATTGCCCGATTCGAAGAAAGCGGTCGACGGTGGGATCCCGGAGTTTCGTGATCGGGTCGCGGGCGAAGCCGGCGACCGCTGGCTGGTAGGCCGTGACCGCCGCCATGGAGGCCGGCAGGGCGAGGAGTTCGAGGTTCGTGAGCCTGGTATGGGCCGCGTCCTCGTACTCTCCCAGCAGATCCGGCACCCTGTCCCACCAGGGAAAGGATTCGGCCGTGCCACTGTCGTCCGGTCGAAGGACCATCCAGGCCAGTGAGTGGCCGAGATCATGAATGCGTGGCCGGAACGCCGCGAAGCCGAAGTCCAGATAGGCTGTTTCGCCCGCTGGGGTACGCCGGATGTTGCTCAGCTTGCCGTCACCGTGGATGAGCTGCGTGGGGAGCGCGGTCTGTGGAATCCATTGTGCGGCCAGTGATCGGAGCAGCTTGCGGGAGCGGCGAAGCAGGTCGCGGACGCGGCTGTCGTGGCGTAGGGCCTGCTCCGTGACGGACATCCAGCGTCGGAGTGATCCGGGCGGTGCGTAGGTGGAGATGACGGGCCTCGGTATCTCCGTGTCGACCACTGCCAGTGCGCGATGAAGGCGGCCTATCCCGCGGAACATCCAGACGTAGTTATCCCACGTTGCTGCCAGGTCGACGTGCGGAACGTAGGCCTCCAACTCCGCCCAACTGTCCCCGCATCGAAGAAGCGGCCGGCGTCTGGCTGGGAGAGGATCGGCCACGTTGAGACCGCTGCCGGCGAGCTGCCTGCGCAGCTGCTGGAGGGCGAGGAGACGGCGACGAGAGACGAAAGGCTGGTGAACGCGCACCACCAGGTTGATCGGGCGAAGCAGCAGGTTAAGGCTCAGACAGCCGCCGAGATCGGTCGCGGTCGCACCAGGCGCCACGGCTTCGATCAGGTGTCGTACGTTGTCTGCCGACGCTGATGGTCTGTTGAAGTCTGCCCACCAGGTCCGCAGCCGTGCGCCATGCCTCTCGTGATCCGTCGCTGCCACGGTCACGCCTCCTCGTACGGAAAAGCGGTTGCGCCCGGCAGATGAGGGCGTTCATGGTGGCGCGATGGGGACAACGAACGTGCGGCCGGCCACGCTCGATGACGTGGACTTTCTCGGTGATCTTTTCTACCGCCTTCACCTCCAGACGCATCCGGAGATTTCCCCTGAGGCGGAGGTTCCGACGTGGGTCGACGGGGCCAGGTCCGCGGCCACGGAACAGGTTCTCGGAAAGGTGAAGGACAGCGTGACGTACGTCATCCTGTCCGGCACCGAGCGGGTCGGCAGGCTCCGGGTGGTTTCGTACAGACGAACGGCTGGAGATCGCTGGTCTGCAGATCTTGCCAAAGCATCAGAGCAGGGGGATTGGTACGACGGTCATCACCACCCTTCTGCAGGAAACGCGGGAAAGGCGGCTGCCGGCGGTGCTCCAAGTCAGCAAGAGCAACCCTGATGCGGAGCGGCTCTATACCCGCCTTGGTTTCCGCCGCTACGGCGAAGAGGGTGACGACTACCTCATGATCAACGAACCCTCCTAGATCAGATTTCCGCGACCTGATCATCCGGTGTTCTGGTGCGAAAGTCGATGACGAACGTCGGGTATTCCGGCTGCGGGCACGGCTCACCTTTGTATCCCAGTCGTTCATAGAACGGTGCCGATGTCTTGTGGCCCGCCTGCCATTCGAGATATCGCACGCGCACCGCGGCCCAGGTCGTCACTCCCTCCATGAGAACGCGTCCGACTCCTCGCCCGCGTTCATCCGGGTGGACGTAAAGATCATGGAGCCGCGCGATCCGGTGAAGGTTCCCCAGACGCAGGTGCGGGCCGTAGTCCTGGACGGCCGCGTAGCCGATCAAGCGGTCACCGTCGATGCCGCCGAGGATTCCCCATCTCGGATCCACGAGCAGTTCGTCGTATCGTCCTCGCGCGGAAGTCTCCTCATCATCTGTGCCCATGTCCTTCAACAGTGGCCAGAACGACGGCCAGTCCCCGGAGGTGAGCTGTCGAGTCGTCAGCGTCATGGCGAGAAGGATCCCAGCGGAGCATGGCCAACGCCACAGACTTTCGGCTAGAAGGGCTCGCGACAAGTTCGGTGCGTACATCGAGGAACGGGCGCTGGCCTACCTGCAGTGGGCGGAACAGCCGGCCTGGAGGCAGTGGTTCCGGCGGTCGGACTTCTGGATGTTCGTGTCCGGGATCGTCAGCACCGTCGCGGCCGTCAGCTCGGTGCTCCTCCAGATACTGGGCTGGGAATAGCCGCACTCCGCCGCCGAGCAAGAGGACACGCGGACCGTTGACGACACCCGGCCCACCGCCGTCGCCGCGATCGACGACGACTACTTCGAGGACATCGAGCGATACCCGCGCGACCCAGAGCTCGTTCCGGCGTGGTACCCAAGGCGCTCCTGACGCGCCTGTGCGGACGTGCCTCCGGCAACCTCGTACCCGGCTTAGCGGCCGGTCGAGACCTGAAGTTGCCTGACGAGTTCGGGGGTGACGGCCACGCCGATGGACTCCAACGCCATCAGGGCCGCACCGCCGAGCGGATCGAGTGCGGCATTGGCAATGGTGATGTTGGGTTCGGAGTTGGCGGTCAGGAGCCGTGTGATCCGATCGGCGAACTCAGCGGAGGTCGCCAACGCCCCTGCCAATGCCACCGGCACGGCGCTTCTGCTGATCAACGGGGCCAGCAGTCGGACGCCGACTGCGGTCTTCTCGGCCAGGCGGGTCACCGCGGCATCGGCGAGCGGAGAGTCGTCTACGGCGGCTGTGATCGCTGGTGCCAGACCGCCGTACTGGCGCTTCACGTCGTTGTAGTCCTGACCGTCGAGTCCGAGTACGATCCGATGAAGGTCTCCGACGTCCCGAGCTCCCCACCAGGTCAGTACCGTCTTGATCAACTTCGCGTCGGCGTCGATGTGGTCGCCGATCAGGATGCGATGCATCACGTCAAAGACGAGGTGCCGTGCCCCTCCGGCATAGTGCTGGAACCGGCCACTCTCGAGCACCGTGCCGTCATCGGTGATCGCCGCGATCATTGAACCGGTGCCGGCCACGACGATGACTCCCGGCGCTCCGGCCAGCGCGCCTCGGTGCGCGACTACCGCGTCGTTGACCACCTGCCGTGGGCAGGTGAGTGTGGACCCTTCGAAGAAGGTGTCGATCCAGTCGTTCGCAGCATCGATTTCGTACCCGGCCACTCCCGCCGTCAAGGCAACTGCATCCTCAACCGCGAGCGCGCCAACGGTCATCGCTGCGGCGATCGTGGAGCGGACGTGCTCGGCGGCACCGTGATTGTGATTGGGCGACCCACCTGGTCCTACACACCGTGCCAGCAGCACTCCATCGAGAGTGAAACAGCCGACCCTGGTCTGCGTCCCGCCCGCATCGACCGCAACAACGTATCCCACTGATGTCGGCATGGCCCGCAGACTAACCGACGCCGGCTCGGGGCTGCACTGCCAATGATCAGCACGCTTTCGGGGTGGCAGCTGCGGCTTGGCCGAGCTGCGCGGTTTCCAGAGCGGTCAGGTAACGGTGGACGGCTGAATCGGATGCCGGGACTTGCTCGCGGTACCACTCCAGGGCCCGAATGGTGAGATGGGCCGAGCTGGACTGGCCAGTCTGCCAATGGCCAGTGCCGGCGAGCTACGCTGCCTCGCCAGTCAGCTCATCAAGCCGTTGCCCGACCACGCTGCCCAGGGGTGGGCGAAATACGGCGCTTAACAGGCCAGCGGCCACCCTCGACCGGCGGGGTCTCGCGTCGGTGCTCGCCAGCCACGATCAGCGGAGTCGCTGTAGCGAACAACTGGTCGAACTTGCTGGTACCGATGCGAATCGCCTCCTGCGCTCCGCTCGCCTAGTACGACCTCACTGCCAGACCCGCGCCACAGAGGACCGGCCACCTCGCACCTGGGGTTGAACTCCGTTGAACTCGCCGTCACTGGTGGAAGGGGCGCCAGCCGGTACGCGAGTACCAATGACGCCCCGACCGCAGGTGCGCGACGTACGCACGCTGCAGGGCGGACTCCTGCGGTAGTTCATTGAGGAGCGACGCAGGAATCTCCGATTCTGAGCAGGATCGTCCGAACACGAAGCTGAGAATCAGGTGATCGGCTTCCACCGGGTCGGCTTCTGGAAGGAGCGGGAGGACCTGGAACCGCCGCTGGAACCGCACGATGTTGGAAGTCGCCGGCAGATAGTCGGCAAGCTGTGGGTCCATCAGCCAGGACACGCAGGTGAAGAACGCGACCGGCTCGTCGGGATAGTGGCGGGAGAAGAACTCGCAGGCGTACCGGCTGACCCCACAGGTTGAACAGGCCAAGACCGCTCTCTCCGGTCATCGCCCGGTGCGCGCGCAACGCCTCGCCGATCGGCAGGCTCGCCCAGGAGATGTCGTCAGGGATTCCGCGTTCGGCGTGGACCCTGCGGGTTTCGGGCAGGACGGCGAGGTACAGCCAGACGTAGAGGTGCCTGCCGACGGCGCCGGTGCTGGTGGGCAGAGCCGGCCATCCCCGGAGACCGTCGATCGGCAGGCTGGCATCCATCGTCGCGAGCTGGTCGCGGTAGATCCGGTCGAACACCCACCACTGCGCCGGGTGCGTGTGCGGATCCGGCCGGGCCGCCAGGACGTCGGCACGGTCCTCAGGATCGACGCCGAGAAGTGCCAGCAGGCGCTCCGCCTCGGCGTCATCGGGCAGGACCGGGCCAGCGTCCGTGATTGGCCGGGCGATCTCCGCAGGCCAGCGTACGGCCTCATCGGACAGGTCGAGCTGGCGTCGCACCTTGGCAAGGTCGAGTGCGGGTTTGCGCATCGAACTCCTGGCGACGAAGGATCGAGAGATCGTCAACGACGGCTAGCTTCCCGCCGCGAGGCAAGGTCAGGTTGCCGGTCGTCGTTGCGGCGAAGATCGGCACTAATAACGTTTCAACGAAGAAATCTAAGCCTGCCCGCGACCCCCTGTAAATCCCGTAGGGTGTCCGGTTTCGTTCACCGCGAACGGTCCTGACCGAGAACGGTCGGGCCTGGTTGACCCCTGGAGCCAGGTCCGGCATCGTCGCAGGTACTCGAAACCACCTCGGCTCCCGGGACGGCGTTCGCACACGCCTTCTTTCACCGAGTCCGGATTCTCGAACTTCAGGGGGAATGTATTCCCATGAAATTGGGGTGCAACACAGTTCTGTTCGCCGCGGTCGACCTTGAGACCGCCCTCGACCAGATCGCCTTCGCCGGCTATGAGTACGTCGAGCTCGCCGTCATCAAGGGCATGTGTGAGCACGTGTCCCCCGATGACGACACCGCCACCATCCGGCGGGTGATCCAGCTCCTGTCCGACCGCGGACTCCACGCGACCGCGATCGAGGCGGCGTCGACCGACCGGGAGCGGCTCGATCAGGTCTTCGACCTCGCCACCCGGCTTCAGGTCCCGATCGTCAACATCGGTTCCGGTGGCGTTTCGGGGGACGAGGAGTCCACCGTCAAGGCGATCGCCCACCTGCGCGAGCTCGCCAAGCTGGCCGGACAGTACGACCTGCGGCTCGCGGTCAAACCCCATGTCGGCCAGGCGATCTACAACGGTGAGACCGCGCTCCGCCTGATGAGTGAGGTGGATGAGCCGGCTCTGGGGCTCAACTTCGACCCGAGCCACTTGTTCCGGGCCGACGAGGAGCCGCCGGAGATCGCCGACCGTTGGGGCGAGCGGATCATCACGTCCCACTTCCGCGACTGTGCGAGCCGCGAACGCGCGGTCGGCCCGCCGCCCACCCAGGTTCCCGGCCGCGGCGCCGTCGACATTCCCGCGACCCTCCGGGCGCTGCGCGACGTCGGCTACGCCGGTCCGCTCAACCTCGAGGTGATCGGCGCCGGGTCGTACTCGCTCGCACAGGCGGCGAGCATCGCGGCCGAGAGTCGTGGGTACCTCTCCCGTTGCCTGGCCGAGCTCAACAGCTGAGCCCGCCGAAGCAGTCACACCCATGGAGGCCGCTGGACGGCGGTCGAGAAGGAGGAGACCAAGAATGCTTCGAGTCGCGGTCGTCGGCCTTGGCGGCATCGGACGCACGCACGCGCGGTGGTACGCCGAGAACAAGAACGCCGAACTCGTCGCGGTGTGCGACCTGCTGCCCGAGCGCGTCGATCCGGTCGCTCAGCAGTACGGCGTACCCGCCTATTACGACCTGGACAAGCTAATCGCCTCAGAAGAGATCGACGCGGTGAGCGTGGCGACCGCGGGTCCGGAGAACGGCGGTCACCACTACGAACCCACCGTGCGGCTGCTCGACGCCGGTAAGCACGTCCTCGTCGAGAAGCCGATCTCCAACAGCATCGTCGAGGCCAGAGAGATGGTCCAGCGGGCGAAGGAGAAGGGGGTGCTCCTCGGCGTCAACCTCAACCACCGCTTCACGCCGGCCGCCGCGCGGGCGAAGAAGCTGCAGGAGGACGGCGCACTCGGCGAGGTTCTTTTCGTCAACATGGCGCTCTGGATCAACAACCCGAACGAGACCTCGCCATGGTTCCATCTGCGGGCGTTGCATCCGCACTCGATCGACGTGATGCGCTACTTCGGCGGGCCGATCACGAAGGTGCAAGCGTTCCTCCACAAGGGCCCCGGTCGCACGATCTGGTCCAACGCTTCGATCAACATGCAGTTCGCCAGCGGTGCGGTCGGTCATCTCACCGGCAGCTACGACGCGAGTGGGCTCCACCCGATCGAGCGGTGCGAGGTCGGCGGCAGCGCGGGCCGGTTCGTGATCGACAACGTCTTCGAACGCCTGGAGTTCTTTCCGCGTATATCACCGGAGAAGCTCGTGATCGACAACCCGATCATGGGCGGCATGGAGGGGTTCGGGCAGACCTTCCGCAACCGCATCGACCGGTTCGTCGAGCAGACGAGTTCCGGCGGACCGCTGGACGCGTCGGGCGAGGATGGCCTGGCCGCACAGGAAGTGATCGAGGCCGCGATCCGTTCGTTCGAGGGCGGATCGGTCGAGGAGGTGTCCGGATGACCAACGTCGTCCTCATCGCGCTGGACACCCAGCGCGCCGACCATCTGGGCTGCTACGGCTACCACCGCGACACGAGCCCTAACCTCGACGCGCTCGCGGCCGAGGGAGTGGTGTTCGAACGCTGCTACGCACCGAACATCCCGACCCACCCGAGTTTCACCACGCTCTTCTCCGGCAAGGAAGCGATCACCCACGACATCGTCAACATCGGCGGCAAGGTGCCGGTCCGCGATGGTATCCGGCTGCTTCCGGAGATCCTGACCGACCACGGCTATGCCACGGCAGCGGTCGACAACATGGGACGACACTTCACCCGCGGCTTCGAGCAGTACCACCACTACCAGTGGGACCGTTCGGATCCGACCGTCCTGCGGAAGGCCGAAACCGTTACGGAGTTGGCCCTTCCGTTGATCGACGATCTCCAGCGGGGGAGTCGGCCGTTCTTCCTCTTCCTGCACTACTGGGACCCGCACACGCCATATCTCCCACCGCCGGGGTACGAAAGCCTTTACCAACCGGCCAATGCCGACCCGTACGACCCCCACAACCACAGCATGGACGAGGCGTGGAGTTGGGAACCGTTCAAGTGGTACTTCCACGACTGGATGCCGGGTGTCACCGACGCTGAGTACGTCGTCAACCTCTACGACGGCGAAGTGAAATACATGGACCATCACCTCGCGCGGGTCTTCAAGGCCCTGGAGCCGGTACGTGAGGACACGATCGTCGTCATCACGGCCGACCACGGTGAGGTCCTCAACGAGCAGCTCGGCTACTTCGACCACCACGGGTTGTACGAGGGTAACGTCCACATCCCGCTGATCATCACCTGGCCAGGCACGCTTCCGGCCGGACGGCGGGTCCCGGGCCTGGTCCAGAACGTCGATGTCGCCCAGACCCTCCTTGACCTGCTCGGCATCCGGCAGTCCGAAGGGATGGAAGGGTTGAGTCTGCTCCCGACCATCTACGGCGCCCGGGACAGCAACTACTCCGAGGTTCCCCTGTCTGAGGCGACCTGGCAGGTGAAGCGCGGCATCCGTACCGATCGCTGGAAGTTCATCCGGTCGATCGAACCCGATCCGCACGGCCGCCCGATGAAGGAACTCTTCGACCTGGCGGCCGACCCGGGCGAGCAGCACAACGTGGTGGACGCGCATCCTGACGTGGCGGCCGACCTCGAACGCCGGCTCGATGCCTGGCTCGCCCGCCGGCTCGAGGAGACCGGGCGGGACACCGACCCGGTGGCCGAGCAGGGCGCCTGTGCCTCGCAGATCGGTACGCCACAACCAGACGAGCGGGTGGGTCCGGGCGCGACGCCGTTGCGGGCCCGGATCGCGGGCGCCAACGGAAGCAGGGATTCCGCCGCTGGCATCCCCGATCCCAGCGAGCTCAACGCACGGGGCCCGACCCGATGACCTCAGTAGAACAACCAGAAGAACGCCGCGAGCCGGTACGCATCGGTGTCATCAGCTTCGCGCATGCCCATGTCAACGCGTACTTGACAACGATCGCGGGTCTCGACGGCGCGGTCGCGGTCGCCGGCTGGGACGACGACCGCGACCGCGGGCAGGAGGGATGCCGGCGGTTCGGTCTGTCGTTCGAGGCCGACCTCGACCAGCTGCTCGCGCGTACCGACATCGACGCGGTCATCGTCACCAGCCCGACGAACAAGCACGCCGAGCATGTGGTCGCGGCGGCCGCGGCCGGCAAGCATGTTCTGCTGCAGAAGCCGATGGCGTTGACGCTGCCGGACTGCGATGCCATCATCGCGGCCGTCCGCGAGCACGGCGTGAAGTTCAGTATGTGCTACCAGATGCGTGCCGATCCGGTGAACCAGAAGATCAAGGCGCTGCTCGACGAGGGTGCCGTCGGCCGAATCGCCGTCGTCCGCCGTCGGCACGCCATCCCCATGCTGCTCGACCCGAACTTCGCCCGGCCCGGCAACTGGCACATCGATCCGGTCCAGAACCTCGGCATGTTCATGGACGACGCCTCCCACGCGGCCGATTGGTTCCTGTGGCTTCTCGGCCGCCCGGTGAGCGTGCTCGCCGAGATCGACAACGTGGTCACCGACACGGCGCCCGACGACAACGGCGTGGCCCTCTATCGCTTTGCGAACAAGGAGATCGGCATCCTGCTCAACAGCTCGACGATGCTGGCGGCCGAGGCGACGACCGAGATCTACGGTGACGAAGGGGTGATCGTGCAGAACTACGGCGACCTGGTGTCGTCGGCGTTGCCCCGACCACCGGGCGCCACGGCCCTGAAGCTCTTCCGGCGTGGTGAGCCCGACTGGCAGGACCTCGGGTTTCCAGCTGACACCCCGCACGGCAGCCGGATCGCCGCGGTGCCGCGTCCGCTCGTCGACTACCTGCATGACCGGCGCGGGCCGCTGGCCACCGCCGAGGAGGGCAAGGTGTGCGTGGAGATGATCCTTGCGGCGTACGAGTCCGCGCGTGAGGGTCGCCGGATCAGCTTTGCGCCGGTCGATCTGGCGAGCTAAAGGAGCGCCATGCCCGCCAAGCGACCAGACATCGTCGTGATCGCGGTCGACACGCTACGGCCGGATCACCTTGGCTGCTATGGCTATCCGCGGCCGACGTCACCCGCGGTCGACCGGTTGGCCGAGCAGTCCGTTGTGTTCGACCAGGCGTTCGCGGCCGGGATCCCTACCACGCCAGCGTTCACGACCCTGCTGTCCGGCCTGCATCCGTACCATCACCAGGTTGTCAGCCACCCGGGCGGCCATCCGCTCGACGCGAAGATCCAGCTTCTGTCCCAACTCGCCAAGGCCGGCGGCTATCTCACCGTCGCCTGCGACAACCTGGTCGTCCAGGGGGCTGGGCGCGGCACCTGGTTCGCGCGGGGATACGACCACTACTCCGGCTTTCTCTACGCGCCGTTTGGTGACCAGAGCCGGCAGCTCACCGACCGTGCCCTGTCGTTTGTCCAAGGGGCACGTGAGGAACCGCTGTTTCTGTTCATCCACTATTGGGACCCGCACACGCCGTACGGTCCGCTGCCGCCGTACGACACCCTCCACTACGAGCCGGGCTCTGGTCCGGTGGAGATGTCGGAGGTCCGGGCGATCCATCCAGACTACTACGACGCGTTCGTTGCCGACATGAAGCTGCGGCATCCCGATGACTACGCCTACATTGTCGCGCAGTACGACGGGGAGATCACCCAGGTCGACACCCAGGTGGGCCGGCTCCTCGACGGGCTGCGCGCCAGCCGCGGCTGGGATGACACCGTGGTGCTGCTGGTGTCGGACCACGGCGAGTGTTTCGGTGAGGGTGGGTTGTACTTCGACCACCACGGCCTCTACGACGCGGTCATCAGGACCACGATGATGCTGCGAACGCCGTCAGGCGAGCGCGGCCGGTGCGATGCCCTTGTCTCACACGAGGACGTGCTTCCCACCTTGTGTGAACTCGCCAATCTCGAATTGCCGCCTTATCCGTTGACGGGACGCAGTGTGCTTCCGTTGCTGAGCGGATCGGCTCGATCGATCCGGCCTTACGTCGTCTCCACCGAGTCGACCCGGCAGGCGTCGGTGGCGTGGCGGACGGCGACGGAGAAACTGATCGTTCCGGTGACACATGACGCTGGGGGAGAGCCGCTGCCGGATCTGTACGGGCGGCCGCGCCGTCCCGATCCGTTACTCTTCGACCTCACAGCCGATCCGGGTGAGCGGCAGGACCTCGCGGCGGAGGAGCCGCAACGGGTCGCTCGGCTGCGGGCCGAACTCGACGCCTGGACCGCCGACACGCTCGCGGTCGCCGGCCAGCCCGACCCGATTGCCACGCAGGGGTTGAGCCTTCCGTACGACCGTTTTATGGAACGCGTCCTGCACCGCCTCGCTCCCGAGGCGGCAAAAGGTACGCCGCCCACGGACGCAAGCCCGCATTGACGCGCCCTCGTTTGCCGTGATCATGATCGTGATCATGAAGGGTTTCGGGACGTATAGCCCTCTCTGCCTTCATGATCATGGGCACTCAGGTTGGGCAGCAGGCCCGGCGGTGGGCGGTGGGCGGCTGGCATCGCGGGGCGTGCCGTTGTGGGTCGGGGGGCACCCTTGTACGGCTCTATTGGCCAAGGGTGCCCCCGACCCAGAACGATGGCCCTGTCGGATGCGGGATGCCCTTGTTTTGTGGGCTTTCGGGGCCGGGTCTTGTCGGTGGTGGCCGGTAGTGTCCGGGCATGGATTCGACCTCGGCGGATGCGGGCCGGCACCCGTTCTCGGTGCTGGTCGAACGGATACGTGTCCGCCTCGCCGAGGAGTCTGGTGCGCCGTTGTGGTCGACTCCAGGGGACGAGCTCACCGACCTGCTGGTCAGTCTTGAAGCTCTCTCGGCGCAGCTCGAGGCGGTCCAGCTGCAGGTGATCCGCGAGGCGGACCGGCGTGACCTGGGTGCCAGTGTCGGTGCGACGGGTACGGCGGCGTTGTTGTCGTCGCTGCTGCGGATGCGCCCCGAACACGCGCGGGCGGCAGTGAAGCTGGCCAACGACCTGGACACCGTGCTCCCGCTTGTGCAGTTGGCGTTGAACGCGGGCGAGATCAGCGCCGATCACGCCCGCGTGATC
>NZ_KB892798.1 GCF_000373925.1 Actinopolymorpha alba DSM 45243 | reverse complement strand
CCCGCAAGAGTGGTTCTGATGACACCCGCACCCAGTCCCAGCGCAACGCCGACGTCCTGATTCAGCTGCTGGTCCAGGCCGTCACCGCCGAACTGCTGATCATCGTGAACGCCGAAACCCTCACCGACGACCCTGCAGATGTAAGCGTCGAAGACGACGCCGAGGACGGCCCTGCCGATGACGGTGACGCCGCGGTCGATGACGGTGATGCCGCTGATGAGCCTGGCCGTCAGGGCGACGTTGATGACAGTGATTCCGTCGATGACCGGCACGTAGATGATGACGCGGTGCCCGCGCCCATCCCGATGGGTGACTGGGACCCTATGAATGNCGCGGGCGGGGACAGTGCTGAGCCGTGCCCCACGTGTGGCCGGCGTACCAACAAAGACGTTCCTGGACTTCTCCTGCCGACCGGACACCCTTTACCCGCGCCGCACGTCCGCCGACTCGCTTCAAAGTCCCGGCTGTACCGGATGATCCTCAAGGCGCCGAGCAAGATCCTCGACCTCGGCTCCGCCGTACGCCTCGCACCCGGCTGGATGCGCCGCGCCATCCTCGCGACCTACGACACCTGCGCCTACAACAACTGCCCCATCCCAGCAAAATACTGCGAAATCGACCACATACACCCCTGGGCGCAACACCAGCAAACCAAACTCGACGACCTCGCACCCGCCTGCGACCACCACAACCGCGACCGCGCCAAGAACCCCCACAAGTACGAAACCCACCGTGGACTCGACGGGCGATGGCGGATCACCACCACCAGCCGGTGGCGCAGGTGATCAGGAGCGCGCGGTACGCCGCAGCCACCACAACCCGAAGACGGGTAGTACCAGCGGGATGAACAGATAGCCGCGCCCGAACGCCGACCAAACGGTGTCGTCCGGGAACGCGGCCGGATCGGCGAGGCTGAACGCGCCTATCGCGAAGACACCGGCGAGTTCGATCCCGCAGGCCGCGTACGCGACACGGCGGGCCACCGGTCCACCCCTGGCGAGTGCCACTGTCGCGGCGACGTAGACCGCAGCAGAGAACGCCGAGAGCAGGTACGCCACGGGCGCCTCGCCGAACCTCGTCGCGATCTGCACCATGGCCCGGGCACTGGCGGCCAGAGCGAAGACGGCGTACACCGCAACGAGGGCGCGCCCGGGACCCGAGCCCAGGCGCGGCGGCGACGTCACAGGCTCAGGCACCAGCCCATACCTGCTGCAACCGGAGGACCAGCACCACGATCACCAGACCTGAGACCCCGAGAACCACGCTGCTCCAGCGGTTGCGCTCCGACGCGGCCCACAACACCGCGACCGGCACGATGAGGACCGACGCCACAAGGTAAGCGAGGAAGGTCGCGAACTCCGCCGGTCGCTCCCCGCCAATCAGCAGGACAACCGCCGCGACGAGCTGGACCAGCAGAGCAAGCTCCACGACGGCGGCGATCCCGACCAGCACGGTGCCTGGTGCGCGATTCAGCAGGGCGGTCACCACAGAGACGCCCGCGAACAGCAGGCCCGCGATGACCAGGCCGGTGGCCAGAACGTCGATCACCGCATGTCCTCCGTACCCCTTCGCACGACTGCCCGCTCCCCCGCGGGCAGGACCGGAAGCGTAACCGACGCCGCCGGGTCGAGGAGCCGCACCGCGCTGTCCAGGAGTTCGGGCTTCACCGACGCGACCCGGCGTACCCGATCGAGGATCAGCCGGTCGAGCACCTCCTCGAGCGCGTGGTCGACCATGGCGAGGTCGGTCGCCCGGAGGGCCTGGCTCCTGCGGGCCAGCCGAGCGAGTTCCTCATCGATGATGCGGCGCGCGTGCCGCCTGACCGTGGCGACGGCGTTCTCCGCAAATCCGGCGTCCGTACCCAACCCAGTCATACCCCACCCCTTCTACTACGGAAAGTAGAACTACGAATCGTAGTAGATAGGCGGGAGTCGGGCGACGTCAAGCCAACTCCGACAGACGTAGAGGAACGACCACCAACACCGTCGTGGGACAGGGCCTATGAGTCGTGGGACAGGGCCTATGATGGGCCCCGATGGCTAACGGATCGCTTCTCGACAACGCCCTGGTGTGCCACGGCAGCGCGCGCGGGCGAGTAGCCACGCGCCTCTGAGCGCTCTCCGATCCGTCCTTTCCGCAGTCGTTCGCGTACCCACGACCGTACGCACGACCCTTGCTGAGATGAGCCATCCATGCCGTCGACACCCGACCAGCAGCCCACTCACGCCGCGTCCCCGAGCCCGTCCATCCCCGACAAGCCGTCCCTGGACGGTCTGGAGGAGAAGTGGATCGCGCGCTGGGAGGCGGAAGGGACCTACCGGTTCAGCCGGCCCGCATCCCGAGCCGAGGCCTTCTCGATCAACACGCCGCCACCCACGGCGTCCGGTGACCTCCATGTCGGCCACGTCTTCTCCTACACCCACACCGACACGATCGCGCGCTATCAGCGGATGCGCGGGCACGAGGTGTTCTACCCGATGGGCTGGGACGACAACGGCCTCCCAACCGAACGCCGGGTCCAGAACTACTACGGCGTCCGCTGCGACCCCTCGGTGCCATACGACCCGTCCTTCGCCCCGCCGGCGAAACCTTCGGCAGCCAAATCGGCGGACGCGCCAATGCCGATCTCCCGGCGCAACTTCATCGACCTGTGCGAGACGCTCACCGCCCAGGACGAGCGGGCGTACGAAGAGCTCTGGCGCCAGGTCGGGCTCTCGGTGGACTGGTCGCTCACCTACACGACGATCGGCGAGGCGGCCCGCGCCACCTCGCAGCGAGCGTTCCTGCGCAACATCGCCCGCGGTGAGGCGTACCAAGCCGAGGCACCCACCCTGTGGGACGTGACGTTCCAGACCGCGGTCGCCCAGGCGGAGCTGGAAGATCGCGAGCGGCCCGGCTCCTACCACCGGCTCGCCTTCCACCGCAGCGACGGTACGACCGTCGAGATCGAGACCACCCGACCCGAACTCCTCCCCGCCTGCGTCGCGCTCGTCGCCCACCCGGACGACGCGCGCTACCAACCGTTGTTCGGGACCAGCGTGCGGACGCCGGTGTTCGGGGCCGAGGTCCCGGTGCTCGCTCATCGGCTCGCCGACCCCGAGAAGGGGACCGGCATCGCGATGATCTGCACGTTCGGCGACGTCACCGACGTCACCTGGTGGCGCGAACTCGACCTGCCGGTCCGCACGGCGATCGGTCGGGACGGCCGGTTCCTCACCGAACCACCGGCCGGGCTGTCGCCCGCGGGACGCCAGGCGTACGCCGAGCTGGCCGGCCGCACCGTCGCGCAGGCCCGGCGCCGGATCGTCGACCTGCTCCGCGCGTCGAGCGACCTCATCGGGGAGCCGCGCGCGATCAGCCATCCGGTGAAGTTCTATGAGAAGGGCGAGCTGCCGCTGGAAATCGTGACCAGCCGGCAGTGGTACATCCGCAACGGCGGCAGGGACTCCGAGCTTCGTCAAGCGCTCCTTGCGCGCGGGCGGGAGCTGGCGTGGGTGCCCGCGTTCATGCGACACCGCTACGACCACTGGGTCGAGGGTCTGACCGGTGACTGGCTGATCAGCCGGCAGCGGTACTTCGGCGTTCCGATCCCCGTGTGGTATCCGCTGGACTCCAGTGGCGAGCCACGGTACGACACGCCTCTGCTGCCGACCGAGGAGCAACTACCGGTCGACCCGGCCGCTGAGGCACCCGTCGGCTACTCCGAGGACCAGCGCGGCAAGCCTGACGGCTTCATCGGCGACCCGGACGTCATGGACACGTGGGCAACCTCCTCGCTCACCCCTCAGATCGTCTGCGGCTGGGAGCGCGACCCTGATCTGTGGGCCACGACGTTCCCGATGGACCTGCACGCGCAGGCCCACGAGATCATCCGGACCTGGTTGTTCGACAGCGTGATCCGCGCCCACTTCGAACACGATGCGCTGCCGTGGAAGCGGGCCGCGATCTCTGGTTTCGTGGTCGATCCCGACCGCAAGAAGATGAGCAAGTCGAAGGGGAACGCGACGACGCCGATCGACGTGCTGCGGCGGTACGGCTCCGACGCGGTGCGCTGGCGGGCGGCCGGCGTTCGGCCAGGTCTGGACTCGCCGTTCGACGAGACGCAGATGAAGGTGGGCCGGCGGCTCGCGACGAAGATCCTGAACGCCAGCAGGTTCGTGCTCGGGCTCGGCTTCACCGAAGCCACTCCCGACCTCGCGCTCGTGAACGCGCCGCTCGACCGGGCGCTCCTGGCGTCCCTCGCCGAGGTGGTCCAGGCCGCGGCCGAGGCGTTCGACGCGTACGACTACACAAGTGCGCTGGAGGTCACCGAGCGGTTCTTCTGGGACTTCTGCGACGACTACCTGGAACTCGTCAAGGATCGTGCCTACGCGGGCGACCCGTCTGCCAAGGCGACCTTGACACTCGCGCTTTCCGTGCAGCTGCGGCTCTTCGCTCCGGTCCTGCCGTTCGTGACCGAGGAGGTCTGGTCGTGGTGGCAGGACGGATCCATCCATCGCGCGCCCTGGCCGACCCCCGAGGAGATCGCCTCAGCCGCCGGAGATCCGGCGCTGCTTCGTGCCACGAGCACGGTGCTCGGCGCGGTGCGCGCCGCGAAGTCGGAACGCAAGCTCTCCATGCGCGCGGAGCTGACTCGGGTCGTCGTGCGCGGGTGTCAGGCCGACCTTGACGCCCTCGCCCCCGCCGCCGACGACCTGCGGGCCGCCGGGCGGATCGCCGACCTGCGGCTTGACCCGTCTTCTGCGGACGCGACGGCTGCGATCGAGGTCGAGGTCGAGGTCGAGGTCGAGGTCGACTCGTAGGCACTCGTCGCCGTTGTCACTGCACCTGGTGGTCACAGCTGGCCCTGAATCCGGTCTCGGTGCGCACCTCCTTGCCGTTGATGCTGACCCGGCAGGTGGCCTCTGGTTGGGCGGGACCAGTCGTGAGCGGCATCCCGACCCGTACGCTGACGAACCAGCCCTCCTCGCCGGTGAGCCGCATGCGCCAGGGCAACTTCACGTACTCTTGCGTACCCTCGTGCATCCGTTCGCTGGTCGGAACCGCCCACGTCACGATGAGCGCCTTGCCCTTTCCTTCGACCTCGAGCAGGACATCGACCTGCTGCGGTGCCGCGGGCCAGATCGGCGGGGCGACTGACGTGAACTCCGACAGCGCCTTCTCGACCTGCCGGACGCTGGGTTCGGCGTAGAGCTTGGGTTCCTTGTCGTCCACGACCGCGAATCCCGGGCACCGGGTCTGCTCGGCGTCGGAGATGGTGTTGGTTCCGAGCCTTTCGCCGGTGCGGGCTTCGTACACGGTGACCGCGTACGCCGCCGCATACATCGGGACGGCACCAGAAGGACCACTGTCGAACTCGCAGGACTCCACCTGCCGACCAGCGCTGGTTTGTTTCAGGCAGGCGATCAGCTGGACGTCCTCAGCCTTGGGTGGATTGAGGTGCGCCGGAGAACGCTGCCCGGGAGGTGGACGCAGGAAGAGTGTGGAGTACGCGGACCGGCCACTGCCAGCGTCCAGCTTCTCGAGCATGACGCGTACCGCATGCGGACCTCGACCGTCATACGGCGCGGCGTCGGGGAAGTATGCCCGGCGCCCCGCGCACGCCTCCCGCGCCGCCCCGGCGTCCGGGTACCCATCCACAGGTCGCGGTTTGACGAAGATGCTCCAGACGGCCAACCACGCGGTCCCCGCCACGGCGAGTAGCAGCACCACCACGACGAGCAGTACGAGGGCCGACCTACCAGACCTTCGGTCGCCAGTCGTCCTGGCCAGATTGGTGTCCATCCGTACAGCCTGGACAGTCCCGCTTTGGCATCGCTTTGGTCTCGCTATGGCAGCGGATTGCCCCGGACCGCCGGTTGGCGCTGGTTCGCGGCGCCGGGCGCAGTCCAGACTGGTCGACAATGATCTTGCACGCCTGATCACCATGCGCAGCGGGGGCAGACCATGGAGTTCCGGATTCTCGGACCAGTCGAGGTGCGTCAGAGGGGAGAACCCGTCCCACTCGGCGGCCCGAAGCAGCGAGCGCTGCTCGCCGTCCTCGTGATGAACGCCAATCATGTCGTCGCCGTCCCGAAGCTGATCTCCGCATTATGGGACGAGCCTCCGGAGACCGTGACCAGCCAGATCCAGCAGTTGGTGTCCCAGCTACGGCGCGCCCTGGGCGATCGCGTAAGCCGCCGACCTCGGATCCAGTTCCGCTCGCCTGGCTACGTCCTGAGGGTCGAACCCAGCGAGTCCGACCTGGCCAGCTTCGAGGATCGAGCGGCCGACGGACGCGCCGCCCTCGCCGCCGGCCACCACGCCGACGCGGCCACACTTCTTCGTACGGCGCTCAAGCCGTGGCGTGGCCCAGCCCTTGGTGACGCCGCCGAACCCATCGTCCGCACCGAGCGCCCCCGCTTGGACGAACGCCGGCTGGCCGTCGTCGAGGACCGGATCATCGCCGACCTGGCGCTTGGCCGGCACAGTCAGCTCATTGGCGAACTCACCGGACTGGTCACCGAGCACCCGCTCCGCGAGTCGTTGCGTGGCCACCTGATGCTCGCGCTCTATCGTTCCGGCCGGCAGGCCGACGCGCTCCACCTTTATCACCGGGGCCGGAGGGTTCTCCGCGACGAGCTCGGCCTCGACCCCAGCGCCCAGCTTCAACAGCTCGAGCAGCGCATCCTCCACAGCGATCCGGACCTCGCCCAACTGGCGTCGGCCGACAGCCCGCCGTTCTCAGCGGTGCTGCCAACGTCGCCGTCGCCGCGCTCGCCATGTCAACTCCCCCTTGACATTGCCGACTTCACCGGCCGCGACCAGCAGGCGGCCGAGCTGGGGCGACTGATCTCCAGGGAGTCAGGCAAACCGGCCGCTTCGACCGTGGTCGCCGCGATCGCGGGACCCGGCGGCATCGGCAAGACCGCTCTCGCGGTCCACTGCGCCCACCGGCTGCGCTCGGAGTTCCCGGATGGTCAGCTGTACGTCGACCTGCGCGGCGCTGGTCAGTCACCCCTCGAGCCGGCCGCCGTCCTCGAGCGATTCCTGCGCGCCCTCGGGGTCGACGGCGGCGGTATCCCCGACGAACTCGCCGAGTGCGCGACGATCTATCGAGATCTGGTGGCCGATCGACGCGTCCTCGTCGTACTCGACAACGCGGCCAGCGAACGCCAGATCCGCCCACTCCTGCCAGGTAGTCCGTCATGTGCGGCGCTCATCACCAGTCGTACCCGCCTCGGCGCGCTCGAAGGAGCGCACCACATCGAGCTGGACGTCCTCCAGGAGCAGGCGGCCGCCGACCTCCTCACCCGGGTTGTCGGGCCGGCAAGAGTCGCCGAGGACGTCCCGGCGGCGAAGGAGATCGCCGACCTCTGTGGCCATCTGCCGCTGGCCCTCCGGATCGCCGCGGCCCGCCTCGCGGCTCGCCCACACTGGTCGCTGTCCCGGCTGGTCGACCGGCTTTCCGACGAGCGGCGCCGGCTGGACGAACTCGTCGCGGGTGATCTTGCCGTCCGCACCAGCCTGGCGACGAGCTACCAGGGTCTGACCGGCAAGGCGCAACGCATGTTCCAGTTACTCGGCTGCCTCGACCTTCCGGACTTCACCTCGTCAGTGGCCGGGGCCCTGCTCGACACACCGGCCGACATCGCTGACGACCTCGTGGAGACGTTGGCCGACGCCCGTCTCCTCCATCCGAGCCGGAACGACGAGACCGGCCAGCTTCGCTACCGCTTCCACGACCTCGTTCGCCTTTACGCCCGTGACCTCGCGGATGCCGAGTTGGATGGCTCCGATCGCCTCGAAGCGATCCAGCGAGGATTCCACTACTACCTGGGTACGACGCGCAATGCGGCCGACGTCCTCTCACCGGCGACTGAGGACCGTTCGTCCATCGGGATCCTTGCCGGCGAGCTGAGGAGTTCGGGATCGACGTTCGCGGCTCGGGCCGTCGCCGCGGCCTGGGTCGACGCCGAGGTCGCGAATCTGTTGGCGGTCGCCAACCAGGCGATCAGCGATCCCGAACATCACCCCATCGTCGTCGGGCTGTCCGCCGCGGCCGCCGGCCCGCTGAACGTGCGCCACCGCCAACGGACCCTCATCGAACTCGCCCGGCTGGCCATCGACGCCGCCAGGACCACCGGGGACGAGCGCGGGTTGGCGCAGGCGACCAACGACCTCGCCATCGGGTACATGAACACCGGTCAGGTCGAAGCCGCACTCGAGCACGCCGAACAAGCAATGCGCTACTGGACACTGAACCGCGACCCGATCAGTCAAGCGGCGACGCTGAACATCATCGGCAACCTGTGGTCCCAGCACGGGGACCCCAACCTGGCGTTAGACAACTATCGGCAGGCGCTCGATATCCGTCGCCGCCTCGGCCACCGAGAGGCTCAGGCCGCCATCCTCAGCAACCTGGCCGAAACCCTTGCCCAGGAAGGGCAATGTGAGGAGGCCCTGGAGCACCTCGACGAGGCACTGAACCTTTACCGATCCGAGAAGTCCGTCGGCGGGGAAGGTCTCGTTCTTGGCACGATCGGCAAGACCCAGCTGCATGCGGGAGATCCCGCACGGGCCATCGACTCCTTCGAACGCGCACTACCGTTGGTCTGCCTGGCAGGACAACGTCATTTCGAAGCTGACTTCCGCTGGCACCTCGGGACCGCTCACCATGCCGTTGGGAACCACGAACAGGCCCGAGCCAGCAAACGTCAGGCGCTCGAGATCCTGCGGAACACCGACGGCCTGGCCGCTAACCGTGCTGTCCGATGACACGTCTACTGGTCGCAACCGCGCTGGACCATTCCTCCGCGACGACTTCCAGGGCAGTCCGCACGCTCGTTGGCAGGGCGTCGAAGTACTTTCGTTCGAGATCCGAAATCAGCCTCGGGATCTGGTTTCGGCGGGCGCACTCAACGTCCGCGACCGCGACCTCGATCTCACGTTGCCGCAGCACCCGAGTGGCGCCGGCTCTTGCGTACTGCCTTTGGAGGTCTTCCCGCGCGGCCTCGGGCGAGGAGTACTCGTACCCCCGCCGCGTCATGCACCTACTCCAGCGACCCATCGCAACTTTGAACGAGCTGTCACTCCGCACCCGGGCGGCCAATGTCCGCTCGATGTCCTGCGGAACATGGACAACTCTGGCGCCTGTCATGACATCCTTGAAGAGTTCGCCTCTGGCTTCGGCGATACAGCCATCGCCAGGAAAAGTGATCTCGATTCCGGACGGCAATCGAATCGACCGTCTGGCTCCCTCAGTCCCAAGAAGTGTCACGTCGTAGAGAGAACTGTCGACGCCCGGAACATCTCCGCCAGCACTGCCCCCACTTTGGCCAGTGGGGTCGTCACCCTCAATTTTGCCGAAGAGTCCATATCCGTTGCGACGGATCCGCGACTCCGCGAGGGCCCCATCGGCGTCGGACGAAGATTCGGGTTTCCCGACACGTCTGGGACGATATGACAGACCCTTCCTTGCCATGCATCGACTAATAATCTTCTCTTCCGCCAAAGAGACGATCTGCCTTTCGGCCGGAAACGATCCCGTCTTCGTCACGATCTCAAAGGATCTATTGACGTTAGTTACCGCCGCCCTCGGGGTGGTGACGCTCGCGGGAGTCACACTCTGACACCCAGCGAGCGCCACCAGTACCACCGCGAGACACGCGGTCACCATCATGCCCCGCGTCGAGCCCATGCGCTCAGCACGACCACGAATTCGAGCTGATCTTGTCGTTCGCGCCCCGCCGACCCAAATTGCTCTGCCCCTCGCCACGCCAGAGCAACCAGGGGGTGCCCCCGTAGCCGGCATGTTCATACATTAATACGTCGCAGTATCGGCCGTTATTCCTCGCCGAAGAAGCGCAGTCGTTCCAACTTCCGGTCTGACAAGTCGAGTTCGAGAACGCGGACCAGTGACGGTTATTACCAGACCACTGCCCCATCCTCCCTCGGTAATCGGTATCAACCCAGGCGCACAGGTAACCGGCCGGGCAGTCGTAGTAGCCAGCTGGCGTGACATCCGGCGTGGAGTCCGGTGCGATTGCCACCATCGGGTCGAGCGTTTCGCCGCTCGCCGGTGCCGCAGCGACTAACACCATCCCACCAAGACTCAACCCGAGCGTGGTGAGGAGTACAGAGAGAGATTGCTTGAAACGGACTCGTCTTTGCACGATGCGTGTCCCTCCTATGCTCCGGTGGTGGACAGATCGCCCCCACTCGGCCCTGCGACCATCTGCGCCCAGATTGACAGAAGCCGCTTATGAGTCCGCTCTGCTCTGACTATGCTTCTCGTCCGTTCGCCGTACGCCCCACCGGTCCGTCACACAGAGCGAGCACACCCACTCTCCGCCACATCCTTCGCGGCGAGTACCAGCGGCTCCGAGCAACCCCGCCCGCGTTAACTCCTTGTTGATCATTTCTCTCAGACCTGGTCGTGGCGTTCCCTGGCTGTTATAGCTGAATACGCAGTCAGGTAACCGCTCTCCCGCATGCCGGGAAGCTCACCAGACCTAGAACTGAATAAAGGAGGGTCATGCGCGCTTCATTACGGCGGCTGGCGATCCCTCTCGTCGCCTCGCTCGCAGTACTCGTCCCAGCCGGCGCGTCACCGATGTCCGCCCCTGCCGCACTCACCGAAGTGGTTCCGAACGTCGCGGCGGCAAGTGTTCCCACCCCAGAGCAGTACTTCGGTTTCGAGATGGGAACCGCGGGCGAGCTTGCCCGCTATCCGGACATGCTGACGTACTTCCAACTGCTGGCCAAGCGCACCGATCGGTTGACCTACCAGAAGCTCGGGGACACCACCCTCGGCAACGACTACGCGATGCTGACCATCAGCTCGCCGAAGAACCTCAAGCGGATCGACCGCCTCGTCGAGATCAACCGCCGGCTCGCCAATCCACGCGGGCTCTCTCCGGCCGAGGCGAAGAAGCTGTCCGAAGAAGGACGGCCGTTCTACCTGCTCTTCGCGAGCATCCACTCGACGGAGGTCGGCACCGGTCAGGCCGTGCCCAACATCGTCCACCGGCTCGCGACCGAGAACTCCGCGGACATCAAGGAGATCCTCGACAACTCCGTGGTGCTGGTCGTGCCGTCCCAGAATCCTGACGGTCAGGAACTCGTCGTCAACCATTGGTACGACACGAAGGGCACGCCCTACAACCGCACCTATCCCGACCTCTACCACAAGTACATCGGGCACGACGACAACCGCGACTGGTTCATGTTCACCCAGAAGGAGACCCAGCTCGCGGTCCAGTTGCAGAACAAATACAAGCCCGTGATCACCCACGACATGCATCAGATGGGAGCGACCGGAGCCCGGATGTTCGTGCCGCCGTACCTCGATCCGTTCGACCCGAACATCCACCCGCTCCTCGTTCAGGCCACCAACACGGTCGGCAACGAGATGGCGCAGGCGCTCGCGGCGGAAGGTAAGGAAGGCGTCATCTGGAACGCCGTCTACGACTACTGGACGCCAGCCCGGATGTACATGGTCTACCACGGGCAACCGCGCATCCTCACCGAGATCGCCAGCGTCAACCTCGCCGACACCTACGTCAACCCACGCGGGCCTGACGTACCCATCGGCCCGCAGGAACCCAAGGTCAACTTCCCGGCGCCGTACTCCAAGGGCACCTGGACCCTGAAGCAGATCGTCGACTACGGCGACACCGCCGCATTCGCCGGCATGAAGTACGTCGCGCGCTACCACTCCGAATGGCTCTACAACTTCTACCAGGTGCAGCGCGACTGGGTGAACCGCGACAAGGGACCATACGCGTTCGTGATTCCGGCTGACCAGCGCGACCCGTATGCGACGTACGAGCTGCTGAAGATCTTGCAGACCGCCGAGGTGGAGATCCACCGAGCCACCGCCGCCTTCACCAGTGGCGGTAAGGAATACCCGGCTGGTTCGTGGGTGGTCAAGCTGGCCCAGCCGTTCGGATCGTTCGCCAAGTCGATGCTCGAGAAGCAGGTGTATCCGGATCTTCGCGAGTACGAAGGCGGTCCGCCGCTGCCGCCCTACGACATCGCCGGGCACACGCTACCGATGCTGATGGGGGTGTCCGTCGACACCGCGCAAGGGGAGTTCACCGCGGCGCTCGAACGCGTGGCCAGCGTGAAGCCCGGCACGATTGCCGCTCCGCCACCGCCCAAGGGCGCCTACCTGGTCGGACCCGAGTCATACGGTGCTTTCCGGCTGGTGTCCGAACTCCAGAAGGCGGGCGTACCAACCCTTCGTGCGGCTGACGAATTCGAAGCGGCCGGGCGAACCTTCGCACCTGGCACCTTCGTCCTACCCCCGTCTCCGCAGGCACGGCAGGTCCTGGAGAAGGTCGCGGACCAGACAGGCGTGCCGTTCTACGGAGTCGACACCGCACCACAGGTGCGGGCGTTCGAACTCAAGTCGGGCACCCGGGTGGGCCTCCACCGCGGGGCTAACAACATTCCCGGCGGCTGGCTGATGTGGTTGTTCGAGCAGTACGGCATCAACCACGAAGTCGTGTCAGCACAGGATTTCGAGGGTGACCTGAAGGACAAGTACGACGTGATCGTCCTACCGCAAGGCATGACGAAGAACCGGATCATCAACGGCCTCGACCCGGCGAAGAATCCACCCGAATTCTCCTGGGCGTACGGCGTCGGCGAGACTGGCTGGCGCAAGCTGAAGGACTTCGTCGAGGATGGCGGCACGCTCCTGTCGCTCGGCAACTCCGTCGCCGGCACGGCCGAACTCCTCGACCTGCCGATCGAGCCGGTGCTTCCCGAGGACGAGAAGGAGTTCTACTCGCCTGGGTCGCTGCTCAACCAGGAGTTCGATCTCTCCAGCCCAGTGGCGTGGGGAATGCCTGAGAACTGGCCGGTCTTCTTCGAAAGCGACGAGGCCTTCCGCCTCGAGCCGGGCGCGTCGAGCACGGTGGTCTCGAGGTATCCGGATTCGGACGTACTCGCCAGCGGCTGGCTCCTGGGCGAGGACTACATCAAGGGCCAGGCGAACATCATCTCCCACCAGGTCGGTGAGGGGTATGTCGTGACGTACGGCAGCCAGGTCGAATTCCGTACGTGGACCCGTGGCACGTTCAAGCTGATCTTCAACGCGATGTACCACGGACCGTCCACCCCCGTGTCCGCGCAGCAGGTGACAGAGCACCTGAGTCGATAGCCGGTCATCCGGCGAGGAATCATCGTGAAGACCGCGGGTGCTGGGGGCCCTCGCGGTCTTCACGATCTTCGGCGGCCATATTTCCCGTGCAACAGTTCGGCAGGGGGCCCTCGTCTGGGGGGTGAAAGGAGGGGACGCTGTGGATGACGAGGCAGAGAACTACGAAACGTTCGTGGCCGTACGCGTGCAGGCGTTGCTCCGCTACGGCTACGTGTTGACGGGGAGTCAGCATGACGCCGCCGACCTCGTGCAGGAAGCGTTGGTGCGGCTTCGTACGGCATGGAGCCGGGTCAACAACAAGCGAGATCCCGAAGCGTTCGTCCGGACCACCATGGCGCGGCTGCACATCAGCGCCTGGCGGCGATGGCGGCGAGAGAAGTCCGTGGCGGCGGTACCCGACCGTGCGTACACCGACAGTTCGTTGGCGGAGACAGAAACCAGAGACCAGCTCTGGAACGAACTCCGCGGACTGCCGCGCAGGCAACGGGCGGTGCTGGTCCTGCGCTACTACGAATGTCTCAGCGACGTGGAGATCGCGCGGGTTCTGGGAATCTCCCGGGGCACGGTTCGAAGCCAGGCGGCGAGGGGGCTCGCGAAGCTGCGGTCGCGAATCGCGCAGGCCGATGCGCACGACACGGCGAAGACAGGACACGGAGCGGGTGTGACGGAAGGAAGCGTTCAGGATGCGAAGGCTTGAGAACGAACTCGTAACGACGCTGGAGAGGGCGGCCGGTCGCGCACCCATGCCCGAGCCTGGCTTCCTGGACCAGCTCGAACGGCGATACAAGAGGAAGCGTCGGTCGAGAGTCGCGGCGGTCGCCGCCGCCACCGCGCTGGTGGTGACAGGATCGGCGGTAGGGCTCGGCCTACTTGGCGGATCCGGCGTGACCTCCACGCTCGCACCCGCCGGCCAGCCAGCCAGCCCGCCCGCCCGTCAGGCGGTCACCGGTGGCATTGAGCCGGTCGAGAAGGTGTGGCCCGCGGCCGTGCACACGATTCCGAACCGACTTCCCGACGGCCGGAAGTTCCAGCCGCAGACCATGATCGACGACCAGACGGTGCTGGTTTCGGCCCAGTCCAGCTTCGAAAAGGCGAAGGAGCTGTGGGCGTACGACATCGTCGCCAAGACTGCCCGCAAGGTCACGGATATTTCTACGCCGGCGGACGCGAAGATCTTCGCCTCGAACTTCACCATCGGCGAGGGGCACGTGGCCTGGTGGTTGGGGCGCTCGAGCGGACGCAAGCACAGCATCGAGCTCTGGGCGGCACCCCTGGCTGGCGGCGAGGCGCATCGCGTCGCCACACTCTCTAAAGGAGCCGGTGTCGAAAAGATCCAGGTCATCGACCAGAAGGTCGTCTGGTCGGTGGGTGGTGGCGGCGTCTACGAGGCACCGTTGTCTGGTGGCGACGCCACCCTGATCCCGGGCACCACGAAGTTCGCCCTGGTGGCCTGGCCATGGGTGGGATCGCCGGTCACCAAGCGGGAATCCTGGTCAGGCGCGCCACCCGACGCGATCGTGCACCGAACACTTCGAAACCTCAAGACTGGGGAAGAACGCGTCGCGACGGACCGCGATGGCGCGTGGACCTGTGCGGTGCGGTGGTGCCAAGGCCAAGTTGATGGCACCTTCATCCAGCGCCGTGACGGCAGCCAACGCCGCCACGTCGGACTCGAAATGACAGAGCGCGGCCCGGCGGCTGATCGTTTCGGCCTGGCCTATGACCGAGACAGCGCGGTCATCCACGACTTCGACACTGGTAAGGCAGGCCGGATGGCGGAGTCGGACGGATTTCGAATGCTGGTCGACGACCGCCTCTACTACACCAAACTCAAGGACGGCTATCAGCTCCTCGACCTGGCGATGATCGACCGGCAATAGCGCGGCAGCGCACGGTCGTCAGAGCCGACCCCCTCTGCCAAACGGCGGAGCGCACGATGCGCTCCGCCGTCCGCATCTACCGATCAGCCGATGTGCGGAACTCGCCGCCCAGCGAGTCTGGAACGCATGGAAATCCCTCGTACGCCATCCCCGACGGCCACCACCCCGGCGCGCAGCGCCACTCTCGCGCGCTGGCCGGAATGGGTGGGGTACGCGGCCGCGGGCTGGTCGCTCCTCTACGCCCTTCTCGGGGTGTACTGGACGCTCGGGGGTGCCGGGTTTCCGTTCGGAGCGGGCCACGATCCGGCCGCGGTCGAGTCGATCCTCCGCGGGGTCCGACCCGCGACGGCTGGTCCCGTGATCGCCGCCTTCGGGCTGGTCGGCACGATCGTCGGCCTGGCGAGTGCTCCGTCCACCCGCAGCGTCGGCGCCCGGCGGCCCGGCCTGCTGCGTGTCCTCGTGGTCGGCTTCGCGGCGATCAGTGCGCTCGCCCTGCTGGTCGTCATTCCGGACCGGCGGCTGCTCATGCTCCTCGCGTACGTCCCCATTTTCGCCGGCGTCGGCATCTACACGCTTGTGACCGGCTCTTCGATGCCCGACATCGCGGACATCGGCCTGGTCACCCTGGCCCATCAGGCCAGTTCCGTCGCCGGCGGAGTGCTGTGGGCGGGGGTGGCCGTGGCGTACGCCCGGCGGTTTCGGTACGCCTGCGGGACCTGCGGCCGGTCCAGCCACGGCACTCGCAGCTGGACCACTCCGGCCAGCGCGGCCCGATGGGGACGCTGGGCTGTCGGAGTGGCGGTGGTCGTACCCCTCATCTACGCCGCGACCCGCTGGGCTTGGGCACTCGGCATCCCGCTCGGAATCAGCGAGGAGTTCTACCAGGAGGGCAAGGCCGAGGGAATGTGGTGGGCTGGTGCGGCGCTCGCCACGCTGGGCATCGGCGGCGCGATCCTCACCCTCGGCCTGGTCCAGCGGTGGGGCGAGGTCTACCCGCGCTGGCTGTGGTTCAAAGCCGGCCGCCGGGTCCCCCCAGCCCTGGCCATCGTGCCCGCGTCGTTCGTCTCGATCATCGTCACCTCGGCCGGCCTGGAGTACTACCGGCTGATGTCCGTACCGGAGTTCGCGCACGACTGGTGGGCCACCATGGGCCCCGAACTCCTGTGGCCGCTGTGGGGTGGCGCCCTCGCGGCGGCGACGCTCGCCTACTACTACCGGCGCCGCGGCACCTGCCGGATCTGCCGCCGCGGCTAGGCAGGTGTCCCACGGTAGGGGCGGCGGGGGTCGGTGGTACGCCGGCCGGACCACGGGCACGCACGCGTCGCTCGATCACCGAGACAACCACAGGTAGGTGACGGCGAACAGCACCGCGGCAAGGACGACACAGAAGACCAGCGTCGGCACGGTCGGCACCTCGCGTCCCGGCCGGTGCGGGTCCCCGGTCAGGAAGCGCTCGAGTTCCCGGGCGAAGTCCGCCGCGGTGGCCGGACGTTTCGCCGGGTTCCAGCTCAGCGAGCGGGTGAGGAGTCGGTCGAGCGCTGCGGGCTGGCCCAGGCGTGCCGCCAGGGGCGGCGGCCTGCTGTCGGTCCGGCGGTCCCGCACCGCTGCCGCGGTGTGGTCCTGGAAAGCCGGCTGCCCGTTGAGCAGGTGATAGGTGACGGCGGCCACGGCGTAGACGTCGGCTCGGCCGTCGAAGCCGTCGGTCTGGTGGATCTGCTCGGGGGCCATGTAGATCGGGGTGCCGGTCGTGACCGTGAAGCCGGAGGACTCGGCGAGCACCTTGGCGCTCCCCAGATCCGAGATCAGGAGCCGAGGCGGCGTGCTGCGGTCGTCGATCAGCAGATTGCTCGGTTTCACGTCGCGATGGACAACGCCGGCGTCATGGAGCACCTGGACGGCTTCGGCGGCCGCCACGCCGTACGCCAGCGCCTCCCGCGTGCTCAGCGAGCTGATCCTGTCGTCGAGCGTGCCGCCGGGGATGTACTCCATCACGAAGTAGGGGCGCGCTTCGTCGTCGTCGCTCACTCCGACGTCGAAGACCCGCACCAGGCGGGGGTCGTCGACGCGGCGCAGCAGCCGCGCCTCCGCCAGGAAGCGCTCCCGCACGTCTGCGTTGTTCGCCCAGTTCTCGGCGAGCACCTTGATCGCGACGTGCGCTTCGAGGGCTGGATCCTCGGCCAGCCACACTGTCGCGAACGCGCCGGAGCCGAGCACGCGCCGCATGCGGTACCGCCCGACCTGCCTCATGGGAAAGGATTGTCCTATGAGCCCCTTCTCAGACCCTATGTCGCACCCCGACCTGGTGGCGCGCGCCCGTTCGGGCGACCGGGATGCGCTCGAGGAACTGCTGGGCGTCATCCGTCCGCTGCTCGTTCGGCGCTGCTCACGCTTCCTGCCCCACATCGACGATGCCGAGGAGGCTGCCCAGGACGCGCTGCTCGCGATCGCGCAGAATCTCAGCGGCTACACCGGCAGTGGCTCGTTCGAGGGCTGGGTCACTGTGATCGCCTCGAACAGTGCCCGGATGACCTACCGACGGCTGCGTCGACGTGCGGTCGAGAGCGGCGCCGCCGAGCTTCCCGAGACGGCCGACCCGCGCACCACGAGCGTGGTGGCCGGAACTCGGCTTGACCTGATGGAGGCGCTTGCCGAACTCGAGCGGATCAAGCCTCAGGTCGTGGAGCCTTTCGTGCTGCGGGACCTCGGTTCGCTGTCCTACGACGAGATCGCCGTGATCACTGGCACCTCGCTCGCCACGGTCCGCGACCGCATCCACGTGGCACGGAAGTTCATGCGATCCGCGCTGATGACCAAGCTCTGACCCGCTCACACACCCTGGGCGCCAACGAAATGTGTTGCGCGCGCATCGGGATGAGTGAACGGCGGAAATGGACCGCCCGACTCCCCCGGGGGAATGACATGAAGCTCACCCATGCGGCTATCGCCGTGCTCACCGCTGTGGTCACCGGCGTCGGTGGAGGTGCCGCCGCCGCCCAGGCCACGAACGACCACCGCGAGACGGGCGCCCAGTCGCTGCCCTCGACCGCGCAAACGCCGCAGGACGCTCTCTCCGAGGAGAACGTCATCCGCGAACGCCTCTACTTCGACGTGACCGGACACTCGTTCACCCGAGTTGACCCGGACCAGGCGCAGACCCTGGGCCCGTGCACGGGTGAAACCACATTCACCGACGTCCTGCCGCGCCGAGGCGTGAAGAGGATCGGCTCGAAGCTCGTCGGAGTCGATGGTCCGTACGTCGTCGAACAGCTGGCCCAGACGCGGTCCACACGCGAGGCGAGAGCCACGGCGGACGAGATCGTGTCGCTGGTCAACGAATGTGCCGCAGTCGCCGGGGGTGACTTCGGATACGGCGACCCGGTCACCGTGCAGTCGAACTCGAGTCGAGAGGTCGTCTACTTCCCCGCGTACGACTCCGATGCGGCCGCCGGTGGATACGTCGTCTTCTCCGTGGGTGCCCGGGTCGGCGTCATCGACGTCGCCGACGATGTGAGCACGGCCCAGGTCGCCCACCTGGCGAAGGAAGCTGCGAATGTGGCCGGGATGTAGTCCAACGCGAACTTCCGCTCGGTGACGCCCAACAACGACGCTGCCCGCACCGAGGAGGTGCGGGCAGCGTCCGTGGACATCCGTCAGCGCAAATCGCCGTTGATCATGGCCTGCGGCGCTGGCGGCCAGGCGACCAGACCCAGCTCTGCGCGTGCCGCCAGGTGGGGATTCTTCGGCAGGATCCGGACGGTGTAGCCGACGGGACCCGTGCGATCGAACCGCACCTCGCCCTCGTAGCGGTACCGCCCGGCTTCGTACGCCTCGGCCGAGACCAGCGACACCACGCTCGGGTCGCGGAGCTGGTCGGAGTCATCCACCCGGCCGTGCAGCACCTGCACGTCGACGTCCGCCGGCGACAGCGCACCGAGGCTCACGAAGACCCGCAGCGCCGCGGCGCCGCCCACCTGCGCACCGTCACCGGCGCCGGTGGACTCCACGTGGTCGACCCGGACGCCGTGCCATTCCTCACGGACCCGCCGCTTCCACGCCGCCAGCTGGCGGGCCCCCTCGAAGGAGGAGTTCAGAGCCCGCGAACCCGCCGCGGCCGGCGTGTAGAGCTCGCGTACGTAGTCGCCGAACATCCGGCTGGCCAGCACCTTCGGCCCGAGCGACTTCAGGGTGTGCCGCACCATTTCCAGCCAGCGGCGGGGCAGACCGGCTTCGTCGCGGTCGTAGAACCGCTTGGTCACCTGGTCCTCGAAGAGCTCGTACAGCGCGTTGGCCTCGAGGTCGTCGCGACGGTGCGGGTCGGCCACGCCGTCGGCGGACGGGATCGCCCAGCCGTTCTCGCCGTCGAACCACTCGTCCCACCAGCCGTCGCGGATCGAGACGTTGAGTCCGCCGTTGAGCGCGGCCTTCATCCCCGACGTGCCACACGCTTCGTACGGCCGGAGGGGGTTGTTGAGCCAGACGTCGCACCCGGCGACGAGCGGAGCCGCGAGCGCCATGTCGTAGTCGGGCAGGAACACGATCCGGTGGCGCACCTCCGGGTCGTCGGCGAACCAGACGATCTCCTGGATGAGCTTCTTGCCACCGTCGTCAGCCGGGTGGGACTTGCCGGCGATCACGATCTGCATCGGCCGCTCCGGGTCGAGCAGCAGGCGCTTGAGCCGCTCCCGATCCCCGAGCATGAGGGTGAGTCGTTTGTACGACGGGACCCGGCGGGCGAAGCCGATCGTCAGGATGTCGGGGTCGAGCGCGCTGTCGATCCAGCCGAGCTCGGCCTCGGAGGCACCGCGGGCGAGCCACGCCTCACGCAGCCGACCCCGCGCGAAGTCCACCAGCCGGGCGCGCAGCTTCCGCTTCGTCGACCAGAGCGCCGACTCGGGGATCCGATCGGCGACGTCCCATTCGCCGAGCGCGTGCGCCCCGCGCTCGTGGTCGCTCGGCTCGCTCGCCTCCAGCTCGCCCATCTCCCGGGCCACCCAGGTCGGCGCGTGGACGCCGTTGGTGACGGAGGTGATCGGCACCTCGCTCGCGTCGAAGCCCGGCCACAGTCCGGCGAACATGCCCCGGCTGACCTCGCCGTGCAGGGCGCTCACGCCGTTCGCGCGCTGACCGAGACGGAGCCCCATGACCGCCATGTTGAAAAGGCCCGGGTCGCCGCCTTCGTAGTCTTCGGCGCCGAGCGCGAGGATCCGCTCGATCGGAACGCCGTCCCAGCTGTTCTCCCGGCCGAAGTGCTGCTCGACCAGCTCACGGCTGAACCGGTCGATACCGGCCGGGACCGGCGTGTGGGTGGTGAAGACGGTGCCGGCCCGGGTGATCTCCAGGGCCGAGTCGAAGTCGAGACCGTGCTCCTCGACGTACTCCCGGATGCGCTCCAGGCCGAGGAAGCCCGCATGACCCTCGTTGGTGTGGAACACCTCAGGAGCGGGAGCGCCGGTGATCCGGGCGTACACCCGAAGCGCGCGTACGCCGCCGATGCCGAGCAGCAGCTCCTGGAGCAGGCGGTGCTCGGTGCCGCCGCCGTACAGCCGGTCGGTGACATCGCGCTCGGCGGGGGCGTTGTCCTCGATGCCCGAGTCGAGCAGCAGCAGCGGCACCCGGCCGACCTGCGCGACCCAGATCTGGGCGGCCAGCCTGCGGCCGGCGGGCAGGTTGACGACCACCCGGGCCGGCGTGCCGTCGGCCTCGCGGAGCAGGGTGAGCGGCATGGCCTGCGGGTCGACGATCGGGTAGCGCTCCTGCTGCCAGCCGTCCGGCGACAGCGACTGGCGGAAGTAGCCGTGGCGGTAGAGCAGCCCGACGCCGATGAGCGGGGCGCCGACGTCGCTGGCCGCCTTGAGGTGGTCGCCGGCAAGGATGCCGAGGCCGCCGGAGTACTGCGGGAGTACGGCGGTGATCCCGAACTCCGGCGAGAAGTACGCGATCTGGCGCGGCGCGTCAGGCCCGAGCGATTGGTACCACCTGTCCTGCGTCAGGTAGGCCCGAAGGTCGGCGGCGGCGGCGTCCAGCGCGGCGAGGAAGCCCTCGTCCGTGCTCAGCTGCGCGAGGCGTTCCCCCTTGACCTCGCCCAGGAGGCGTACCGGGTCCTGGCCAGTGGCCTCCCACAACTGCGGGTCGGCCGCCGCGAAGACATCCTGCGTGGGTGGATGCCAGGACCAGCGGAGGTTCATGACGAGATCGCCGAGCGGGGCCAGGGGCTCCGGCAGCGCCGGGCGGACTGTGAAGCGACGGATTGCACGCACGAGGGCACACGCTAACCCAGAGGCTTTCGCGACACGCCGTCGACCTGCTTCGCTATTGCAGGCCGAGCAAGGTTTTGCAGCGGTTAGGAGGGAACGACACCCTTATGGACAGGAACGGAACGAGCGGGTCGTCCGGATGTGGAGACAAACCACCCCCGCGTCGACCGTGCCCGGTCCTTGGCCCTGATACTGGGATGAGTAAGTTTCACCGCTGTGCACCAGCGTCAAAAGCCCAAACGCCGCTTCCCCTTCTTCCGGACTCTCATGTCTCCTCACAAACAGCCCGAGGTAAAGAACCGGCACGAGTCTGACGAGATCGTGCAAGAGCCCGGCAACGCCGGACTGGGGCAGGGCACGGTCGTGCCCGCGTTCGCGCCCGACACCGTCACCGGACGGATCCCGATCATCGACGTCGCCCCGGTCGTCCGGGCCGGTGGACAGTTCCCGGCGAAGGCCGTCGTCGGTGAGGCGTTCACGGTCGCGGCGACCGTCTTCCGCGAGGGCCACGACGCCCTCGGCGCCAACGTCGTCGTGTGCGGGCCCGGCGGTCGCACCCTCGGCTGGTTGCCGATGCGCTACGACGAGCCCGGCACCGACCGCTGGTCCGCGCGGATCCGCCCCGACGCCGAGGGCGCCTGGACCTACACGGTCGAGGCATGGAGCGACCCCTTCGGCACGTGGTCGCACGCCGCCGAGATCAAGGTCCCGGCCGGCGTCGACGTCGAACTCATGCTGGCCGAGGGTGCGCTCGTCCTCGAACGCGCGGCGAACAACCTCCCGGAGGAGGCGGAGGAGGAGACGGCCCTCCTGCGGGCGGCGGTGAAGGCACTCCTCGACACCTCCCGCCCGGCCGAGGCCAGGTTGCACGTGGCCACCGCGCCGGAGGTGCGCGACCTGCTGGCCGTCCACCCGTTGCGCGACCTGGTCACGCGGTCGCAGCCGTTCCCACTCTGGGTCGACCGCGAGCGTGCGTTGTACGGCAGTTGGTACGAATTCTTCCCGCGTTCCGAGGGCGCCTACTACTCCGAGAGCGACGGCGTCTGGGTGTCCGGGACATTCAAGACCGCCGCGGAGCGCCTGCCGGCCGTGGCCGCGATGGGCTTCGACGTGGTCTACCTCCCACCGATCCATCCGATCGGCAGGGTCAACCGCAAGGGACCCAACAACACCCTCGAGCCAGGCCCAGGCGACCCCGGCTCACCGTGGGCGATCGGAGCGGAGGAGGGCGGCCACGACGCTGTCCACCCCGACCTCGGCACGCTGGAGGACTTCGACGCGTTCGTCGCCCGGGCCCGCGAGCTGGGGCTCGAGATCGCGCTCGACCTGGCCCTCCAGGCGGCACCCGACCACCCGTGGGTCAAGGAGCACCCCGAGTGGTTCACCACCCTGTCCGACGGGTCGATCGCGCACGCCGAGAACCCCCCGAAGAAATATCAGGACATCTACCCGCTCAACTTCGACAACGACCCCGAGGGGCTCTACGCCGAGGTGCTGCGGGTCGTGCGGCACTGGATGGACCACGGCGTCCGCGTCTTCCGGGTCGACAACCCCCACACCAAGCCCGTGCAGTTCTGGGAGTGGCTCCTCGCGCAGGTCAGGACGACCGACCCCGACGTGCTCTTCCTCTCCGAGGCGTTCACCCGCCCGCCCATGATGCGGACCCTCGCCAAGGTCGGTTTCCACCAGTCGTACACCTACTTCACCTGGCGCAACACCAAGGACGAGCTGCAGTCCTACCTCACCGAGCTCTCCCAGGAGACCTCGGCGTTCCTGCGGCCGAACTTCTTCGTCAACACCCAGGACATCCTCACGGAGTACCTGCAGTACGGCGGGCCGGCGGCGTTCAAGATCCGGGCCGCGCTGGCCGCGACGCTCTCACCGACCTGGGGGGTCTACTCGGGGTTCGAGCTCTGCGAGCACCTGGCGCTCCGGCCGGGCAGCGAGGAGTACTTCGACTCCGAGAAGTATCAGTTCCGCCCGCGGGACTGGCCGGCCTACGAGCCTGGCCGGCCGCACGAGGGGCAGTCGATCGCTCCATACATCCGGGCTCTGAACGAGATTCGCCGGCGACACCCCGCGTTGCAACGTCTACGTAACCTGCGCTTCCATTATGTTCCGGACGACAGCTTGCTCGTCTTCTCCAAGCGCGAGCTGCTGCCGGACGACACTGGAGGTGTGCGCGACGACACCGTCATCGTCGTCGTCAACCTCGACCCGCACGCAACCCGTGAATCGGTCGTCTCCCTCACCATGCCCGACCTGGGTATGAACTGGCAGGACTCGTTCGTGGTGCACGACGAGCTGACCGGCGACACGTGGCGCTGGGGCCAACACAACTACATCCGACTAGACCCTTCGGTCCAGCCGGCCCACATCCTGAAAGTCTCCAGGTAACCGCATGACGCAACACGTTGGCAGTGCTCACCCAGGGGAGCGTCCCCCTGGGACCCCCGCTGACGGTCGCGCCGTCGCCCAGAGGATCGCGGCGGCCCGCAGCACGCTCGGATCCGATCCCGAGTGGTACAAACGTGCCGTCTTCTACGAGGTCCTCGTCCGCTCGTTCGCCGACTCCACGGCCGACGGCGTGGGCGACATCCGCGGGCTCGTGGAGAAGCTCGACTACCTCGAGTGGCTCGGCATCGACTGCGTCTGGCTGCCGCCGTTCTTCGTCTCGCCGCTTCGGGACGGCGGCTACGACGTCGCCGACTACACCGCGATCGCGCCCGACATCGGCACGCTGGACGACTTCGTGGAGTTCGTCGAAGCCGCACACGCCCGGGGCATCCGGGTGATCATCGACTTCGTCATGAACCACACCTCCGACCAGCACCCGTGGTTCCAGGCGTCCCGCACCGATCCGGACGGGCCGTACGGCGACTTCTACGTCTGGGCCGACACTGACGAGGGCTACTCCGACGCGCGGATCATCTTCGTCGACACCGAGACGAGCAACTGGACGTTCGACCCGGTCCGCAAGCAGTACTTCTGGCACCGGTTCTTCTCCCACCAGCCGGACCTCAACTTCGAGAGCCCCGCCGTCCAGGAAGCGATCGTCGACGCCCTGCGGTTCTGGCTCGATCTCGGCATCGACGGGTTCCGGCTCGACGCGGTCCCCTACCTCTTCGAGGAGGAGGGCACCAACTGCGAAAACCTCCCGAAGACCCACGATTTCCTCAGGCGGGTCCGCAAGGAGATCGACAAGGACTACCCCGACCGGGTGCTGCTGTGTGAGGCCAACCAGTGGCCGGCCGACGTGGTGGAGTACTTCGGCGACCTCGGCACCGGCGGCGACGAGTGCCACATGGCGTTCCACTTCCCGGTGATGCCGCGCATCTTCATGTCCGTACGCCGGGAGTCGCGCTACCCCATCTCGGAGATCATGGCGCAGACGCCGAAGATCCCCGACAGCTGCCAGTGGGGCATCTTCCTGCGCAACCACGACGAGCTGACCCTCGAGATGGTCACCGACGAGGACCGCGACTACATGTGGGCGGAGTACGCCAAGGACCCCCGCATGAAGGCCAACATCGGGATCCGCCGCCGGCTGGCCCCGCTGCTGGAGAACGACACCAACCAGATCGAGCTGTTCACCGCGCTGCTGCTGGCGCTGCCGGGCTCGCCGGTCCTCTACTACGGCGACGAGATCGGCATGGGTGACAACATCTGGCTCGGCGACCGGGACGGCGTTCGCACACCGATGCAGTGGACGCCCGACCGCAACGCCGGCTTCTCCGCCTGCGATCCCGGCCGGCTCGCCCTGCCGGTGATCATGGACTCCATCTACGGCTACCAGGCGGTCAACGTCGAGGCCGAGCTGGCAAACAGCTCCTCGTTGCTGCACTGGGTCCGCCGGATGATCTGGGTACGCAAGCAGAACCCCGCCTTCGGATCGGGCAGCTTCACCGACCTCGGCGGGAGCAACCCGAGCGTTCTGTCGTTCGTACGCGAGCTGGGAGACGACGTCGTTCTCTGCGTCAACAACCTCTCCCGGTTCCCGCAACCGGTCGAGCTTGACCTGCGCCGCTGGGAGGGCGTCGACCCCATCGAGCTGATTGGTGGCGTCCGCTTCCCCAAGATCGGCGAACTGCCGTACCTCCTCACCCTCGGCGGTCACGGCTTCTACTGGTTCCGGCTACCCCGACCCACCGGCGAGGAGCCCTTGGTGTGACCGACGCGAGCGGGCAGAGCAAACGAAAGGCGATGATGGTGAAAGCCACGCAGACCACGGGCCTCCACGAGTTCCTCGAGCGCCAGCGATGGTTCACGGGCAAGGGCAGGGATTTCACGATCGAAGCCGTCCACCCACTGAGCTGGCTCTCCCAACCCGGCAGCTGGCCGGCGGTCAGGATCGAGCTCGTGACTGTCCGTTATGCAGACGGCAACGGCACCCCGACCGACGTCTACCAGGTGCCGTTGTCCTACCGCGACGAGCCGTCGGAGCCGTTGGCCCACGCCGCGGTCTCGGAGTGGGAGGAGCCCGATCTCGGCGGGGCCATGACCTACGTCTACGACGCCCTCCACGACAAGGCCGCGACGGTGTTCTTCCTGCGCGGGCTCCTCGGCGACGTAGCCCAGCCTGATCTCGCGTTCCGGCGGATCGACCCGCTCGACGTGGCACCCGACCAGCCGTCGTTGGTGCTCACGGCCGAGCAGAGCAACACCTCGCTGGTGTTCGGTGAGGACGTGCTGCTCAAGGTCTTCCGCCGGGTGCACCACGGGCGCAATCCCGACATCGAGGTGCACGAGGCGTTCGCGCGGCACAACTGCGGGAACGTCGCCCGGCTCTTCGGCTGGCTCGAGGCCGAGTGGCCCGACGCCGACGGTAAGCCGGGGCGTGGAGATCTCGGCATGTTCAGCGACTTCTTCCGTACCGCCTCCGACGGCTGGGAGCTCGCGATCACCAGCGTCCGCGATCTTTACGCCGAGGCGGACCTGCACGCCGACGAGGTGGGCGGCGACTTCGCCGCGGAGTCGCACCGGCTCGGGGCGACGACCGCGGAGATCCACGCCGACCTGGCCCGCTACCTCCCGACCGGCGAGTGGGGGCCCGCTGAGCTCGCGAGCCTGGCCAACACGATGCGGGCCCGGCTCGCCGACGCGGTGGCCGCCGTACCCGCGCTCGCGCCGTACGCCGGCGGGCTCCGTACGGCGTACGACGATCTCGAGGGGGTCCTGGAGAGCCTCCCGGTCCAGCGGATCCACGGCGACTTCCACCTCGGCCAGACGATGCGGACGGTCGGCGGCTGGCGCATCATCGACTTCGAGGGCGAGCCGGCCCGGGCCTGGGCGGAGCGGGGCACGCTCGACTCCCCCATCCGGGACGTGGCGGGGATGCTCCGGTCCTTCGACTACGCGGCGCAGCACCTGCTCGCCGGGCACGACCATCCCGACGAGCACCAGCTGACCTACCGCGCCGCCGAGTGGGCGGACCGCAACCGGTCAGCGTTCTGCGCCGGGTACGGCGAGGTCTCGGGTACCGACCCGCGAGACCAGGGCGTGCTCCTTCGGGCGTACGAAACCGACAAGGCGGTCTACGAGGTCGTCTACGAAGCCCGCACGCGCCCCGACTGGATCGGCATCCCGCTCTCCGCGGTCCAGCGCCTGGCGGGCTGATCTGGAACGATAACCAGCTGACCCGACGAAGGAGGTGCCCTCCGGATGACCGAGCACCGCACCACCTCGCCACAACCGATACGGGTCGCACCTGACGAGCTGGCCCGGCTCGTCAGCGGGGAGCACCACAACCCGCACGAGATCCTGGGTCCGCACGTCGAGAAGGACGTGACCACGATCCGGGCCCTGCGCCCGATGGCCGAACGCGTGGTCGCCGTTCTCGGTGCGGGACCAGACCAGCGGGTCGAGCTCGCCCACGAGCACTCCGGTGTCTGGGTCGGCACGCTTGCGGGCGGTGAGGTCCCCGACTACCGCCTCGAGGTGAGCTATCCCGGCGACCTGACCATCCCGTCGGACGATCCGTACCGCTTCCTCCCCACGCTCGGCGACCTCGACCTGCACCTGATCGGCGAGGGTCGGCACGAACGGCTCTGGACGGTGCTGGGCGCGCACGTCCGCCGCTACGACACGGCTTCCGGCCCGGTGACGGGCACGTCGTTCGCGGTGTGGGCGCCGAACGCGCGCGGTGTGCGGGTCGTCGGAGACTTCAACTTCTGGGACGGTCGCGGCCACCCGATGCGGTCGATGGGTGCCAGCGGGGTGTGGGAGTTGTTCATCCCGGGCATCGCCGAGGGCACGTTGTACCGCTTCGAGATCCTCGGCCACGACGGCGTGTGGCGCCAGAAGTCCGATCCGATGGCGTTCCGCACCGAGACGCCGCCGGCGAACGCGTCGATGGTCTACAGCTCGTCGTACACCTGGGGCGACGAGGAGTGGCTCGCGCGCCGCGCCACCCACGCGCTGCACGCCGAACCCATGAGCATCTACGAGGTCCACCTGGGCTCGTGGCGGCGGGGCCGGAGCTACCGCGAGATCGCGGACGAACTCGTCGCATACGTACGCGAGCTGGGCTTCACGCACGTGGAGTTCCTGCCGGTGATGGAGCACCCGTTCGGCGGCTCGTGGGGCTACCAGGTGTCGTCGTACTACGCGCCCACCGCCCGGCTCGGCGACCCCGACGGCTTCCGGGCCCTGGTCGATGCTCTGCACCAGGCGGGCATCGGCGTCCTGCTCGACTGGGTGCCCGCGCACTTCCCCAAGGACGACTGGGCGCTCGCCCGCTTCGACGGCACCCCGCTGTATGAGCACGCCGATCCGCGCCGCGGCGAACACCCCGACTGGGGCACCCTGATCTTCGACTTCGGCCGCCGGGAGGTACGCAACTTCCTGCTCGCCAACGCGCTCTACTGGCTCGAGGAGTTCCACCTCGACGGCCTGCGGGTTGATGCGGTCGCGTCGATGCTCTACCTCGACTACTCCCGGGCCGAGGGCGAGTGGACACCGAATGAGTACGGCGGCCGGGAGAACCTCGACGCGGTGAGCTTCCTGCAGGAGGTCAACGCGACCTGCTACCGCAAGGTGCCCGGGATCACCACGATCGCCGAGGAGTCGACGTCGTGGCCCGGCGTGACCCGGCCGGTCCACCTCGGCGGGCTGGGCTTCGGGTTCAAGTGGAACATGGGCTGGATGCACGACTCGCTGGAGTACATCCGGCACGAGCCCATCCACCGGCAGTACCACCATCACCAGATGACGTTCTCGCTCATCTACGCCTATTCCGAGAACTTCGTCCTGCCCCTCTCCCACGACGAGGTCGTGCACGGCAAGGGCTCCCTGCTCCGCAAGATGCCGGGCGACCGGTGGCAGCAGTTCGCCAACCTGCGTGCGTACTTCGCGTACATGTGGGCGCACCCGGGCAAGCAGCTGCTCTTCATGGGCGGGGAGTTCGCCCAGGAGAATGAATGGGCGGAGAAGGCCGAGCTTGACTGGTCTGCTCTGGAGAACGCCGACCACCGTGGCATGCAACTGTTGGTCCGCGACCTCAACCAGACCTACCGCGCGTCTCCCGAACTCTGGGCCCTCGAACACGTGCCTGACGCGTTCTCGTGGATCGACGCGAACGACGCCGGCAACAACGTCTTCAGCTTCCTACGCTTCGGGCCGGAGGGCGAGGTCCTCGCCTGCGTCGCGAACTTCGCCGCCATCCCCCACCACGGTTACCGGCTCGGCCTGCCCCACGCCGGCACCTGGCGGGAGGCGCTCAACACCGATGCGGAGATGTACGCCGGATCCGGCGTCGGCAACTTCGGAGCGGTCACTGCCACAAGCGAGGGCTGGCACGGGCAGCCGGCCTCAGCGACACTCTCGCTGCCCCCGCTCGGAACCCTCTGGCTCCGCTTCGACCCGGGCGCCCGCCCCTGATCACGGCGGCGAGCGAATTATTGGCGCCGTAAATAGAGGCGTGTCGGAGCGCCGGCACCAGATGGAAGAGCCCGCTCGAACACCGGCCTGCGGCAGTGGCGATAGGTCGCGACGATGCCGCCCTGGCCGCACCTTGGGGCCTCAACGAAGGCGCTACCGGGCCCGTTCCTCGGCGTGAAGTGCAGTGCACGCAACAGCCACCGTCAGATCTCCTCCGCGGGCCACAGTCGAGCGACACCCGCGGAGTCGGGGATCGACACCCTTGCAATGAGCCGCTCGCGCTCGGATGGAGTCCTCCACGCACCGGCCAGCTCCAGGTTCGCGCGAGCGACCGCATCCTCCGAAGCGCCGGCCAAAAGCCGGCTCACCTCGCGGCCCAGGAGGTGACCCTGAGCTTCGTCAAGGCGACCCACGTACCTGAGGAGCGCTTGCATGGCACATGCCTTTGCGATCGGATGATCCTCGACCTCGTGACGAGCTACGAGCAGCTCAGCACCTGCCTCGACTGGCCAGACTGACCCGATCAGGAGACTCATCACTGATCTGGTCTCAGGATCTTCGTCGTTGAGGAGGGTGACGTTCTCGCGGCAGAAGTCCGAAAGCTGCCTCTCGATCGCTGCTTCCCGTTCAGCCGCCGACGCGAGTGCCGGGTTGGTAGTCGCGGCGCGCCGCCAAGCGGTTGCCCACGTCCCCATGGCCAGGAGCACAGCGATTACATAGGCACGGTGTAACTAGTCAGGTGTCGGCGTGTCGGCATGCTTTGCAGGATTGGGTTTGACACGGTCTGTGGGTGGTCGATGAGCAGCGGGTTCCCAGCTATGAGGAGCTTGCTGTGTTGGTGGTGGCGTTGCAAGGTGAGCTTGCGGCGGCTCGAGAGCGGATCGCTGAACTCCAGGCGCAGCTTGGTCGTAACTCGAAGAACCGGCGACGAACCCACCCCTGCAACGCCGCCCGCTCCTCATCAGTCAACACCAACTCAGCCTTCGGCCGTCCACGTTTCCCCGGGCGGAGCCATAGCGGTGATTCGTTCGATAACCAGGAGGTCCTTCTCGTTTCCGCGAGTCACGGTGACACGGGGGACGGCGTTGACCCGACGCCATCCGGACCCGAACTCCGCGGGCCCAGATCCTGGTCATCTGCTCGTCGGCGACCTTGGAAGCGGTGTACAGGGGCGGCGAGCGGACTTCCCACCGAGGCCATCGATGACCTGATCGTCACGACCACCCCAGAGCCCCAGGCCGGTCCGTCAAGATATGCCATGTAATGGCATATCGTCGCATATCGGGCAGGCGCCGGAGGCAAGCACGACTGTCTTCGACGCTGCAGAATGGGCATCGTCACCACCGAGCGGAGGACACCTGATGCCCAGCCCCTTCCACGGCGACCGTCTCAAGGCGCTGCGCACCGAAGCCGGCTGGTCCCGGGCCGAGCTCGCCACCAAGATCGACTCCGACGCCCGCCAGGTCTCCCGCTACGAATACAACAAGGTCGCCCCTGCTGGCAAATGTGCCTACTTGCCTCCGAGCAGGCCCCTCGGACATGCCGGACTCGCGCACGTGCAGGTCAGGTGACCCGAGCGCTTCCCACGCTGACCACCAGGTATCTCGCCGCTCGGTTGATGTCGGGCCGCCAAGGGTTCCCACGTTGACGATTCACTCACGCGCCTGCGATACTCCGACCTGCACAAATGGTTCGATGGTCGGCAGCGCATGTCCCGCGACGTCTCGGCGCGGGAGTGTCCCTGCATCTAGTGCAGCTCCCGTTCCTTGGGTGCCGATAATGATCGTTATGTCAACTTAAGTTGACGGCGCTCCAATTGGCCGGTGTTGGTAGCCCCGCTCGCGCCTCCCGAGGGGCAAGCCGGCAACGTTTCGGTAATTGGTCGCACTTCGCGGATCCGACCGGCGTACCAGGACGCACCTCCTGCCGTCGAGTCTCCGCCGTAGACCCGATAGATCTTCATACCGGCCGTCGGCTTCGGTATAGCGCCGCCTGCTGTCTTTGCGGCAACACCGGCAGCGGACGCGATCTGAGCGCCCGAAGGGCCGTTGCCCAACCGCTGACCTGCGGAAACGCCACTGGTGGGCCCGACGCTCTCGGCCGCGGCGACCTCGAAGGCCCGGACGCGAGTTTCAGCCACCGACCCCGAGCCGGCGGACGCGATTCCGTATGCCGCCGGGCCGGCTGCCGACGCCGTCCCGGCCGGTCCCAGCAGAGCCACGATGGCCGTGCCGATGACGATCACCACGCGAAACAGGAGCGAATCATTGCCGCCCCCAGGGGGGCGCGCGACGTCATCTCGCTCGCTCCTGCTGGTGGGGGTCCAGGGGGATGACGGGAGGACTGGCAAGGAACCAATGGAGCAGTTCGACCGACTGTTGCACCGAAATGGTTGTCAGGCGCCTGAACACATCGACCGAAACGTCGAGGGTGAAGACACCCGCGAAACCATTTCGGCGGACGGGGGTAATTATGCAGCGAAAGGCCCCTTCGGCCTCCATGCCGAACGCGGTCATGTAGATCCGGTCCAACCCCTCGGCGTTGTTGGTCAACCACTCCGGTCGCCCCTGGGCGCTCCACCCGGAGTCCGCCGCAGCTGAGGTCAGTTGTGCAAGTTCGTAAACCGTGAGGAGCTTGACTTCGCCAGGGACGGGAGGGCCGTTGTGCGTGACGGTCGGCCAGCGAAGACGCCGTGGCGGAGGGAAATTCACTGCTGCCCCCAGCCTCGGATGAAGATCGGCGTGTCCCACTGAATCCACGACGTGGGGTCCGCGGCTCGATCAAGCAGCTCGAATCGGCGATGGTTACCCTGGGCCAGGGTCTTGCCGTCTGGATAGGTCGCCATGTGATGACCATCCCACGGAGTGAACACGGAGTCGAGCAACTCCTGGTTCCGTGCGACTTGCCGCCGCACCAACGGCCTCTCTTGCGTTGCCCGGCTCAATCTTGAGCAGGTCGCGCACCGTCGCGTTCGCCTCAGGCGCACTCTTTGCGGCACCAGCTTTGATGCCGTACCTTGCAATGATACTTCGGGATGGTTTGGCTCACGCTCCGCCGCGCACTGGCGGTCGCGCTCTCCGTCAGGACCGACGCTCCTCTTCGACCCTGACGAACGAGGCCCAGGACGAGACACGTCGTCCCCACACCTCAAGGCACTTGTCCAGCTCGACGAGAACGAGAATGCCACCGTCATCAACCTCATCGACTCGGCACCCCTGCGCCACCAAGCCCGGCGGCTCGCCCGCAGCCGCTGACGATCAAACGCGCGCGAGGAAGATCCAGCGCACCCCCCCCTTGGAAGGCGAAATCGCGCGCTCGTCCCTGACCTCGTGAGTCTGCTCGACATGAACGTCGCTACCGACCAAGGCCTCCAACTCGCTGACGATGTCGTCCATGTCCGTCACATCGTCTTCGGTCACCTCAGACAGCTGGAACCGAAGCCGCACATCCTTCCCCGCGACCTCGACGCCCACGGCCAGAGCATGCTGTGGAATCAGGCCAAGAGAGGCCTGCACCGCCTGGGCCACGATGTAGTTCTCCCAGACGGGCGCGCGTCTCGGATCCTCGGGAGTCGGCAGGCTCATGGCGTCCACATGGGGTTGTAGGGGACCACGCTCGGCTTCGAGGTGCCCTTGATGAAGAACACGTTCGTGGCTTGGTTCGGATAACCGGCGCCAGGGTTGACGTTGAACCCCGTGACGTTGGTCGTTCGCACGACGATGTCGTTACCCTTGACTCCCAGGATATCAGCGGCACCGCTATGGAAGTCGTCGAGGACGCGCTGCGCATCATCGGCCGAGTTGAAGTAGCTGCCGCCCTTGTACTCGCGAGCACCCAAGACGTGTCGCCCCTGCCGCTGGACGCTGATCGACGTGTTCACCGCCATGCGGTTGATCGTGACGCCCGCGCCGGTCCGCGGCGGCACTCCCTTTGCACCACTGATCCCGCCTACTCCGGGCATTGGTATGCCGGTGAATAGGCCGAGCTTGTACCAGTCGGAGTGGCGGCGGATTCCTTCTTCCTCTTCTCGTTTTTCCGCAAGCCTCAACTGCTCTTCGACGAACTCTTCACCCTTGAGGATTTGCATCGACGAGGTATAGGAATAGCTCGCTCCAGCCTGCCACTCGTACAGAGCCGTCTTGATATCCAGAGCCGATCTAGTACTACGTATCAAAGACCACGCCAACCCTTTCGCCACAATTCTGCGGATGCCGCCGCCGCCCTTGCGGCTCTTGGCCTTCTCTTTCGCCTTCTGCTCAGCCTCGTAGGCCCGCATGATGTAGGGGTCTCTTGTGTACCCGCGACCCTCCTCCACCGCGTAGTGGCCGTCGATCTCAACCCTGGTGATGGGGTTGCCGGCGGTGAAGGCGTAGCGGTTGGCGGTGAAGGGGTCGGTGGCCAGGTTCATGTCGGCGAGTGCCCCGTTGTAGAGGTCGCGGGTGAGGAACCGGTTCAGGCCGGGGCTGTAGTCACGGAACCCCATGTCATACGACGCCGACGCAGCGTCCCAGCGTTTGCCGGTGTAGCGGTAGGCGTTGTACGGCTCCTTCCCCGGATCCTGGGTGTCGGGTTTGTCGATGCCGGTGAACTGGGCGTCGTCGTTGTTGCCGTATGCGGTGTAGCCGTAGGTGGATTTCGTGTCACCCGAACCGTCGGTCAACGTTTCGACGTCGGTGCGGGTTGTAGCCGTAGAAGGCGTCCTCGTCCACGTGCCAGTCTTCGACGTGTTCTGGGCGTCGGAGTTGTCGACCAGTGCAACCTGGGCGCCGAACGGCACACCGTCATCGCTACGGGACTTCAGCTTCCCGTCGGGGTAGTAGGTCCACGGCATCCGCCGCGGTGATACCAGCCGCGAGACTTCTGCTGACCGAGTTCGGTTAGTCGTACTCGCCTGCGAAGGATCCTGTGGGGCCGGCAAGCGTACCTTTCGACATGAGCAGGTTAGTCCGGCTATGTCACTACCCCAAATGCTGCTCAATTCGAACGAAAACCTCTTTTGGTCAGGCTCGGTAAGTCCAGTCATCCCTCTACGGAAAGTAGCCAGAACCGAGATCATCGAGGATTACTCGATGTAAATCTGAGATCCACCCTGGCGCTTGCTAGGACCTGCTCGAAATCGTGACGGAGAGTGCGCGCGATCTGGCTCCGAACGGGCAAAGCCTCCGATTGCTGTCCAGGGATTCGCATACTCTTCCGGCCAGTCGGTGACCAGGCAACACCTGCAGGAGCAGCCGGAGCGCTTCATGTGAGGCCATAGGGTAGGAAAGGCATCTTAACGCGGTAGCGAAGTCCGAGACTTGGATCACCGACAAGGACGGCACGAATGCCTGACACACCGCTCAGGGTGGCCGATCCCTGGACAACGAACCTACCTACAGAGCCGTGCGCACCCGTTCATGCCCGGCAAACCCACGAATAACCGTGAGCGAGACCCGGCCTGCAACCACACGCGCCCAACGGCCGGTCACTCCCGCCTAGAACACCGACTATAGTTCTCGACGCACATAGGCCCACCATCCGTCGTTCCGCAATGAAGCCATCTCTTCGGAGGAGAACTCCGCACTGAAGTCGGCGGCAACATGAGGTTCGAAATCAGCGAGAACTTCCCCCTCGACCTCGCTCACGATCTCCAAGTCATTTTCAGTTACTTGGTGATCATAAATGAACCTGACTCGAATGATGCCGTCTTTCCAGCCAACGGAAATGGCACGAATATCTGGCGTGATCATCCCCCACAGCGCACGCTGCAGGGAGAGCAAGACCTCGGTTCGGAAACTTGTTTCATCACTCATTGAACTGGCCTCGCTGGAACAATATGGATCATACCCTTCGCGTCGTAGATAATCATACCAACGGTCGTAGGCAGGCGCCTAGTCCCATTGACCCACGTCCCTATTTCTGTTCCGTAGTTAACACGCTCCTTGAATCCTGGTTCACCGCGAGGTTTCGAACCAACCGGGTCGCCAGTACCTGCCCTCTGGGCAAGAACATTAGGATCCGCTGTCAGCTCACTTCGGCCAGGCTTGAAGTTTTTGTCTCCGACGATGTGCTTCCCCTGCTTCCCCGGATGAATTTTGGGGACGCCAGCCAGGATGCCTCGGGCCCTTCCGAGCCCCTTCCCCCCCAACATGCCGGCCAGGAACCTCCCGGTCGGTTCAAGATTTCCGGCTTCAAGCCCGTCCAATGCCTCGTTGGCCTGCGCGCGTATCGAGTCGACAAGCAGCATTGAATCCTTGGCTACGGCTTTCGCTGTGTCTACTACGCCCGCGGCGCAATCGCGAAGGGTCATCTGACATATCAGAATGTCGTAGCTCAACTCGTCGAAGCTGTTGTAAACGCCGGTCCCGAGCTCAATCGCATTGCCGGTGACACGCTTAACCTCTGCAACCGCACTGTCTAGGTCTCTCTGCCACTGAGGGACAGGCGGTGCTGCGCGTCTGGTTGCGCGGCCCATTGACTTGCCGTCGGAGCCAAGTGGGTGCCATCTTCTTCGACGGCGTAGTGGCCGTCGAGTTCGATGCGGGTGATGGGGTTGCCGGCGGTGAAGGCGTAGCGGTTGGCGGTGAAGGGGTCGGTGGCCAGGTTCATGTCGGCGAGGGCGCCTGCGTAGAGGTCGCGGGTGAGGAACCGGTTCAGTCCAGGGCTGTAGTCACGGAACCCCATGTCATACGACTCAGACGACGCGTCCCAGCGTTTGCCGGCGTAGCGGTAGGCGTTGTACGGCTCCTTGCCCGGGTTCTGGGTGTCGGGTTTGTCGATGCCGGTGAACTGGGCGTCGTCGTTGTTGCCGTACGCGGTGTACCCGTAGGTGGATTTCGTGTCACCCGAACTGTCGGTCAACGTTTCGACGTCGGCGTGCGGATTGTAGCCGTAGTAGGCGTCCTCGTCCGCGGCACCGGTCTTGTGGGTGACCTGGGACAGTCGTTGTCCCCACGGGCTGTACTGGTAGGACTTCGTAACCTCCGCGCTGCCGCCGACCTTCTCTGAGATCACCTGTGACATGCCCCGTTCTTTCCGGATTGCGCCCCCACTAGGGTATGTCCGGAATAGATGGGAAGGGTGTCTGGATGTCGAAGGCTCGGCGGTCGTTTTCTCCTGAGTTTAAGGAAGAAGCTGCGAAGGCTGTGATCGATCAGTCGCGGAAGGTGGCGGAGGTAGCTCGCGAGATCGGTGTGAATGAGCAGACGCTCAGGAACTGGGTGAACGCCTACCGGAAGGACCACGCCGGCGAGGAGCCGCCGTTGTCGGTGAGCGAGCGGGCCCGGCTTCGGGAATTGGAAAAGGAGGTCCGTGAACTGCGGCTGAAGAACGAGTTCTTGGGAAAAGCCGCGGCCTTCTTTGCCCAGGAGTATCGGTGACCGCGAAATACGGGTTCATCGACGCGGAGAAGGCGACCATGGACGAGCACGGTAAGCAGAAATTCCCGATCGCGAAGATGTGTGAATGGCTGGGGGTTTCGCCCTCAGGATTCTACGACTGGCTCGGCCGGGAGGAGTCGTGGACGGCGCGGCGGCGCAGAGAACTGGCCGCCCTGGTGAAGACGTCGTTCGAACGCTCAGATGGCACCT
>NZ_KB892797.1 GCF_000373925.1 Actinopolymorpha alba DSM 45243 | reverse complement strand
CTCGTCGCGCCGGCTGTGCGGCCGAGGTCTCGCCGGTCCGCCTCCCGGATCACCTGGAGCTGGACCGCGTCGATCTGGGCCGAGAGAGCTTCAAGACTGACCAGGAGGTCGATCAGTTCCTGGCCGGGAGTCGACCACAACAGCGCACCGGACTCCTCAGCGAACCGGGCACGCGCCCGCTCGACCAGCACCGAGAACGGGTGCCGGCCCGCGTCCGCCGAGGTCGAATCCATGCCCGAACACTAGCGGCGACCACCGACAACCTTCGGCCCCGAAAGCCCAACGAAACAAGGCCATCCGGCATCCGACCAGACCACCGTTCTGGGTCGGGGGCACCCTTGGCCAATAGAGCCGTACAAGGGTGCCCCCGACCCAAACGGCGCGCCCGCGATGCCAGCCGCCCACCGGCCACCGCCAGGCCCGCGTTCCATGATCATGAAGGCAGAAAGGGCTATGACTCCCGAAACCCTTCATGAACAAGATCATGATCACCGAGGCGAGCCGACGAGTGGGCGGAATGGGTCAACGCGGCTGGCAGGGGTTCAGGCTCTTACAGGTCGATCCAGCCGGTCCGGAACTTCCAGGTGCGGCCAGCTCGGATGTGTTCGACGATCCCTCGTTGCAGGGTGGTCTCCTGGGGCAGATCACCGAGGTCGGTCAGCGGCCGGCGGAACACGAACTCAACAACTGTCGCATTGTCATTCGCTTCTCCTGCTGGCAGCAGGCTGAATCGCTTCTGGAAGCGGATGATGTTCGTCGTCGGTGAGAGGTACTCCTCCAGCTGGGGGTCCAGGACCCACGAGACGCACGTGGCATGGCGGTACGCCTCGTCCGGGAAGTGCTCACGGAAGAATCCGCGTGCCCGGTCGAAGGAGGCGTCGCATGCCTCCGGTGTGAGTCGTCCCTCGGGGATGTGGACTCCGAGGGACCATTCGCCCCGTCTGGGTGCGCGACGTCCGACAGTGCGGTCTTCCGCATCGAACCAGATCGGGAGCCGCTCGAAATAGAGCCGGCCGAGCGCGTAGATGAGGCCGCGGAAATGCACGGTCATCCACTCGTGCGTGTGCAGTCCTCCCGTACCGAAGAGCGCGCGCCGGTTGGCCAGCTGCGCCCCGAGAGCGGCCAGGATCTCCCAGGAGGTCTCGTCAGGGATCCCGCGCTCGGCGTGGTAGCGCCGAACGAACGGGAGAGTGGCGAGGTAAACCCATACGTAGAAGTAGCGCCCGACCGCTCCATGTGTTTCCGGAAGCGCCGGCCACCCACCGAGGCTGCCCGGGCGTCCCATGTGCTGGACGAGCTCATGGTGGCAGCGTTCGAGTAGCCACCACATCCCTGGATGGGCCGCCTTGCTGGGCCGGGCCGCGAGTGCTTCGTCAATGTCGGGTGGCGCCACGCCCAGTCGTTGGAGGAGGTCCGCGCACTGTGTTGGCGGAGGAAGACGGACTGGTTCGGCCGGCGGCCCCAGCTTGGCCAGCCTCATCAGCGCCGTCCGGTGGGACTCGTCCAGCCCGAGATCGGCGTGCACCCACCTGACCTCAGCGCTTGCACCGTCAGGTGGGTGCGGTGTGCCGCTACCGTTCATCCGGTTCCCTCCTTCGCCGTGAACGAGCCGAACGACGGACAGTCCCGAGTATCGACATTAACCTGGGCCCGGCGCCAGCACGCTGCTCTGGCCGGGAGGTCAGAGTGTCAGCACCGCCGTGCCGTAGGCGTCGAGGGTGAGGACGACGCTGCCGTTCTCGGCGTTCAACGGCCCGGTCGTCACCTCCGCGTCACCGGTCGCGGTGCTGACCTGCCGCACCCGACCGGGCTTACTCTGCTCTGTGCTGATGTCGCTGTCTATCGCGACGGAGACCGGGTTGGTGGTCTTGTTGATAAGCAGGATCGAGCGGGAGCCATCCACGGACACGAAACCCTGGGCGTGGATCCGCGGGTTGGGAAATCCGGGTACGCCCGTGCTGGTGGCGACAAGAGAATCCCCGGGGGCAAAGCTCCGCAGCAGCAGTGCGAGCGCGTGGTAACGGGCGTTGGGTGCGCCGCTTTCCCAGTCGAGCAGGCTGGTGCCGGGAATCATGCCCGGATAGTCCATGAACTCCGCGATCCCGACCAGATCGATTCCGAGCGACACGAGATTGGCCCACAAATAGGACTGCAAAGAGGCGCTGAGCGCCCAGTACTCGTCCGGGATATCAGGTGCGGGATTCATGACATCGGCCGGATAGGTGCCGAGTTCGTTGATGAAGGTCTTGGTGTTGGGAGCGAGGCGGCGCCGGATCGACTCGATCAGGCGTACCTGGTCAAGAAACGCGTCCGCCTGGGCGTAGAAGATATTTCGCCAATGAGCGGACGGCGCGTTGCCCACCTCGCCGAACGGGTTGACGATCTCGGGCGAGGCGTAGAAATGGTACGAGAACGCGTCAAGCGGTATGCCGTCGCGGTGCTTCGCCGGGTCCAGGAACTGCCAGAAATACTCGGGCTGGTGATGCATGTGGCTCAGCGAGAGTCCGATGAACTTCATGTCGGGGTCAAGCGGCTGGAGACGCTCGACTACCGCGTCATAAAGTCTGGTGTAGACCTCGGGGGAGAGGCGGTGGCCGAGGTCCGGCTCACATAAGACCTCCCAGTAGGCGAAGCGATAATGGTGGCCAGATTCGTGCCAGCGACCGAGTTCATCGGTGAAACCGCCGGCGATGTACCAACTGGCAACTCTGTAGAAGTAGTCCGCCACCTCGGCCAGAGTAGGGTCGCGAAACTCGGTGCCCTGCTCGTAGTCCCACTGGATCTCGTCGGGGTCGGCCGGAATCTCCACTGCTTGCGGGGTGTCGAACATCCAGGTGGGGATGGTCGCGAAGTTCGCCACCACCGGGCGACCTGCGGTGGCGTTCATGAAGTCTTCGACAATCGGGTCGAGGAGTTCGAAGTTCCACGACGTTTCCGTATCAGTCGGCGGGGTCAGTGCTGGTACGCCGAGGCGGGGGTGAGAGAACCACGGCAGGAAGCGGACCAGGTCCGCGTTCAGCTCGCGCAGCGCACCGAATGCCTTGTCATGGATCGGTGAGCCACGGCGAAGCGGCGGGGCGGTCCACAGGTGGGTGGTCAGCGTCGTTTGGGAAATGCCGGTGATGGTCTCCCAGTCGACCTGGACCCGCGTTGCCGGCAGTTCGGGCGCGGCGGCGCCCTGGTCAGTCGTACCCTGCTCGCTCATCGTTGTCTGTTGTGTCATCGTGTCCTGCTCTGTTATCGGATGCTTGCTGTCGTCATTGGGACCAGCCGGGCGTCGACCTCGCCCAGCGCCGCGTACTGCTCGAGCACGGTCTGCGTGAACCAGCCGCCATGGATGTCGAGATCCCTGTCGTACAACGCTTGTACGAGGTCTGGTCTGCGCTGGGCGTCGAGCAGGAGGTCCTCGACTGAAGGTCAGTGGCGATACAGCGAGGTTTTGGCGACCGGTTCGCGCTATCCACGCCGACGACTTTAGCTACGGGGGTGTAGCTACGCAACCGTAGCTAAAGGGCGGACCGGCGGGCCGGCGCCTTCTTCAGCGGAGTAGGACCTTTTGAACGTCGCGGATGGAGACGACTCCGACCACGGCGTCGCCGATCCGGACCGGTATGTGGCGTACGTCGGCATCCCGCATCAACCCCGCGACCTGACGGATCGTGTCCGTGGGGCTCGCCCAGATCGTGTTGATGCCGACCAGGTTGGTCGCCCAGACCTCGTCGGGGTTGCCGCCAGCGGCGAGGGCATGAACGACGTCGCGCTCGGAGATCATGCCGAGTGGGGTGGTCCCGCTGAGCACCACGAGCGCACCGATCTCGGCGTCCGCCAACGCCACCGCTGCCACCCGCAGCGAGTCACGCTCGTCGACAGTGAGGACCGGCGTACTCATGATCCGCTCGACCGGGTCATCGAGTGCGGGAGGCGCTGCCGGGGCCGGCTCCGGGCGCGGCTGCTCACGCGACACCTGGACGGGGATGATCTGGGTGTCCGGCCCCGGATACAGCAGCGACTCGTGCCCGTCGTTCCAGCCGACCAGGTAGTGCTCGGCCTCCTTGCCACCCAGTACCTCGCGGACGACTCCCTCCCGCGGCGGCTGGTCGAGGGTGCCGGTCCGGATCACGATCCGATCACCTACGGATGCGTGCATGGCTGCCTCCAACCCTCCGGTGCGGCCCCACCTTCACCTTCGAACGGCCGTATGAGCCGCCGTAGGGCCGAAAGTCCCGGGCGGACCACGGCCGCGTGGCGCCTCAGGCGTAGGAGTCGGCCTGCAGTCTGTACAGCTCGGCGTAGAGCCCCGCGTCCGCCATCAGCTGGTCGTGGGTGCCGTACTCCACGAGTTCCCCGCCGCCAAGCACAAGGATCAGGTCGGCGGAACGTACGGTCGAGAAGCGGTGGGTCACGAGGATGGTGATCCCGCCAGACGTGGCACCGGCGCGGCCAGCCGCCGCGTAACGCTCGAACAACGCATGCTCGGTCGGGGCGTCGAGGCTCGCGGTCGGCTCGTCGAAGAAGGTCAGCAGTGGTTCCGGACGCATCAGGGCCCGCCCGAGCGCCAGCTTCTGCCACTGCCCGGTCGACAGATCCACGCCGCCCTCCCAACCGGACCCGAGCTGGGTGTCCCCGCCAGCGGGCAGACGCGCGAAGACGTCCTCCGCGCCGGCCCGACGCAAGGCGTCGTTGACAGCGGTGCGGTCGTCGACGTGGGCGAGATCACCGACGCCGACGGTCTGGACGGCGCGTAACTCCAGCCGCGCGAAATCCTGGAACGCCGCTGACAGCCGGGCCCGCCACGACTCAACGTCGATCTCGGCCAGGTCCACCTCGTCGACGAGGATCCGGCCCGACGTCGGTTCGTACAACCTGCACAGCAGCTTCACCAGCGTGGTCTTGCCGGCGCCGTTCTCACCGACGACCGCCACCACGCCGCCCGGCGGGATGCGAAGGGAGACCTCCCGCAGTCCCCAGGTAGGCGTACCCGGATAGCGGAACGACACCCGGTCGAGTTCGATGCCGCGGGAGAGCCGAGCGGGCGCGGGGAGCCCACGCGCGCCGGGCCGGAGCCCCGCCTCGGCCGCGTAGTCCTGGAGCCAGAGCAGCCGACCGGCGGCGCGGAGCACCCGCCCGAGCCCCGCGACGTTGTACGCCGGACCGAGCACCTGCTGCCGCACCTGCTGGCACACGGCGACCGCGGTGATGACGTCACCCGGGCTGGCCTGACCACGCGTGGCCCGCGCCAGGACGAATCCCACCGCGAGGGCGAAGCCGACCGCGAAGATGACCGATCGGACGCTGGAGATCAACGACGCCTTCACCTCCGACCGGTGCAGCGGTCGGCGGGCGGACCACCAGGTGGTACGCATGCGGGCGAGCACTTCGTCCTGCAGCCCGAACACCCGAAGCTCCATACCAGCGGCCCGGTCGACGGTCAGTCCGCGCAGATGGCGGGCGAGCCGACTCGGCGCCGCTGACGCGCGTTCCGCTGATGCCTGCCAGCGCTGCTGGAGGGCGGCGATCGGGAGGGCCGGGAGCGCGAAGAGTACGAGCAGGAGTACGAGGGGATGGAGCAGGAGGAGCACGACCGCGGTCCCGATCGCGCCGACGAGCGCGTTGGCCGTGGTGACGAGATGGTTGAGCGACTGCCCGAGGACACCCTGGCTCTGCCGCAGCAGCTCCAGCCGGTCCTGGTAGTCGGCGCGTTCGTGGTGTTCGAGCCCTGGCACCTCGCTGGTGAGACGGGCGATCTCGCGGTCGAACGCGAACCCGGCCCGCTCGGAGAGGCCGAGCCGCATGCTGGTGCCGACGTACGCCGCGACGTACTGCAGGGTGATCGCCGCCAGCAGACCGGCCGCTCCGGCCACGAGTCGCGCCCCGTCCCGGGCGAGGAGGGCGTCCGCGAGGAATCCCAGCAGCCAGCCGAACAACGGATACATCAGGCTGCCGAGGGGTTCAAGGAGGGTGCCGAGCGAACGCCAGGGATCGGTCCTGACCGCCGTACGGACGAGCAGTGCGAGTTCGCGCCAGCGTTCACGCATGGGTGGCTCCGTCCGCCGAGGGATCGGCTGAGGGCGCGAATCGTTCGGCCTGCAAGGAGAACATCCGCGCGTACCGGCCACCGAGGGTCATCAGCTCCTCGTGGCTGCCGTCCTCCACCACCCGACCACCAGCGAGAACGACGATCCGGTCGGCATGCCGGACGCTGGACAGTCGGTGGGTGACGAGGATGGTCGTGATGCCGCGGGTGAGGGCCAGGAAACGGTCGAAGAGTTCGACCTCGGCGCGGACGTCGAGGTTGGCGGTCGGTTCGTCGAGGATCAGCAGGCCGGCGCCGCCATGGACCGCGGCCAGCGCCCGGGCGAGCGCGACCTTCCGCCACTGGCCACCGGACAGGTCGACTCCGCCGTCGTAGCCGCGGGCGAGCATGGTGTCCCAACCAGCGGGGAGGCCCTGGAGAAGCTCGCCGCCGCCGGCGTCGCGCAGCGCCCCTTCCAACTCGGCGTCGTCTCCGAGCAGCGGTAGCCGGCCGAAGCCGACGTTTTCCCGTAGCGGGAGTTCGTACCTCACGAAATCCTGGAAGATCACTCCGACCCGGCGGCGAATCTCGGAAAGGTCTGCGGCGCGAAGGTCGCGACCGTCGAGGCGTACCCGACCGGCGGGGGGTTCGTACAACCCGCAGATGAGTTTGATGAGGGTGGTCTTGCCCGCGCCGTTCTCGCCGACCACCGCGAGCGCCTGGCCGGGCGGGATCCGCAGGTCGAGTCCGTGCAGGGTGGGCGTGTCCCGGCCGCGGTACGTGAATGAGACGCCCTCGAGGCTGACCTCGGCAGGACGGGGCGAATCGGTCGAGGGAGGCGGCTCTGCGGGGTGCGGCCCGGCGCCGGAGGAACCAGTGGGGCGACCCGTTCGCTCGCCGCCGGCCGGGGCGAGCCGGGCCTCCAGGTCGAGCACCTGCTGGGCGAGGGCGGCGGCCCGGCCCACCCGCCACTGCGGATCGCCCAGGAACCCGAGCTCGGCCGTCCCAAGGATCGCCATGCCGTAGACGGCGAGCGCGCCGATGGAGACCCGTCCCTGGCTGGTCTGCCAGGCCAGCAGGCCGAAGACCGCGCCGTGGGAGATCATCACGCCCGCGACACCGAAAGCGAGCTGGCGGAGGTTCGAGCGGCGTGCTCCCCAGACCGCCGCCATCGCGTCGAGCCAGGTCCGGGTGTACTGCTCCACGACCCAGCCCGCGAGCCCGAAGACGCGGATCTCCTTCGCCGCGGGCGCTGCGACGGCCAGTCCGCGTACGTAGTCGGCCCGGCGCAGCCGCCCGCCGCCTTCTGCCCGCGCGACCGTGAAGCCGCGTTCCATCCACCGGCTGGAGCCGGCGTTCGCGACGTACCAGCCGGCGGCGAGCACGAGCGGCGCCCACCAGGCGAGCGTGACCAGGATGGCGGCCGCGCCGAGTCCGCTGGTCCTTCGGGAGACGACCATGCGGAGGGACAACGCGGTCTGCATGTGCAGGCCGGAACGTTCGAAATCGCTGAGGCCACCAATGTCACCGGCGACGTCCGCGTCCTCCAGATCCGCTATTCCGCGGGGTGCGAGGCTGGCCCGGCCCACCGTGTCGGCGACGGCGAGGACGTAACGGGTGTTGAGAAGTTCGGTGGCCAGGCGGGCGAGAGCCATGAGGCAACCGCTCGCGGCGAAGCCCGCCGCGACCAGGATCAGTGCGAGGACGGCCTGCCGACCGGCCGGGCTGTCGAGGCCGCCGGCGACCGAAGCGGGGACGGCTTCCACGAAGGCGCCCGTGGCCAGCACGATCGCGTTGGGCAGGAGTCCGAGAGTCAGCGCCAGAGCTCCGGTCAGCACCACCAACCGCGGATCCGCTCGCCACAACAGGACAAGCAGAGACCTGATGTGAAGTGGTCGAGTCATCGTCCTCCCCGTTGGTAATGGCCCGGCTACCGAACCCTAGGAGCTCGCTGAAAACGGTTTGTAGACAACAGAAAGCATCTGGCCGTTACCGGTCGCCGGGCGGTGGCCAGTGAGTTCCGCCGTGGCAGCTTGAGGAATTTCTTCCTCGCCACGTCGTGCGAGGGCGATGCGCGCGGCGCTAGCGTGCGGAGAATGCTCACTCCTCCTGAGGATCTGGCGCCTGATCAGGTTTCCTCTTACCTGCATACATACTGGGGTCTGGACGGCGTTCAGGTCTCCTATCTGCCCGCCGGACATGGCAGCCACAACTGGACCGCGGTGGCGTCCGACGGGACCACGTGGTTCGTCAAGGCGATGCGGCGAGGTCCTGATTCGGATTTCTCCCAGGCGACTCTCCAGACCGCGACCGCCGCACATCAGGCCGGGCTCGATTTCGTGCTGGCGCCCATCCCGGATCACACCGGGGCAGCGCTGCGACCGGTTTCACCAGCCTGGCAACTCGCGCTCTTTCCCCATGTCGAAGGGCGGAACCCGGATTTCGGTTCCAGCGAACGCGTGCTGGTCGGCGAGATTCTCGGGCGGCTGCATTCCTTATTCCCGCTTCCGGATTGCGCGCTGCGATGGGAGCCGGGGTGGTTCCAACCCGAGCTGAAACAGGTGCTCGCCGCGGACCTCGACCGTCCGTGGACCGACGGACCGTACGGCGAACGTGCGCGGGCCTTGCTCACCACCTCGGTGTCTGGCATCGAGCGGCTGTTGGCGCACTCTGACCGGCTCGTCGCACGGCTCGGTGAGTCCGACGATCCCTATGTGCTCACCCATGGCGAGCCCCATGAAGGCAACACGATGCTCGACACGTCAGGCCGGATGCACCTGATCGACTGCGACGCGATGATGGTGGCGCCGCGCGAGCGGGACCTGCGACTTCTCTTGTACGCCAGCCATCGACGCCCCCGCGCGCTCGACAACACCGACGTGGTCGCGGCCTACCAGCGGACCGCCGGGCCGATCGAGGCGAGGCCGTTCGTTCTCGAACTCTTCCGCGCCGAGTGGCATCTGATCGAGATGGCGAGGTACGCGTGGTTGTTCGGCGGCCCGCACGGCGAGACCGCCGAGGTGCGGGTGCGCTGGGAGGCCCTCACGCAATACCTCCCCGTTACCCAGAACTGGCCCGAGCTCGGTCGTGGCCGTCTCACATCGTGATCAACCAGGTTGTCTCACACGGAGTTGCGCGGGATTGGCGCAGAGGCAGTGGAGCTTTTCCGTGCGGAGACTACCGGAAATGCTCCACTGCTTCTGCGCCGACGTCTCCGCGGCGGCCGGGTGTCTCGCCGCCTTGACGGTCGTGAACTTCGTGGCAGCCGCAATGGGCAGGCCATCTCGGATTGGCCTTGCCTGGTTGGGAAATGCCCCGCCTCGCACCACAGGCAGAGCATCAGGTGCGTACGCCGACGGCGGGCAGGTCGCGGTGGCCGTCGGTGTAGGCGTTCCACGCTCGGGTGAGTCGCTGGACGCCGGCCACGAGCGCACCACGCGGCAACGCGTACGGCAGGCGGGTGTGGTCGTCAGGTACGCCGGCAGGGGAGAACGCGGTGCCCGGCAGGATCGCCACCCCGAAACGGAGCGCGACGTGGGCGAAGCTGGTCACGGAGTCGGTGGGGATGCGGACCCACAGGGACGCGCCGCCGCGAGGGCGCTGCCAGGTCCATGCGGGCAGATGGTCGGTGAGTAGGCCGGTGAGGGTGGCGAGTCCCTCGGCGAGTTGGCGGCGGCGGGTTGCCTGCGCGTCGGGAAGCCGGTCGAGCAGGTGGACACCGATCTGTTGGCTCACCAGCGACGTCCCGAGGTCGGTCATGCCCTTCATCTGCGCGAGCCGGGCGATGGCCTGGGCCGGCCCGCGGATCCAGCCGAGCCGCAGCCCACTCCAGAAGAGCTTGCTCATCGACCCGATGGTCAGGACGCGTTCGCTCGTGGTGAGTCCGGCGATCGACACCGTCGGCGTACCCTCGATCAGCGTGCCGACGAGTGCGGTGTCGTCGACCACCACGGTGCCGTGGCGTTCGGCGAGGCGGGCGAGCCGGCGCCGGCGGTCATCGGCGAGGACGCTGCCCGTCGGATTGTGCACGCTGGACTGGACGTAGATCAGGCGCGGCGGCCGGATCGCGGCCAGGTCCTCCAGGCGTTCGACCTCCATGCCGTGGTCGTCGCAGGGGACCGACCGGATCCGGCAGTTCGCCAGGCTGAACGCCTCCAGAGCACCGCGGTAGGTGGGCGCCTCGGTGACCACGTTGTCGCCGGGTTGGAGGCAGCCGTGCGTGATGAGTTCCAGTGCCTGCTGGGCGCCGCTGGTGACCAGGATCTGGTCCGGCGTCGTGGGAACGCCGTCATTGGTGTACATCGCGGCGAGCCGTTCGCGCAGCGCGGGCAGGCCGCGGGGTTGGTACCCATGGTGCGTCTGCGTCAGTGCGGCGTACTCCGTCCGCGTCAGCGACGCCGCGACGTCCGGCACGAGGTCCAGGCAGGGCAGCGCGGCGGTCGAGAAGTCGATCGTCGGCGGCGCACCGTGAACGAACGAACGCCCGGCATGCTCACCGACCAGAGCCCTGGCCGAGACGGTCTCGCGATCACCGGGACGACCGGAGGCGGTCACCCGGGTGCCGCTGCCCTGGCGGCGTTCCAGCCGCCCCTCATGACGGAGCGTTTGGTACGCGGCAACCACGGTGGTGCGGCTGACCGCGAGCGCCTTGGCCAGGGCGCGCTCGGACGGCAGGGTCGCCTCGGGTGGGATCTCGCCGAGGTCGATGAGGTCACCCAGACCTTCGCTCAACTGGCGGTGCAACGCGCCGCTGCGGGCTCCGGGCTCCAGCAGCATGCCGGCCACCTGTTCGGCGGAGAACCTCATGGTCCAGAAGCAAAGTCCAATTCTGTCGATTTGGCTATAGCTCGCACGGCCCGAGATCGCCAATCCTGAATCCAGTGGATGGGGTGGCCGATCGAGGGGCGGGTTTCGTGGGCGACATCACGTACCAGTTCGAGTACGCGGAGCGGATCCCCTGTGCGTTCATCGGCGCGGGTGGGCACTCCTACCGCAACGTCTACCCGTCGTTCCAGTACGCGCCCGTCGAACTGCTCGCCGTGTGTGACCTCGACGTGGCCCGCGCCCGCGAGTACACCCGGAAGTTCGGTGCCGCGCGGGCGTACGCCGACCACCACGAGATGCTTGAACGCGAGCGTCCGGCCGCCGTCTTCATCGTGACCGGCTATGACGACGACGGGCGGGTGCAGGCGACCAGGCTGGCACTGGACTGCCTCGCCGCCGGCGCGCACGTCTGGATGGAAAAGCCCACCGCGGCCTCGCTCGAGGAGGTCCATCGCCTGCGGGCGGCGTCGGCGACCGCGGACAGGTTCGTGATGACCGGCCTGAAGAAGGTCTTCACGCCGGCGATGGAAAAGACGAAGGCGATCATCTCCTCGCCGGAGTTCGGCGCCGTGTCCTCCATCGCCGTGCGGTATCCGCAGAGCCTGCCGCCGCCGGAGCGGCGTCACGACCTGCGCGAGATGCGGGGATTCCTGGACCACATCTACCACCCAGCGGCGATCCTGAGCTATCTGATGGGTCCGGTGAGCCGCTTCAGCCACGAGTGGGAGCCGGTCGGCGGGGGGAGTACGGCGTCGCTGCGGTTCGCGTCCGGCGCGGTCGGCACGTTGCATCTCGCCGCCGGCGGTGCCGCGACCAGTCCACTCGAACGCGTCGAGGTGATCGGCGAGGGCGCCAACGTCGTGGTCGACAACAGCGTCCGGCTCACGTACTACCGCCGAGGTGGCCGCCTGCCATACGGACGGGCGCCCTCCTACGTGGTCGACGACGAGTACGCCGCACTCACCTGGGAGCCGGAGTTCTCCCTTGGCCAGCTCTACAACAAGAACCTCTTCTATCTCGGGTACGTCCCCGAGATCCTGCACTTCTGCGAGAGCATCCTGACGAAGACGCCTCCGGCCAAGGGAACGCTGGAGGACGCAGGGGCGATCATGGAACTCTTCGAGGCGTACCAGTCCATTCCGCCCGGCACTGTGGTGGAGTTGCCGCTCGACCGGCCACACTCTCGACGCATGGATGGAGACCACTGATGGCGGACCTGGCAGCCGCACTCAGCCGCCCCGACGACTACGAGGTCGAGGAGACCGCTTGGGGCAAGCTCGTCTGGATGGTGTCGGGCCGGCTCGGCAACTCCGGGACGATGACCGTCGGCAGGTGCCATATCAAGCCGGGAATGGAAAATCCCCGCCACTACCATCCCAACTGCGACGAGGTCCTGCACGTCCTGCAGGGCACCATCGAGCACAGCCTGGACGATGTCGTTGTGACGATGACGGCGGGCGACACGATCAGCATTCCGAGCGGCGTCGTTCACAATGCGCGCAACATTTCCGATCACGACGCGATCTTCGTGATCTCCTTCTCCTCCGCCGATCGGCAGGCGGTCGGCGAGGAATAAATTCTGGCTTCACGCTCGCGGTATCCGTTTGTGTCGGTACCGCGAGGTGACGCTGTCGTTCGTTGGTTGCCAGCGAGATGAGGTCATCCATGCGTACGAACGGTATGAAGCTGCCACGACGCGACCTGCTCGGCCTGGGTGGCGCCGCGTTCCTCACCACGGTGTCGTTGGTCGGTTGTGATCTGTCCACGGAGCCGACGGCACGCAAACGTGGTGGATCCGAGGACGGCCAGAAACTGATGGTCAAGGAAGCCCCTGCATTGGCCGCGAGGGTGAAGGCGGGTGACCTTCCTCCGTTGAAGGAACGACTGCCCGACAAGCCGCTCGTGATCTCACCCGCCGACCGCCTCGGCGTCTATGGCGGCACCTGGCACACGGCCTTGCTCGGCGTTGCCGACGCGGTCTGGATGGATCGGACGATCGGCTACGAAGGCTTGCTGCGCTGGAATCCCGACTACACCAAGGTCATTCCGAACGTTGCCGAGTCGTGGGAGAGCAGCAAGGACGGCCGGCAGTACACCTTCCATTTGCGCCGCGTCATGAAATGGTCAGACGGCGAACCGTTCACCGCCGACGACATCGTCTTTTATCAGAACGACGTTCTCAACAATCGCGACCTGTCGCCGTACGAACCCGTCAACCCGGTCGTGGCGGAGAAGGTCGACGACTATGCGGTGAGGTTCGTCTACGAAAGGCCTGAAGGGCTCTTCGTCAAGGAGCATGCCTCCCGCGGCGGGTCGTACGTGCGGTTCCCCAAGCACTACCTCCAGCAGTTCCACAAGAAGTACAACCCGAACGTCGATGCCCTGGTCAAGAAGCGCCGCGCCAGGGACTGGATGAAACTCTTCGGATCGAAGGCGGGCTTTGGACTCGGCCCGGGGGAGAGCTACATGAATCCCGAGTGCCCGACCGTCTATCCCTGGCGGACGGTCACGGCACTGGGCGACGGCCCCACTGCCGTCGTCGAGCGCAATCCGTACTACTGGAAGGTGGATCCGGAGGGCCGGCAGCTGCCGTACCTCGACCGGGTGAACTTCATGATCCTCAACGAGGCCGAAGTCATGCTGGCGAAAGCCATGAACGGCGAGATCAGCATGCAGAACCGCACCATCGGTAAACCGCGGAACAAGCCAGTCCTCGCCCGGAACCGCGATCGCGGCGACTATGAGTTCTTCGAGACGGTGCCGACCTCCATGAACACCACCATCATCGCCTTCAACCTCACCCACAAGGACCCCGCGAAGCGAGCCGTCTTTACCAACAAGGACTTCCGTATCGGCCTCTCCCACGCGATCAACCGCGAGGAGATCATCAAGGTGGTCTTCCAGCGACAGGGTGAGCCCTGGCAGACCAGCCCACGGCGGGAGTCGGTGTTCTACCACGAACGGCTGGCCACGCAGTACCTCGAATACGATCCCGAACGCGCCAACAGACATCTCGACGCGGCCGGATACACCCGCCGCGACTCCGGGGGAATCCGCCTCGGACCAGACGGTCGACCGATCTCGATGCAGGTCACCTTCGTGACCTCGTGGACACCGCAGTGGGCGGATGTCGCGGACCTGCTGAAGGCGTACTGGAAGAAGGTCGGAGTCCAGGTCGCTCCCCAGGCGCAGGACCGTTCCCTGTGGCTCGAACGCTCCGCGGCCAACGATTTCGACGTCCAACTGTGGGAGGGCGAACTCGGCTACGACGCCGACGTCCTGCTACGCCCGATGTGGTATCTGCCGCTCGACGGGACGATCACACCGGGACCCAGATGGCGGGATTGGTACAACACGCGCGGCGCGCGTGGAGAGAAGCCGCCCGAACTCGTCGCCCGTACCCTCGCGTTGTACGACCAGCTGCAGGAGACGCCGGACGAAACCCAGCAACACGCGCTGGTGAAGCAGATCATGGACATCAACGCCGAGATGTTCAACGTGATCGGCATCAGCCTTCCCGGCAACGGCTACGGCATTGTGAAGAACAACTTCCACAACGTGCCGGCCTCGATGCGAGACTCCGTTATCTGCCTGACCCCTGGCATGACCCAGCCGGAGCAGTACTTCGTCGAGTGACCCCTCCGCGTGCGCCGCGACAAAACGCCTCGCGCCGCACGCCTCACGTGGAGCCGGTGACCCCCGCGACCAGTGCCGTGACGGCGCGGCGCATGCGTTCGGGTGGATCGGCTGTGCCGGGGTTGGGCGCGAGGAGAAGCTGGTGAGCGATGCCGACCAACGCGAGTGCCAGCGACTCCGTGTCGGCGTCCGCCCGGACACGACCGTGTTCCTTCTCCGCTTCGAGGTAGGCGGTCATGGCCCGCTCGCCGGTGTAGAACGCCGGCTCCTCCCCGAGGGCCTTGCCGAGTCGCGCGACGAGCGACGGCCGGGTCATCACCAGACTGACGAGGACCCGTGAGCGGGAGTCGAGCATCGTGAGCATGGCTTCCTGAAGGTTGCCGGCGACCGTGCCGGAGCCCGCGCGGGAGGGGAGTTCGAGCAGTGCCGTCGCCGTCACCTTCGCCCGATCGAGGATGTACTCCGTCAGGAACCCGTCGAAGTCGGTGAAGTGGTTGTAGAGCAGCCCGGTCGCGCAGCCGGCCTCGCGGGTGATCGCCCGGCCGCTGAGCCGGCTCGGGTCTTCACGGAGGAGGACGGCATCAGCGGCCTCGAAGAGCTGCTGCCGGATCTCGGGGATCGATACGCCGCGCGGTGACATCGCCCTCCATTCTCGGGTGCCCTCTCCGGTCCGTGGCGTACGGGGGCGGCGAGCGGGTCCGACCTTGCCAGAATGAACACCTGCTCATAATCTATGAGCAGGTGTTCATTCTGCCCGTGCCGGGCGCACCGCGCTGCGCGGGTACTCGCGTTCAGTCATCTCCGGAGGGAAGCGTTCACATGGCGAACCACACCAGGCGCGTGATCATCGTGGGGGCCGGCATCGCCGGTCTCGCCGCCGCACTACGGCTTGGGGAAGCGGGTTGGAGTCCGCTCCTGATCGAGCGGGCGCCCGAGCGCCGCGGCGGAGGCTACGCGCTGAACCTCTCTGGCCTCGGCTACGACGCCGCCGAGCGGATGGGACTGCTGCCCGCGCTGACAGAGCGGGCCGTTGATGCCTTCGAGTTGGCGTACGTCACCGCCGCTGGGCGGCCGCGGTTCACCGTGCCGAGTCGTACCGTCCAGGCGGTTCTCGGCGAGCGCAACGCCACCTTGCTGCGGGGAGACATCGAGGCGGTGTTGTACGACGCGGTGCGCGCCCGCGTCTGTGATCCGGTCCCGATCCGGTTCGGGGTCACGGTCGATGCCGTGGCGCAGGATGCTGACGGGGTACGCGTCACCCTGGGCGACGGCACCACCGAAGACGCGGACCTGCTCATCGGCGCTGACGGCCTGCATTCGAGGGTGCGGGAGCTCGTCTTCGGGCCCGAGCGTGAGTTCCGCCGTGACCTGAACCATCTCATCGCCGCGTTCACCGTGGACGAGTTGCCGGCCGGGGTACGCGAGCGTGCCTTCACCTCAGTCGCCGCGGTCGGCCGGACGATGTCGTTCGCCCATCTCGGACCTGGGCGGATGGCGGCGTTCTTCACCCACGGCAGCCCGGACCCCGACGCAGAGCTTGCAATGGGGGCGCGCGCCGCGCTCACCCGGGCGTACGGCGATCTGGGCTGGATCGTGCCCGACCTGCTCGCCGGTCTCGACTCAGGATCGCCGGTCTATTTCGACAGCGTGAGCCAGATGGTCGTCGACCAGTGGATCAGGGGTCGGGTCGTACTCCTCGGGGACGCCGCGTGGTGCGTCACGCTCTTCGCGGGGTACGGCGCGTCGCTCGCCCTCGGTGGTGCCGATCGGCTCGGTCTTGCTCTGGAACACCAGCCAGCCGACATCCCGGCGGCGCTGCGCGCGTGGGATGCGGAGCTGCGCCCGATGGCGGAGAAGCACCAGCGACGCGGCCGCCGCAACACCGGCCTGCACGCGCCGACCGGTCGGCTCGAGCTCTTCCTGCGCGAGGTGCCGTTGCGACTGGCCGCGCTTCCGCCGGTCACCCGGATTCTCCAGCATCGCCTGCACCGGGCATGAGTCGCAGTCCTCGTCGCTCCCATCCCACCCCGGTGCTGAGGGCGTCCTGCTCTGAGCTGGCCCGCGAAGCTCGGGTAGAGCTCGGCACTGATGCGCCGGATGAGGCCAGTGAGCTGTAGCGGACAGATTTCTTGACCGGCGAAAGTAACCCGATTAGCTTCGCGTCCGTTGGTTCGCTCGGCGTCGACGGCGCCCCTTGTCATGCGCCGTCGGTCTCACTGGTCATCGCGAGTAGCGCCGGTTCACAGGGCTCCGTTTCGGGCTGACTCGCCGACCTCTGTCGTACCGCGAGTTCCAGGAGGCGCCATGGCAGGTCCTGAGTTTCTTTTGTCGCAGGCGTTACGGTTCGGGTGGCGGCTGGCGGGTCTGACTCTTGCCGGTGCGCTCGCCGGTGCGGCTCTGGCCGTACCCGCCGTCGGTGCCGACGAGACGACGTGGACGGTCACCGCTCCAGCGTCGCCCGCCACATCCCCGACCGCGCACCTCCGTTACGAGCGGGGGAACGGCACCTTGTCGCTGTCGGTCTCACGCGCGGATGTGACCGTGCTCGACCCGTCCCCGGTGGGGATCGTCACCCAGCGGGCGGACCTGTCGCGCGGACTCCGCTTCGTGGGGCGCACGGACCGCGCGGTCGTGGAGCAGTACACCACCACGGTCGGCAAGCGCACGCAGCGGAAATCGGTGATGACCGAGAGCCGCTTCAGGTTCGAAGGCGACAACGGCGCGCGGCTGGACCTCCTCGTGCGTGTCGCCCCCGACGGCGTGGCCTACCGCTACGTCCTCCCCGCTGACTACGGCTCGGTGCTCGGGGAGGCGTCGGCGTTCAACGTCGCGCCGGACGCCTCGGCGTGGTTGGCCCGGCACCGCCGCGACTACGAGAACCCGTTCGTCGAGTACACCGCCGCCACCGCTCCGGCCGCGGACTTCCAGATGCCGGCGTTGTTCGCTGTGGACGGCACCTACCTCTTGCTGGCCGAGTCCGCCCTCGATGGTTCGTACTCCGGGCCGCGGCTGCTGCATCAGGCCGGCACCCGGACGTACCGCGTCGACGTGTCGTTCTCGGATCGCGAGATCGCTGTCGACGGACCGGTCGCAACCCCCTGGCGGGTGATGATCGTCGGCGACCTCGCCACAGTGACCGAGTCGACCCTCGTCGACGATCTCGCGCCCGACTCGAAACTCACCGACACCTCCTGGATCAAACCCGAGCAGGTGTTGTGGACCTGGCTGGCCGGCGGCCGCGAGGCCGGGCAGAGCCTCTCGATCCAGAAGGGGTACGTCGACTACGCCGCCGCTCGTGGTTGGCCGTACGTCGCCGTGGACGCGGGGTGGTATTTCGACCCCGAGCAGTGGGACGTCACGGACCCGAACTGGAAGACGAACAGCTGGATACCCGAGCTCGTCCGCTACGCCCAGGAGCGGCAGGTCGGCATCATCGTCTGGATCCACTACCGCGACCTCGACACGGCCGAGGAACGCGCCGACTGGCTGCCGACGCTGCACGCCTGGGGCGTGAAGGGCGTCAAGATCGACTTCATGGACTCTGAGTCGCAGGCGCGGCTGCGTTGGTACGACGAGATCCTGCCCGCGACGGCGGCCAACCAGCTGCTGGTGAACTTCCACGGCTCGACCATCCCGAAGGGCATCCACCGGACCTGGCCGCACGTGATGACGATGGAAGGCGTCCACGGTGCCGAGAAGCGCACCGTAACCACGCAACACCTCACCACCCTGCCGTTCACCCGCAACCTGATCGGCTCGATGGACTACACGCCAGAGGCATTTCACCGGCCGAGCCGGCCCACCTCGGACGCGCACGAACTCGGGCTCGCGGTCACCTTCGAGTCCGGACTGCAGAACCTCGCGGGAACGCCCGAAAGCTACGACGTCCGGCCGGAGGCGCGGGGGTTCCTCGAGCAGGTGCCGACAGTGTGGGACGAGACCCGCCTGGTGTCGGGCCGGCCGTCCGACCACGTGGTGATGGCGCGGCGCAGCGGCGACCGGTGGTTCCTCGGCGCCGGCGTAGCCGGACCGGCGCGGACGCTCGACGTACCACTGCGCTTCCTTCATGGCCGCTACCTGATCGAGGTGGTGCGCGACGGTGAAGCCGGATTGGTGCGCGAGAGCCACGTCGTGACCGGCCCGATCGACCGGCTGTCAGTGGACGTGGTCGCCGAGGGAGGATTCGCGGCGATCGCCTGCCGGTGGGAGCCAGGACGTACGACCTGCGACCGCTGAGCGTCCTGTCGGCGAGGCTCTCACCAGTTCACGATCATTTCGGGGAAGTGGCCCACGTTTCGCGCGGAGCGTCAGCGACTTCTACACTCCGGCGCGGCATCGGCAAGAGCGTGGAAACTTTGGGGTGTTATAGCACCCCAAAGTTTCCACAATCTCAGATGGCCTCTGCTCCGTCTCGAATGGCGTACGCCTCACCCGTCCGGAGGTTGAGACATCGGGCCCTTTAGGTCCCGGGCGCTCGAGGATCGTGAAGGATTCTGGTCAGATAGCAACGAAACTCCTTCACGATCATGGCCGCCCGTTTGGTGAAGTTGATCAACGGTCCTCAGATCGGGCAATCCTCGGGTAGGTGCCGGAATTCGGGACCGTTGATCAACTTCGGCGGCACGACAGTTTTGAATAGGCCTCATAGTGGGCGGTAGGCACGCCGCAGAGGGGGTTCTGCGCCGAGTCAGGGTCGTTTGGGCCGAGCGTGCGGGCCGACGTCAGCTCTGGTCAGGGGCCGCCGCAGTGGCCCGTCTGACAACTCGTCCGCGCCGACATCCTTGACTCCGCTGCGGGCGCGAAGGTCGATGTCGAGCGTCACCGTCGGATAGCTTCCGACGGCCGCGTTCACCGCGGGGCTGCTCGCACCGATGCGCGGCATCGCATACCTGTCCTCGACCAACCTCGGATCGACGGCGCGATAGCCGCCTTCCGGGATGTCGCCCGCCGGAGCGCTGTGGAGGATGTTGCCTTCCCAGCGGAACCCCTGGGACCCCTGCGGCAGCGTGATCAGCTGCGCCCCGCTTCCGGTGATGATGTTGTTGGCGACCACACAGTCCCTTGGCCCCAGCGGTCGCTGGGCCTCGCCGGCCACGCTGGTCGCGTTGCCGGCAAAGGTGTTGAAGGCGATGAGGACCCGGTCCACTTGTTCGTTGCCCGTGCTGGCGGTGTCCTCTTCGATGTTGCCGCTGCCGACGGCAAGGCCGGTGCCGGTGCTGCCTGACACGAGGTTGTTGACGATCACATGGTCCTTGCCGTAGAAGCGGATTCCGGAGCGTCCGCCGAGCAGGATGTTCCCCTCGACCCGGTTGCGGTGTCCGTGCCTGAGCACGATCGAACCCACGCTGTCGACGATGGTGTTGAACTGCACGATGTTGTCGCGGGACTTCACCGAGATGGCTTCAGGGTCGCCGTCGACCTTCTCGAAGAGGTTGTGTTCGATCACGGCGTACGCGGAGTAGCTCTGCTTGTGGCTCAGGCCCAGGCGGATCGGCTCGCCGCCGTTGGAGCCGTCGAACCGATGGTTGTAGAAGAAGTTGTGATGGATCCAGGTGTGTTGGGCGATGCCATCACTGGGTCCCGCGATCGACACCCAGACACCCTGGTTGTACCTGTTGGTGAAGGTGTTGTAGCCGATCTCGCAGTTGTTGCCGTCGATGTTGAGCCAGTGGTTGCCAGCGGCAGCGGCGGTGAGCTCGATGTGGTTACGGGTGAAGCGGATGTGGTGGGAGTTCGCCGGGACCCGCAGGGTGGAGCTGTGCGTCAGCCGGAAGCCGTCCAGTGTCACGTACTCCGACGCATCGATCGTGAAGCCCGCGGTGCCGGTGATGGTGACCCGCCCCACCTCCTGGGCTGCGATGGTCAGAGGCGCTCCGGGCAGGCCGGACTTCCCGCTGATCCGGATGGGTGCGCTGGCGGTGTAGGTGCCGTTGTTGAGTTCGATCCGATCGCCAGGTCCGGCGGTGTCAATCGCGGCTTGCAGGTCAGCCAGCGAGCGCACCCGCACGGTGGTGGCGGCTGGCGGCACCTGGGTGGCGGGCGTCGTTCCGCTGGATTCCGCGGCCGCCGGATTACCTGCTGACGTGGCAGTCACGGATCCCAGGGTGGCACCGCTGGTGACTCCAGCCGCTGACAGCAGGAATGTCCTTCGCAACATCGAGGCTCCTTCGCTGGCTTCGTTCACGTTCGCTGGCTGGGCTGGGATGGGTTGGGTTGGGTTGGGTTGGGCTGGGTTGGGCTGACGCGGATCGTTCACCTTGGTTAACGGCGACCTACCGGATTCTCGGCGTGGGTCAGGGTCTCCCAGCCAAGGAAGTGACTCGGCCCCGTCGGCCGTAGCCTGGTTTCCAGGAGTTCCTTCGTCTTCGGCAGGCTGATGCCGAGACGGTTGTTGTAGTGGTTGTACGCGATCTCGAGCGTCGGACCGAGACCGCGCTGGAGTGTTCCGCCACACAACCAGTCCGGCACCGACTCGCCCAGGTCGTAGGTCGCGTGGAACTCCATCGCCTTCGTCAGCCGTTCCCGCATCTCGGCGTACAGATCGATGCCCTGGATCAGCGCGGTCTCGGCGACGTGGGAAGCAGCGTCAATGCCCCAGCCGACGTACCCGAAGGTCCGGCAGGTCTCCTGGGCGAGGCCGTCGACGAACGTCTCCTGCCCATGCCAGTACGCGATCAGCTTCTCGGCGGTGTCCTTGCCGCCGCCCGGCGGCGGCTGGGGAAGTGGCCCGTCTGGCTCGAGGTAGAAGTACGCCGGCACCCGACCGCGCCACACCCGTACAGCTTCGTTGAAGGACGCGCGGTCGTCGAGGAACACCGAGATGCCCACCGCCGCGTCCATCATGATGAGTTCCCAGTTGCCGTTGAAACTTGGCCGGCGGTCGACCAGCACCTGCGGGAGGTGCACCGTCCGCAGCATCGTGGCGAACCGCTGGACTCGGTCGGTCGGCCAACCGTCGTAGGTGTAGCGCATGAGTTCGCCAGCGCGCGAGAACGACGCTCCGGCCCAACCCGCCTGCAGCGGCGCGTTGTGGTTGGTGTGGCTCCTGATGACGGCCGACCACGCGTCGAGGATCTCGATCGCCTTCTCGGCATGGCGCCGATCGCGGCTGATGTTCCACAGCAGCGCGTGCGTATAAGCGGCGAGCGCGTCCTCACGCTCCTCGACACACCCCAGGTTGGGGTTGGAGTACGGCCCGCACTCGACGACCTCGCGTGGCTTGGGCTCCCAGGACAGGGAAGCGAACTTGCTGGAACTCATCTGGGCGTACGCGGACTTCCACGGCTCGGCGCCCGCCTGCACCTTCGCCCGTACGAACTGCAGTTGGGGTTTGCTGACAAGCACCCCGGGATGGACGAAGCCGCTGTCAGCGGCGGCCGGCCGGTCGGGCACGGCGCCCACGGCACCGATGAGGGCCAGGAGCACGGCGAGGGGGAGGAGCGCCAGGCGCCGCGGCAGGCGAGGTGCTGTCCAAGGACGGATTCTCATGAGCTTCCTTCCGCGTCAGGGCCGACGTCACTGGGCGACAGCGGCCGCGCGATCCCGATGTCCTGAACGCCGGCTCCGGTCTGGTCGATGACCTCGAACTGCTCGCGCGGGGCGCTGATCCCGGCGGTCGCGGTGCCGCGCAGTTGCACGACGTTGCGTGCGTACGTTGGGTTCACTGGTTCGGTCCGCAGGTCGACCGCCTTGCCCGCGTAGGCGCGGACGAGGTTGTGGGCGAATGTCATGTCGACGGGAGGCAGCGGTCGCTGGTCACCGATCTGTACGCCGTTGGTCCGGCCGATGAAGGTGTTGGCGTAGATCGCCGGGCGGAACACCTGGGCGTTCGTGAAGCCCGGGCCGCGCGGCGTACCGTTGCCGACGATCAGAGGCGCACCATCGGTGTCGACGTAGTTGTGGTGGATCTGGTGGTCCTCCTCGTAGAACCGGATGCCACCCGAGCCCGGCTTGCCGTCACCAAGGATCGTGTTGTGATGAACGGAGTTACGGTTACCGGCGCGCAACACGATCATTCCTTTGGAGGAGCGCACCGTGTTGTGGCGGATGATGTTGCTTGACGACTTGACCGAGATCACCTCTGCGTCGCCGTCGCAACCGGTGAAGAGGTTGTGCTCGACGATGCTGTAGGTGTCGGTGTAGTCCGCCCAGGCGCCACCGCCTCCGAGCACGATGCATTCGCCGCCCTGCGGGCCGGCCGCCACGTCGTGGAAGTGGTTGTGGTCGATGCGGGTGTGCTTGGCGAGGTTCGGGTTCGTGCCGTGCACCATGATGAAACGGCCGGTCTGCCCGCGAGGCCCGAAGTCGGAGTGGTCGATGCGGTTGTCGTCGTTCCGGTTACCGGTGAGATGGACGACCTCGGTGCCGCCTGGCCGGTCGGGAAACGTCCAGCGGGTGAGGCGGCAGCGAAGGCAGTCGACGATCCGGACGTTGCCGGTGCTGGTCCAGGTCATGCCTTCGAGAACGACGTCCGCGGAACCGTTGATCTCCATCGTTCCATAGGCGAATACGGCTTGGCCGCGTTCGCGGGCCGCGATCGTCACCGGCGCGTCCATCCGGCCCTGGGCGGTGATCGTGAGACCGGTGTAGGTGCCGTTCGCGAGAAGGAGGCAATCCCCGGGCCTGGCCGCGGCGACCGAGGCCGCCAGCGAGGCGTCGTCCTCGATGTCGATTGTTCGGGCGCACTGGCGTTCGGCACTGTCGTCCTCTGCCCCGGCTGTCGCGGGCGCGGCGAGGCCGCCCGAGGTGGCCGCGACCACGCAGGCCATGACCGCGAGCGAGGTACGGAGACGGTGCTTCGTCATTCGTCGGGTCCTCTCTGAGGTGGCTTTGGTCAGGCCGTTCGACAACCACGACCTGGCCGCTCACCAGCGAGGGCGTGGAGAGCGGTTTCCCTTATTCGTCAGCGCGCCGGTAATTCCTTGACCAAAGGCGGACTGAACGTTTTCCGAAAGGATCCTGGACCGGAAAGTGTGACGTGACAGCGGTCGTTTTGGCGTCAAGAACGTCGCGGTGTTCAGATGGTCACAATGTTGTGAAGGATCCGCAGACTGTCAAGGAAAGGTCGTCGCCCCGGACATCAGGTTCTCGTTATCTGAGCGGGAACGTTCGATATCGAAAGCCTGCTGTCCACCGCCCGGTCCCGCGAAGCCCCACGGATCGATCGGAAGGTGTCGCCATGCCAGCCGAACTACGTCGCTCACGCATTCTGGATCTCGCTCGTACGCGAGGGTTCGTCAGGGTTACGGACCTGGTCGCCGATTTCCAGGTTTCGACGATGACCATCCGGCGCGACCTCGCCGCACTGGCCGAACGCGGGGTGATCGAGCGGGTGCATGGCGGTGGCGTCCTACGCCGCGAGCTGGCTCCGGTGGTTTCGGAGGCCGCCGACGATGCTCAGAGGACCAGACCGGCTCAACGTGAGGTCGTGCCAGCCAGGGAGCGGATCGTGAGTGGTCAGGTCGGGATCGTCGTCCCGACCGGCGCGTATTACTTCCCGCAGGTCGTGGCCGGGGCGCGTCGGGTGTTCGATGCGAGGAAGGTACGCCGGGCACTCGCCATCTCCAACTACCAGCCGGCCCAGGACCGGATGCTCGCCCGCCAGTTGCTCGACGCCGGCGCCACCGGCCTGCTGCTCACCCCGAATGTCACGCTCGACGAGGGTGCCCCGGAACTCCTCGACTGGCTCTTCGAACTGCCCGTGCCGGTCGTGTTGATGGAACGCACCGTGCAGATCCCCGTGCGCGACCGAGCGTTGTGCTCGGTGCGTGCCGACCACGAGCTTGGGGCCGCCCGGGCTGTCCGGCACCTGGCGCGCCTGGGTCACCGCGGCGTCGCCCTGGTGACGCAGGGGCAGTCACAGACGAAGTCCCGGGTGATCAACGGTTGGCGGGCGGCGGTCGCGACAGCGGGTATGGACCCGGCCGGCTCGCCGCTGATCATCACCAGTCCCGCGGCCAACCGGTGCTCTGAAATCAACCACTACTCTGACGTCAACCACTGCTCTGATGCCGGTTACAGTGCCTGGCCGACGAACGACGCGATGGCCGCCGTCCTCCAGCGGCTGTATCACTCCCAGGCCACGGCCGTCCTCGTACACAGCGACCAGACCGCGCTCTCATTGGTACACCACGCGCGGGGGCACGGGTGGCGGATACCGGAGGATCTGTCAGTCATCGCCTATGACGACGAGATCGCGGAGATGGCCGACCCGCCGTTGACCGCGGTGTCCCCGCCGAAGAGGTGGGTCGGGCAGGGGGCGGCGCACCTGCTGCTGGAGCTGATGACGGACGGCATCGCTGGACCAGTCCGGCATGTGGTGGTCGAGCCGGAGCTCGTGGTCCGCGCCTCCACCCTGAGGCCGCGGACCACGAGCCTGCCGAACCCCGGCTCAGCCGCGGGAACGCGGTGCGAAGGTGGCGGTCAACGCGAGGTCCTTCGTCACGGTGACGGTGAAGGACCGCTCGCGTGACACCACCTCGCCGTCGGCGGACCAGCTCACGAACTCAAAGCCCGGTGTGGGTTCGGCGACCGCGCTCACCTGGCTGCCGCGTTCGTACCTGCCGGGCTCGGTTTCGTTGCCAACAAGGGAGATCCGACCCGCGCGTGCGGGTTCAGCAGCGACGGTGAGGGCGTTCTGCTGCATGTTGATCGCCATGATGTTGAACAACCTCGCCGGTCCATTGCTCGTGGCGCCGTTGTAGCGCAGGAGGTTGGTGACGGATACCTTCCCGCTGGTCACGTCGACCGTGCGGCCGTCCTCGCCGAGGTTGTCCGTGCCCAGGTTGAAGGCGGTCACCTCGCCCGACCCGACGACGAGGCCGTCGTGGAAGCCGTAGGCGAAGGCGTTGAGGACCGTCAGCCGGGACGCACCCGTCACCGTGACGAGTGCGGACCGCTTGCGCATGTACTTGTCGATCACCTGGCTGAAGATGTCTCTCTCGATGGCCCAGTTCGGCAGGTTGTAGCCCACCCTGGTCACCGCGTTGCCGTTGGACAGCAGGCCTTCGACCCGGCCCCGGTCGCTCGGCCCGACCGTGACGGCGTGGTCGAAGAACGCGCCGGTGACCTTCCGCACCACGAACCTGTCGTTGCGATGGGTGGCGAGGTCGATGCCGTTCCAGGCGTTCGGCAAGCCGAGGTTGACGGCGTAGACCCCAGGTCCGTTGCCACGGACCGCATAGGGGTACGCGACGAGACCGTCCGGAGCGGCGGGGTTGTTTTCCGGGTAGAAGATCCGCAGGCCGCGAACGCCGGCACGGCTTCCGTCCAACGTGATGAGGGCCGGCGCGGAGTCCGGGGCAGTGGTGGCACGCCCTTCGTATGCCATCAATACGGTGCCGCCGCTGGCGCCGAGCTGGTCACGGTTGGGCACCGCGGAGGCGCCCCGGAGTTCGACGTTCGCCGGAACCCTGAGGTGCCGCTGGATGCGGTACCACCCGGCCGGCAGGTAGACGATGCCGCCACCGGACCGGTGCGCCTGGTCCAGTGCCGCCTGGATCGCGGCAGTGGCGTCCTCAGCGGGGAGGTAGCCCGCCCCGCGCGGGGCGCGGAAGGGTGCCGCGCGAGCGTCGTACAGGACGGCGCGCGCCGGTTGTGGCAGTGGTCCCTGGGTGTACGCCGGTGGCTGGCCGTCCAGGACATGGACGATGCCCTGGGTGGCGCCCCGCACCTGCGTGCCCGTGAGCTTCACGAAGCCCTGCGAGGAGTTCTGGATCGCGTACTGGCTGCCCTCCAGCCGGCCGGCCGCGAACACCAACCCCCACCGGGAGTCGAAGCTCTCCACCTTCAGGGCGACGTTGGTACGCCGGATCTCGGTCTGCAGGAAGCTCCCGGCGAAGCTGATCCGCTGGCCTGGAACGATCCGGATCCCGACGTCGTAGTCGGATGCCTGGAGGTTGTACAGCTGCTCCCACTCCAGGTCGCCGAGCGCGAAGCCGGTGCCGTGCGCGCGGGTCCAGGCATCGAGTGTCGCCCGCCGCGGCGGATGGTAGTCCGACGGAGCGTCAGCCCAGTAGGCGTTGTTGAAGGTGACGTTCTCCCAGGTGCCGACGTCGGCACCGTTGTAGGCACGGACCCCCTCGTAGAGCGCGGTGCCCTTCACGTTGCGGATGGTGGACGACTCGTGTACCTGCCCGGAGCTTGGGGCGGTGCCACGATCGTTGGGCATCGTGCTGATGCCGATCCCGCGGTAGGAGTTCAGCATGGTGACGTCGGAGATCGTCGCCATCATGTAGTTTTCGTTGCCGATCCAGGCGCCGCCGGGAATCTCGAACGTGTAGTTGTACGGCACCGGGTCAGTCGCGCTCTGCCGTGGGTAATAGGTCGTGATCCCCATGACGCCCGCGCTGCCGCCGATCCGGAACACCGCCGGGCCGTCATCGCCCGAAGGGACGTCGGCGAGAACGACCGTGCCGTAGCCGCCTTCACCCACGTCGGGATCGCGCCGGTCACCGCGCAGGGTGCAGAAGGCGTGGACCTCGAGCGTGTCCGTGACGAGGTATTTCCCCGCCGGCATCCAGACGGTGCCGCCGCCAGCGTCGTAGCAGTCGTAGAGCGCGCGCTGGATGGCGCTGGTCGCGTCCTTCGCGCCGGTACGGTCGGCGCCGTAGACCGACACGTCGAAGTCGGCCACCACGGCGTCGTCCGTCGGGTACGCCGTCTTCACCAGTTTGGGGCGCGGCTGGACGATCGGCTGGTTGCGCACCTGGAGCTCCCTGACCGAGAAGGTGTCGGACTGGCCGGCGTAGCCGTTGAACGCCACCTTGACGAACCTCGCCGAACTCGTCTCGAAGGCGGTGCGGGCGACCCGGTTGCCGCCCGGCGTACCCGAGCGGCCCACGGTGACATACCGCTGCCCGTCGGTGGAAACCTGGACGGTGTAGTCGGGGGAGTACGCCCCCGCCCAGCTGACCCGGACGTCGTTCACCTGTTGCGCCTTGCCCAGGTCGACCTGGAGCCACTCGCCCGAGTGGCCGGCACCGCTGGTCCACGCGGTGTCCCCGTCTCCGTCCACGGCCAACTCCGGCCCCGCGCCGGGAGCGCCACTGCTGGCCGTGGCGGTGGCGCCACGGGCGAGGTTGGTGTCGATCTTCGAAGCCCGGAAGTCCCGCAGTGCTTCGAACACCGTGTGCAAGGCTGCCTTGACACGCTCCTCACCGGCGCTGGGAGTGTCAACCACTGCTTGCGCGTCGTCGATGGCCGACCGCAGCGTGGTCTTCGACCCCGAAGGGAACTGCCCGTCCCGGGTGCCCTCGCGGGCGGCGACGTGATCCCTGGTTGCTTCGCCGATGAGGTTGCGCAGACCTTGGGTGGTGTCGAGTTCCGCGGCGACCACGGTGACCCGCACCGACGCCACCTTCACCTCGACAGCGCCTCCGCCGGTGGTGATGCGGAAGTCCGAGCCGTTCGAGCGGTTCGTCATCACGGCGTCGTCGAGGGCGTACGTATGGGTCTTCCAGGTCCTTGAATCGCCGTAGGCAAACGCCTCGGAATTCTTGAACTTGTCGCTGAGCTCCTCGCCGGGGGAGTCGTACTGCAGACTCAGCCGGCCGTTGCCCTCGTCGAAGTAGTCGATGCTGACGAGCACGGTGTTCTTTGTGTTGTAGACATAGGTGTCCGCGACGTTCATGTAGAGGTACAACGTCGCCGGAGCCGGGGCTGCGCGGTTCGTCTGCCAGTAAGTACGCCCGTCCTGCTCTCCGACGATGAGACCCTCAGCCCGGTCGCCCGCCCTGGGAGCGATGCCGCGTTCCCGCGGCGTCGCGCCGAGGTCGACCGCGGCGCCGACCGACCCGACCCGGATCGAGGAGACGATGATGTCCTCGGTCGGATCGCTCTCGGCCGGACCAAGCCGTAGGTCCGCGCCGTTGAGGCGGTTGGCGAACCTGCCATCGCTCAGGGAGAAGGTGCTGGTCTTCCACCGCGCGGTGCCTGTCATCGGTATGTCGGTGGCAGCTGCGTCGGGGTTGTCGGCCGCGTCATAGTGCAGGGACAGACCGCCGCTTTCCGTGTCGTAATAGGTGACGCTGACGGTGACGTCCTTGGTGGCGAGGCCGCTGACGTACTCCTCGTCGAGATCCAGGTAGAAGGAGCCGGTGTTGGCGGCGGTGTTGGTCTTCCAGTAGTCCCGTCCCTGCAGCGTGCCGGTCACCAGGCCGTCCGGGTTGTCCCCGGCCCGGACCCGGATGCCGAGCGTCGCGGGGGTGGCGCCGAGGTCGGCGCCGACGCCGCTCGGATACATCACTGGGCCGGCGGCCTGGGACGCCGCCCCGGCCCAGGTGGGCACCAGCAGGGCCAGGATGGTCAGCAGGGTGAGGCAGGTGCCGACCCGCAACCTGCGCCGTCGTGCGCGACGTACCGGCATCAGCAACCTCCGTTGGTGGTGAACGGGCGCGGTCAGCCCTTGACCGCGCCGAGGATGATGCCCTTGACGAAATAGCGCTGGAGGAAGGGATACGCCAGCAGGATCGGAACGGTGGAGAAGATGATCGTCGCCGCTCTGATGTTGTCCGCGGAAATGACGAGCTTCTGCAGATCGGCGGTCGGTGCGGTGCCGCCACCCATTCCGAGCATGCTCTGGTCGATGATGATCGAACGCATGACCACCTGGAGCGGCCATTTCGAGGAGTCCGTGATGAAGAAGAGCCCGGTGAAGAAGTCGTTCCAGTGGGCGACGCCGTAGAAGAGCCCGATCGTGGCCAGGACGGGCTTGGACAGTGGCAGGACGATGTGCCAGAGGACCTGCAGGTCGGAAGCCCCGTCGATCCGGGCCGACTCCTCGATCTCGTTCGGGATACTCCAGAAGAAGTTCCGCATCAGGATGAGGTTGAACGGCGAGACGAGGCCGTAGATGACGAGCACCCACACGCTGTTGATGAGCCCGAGATTCTTCAGCAGGAGGTACGTCGGGATCAGTCCGGCTCCGAACAACATCGGAATGATCACCAGCCACATGAGAAAGCGGTAGCCGGGGATGTAGGTCTTCGACAGTCCGTAGGCCGCGGTGGTCGTGAAGAGAAGGTTCAGTGCGGTGCCGACAACCGTGACGAACACCGTGATCCCGAACGACCTCATCAGGACGGGCGTCTCGAAGATGTATTGATACGCGTCCAGCGTCCAGGAGTACGGCACCAGCATCAGCGGGTTGGCGGAGATCGCCGCACTGCTGCTCAGAGACCTCGCGAGGACGTTCAACATCGGTAGCAACGTCACCAGGCCGAGGAATACCAGCACGAGGTAGATGATCGTGTCGCCCCACCAGGGATTTCGTTCAAGACGTGACCGCTGGCTCGTCACCTGGCTGCTCCGGAGGATTTCCGTCTCGCCGGTTTCGGGTTTGGTCACCATATCGATCGTTGTCCCATCCTGCGGAGCACCCAGTTAGCCGACACGATCATCGCGAGCCCGACCACGCCCTTGAACAACCCGACGGCGGTTGCCAGCTCGAACTGCGCCTCGAGCAGGCCAGCCCGGTAGACGTAGGTGTCGATGATGTCGCCGACCTCGAGGACAGCGCCGTTCTGGAGCTGGAAGACCTGGTCGAATCCCGCGTCCAGCAGTCCGCCGAGTGAGAGTACGAGGAGTACGGCCATCACCGGTCGCAGGCCGGGCAGTGTCACGTGCCAGATCTGGCGGAGCTTGCGGGCGCCGTCGACCCGGGCCGCTTCGTACAACTCCGGGTCGATACTCGACAGCGCGGCGAGATAGATGATCGCTCCCCAGCCGAACTCCTTCATGATTCCGGTGAGGACGAGTACCGCCCGGAAACTGTCGGGGTTGGTGAGGAAGTTGATCCGGTCACCGCCAGTATTGACGAGCAGAGTGTTGACGATCCCGGTCGGCCCGAGAATGTTGATGACGATGCCGGCGAAGACCACCCAGGACAGGAAGTGCGGGAAGTACGTCACGGTCTGGACGCCGCGCTTGAACCACATGCGGCGTACCTCGTTGAGCAGCAGCGCGAAGATGATCGGAACGGGGAAGCCGAAGAGGATGCGGTAGAAGCTGATCAGCAAGGTGTTGCGGATGAGTTCGGGGAACTTCTCGGAGCCGAACATCGTACGGAAATGCTCGAGCCCGACCCAGGGGCTCTCCCACATGCCCGCGAAGACCTTGAAGTCCTTGAACGCGATCTGCAACCCGATCATCGGGAGGTAGGCGAAGAGCACAAAGTAGATGACCGTCGGCAGGATCAGTGCGTAGATCCAGCGGTACCTCCAGACCAGGGCGGCCTTCGACTGGTGTCCGCGGGGCGCCGGTGTCGCCCGGCGGCGAGGCGGGGCGGCCGCGCGAACCTCGCTCATCGGCGTGACTCCTCGGTGGCTGGAAGGCAAAGGAAACGCGGGCGGCGTGGGCCGCGAGCGGCCTTATCCCGTTGTGTACTCGGGCTTCGACTTGTCCTTCTGGAGGGAGTTGACCTCCTCGAGAATGGCGTTGCCGCCCGCCCTCTTCCACTTCTCCACCGCCGCCGCCCACTCGGCCCGGGTGACCTTGTGGTTGACGATGGTGCTCTGAGCCACCTTCTGCAGGTTGTCCTCGAACAACTGCGTGCCCTTCTTGGCATCGGTGGGCGACACCACGGTCGGGTCGCGGTAGTCGAAGTACTCCTGCCTGGTGTAGTCGTCGAACTTTCCCTTGATGTAGTCGAAGTCCTTGCCGATGCCGGCGCCCTCGAAGTTCGTCCGCATGCCGTCCCAGTCCAGCTTCTCGCTGAACGGCCCGATGAACCCGAGGGGCTCGATCTGCGGTCCCTGGTAGGACTTCGGCCGCTCGGCGTCCTGGAGAGAGACCTTCGTGCCGTTCTCGACCTTGTAGGTCTTGCCTTCCACGCCCCAGCGGCGTAGCTCGGAGCCTTCGGTGAGGGTCCAGTTGAGGAACGCGAAGAAGCCGTCGGGGTCCTTGATCTTGGCGGACACATAGAAGCCCCGGTCGACAGGAAAGACCGCGCGGCTACCGGCGGTTTCGCCCAGCGGTGAGACCACACTCACCGCGCCGTCCGACCTGATGGTGCGGAGTTCGGTCACGATGGAGGTGTAGGCACCCCAGTGTTCGATCGCCATGACGGCCTTGTCGGCCTTCAGCTTGGCGGTCGAGAAGTTCGGCTCCTTGCTAACGCCGTAGTCGGGGTCGAGCAGGCCCTTCTTGTGGAGATCCTGGAGCCAGAAATAGAGATCGATCTCCTTCTCCTTCATGAACCACGGTGCAAGCGTGTCTGGATCGTCGGGTGCCGGCTCCCAGCCGAACATCCCTGTCCCGAAGGAGGTGGCGATCTCCTTGGCGTGCCATTCGTACCCCATGGTGAACGGCACCATCTTCGGATACGCCTTCTTGACCTGCTCGAGCGTCGCCTGGAACTCCTCCAGGCTGGCGGGCTCGGCGATCCCGGCCTTGTCGAAGAGGTCCTTCCGGTAATACAGAAAGAAGGGAACCTGCGGCCAGATGAGGTTGGGAACGAAATAGGTGTCGCCTTTGTCGTCACGCAACATCTTCCAGATGCTGTCCGGAACGGCCTTGCGGACGGCGGGGTACTTGTCGAGATAGTCGTCGATCGGCAGGAAGGCTCCCTCGTCCTGGGCGCTCCGCCAGGTGCCTGACGTCGGACCCGATCCCCAGATCACGTCGGGAATATCGCCGGAGGCGAGGATCGTGTTGACCTTCGTGTCGTAGTCGATGACCGGAATGATCTGGACGTCGATCGAAACGCCGGCGCGGCGTTCGAGTTCCTTTTCGAACGGACCGTTCTTGGTGTAGGTCGCGGGCCCCCACGTGGGGCGCAGGTAGGTGAAGCTGAAGCGGCCCGACGAGCCGCCCTCCTGCTTGCCGCTGCAGGCACTGATGGAGACGGTCGCCAGCAGGGCGCCGGTGAGGAACTGTCGCCTGTTCACCATGTCGTTCTCCTCGCGGCTCGTAAGGGCCGGACGACTCACTACATGGATCGTGCGTTCGACCGTATTCTTAACGTGTGAACGTGTCAATAAAGTGGCCTATATCGCTCAGCACACCGTGACGACAGAGAGAGTTAACGTGGTGAATTCTGAGGCTGTTGCCGCCGCGCGGTGCCAACCATGACGGCGAGGAGTGACGGGGTACGCATCCCGCTTTACCAGCAGGTGAAGCGTTCCCTGCTGGCCGCCATCGCTCGTGGTGAGTACGCCCCCGACAGTCCGTTCGTCACGGAACGCAAGGTCTGTGAGCGGTTCGGCGTGAGCACGACGACCGCCGTCCGTGCGCTCAACGAACTTGTCGCGGAGGGCGTGCTCGTCCGCCGGCAGGGCAGCGGCACCTTCGTCGCCGACCGGTCGGCGTTCCAACCGACGGTCGACGTGGGTGCCGCCCACACCCGCAGGCCAGCGGTCGCGTGCATCCTCCAGGGGCAGGGCCCGCACGTGACCCAACTTCTCGGGGGAGTGGAGGCGACCTGCGCCGAGCTCGGCTACCAGCTGATCCTGACCCACTGCCACGACAACCCGGAGCGGGAGGGGAGGGCGCTGCGCGAGGCGCTCGAGTCGAACGTCACCGGCATCGTGCTGTATCCGGCGGAAGGAAACGCCAACGTCGAGGTCTTCGCCGATCTGCGCAGGCGTGAGATGCCGCTCGTCATGGTCGACCGCTACCGGCCGGACGTCGCCACCGATGCCGTGGCGGCCGACAACGTGGCCGTTGGTTACGAGGTGACCCAGCACCTGATCCGGTTGGGCCACCGGCGGATCGCGACCTTGTGGGACGAGACCGACTGCACCAGCGTTCGTGACCGGCTCACCGGCCATGTCCAGGCCCTACGTGACAACGGCATTCCCGTGCGCCCCGACCTCACGGTGCTCCGGAAGTACGCCCCGGCGTCCGGCCCTGATCAAGGCAGCGTGGCGGCGCTGCTGGCCCGCCCGGATCCGCCGAGCGTGCTGCTCTGCGGCAACGGCTACGCGATGGGTCGGGCGGTCCTGGACCTGGTGGCGTTGGGAATCGACGTGCCGGGTCAGGTCGACCTGGCCGGCATGGACGATGCGAGCCCGCTCGACATCCTGCCGCTCGCCGCAATCGCCGCGACGCTGCCCTCCTACGAGATGGGGCGGGAGGCGGCGTTGCTGCTCCACCGGCGGATCACCAGCGGGGATCCCTACCGGGACGTCGAGCATCTGGTCCTGCCGATCGCGATCAGGACAAGGGACGCCGCGCCCGGGCACCTTCGGGTCGTGCTCGCCGAATGACCGTGCCGCCCAGGCTCGTTCGAGCCTGAGGTCGAACCTGGGCGGCAGGCATGACAAAGCCCCAGATTGGCCGGGGGGACCACACCGAGGCTTTGCGGATCCGGTCCTGGCCGCTCCAGGGTCCGGGATAAGCGGCCGTTTGTCGGATCTCCTCGCAATCATGGCGAAAATGAGAACGTATGTCATCTCGGCGCGGCGCCGCTCCGCGATTCGGTCACCCTCACGAGCAGGTCGGTACTGTCGGGCCGGAACACCGCCCGGGCGCGTCCAGTCTGCAGGGCCCTGGCGTCGGCCTCCAGGTGGAGCTCGTCGAGTGCCGCAATCAGTTCCTCCGGTCGGTCAGACCGGCGTACGGCACCGGCCCGCTCGAGGTGCTCCGCGGCGGCCCGGCCATGCCCGGGGAGCGGCGCGTGGATCACCACCGGCGTACCCACGGCGAACGCCTCGGTGCAGGTCTGGCCACCGGAGTTCTCGACCAATGCGTACGCCCCGGCCAGCGAGGCGGCGAGGTCGGGACGCCAGCCGACGGCGTAGTCGGGGCCGGCGACGGCGCGGATCCGCGCGGCCAGCTGCTCGTTGTGCCCGCAGAGGGCGAGCGGGAAGTACCGCCGGGTGGCGATCAGCGCGCGGATCGTCTCGGCGAGATGGGTGCCGATCCCCCAGGAGCCCGCGGAGACCAGGACCACCGGCAGCCCGGCGGCCGGAGCCAGAGCAGGCGTTCCCGGGACAGGACTCGGCGGGCCCGGTCGTACGAGCGGGCCGAGCCAGAGGGCTCGGTCCCCGACCAGCGTCGCGGCGATTCCGCGAGCCGCCGGCGACAGGCAGAAATAGGCGTCGTTCCCCGGCGACAGCCAGACCGCGTGCGGCACGAACTCCGTGAGCACCACGACGGAACGGCCCCTGATCGCGCCGTCTTCGCGGAGCCGTCCGGCGACCGCGGCCGCCAGGTGGAAGGTGCTGATGACGACGTCGGGGGCGAGCTCGTCCACAGTGGCCCGGGCGGTCGACGTCGCCAGGCGTACGAGAGGTTCGACCAGCCGGCGCGCGGCATCCGGGTCACCGAAGCGGTCGTAGATCCGCTGGTAGCGGCCGGGCGCATGTCGCAACATCAGGCCGTAACTGGTACGTACGGCGCTTCCCAGAGCCGCCGGCAACAGGTCCAGCACGTCGATCCGCTGGGTCCGGTGTCCACGGCTTTCCAGCCGGCGGGCGACCTCGGCGGCGACCGCGTCATGGCCGCCACCCATGCTCGCTGAGATGATCAGGTAGCGGCGTCCGGAGTCGTGCGGCGACTGCCGGCCGGTCACGATCGCGCCTCCCCCCAGGTTTCGTGGCCGCGCGGGTCGTGTCGGTTGCTGGGCTTGCGGGTAGGGGAGGGAGCACCAACACCACCACGGGTGCGGGCGCGCACCGCGCCTGGCCACCGCGAGCCTCAGTCGCGCCGAGACGGTCCGTGATGATTCTTCCCGCCATTCTCGCGTTGTTCGCCGCGGCGAGTAACGCCTTCGCGTCGGTTCTGCAGCGTCACGAGGCACGGTCGGCGCCGCGCGAGGAGTCGTTTCGTCCGGCATTGATCCTGGATCTGGGCCGACGACCGTTGTGGTGGCTTGGCATCGTGGGCGTGATGGCCGGCGCGGTGTTCCAGGGCGCGGCGCTCCTGACCGGCCCGCTGGCCGTGGTCCAGCCGCTCATGATGATCGAGCTCCCCCTGACGCTGTTGCTGGCCGCTCTGGTGTTTCGTCGCCGGCTCGGCGGGCGTTCGATCGCGGGCACCGCCGGCGTCACCTTCGGCGTGATGGCGCTGCTCGTGGCCGTCGACCCCTCCGGTGGCGGGTCGGGGGTTGACCCGGTGCGCTGGACGCTCGCGTTGCCGTCGGTGGTCGCGGCGGTGGCCCTGCTGGTCGGCCTGGGACAGGCGGTCGAAGGGGCGGCGCGGGCCGCGTCCCTCGGGGCGTCGGCGGCGGTGGCGTTCGCGTTGACCGCCGCGCTGATGAAGGACGCGACCGGTCGGTTGGAGGTCAGTGCTGCGGCGTTCTTCACCAGCTGGCAGCTCTACGCCACGGTCGCCGCGGGGATCTGCGCGATGTTTCTGCTGCAGAACGCCTATCAGGCAGGCACCATCGTGGCCGCCCAGCCGGCGATCACGGTCGGCGACGCATTGGTCAGCCTGGTGCTGGGCGTGGTGTTGTTCGACGAGGATCTGCGCCTTGGTGCGTGGACCCTACTCGCGTTGGTCGGGCTGGCCATGATCATCGCGGGCGCGCTGGAGCTGTCCCGCTCGCCGCTGATGAGCCAGGTGGCGTCCCGGTCTGACCTGCGTCCCACCACCTGATGTCGACGCATCGGCTGGCGAGAGCCGCGGGCGTGGCCGGTGCGCTCGCGGTGGGCGCCGTTCTCGCCGACCTGCTACCGGCCGCGAGTTGGCTGCCACAGGTACGCCGGTTGTGTCCGACCCTCGCTGGTCGCGGTGACCGCCGCCATGTCGCGCTGACCTTCGACGACGGTCCAGATCCGGCGGCGACGCCCCTCATCCTTGACCGCCTCGACGAGCTGGGAGTCCGGGCCACCTTCTTTCTCATCGCCGAGCGGGTGGTACGCCATCCGGAACCGGTGCGGCTGGCCCGCGCCCGCGGCCACGAACTCGCCGTCCATGGCCTCCGGCACGACGCGCCGCTCCGGCCGTGGCGGGACCGGGCTGACCTCGCGGAGGCGTACCAGATCATCGCGGCGGCGGCCGGCCGGCGGCCCGTGTGGTACCGCCCGACGTACGGCGTCCTCACCACCGCGCGCTGGGCCGCCGCGCACCGGCTGGGGCTGCGGCCGGTGCTGTGGACGGCGGACGGACACGACTGGACCGCCGGGCAGAACGGCGCGGCCGTACGTGACCGGGTGGTGCGGCACCTGTCCGGTGGTGACACCGTCCTCCTGCACGACTCCGAGGTCGCGGCGCCACCCGGCTCCTGGCGGGCCACCCTCGACGCGCTGACCGGCATCGTGGACCACTGCCGTGCCCAGGGATGGTCGGTCGGCCCGCTGGGCGAGCACGGCCGCTGATCCGCCGTCGCCGGACGGTACGACGCGAGCGGCTGGAAACGGGACGGCGACTGGATCGTGGTGCGGCACACGCTGCGCAACGTCGACAGCTCGATGTACGTCCGCGTCCGGGGGACCAGCACCAACGAGCTGGAGCCGCAGCCTGACCCGCTCGGCTCGAACCCGTGGGATGACCTGTGGTTCTACTCCAACCCGGTGTTCATCAACCGGTAATCGTCGTACAGTGACCGGCGACTTGCCGCGAGGCTGATGCTGGCCGGGACCGCCCAGGTCCCGGCCAGCACCACGGCTCTATCCACAGTCGCCCCTTGCGCCGCGCGTCAAGTTCGGGAGCGCAGTCACTCGTTGAGTTCGCCGAGGGCCTTGACGATGAGGGCTCTTGCCTCTCGGCCGAATACGGCCGACACCTTGAGCGCTTCGAACATGCGCGCGTATAGCTGAACCTCTGACGGTTGCGTTACCTCTATGCTCGCCGTTGGCGTTTCCAGGGCCGCTAGAATGTCATCGAAGATCCAGAATCCGGCGGAGGCAACGGTCACGCGTTGAGTCATCAGGGGGATGATTCCGAGAAAAATGTTGGGCAGGGCCATTAGCTCAAGGAGACGACCCAGTTGGCCGGCCTGTATCTCGCCATCCCCGAACCATGTGCGCAACGCTTGTTCTTCAAGTAGGACCGCGAATCGCTTGCCGCTCCGATAAAGAACTCTTTGTCGCTCCATTCGAACAGCGACGGCTTCTTCTACGTCATTGGCGGTTCCCAAGAACTTGATCCAGAATGACAGCATGGCGGCCGAATACTCGCCGGTTTGGAACAGGCCAGGGATAACGTTGTGCTCATAGATCCGGAAAAAGCTAGTCTGCTCGTACCGCTTAAGCGTGTGGGCCCCTAAGACCCGCTTCATGCCGGCCCGGCTTTGCCGTCGAAACTCCAGGTACGCCGACTCAACCGCGCGAAGACTAGCGATCAAGTCAGGAATTTGATCGTTCGCAGAACACGCACGGCACCATTCACGTATGTCATGGTCGGTTGGCGCCTGCGTACCGTTTTCGATTTTGCTAACGCGCGTATAGTGCTTGCCAGTTGATGCCGCCAACTCGCGGGCCGTCAGACCTGCCTCTTTACGCAAGTCCCGAAGGCGAATGCCTAGCGCCCGTCGCGCCTCTTTAGCGGAGCTAGAGGGGGCTGTATTCACGGTGAGGTATTGCTAGCTTCCAAACCGCCTCGAACGCCGAGCGGCAGAGTTCAATATCGTGCGGGTCCGTCGAAGTTACCTTGTCGATGGCCAAGCCGCTTCCCGTGTAGTGCAGGAAAACGACCAGGTGCCCGTCGAAGAGATAGAAGTCGTTCCCGGGCAGCGCGATCGAAGATGCAAGCCTGCGGGGAATCCAGCGGATATCCTCGCCCGCGCCCACTATGGGGTGAGCGATGCTGTGGGACCAGCGTTGATAGTCGCTCAGAGGCTCCGACACGATACGGGCGCGGCGGACCGACCGCCCAGCCTTGACGTGCTCGCGAAGCGTGGCGCACCAGTCCTGAAGCCATTCAAGGTCGTCATATTCGCCGGCCGTCCACTTCGCCATATGTGGCAGTTCTACCGCCGTTCCGTAGGCGTCGCGGGTTTCTAGGTGAATAGATTCCCGCTTAAACTCGCTTAGGAGCCGTTCAAACTCTTCATCCGTTATCGATGCCACGTTCTCCCTGCCCGAAAAACTGAATCATCCTGTCCGGAATCTCCACGCACGTCTCGCCTTTCGGTATGTCCATCTCGGCAAGTGCCTCCGCGTCGTCGACGACCCACCCTTGCACCAGCCACGACCCGCGATCTGTCCGGTAGAGCGTAGGCGATCCCGTTGGGTTGGACTCGGGATCCTTGGCGACGAACGTTATGCGCATGGGCCTTATCCCCGTCTCTATGGTTGCGAGAAGTTGCGGACTCATCATCGGCCGCGCCTCCCGGTACGTCAATGGTGCGGGTCGCAGATTCTTAGAGATGCATATATTGCACCACGCCGGATCGGCCGTCTTCGCAGGTCAACGAGCTAGGCGCCCGCAGTCTCGGATCCTGTGATCGCAACTTTTCGCAACAAGCTTCCAAGGGTCTGTGGACTAGACCTAGTGTCCCGCGCCTTTAATTCGTTATCTAATTGTTTGCGTGTTCGGGTGTTCTTGTCGTCGGGCGC
>NZ_KB892796.1 GCF_000373925.1 Actinopolymorpha alba DSM 45243 | reverse complement strand
TCAGCTGGGGGCAGAAGGGTGAGCCGGTCGACGATCGTCCGCACCTCAGAAAACTCCAACTCACCGCGTTCCAGCGCCTGCCGGGTGTTCGGCAGGTCGGTAAGCGCCAACGCGATCAGCATGAACTGATCACTGCGGTAGTTGGTCCACCCCAACATCGGCGACAACAGTTCAGCCGCCCGCGGCTCCGGCACAGACGAGCGTTCCGCCTCATCATCCTTGAAGCAGGGCGGGCAGTGCGCCAACACAGCAGTCACAGCAAGACTCAAAGACTCGCCCCAACAGGCGACCTTCCGCGCAGCTTGAAGCAACACGCCAAGCTCGAAACCATTACAGGCGTCCCGATCGACAGCAGCGAACGCCACCACCAACTCCGGACCGGGAAGCATGTCAGCAAACCCAGGCGGGAGCGGAGGGATCCGCACACCATCGCCGTCGCTCATGCGTTCGATTTTACCCCCGACAGGATCACTGCCGCAACCAGTAGGGATGCCGGAATCCTTTATTTACAAGGAGTTTCCATGCGTGTGGGAAAGGTTCGCGGTGTGGGACCGTGGCCCACGTGCCGCACCAATGTGCCGCTCGCCCGCTGGCGCTCTCCACCAACCCGCAGCCCGCTGGCGCTCTCCACCAACCCGCAGCCCGCTGGTGCGACGGCCTGCCCACCAACGCGCTGCCAGCTGGCACCCCGGCCAGCCGCGGACGCCTGCCTACGGAGGCGCCCCCACTGGCCCCACCCCTACGAGTTCGGTTCTGAGGAGGCGCGCCGGGCGCGGGCCCGTCGCTTCCCCTCGTGCATCGCCTGCACCCGCGCGATGGGGATCCCGTGGCCCTCCTCGATGAGGTCGGCGTTCAACCGTTGCGGCTCCGGCATGCGCTCGGCCCAGGGGTCACGCTCACCCAGCAGCCGAATCGCCGTTCGTACCGTGAAGTCACGAGGTGCGACGTCCGCCAGGTCCGCCCACTCCACGGGATAGGACACCGACGTGCCCGGCCGTATCCGCGGACTGTACGCGGCGACCACGGTCGCGCCACCCGCCCGGGTGGAGTCGAGGAACACCTTGGCGCCGCGGTCTTCACGGATGAACGCGGTCGTCGCCAACGCGGGATCGAGGCGTTCGGCTCGGGCAGCGATCGCGCGGGTGGCCGCGGCGACATCCTCCGCGCCGTGACCTGCCACGGGGACGAACACGTGCAGCCCTTTCGAGCCGCTGGTCTTGACCACGCCGACCAGCCCAGAGTCGGCCAGCGCCTGCCGTACCAGGAAGGCCGCGCGGACGGTCAGCCCGAACGATTCGCCCTCCGGCGGGTCGAGGTCCATCACCAGGTGCGTGGGCCAGCCCGGCTGATCGGCGCGCGCCAGGGTCGGGTGATACTCCACCGCCCGCTGGTTGGCGAACCAGAGCAGCGTACGGCGATCGTTGCACAGGGCGTACGACACGTTACGCCTGGAGGATTCCGCCCACAGGGTCACCGTGCGCACCCACGAGGGCGTGTACTTCGGAACGTTCTTCTGCATGAACGGCGCCTGACCGCGCAGCACGCGGACCACCGACAGCGGCCGGTCGGCCAACTCCGCGATGATCCGGTCGCCGACCGCGTCGAGGTAGTCGACGAGGTCCCGCTTGGTCGCATCCGCCCCCTCGAACAACGGCTGGTCGAGGTTGGTCAGCGACACACCATCGCGAACTTCGCCACCACTCATCGGAAGGTCCCCTCCGCCAGCGCGGGATCCGAGCCGTCAATCCACCATTGACAGCTCATCGAGCCGGTCCGTTCGTACGTCATCACCCGAGCGTAGGTCACCTCACGGCGGGGGCCCTAACGATGAGAAACCTGCCCTAGCGGCGCAGCCCTTCGATGAGTCGCTCCAAGGCGGTCGTCGTGGCCTCCAACGACGTGGGGTCACCCGACTCGGCGAGCCAGACGGCGGCCTCGTTCATCGCTCCCGACAGAAGCCGGGCCAGGGGTTCGACCGGCTGTGGAGCGAGAACCCCGGAGGCGACCAGCGTCTCCAGGGCCTCGGTCAGATGGTGGGCGGAGGACGCGTCATCCATCTCGCGCCATTCGTTCCAGCCCAGGACGGTGGGCGCGTCGATCAGCATGATCCGCTGGATCGCCGGATCCGACCCCGCGGACAGATAGGCGCGGCAGCCCGCGATCAGTTGTTTCCACGGGTCTTCGTGGTGGCCGGCGGCTTCGGTCACCCGGTCGGCCACCTCCTGCTGCGCCTCCTCCACGACGGTTCTGAACAGCCCTGCCTTGCTGCCGAAGTGGTGGTACGCCGCGCCTTTGGTCACCCCGGCGCCGCGGGCGACCTCCTCGAGTACCACTCCGTGAAAGCCGTCCCGAGCGAACCTTCGCCGGCCCTCCGCCAGGAGCGCGCGCCGCGTCTCCGCGCGTTGCTCAGCCCTGCTCGCCACGTCCGCGTCCACCCTCCATCCAGTGCATCGTCGTCCCCTCCAGCGCATCGTCGTCCAGGGCGACGGGCACAACCGAGATTGACATACCGAGAGTATGCCAATAGCGTCCGTTGGCATACCCACGGTATGTGAAATTCGACAGGAGACCCCATGCCCGCCGTGCTCGACAGCTTCTATCCGGTCATCGGCACAAGCCAGGTCGCTGAGTGCCGTGCGTTCTACACCCAGCACTTCGGCTTCGAGGTGGTCTTCGAATCGGACTGGTACGTCAGCCTCCGCCGGCCCGAACCCCCGCACTACGAGCTCGCCCTGCTCGACCACACCCACGAGACGATCCCCGAGGGCTCACGCGTACCCGTTCAGGGCCTCATCCTGAACTTCGAGGTGCCCGATGTGGACGCCGAGCACCGCCGGCTGGTCACGGAGGCCGGGCTCCCCGAGAGACTCTCGTTGCGCAGTGAGGACTTCGGCCAGCGCCACTTCATCGTCGCCGCACCAGACGGAGTACTCATCGACGTGATCACTCCGATCGCTCCGTCGGAGTCATTCGCCGCGCAGTACGTCGAGACCGCACCGGCTGCTCCTTCACACCAGTAAATGCGCGAAGCTTGGGCGCCAACCTGTGACGTTGTCACCCGAAGCCGAGGACCTGCTGCGCGAGTTGGCGCCGCAGGTCCTCGGCACCGGGCTGCGGGCACAGGCCAACCCGGAAGCACAGAGCAACAAGGCAGCACCGCACGGCCAGGAAGAATTGGGGAATCCGCAGTGACCACCGAACGAATCCCGCCGCCCGTGATCGCAGGTGAGCGGGAAATGGTACGTGCCTTTCTCGACTACCACCGAGCGACGCTCGCGATGAAATGCGACGGCCTTTCCGACGACGAACTCCGCCGGCAGTCGATGCCCCCGTCGACGCTTTCCCTGCTCGGCTTGGTGCGGCACATGGCCGAGGTGGAGCGGGCGTGGTTCCGGCGGGTGATCAACGGCGAGGACATCCCGCTCGTCTGGTCAGACAAGCGGGACTTCCAGGTGGCGTACGACGCCCGTACGGCCACCCGGTCAGAGGCGTTCGCGGCCTGGGAGGCAGAGGTCGCGCACTCCCGCCGGATCGAGCAGGACACGGAGTCCCTCGACGTGACCGCCCGCGAACCCAAGTCGGGTGAGGAAGTGTCGCTCCGGCTGGTGATGCTGCACCTGATTCATGAGTACGCCCGGCACAACGGGCACGCTGATTTCCTTCGTGAAGGAATCGACGGGACTGTCGGAGCCTGAGAGGCGGGCGACAGGGTTGGGTCCGCACACAATGGGCTGGAGAGCCCGCGGTTTCAGGATCCACCCTCAAGGGCCGACAGGATGGCGCGTTCGACCGGGTAGGCGCGCTCGCGGTCCGCGAGCCGGAACGGCTCCAGCAACGCGACGCCTGGCTGGGCCATGATCCTGGGCGTCGTACCCCGGTGCGGCCACGACGCGGCGTGGACGAGGAACGGATGGCAGAGGTAGACGTCACCGGCCGCACCGGTCACATGGGCAACCGGCCGCGCCGCGCTCGCTTCCAACAGTGGTCCGGCCGAGGCGAGGTCGAGCCCGTCCTCGCCGGCCGCCTCGAGAACCCGTGCGGCATCAGTGTGTGAGCCGACCCGTACCCGCGTCGGAGCATCGCGAAGGCCGACGTCGGTGAAGAGGAAGAGCGCGAGCAGTCCGCGGTCGCGGCTCCGGATGTTCGTACGCCAGGTGTCACCCGACTGGAAGCTGGTTTCGATGTGCCAGCCGGCGTCGCCTGGGTCGGCGGGGTGCGGAAACCTGACCGGGATCGTGCCGCCCACGCCCTGGCGTTTCCACCAGGTGCCGGGCCCGATCAACTGGTCGTACGCCTCCCACAACGGCCTGGCCGTACCCGCCTGCGCGAAGGGCCGGCCGTCGTGACCCCGTTCCGGGCAGTCGATTCGCACCACGGGTGCCGTCCACGACGACGGATCGTCCCGCTGCACGCCCCGCTCCGCCAACCGCGCCCAGACCACCTCGACGCAGGCATCGACAACCTGAGGGGGCACGGCCTGGCGGATGGCGACGAAACCGTCACGCAGGAACGCGGTGATCTCGGCGACGGAGAGCATGACCAACACCATCGGCGGGCGCCGCGGGGCAGGTCAACGGGTTTTCGTCTCGCCTTTGCTCAGGCGAACGTCAAGCGCTTGAGAAGCACGAGGTGATGGCATCTGACAACCGGGGTTCTGTCTCACCCGCGACACATCCCGATTGGCGAAGTTAAGGCTCAGCCTCACCGGGTGAAATTCCCGCGGCTCCGGCTGATGTGCTCGCGTTCGTCCGTACGCCGAATGGTGGGCGATGGACACTGCCTTTCATGAGGGTACGCAAGCAATCCTTGCCTCTTGGCCGGATCGGCTTGCTGGTCGTGCCGATCGGGCTCGCCGTGGTCGTCGGCCTGACGGGGTGTACGCCTGACCCCGAGGGCGGGGCGTCGCCGGCGAGCAAGCCGTTGGTAGTGGTCAGCCCGTCGGCGATGGTGAGTGTGCTACCCGGAGCGCACAATGCGCAGGACGTCGCCTTCGCGGAGGCGATGATCGCGCACCACCAACAGGCGATCATGATGAGCGACCTGGCGGACAGCCGTGCGCACAACGCCTCGGTCAAGACTTTGGCCAAGTGGATCGAGGAGGCACAGAAACCCGAGATCGAGCAGATGAGCGCGTGGTTGCGGGCTTGGGGCAAGGCGGTGCCGACCCCTGATCCGGACCTGGAGTCGCACCTGCTCCGTTGCGCGAGCCCCGGTATGTCGCAGCACATGGGTCAGCCGTGCCCGAGCCCTGGCATGACAGGGCAGATGCCGGGCACGGAACACCAGGAACACATGCCCGGCATGATGAGCCAGCAGGAGTTGGGCGCGATGGTGCAGGCGTCCGGCGCGGCGTTCGACCGGGCCTACCTCCAGCTGATGATCCGCCACCATGAGGGCGCCATCGAGATGGCCAAGGTCGAGCAGCGGAAGGGGAAGTACCTCCCAGCCAAGATGTTGGCCGCGAGCATCGCCACCAGCCAGTCCGCGGAGATCACCGAGATGCGGCGGATCCTCCGCCTGCTCTGACGGACGGGCCAGACTCCCCGCGGCGCGCGCCCGGCTGTCAAGCTCGGGTTGTCAGGGTCAGTACGTACGCAGGCTGCGCGGGCAGCGGGGACGGCAGCCTGACCTCGACGATCTGCGCCCGTCAGCGGGTGATGTCGACGCCACTCGACTCGGTGGTCGTCCGCACCGCCTCACGGTCGGCGCGGAGTTGCCCGGCGAGCGGGGCATAGCCGTACCCGTAGCTCTCGCTGCTCGGTCCTCGCTGCGGGCTCCGGTTGAGCAGCGTTCCCACGAGCCGGCCGCGGACCGACGCCAGGCGTTCGACCGATCGGCGTACCTGGTCGCGCGAGGTCTTGCCGTGCCTCACGACCAACAGCGCACCCTCGGCTTGCGCGGTGAGGAGGGCCGCATCAGTCACGGGAAGCAGCGGCGGTGCGTCGATGATGACGACGTCGAACGTCCGCCGCAGGTCGGCGAGCAGCTCCACCATCGCCTTGGACTGGAGCAGGTCGGCCGGATCGGGCGGGATCGCTCCGCTCGTGAGCACACACAGGCCGTGATCTCCCCAGCTCTGCATCGCGTCCGCGAGGGCAACCCGTCCGATGAGCACCGTGGTCAACCCGACAGAGGGCTCGAGTCGTAGATACTCCGCCACGCTGGGGCGACGGAGATCGCCGTCGACCAGGGCGACGCTCTGACCCGCCTGTGCCAGCGTGACGGCGAGGCTGCAGGCGGTCGTCGACTTGCCCTCGCCCGCCATCGAGCTGGTGATCACGAAGACCTTGCTCGGCTGATCAACCTCGACGAACTGCAGGTTGGTCCGGACAACACGGAACGCCTCGGCGCGCGGCGTGTGTGATGACAGGCTGGTGAGCGGTGCCTGCTTGTTCGCGTCCGGATCGAACGCGATAACTCCGAGCACCGGCGCGTCTGCCAGCGTGGTGAGCTGGTCCTGATCGCGGATTGTGCTGTCGAGAACGTCGCGGAGCACCGCGAGGACGATGCCGAGCAGCAGCCCCATGGCCGCGGCGATACCGGCATTGCGGATCGGGCGCGGGGAGACCGGCCCATCCGAGGCCAACGGGGCGCCGAGGACGCTTGCCTTGATCGGCGGGCCCGACCGGTCTGGGGCGGTTTCGAGTTTGTCGACGAGCGAGATGAACTCCGTGCCGACCGCGGCTGCCAGGCGGGTGGCGCGGCCCGGGTCCGGGTCGGTCACCGTGACGCTCAGGATCACGGTTCGCGGGATCACCTTGGCGGTGACGCGCTTCCCGAAATCCTTGACGCTTTGATCGAGGTGGAACCGGTCAATGACCCGCTGGGCGACCTCCGGGCCGGTTACCAGGTCCGCGTACGACTCCACCCGCTGCTCCGAGAAGAGCCCACCTTGGTACGCCGACGAGACGTCCCCCTGGGGTGTGGAGACGAACAACCGGACCGTCGAGCCGTACTTCGGTGTGAGGCTCAGTGTGATGGCGGTGGTCGCGGCCGTGGCCACCAGGACACAACCGAGCACCACGAGCCACCGGCGTCGGAGCAGCTTGAGGTAGTCGCGTAGTTCCACGGGATTCCCGTCCTGTGTCAGAGCTCAGTCCTGCGCGAAGAAGCGTGCCGTGAGGCGCTATTTGTCATACACCTGCCTCTACGCACATGGAGCATTCATATCCAATCAGGTCGGGATAACACTCGATTCTGGGTGACGTCTGAGAGCGACTTCCGGCGGCCGGCCGATCAAAGTCAGCGGGTGTCGACCGGCCCGCTGTTGATCGAAATCAGATCGATCTGTTGGCGACTGTCAGATTTGCGGCAAAGAACCCGCACCTTCGAGAAATATGTGGTTGCATAACGGAGTTCGCCAGCCGGGGTCGGCCAGGGGAGATCGAGCTGCGAAGCCCGTGAGGGGCTGGATCCATACAGCGAGCGGCGAGAACGGGGAGTAATGCGAGTCGGTCTGCTGAGCCAATGGTTCGATCCCGAACCCGGTCCGGCCAGCCTGCCAGGCGTCCTTGCGCATGGCTTGGCCCGCCGTGGACACGAGGTGCGGGTAGTGACAGGGTTCCCCAACTACCCGGCTGGTCGGATCATGCCGGGTTACACGATGTCGCGCCGAGCGGATGAGCTGCACGGCGACGTGCGGGTCCGGCGGGTCGCGCTCTATCCGAGCCACGACAGTTCGTCGGTACGACGGCTCGCCAACTACACGTCCTTTGCCGCGTCCGCACTCGCCTCCGGTGTCAGCAGGCTTCGCGGCGCCGATGCCGTCTGGGTCTACAACTCGCCGATCACGGTCGCACTCCCCATGTGGTATTTGCGCTACGTGTACAAGATCCCCGTTCTCCTGCACGTGTTTGACATGTGGCCGGAGAATATCGAGGCGAGTGGCTTTCTGCCGGCCGGCCCGCTGCGCCGGCCGGTCAGGAATGGCATCAGCGCCTGGTGTCGGGCGATGTATCGCTCGGCCGCCCGCGTCGCGTACATATCTCCCGGCGAGAAGGAGCTTCTCCTTCGGCAGGGCGTGCCTGAGGAGAAGCTCGTCTATATTCCACTCTGGTCGGATGAGCGGCTGATCGCCGAACGACCGGTCGACATGCGTTCCGAACTCGGCCTCAGTCCTGATCAGATCGTGCTGGTGTACGCCGGAGCGATGGGAGAGGCGCAGGGACTCGAGGCGTTGATCGACGCGTGTGCGCTCGTGGATGATCCGCGGTTCGTGTGCCTGATCGCCGGCTCCGGTATATCGGAGGGATCGTTGCGCCAGCGCGCGGAGGTGGCCGGCGTGACGAACGTTCGCTTTCTCGGCCGGTTACCAAAAGAGCGGATGTCGGCATTGATGGCGACCAGCGACGCGCAGTACGTGAGTATGCGCAGCACCTACACGATTCCCAGCAAGGTGCAGCTGATACTCGCGTCCGCCCGCCCGATGCTGGCCGCCGCGGACGGCGACGTCGCCACGCTGGTGCGAGACAGCGGGGCGGGCATCACGGCACGTCCCGGCGACGCCTCGTCCATCGCCGACGGGATTCGCCTGTTGGGACGCAGCGGCCGGGAACACCTGCGCGCTCTCGGAAGTCAGGGGTGTTCCTATTACGCGCAGACCTTCTCGGTGGCGTCCGCGCTTGACCGGGTCGAGTCGACACTGCGACAGATCAAGGACGTCCGACGGTCGTCGTAAATGACGGCAATTGATTCGTCTCGAATCAACCAAGATTTGCCTTCCGTCCCGGTGCGCGAGTTTGTTCGCATCTTCACCGGGCAGGACTTCTGTCGGTCGCTCATCTGCGAACGGCACCCGGAATGGTTTCGAGCCGAATCCAACCGGAGCGACTTCTCGAGGGGGATTTCTCATGAAGATCTTGATGACCGGGGCAGCTGGTTATATCGGTACCTGGCTCGGCCCTGAGCTGCGTGAACACGGGCACGAGGTGTACGGCGCAGATCTACGTCCGCAGGAGACGGAGCACCACACGGTCACCGACCTGCTCGACCCGGACTCGGTCGAGAGGCTGTTCGCCGAGGTCCGGCCTGACGTCGTCGTACATCTGGCCGCCAAGTATGGGCGGGTGCAGGGGGAGGACCGGCGTTGGGAGACGGTTCGTGACAACGCCGAAATGACGACGCTCATCGCCGAGGCCTGTGGCGCCTTCGAGGCGCGGCTGGTGTACGTGTCGAGTTCTGAGGTCTACGGCACCGGCTTGTCTGGTGCGGACTGGACGAAGCCGCGGGCGTGGAACGACGTGAAACCGCTCAACCTGTATGGGCTGACAAAGCTCTGGGGCGAACAGGTCGCCGAACTCTACGCGCCGACCGGACTGGTGATCGCCCGGTTGAACATGCCCTACGGCCCTGGCCCGTCGTCGGGTACGCCCGCCCACGTGGGTCGTAATGCGCTGCACACCTTCCTCTGGCAGGCGCATCACCGGCATCCGATCACGGTTCACCAGGACACCTCGCGTTCCTACACCTGGGTCGGTGACGTGATGGCGGGGCTGCGAATGGCGATCGAGCAGTCGCAGGACGGAGGTCGGTACGTCGTGTCGCGTACGGACGACCTGCGGACCTCAGAGGAAGTGGCGAAGCTGGCCTGCGAGATCGCTGACTGGGCCGATCCGGTCATCAACATCGTCGGTCGCCCCAAGGGCGTGACGCCGGTCAAGACGTACGACAACTCAACGACGCTGGCGCTTGGCTGGAAACCAACCGTCGAACTGGAGCTCGGTATCCAGCGGACCTACGACTGGATCCGCCATTTCGACGAGGACGGGCTATGGCAGGTGTGATCTGAACCCATGCGCCATTGTGACGCCGACCGACGGTCGGGCCGGTGAGCCTCCGGCGGGTGGTAGCGAACGTTCCACCCTGGTTGCTGGCTGGTGTCGCGGCCGTCTCGGTCTTCAGTCCCGCGGTCGCGGACGTGGCGGGGTCAATCACCTGCGCCGTGCTGCTTGCGTTCCACCTCAGACGCCTGCGGATCCGGGCTCCGGAAATTTTCGCGAGTCTCTTTACGGCGTTCGCTGTCCTCTCGATCGCGTGGGCGGTCGCGCCCGAGTGGACGTGGGACACGGCGCGCGCCCAACTCACCGCCCTCGCGATCTTCCTGGCGATCCGGACTGTTGTCACCGAACGGTGGCGGCTGGCTGTGGTCGCGTGGGGCTACCTGAGCGGTTGCCTGGTCGCGATCGTTCTCCTGATCCGCGATAACCCCACGATGCCTCTGCTGGTCGCCGGCCTCTCGACGGACCGGTACGGCATCGACGGCGTGAATTTCAACAACCTGGCCTATGCCCTCGCCACCGGAATCGCGGTGGCGGTCCTGCTCTGGAGCCTTTATCCATCGGGATGGGTCAGGTCTGTGCTGGCCGTTTCAGCCCTCGCAATGCTTTTCGGCATCCTCCAGACGGGCTGTCGGGGCGCGCTTGCCGGTGTGGTTCTGGTGGCTCTCTGGTTGCTCGTCCACCGGTTCATCTTTCGGTGGGGAATTGTTGTCCTGAGTGCTGGAATCGGCCTGGTTTCCTTGGTGGTCTCCAGCGGCCTGATGAACGTCGCACTGCGCATGCTCGACGCGGTGACCGTGCGCTCGACCGGCGATCTCACCTACCGACTACTACTCTGGCCGTACGCGAAGCAGGTGTTCGTCGAGCACTGGCTGGTGGGCGTTGGCGCCGGTGGATTCAAAACCTTGCCGCCGAACTATTGGTACGCCCACAACGTGTTCCTCGAGATCGCCACCGGCCTGGGCATCATCGGGCTACTGCTCTTCCTCGCGACGGTGTTCTCCTCTCTCATCATGGCCACGCGTGGCGCCTCCGCCCGCACTCTCGTTGTCGGTTCGGTGCTCGTCTGCTGGGTGCCCATGTGGCTGTCCGCGCACTGGGAGCTCGAATCCGCGTTGTGGCTCACGACGGGATTGTTCTCAGCGCTGGGGGCGCGGGGACAGCCGGCAAAGACGACAACTGAAACGAGCGACGTCCCTGAAGCCGACCACGTCAAAGCCATCCAAGCTCCGGCGGGATTCCTGGAGATGCCCGAGCGGACTCAAAAGAGTTCAGAAACGGTGAGTTGACACCGCACCGGCAGGTCGTAGTTTCTGCCCAGGGTGCCCTGGGGATACGCACATTGGGACCTGGCACCACTGACACAGTTGGCCGCCTGCTAACGCATTCGGGGGGAGGTGGTCGGGATGATGGTCGAGGTGGGGGTGAGCCCGGACGGGCGAAGCCCGAGCGGGGCCGGAACCACACTGCCAGCACTGCCATTCGCTGAGCCTGACATCGGCGAAGAGGAGATCGCGGCGGTCGCGGACGCTCTCCGATCTGGATGGTTGTCGAGCGGTCCGCGCGTCCACGAGTTCGAACGACGTTTCGCCGAACGCTGCGGTCCAGGAACAGAAGCGGTGGCGCTCAATTCGGCGACTGCGGGTCTTCATCTCGCACTGGAGGCTCTGGGTATCGGGCCCGGTGCGGAGGTACTCGTGCCGACGTGGACCTTCACCGCGACCGCTGAAATTGTTCATTATCTCGGCGCGGAACCTGTGCTGGTCGACGTTGATCCGACAACCCTCAATATCGATCTCGCCGCTGCCGAGTCCAGAATCACCGCCAGGACGGCCGCGGTGGTGCCGGTTCACTTCGCGGGCAAGGCACTGTCGTGCGCGCGTCTCGACGCCTTCGCGCGTTCACACAACCTGCGGGTGGTCGAGGACGCCGCGCACGCCTTCTCAGCGACCAGTGACGGAACTCCCGTCGGTGCGGGGCAGAGCCAGGCCACGGTGTTCAGCTTCTATGCCACCAAGACGATGACCACCGGCGAGGGAGGCATGTTGGTCACCCGTGATGTGGATCTGGCTCGACGCGTTCGAGTCATGCGCCTCCACGGGATCAACCGCGATGCATTCGCCCGCCAACAATGTGCGGACATTCCTTCCTGGCGCTACGACGTGGTCGACGCCGGGTTCAAGTACAACCTCACCGATCCCGCCGCGGCGATGGGACTTGTCCAACTGGTCCGGGCGGACACGATGCGCCTGCGCCGCGAAGAGATTGCCACGCGATACCTGGAATCCTTCCGCGATCTGCCACTGGACCTCCCCACGCCGGTCTCCTCGACCGACGTACATGCCTGGCATCTCTTCGTCATCCGGCTGCGTGACGAGGCGCGAGTGGGGCGGGACGAGTTCATCGCGGAGATGTCCGATCTGGGGATCGCGTGCAGCGTGCACTTCATTCCCCTCCACAAGCTCACCTTCTGGCGCCGGCGTGGTGGGCTCACGGACGAGATGTTTCCGGTGGCCAGCAGGGAGTTCGAGCGGGTGGTCAGCCTGCCGTTGTTCTCCCGCATGACCGAAGAACAGGTTTGCCGGGTCATCGAGGCCGTGACCAAGGTTCTGCGATGACCAGGCGAGTCTTCGAGGTGTTGACCGTCGTCGTGCTGCTGGCGCTGTCTCTACCGGTCCTACTGGCGGTCGCGATCCTCATCAAGGTGTGCGATGGCGGGCCGGTGCTCTTTCGGCAGGAGCGGATCGGACGGTACGGAAGGCGCTTCGACATCCACAAGTTCCGCACCATGCGCGGGAGCGATCGGATCGGTGTGACCTCCAGCACGGATACGCGGATCACCCGGCTCGGACGTACTCTTCGCGCCACGAAGCTCGATGAGCTGCCCCAGCTCTATGACGTTCTTCGCGGCCGGATGAGCCTGGTCGGACCCAGGCCAGAGCTCGCGCGGTACGTCGAATGCTGGCCATCCGAGGCGCGCGAGCGCATCCTGTCGGTGCGCCCCGGAATCACCGATCCCGCGTCCATCGTCTACCGGCATGAGGCTGACGAGCTCGCGTGGGCACCTGACCCTGAAGGTCACTACGTGACTGTGGTGCTGCCAAGAAAAGTTGACATGTATCTGAGGTATGTCGAGACCCGAAGCTTTCTTGGGGATCTCGCCATTCTTGCGAGAACGATTCCGGCCCTTCTCAGCCGTTCTCAATGGCCGGAGGGGTGTCTGACGCCAGCTCAGGCTGGCGTACGCACCGATCGGCACCTCACGACGCGCCGGGGTGTACCTCGACACTTTGCGCCAGAACCCAGCGGGATCGCGCCATCACCACCCCAGGGAACCCCGTGATCGAAACTCATTCCTCCACCATCAGGCAGACCACCGAGCCCGCGCCGGACGGAGAGAAGCGGCCGCGTGACCGGAGCGTCATCGCGGTGCTCGGGCTTACTGTCGTGGGCACAGTGGTGCCCGGACTGGGCCTTGTCCTCGCTGGACGGCGTCGACTCGGCAGGGTGGTTCTGGGCTGCACGCTCGCTCTGCTCCTGGCGGCGGCGTATGCCGTCCTGTTCGTCAGGCAAGACCTGGTCCAGTTGGCGTTCAACGTCAAGGTCCTCAACAGCCTGCCGCCGATACTGATCGGCATCCAACTGGCCTGGATCGTCGTCATCGTCGGGACGTACCGCTCCCTTCGGCCACCACAGCTCTCGCTCTTCGCTCGACTGGGCGGCGCACTCCTCGTCTCTGCGCTCGTCATTACGGTCGCGCTCCCGTTGGCGTTCATATCGCGGGTGGCTGGTGCGCAGAAGGAGTTGGTGAGTTCGGTTTTCAAGGAAGCGCGCGATATCCGAAGCGAGACGAAACCCAAGCAGGTCGCGCCCGAGAATCCATGGGCTGGACAGGATCGGGTCAACATCCTTCTGCTTGGTGGTGATGGGGCCCCCGAACGCAACGGCGTACGCACAGACACGGTGATGGTCGCGAGTATCAGCACGCGGACCGGCGACACCGCGCTGGTCAGCCTACCTCGGAACCTCGAGCGGGTGCCGTTCCCGAAAGGCTCGAAGCTCGCGAAGGTCTATCCCAACGGAATCTTCGATCCAGGACGAGAGTTCAAGGACTCGGGCGAAGAGCTGGAGTACATGCTCACCGCCATGTATGACAACGTTCCAGACCAGCATCCCGGCTTGCTGAAGTCGGACAATCCCGGTGCTGACGCGGTCAAGCTGGCGGTCGGCGCGGCTCTCGGGCAGAAGATCGACTATTACGTCATGCTCAACCTGAGCGGGTTCGAGTACCTCATCGACGCTCTCGGCGGGATCACGGTCAACATCAACGAGCCGCTCCCCCTGGGGGGAGACAACGAAACTGGTACGCCCCCGGAAGGGTGGGTCAAGCCCGGACCCAACAAGCACCTCGACGGCTACCGCGCTCTCTGGTATGCCCGCACCCGGTGGCGCACGGACGACTACGACCGGATGCGCCGGCAGCGGTGCGCCATGCACGCGATCATGCGGCAGGCGAGCCCTGGCCGACTCCTTGCGAGGTACGAACAGATCGCGGACGTGTCGCAGAAGATCGTGATGACGGACGTACCGCGTTCTCTCCTACCAGCGTTCGTCGACCTGGCGCTCAAGGTCAAGAGCGCCGAGATTTCCAGTGTCGTCTTCGACAACAGCCTCATCAAGCACTCGCGCCCCGACTACAAGTTCATCCGCGCCAAGACCAGGCAGGCGATCCAGGCAAGCGAGGCCGGCGAGAACACGCCCGAACCCACGGCGAAGCCGACTCCGAGCGCGGCGTCGTTCGTCACCGAAACCCGCGACAAGCCTGACAATCCCGCGACCACACTCGACGATGCCTGTGCCTACCGCCCGCGCGGTCGCTGAGCCGGTCGGACGCAGCGCGACAGTGGAGAAGAGTCAGCCATGAAAACACGTTCCGGCGCGGGACCGAAGGTCCTCTTCCTGGGTTTCACCATTCCCGACGAACAACTGCTCGCGTTGGGGCGCTCGGCCGCTGCCGCGAGCACGCAGACACACAATCTCGCGTGGAGCATCGTCTCTGGGTTAGGCGAGAACGGTTGCGACATCTTCTTGTTGTCAACCCTCCAGCTCGCGAGCTATCCCCTCAACGCGAGGATCCTGGTCCGGGGAGGAAGGTTCCGTACACGCGGGATCGACGGGCGGACCCTGGGTTTTGTGAACCTTCATCTCGCCAAGCAGGTAAGCAGATTGGCCGGTTGCCTGCTGTTCGGGATCGGCATGCTGAGGCCGGAACGCTGCGACGTCCTCCTGATCCACGGCGTTCATCAGCCGTTCCTGTGGTTCGGCCGGCTGGCCCGCCGGCTGCGCGGTATCCCTGTTGTGGTGCTGCTCACCGACCGGCCCGGCGTCGTCCTCAGCGACGACGGCGCCGTTCTCAGATTCCTCCGGCGCGTTGACACGGCCCTCGCCCGCCGGGCGCTGCGGCGGATGGATGGCGCGATCTGCGTGACGGAGGCGATCGGGCAGGAGTTCGCGCCGGCGAGCCGGCATCTGGTCATGGAAGGGGTCGTGAATCCACGGCTTTCAGCGCTGCCCGTGACGCAGGAGAGGGGCCGGCCACCCGGCGCGCCGTTTGAGGTCGCATATGCCGGCACGTTACTGGAGGAGTACGGCGTCGGCCGACTTGTCGAAGCGGTGCTCGCGGTGCCAGAGGACATCGTGGTGCATATCTACGGCGCGGGCCCTCTGGATGGCTGGATCCGGCAACGCGCGGCCGAGAGTGAGCGGATCCGCTTTCACGGAGCGCTGCCCCACGAGGAGCTCATACCAGCACTCGGTCGGGCGCATCTTCTGGTCAACCCGCGCCCGGCCGACCAGGACTTCGTCAAGTATTCCTTTCCGTCAAAGCTGATCGAGTACATGGCCCTCGGGCGCCCTGTCCTCACGACGAGACTTTCGGGCATTCCGGAGGAGTACGACGACAAACTGCTCTTCGCCGATGACGACAGCACCGAAGGACTGGCCAAGTCGTTGTCCGAGGCGGCACAGCTGCCGGCAGGCAAACTTCGGGAACTGGCCGAGACTGCCCGGGATTTTGTGGTGACCGAAAAGAGTGTGAGCCGGCAGGGGCGACGGATCGCGGACTTCTTCGACGAGCTGACCCGTTCACCACGATGACGTTGCTGATCCCGCGGCACGACGTGGTTGCCGCTCGTCCGCCGAAGCTTGGTAGTGGCCGATCGAGGCACCCGGGCGCAAGCGGAGCTTCCTGGGTGTTGGCTGGCGTGGCCGCGGCGGCGAGTGTCGCGCCGCCGGTCGCGACGATCGGCGGCGCGGTGGTCGGCGCCTTGATCCTGCTGATGCGCCTTCCCCGGCTTCGCCTCGGAGCTCCCGACCTCCTCGCCGCTGCGCTGTGCGTTCTGGCGGCGCTGTCCATCGTGTGGGCGCTCGACCCGTTGACGACCTGGTACACCGTGCGCGGCCTGCTCGCCTCGATGGCGATCTTCTTCGCCGTACGGGCCGTGATCACCCACCGGAGGCCGTTGGTGGTCGTCGCGTGGGGCTATCTGGTCGGTTGTATCGCGGCCGTGGGCGTCGTGCTTCGGGAGAATTCCGGCGCGGAGTTCGCTCTGACGCTGTCCTCAGACCGTTACGGAATAGCCGGCGTCAACGTCAACAATCTCGCCTACGCCCTCGCGACCGGTGTCGTGATCGTGGTCCTCCTGTGGCGGATTCACGAGGCGGCAGCCCGCTGGGTGAAGGTGCTCCTGATCGGCGCGGCGGCGGCGATGACGTTCGGGATCATCCAGTCGGGGTGCCGGGGCGCGCTGATCGGTGTTGTCGTGACGATCGCCTGGCTTCCCGCACAAAGGTTGGTCCGGCGCTCGGGCATCACCGTTCTGTGCGTCGGCATCTCCCTGATTGCCGGTGTCCTCTCGAGCGGAATCGGTACGACGTGGCTGGTCGCGCTTGATGCGATGTCCGTACGCTCCTCCGGCGATCTCACGTACCGCCTGATTCTGTGGCCACTCGCGCGGCAGACCTTCGGCGAGAACTGGCTGCTGGGTATTGGTGCGGGCGGCTTCAGTTCGCTTCCGCCGTTGTGGCTCGGTGCACACAACGTGGTGCTCGAGATCGGTAGCGGGCTTGGAATCGTCGGCCTGGCGATCTTCGTCGCCGTCATCGGAGCGTCCCTCGTCACGAGCACCCGCCTGGCGCCAGATCGCGGCCTGGTCGTCGGATCCTTGTTGGTCTGCTGGACCCCGATGTGGTTGTCCGCGCACTGGGAACTCGAGCCGGCATTATGGCTCGTGCTGGCGGTGTTCTCCCGGATCGCTGTCCTGGCCCCGGCTCAGGTGGCCGGTGAACGTGCCGAAGGCAGCGCCCTCCGGTAGCCGATCAGCGCGCAGGGCAATGCGGTCAGCAGGTAGGTCACCACTCCGGCGAACGGAACGGCGGCGAGCCCCAGGTGGGTGGCGGCGTACCACTTGGCGCCGATGGAGCAGACCAGATAGAGCGTCCAGCCGACCAGCTGCGGCCCGATGACGCCCGAGGCGTTCTGCACCATGAAACGGGGCGAGATGGCGGCGAGGAGTACGTACCACGCGGTCAGTCCTGCCAGCAGCCACCGATCTGATCCGATCGACAGCCCAAGCACACCGGCCAGCACCTCGCCACTGAGCACGAGGACCATCGACGGAAGGAGCACCACGCCCACCGACACAAGCGTCATCCGCCGGGTGATCCGTCGTACCCAGTCAAGCTGTCCTTGCGCCAGGGCGTCGCCGTGCGCCGGCCACAACGGAAGATTCACCAGGGAGGCCAGGAGGCCAAGCTGGGCGAACAGCTTCGCCGGAACCGCATAGGCGGTGACGGCTGGCAGGCCGAGGGCGTGCGCGATCACCAGGGTGTCGGCGTTGCTCGCCAGGGACACGACCAGAGTCAGGACCAGCAGCCGCCCGCTCAGCCGGAGAAGGTCCCACCTGAGCCCGCGGTGGTGGCCACGCCGCCAGGGCGCGAGCTCGGGCATCCGCCGAGTGAACACCCAGAGAGTGTTGAGAGCGTTGGCCAGCGGCGCGGTCGAGACGATGACCGCGACCACCACGATGGGCGAGAGATCGGCGAAGATCGCGACCAGGGCGAGGGGCAGGGAGCAGAGCGTTCCGGCCGACTGCCACAGGTTGCTCTGGGCCACCTGCTGATAGGCGTACTGCACGCGGGCGACCAGGGAGAGCGGGACGTTCAGGATGAACGCCGTGAGGCAGACCAGGGCCATCGCGAGGGCGTCGTCAGCGGTGGCCGAGCCGGTCGCGTTGAAGACGGACGACCATGAGATGACGCCAGAAGCCAGCCACAGCAGGACGCAGCTCGCGACCGCCACCACGGTCAGGATCTCGTACGCACTCGAGATGTACGCCCGCGCCCTCTCCGTTTCCCCATTCGAATAACAGGGTGCGAGTTTGGTCATCAGGCCGTAGCCGATTCCGAGATCCGCGAACGCCGCCATTCCGGTGACCGCGGTCGCTGCCATCCACAGGCCGTAGTAGTCGGCGCCGAAGTACGACAACGTAATGGGAATGAGCGCGATCGGCGCGACCACACCGATGCCGCGACTCACCACCGACGAAGCGATCCCGGCGAACAGATTCCTACCCCGGCTCTGATGTGGCGGCCCAGCCTCTCCGCTGATCGGCGGGGGCGTGCTCGTGGCCGCGTCGCGACTCAACCTGTCCTCCGGGAAACCTCACCTTGGAGCGAACTGCTCTGTAGCTGGATACTTCCCGGTCGCGCGGCTGCTATCCGGAATAACGTTTGTCGAGGCAGCCGAATCTCGCGACGTAGTGCCAGACTCGCTTGAGCGGCTGTTCGTCATAGCGACGCGTACGAGCAGCGGCGCCGATGATCCGAGCGTCGAGATATCCGTCGCGCGCCAACTCTCGGCCGAGGTCCACGAACTCCTGGCCGCGAAACTCCGGATGCTTCTCCAGGACGTCGACACTCAGCCGGAATCCTCGATGCCATTCCACCGCACACGGCAGGGCGCCCGCGATCTCCTCGATCTCCGTGCCGCGATAGCACGGGTCGAGGACGACGGCCTCGACGTCTCGTGCGAGTTCCAAAGGCCCGTGGACCTGGGCCTCGATGTAGTCGTCGAGGAAATCCCGGCCGGCGCTGTCCGCCTTCTCGATCAACGCCATCCGGGACCCCACGCCGAAGTCCACCTGCTCGATGTAGCTGTCCGGGAAGCAGAAAGTCGTACGCGTTAGTACGTCGGCAGCGAGTCGAAGGTGGGCCGAGCCGAACCGCGGCGAGCCACCGAAGTCCCGCCCGCGGAAGTTGAGCGCGCCATACTTCGGGCGCTCTCGAGCGGGGGCATCGTCGTACGCGCCACCGAAGATCCGGCTCTCCCAGCGCCATCGGTCGCCACCCGGATGTGCGCTGAGGCCGCCGTTGCTGGTGCCGGTCTCGAACTGCGAACGATAGATCCCGTCACGTGCCAGCGCGCGGAGCACCACCACCGCAGCACGCTCACCCGTGCCGCGGGACGGGTCGATCCGATCAGGGTGGAAGTTGAGGGTGACCCGCAGCGACGGATCCAGCGGGTCGCCGGTGGACCGGGCGGTGACGTGGTCGAGCGCCCGCTGCTGGGGAGAGCGCCAATCCTGGCGTGACACCCGCCCCAGTGTGCCGGACACCACCGAGGGGGCGGGCGACCGAACCGCCTCAGGTTCGGGATGGATACTGGCCATCCGGTCGCACATGGAACGCTGCCAACGGAACTTTCGGCCTAATCCGGACGTAGCAGAGTCGGGTGCCCGGGCGAAGCAAGCCCCGGCGGAACTCGCAGCGAGGTCAAGGAGGCGACGTGGGCGCGGACCGGAGTGAACGGCGGCGGGAGAAGGTCGAGGCGCTGCAGGCCGAGCAACGACGGGCCGAACGCCGGCGCAACGCCGTCATCTCGGGCGCAGTGGCGGCCGCGTTCGTCGCCGTCATCGCGGCGGTTTTCGCGCTCAACGCCTTCCAGTCCCGCGACGAGGGCGGGTCTGCTGGCTCGGCCGGCGCGACAGCGGACTCCCGCCTGGTCAGGTCCGACAGCCACCGCCTGTCGACGGCCAAGGACGGCAAGGTGACGCTGGTGGAGTTCCTCGACTTCGAATGCGAGGCCTGCCGGGCGGCGTACCCCGTCGTTGAACAACTCCGCGAGGAGTATGGCGACCGGGTGACCTTCGTGGTTCGGTATTTCCCGATTCAAAGCCATTTCAATGCTGAGCGTGCCGCCCGTGCGGTCGAGGCGGCTGCGCGGCAGGGTAAGTTCGAGGCGATGTACCAGCGGATGTACGAAACGCAGGCGCAGTGGGGCGAGCAACAGGTCCCGGCCGACGCGACGTTCCGGGGCTTCGCTCGCGATCTCGGTCTCGACCTGACCGCGTGGGACGCGACGTACAACGACCCGGCGACTCTCGAGCGGATCCGCAAGGATGCCGCCGACGGTGAGGCCCTGGGAGTGCGGGGCACACCGACGTTCTTCCTGAACGGCGAACTCCTCGAACCCAGCAGCATCGAGGATTTCAAGGGAGCTATCGATGCCGCACTCGCCAAGTAGGGCCACGTCGCCCACTGACGAAGAGGCGGCCTCGCGCACGGCTCACGGCTCGACGGCTGACAGCGGGGCAGGACGTGACCCGGCCAGCGTGGACGCCGAAGGGTCGGTCGGTCGGGCTGGTCCGTTTCCGCGGCTCTTGCCCTGGCTTCTGCTGATCGGTGGGTTCATCGGCCTGGCCGCGGCATTCGACCTCACCGTCGAGAAGATCGAACTCCTCAAGAATCCCGCCTACGTGCCGAGCTGCAGCATCAACCCGGTCTTGTCCTGTGGCTCGGTGATGACCAAGCCCCAGGCCGAAGTGTTCGGGTTTCCCAACCCGCTGATCGGTATCGCGGGGTTCGGCGTCGTGGTCGCTGTGGGCGCCGCACTGCTCGCTGGTGCCAGGTTCAGACGGTGGTTCTGGATCGGCCTCCAAGTCGGCGTGACGTTCGGCGCGGTGTTCGTACACTGGCTGATCTTCCAGAGTCTGTATCGCATTGGCGCGCTCTGCCCGTACTGCATGGCCGTGTGGGCGGTCACCATCCCGATCTTTTGGTACACCACTCTGCACAACCTCGTTCAGGGTCACCTCCTGCTGCCGGGGCCGGCTCGGCGCGCCGCCCGCGCACTCGCCAGCTATCACGGGGTGGTTCTCACCTGCTGGGCGATCGTCGTGATCGGCCTGATCGGCCTGCGCTTCTGGGACTACTGGAGCAGCCTGCTCTGAGCTGTCGCTGGCCGGGACGAACCGCTGGTGACCTGCTGGCCCGGATCGCGATGAGCTTGTGAGAAATCGCCGGTCGGTCGCGAGAGATCAGTAGGCTGCCGCGCATGAAACCGGAGATTCGCGAGCGCGTTCTGCTGGCGTGTGGTGTGGTCGGCCCGGCGCTGTTTGTCCTCGTTTTTCTCGTCGAGGGTGTGACCCGCCCGAATTACGACCCGCTACGGCATCCGGTGAGCTCGCTCGCGCTCGGAGAGACCGGCTGGACACAGGTCGTCAACTTCCTGGTCACCGGAGCGTTGATACTGGCGTTCGCGATCGGGCTTCGACCCGCCATCCGGAGGTACGACGGCGGCATCTGGGCCCCGCTGTTGGTCGGCCTCGTCGGGGTCGGCCTGATCGGTGCCGGGGTATTCGTCACGGACCCGATCGGCGGCTATCCACCGGGCTCTCCCCTGGTGCCGGAGGGGACCGTCAACGGCGCGTTGCATGACGCGTTCTCGTTGCCTGTCTTCACGGCGTTGCCGGCCGCCTGCTTCGTGGTCGCCTACCGGTTCGCGCGGTCTGGGCGGCGGATGGGATGGGCGGTCTATTCGGTCCTCACCGCGGTCGTGTTCATGACCTGTTTTGTCCTTGCCTCGTTTGGTTTCTCGCGCCAGTCTGCGTTCGTGCCGGTGGGCGGACTCTTCCAGCGCCTGGCGATCATCGTGGGGTTCGCGTGGATCGGCGCTCTGGCCGTGCACCTACTCCGGCCAACGCGTGAGCCGTCGCGATGATCCGAACCTGATCAGCCGATAGAGCAGAGAGAGCATCCAGGCCGGCAGAGTCGCGTGGGGATCCGCCGCGCGACCCTGCCAGCCTGCTCGCCTGGCCTGGGTGGCATCAGCTGTACATCGGCTTGCCGGTTTCGAGCAGCGTCTTGAGGTCGCTGAGGACCTGGCTCCAGCCACCACCGGCGCCCTCGAGCTCGCCCGCTATCTGCGCCGCAGTTTGCGGTGCGCCCTGCAGGTCGTGGATCAGCGTCAGCTTCGTGATGCCGCCCGGCTCCTCTTCGAGCTCGTAGGTGAGGCGGGTGAAACCTTCGCCAGTCCAGACGGCTCGCCAGGTCTGGACCAGCTTGCGCGGCGGGTCGACCTCCACCACCTCGCCGTCGAGGATGTTGTCGGGGGCGCCGTGCTCCTTCATCGCCTCGCTCGCCTCGCATTGGAATGCACCACCGGGCCGCAGGTCGTAGCTCACCGGCGCCTGATAGCCGTACTTCTTCGACCACTCGGGAGTGGTGATCGCCTCCCAGATCGCCTCTGGCGTCGCCTTGATATAGACGCGGTACACCTGGTGAGTGGTGATGTTCTCAGTCATCCTTCTTGCCCTTCTCTTCCAGCTCGGTCTTGAGATCAACGAGCGCCGCTATCTGGCGTTCGGTGTATTTGTCGATCCATCGGTCATGGATGAGGCGGATCGGCACCGGATTGAGGAAATGCAACTTCTCCCTGCCCGACCGCCGGGGGACAACAAGGCCCGCCTCCTCGAGGACCCGAAGGTGCTTCATGACGCCGAAGCGGGTCATCTCCAGTTCCGACTCGAGTTCGGTGAGCGTGCGGCCGTCACGCGCGAAGAGCAGGTCGAGGAGGAACCGCCGTGTCGGGTCGGCCAGCGCCTTGAAGACCCGGTCGTCGTCGGAGCCCCTGTCGTCGGTTGCCACGCCAGCGAGAATACGTGACCGAAAGGTCACATGTCCAGCCACCGCAGGCCCAGAACACCGCGCGCGTGGGCCGGCCCAGGCGGTGACACAGCGTCAGGGGCTGCGGGTTGTCGGTGGGACGTCTTACGGTGGGCCCGTACCCCCGGTACGAAGCGCTGGTCGGGGGTGGAAAGGACACGATCCGCCGATGACCAATCACCTCACCACTGAGGTCACCGATCGGGACGCGCCTGAGCAGCAGTCGGGCACGCTCGAGTCCGGGGAGTTGGAGGGCCGGCTCGAGGAGCACCGAGTCGAGCTGACCAGTCACTGCTACCGCATGCTGGGATCAGGCTTCGAGGCCGAGGACGCCGTCCAGGAGGCGTACCTCCGGGCGTGGCGAAGCTTCGACAGCTTCGAGGGGCGGGCCGCCCTGCGGTCGTGGCTCTATCGCATCGCGACCAACGTCTGCCTCGACATGCTCAACAGCCGGCAGCGGCGCGCCCGGCCGATGGACCTCGGTCCGTCGAGGACGGAGATCCAGGCGCCGATCGGCGCCCCCCTGCCCGAGACCACCTGGATCCAGCCGATGCCCGACGGTCAGATCCTGTCGACCGACGGTGACCCGGCCGAGGTCGCCATCGCGCGCGAGACCGTACGCCTGGCGTTCGTGGCCGCGCTCCAACACCTGCCGCCCCGGCAGCGCGCGGTCCTCATCCTTCGGGAGGTCCTGCGCTGGCAGGCGAGCGAGGTCGCTGATCTGCTCGGCACCACCGTCGCGTCGGTCAACAGCGCACTCCAGCGGGCCCGCGCCACGCTCGCCGCCAGCGGCGTGACGGCCAGCGGCTCACCTCAGGTCGAGGACGAAAGCCTGCGGGAGTTGGTCGCGGCATACGTCGACGCGTTCGAGCGGTACGACCTTGATCGCCTGGTGTCCCTGCTCCACGACGACGCCACCATGTCGATGCCGCCGTACCCCCTGTGGCTGCGCGGTCCGAGCATCATCCGCGACTGGATGCTCGGCCCTGGCCATGGCTGCCATGGGTCGCGCATGATCCCGCTGGCGGCGAACGGCTCTCCGGCGTTCGCCCAGTATCGCCATGACGGGCCCGACGGCACCTACACGCCGTTCGCGATCCAGGTGCTGGAGATCTCCGACGGCCGGATCACGGGCATCAACGCGTTCCTCGACACCGAGCAACTCTTCCCCCTCTTCGGCCTACCGCCCTCGCTCCCGGCCTGACCAGAGCGGAAGCGGTCGGCCCCGTAGCCTCACGCGATCCGGCCGTAGTCGCCTGGCGACCACGCGAGGGTGGCGAAAATCTGGATCGCCGCGGACTGCTCGAGTGTCTCCGGGCGGTACGACGGGTCGTAGTCGCCGCCACCTGAGGGCGGGAACCGGAAGAGACCGAGGTCCGGGTCCCGGTTGCCGTCCCAGATGTGGGTGGCGTAGCGGGTGATGACGTCGCGATACGCCCGGTCGTGTGCGACCGAGTCCAGCAGAAGCAGGTTCTTGAAGAGGATGGCGTTGAAGATCGCCGGTTGGTCGAAGTATCGGTCGCCTTCGGTCCAGTAGCGGATCGCGGCAGTCGCGTCCTCACGGGCGTACGTGCGGTACCTGCTTATGCCGGTGCTGCGATACAGCAGTGTTCCCGCGCCGATCATCGCGCCGGAATTGTAGGTCCAGAGAGTCTTGTTGATCGTCCCGTCGATGCCGATGTCGTTCCAGTACAAGCCTTCCGGCGAACGCAGGCAGGAGTGGTTCCATCCGTAGAGGCGCTCCGCCCATTCACGGTAGGTCGCCTGCCTGGTGTATTCGTACAGATGAGCGGCCAGCTGCGCGGCGAGACCAGTCACGTTCGCGGCTCGGATGTCGATCCAGTCGGCGTCCACCCACCGCATGCCGCCAGGGCACGGCAGGGTCGGGTCGGCATTCCAGGCCCGAGCCACCACGTCGAAGGCCGTTCGGGCATCGCGGAGCAAGGCGGGGTCGCGGGTGGCGGCGAACTGCCGGACGAGTTCGAGGCCGACTATCGCGTTGTCGTCGAAGAAGATGTCGCCGCCACCACCAATCGGCGGCGGAAGGTACGACAGATAGCCGGGACGGTCGTTCCAGGAGCCCCAGTAGTGCCGCAGACTGTCGAACCGGCGGGGTACGTCAGCCCGGTAACGGCGCGCCAGGCTTGGAATTCCCGCCATGTCGATCGTCGCAGCGGTGGCCTCGCGGAACGGCCAGAGGTAGGAGTATGCGTTGTCCCCGGTTTGTTTCGGGTACTTCTCGAGGTAGAGGTCGGGTTGCTCGGGTCCGAGGTACAGATAGGTCTGCAGTGCGTCGTAGGACAGTTCGGCGCGCCGCGCCCACTGGTCCCGGCTGGTGCTACCAGCCTGGACCGGTGTCGCCTCCGCTCGACCTCCGAGCGGTGCCGCGAGGGCGGCCGCTGTCGCGACGAGAACGCCACGTCGTCCCAGGTGCTTGCGCATGGCTGGCTCCCTGTTCTCGGGTCGGATGGTGCGGAACCTCAACGGGTGTGCGGATGTGCGTCCGTGTCAGGAACGCCCGCACTGGTGTCCCACCTGATGTCGGGGTCGGGGACCGGGATGGAGCTGATCAGCAGTTTCGAGTACTCGTGTTGGGGATTGTCGATCACCTGCCGAGTGTCGCCCCGCTCCACGACCGCGCCGCGGTAGAGGATGCAGATGTCGTCGCCGATCTGGTACGCCGTGCTCAGATCGTGGGTGATGTAAAGGAACGAGATGCCGTGCTCGTCCCGCAGCCGAAGCATGATGTCGAGGATCATCGCCCGCAATGACGCGTCCACCATCGACACCGGCTCGTCGGCGACGATCAATCGCGGTTTGAGGAGATACGCGCGGGCCATCATCATCCGCTGCCGTTGACCTCCGGACAGCTGGTGCGGGTGCTTGTCGAGGACCTCCTCGCCGCGCATTCCCACCACCCGCAGAGCGTCCTCGATCAGCTCCCGCGCCGCCCGCGCGTTGCTGGCCAGCCGGAACCGTTTGATCGCGACATCGAAGACGTGCCTGATCCGATAGAACGGGTTGTAGACGCCGAAGGGATCCTGAAAGATCGCCTGTACCTCGCGCCGGTAGGCGAGTTGTTGATTCCGGTCGAGGGTCCGCAGATCCTTACCGCGATAGCGGATCTCCCCGTGGGTGAGCGTGGTGAAGCCCAGTATCGCGTCTGCCAACGTCGTCTTGCCGCTACCGCTCTCGCCGGCGATCGTCGTGATCGTTGCCGGGTCGCCCGGGACCACCAGATCGACCCCGGAAAGGGCAGTGGTGGACTCGCCGGACTTCGCGTAGACCTTCGTGGCCTGGCGTACGTCGAGCAGGGGTTCAGGCATGACTGATCACCACGCCCTCGTCACCGGCCTCCGGGATCGCGGCGAAATGGCCTGTTGACACCTCGCTCAGGGCCGGCGTCGGCCGGGGCGTACGCGGGTCCGGTCTCCTGAGATCCTTCACCACAAGGGGTTTGCGCTCCCGGATTGACGGGATCGACGCGATGAGATGCCGGGTGTACGGATGGTGCGGGTGCCGGAAGAGATCGCGCACCGGACCGATCTCGACAATGTTGCCGGCGTACATCACCGCGATCCGGTCGACGAGTTGAGCCTGCAGGGCCATGTCGTGGCCGATCAGAACCATCGAACTCCCCAACTCCGCCTTCACCGTCAGCAGCGTCTGCGCCACTGTGCGCTGGACGACCACGTCGAGTGCGCTGGTCGGCTCGTCCGCGATGATCAAGGAAGGCTCGAGTGCGATCGCCATCGCGATGCAGATCCGCTGCTTCATGCCACCGGAAAGCTCATGCGGGTAGAGGTCATACACCCGGGCGGGCAGGTTCACCAGGTCCAGCAGTCGCAGGACGCGTTCCTTGAGTCGCCTGCGGGGTTGCTTTCCTTCGTGGGTTTCGATCACGTCGCGGATCTGGTCACGGACGCGGAGCACCGGGTTGAGGGAGTTCATCGAGCCCTGCGGCACGAGCGCCAGCTCCCGCCAACGCCGGCGGCGGAGCGCTGCCTCGGGCATCGCGAGAATGTCCTCACCCTTCACCGACACTGATCCACCGACCACGCGGCCCGGTGGAGAGGTGAGCCGGAGTACGCCCATCGCCACCGTGGACTTGCCCGAGCCCGACTCACCCACCAGTCCGAGCGTCTCGCCCTCGGCCACGCTGAAGCTGACGCCGTTGACCGCGATGACGTCCCCATGTGGCGTGGAGTAGTGCACCCGCAGGTCGCGTACGTCGAGGATCGGCCGCCCTCGCCGGCTGCGCTCACTTCGTTCGCTCATGCACGTCCTCGCTTCGCTGCGGGCGCGCACGAGGCTCTTTCGGCGCTGTGTTGGATGGTTCGCTCACTTCGTTCGCTCATCCGCGCACCCCCCGCAACCGCGGGTTGACAACCTCGTCGAGGCCGATCGCGACGAGGAACAGCCCGATGAAGATGACCATCAGGACGATCGTCGGAGTGCCCCACCACCACCACATGCCCCGGAGGATCGCGGACCCCTGGATCGCCTGGGAAACCGTCATGCCCAGTGTCGGGATACGTTGTGGGCCGAGCCCGAGCGCCTCCAGCCCCACCGCTGCGAGGATGCCGCCTGACGCGGAGCCGATGAAGCTCGCCGCGAGATACGGCAAGAGGTTCGGCATCATCTCCCGGAACATGATGTGCGGCGTCGGGAGCGCCGTCAGCCTGGCCATGCGTACGTAGCCCTGCTCCCGCATCGACAGGACCTGGGCGCGGATCACCCGGGTCGGACCGGCCCAGGCCAGCAGCGCGACGATCAACGACATGGTCGTGACGTCCATCTGGCGTACGTACGCCGAAATGACGATGAGGATCGCGAGCGAGGGAATGGTGAGCGCGGTGTCGGAAAGCGTCCGGATCACGGCGTCCACGGCGCCGCCCAGGTAGCCGGCGGCGAAGCCGAGAACGATGCCGATGACCATGCTGGTGATGCCGACGATGAGACCCACCTGCAGGGTCATGGGTCCGCCGACGATGAGCAGCGCGAGTAGGTCACGTCCGCTGCTCTCGGTGCCCAGGGGATGAGCCATCGTCCCGCCAGGAACCCAGAACGGCGGCAGGTTGAGGGGTGAGCTGGCGGCCCTGGCCAGGGTCACGTCCCAGAGAATCAGACCGATCAGAGTCAGGACGAGGACCAGCGCGACCATCACCAAACCCGCGACCAGCTTCGGGTTGAGCCACGGCGAGGTGGCCTGGCGTTGCCCGGACGCCTGCTGGGTCAGGGTGATCCCGGCCATAGGTCACCTCCTCTCGTAGGTGATGCGCGGGTCGAGCAGCGGATAGATCAGGTCCACGATGAGGACCGCCGTCACCGTCGTCAGGATGAGGATGAAGACGATTCCCTGGATGACGGTGAAGTCAGAGTTCGTGATGCCCTGATAGAGAAGCGCGCCCATGCCGGGATAACCGAAGAGGTATTCCACCAGGACCGTCCCACCCACGATGCCGCCGAGGCCCAGGACCAGAGCCGTGACCTGGGGCAGGATCGCATTGCGGACCTCGTACCGGAAAAGAACATCCAGCGGCCGTAGACCCTTCGCGCGTGCCAGGGTGAGGTAGTCCTCGCCCGCGACCGTGACCATCATCCCGCGCATACCGAGGGCCCAGAATCCCATGCTGGCAAGGACGATCGACATCGCCGGCAGCGTCCCGTGCTGGATGACGCTGTTGATGAAGGCGAAATCGAAGCCGGGCGTGAGATCGTTGCGGTAGCCGCCGGAGACCGGGAACAGCCCGAGAGCGAATACGAAGACGTACACCAGGACGATGCCAAGGATGTAGAAGGGAATCGCGGTGAACGTCAGCGAGACGGGCAGGAACCACCGCAGCAACCGTGGTGTACGCCGCCACGCCATCAGCGCGCCGATCAGCGTTCCGGCCAGGAAGGTCAGCACGGTCGAGATCAGGAGCAGACCGATCGTCCACGGCATCGCCCTGCCCACCATCGCGCCTACCTCGGTGGGGAACTGCGCGAGCGAGTAGCCGAAGTCGAAGGTCAGCATCCCACGCAGATAGCGGAGGTACTGCACCAGCAGCGGATCGTCGAGCCCGAACCTCTGCCGCCACGCGGTGATGAGCGCCGCGCTGCCCTCGACCCGTCCGGCCTGCGAAGTCAGCCGGGTGACCATGGCCGAGACCGGATCGCCGGGCGCCAGCCGCGGGATGAAGAACATCACCGTCGCGCTCGCCCAGATGGTGAAGAAGAACATCCCCACGCGTCGGATGACGTACCCGAGACTGAGCCCTCGCATTGTTTCGCTCCCTTCCCACCGGCGACCGGCACATGTCCTCAGCGAGCGGGGCGAAGGCTGTGGATGATCTTGTGGGCATTGGCCCAGTCCAAGGTCGGCTGGAGGTAGTTGTTCTCACTCGTCGCCCAGCCGGTCCACGACCGGGTGTCGAAGGCGTAGAGCTTGCGGGCGTGGGCGATCGGGAGGAACGGCAACTCCCGCAGCCAGATCCGGGCCGCGGCAACGAAGGGACCCTCGATCCGCTTGTCACCCAGGGGAAGGTTGGCCAGGGCGTCGACGTGCTTGCTGTACTCCGCGTTCTTCCAGCGAACGGCGTTGGACTCCGACGGCTTGCCCATCGGAACGACGAACCTGGCGTGGAAGAGGTTCATCGACAACCACGGCTCGGTCACCGAGCCGCAGGCCGACCAGTCGGTGACCGCGTCGAATCGACCGTTTCCGAGGTTGTCTCCCCAGGTGGCGATCGCGAGTTTGCGGACCGTCGCGTTGATGCCGGCACGCTGGAGCTGCTCGCCGATCACCTCGGCATAGCGCCAGATCTCGATGAAATCGGTCGGAGCGTCGATCTGGAGGCGCAACTCCTTGCCGCCCTTGCGATAGAAGCCATCCCCGGTGCGGGTGTATCCCTTTGACTCGAAGATCTGCTTGGCCTTGTCGGGGTCGTGGGTGAGGATGGGGTACTCCTCGAAGAGCCCCTCCGACTCCAGAAGGTTGACGTACTCCTGGACGGCGGGGTAGTTCGGGTAGAAGAACCTCGCCGGAGTGGTCGTTCCTTCGTAGGCGATCCTGACGATCTCCTCGCGGTCGATCGCGTAGTTGAGCGCCCAGCGCATCTCCCGGTCGTTCCATGGCGCGATCGCGTTGTTGAGACTCAGCAGCCGGGTGCAGGGATCGCTCCACGCGTACGGCTTCTCGGGCAGCCAGGAGATGACGTCCTTGTTGCGGGCCTTGAGGCTTTCGAACGCCCCGGCGGTGAGGTCGGCGACGCTGTGCAACTGGTGATCGGTGGCGCGGGCGACCCTGATGTCCTCGGTCTCGTTGACGATCCACTCCAAGCGTTCCGGCTGGGGTAGTGGCTTGAAGTCCGCCTTGGCGCCCCACCAGTCACCGCGCCGGGTGTAGACGAATCTCGTCGGGCTGGCAGAGGAGAGCTGGTAGGGGCCGGTGAAGACCGGCCAGTTCTGCTTCTTGTCGTAGTTCTTGAACGTCAAGGGATCCTTGCCACGCCAGATGTGCTCCGGCACGACCACCAGGCTGCTGTGGATCTTGACCGAGAAGTAGTCCAGCTGGAATCTCGGGTTGGGTTTCTTGAGGGTGAACTCGACGGTGGTCTTGTCGACCTTCCGCACCTTGTCGACCCACTCCTGCATCGGAGCGGCGTTGTTGAGCTCGGCGTTCTTGAGCAGGACCTCGATGGTGAAGACGATGTCGTCGGCGTCGTAGGCCTCGCCGTCCGACCAGGTGATGCCGTCCTTGATCGTGAGCGTCCACACGTCGAGCGTGTCGTTGGAGGTGAAGCTCTCACCGAGCCAGGGCTCGATCTCACCGCTTTCGTAGTTGAGGATGAACAACGGTTCGGCGAGGGCCTGGTGGAAGCCGGCGTTGTTGGTGAAGCCGCTGACGAGCGGGTTCCAGAGATCGGGCGACTGGACCCGACCGCCGTGGTGGTCGAGCAAGAGCGTCTTGACGTCCTGCTCGCTCTCACCCGCAGGATCCGAGCGGGAGCCTTCGCAGGCCGCGAGCAGGCTCGCCACGGGGGCGACGGACATCCCCGTGAAAGCGGCGTTCCGCAGCAGTGCCCGCCGCGAGAGTCCCCCGGTCGTGGTGGTGTCCTTGGCCCCCGATGTGTTGATGCCGTCGGTCATCGGTCAACCCCTCATTTCGCGACCGCCTCCGACGGGTCGAAGGGACCCGTCGCGACCTGGCCGTGTCCAGACGCTGCGAGGTATCGATAACGTGCTGTCCGGGTGTGACGGTGCTACCAGATGGAGAACCCCGGACGCTTCTCGTGAGGAATGTTCTACCGCACGAACGCCTTCCTGTGTTACGTCTCGGGTGGCCAGAATTGACCCCGGCGACGATGGCTGTGGACGCGACGGTTGGGTGCGCTACGCATGGTGTCGATACCACGGGCGTACGCTGATCCGGCGCGGCGCACCGTCCGCGCGACGGGTCAAGACGAAGTCGGACCGAGCGGAGCCGGGCCGAGTGCGAAGGGGAGTGGGCCGTGGACGAGGGCGGTCCCGCGCCGCGCAGGCCGGCCACGATGCGGGACGTGGCTGAGTACGCCTCCGTCAGCCCGATGACGGTGTCGCGCGTGCTGCACGACGATCCCCGCGTGTCACCGGTAAACCGCGAGCGCGTCCTCGCCGCCGTGAAGGCGTTGGGTTACCGACGTAACGAAGTGGCCCGCAACCTCCGCCTGGGGCGGACGAGCGGCCTCATCGGCCTGGTGGTGACGAACCTCGCCAACCCGTTCTACTCGCAGTTCGCGCTCGGAGTGGAGTCGGTCGCCGGTGAGAACGACCTGAAGGTGGTGCTCGCCAACACCGATGAGGACGCCGAACGCGAACGCCAACTCGTCAAGGAACTCATCGCTCGCCGCGTCGACGGCATGATCGTCGTACCCGCCGGCAGCGACCACGCGCACCTCGACCCGAAGGCGGCCGGCTCCGTCCCGGTCGTGCTCGGTGCCCGACCCCCGGCCGGCCCGGAGATCGACTCGGTGCTCGTCGACGACTTCGGCGGCGCACGCGAGGCCACCGCCGCGCTGGTGGCGGCGGGCCACACCAGAGTGGGTTTCCTCGGGCTGCCCCCGTCGGTGTGGACCAGCGCCGAGCGGTTCCGCGGGTTCTGCGTCGCGCTCGAGGAAGCTGGCCTCCCGCTCGACGAGCGCTACGTCCGGCGCCAACAGCGGACCATCCCGGCCGCGGAGGAGGCGGCCCGCGACCTGCTCCGCCTCCGCCGCCCGCCGACCGCGTTGTTCTGCGCGAACAGCCGCAACACGCTCGGCGCCATCCGGGCAACGCGCCAGCTCGCGCCCGAGACCACGCTGGCGGGGTTCGACGACTTCGAGTTGGCCGACGTGCTCGGCGTTCCACTGATCGTGGTCGCCTACGACCCGCGCGAGCTCGGACGGCAGGCCGCCGGGTTGCTGGTCCAGCGCCTGTCCGCACCCGCTGACCGGGCGCTCGACCTCCTGACGCGCCGGATCGTCGTTCCCACGAAGGTCGTGCGGTACGGCATGTCCTGACTACGGGGTACGGCATGTCCTGACGGGTGAAGTGGCGAAGGTCCCCGGCAACCGTGACCGCTCGGCCCTTCGCCGACCGGGCGGCATTCGGATCCGATGAGAACGGGATGAACGACGGGGAGCTGCCCAACCGGCTCCTGAACCCCGCCGGATCAGCGAGCGGGCACGGGCGTTTCCGCGCGACACGTCCCGATTGGTATGGGCAGACAGCGAGGGGGGCGAACACCACGATGACCACGGCACGCGACATCATGCACACCGGCGCCCAATGTATCGGGGAGCACGAGAACCTCCAGGAAGCCGCCAAGAAGATGCGGAACCTGGACGTCGGTGCGCTGCCCATCTGTGGTGACGACGACCGGCTGCACGGCATCATCACCGACCGCGACATTGTGCTGAAAGCGGTGGCCGAGGGGCGCGACCTGACAACGATGACAGCCGGCGAACTCGCCCAGGGCAAGCCGTTCACCGTCGAGGCGAACGCCGACGTCCGGCAGGTGCTGCAGTTGATGGAGGACCACCGGATCCGCCGGCTCCCCGTCATCGACAACCACCGGCTCGTCGGCATGATCAGCGAAGCAGACCTGGGCCGCAACCTGTCTGAGGAGCAGGTGGGTCACTTTGTCGAGGTGGTCTGCGGCGCCAAGGTCTGACCAGCCGGGCGGGTCAGGCTCCAAGGCCCAACCGGGGGTGGTGGTCCGGCGTGGAGGGTGCGCGGATCGTTGTCGGCGTGGACGGTTCCCGGGCGAGCGCTGCGGCGTTGCGCTGGGCGGCCGAAGAAGCCGAACGCCTCGATCTCCCGGTTGACGCGGTGTTCGCCGCGCCGCACCCGGCCAGGCCCAACCACGACCGAGCGCAGGACCGAGCCGCGGACCGAGCGCAGGACGAGCAGGACCAGGAGGTACTCGAGGCCGCGGTCGAGGTGGCGCTGCCGCCGCCGCACCCGCTGCGCCAGCGGGTGTTCCGGGAGGTCCTGCGCGGCACACCGTTCGACGTCCTCACCGGCCGGTCCAAGGGCGCCGACCTTCTGGTACTCGGCCACGCTCTCCGTCAGGGTCCGTCGCCTCCCGCGATCGTGGTGGAGTGCGTGGCCAGCGCCGAGTGCCCGGTGGTCGTGGTACCTGAGGTCCTGGTACCTGAGATCGGCGCGGACGTCACGGCACCCGGCGCGGAGGTGGCGGCGGCCGGCACGCTTGCCACCCCTGGAGCGGCGCCACCCGCGCTCGGTGAGCGCCCTGTCCGTGACGTGATGACGACGCGGGTGATGGGTGTCCTCGGGACGACCGGCCCCGAGGCGGCGCTGTTGTTGATGGGGGGCGCCGGCGTCCGCCACCTGCCGGTGATGGATCGCGGCCGGTGCGTGGGGTTGCTGCACCAGACTGACGTGGTCTGGGAACTCGCCGCGGCGTCGCCGCACCGGCGGCCGCTGGTCGCGGCTGACCTCGCTCGCCGCCCGCCGGCGGAGGTGTCCCCGGCGCGCAGCCTCAGCGGAGCGGCCGAGGAGATGCTGAGGAGCCGGGACGACGCGGTGCTCGTCACCGAGGAGGAGCAGATCGTCGGGATCCTCACCACCACCGATCTTCTGGCGTTGCTCGCTCCGGGCGAGGGCCGACGGTGACGACGCCACGGAACGCCGGAACCGACGAGCCGCAGGGCGTCCTCGTGGTGGGTGTGGACGGATCCGCGGCGACCCGGAGGGCGCTCGCCTGGGCGGTCCAGCAGGCGCGGCGTACCCACCGCGTCGTGCACGCGGTGTCGGTGTGCTCGCTCACGCCACCGCCAACAGCAGATGCCCTGCCCGCGCCGCCGGCTCCACCGGAGGAACTCGACGCACTGAGCCAGGCACACGAGGACCTGCTCGACACCGCGGTACGCCGGGCCGCGCCGGAACGCCAGGGCGTCGTTGTCCACCAGTCGGTCATCTACGGCGAACCCGGCCCGACGCTGTGCGCGATGGCCGGCAAGGCGAGCGCGCTGGTCGTCGGCAGCCACGGGCGCGACCCCGGGTCGCCCAGCTGCCTCGGCTCGGTCAGCTCGTACTGCGTGTGCCACGCCCGCTGCCCGGTGGTCGTGATCCCGTTCCGCTAGGTTCGTTCCATGCGAGTCGGTGTGATGCTCCCGATGGGTGCGCTGTCCGCGCCCGGCGTTCCGCAGCCCTACTCCGAGCTTCGGGCCCTTGCCCAGAAGGTCGAGTCGAGCGGACTGGACACGGTGTGGGTCTACGACCATCTCCTCGGTGGCGGTCCCGAGGAGGCCATCGAGTCGCCGTGGGAGGCCTGGACCGTCCTGACCGGGCTGGCCGAGGCGACGTCGACGGTTCGCCTTGGCGCGCTGGTGTTCTGCACCGCGTTCCGGCCGCCCGCGGTGTTCGCGCGGATGGCTGACACCCTGCAGGACATCAGTGGCGACCGGCTGATTCTCGGGCTCGGCGCGGGGTGGCACCAGCCGGAGTTCGACGCTTTCGGCATCCCCTTCGACCACCGGGTCGGGCGGTTCGAGGAGGCGACGGAGATCCTCACCCGGATGCTGCGGGATGGCCGGGCGACCTTCGAGGGGCAATACCGCCAGGTCACCGACGCGCCGGTCCGCGAGCGTCCCGGCCGGGTACCACCGACGATCCTGGTGGCGGCCAAGTCGCCGCGCATGCTGGCGCTGACCGCGCGGTACGCCGACTCGTGGAACCTCGCGTGGTACGGCGATCCAGATGACGCGTTCCGGGAGGCCAACCGCGCGCTCTCCGAGGCGTGCACCGCGGCCGGCCGCGATCCGGCCACCCTCGAACGCACCGCCGGGATCCTGGTCGGCCACGACATCGAGCGGTCCCTGCCGGTTGATGCCGACCGGTTGGCGGAGGCGTTCGCCGCCTGGGAGGCCGAGGGGGTCGCGGAGCTGGTCTGCAGCCCGAACCCCTGCGACGCGGCGACCATCGAGGTGATCGCCGAGGCCCGCCGGCGCATTGGCTGACCAACTCCTGCCGTGACGACGTACCCCTGTGGGGGGAGGGCGAGATCGCCCTGGCGTGTGTTGTCGGTGAGTGACGGGCGTTCTTAGCGTCGCTGGTGAGCGGGGCACTCCGCCCCAGCACTCCGCGCCACGCGGCCCCACTCGTAGGAGTACGCGATGAGATTGAGCCGACGAGACCTCCTCCGGCTCGCCGGTAGCACCGCACTCGCCCTGCCCCTGGCCACCGCCTGTGAGCCCAACGGCGGCGCCTTTGGCGGCGGCCGTGGCGGCACCGGATCTGGTGGTAACCGGGTCGAGGTGACCTTCGACCAGCCGCTGGCCATCCCGCCGCTCGCGGAATCGACCATCCAGGCGGGCAAGCGGGCATTCGCGCTGGTCGCGAAGGCTGGACGGACGGAGTTCAGGCCGGGCCGGACCACCGACACCTGGGGCTTCAACGGCAGCCACCTGGGGCCGACCCTGCGCGCCAGGCGGGGTGAACAGGTGGTCCTGAACGTCCGCAACGAACTCGACGAGACGACGTCCGTGCACTGGCATGGCATGCACCTGCCGGCGAGCGCCGACGGCGGACCGCACCAGCCGGTGGAGCCGGGGCAGAGCTGGTCACCGAGTTGGCGGATCGACCAGCCGGCCACGACCCTCTGGTATCACCCGCACCCGCACGGCGAGACCGGCCGGCATGCCTACCGCGGGCTCGCCGGGATGTTCATCGTGGACGACGAGGAGGAGGCCGCGCTCGACCTTCCGCGGGAGTACGGCATCGACGACATCCCCGTCATCGTGCAGGACAAGCTGTTCGACGGGGACGGGCGGTTCGTCGAAGGTGAGCGCAGCCCGTCCGGGACTCTCGGCGACACACTCCTGGTCAACGGCACCCTGGGGCCCTATTACGAGGTCAGCACCGAACGCGTCCGGCTCCGGCTGCTCAACGCGTCCACCGCGCGTTCGTACTCCTTCGGTTTCGCCGACGACCGCCGCTTCGCCCTCATCGGCACCGACGGCGGGCTGCTGAGCGCGCCGTACGAAACCAACCGCATCCAGCTCACCCCCGCCGAGCGTGCGGAGATCGTGGTGTCGATGAAGCCGGGCGAACGGATCGTGCTGCGGTCGTTCCCGCACGACCTGGGTCTGCTGTTCGGCATCGGAAGGGTGACCGGGGGCGAGGACACCTTCGACGTGCTGGAGTTGCGGGCCACGTCATCCCTCTCGGCGTCCCCGGCGCTGCCCGCGCGTCTGGTCGACGTCCCGCGGATCGCGGAGTCGGAGGCGGGCACGACGCGGGCGTTCGCCTTGGAGTCCGACCATACGATCAACGGCGAGCGGATGCGCATGGACAGGATCGACGAGGTGGTCACCAACGGCACCACCGAGATCTGGGAGGTCGTCAACGAGGACGGGCTCCCGCACAGCTTCCATGTTCACGACGTGCAGTTCCAGGTCCTGAGTGTGGACGGAGCGGAGCCGCCGCCCGAACTCGCCGGGTGGAAGGACACGGTCTATGCGCCGCCCCAGGTGCCGATCAGGCTCATCATGAGGTTCACCGACTACGCCGACCCGAACGTGCCGTACATGTACCACTGCCACCTGCTCCTGCACGAGGACCAGGGAATGATGGGGCAGTTCGTCGTCGTCGAGCGCGGCCAGCGGCCCGGCGAGCTCCAGGACCACTCCCGCGGCCACTGAGGGACGGGGACCCCGCGGCGGGGCGCGTCGAGGAACGCGGCCGCTCAGGCCGAGCGCGCGGCCGTCTGCGCCCGGCGCCAGACTCTGCGGTAGGCGTCGAGACCGTCGCTGCTGAGCGGCGCGGTCGGCCCAGCCGTGATGGCCACGCGTTCGGGCGCCGAACCCCAGACGGGGACCCCCGCCTTCGACCACGTAGCCAGTGCGTCCTGGTAGCTACGGGTGAAGGTCCGGGCCGAGCAGATCACGAGCCCGCGCGGGGTGCTGGCGGGAACGATGTCGAGCACCGCCTCCACCCGCGAGGTCTCGATCCCGCCCACCCGGGTGGGCACCACCACGACGTTCGCCCGCGAGAGGGCCTTGGCGAGCAGGCGTTCGTGCGCGGGTGGGGTGTCGACGATGACGACGCCATCGGAAGCGGTCCGGTCAAGCGCCCTGGTGAGCAGGCGTTCGGTGGGTGCTTCGACGACGTCGATGCGTTGGAAGCGGTCGTCAGTCGCGTGCTCGACCCACTCCGCGGCGCTCGCCTGTGGGTCGGAGTCGACGAGGGTGACCGAGCGGCGGTTGGAACTCGCGAGCGCAGCGAGATAGACCGAGGTGGTCGTCTTGCCAACCCCGCCCTTCAGTGCAGCCGTTACCACGATCACCTGGATGACGTTACCCTGCCGAGGGCGTGTCGAACGACCCTTGACGAGCTCGATCTGCTGGAGTGGCGTTGCCGGTTCATGCCAGGACGACAGCGTGCAGCGGGAAGCCGACCAAGGTGGCCACCGGGCGGGTTTGAAGGATCGGTGGTCGATCACTAGAGTCGCCCCCCGGGGTCCTGCGTGGACGACTTGGTCAGCTCGGCCAGTCGTATGAGCAAAGGAAGGACCGCTGCTCGTGTCGAATCGCCGCAGACGTCCTCTGGGTCGCGCACTGCTCGCTCTCGGCACTGCCACGCTCGCCGTGGTCGCCGCGCTTCCGGGGTCGAGCTACGCCGAGCCTTCTCGCGACATCGATGAGGTCCGCAAGCAGGTCGACGAGCTGTACGAACAGGCCGAGAAGGTCACCGAAGAAGCCAACGAGCTCGATGACCAGATGGCGGCCAGCGCGCGCCGGCTCCGCAAGCTCAAAGGCGACGTCGACCGGCAGCAGAAGAAGCTCGACGCCATGCGCGCCACGATCGGCCAACTCGCCGCCGCCGAATACCGCACCGGCGGTTTCGACACCACCGTGCAGTTGCTCGTGGCAGACAACCCCGAGGAGTTCCTGGCGCAGATGAGCACGGCGAAGGCGTTCGCCGGCCAGCAGGGTGATCTCCTGCGCCAACTGCAGGCTGATCAGAAGCGCCTGTCCGAGCAGAAGGCCGCCCGCGAGGCTGAGCTCACCCGCTACCGCGAGGCCAAGGACACCGCCACCGCGCGCAAGAAGGCCGCCGACACGAACGCCAAGAAGGCCCGGCGCATCCTCAGCCAGCTCAGCGCCGAGGAACGCCGCCGGCTCGAGGCAGCGGAGGAGCGCCAGCGGGCCGAGGACCGTTCTTCCCGCGGTGACGAGCGGGTCCCGCTTCCGCCGCCGGGCAGTGGCCGCGGTGCGATCGTGCTGGCGTACGCCCAAGCCCAGCTCGGCGAGCCGTACGTCTTCGGCGCCGACGGTCCCAACAGCTGGGACTGCTCAGGTCTGACGATGATGGCCTGGCGTCAGGCGGGCGTCTCGCTCCCGCACTCCTCGCGCAAGCAGTACGCCGTCTCCGCCAAGGTCTCCCGCTCCAACCTCCGGGTGGGCGACCTGGTGATCTTCTACAGCGACATGCACCACGTCGGCATCTACGCCGGAAACGGCATGATCATCCACGCGCCGCGTCCGGGTAAGAGCGTCGAGTACGCGCCGATCGGCGAGATGCCCTACTACGGCGCCGTCCGCCCGGGATAGGGTCCCGCCACCCGGCCACCCCGCTGATCCAACCCCGAGTTGTCAGAGGTTTCTCGGCCTCTTAGCCGAGGTTCCTATGACAACACCGGAGGCGAATTCAGAACCTCTGGCGCCGAACACATTGCTGGATTCTGGGTGAAGCTCGCCGAATGTTAAGTAGATGCCCTCTTTTTGGCATCAGCTGAAGGTTTCGCGGCACGATATCGACGGGTCTGACCGTGATGTGGGGACAAGGCGGGCATTTGTCTCACATCGTGTACACCTT
>NZ_KB892795.1 GCF_000373925.1 Actinopolymorpha alba DSM 45243 | reverse complement strand
CGCCTGCACGGCATCCCCCACGATCAAGCAGCCCAAGCCTGGGCCTTGATCGACGCCATCGCCCGCACCGAGAAGGCACGCGGGGACGAACGCACCCTCCCCCAACTACGCGCCGACATCGCCATCTCCCTCCTCTCCGGCGAAGCCGACGTCATCATCTGCAACGGCGAGGCCGACGTCATCGTTTGCGACGGCGAGGAAGAAGCCCGCGAAGGCGCCGCCAATCGTGAACCGACCAGCACCGATGCTGAGGGTGCCGATGCTGAGAGTGCCGGCGGGGACTGCGACTGCGAGAACGGTGACGGCGAGAAGGGCGACCGGGAGAGCAGCGAGGACTCCAGCCCGCGTCAAGGATCCTTTGACGACCTGCTCGACGAGCACGACAACGCCGACAGCTCTTCCGAAGCTGAGGGTGCGCGCGAAGACTCTGCCGCCGGGCAGGATGGGTGCCGGCACACCGGGTGCGACCACGACCACCACCCTTCGGGCTGCCCGTGCGAGGACTGCAAACCCGCCACCTACACCCACCCGCTGGACCGGCCCGCACGTCAGGCCCGCAATAACGGAGCCCCTGGTGAGAGCGACGCGGCCATGGGAGGCGGCGAACCCGGACGCGGTCCGGGTGGCGACGCTGACCGGGAACCAATCCCCGAGCAGGAGATCCCGGCCGCGTTCCGGTCCTGGAAAGCAGCGATCAAGGCGAAACTCCAGCTGAACATGCCCATCACCACCCTGTTCGAGCTGGCAAAGCGGCCAGCCGAGCTTGGCGGGTTCGGACCCGTGCTCACCGAAGTAGCGCGACGGCTGATCGCCAACCATCTCGACAACCCCGACGCGATGCTCGCCATCGGCATCACCCACCCAGTCACCGGACAGCTGCTGAGCCTGCATCCAATGTCCATGCGTTTCTTACGTGGTCTTCCGGCGGAGTTTGTGCAGTCGTTGAACCAGCGCTGCACCTGGATGCTGTGCAGGCGCCCAGCAGTTTCTTGCGACCTTGACCATACGAAGCCGTACTCCGAGGGTGGCGAAACGTCGGTCAACAACGTGGCACCACTATGCCGCCGCCACCACCGCGTGAAGACCGAGGGCGACTGGAAGGTCGAGCAGACCAGTCCGGGCCACCTCACCTACACCGACCCGCACGGGCGGGAGTACCAGGTGACCCCGCCACGACTTACTGATCCCGTAGAACCAAACGATCCGGACCCGCCGCCGTTCTAACCGGCACGGAGAAGCGGGACAAGCAAACAAGACCGGCAGGCTCGATAACCCTTGAAAAGAAGGGTTATCGAGCCTGCCGACATGCCGAATCAGGAGCAAGGTCATGAAAGCGCTCCCGGCCGGCGGAAACGCCACCCCTTCAGCCGAGCTGCTTCTCCAGATACACGAGCACCACCGTGTCCGTATCCCGCTCCCGGCGCACTTCCCGATAGCCAAGGCGTTCGTACAACCGCAACGGGCCCGCGCTCAGGTGCCCGGTCCAGAGCGTGAAGGCGTCCACCTCACCGCGTACGACATCCTCCAGGGCGCGCAGCAACGCCGGCGCCACCCCACGGCGCTGCCAGTCGGGAGCGACCGCGAGCCGACCGACCACGCACGTGCGATCGGTCACGCGACCACGCACACTTCCGACCAACCGGCCCGCGTCCCGGGCCACGAGGACATGGGTCGACGTGATCGCGTCCTCGACCTCCGCCAGTGACTCCATAAGCGGCGGGAGTTCTGGATCGGCGTACCTCTGCGCCTCGCCGACGTACGCCGCCAGCTGGACAGTCAATATCTCGCCAGCGTCCCGGTGGCGCGCACGCTCGATCACAAAGTCGGACACGGCACGCTCAGCCCAGGTCGATGGTGCGTCCCTCAGACGCCGAGCGGATGATCGCCTCGGCCACCTCGACGATCGCCAGGCCGTCCCGCATGCCCACGATGCTCCCACCCTTGCCGGCTGTGCCGGGCTCCGCCTCCGCGAGGACGGCATCCCGGAACGCCGCGAGTTCGGTACGGAGCGGCTCCGGCTTGGGGATGGCGTACCGGATCATGTCGCCCTCGGTCACGCCGCGGAACGACGCCATCGTCTCCCACTCCAGCGGCTGGACGCCGTTGGCGTGGAACGTCAGGTCGGCCGAGACCGTGTCGGCGACGAACGCACCGCGCTCGCCGGTGACGACCGTGACGCGTTCCTTCATCGGGGAGAGCCAGTTCACGAGGTGGTTGACGACAGTGCCGTCGGAAAGCTGCGCGACCACGGCCACCAGGTCCTCGTGCTGACGGCCGCTCTTGTGCGCGGTGCGCGCCGACACGGAACGATACAAACGCTGGGTCACCCACGCGGTCGAGTCGACGTCGTGGGTCGCGAGGTCCTTCACCACACCGACGTCGGCGATGCGGTTGGGGAACGGCCCCTGCCGGCGCGTGATCACCTGGAAGATCTCGCCGAGTTCGCCCTGCTCGAGGCGGGCGCGGAGGTTCTGAAGCGCCGGGTTGTAGCGCTCGATGTGGCCCACGCAGCCCACCAGCCCAGCCGCGGCGAAGGCATCCGCCAGCTTGGCCGCGCCTTCGACACTGCTGGCCAGCGGCTTCTCGACCAGCGTGTGAACGCCGGCCGCCGCGAGGGTCAGCCCGACTTCCTCGTGGAACGCCGTAGGGACCGCGACCACGCAGATGTCGATCCCGGCGGCGATGAGCTTCTCGACGTCGGGCAGCACGTCAAGGCCGTTCGCCACGCCGTGCGGGTCACCGCCCGGATCCGCGACCGCGACCAGATCCACGCCGTCGAGGGAACGCAGCACCCGCGCGTGGTGCCGCCCCATCATCCCCAGGCCAATCAGCCCAGCCCTCAGCAAGCTCATGCTTCCACCGCCTTCGCCACAGCCGCGACCACGTGTTCGAGATCAGACTCCGTCAGCGCCGGGTGGACGGGCAAGGAGATCGCCTCCCGGCAGGCCCGCGCGGTCTCGGGCAGGTCGAGGTCGAGACCGAACGACGGGAGCTGGTGGTTGGGGATCGGGTAGTAGACGCCGGTGCCCACCCCTGCGTCAGTCAGCTTGCTCTGCAGGCCGTCACGGTCGTCGGACCGGAGGGTGTACTGGTGGTAGACGTGCGTCGCCTCGTCGGCGACCTTCGGCGTGGTGATGCCAGCCAGCCCCGACAGGTGCGCGTCGAGATAGGCGGCGTTGCGCTGCCGCTGCTCGGTCCATCCGCGAACCTTCGTCAGCTGCACCCGTCCGATCGCGGCGGCGATGTCGGTCATCCGGGTGTTGAAGCCGACCAGCTCGTTCTCGTAGCGGCGTTCCATGCCCTGGTTACGCAGCAACCGCACCTTGCGGGCGACGTCCTCGTCGGCGCAAACGACCATGCCACCTTCACCGGTCGTCATGTTCTTGGTGGGATAGAAACTGAACGCGGCGATGGCGCCGAACGACCCGACCGGCCGCCCCTGCCACGACGCGAGGTGCGCTTGACAGGCGTCCTCGAAGATCGCGAGCCCGTGCTTCGCGGCGATCTCCTCCAGGGCCGTCTGGTTGGCCGGGTGACCGTACAGGTGCACGGGCATGATGCCGACCGTGCGCGGCGTCACGGCAGCCTCGACCGCGGCGGGATCCAGGCAGAAGTAGTCCGGCTCGATGTCGGCGAACACCGGGGTCGCGCCCGCGAGCGCCACGGAGTTGGCAGTCGCTGCGAAGGTGAACGACGGGACGATGACCTCGTCGCCTGGCCTGACACCGGCCGCCACCAGCCCCATGTGGAGGGCGCTGGTGCCGGAGTTGACCGCGACGCAGATGTTGCCGCCGACCAGTTCGGCGAACTCCGCCTCGAACGCCGCGACCTCCGGCCCCTGCACCACCATGCCGCTCCGGAGAACGCGATCAACAGCCGCGCGTTCCTCGTCACCGATCAGGGGCTTGGCCGCCGGAATGGTCCCCGCACTCATCTCGTCTCGCTCTCGACTGTGTTGTTCCGGCCCCCTCGGGCTTCGCCCGTTGGGCCCACCCCCACCGCGTTGTTCCGGCCCTCGCGGAGGATTCCCTCGGCTTCGACATAGACCTCACCGGTCTGCGGGCAACGCCATCGGTCAGGCCCGTCACCGTCGGCCTCCAGGCGTACGCCGGCCCGCCCGACCCACCCGACCCGCTTCGCCGGAACCCCCGCCACCAGCGCGAAGTCGGGCACGTCCCGGGTGACGACAGCACCAGCCGCGACCATCGCCCAGCGGCCGATCGTCACCGGAGCGACACACACCGCCCGGGCACCCAACGACGCACCCTCGCGCACCGTCACGCCCACCGCGTCCCAGTCATCGGAACGCTTCAGCGCGCCGGACGGGTCGACCGACCGGGGGTACTGGTCGTTGGTCAGCACCACGGCCGGCCCGACGAAGACGCCGTCCTCCAGGACCGCCGGCTCGTAGACGAGCGCGTAGTTCTGGATCTTGACGCGGGCCCCGACACGGACGCCCGAACCCACGTAGGCACCACGGCCGACGATGCAGTCGGGCCCGAGTACGGCACCCTCTCGGACCTGGGCGAGATGCCAGATGGCCGAGCCCGCGCCGATCACGGCACGCTCGTCGACATCGGCGCTGGCCGCGACGAAGTGCTCGGTCGCAGGGGCGAAGCCAGGGGTCATGACCGGTCAGCGTAACGAAGTCCGTTATGACCGGCTCGTTGCCCCGGTCGCGGCCGCCATGACCTTACGGAGCGCCTCGACCGTGTCATCGATGTCGCGGTCGTCCAGGGTCGGGTGGACCAGCAGCATCAGCGACGTCTCCCCCAACTCGCGGGCGACCGGCAGCGGCGCGGGCGGCCGGCCCTCGGCGTCGAACGCCTTCTCGCGGTAGATCTCCGCGCACGCACCCTGGAAGCACGGCACGCCCTCGGCCTCGACCGCGGTCATGATCCGGTCGCGGGTCCAACCGGGTGCGAGTTCCTCGGGCCGGACGAAGAGGTAGTACTTGTAGTAGGCGTGTCGTACGCCGTCCGGCGGGACCGTCAGCCGCAGCCCGGGCACACCCGCGAGCCCCGCGTCCAGCGCGGCGGCGAACCGGCGGCGGCGTTCGGACCAGGCCGGCAACTTCGCGAGCGCACGGCGACCGAGGGCCGCCTGCACCTCACTCATCCGGGCGTTCGTTCCGAACGACTCGTGCAGCCACCGGAAGCCTGGCGGGTGCTCGCGTTCGTACACCGCCTGATAGCTCTTGCCGTGGTCTTTGTGCTCCCAGACCGCTCGCCAGATCGCCTCGTCGTCCGTGGTCACCATGCCGCCCTCACCGGCCGTGGTGAGGATCTTGTCCTGGCAGAACGACCAGGCCGCGACATGCCCGAAGGTGCCGATCGGGCGGCCACCGAGCGCCGCGCCGTGTGCCTGCGCGCAGTCCTCGACGACGACCAGGGAGTGTTCGTCAGCCAGTGCCATCAACTCGTCCATCGGTGCCGGCCAGCCGGCCAGGTGCACCGGGACGATCGCGCGGGTCCGCGGCGTCAGCACCGCCCGGACGGTCTCGGCCGTGAGGCTCTGCGTCTCCGCGTCGATGTCGGCGACCACCGGATGCGCACCGATCGCCACCGCCGCGCTGGCGGTGGCGACGAACGTGCGGGCCGGGACGACCACCTCGTCGCCAGGCTGAACCCCCGCCGCCCGGAGCGCGAGCTCGAGCGCCACGGTCCCGTTGGCGACCGCCACCGCGTGCTCGGCCCCCACGGCCGCGGCGTACTCCCGCTCGAAGACCCGGCCCTCGTCGCCGGTCCAGTAGTTGACCCGCCCTGAACGCAGAACCTCGACCACCGCGGCGATCTCGTCGTCGGCGAAGAACGGCCACGGCGCGAACGGCGTGGTGCGTACGGGATCGCCACCGGTGACGGCGAGTTCGGCGGTCCGGGTCGACGCGGGCACGGGCATGGCGGTCAACCTCCCATATCGAGGAGCAGGCTGGACAGGATGGCGAAGAACACCGCGTCGGTCCGGGTCGCCTCGTTGTCACTGAAGGACCCGTCGGGACCCTGCTTCACCAACGTCTTAGTGACGTACTTGGTGACGTCGCCGGAGAGGTTCAAACCATAGACCGAGGCGTAGGAGTCGGTCGGCACCAGCCCGGACCTCGCGTGGTTGGCCATCCAGCTGAAGCCCCGCCCGGCCCGGTCCACCCAGTCCTGGCGGCCCCGCATCTCGCTGTACTCCAGCAGACCGGTGTAGGAGATGTTGGCGTACCCCGCCGAGTGCGGGTCTGGCTCGTACCACGAGTAAGGGATCGACCCGTCGGCCCGCACCTTGGCGGCCAGGTTGGTGGCGATCGCGTCGCCGTAGGTGAGCAACTGCTTGTCGCCGGTCTCGACGTACAACGCCTTCAGGAACGACAGGACGGCGCCGTCGATGTTGTAGACCTCGACGGAGGTGTTCTTGAGGGCGGGTACGACGTCGTGCGCGGCGATCCGTGGGTCGCCCGGCTTGAGGATGGGTTCGAGGTCGCAGTACGGCACGCTGCCACGGGTGCGCTTCGCGTCGAGCCACTGGAAGCCGTTTCGCCCGTGGAGGAGATAGTCCATCGCCCGGATCGCGGCGGCGAGATACCGCGCGTCGCCGTACACCTTGAAGCCCTCGAGCAGCGTGCTCGCACCGGCCACCGTGACCACACCGAGCGGCGCCCCGACCGGGTGGCTGGAGGTGCCCTTCGGGTAGTGGCCGCGGTAGTTGAAGTGACCGTCGCCCGCACCGAACCCCCACGGCAGGCCGAAGCTACCGTCCCGGCGCTGGTTGTTGACCAGCCACTCCAGCCCCCGCCGGGCCCGCGACTCATACACCCGGTCGGAGGAGGCCTGCGCCCGCTTGAGGTATCCCTGGGTGAGGACCGCGATGGCCTGGGGATCAGATCGGATCTCCCCGGGCCAGTACGGATGGGCGATCCCCCAACCGCCGTCCTTGGTCATCCGGCCGTCGAGGTACTTCGCCAGCTTGTCCACCGACTCCTGGACGGCCGAGCGGTTCGGTAGGGCGACCAGGCTGGGAGTCTCGTTGAAGTTCTGGGCCGCGACGAAGGCAAAGAACTCAGACTGGGCCACCGGATCCCCCAGCGTCGCCAGCGGGAATCCCGTGCCAGGCGTCGGTGTGAACCTTCCGCCCTTGACGTGGATGGTCGCCGAACCACCGGGCCGCACCAGGACAGTCCTGGTCTTGGGGTCATAGCCGGCCGAGCCCGCGACGGTGTAGGTCAGCCGGCCCTTCTGGTCGCTGTCGATGACGTTCGGTCCCGCCACGCTCAGGTGCTGGCCGAAGGCGTTGATGGTGCCGATGTGGACGCCACCCGGCGTGGGCGTGGTGACCTGCAGGGTCATGATGTCGCTCTTGTCACCACGGCGTACGCCGGTGCCGCCCCACACCTCGAGGATCGGACTGTGCCGCATCTTCAGGCCGTCCAGCCAGACGGTCCGGTCGGGTCCGTCGACCGACACCTCCACCTCGACGTACGCCGTTCCGGCCGGCGCGTCCGCCTTCACGGCGACGCCCTCCCAGGTCCATGGCTTGGGCGTCCCACCGCGGTCACTACCCGATCCGACGAGCCTGCGCTTGGCGTCGTAGAAGAGCAGGCGTACGGACTCGCCGCCGGACGGACGTCCGGTGGACGAACGCCGCCACACCGCCGCGCTGTAGGTGCGTTGCGGGAGCGCCGGCACCGCGCCGCTGCGCATGGTGTAGCGGCCCCTGCCGACGTTGATCTGGAGCGACTGCCGGCCCTCGTGCTTCATGGTGGTGCTGAGCAGGGCCCGGGTCCCGCCGCTGGCGGTGCAGGTCCACTGCTTCGGGCAGGACCCCGACAAACTCTGCTCGAATCCGGCGTTGATCGGCTGGATCGGTGGCGCGGACGGCGTGATGGTGGGCCGCGGAGCCACCGTCTGGCGCGACGAGGGACCGCTCACCGGGGACGGCTCGAAGCTCTGCTGGATCCGGGAGGCATCCGCGCAGGACGCGAGCGTCAGCAGGAGGAGAACACAGCCGCCCGCGACCACCGCGCGAGCGCCGGCCTCAGCCCGGCCAACCCACGCACGCCGGTCTACACGGGGTCGCTCTGTCGACCTCGCCTCACTCGCACCCACCAGTTGTGCAGCTCCCCTCCCGACCGGTGCTGTGTGGTCCCGGCCCACGCGGGCTTCGCCCGCCTGGGCCCACCCCCACTGTGCAGTCTCCGGCCCCACGCGGGCTTCGCCCGCCTGGGCCCACCCCCACCTCGCAGATCCTTCAACGATGGTTGGAGGGTACTGGCGCATCACCGGCAACGACGTCGTCCAGGACCTTCTCGAGCCGTGCGGCCATCGCCGTCCGCGAGGCGTGGCGTTCCACATAATCGCGAGCGCGACGCCCCATCGTCTGCCGCTCGTCCACGGATCGGTCACGGATTGTACGGACCGCGTCGGCGAGACTCTGCCGAGCGGACATGCCCTCCCGCGGCGACCCCTGAACGCCACAACCGGCCTCGGCCAGCCGCATCTCCAGGTCACCACCGACGTTGGTGATGACCGGAAGCCCAGCCGCCATGTAGTCGTACAGCTTGTTGGGGCTCAGCGCCTGCTTGAACAGCTCGGCCTGCGCGAGGGTGTGCAGCCCGACGTCACAGGCGACGAGCAGGTCGCCGAGCTCCGCCTTGGGCACCGGCTCGAGGAAGCGTACGTTGTCGATCCGCTCCTGGCGGGCCCGCTCGACGAGGCGCTCCTTGTCAAGACCACTGCCGACGAGGAGGAACGTGCAGTCGGTGAGGTCCTGGGCGATGTCGAGGATCAGGTCGAGGCCGTTGGCGGGTCCGTGCGTGCCGGCGTAGACCGCGACGAACCCGTCGACGCCCAGGTGCGCCCGGGCCTTGTCGCGAGTCAGGGTCGGGGTGAAGTCGGCCGGCTCGGCGCCGTTGCTCACCAGGACGACCTTCTCGGGGGGCACACCGAACGACGAGAAGTGCGGCTGCCAGCCATCGGCCACCGCGACGATCCGCTTGGCCGAGCGGTAGAAGAACCCTTCGAGCCGGACCAGTATCCGGTGCATCCGGGAGCCCTCGGCCAGGTAGCCCAACTCCACCATCGACCGCGGCCACAGGTCACGGATCTCCAGGACCAGCGGAGCGCGATGCACCTTCGCCAGCAGCCAACCGGCAAGCGGCGTCAGCAGATGCGGAGAGGACGCGTAGACGACGTCGACCTTGCGCGGCCGAGTGTCCGCGACCCGCCGCCACCGCGCGGTCAGGCCGACCGCCAGAGCACCGGCGACGTACATCCCCCAGTTCAGCACCCGCCCGATGCCGTTGGAGGAGTAGGCCGGCACGGGGACCGTCACGAAGTCCGGCGAGTTGCTGACGAACTTCTGGAGGGTGCCGTTGTTGCGGTTGCCCGCCACGATGAGATGCGTCCAGCGGGACAACCGGCTGAACAACTCGACGTGCCGGGTGCCGCCGCCTTCGGACCGGGGCAGGGCGAAGTGGTTGAGAACGAGAACGTGTCGGCTACGACCCTGGGTCATGGGTGTCGTTCGCTTCCTGGGTTTCCTTGAGGTGTCGGCCGGGGCTCCGTTGCCGCCGGTCCGGCTGAGGTTCCGTTCGTCGCGGCGCTCGCGGTGCTGGCCGAACCCCCGTCGCCAGGCACCTGGCCGTTCGCGTGCGCTCCCCCCGGGGTGCCGGGGTTCTCGGGGCCACCGAGGTTTTCAGGGCCACCGGGGTTTTCGAGGCCACCGGGCGGGTCGGCGCTGCTCTGGCGCGCCCGGCGCCAACGCGGCGGTGGCCGGGTCACCGGGGAGTCCGATGGCATGAAGTAGACGAGGAAGACGGCGAGCAGCATGCCGTGGGTGAGGAAGACCGTCAACATCGCCGTGTTGGAGAGACTGAACGCCGACTGGGCCAGCGCCGCGATACCGAGGCCCCTCGGCACGTCCCTCGCGACGCTGTCGATGAAGATCAGCACCACGCCCAGGATCGCGGTGAAGCCGAAGACCCCGAGCAGCCCGAAGTTGGCGTAGGCGTCCGCCCAGATGTTGGCGTTGGCGCTGGTGCCCGGGTTGCCGTAGTAGACCTGCCCGATGAGGAACGCCGGGGACAGGTCGTACGGATAGTCCACCCACCGGCTCAGCAGGCCGTAGCCGAGGTAGGCCTTCGGATTCGCCATGAAGAACTCGAAGTGGTACTTCGTGTTGACCGCGCTGGTCAGCACCATCCGGCGGACGACGATGGACGAGATGCTCCAGCCGCCGGTGAAGAAGTCGTACGCCGTGATCCCGATGACGCCCGCGCCCACCAGCGCCGCGACGCGGTAGCCGATCCGCCGCAGGTCGGTCGTCTTGACCAGGATCACCACGCCGGCCACGAAGACGGACGAGAACAGCATCTGCTTGAAGCCGGTGATCGAGACGAGGAACAGCTCGGTGGCGACCCCGAGGATGGCCCAGCCCCAGCGCCTGGACATCAGTCCGCGCGCGATCGCGATCGGGGCGATGACGTTGCCCAGCCAGGTGATGGCGTACCTCGACACCCGCGGCACCTGCTCGAAGGAGTCGCGGTAGGTGTCGCGGATCTCGTAGATCTCCGAGAGCGACACCAGGCGGAACTGCAGGCCGTAGTAGGAGACGACGACGCCGATCAGGGCGAGCCAGAGCAGGCCGTAGACCGGCCAGTACACCTTCGGTGCGAGGGCGACCCTCCGGATGTCGGGAAGCTGCCAGGAGTAGATCGCCCCGAGGAGCCAGAACGCCGCGGCCACCGAGCCCACCATGAGCCACACCGGCGTGGACAGGTCGGTCGTGAACACCGGCAGGACGTGGATCGGTGCGACGACGACCAGGAAGAGCATCCAGTAGACGATCGCCGACGGGCGCTCCCACGATGCCGGCAGCCGCCGAGCACAGAGGAGGTACGTCGGCACCATGAGGATCGCGACGAGCGGGTTGGGTGGGATCTTCTCGAAGCCGAGGTAGGCGAACGACGGCGCGATGACGAAGAAATGGGAGGCTCCGAGCCCGATCGCGTAGACGACGAGCCAGATGAGGCCGCGGCGGCCAAGGCGGGGGACGTCGGCGGCTGGAGTGCGGTCAGGCACGACGCAACACCCACCACGCCAACGCGAGGACACCACCATAGGAGAACACGAGAACCGCCGCGTAAGCAGCAACCCCGAGGACGTCCGAACCCCCGAGCGCCCACACGAGCCACGGCACGGCGACCACGAGCGCCAGCCGCACGGCCTCCCAGACCAGCGCGATGCCCTGGCGTTCGACGAGGTTGAAGACGTTCGAGATGGGGCTCGCGACGAACTGCGCCAGGAACGCCACCGCGAGGATCTGCGCGTAGGTGCCGGCCCGCTCCCAGGCGCCGCCGAAGACCCAACCGAACGCCCACGGACCGATGAGGGTGAGCAGGATCGCCGGCCCCACCCCGAGCAGGGCGAGCCGGCGTACGGCGAGCCAGGTGAGCCGGGGCAGGTCGCCTGACGCCTCGCGTTGGGCGCTGGCACCGCGTCCCATGAAGACCTGCGCGACCGCCTGGCCGATCACGGTGACCGGGAGGGCGAGCAGCCGGGTGGTGAACGCCAGCCAGCCGGTGGGGTTCTGGCCGTACGTCAGGGTGAAGACGAGGTATGGCGCGTACTGCCCGGCGTTGTTGAGCAGCGCCGACCAGGTGGTGAGGAGCGGGAACCTCCGGAACCTCGACAGCGCGTTCGTCATGTCCGCGACCGTCACCGCGGCCCGCGGCTGGCCGGGCTCGCGCGGGAACAGCCCGCGGCGGGCGATCGACAGCAGACCCACGGCGCGCCCGAGGCTCATGCCGAGCAGCAGCCCGAGTGGCCCCATCCCGGCGACACCGAACCCGAGCTGGGCGCCTGCCGTGCCGACCCCCTGGACGGCGTTCCGGCCGGCGATGTCGCGGTAACGCTCGGCTCTGACGAGCACCGCACTCACCAGCTGGAACACGGCGATCGCCGCAACGGTCACCGGCACCAGCCACCAGGTGGCGCGCAGGTCGACCAGCGTGTCACCGACGGCCCACAAGCCCGCGGTGAGCAGGCCGAGCAGCCAGACCAGAACCGCGATCGCGACCGTGCCCAGCAGGCCGGCACGGAGTACGGCGCGGGTCTCGTGCTGGTCACGGGCCAGCGGGATCGCGAGTTCGAGGCGCAGGCTGGCGAGTACGGCGCCGATCGAGACCACACCCGTGAAGATCTGCAGCAGGGCGAAGTCGGCCGGTGTGTAAAGGCGGGACAGCAGGGGTGATGCCGCCACCAGGAGTCCCTGGCCAAGGACGGTGCCGAGGACGATCTCGACGACGCCACGGCGCGCGCCGACGCGAGCCGGCGCGCTGGTCGAGGCAACGCCACGCGCCTCCGGCGCCGCACCCCCCACGGTGCTCACCTAGCTCGCGCGGCCGCGAGCTCGCTGGGCAACAGACTGTCGTACAGCGACAGCAGAGTCTGGGCCTCGGCCTCCCAGGAGTACTTCTCGTGCACGGCCTTGCGACCCCGCCGTCCCATGTCGGCGGCCTCGGCGGGATTGGCGAGCAGGCGCGACACGGCCTCGGCGGCGGCCCTGCCGTCCTCGGGCGGCACGACCACACCGGCCTCGGCGTCGTCCAGAATCCCCTGCCACAGCGGGAAGTGGGACGCGACGACCGGCAGCCCTTCGGCCATGTACTCGAACATCTTGGTCGGGAGGTTCTGCTTGTAGGCCTCGGGCCCGATCTGCAGGATCAGGCCCACCCTGGCCTCGCGGATCAGCTGCCGCGCCTCGACCGGCTTCTTGACCCCCACGTAGTCGATGACGTCGGTGAGCGAGGGGTCTTCGAGCCGCTGCTCGAGCTCGGGTGGCATGAACGGGCCGATCAGCGTGAGCTTCTCGCCGTGCCTGGTGCCCGCGATGCGGGCCACCTCGAGCATGGTGGCCAGTCCGCGGATGTCTGACAGACCACCGACGTAGACCATCCCGCGGGTCCGCTGGTGGTAGGGGATGTCCGCGTCGCCGCCGGCCACGGCGTACTGGTCCTGAAGGATGGGGAAGTTGTTGACGGTCGCCAGCCGCTTCGCACCGGCGTAGACGCCCGCGACGAGGGGAGACGCGGCGACCACCGCGGTCATGCCACGACCGGCGACCCTGACGAGCACCTCGGTCGCCCGGGCCACCAGCGGGCGCAACGGACCAGGAATCCAGTGCTTGGCCATGATCTGCGCCGGCAGCGGCTCGTGCGCATCGAAGATGACCTTGCGACCCCGCGCCCGCAACGCGATCGCGAGCGGGATCAGCTCCGGGTCGTGGAAGTGGTAGACGTCGGCCTGCTGCGCGAGGAGTGGACGGAAGAGGCTCCAGACGCCCACCGTCATCCGGCTCACCCGCGAACCATGCCGGGGAACCGGAACGACCCGCACGCCATCCTCGGTGTACGGCTGGGGGGTTCCGGCTCCGCTCGGGCTTCGCCCGTCCGGACCCACCCCGTCGGTGCGGGCGTACAACGTCACGTCGTAACCCGCCGCCGCGAGGGACCGGCACTGCTTGTGGAAGATCCGGATGTCGGTCGAGCGGTGCACGATCGAGACGTGCACGGCCTTCGGTCGCCGGGACGCCGCAGGGGTCTGAGCAGAGCTAGCGGTCATTGCCTATCCATGAGCCGAGGAGATCTGTCGCGGGCCCTCGCCCTGACTCGGGCCGAGCCCTGGACGTTGCCTCCCGCTCCTGCGTTCAACCGGAAGACTGTACGTCGGACGAGATCAGCGGGTCGCTGTCGGCGCAGACTAACAGGTTCTGTCCCGCATGCCCGGCTGTGTCCCCTTCCTCGAGGGCGGCCCGGACCCCGAGCACGTCCGCGAACTCCACCGCCTCCGGGGCGAGTTCTGGAACGTCCACGTGCGAAATCAGCGGGTGGAACGGCCGGGCGTCGACCTCCTCGTTACCGAGCAGCTCCTCGTGCAGCTTCTCGCCCGGTCGCATGCCGGTGTAGACGATCTCGACGTCGGCGTCGGCCATCTCGATGATCTGCCGCGCGACATCCACGATCCGGACCGGCTCACCCATGTCGAGGACGAGCGCCTCGCCATCCCGACCGATCGCCGCCGCCTGGATGACGAGTTGGACGGCTTCGGGGATCGTCATGAAGTAGCGGGTCACCTCAGGGTGGGTCACCGTTACCGGTCCGCCGTCAGCCACCTGCCGAGCGAACGCGGTGAGGACCGACCCGCGGCTGCCCAGCACGTTGCCGAAGCGGACGCTCAGGAAACTCCCCTGCGCCGAGCGGGCGAAGTGGGCGGTGAGGCGTTCGGCCAACCGTTTGGTGCGGCCCAGCACGCTCGTGGGGTTGGCGGCCTTGTCGGTCGAGATGTTGACGAAGCGCTCGACGCCGACCTTCGCGGCCGCCTCAAGGACGTGGATGCTGCCGAGCACGTTGGTCTTGTAGCCCTCGGCGGGGTACTGCTCGAGCATCGGGAGGTGCTTGAGGGCCGCCGCGTGAAACACCACGTGCGGGCTGCGTTCCTCGAAGATCGCCAGCACCCGCTCGTGGTCGCGGATGTCCGCGAGGATCACGTCGCCGGTGTCGAGGAGCGCGCGTCCCTCGATCGACAGCTGGACGGCGTGCAGCGCGGACTCGTCGCGGTCGAGCATCATCAGCTCGGCGGGATCGAACCGCGAGATCTGCCGGCAGAGCTCGGAGCCGATCGAACCACCGGCGCCGGTGACGAGCACCCGCTTGCCGGTGAGGTATCCCGCGATCGCCTGGATGTCAGTGTCGATCTGGTGCCGGCCGAGCAGGTCGGTGACGTCGATGTCGCGGACGTCGCGGATGGTGATGTGGCTCGGGGCCAGCAGTTCGGGCAGCTCCGGCAGCACCTTGACCTCGAGCCCGCACCGGCGAGCCTCGTGCGCGACGTCGCGGTAGAGCGCGGCCTGCCCGCTGGGGATCGCCACCACGAGCACCTCGGCGCTCACCCGGTGAGCCACCTCGACGAGATCGTGGCGAGTGCCGAGGACCCGCACACCGCTGATCCGCAGGTGCCGTTTGCCCGGGTCGTCGTCGAGCAGACCGACCGGGAGGTACGGACTGTCGGAGTCGGTCAGCATCGAACGGATCAGCTGCTCGCCACCGTCACCGGCACCGAAGACGAGGGTGCGGGCGCCTTCGCGTGGGCGCGCGGTGCCTTCCCGCAGGACCCGGATGATCGCGCGGGTCGAGACCATCCCGAGCACGGCCGCCATCGCGCCACCGAAGGGGACGCTCAACGGCACCAGCCGGCTCGGCTGCACCGCGAGGTCGACGATGAGAAGTGACGCCCCGATGATGAGGCCGACGGCGGCGATCATGACGGCCTCGTCGAAGCTCCCCGTCCGGTAGCCACCCTGGTAGAGCTTGACGAGGAATCCGAACAACAGCTGTAGAGCACTGGCCACCAGGATCACGACGAGGAGGCCGCCGGTGTCCAGGCGATCGAACGCGCCGTCATAGCGGAAGAGCGTCGCGAGTCCGAGAGCGACGACCCATGCCGCAACGTCGTTGACAACGAGACCGGCCCTGGACCACGGCACGCCCTGCAGCGAGCTGCTGCCGTGCTGCGACACGTCGGCACCGCCCTTTCCTTCACATGTCGGACAAGCCTGCCTGGGTGCGATGGAGGACGTTACAGGACGTTACAAGGACTCTGGCCGGGCATGTCGCATGAGTGGCATGCCAGACTCTTGGAGGCGAGCGAGTTTACAGACGGCCAGGAAGGTTGCTCCCTGTGGAGCTTCGCGAATATCTCCGAGTGATCCGTAAGCAGTGGATGATCTTGGTCCTCTGCATGACCGCGACGGTCGCGATCGCAGCGGTCATGGTCCTGCGTACGACCCCGACGTACGCCTCGAAGGCGACGCTCTTCGTGAGCGTGACCCAGACCGACAACTCCGCGGTCAGCGCCTACCAGGGCGGGCTCTTCTCCCAGCAGCGGGCCCGGTCTTACGCCGACCTTGTGCGGGGCGAGGCCGTGACCCGGGCGGTGATCCAGGAGCTGGGGCTTTCGATGTCCCCGTCGACCCTCGGCAGCAAGATCAAGGCGCGGGTGCTCCCCGAGACGGTGCTCCTCGAGATCACGGTCACCGACACCGACCCGGCCCGGGCCCAGCGACTCACGGGCGCGGTGTCCGACAAGTTCGCGACGTTCGTACAGGAACTCGAACGCCCGAACCCCGAGGCGCCCTCGCCGATCAAGGCGACCACTATCGACGCGCCGACCCTGCCCGGAGCCCCCATCGCGCCGCAGCCCAGCCGCACGCTCAGCCTCGGCATCCTCGCGGGCCTGGTCCTGGGCATCGGCATCGCGGTCCTCCGCGAGATCTTCGACACCAGCGTGAAGACAGCCGAGAGCCTCAGCTCCAAGACGGACGCACCAAACCTCGGTGTCATATCGCACGACCCCGAGGCGCAGTCCAACCCGCTGGTCGTCCACATCGAGCCCCGATCACCCCGGGCCGAGGCGTTCCGGCAACTACGTACCAACCTGCAGTTCGTCGACGTCGACCGCCACCCGAAGCGGATCGTGGTGACGAGTTCGGTGCCCTCCGAGGGCAAGACCACCACGACCTGCAACCTCGGCCTGACGCTCGCCCAGGCCGGCCAGCGGGTGATCCTGGTCGAAGGTGACATCCGGCGCCCGCGGCTCGCGGAGTACCTCGGTGTCGAGAGCGCGGTCGGCCTCACCAGCGTCCTCATCGGGCGGATCGCCCCGCAGGACGCGATCCAGCCCTGGGGCGACATCCCGCTGCAGGTGCTCGCCAGCGGGCCCCTACCCCCCAACCCGAGCGAGCTGCTGCAGTCCCGCGCGATGGAGATGCTGCTCAGCGAGCTCGAACGCCGAGCCGACGTCATCCTCATCGACGCGCCACCGCTCCTGCCGGTCACCGACGCCGCGCTGCTGGCCCGGATGTCTGACGGCGCGGTCCTGGTCGTACGCCACGGCAAGACCAGCACCGACCAGATCGAGACGGCGATCGGCAACCTCGCCAAGGTGGACGCCAGGCTGCTCGGGACCGTCCTCAACATGGCACCGGCCAAGGGACCCGAGGCACTCACCTACGGCTATGGGTACGGCTACGGCATCGAGCCCGGCCGGCGGCGGTCGAAGGGCGAAGGCGTCGCCGCCTGACCTGCGGCTTGGCGGAGGTGTCTCGGCTTCTTTGCCGAAACTCCTCCGCCAGGTCACCGCAACCTTCAATCACAACTCCTGGTCGCCGCCTGCGCTGTGTGAGAACCCAACCGAGCGACGTGGGAACAGCCCGGGTAGCGCCCGCGCGCTTCAGACCGCGGCCGGTCGCGACGGCCCGGGTCTTACGGAGAGCGCGGCTCCCACGACGCCCCGCCGTCCTCGGTGTACCAAAGCGCCTCCCCCGCGCCGATGTACGCGCGTTCGCTGTCGGCGGAGACGTCCGGGAGCTCGGAGGCGTCGGTCTCCACACACGTCTGGGACTTCCACGACGTACCACCGTCCGAGGTCTTCATCACCGCGATGCCGGCGCACGACGGGTCACCCGTCACCACAGCGAGACCGGTGGATCTGTCGACGAAGTCCAGGTCGGCGGCGCCCGGAACCTCCCCGCGTTCCTTCCACGACTGGCCGCCGTCGAGCGTGCGCTGCACCGCGCCGTCGCCGCAGAGGGCGTACGCCTGGTCGCCTGACAATGTGCTGAACGCCGTGACGACCTGGCCATCCGCACACGGGACGTCGGCGTTGCCGGTCGGTGCGTGGAGGCGCGCGGCCGCTCGCGGAAGCCGGTGCCAGCTGCCGTCGGAGCCGTCGGCCTGCTCCCAGGTGCCGCCGCCGTTCGTCGTGGTGAACGTCGTGACGGACCGGCAGTCGGTGCCGGTCGCGACGATGGACGCGGTGTCCGCATCGACCGACGCCACCCGGATGATCACGGCCGCCGACGGCACGTCACTCTTGACGAACGTCTGGCCGCCGTCCAGGGAGAGCTCGACATTTCCGCCGCCCTTGCCGCAGATACCGGAGACCGCCCGGGCCACCGCGCGCCCGCGGCCGATGTCGACCATCGTGCGGGACGCGGCGGCGTCTGGGGCGGGCACGGGCGGCCGATTGCCGCTCGACGCGGTGGGTTTGGGTTCGGCGGTCGGGGTGCCGGAGGGCTGCGCCGTGGCGCTGGGGAACGGCGTCGAACCTGCCTCCCTGAGTGCCGCGGAGTCGCCGCGCACATGGCGGAGGGCGAGCCCCACCAGCACGACGTCGACCACGACGAATGCGGCCAACGCCGCCACGCCGGCCCTGCGAACTTTTGCCACGTTTGGCCCTCCTTGCCGAGAAGCCCCGCCTCCAGGACCGATCCGGGTCACGTTACCGACCGGCCCCTGGCAGGCCGGTCCCACCGTCGCCGGCGAGCCGAAAACCTCCCCACCACATACCAACCGGGCAAACTACCCGTTAGCCTGTGCCGGCAGCCGCAGCCGTCCTGGTCGGCGTACGGCCTGTGTGGTTCCGGCCCCGCTCGGGCTTCGCCCGTCCGGGTCCACCCCCACCACCAGACAACGACCTGGGACCCGCGAAGCAACGACCTCGACAGACGGTAGTTCGACGGGAGGCAACCCGGCGGACGCCGCAACGGGAGAGGAGGCACCACGTGCGCCGCGTCATGGTTGTCTACGGCACCCGGCCGGAGGCGATCAAAATGGCACCGGTGATCGCGGCGATGCGCTCCTCGGAGACGGTCGAACCCATCGTGGCCGTCACCGGTCAGCACCGGGAGATGCTCGATCAGGTGCACGAGCTGTTCGACATCAGACCTGACCACGATCTCGCGATCCTGACCCCGGGACAGTCGCTGGCCGAGATCACCTCCCGCGCCCTGGTCGGCGTCAATGCGCTCGTACGGCAGGTACGCCCTGACGCCGTCCTCGTCCAGGGCGACACGACGACCACCTTCGCCGGCGCGCTGGCGGCGTTCTACGAGCAGCTGCCGCTCGTCCATCTCGAGGCCGGGCTGCGCACCGGCGACCGCCACGCGCCGTTTCCCGAAGAGATCAACCGCCGGCTCACCACCCAGCTCGCCACGCTGCACCTCGCTCCCACCTTCACCGCTCGCGACCATCTGCTCGCGGACGGCGTTCCGGCACCCACGGTCGCGGTCACCGGCAACACCGTCATCGACGCGTTGTTCGACGTCGCGACCCGCCGCCGTCCCTACACCGACTCCCGCCTCGAACGCCTCGCCGCGTCCGGACGCCGGATCGTCGTGGTGACCGCGCACCGGCGGGAGTCGTGGGGCGAACCCATGCGGGACGCGCTCCGCGCGGTCGCCGACGTGGCCGGGAGCCATCCCGACGTCGACGTGGTGTTCCCGATGCACCGCAACCCCGTGGTCCGCGAGGTGGCGGAGGCCGAGCTCCACGGGCGTCCAAACGTCCTGCTCATCGAGCCGCTCCCGTACGCCGAGTTCGCGCGCCTGCTCAGCGACTGCCATCTCGTGGTCACCGACTCCGGAGGCATCCAGGAAGAGGCGCCGAGTCTTGGCAAGCCGGTCCTCGTCCTGCGCGCCACGACCGAGCGCACCGAGGCCGTCGAGGCCGGGACCGTCCGGCTGGTCGGCACCGACCGCGCGGTGATCCGGGCGGCGCTGGCGGAGCTGCTCGACGACCCGAGTGCCTACACCGCGATGGCGAACACCGCGAACCCCTACGGCGACGGCAAGGCCGCCGCTCGCTGCCTCGCCGCGGTCGAGGAGCTCCTCGGGGTGGGCCTTCGGCTACCCGACTTCGAGCCCTGAGCCACTGTCCGCGCCCCGCCAGAGTCCCCTGGTGTCGATGACCGCGGCGCGCGCGGCGGGGGGCTCGACCCCGGCGAACTCGTCGTGGTCAACGAGGAGCGCGAGCACGCCGGCACGGTCGAGTGCCTCCGCGGCGGAGACGAGCTGGACGTTGTCGTGGACCTGGAGGTACGCGGGCAGGTCACCGACGTGCGGCTCCACGACCAGCACCGCGGTGTCAGGGAGCGCCGCGGCCACCCGCTGGACCACCTCGACCGCCGGGCTCTCGCGCAGGTCGTCGACGTTGGCCTTGAACGCGAGCCCGAAGCAGCCGACCGGGACACCTGGTCGCTGCCGGGCGGCGGCGAGGATCTGCTCGACGACGTACGCCGGCTTGCCGTCGTTGACCTCGCGGGCCGTACGCATCAGCCGGGCCTCCTGCGGCGCCGAGGCGACGATGAACCACGGATCGACCGCGATGCAGTGGCCTCCGACACCGGGACCAGGCTTGAGGATGTTGACGCGCGGGTGCCGGTTGGCGAGTTCGATGACCTTCCAGACGTCAAGGCCAAGCCGGTCGCAGACCAGGGAGAGCTCGTTGGCGAAGGCGATGTTGACGTCGCGGAAGGCGTTCTCGGCGAGTTTGGTCATCTCCGCCGAGTCCGCGTCAGTGAGATGGAGCACACCCTGCGTGAAGATCCGGTAGAGCTCGGCCGCCCGCTGCGCGCATCGTGGGGTGAGCCCTCCGATGACCCGGTCGTTGGTGACAATCTCGATCATGATCCGGCCGGGCAGGACGCGCTCGGGACAGTACGCGACGTGGACGTCGACCCTGGCCGTCGAGGCGGCCGGTTGGGCGTGCGGGAACACCAGGTCGGGCCGTAGGTCGGCCAACCAGCGGCTCACCTGTCGCGTCGTACCCGGCGGCGAGGTCGACTCCAGGATCACCAGCGCACCCGACCGCAGCCTCGGCGCGATCGCCTCGGTCGCCGCGCGGACGTACGCGAGATCGGCCTCGTTGCCCGCTTTGAAGGGCGTCGGCACCGCAATGATGTAGGCGCCCGCGACGGGGACCTCACTCGATGCCCGCAGCCGCGCCATCGAGACCGCCCCGCTCACCGCGACCGCGAGGTCCGGCTCGACGAACGGCACCTCACCGCGGTTGACCGCCGCCACCGTGTCGGGATTGACGTCCACCCCGTGAACGTCGACGCCCTGCGTCGCCAGGGCGGCTGCCGTGGGCAAACCGATGTAGCCGAGACCGATAACGGCCACGTTCGTTGCTTTACGGCTCACAACTGGGCTTCCGGGTAGTTACGTATGAAGCACCCGTGATCGTACCGATCTGGGTTTTAGCTTCAACCCTGCCCCCTCTTGGACGGTTTGGTACGAGGGGGAGGGAAACTAAGTGCAACCATGAGTGACGGGTTGTGTCCGACGCGCGTAGATCACTACCATGCACCTCGGCCTGTCGCTAACGAACCGTAACTACACGGTCACTGATTCGTTAGGCCAACCGTTGTACGGACCACCTGTTCACCCTTTCAGAGGGGGCTCGATGCATTTAGCCACGTTCGCACGTCGTGGTGCGGGGATACTGGCTTCGACCGCTGTCGGGGCCGGCGCGCTCGTCGCCGGAACACCCGCCCACGCTCAGACCCAGGCGGCGCCTGAGGTCGGGTACATCGCCCAGGCCTACGGCACGTACGCCTACAACTCCGACCGGTCGCTCGTCTCCGGTCCCACGGCGTACACCGACATCGCCTGCACCACCAAACCAGGTCTGACGTCCCGCAACACCACAGCGGAGGTGAAGCTCAAGGGCGTCGGCAGGGTCGGCGCCACGGTCACGGGGGTGAAGTCGCTCGCGTCCGGGACCACCCGTACCGCGGTGTCCACCTCCGAGACCGCCGCAACGACGTTGCTCGGTGGCGCGATCACCGCGGGCGCGATCACCTCGTCCACCAAGGCGATCTGGGACGGAAAGAAGTTCCGCGCGGAGCAGAGCTCGGCGCTGGCAGACCTGAAGGTCCTCGGCTTGAAGCTTCCGATCAAGCCGGCCCCGAACACCCGCGTCGACCTCGACCTGCCGCTGATCGGCAAGGTCGGCTACCTGGAGCTGAACAAGCAGTACCAGCGCCAGCTCCCGACCGGCGAGTTCGAGGCGATCACCACCGCGTTCCACCTCGCACTGCTGCCGAAGAACCCCTGGCTGCCCAAGGCGGACCTCGACCTGCGGATCGGTAACTCCAAGGCGAGCCTGACCAAGCCGTCGACCGGTTACCTCAAGGGTCAGGGCTTCGCGACGCGGGTCAACCTGGCCAACGGCACCATCGGCTCCGGGCCCACGTCGCTCGCCAAGGTCAACTGCCTCGGCGGCAAGGGCAGCAACCGGATCGCCGGCGTCGACCTCGGCGGGCTCGGCAAGGCCGGTGCCGCGACCACGGAGGCCACCGGCACCGTGACGAGCACCGGGGCCAGCAGCAAGGTGGTCAACGAGATCGCCGGGCTCAACCTGCTCAACGGCCTGGTCAAGGTGGACGCCCTCAAGTCGGTCGCGGCAGCGACTCGGACCGGCAACGGCGCCGTCCAGCTGTCCTCGGAGGGTTCGAAGTTCGTCGGCATCACCGTCGCGAACCACCCGGAGATCAAGGTAAGCGTCTCGCCGAACACCAAGATCAACCTGCTTGGGCTCGCCGAGATCACGTTCTACAAGGTCAAGAAGACCTCGAGCACCATCGAGGTGACCCAGATCGAGATCGTGATCAAGAACGGCAAGTTCGGTCTGCCGATCGGATCGAAGGTCGAGATCGGACGGGCGTACGCGGGAGTCATGCCGCAGCTCTGATCTGATCAGACGTACGTCAGAAGAGGGTGGTGCTTTGTGCACCACCCTCTTTTCATGTCCAGCGGTCCGTCATGGCCCAGCAATCTGCTTTCTCACGAACACGCGGGGTTCACGCCACCGGAATCTCCACGAGCTGGGATTGTCCGCCCACGTCGAGTGATCACGCAACGTACAAGAATCCGACTTTGAGATCACGCTGAGTTGACCTCGGGTGCTCCGCATCCACCGCCCACCGCACACGAAGCGGGTCACGCTGCGGTGATACCAGGGCCGGACGCTAGGGAACGGGTGGACCAGCCGGGCCGTGTACCTGTGTGACCGCGTCCGCGATCGGTGCCAGTGCGGGAATGTGCAGCCCGCGAGGGCCGTACACCAGGCGGGCGAAGGCGACAGCGGCCCATGGTGCGGCCGGGCCATGCAGCAGCAGCGGCTCTCCCACCTGGTATCTCGCGACGAACGACCACTGGGTGAGGTCGGCGGCCAACTCCACCACGCCCTCATGCCAGAAACTGAGCCACCGGCCCAGCACGTCGCAGAAGATGCGCCGGTCGGTGATGACCGCGCGGACCTGGCAGTGATCCCGCCACTGGGCCGCGGCGGCTACCTCGGCTCGCCGCCGGGACGCCGCGTTGACGACGGCGGTGCCGATCAGGCCGGCCGCGATGAAGGCCGGCGAACCGAAGAAGAACCCGCTGCTCTGTTGGTACGACACGTTGGTCGAGTAGAAGCGGGCGTACCCGAGAACCAGATCGCCGTAGATGCGTTCCCCGGGATCCATCCGAAGCGAGCTCGGCGGCAGCTCGGGCACCTCACCGCCCTGACGCAGGTGCTGGTAGAGCGCGCAGGCACTCTGCCAACCCTGCTGAAGCGACTGATCGAGACCATTGTCGTGGGGCCGGCTCACCTGGCATCTCCATGACCCGACGGGGCACCCGCGATGGGTCCAGGGCCACGTCGGATTTCAGCCGGCCGAGCAGCCACACCCCACCGCGGGTGGAATGGAAGGGACGTACGACGACAACGCTACCGGCGCAGCTGCGCCCGCACATGCAGGCCTGCGTCCGGCGGCACGATAACCTCCTGCGCCGCCGCCACCCCATCCGCGAGGAGGGTCGCCTCCGGCGGGACGTTGCGCCGGACCAGGGCCATAGCTACCGGCCCGAGTTCGTGATGGCGGGCGCTGCTCGTGACGAACCCCACGTCCTTGCCGTCCTGCGTCACGACCGCCCCGTGCGCTGGCAGCCGGTCGACGGAGCCGTCCAGGTGGAGGAAGACCAGCCGCCGTGGCGGGCGGCCGAGGTTGTAGACCCGCGCGACCGTCTCCTGGCCGCGGTAGCACCCCTTGTCGAGGTGCACCGCGCTGCCCAACCAGCCGACCTCGTTGGGAATCGTGCGGTGGTCGGTCTCGAACCCAAGGCGCGGCACGTGCGCGGCGATCCGCAGAGCTTCGTACGCCCACATGCCGGCCGGAGCGCCGGCCTCCTCGGCGTAGGCCCGTAGTCGTGCCCGCGGCACGAACACCTCACGGCCACCCAGTGAGTCCACGCCCATCCGGGTGAGGTGGCCCGTCGCAACCTCGGACCGGGGCTCCCAGACGATCGCGTACTCCGAGGTGAGATCCGCGACCTCGACCCGCAACAGAAACCGCATCGAGTCGAGGAATGCCACCAACGCCGCCGACGTCCCAGGCTCGACATGCATCCAGAACGCCTCGCCGTCATCGACACCGGCCAGGGTGTGCTCGACATGCCCGTGCGGCGACAGGAGCAGCGCGCTGGTCGACTCACCCGCGACCAGGTGTTCGAGATCCTGCGTGGAGAGCGAATGCAGCCAGGTGAGTCGGTCGGGACCCGTGACGCGGACCACGCCCCGGTGCGAGAGGTCGACGAAGCCGGTGTGGTCGTGGGCGAGCCGGCGCTGCTCCCGCAGCGGTTCGCCGTAGTGGGCGGCGACCCCGGTGTCGGGCGGATCGGCGTTCACGGCGCCGTCGAGATCGAGCAGGGGGCTGGCGTACGCCTGTGCGGGAGTAGCGGTCACGCCTCCGAGGGTACGACCTCGGCCGGCCCGGCCGGCACCTTCGCCGGTCGCGGGTGCCCCTGGCAGTCGGCACAGTCACCGAAGACCGTCAGATGGCGTACGTCGGGGCGGAAGGAGTACTCCGCGCGAAGTGTCCGAGCGAGCGGCTCGATCACGGGCGGAGGCACCTCGATGATCCGCCCGCAGGTACGGCAGACCAGGTGGGCGTGGTCGGGTGCGCTCGCCGAGTGGTACGTCGGAGCACCGTGGCCCAGATGGGCGTGGCTCACGAGTTGGAGCTCCTCGAGCAGCTCGAGGGTGCGGTAGATCGTCGACATGTTGATGCCGCGCGCCTTCTGGCGTACGGCGGTCAACACGGCTTCGGGCGTCGCGTGCCCCAACTCCTCGACCGCCTCCAGCACGAGCTGGCGCTGGGGAGTCAGCCGGTATCCCCGGGCACGCAACTCCTCCTGCAGCTCGGGAGCGCCCCTGGTGCTTTCGTGTGGATGGGCCATCACGGAGAGTCTAGTGTCGAAGCAATACCAACCCGGCGCGCGACGACGTCTGGGTTAGGAGCTCGGCGGTGTCAGTGGCTCCGCCCGCTCGAGCCGGCCCCACAGATGCGGCTGGATACTCTGCCCCATCGCCGCCATGTCGAAGGTCCAGAGCAGGGCACCCTCGACCAGGCCGTACAGCCGGTGGCCGCCGGTGTACTCCTTGGCGGTCGCGGTGCGGGCCACGAGGTCGGTCGCGAGCTCGACCTTCGCATTGTCGACCCGGCCGTACCACACCTCGGCGACTCCAGTGGGGTGTGCGAGGACGACCTCGAGCGCGTCATCAGGCTGTGGCCGCCAGAACCCCGTCTCCATGGCCAGCGGGCGGACCGCCGTCCCCTCCTCGTCGAGCAGCCAACTCCGGCTCGTGTAGTAGAGGAACGGCTTGCCGTTGTGGCTGAAGACAACCTCATGCCCGAACGAGAACGGCTCGATCGTCGGGTAGTCACCCTGCCCCTTGCCCTCCCACCGGCCGAGGAGGAAGGCGAGCTTCATGCAGTCAGGGTGCAGGTCGGTCGGAATCTGGAACGGGATCGACGGCATGTGGTTCACTCCCCGTCTCTGACGCCGGGAACGCCCCGGGACAACCGATAAAGAACGTAGATCCCGAACGCGCCGACGGCGAAGACGGCGAGGATCAGCACCGTCGCGAACGCCGCCTCCAACACACGAGAGAGTCTAGAAGCGCCCGCCGCTCACACAGACCGGGGGCTGTCCGCGGCGTGGGCGCGCCACCGTGACCACGGAGTCGGCGGCCCGGTCACAGACCCGTCGACCTGATCAGGAGGATATGTCCGCAAAGGCCCGCGTACCATGTGACCGGCATGCTGACGTACAAGACCGTGAAGGGACCGGTGCCCGCGGGTCGGAGCGTTGCCGCCAGGCGGCAGTGCGCCAGCTGATCCCGCATACCTGACCACCCGCGCCATTGGGTGGGGCCCGAACCACCCCGCGGGGGTGGGCCCGGGCGGGGCCGGAACCACACTGCGGTGTCCCGACGCGTTCTTGAGACAACCGGGCTGGACCGTCACGCGTCAGTGTTTACTGAACGATTCACCGAAGGATTCCGCCGGATGGGGCAGCCGCCCGAGGCCCACGGGTACGAGGACCAAGGACGCCGATGAGCAACTACCGCAGCGATGACGAGCTCCGCTCGATCCACATGAGCGACGACCGACAGGCCAGCAGCCATCGTCGACGACGCAAGGACCGCACCAGGACCACGCTGCTGATCCTGCTCTCGCTGGTCCTCATGCTCGGCGGCGGCACAGTCCTGACCGGCTACCTCGTCTCAGAGAAGCTCGGCGGACAGGTCGACCGGGTCCCGGCGTTCTCCCAGCTCAACGAGGAGGCGCGACCCAAAAAGCCCACGGGCGGCACCGGCGCCAACGCGATCAATATCCTGATGGCGGGCAGCGACGCGCGCTCCGACTCGGAGGACGGCACCACCGGCGCCGGCAAGGGTGACGCGTGGCAGAGCGGTGGGCAGCGCAGCGACACGATCATGGTCCTGCACATCACCGGTGACCGTAAGGGCGCCTACCTCATCTCGCTCCCCCGCGACTCGTGGGTCGACATTCCTGGCCGGAGCGGCAAGAACAAAATCAACGCCGCGTACTCCTTCGGCGGTCCGCCGCTCTACATCGAGACGGTCGAGAAGCTCACCGGGCTCCGTATGGACCACCTCGCCGTGATCGACTGGACCGGCTTCAAGGCACTCACCGACGCGCTCGGCGGGGTCGAGATGACCTTCGACAAGAACACGCGGTTCGCCAGCGGTAAGTACTATCCCGCCGGTCCCCACACCCTGTCGGGTGAAGAGGCGCTCGACTACGTACGCGAGCGCAAGCACCTCAAGCGCGGCGACTTCGACCGGATCGCCCGGCAACAGAACTTCCTCCGCTCGCTGATGCGTCAGACCCTCTCCAACGGCACCATCACCAATCCGGTGAAGCTCGCCCGGGCGCTCGACGCGATCACCCAGAACCTCTCGGTCGATGAGGAGTTCACCACCGGCCAGATGCGCTCGCTCGCCCTGCAGATGCGCGACCTGCGACCCGGCAATGTGACCTTCATGACCGCCCCGACCCGCGGCACCGGCATGGAGGGCAGCCAGTCAGTGGTCTACCTCGACGACGCGAAGTGCGACACGCTGTGGAAGGCGATCCGCGACGACAAGGTGGGCGACTGGCTGCAGTCCAACGGCAAAGATGAAGTCCTGGGTGACCAGGTGCGCTGAATCCCTTTAGCACGTACCCCGCACGGTCTCGTTGGCTCGGGGCACCCTCGTACGGCTGTACTGGCCAAGGGTGCCCCCGACCCATATCCGGGGTTATTCAAAACCCCTCGCCTTGGGCGACGGTTCTTCTGAATCCGGTCGGGTGAAGTTGATCTACGGCTGCGGAACCGGACGTCCGCAGCGGCGAAACGCCCGAACCAGCACCGTTGATCAACTTCGCGGATGCACGGGGACGAGGAGGAACCCTCGGCGCTAGGTGGACAATCGGGCCAGGCAGTGGAGCATTTCCCCATGCGGAGCACCGACAAAGCTCCACTGCTCTACGCCCGCGTCCCCGCGGCGGCCCGTTGTCTCACGAACCGGACGACTCGCGACTCATTCAAGATCAACTTGCAGAATCGCCCACGCTTCGCGCGGCGGATTGTGGGCGATTTCTACAAGTTGATCATGACCCGCTCAAGGATCGCTCGCTCTGCGCGATCGCCCCTTGGCAGAAGTTGTCATAGGTTTCTCGGCTAACAGACCGAGAAACCTATGACAGCTCGGCAAGGTAAGGGGCCCCGGAGCTCAGTAGGCGCCGTTACGGCTCACGACGGCGCCCAGGGTCTTGGCCAGGATCACCAGGTCGGTCGAGAGCGACCAGTTCTCCACGTAGTAGAGGTCGAGGCGTACCGAGTCGTCCCAGGAGAGGTTCGACCGGCCCGAGACCTGCCACAGCCCGGTGATGCCGGGCCTGACGAGCAACCGGCGGCGTACGTCCTCGCCGTACTGCGCCACCTCGCTCGGCAACGGCGGCCGCGGGCCCACGAGGCTCATCTCGCCGCGCACCACGTTGAGGAGTTGGGGAAGCTCGTCAAGGGAGAGTTTGCGGATGACTCGACCCACCCGGGTGATCCGCGGGTCGTCGCGAATCTTGAACAACACGCCGTCGTGCTCGTTCGCCGCCCGCAACTCGGACAGGCGCTGCTCCGCGTCGACCACCATCGACCGGAACTTGAAGCACGGGAACTCCTTGCCGTGCACGCCGACGCGGGTCTGCCGGAGAAAGACCGGCCCGCGGTCGTCCAGCTTGATGGCCACCGCGATCGCCGCCACGACCGGCAGGGCGAGGACGGTGAGTACGACGGCGCCGACCCAGTCGAAGATGGCCTTGACGATCCGGCGGGCGCCACCGAACTCCGGCTCCTCGACGTGCAGCAGCGGAAGCCCGGCGACCGGGCGTACGTGGATCCGCGGCCCGGCCACATCGGTGAGGCTTGGTACGACGACCAGGTCGACGCCCAGCCCTTCCAGCGACCACGAGAGCCGGCGCAGCAGCCGGGACGACCGACCCGGGAGCGCGCTGACGACCACGGTGTCGGCACCGGACCGCTCGACCGCGGAACGCACCTCGTCGAGATAGCCCAGGATGGGCAACGAGGCGTCCGCCACCTCATCGCCCGGGTCCTTGGACAACCGGGGCAGGCAGGCACCGACGACAGAGAAGCCCATCTTGGGTTCCCGCCGCATGATCTCGAGTAGCTCCGCCACCCCGGCCGGCATGCCGACCAGCAGCACGCGATGAACCAGCCGGTCACGTCTGCGCTGCCGTTGCAACCACTTGCGAACGCCGAACCGGCCCGCCAACAGCAGCACCGCCCCGAGCGGGAAGGCCGCGGCGAGGAAGCCCCGGGACAGCTCGATCTTGCCCAGGTAGCAGACGATGGCCACGAGCCCAGCCGTCAGCACGCTGCTGCTCACGACGAGCTTGAACTCGTCGGCACCGGCACCGAAGATGCGCGGGGAATAGGCGCCGCGGAACGCGAGCACCACCATCCACACCGCGGTGAGCCCGAGCGCCACCGTCGTGTACGAGACACCGCCGAGGTTGCTGCCCCGCCACGCACCAGCGATCTGGGACTCGACCACGCCGAATCGAAACATCGCGGCGACGATCCCGCCCACCGCGAGGAGCAATAAATCCAGGACGACCACCGCACCCGCGAAGAGCATGCGTTCGCGGTTCGTAGCACCCCGATCGGCGAGGACGGTGGGTCCACCCAGAGCCTCATGACCACGGCGCGTCTCGTCGAGTTCCCTCAAAGTCACCATTTTGTTGTTTGTCCGTCCCCCCGAACGTCGTATTCGTACTACGTACCACGGGGCTGTCCGGTTGCCGGCGGTTTCGGAAGGCCGGAATATCCTGGAGGCTCTGCGCAGATCGGTCAAGGGCGGGCGTCACAGCCGTAGACCGCAAAGAGCTATTGTCCGACATCCAGTGCCTAACGGACACCCGGATGACACACCGTAGACGTGGAAGGACGGCGGATCCATGGCAGGTCGGGCAGTCGTCACCGGCGGGGCCGGCTTCATCGGCAGTCACCTGTGCGAACGCCTGCTGGCTGAGGACTACGAGGTTGTCTGCCTCGACAACTTCCTCACCGGCCGACCCGACAACGTCGCACATCTCATCGAGCAGGCGGGATTCCGCCTCGTGCGCTGCGATGTGACCGACTACATACACGTCGTCGGTCCGGTCGACATGGTGTTGCACTTCGCCTCACCAGCGTCCCCGATCGACTACCTCCAGCTGCCGATCCACACGCTCAAGGTGGGTTCGATCGGCACCCTCCACGCGCTCGGGCTCGCCCGCGAGAAGGGCGCGCGTTTCGTGCTCGCCTCGACCTCCGAGGCGTACGGCGATCCCCTGGTCCACCCCCAGCCGGAGACCTACTGGGGGAACGTCAATCCCGTCGGCCCGCGCGGGGTCTACGACGAGGCCAAGCGGTTCGCCGAGGCCCTCACCATGGCCTACCGCTCCACGCACGGGCTCGACACCGCGATCGTCCGGATCTTCAACACGTTCGGCCCGAGGCTGCGCCCTAACGACGGGCGGGCCATCCCCACCTTCGTCCGGCAGGCACTGCGCGGTGAGCCACTCACCGTCGCCGGCGACGGCAGCCAGACGCGCTCGATCTGCTACGTCGACGACATGGTCGAAGGCATCCTGCGGATGGCGCACTCCGACCATCCGGGCCCGATGAATCTCGGCAACCCGCACGAACTCTCGGTCCTCGAGCTCGCCCAGTGGGTCAGGGAGCTCACCGGATCGGCGTCTGACATCCACTTCATCCCACGCCCCGAGGACGATCCGCGGGTACGCCAACCCGACATCGCGCAGGCGCGGGACGTGCTCGGGTGGGAGCCCAAGGTCGCGGTCGAGGACGGACTGCGCCGCACCATCGCGTGGTTCCGCGACCATCCAGAGCTCGTCTAGGAGGTCGCGCGGAGAGCGCAGCCCGCGACCTCTGACGCGCGACCGTCACGAACCCTCGCTGAACTGATACCGCGACTCGAGGTTGTTGCCCGCCGTCCGGACCACTTCCTGAACGACGACGAGCTTCCCCTTCGGGTCAGCGCCGACGTGGGGCACCGCCGGGTCCGGTGACCCGAAGTCGACCCAACCGCCGACCCCGGGGTACGCGGTGAGACCCGTGGTGTCTCGCAGCGTGTCGAACACCGCGCCGCGATCGACCGGCCGGTCGGACGTGGTCGTTGTGAGCCGGTCGACACCGGTCATGATCAGGCGGAGCGCGTCGTACGCGAGGATGATGTGGCCGTTGGGTCGTGACCGGAACGCCTTCGCGCTGGGGCCTCCGGGCGTGCGTTGCTGGCTTTCGTAGTCGGCGAAGAAGCGGCGTACCCACGGGTCGACGTTCGCGCTCCCACCCCGGATCTTCGCCCAGCCGTCCAGGGTCGGTGCGAACGTCGTGAAGAAGAGCCGCCCGTTGACGTACTCCTCCCGCCCGGCAAGGTCCCTGAAGTCGGCCGTCTCGAGCTGGGAGAGGTCGTCGCCGCCGAGGACCACCGCCTGGTCGCCGCAGGTGCTGCGGCTGAGTTCGTCGAGCAGCGTGGGCATCTCGTTGCTGCGCCCGGCGTACAGAATCAGCGGCCGCTCGGACCGCTGGCAGATCTCGGTGACCCGCTGCTGCAGGGACTGGGCGGTGTTGTTGGAGTCGGCCTCGTAGTTCATCTCGGCCGGCGGACCGAGCCGAGGGTCTGTCCGGCGCTGCTCGGCCTGTAGGTGGTTCTCGTACTTCTCCACGAGGTCGGCGCTGTACTGGTCGGCCTTGTCGAACACCAGGAACGGCGTCCGCCCACGCAACCGCCGATCGCTGGCCGCGAAGTCGATGGCGACCTCCGCCTGACGGTCGTTGGAGGGCGCGACCCGCAGGAAGTAGGGCTTGCCGACGAAACCGGTGCCGGAGGGCACGGACCCGACCATGGGGATGCCCGGCCCGTCTGATCCGGGGGTTCCGAGGATCCCGGCCGCCTCGACGGTGGAGTCGCGGGTCTGTCCCATGCCGGCGACGGCGATCATGGTGGGATCCCGCTCGGCCAGCCGGCGGATCTGCCGTGCCGTGTCCCCGGCGTAGACGGAGTTGCCACCGAAGTTGGCGAGGACGACGCGCAGCAGGGTGCTCGGTTGGAGGATCGGGGTGTCGAAGCGGTTCCACTCCCGCTGCGCGAGGTAGGCGCCGCGTAGCTCGTTGACCCCGGCCGAAAGGTCGCGCTGCGGGCCCTCGTCGGCGGAGCTGAGCATGGTCGCCACCACGACCGTGACGTAGGGGCGGCCACCGGGCGTCCGGCTCTCCGCGATCACCTGGGCGTTCTGCTCGCCGATGAGCCGGCTCAGCTCGGCGACCTCGACATCGTCCCCCAGCAGCTCGTGGCCGTGGGCGAAGGCGCCCGGCCGGTCGGTGACGCCGATGCACTGACCATCGCCTTCCTTGGACAGCGCGCGACTGTCGTCGAGCACGCCGCTGACGATGGGCCTCACCTGCAGGGGACCGAACGGGTTGCAGTGGAGCACCGCCTGCTGGGCGTAGATGCCGGCGTACCCCACGATCAGGAGCAGCGCGCCACCCAACACCAGGCGGCGGCCGGTGTCGCGGGGTGGAAAGACCTTCGGGTAGGGCCGCGCCGGCTCGGGCTCGCCGCGGCAGTACGCCGGCAGCGGTGGTGCGGGGGCGGCCGGGCGGTTTTCCTCAGCGGCCCGCTGCAGCCGGCGGTACCTGCTCAGCGTCTCCTCCAGGGCCGCCTCCCCCGGCCGGCCGAGCAGGACGTACGCCGCCACGACGCGTTCGAACTGGTCAGGCGTACGGCGGAGCGGGCTCGTACTCGAGTGCAGCGACCACGAAGCCATCACGACGGCCTCGAGGCGCACCACGTCGGGCCGGAAGAGCTTGCCGATGGCGTCGGTCGCCCTGATGCCCTGCAGTCTTGCCCGCAGCTTCTGCGCCATCCCGACCCGGCTCGTCACCGACATGGGAGCCGTCACGACGTCTGAGAGCTCCGTGAGGCAGTGCCAGTCCCGGCGCCTGATCCGCTCGTGGAGCCGGGTCGCCACCAGGTGGAAGTCGCCGAGGGCGAGCGCGTGGTAGAGGTAGTCGGTCTCCCGCCGGAGATCCTTGTAATAGGCCCTGAGCAGCTCGTGGACGGCGGTGTACGACGGGCCGCCCTGCGGCTCGGTCTGCTCCGCCAGCCGGCCGACGAGCAGGTCACGCAGCAGGGGATGCAGGACGAGCGTGCCCGGGTCGCTGGTGCGTTCGGTGAAGCTCAGCATCGCCAGCCGATCCCACAGATCGTCGGCGGACCGGTAGTCGTTCGCGAGCACCGCGACCGTCTCGACGTCCAGCCGCCGCGGGGCCGCCAGCCGGGCCAGCAGCTCCTGCGTCCGGCCGCGTTCTGAGCCGTCAGTGCTGGCCCGGAACCGCTGCAGGAAGCGCAGGAGAAGGTAGTCGCCGACGGTTTCGTTCGGATCGGCGGTCGGCTCACCGGCCGGGACCCGCTCGCCGAACATCGCCCTGATCGACGGGAGGACGCTGGTACGCCGGTACCGCAGGTCGACCAACTGGGTGGCCAGCCGGACCGCGAGCGGATGGCCGTGGGTCACCTCGTACATCTCCTCGACGAGCACCCTCGACTCCACCGGACTGGAGCGGGCGGAGTTCCACTCGGCGAGGAACTGCCGGGTCTGGTCGAGGGTGAACCTCCGGAGCGGGACGGTGAGGTACGCCGCCTCCGGCTCGGGCCGACCGCGCCGGGCCCGCTCGAAGGACTCCCGCCAGCTGGCGTACCTCGACCTGGCCACCCGGGTCCCGCTGTCCTCCAGCCGCTCGCCCGAGCGCGGAGCGGGCTCGGGGGCGGCCGTCGGCAGCGGAGCCGCCTGTTGCTTGGTCGCGACGACGAGCAGAGGTGTGTCGGGCTCCTCCAGCCGGACCTCCGCCAGCAGCCGCAGCACGTCGGTCACCGGCGGCACCGGCGCATCGACACCGCGCGGGTAGAGCGTGTAGCCAACGTCAGACAGCAGGTCGGCACCGTCGAGGAGGAGGACGCAGTTGACCTTGCGGTGCCGGTGTCGCCGGTACGCCGCGCGCAGGTCGGCCTGCAGCGCCCACACCAGGAGCCGGTCGAGTTTCTGTGCGTCGCGCGGCTCGTCGGTGCCCGCGGCCTGCCAGATCCCCACGATCACCGAGTCGATCTTCGCGCCGCGCAGGCCGAGTAGCCGGCCACCTGCGACGTGTTCGTACCATCCGGTGGTCGCACCGAAGGTCGCGCCGAAGAGCCACCGCAGCCGCGCCGGCGCGAGGACGGCGAGCGTCACCAGCCAACGAAGGAACGGCTGGAGCGCCCGGCCGAGTCCTCGTACAGGTGGGGCTTCGTCGGCTACCGACGCCACCGCGTCCGCCATGCCGCGCAGGTTGGTCAGGCGGCCGATGATGAAGTCGCGGGCCCGGCGGTGCGGGTCGGTGGTCGCGTCGGCCGGCGGAGTGGCCGCGAGCGCCGCCCGGGCAAGCGCATACCGGGGCAGCTTCAACCGGCCGAACTGCGGATGGGTGTAGGCACGCAGTTGGGTAACCACGACGTCGAGGAGGTCCGCACACGAGCGCGAGCCGGCGTCGTCGAGGTTGACCCGCGCCACCGGGGCTTCGGCGAAGCGCCGCTGGACGTGGTCGAGCAGGGTGGTCTTGCCGCTGCCGCCCGGGCCGAAGGCGACGACGATGGGGAGTACCTGTCGGGGACGCCGGTCGGCGAACTGGTCAAGGAGCGCGACGATGTCGTCGCGTCCGACCAGCCCGATCTCGGGATCCAGCGGCATCGTCCCCCACCCTGTCGTGAACGCCAGGTCACACAACGCGTCTGCGCAAGCTTATGGGGTGCGGACCGACCATGATCGTTGTTTGTCCGACAGTTGAGAAGCGGCCGGGTCTCCTCGAGCGGCCAGATCCGGGTTGGCCAGCAGAGATGCGTCGGGGGCACCCCCGGCCAACAAGGCCGTACGAGGGTGCCCCCAACGCGGTAAAGGTGAGGGTCAGGTGGAGCGGTCAGGCCGAGCTGAGGGCCAGCTCGACCTCGGCGATCTTGCCAAGCTCGGCGTTCACCGAGCCCTCGGCGGTGGCGCTGCGGGGCGCGAGCGCCCGCACCGTCCAGGTGCCGGGTGCGGCGAAGAACCGGAACACTCCGTCTTCACCGGTCGGCACCTCCGCGGTGAACTCCCCCGAGCTGTCGAGCAGGCGGACGTACGCCCCGCCGACGGGCTCGGAGTCGCGGCGGACAACGCCCTGGATCACCGCTTCCTTGGCCAGGTCGACCCCGGCCAGTGCGGCTCCGCCCACGGGCGCACCGCATCCGTCGTTCGCGCTCATACGCGTCCTCGCTCCGCTCCGGGCGCGCATGAGGCACGCCGCACGCTGTATTGAATGGTTCGCTCGCTCATGATGCCTCGCCAGGCTGGTCACCGAGCACGACCGGAACGCCGACCAGCGAGCCGTACTCGGTCCAGCTTCCGTCGTAGTTCTTGACGTTCGGCTGACCAAGCAGCTGGTGCAGCACGAACCAGGTGTGCGAGCTGCGCTCGCCGATCCGGCAGTAGGCGATAGTGTCCTTGTCGAAGTTGACGCCGGCCTCGCCGTAGATCGTCCGCAGCTCGTCGTCGGACTTGAACGTGCCGTCCTCGTTGGCCGACTTGCTCCACGGCACGTTGACCGCCGTCGGGATGTGGCCGGCCCGCTGGGCGACCTCCTGCGGGAGGTGCGCCGGCGCGAGGAGCTTGCCGGTGTACTCGTCGGGCGAGCGGACGTCGACCAGGTTGCGCTGGCCGATCGCGTCGACCACCTCGTCGCGGAAGGCCCGGATGCTGAGGTCGGGGTCCTGCGCGGTGTAGGTGGTCGGCGTGACCGAGGGAACCTCCTCGACCAGCGCGCGGCTGTCGAGCTCCCACTTCTTGCGGCCACCGTCGAGCAGGCGAACATCCTCGTGGCCGTAGAGCTTGAAGTACCAGTAGGCGTACGCGGCGAACCAGTTGTTGTTGCCGCCGTACAGAACGACCGTCTGGTCGTTGGCTACGCCGCGCTCGGAGAGTAGCTTCTCGAACGCCTCCTTGCCCACGAAGTCGCGCCGGACGGGGTCCTGGAGGTCCTGCTTCCAGTCGAGCTTGATCGCACCCCGGATGTGGCCCTTGTCGTAGGCGGTGGTGTCCTCGTCGACCTCGACGAGCACGACCTTCGAGTCGTCCAGACGCTCCTCCGCCCAGTCGGCGGAAACCAGGACTGTGTCACGGCTCATGCTGAAGCCTCCTTGCTAGCTGAATGGTGAGACGGTGCCGACAGGGCGCGGCGGACGAGCAGGTATGCCTCGCAGCCGAGACACAGCCCGAAGACCGCGTTCAGGAACGCGGCGATCAGAGCGAACCCGGTGGCGACGGCGCCCAACGTCGTCGCACCGGAGACATAGGCCACGACTCCGAGCACGGCGAAGACGAGGCCGACCGCCTGCGCGAACCGCGGCGGCGCCTCCTCCTCGAACTCACGCGGCGGACCGAGGCGGGGACGGATCAGACGTGCGTAGAGCAGGGCGTACGGCGACCGCTTCACACCGAGCAGCGCCCCCAGCGCGAACACCACGGCCTGGGCGGCAAGGAGCCACGCACTGCCGGTGACCAGGACGATCGCCAGGACGACGGTGGTGACGGCGGCACCGAAGCGCGGCCCGCGAGCATCGAGGGTCGGCTTTGGTGGAGTTACTTCCGGATGAGGGTGATCCGAGGTGGACATGGCTGCGACGCTCCTGACAGAGGCACGGGCCGGATGGTCGGGCAGCGATCCCTGAGCGGGACCGGCCCCGGAGGACGGCGCTCTGCGGGCGATCAGCACATCAGCGGCTGGCAGCAGAGACTAGGGACGCCGTCCAGTCAGGACATACGACACAGGCAGGTCGACGTGCGGCAGTGGTCCACCGCGCGTCGTTTGGTCAGCAAGGTCGTACGCAACACGCCGTTCAGGCTACGGACCGCAACGGCCTGCTGTCACGGCCGTCTTGCATAGTGAACGGCGGGGTCAGGCAATGAGACGGCGTGACCGGAACGGGCCACGCCGCCCGCGGCGGGCCTCCCGGGTCGCGGACCCGGCGCGCCGCACGGCCCGCCCGTAGATCGCGGCCATCCGCTCGGCGTACTCCGAGGGTGGGTTCTGCTCCGCGCGGCGCCGGGCGTCCTCACCCACCTGCTTGCGGTAGTCCGGCCGGGTCAGCAGGTCCTCCAGCGCCTCGGCGTACCGCATGGCGTCCGGTCCGGCGAGCACGCCGGTGCCGGCCAGCGGGCCGTTCGCGTGCAGGGCCGCGTCGGCCAGAACCGACGGCAGTCCCGCCAGCGCCGCCTCCTGCACGACCAGGCCCTGAGTGTCGGTCAGGGACGGGAACGCGAAGACGTCGCTCGCGGCGTACGCCTGCGCCACCTGCTCGGGGGGTAGCTGTCCGGTCAGGATGGTGCGGTCGGCGATGCCGGCCTGCTCCAGGAGCCGCTGGACCCAGCGGGGTTCGTAGACCGCGCCGACCAGCACCAGGCGGGCCGCGGGCACGACGTCGCGCAGCCGGCCGAACGCCTCGGTGAGCAGGTCGATGCCCTTCTCGCGGTTGACCCGTCCGACGAAGAGCACCACCGGTTCGTCCGCACTGATGCGGTGCCGCCGCCGGAACTCCTCCCCCGCGCTCGGAGAGACCGACGGCAGCGACACGCCTGCCGGCGCGAGGTAGATCCGGTCGTCGTCGACCGGGAGTTTGCAACGCTGCAGGATGGCCGGTGTCGGGACGAGCACCGCGTCGGCGTCCGCGAGTAGCAGGCCGTTGACGGCGTCGACCACGGCGTTGCGGCGTTCGATCCGGGAGACCGACACCCGGCGCGGAAGCTCCGGCTTCGGGCTACCCAGGCGCCGGGCGTAGCACCGCGCCACGCCCGCGAGGACGGTCGACGGCAGGCGGTACGCGTCGACGTACGCGCGAAGGTCCGTGTGGTAGGTCTGCACGAGCGGCAGGCCGAGGCGGCGGGCGGCGAAGATGCCCAGCAGGCCGACCGGCCCCGGGGTGTGGACGTGCACGACGTGGGGCAGCCAGTGCGCGACCCGCTCGACGTGCCGGCTGCGTGGCCAGGCGGCCAGCCGGAACTGCGCGACACCGCACGGCACCGACGGAAGCCGCAACAGCTCCTCGTCGGTCGGCTGGTCAGGGTGCCGGGGCACCACCAGGAGGCTCGAGTGGCCGAGCTCCGACATCGCCGCCGTGAGCGTCTGGAGCGCGGTGACGACGCCGTCGCGACGAGGGACGTAGGTGTCGCTGAAGTGGGCGACCCGGAGTGTCGGACGGCCGGTACGCGCGGCGGCCGCGGGGTCGAGCGGGATCACCGTGGCGATGTCACCGTACGCCGCACGGCGGCGCATACGTCGCGCCCCGAGCAGTGGGCGGAGGTCCATGGACCGGCTCCTTGTGTCGGCCAGCGGGGGTGGTAATCAGCGCGCGCCCCTCGTCCCGACCTTCGTCGAGGCGCGACCAGCTCCTTACGGTCTGGAGCCAGGTCGACTCCGGCGGTAAGCCTGGCACGGACGGCCCCCGCCATGGTGGCCCGGGGGTTACATGTGACGGAATCGGGGATGACCCGGATTTGGTGTCACATGTGCGTTCCGCTGCTGGTTCCTTACCCGTTGAGGAACCGCCGTAGGCTAACCCACCGCCGATCCATGGACATGGCCGAGAGCGGCCAGCACGTCGGCCCGCCGCGGCTGGCCGGATGCCCGGGTGACGACCTGCCCGCGCGGATCAAGGACCAGCACCGTGGGGGTCCGCAGGATGTGGAAGCGGCGTACGAGATCCAGATGCGACTCCGCGTCGACGTCGACGTAGGACACGCCCGGCACCTTCGCCGCGACGTCCCGCAGGATCTGCCGGGTCGCCCGGCACGGCGCACAGAACGCCGACGAGAACTGCACGAGGGTTGCCCGCTCGCCGAGAGGTTCGCGCAGGTCAGCCTGGGTGAGGAGGTCTGATCGCGGCGGTACGGGGGCGGCCGGGGGCTCTGGCGCCGGCTCCGGTGTGGCCCCCGCGTCATCCGTGGCCCCCGCGTCATCCGTGGCGGGCGCGGTGGGCGCTACGTTCGAGCTGGTCACGGTCCTGAACCTCCCGTCGTACCTCTTCTTCGCCACACCGAGGAACGTCGCCAGGACGAGCGCGGCAGCGAGGACAACGAGGCCGGTCTCCACGCCCTGAGAGTACGGGCTCAGGAGTAGGACGCCACCGCATCGACCACCAGGTCGATGAACGCGGGTACGTCGAGGTCGACCGCGACCTGGGCGTTGGCCTGCGCGCCCGTGACTCGGTGCAGTCCACCACGGTCGCGCCCAGCGTGTGGGTGCCCGTCGTCTCGACGGCGACCGGCGTACCTAGATCGCTCAGCCGCCGGAGCACGTCAGGCGTGACCAGCGCCTGGTGGGTGACGGTTGGCGACGGTGGTGATCGCGAGCAGGTCGACCGCGGGGTTGGCGGCTGCGAACAGGATCGCGATCGCGTTGTCGTGTCCGGGGTCGCGATCCAGGATGAGCGGCACGGCCACACCGATCAGCCTGCCAGGCCTACACCCCCAGGGATTCATGACGGGCCCTCGCTTGGCCAGGCTCGCGGGTGCGTCCGCTGGGGCCTCCCTCGCGCGGCAAGTCGTCACCACACAAGGAAAATTGCGCGCGCTTCGTGCGGAAATGCCGCGGAAGGTCGCGAGCCCTCAATTGGAGGGTTGTTCAAACCCCGTCGCGCCAAGCAACTGGCTGAGCGGAGGTCGACGTGGGACCTGGCGACGATGTGGCGGCCCAGGCACGGCACCCGTGCTCGCCGAACCTCGAGTAGACGCCCACTTCTGCGCGAGAACTGGGCACCTGCTCAAGGTTCGCGCCGCGACACCTTCAGGTCCGCCAGCGATGTGAGATGGCGCGGGCCGTGTCTCACATTGTGTACACCTTCTCCGGTACGAGGCGCGGCATATCCCCACCAGGCAAGGCAAATTCGCCTAGCGAGGTGGGGAATTGCCGCGTGAGGTCCGCCAAAGGGTGTACGCAATGTGAGACAAAAGCGTGGCTTCTCACTATCCGATACAACCGGGTGTACGCCATTCGAGACGCCCGCCACCTCACGCGGCATCTCCCCAGGAAGCACCCTCAGTTTACCTTGCTTGGCGACGACTCGCGGCAACGAGAGCCCGAATGGCCCCGCACCCGAAGCACCTCAGCAAGATCGTGAAAACTTAAGGGGGTCATAGAGCCTGTCGCGTAACTCGTGGCGGGTCGAGTTGGGACGTGTTCGCTGGTTGCGTTGTGTAGTGGCGCGGGTGCGTTTTGTGGGTGTGGTGGGTGTGTGGGCATGGTGGAGGGCCCGTGCCGGTGTGGTCCGGGGCGGGCCGGGGTTGAGGTGTGGGGCCTGTTCTGTTAGCTGCCGCGGGTTTTTGTGCGGCGGCGGTGTTGGATGAGTTTGGCGAGGTTGTGGGTGACGGCCCAGATGTG
>NZ_KB892794.1 GCF_000373925.1 Actinopolymorpha alba DSM 45243 | reverse complement strand
CGAACTACTCGCCACCCTGGGCGGCATCGAAGAAACCGTGCTGCTCTACCACGACGGCGGCAAAGGACGCCCCCGCGCCCGCCGCATGCTCACCGAAACAACCCCCACCCAGCAACACCTAGCCGACCTGTTCAACATCCACCAGTACGCACCCACCCGCTGACCCCACCCAACGACTTGGGTAATACACCAGCCGAGCCCGCAAACCCAGCCCCACCAGGCAAAACCAGCTAAACGATCAAGAAAGACCGGAAACTCCCGCTAGGCATCCGCGACGGCATGGAATGCAACTTCCCAAGCTGCGACCGCCCCACCAAATGGTGCGATGCACATCACATAACCACTGGGCAGACGGAGGCCGAACCGACCTCAACAACGGCGTCCTCCTCTGCGGAGCCCACCACAACCTCATCCACAACAGCGACTGGCAAGCCCGCATGGGACCCAACGGCAGACCCGAATACATACCCCCACCCTGGATCGACATCAACCAACACCCCATCCGCACCTAAACCGACGGTCGTAGATCGTGATGCACATTAGGCGTCATCCCGCCACGCTCGATCGGATCGTCACCCTCACCCGCGACCGCGTCGACGTCGGCGACACGACCACCAACCAGGCCTACGCCGCCACCCGGTCCCACGAAGACCACAACTGACCACCGAAATCATCGCGCTCGGCAGGTCGAGTTAACAGTTGAGCCTGATGAGTTGCGTCTGGTGGCCAATACTCGGTGTCGCGGCAGTGCCTCACCTGCTAGAACACCGGCATGGCGGATCGCAGCATCGTCGTGGTTGGCGCCGGCATCATCGGGGCGTCACTGGCGTACCACCTGGCCGGGCGCGGCCGACCCGTCACGTTGATCGATGCAGGCCTGCCTGGTTCGGGCGCCACCCGCGCTTCTTTCGCCTGGATCGGACGACCGGTCGCCAGCGACTTGCCCTCGGCGCCGCTGCGCTACCTCGCACTAGACGAGTACCGGCGGCTGGAGACGGAGCTTCCCGATTTGTCGATCCGCTGGTCGGGTTCAATCAGCTGGGACGGCTTCGACGAGACCCCAGGGCCGCGCACGGACGATGTCGGAGCGCTCGAACCGCACCTGCTCGATCCCCCGGCCGTGGCCATCCATCGCCCGGAAGATGCGGCGTTCGACCCGGTCGCGGCGACCGATCTCCTGGTCGCCGCCGCGCGCAACCGGGGCGCGCGGTTGCTAACGGGGGTGCTGGCGACTGCCCTCGACCACCAGGCGGGCACGGTGAGCGGCGTCCAGACGACCGCCGGAGTTGTTCCCGCTGAGACCGTGGTCTTGGCCGCCGGTATCGGCACGGTTGCCCTGTGCTCCGGGATCGGCATCACCCTGCCCGTCGAGCCGTCGCCCGCCATCCTTGTCCGGTTGCGCGCAGCGCCGGGCCTGGTCCGAACGATCGTCGCGACGCCGTCGCTGGAGGTCCGGCAGCTCAACGACGGTACGGTCCTGGCCCCCACGGCGTACGGCGGCGAGACGGACCAGGCCGCGCTGCTCGAGACCGCCCGACGTGTCCGCGACCGGTTCGCCGCTTCTTTCACCGGAGCCATCGGCACGAAGGTTGTCTCCGTCGAGATCGGCTGGCGCCCAATGCCTACCGACGGGGAACCGGTCATCGGCCGACCCGCTGGCACTCGGGGTCTGTACGTCACCGTGATGCACTCGGCGATCACCCTGGCCGCCGCAGCTGGCCGCCTCGCCGCTACCGAGATCCTCACCGGGTTACCAGCCCCCGAGCTCGTCGGTTGCCGGCCAGACCGGTTCCACTGATTCCCTCAGCGACGACCTGGCCGCGCGAACGTTGCACTCGGCGTGCTGGGCTGCGCACTAGCCTCCGGGGGCGCCTGATTGACGTAAGTCGACTCCTGGGATCGCACTCATCCATGCCAGCGGTGGGGTCATCGCCGGAGACGCCAAAAGCCAGGACCGCCAGGGCAGCGAGCAGGAGCACCGGAACCGATCCGCCCCGGTTGAGACCAGCGGCACCTATGGGTAGGACGTTAGGCCCGGTCTCGCCTCGTGACCTCAGCGATGAGTTTGACGGCGCCGGCGGGTTGTAGTCCTGACGGATACACCTGCCCGTGAAGATGGAGCCGCCGATGCCAACCGACGAGGAGCTGCTTCGTACCCTGGTCGGGCGATGGGCCGAGGCCGTGCACCGCGGCGATCTTGACGGGACTCTCGCCGACCACATGGAGGACATGGTGATGTTCGACCGGCCGCCGCTGTACGAGGCAGCGCGCGACCCTGGAGGTTTACCACCGTACGCGGCCGCCCTTCCTCCGCTGGCAACCTCACCCGTGCGTGAAGTCGTGGGGTCCGCGACGTGAGCGTCATTCAGGGGGAACGGAGAACCTTCTACCAACTACTGGCCAACACCCTGCTGGTATCGGTAATCAACTACACCGTCTGGTTCGCGATCACCTTCTACGTCTACCTGCAGACGCGCTCCGTCTTCGCCACCGGCGTGGTCTCCGGAATCTTCCTGGTGATGACGGCACTGACCGGCGTCTGGTTCGGCAGCCTGGTCGACCATCATCGGAAGAAGACGATGATGCAGGTGTCAGCCCTGGTGTCGCTCGCGCTCTACACCGCGGCATTCGCCATCTACCAGGCCGTCCCGAAGGAGTCGTTCACAGACCCGACGAGCGTCGCGCTCTGGGCACTCATCGTGTTGCTGATGCTCGGCGTCATCGCGGGCAACATCCGGACGATCGCGCTGCCGACGTTGGTGACCGTGCTGATCGCTCCGGACAGCAGAGACCGGGCCAACGGGCTGGTCGGCAGCACGGCGGGCGTGAGCTTCCTGGTGACCTCGGTGTTCAGCGGCATCCTCGTGGGCCTCGGCGGCATGTTCTGGGTGCTGGTCCTGGCGCTGGTGCTGCTTGTTGTTGGCGTGCTGCATCTGGCCGTCGTCCAGGTGGCAGAACGCCCGGCGGCGCTGGTCACGGCCGAAGTAGACCCCCTGGCGCAGGGGGAAGCCTCGGTAGAGTCCGCCTCGGCACCCGGCGGGCCGGCCGCCGCCCCGAAGGCCGGCGTGGATCTGCGCGGCACCATCCGGATCGTCGCCGCGGTGCCCGGACTGACCGCCCTGATCCTCTTCTCCGCGTTCAACAATTTCCTCGGCGGCGTCTTCATGGCGCTGATGGACGCGTACGGACTGTCCATGGTGTCGGTCCAGGCCTGGGGCCTGCTCTGGGGAGCGTTGAGCACGGGCTTCATCGTCGGCGGGTTGCTCATCGCTCGAACCGGCCTTGGCAGCAACCCCGTCCGGCTCCTCCTGCTCGTCAACCTCGTGCTCTGGACGGTCACCATACTGTTCCCGCTGCGCTCCTCAATCCTCCTACTCGCCGTGGGAATGTACGCGTACATGCTGCTCGTGCCCTACGCCGAAGCCGCCGAGCAGACGATCCTGCAGAAGGTGGTCCCCTACGAGCGGCAGGGCCGGGTGTTCGGATTCGCGCAGAGCGTGGAACAGGCCGCCTCCCCGCTGACCGCGTTCCTGATCTCACCAATCGCTCAGTTCTTCTTCATCCCGTTCATGACCGACGGCGCGGGCGCCCGGGCGATCGGCGGTTGGTTCGGCACGGGTGACGATCGTGGCCTCGCGCTCGTCTTCATCCTGGCCGGCATCATCGGACTGATCGCCACCATCCTGGCGCTGCGCAGCCGGCCATACCGGCGGCTGAGCCAACGATTCGTGGCAGGGCCGCCCACCACGCCACAGCCGAGCGTTGAGCGGACAGTTCCCGGGCGGTCGACCTAGCGGCGACACGGTGACCACCGGCGTCCCTGGAGTCGACAGGCAAGGTGGCGGGCCTCGTCCTGTGGAAGGTGCATTGTGGTTCAGTTTCAGATCACTGTCGACTGCACCGACCGGGATCGCCTGGCACGCTTCTGGGCGAGCGCGCTGGGTTACCAGCCGCAGGACCCGCCGGCGGGCTTCGCCGATTGGCGGGCCTATTGGCTCAGTGTCAGCGTTCCCGGTGACGAGATCAGCGACATTGTCGACACCATTGTCGACCCAGCCGGCCACGGGCCGCGAATCTGGTTTCAGGAAGTCCCAGAAGGCAAGACGACAAAGAACCGTCTACACATCGATATCGACGCCAGCGGGCGGATCGGCGGCCGAACAGTCCCGATCGAAGAGATTCGCCATCAGGTCGACGCCACGGTGGAACGACTGACATCCCTGGGCGCAACCACGACGAGTGTGGCCGACTTTGAGGGCTACTACTGCGTCGTCATGCAGGACCCGGAAGGCAACGAGTTCTGCGTCGGGTGAATACTGCCAACGCCTTTGGGCTGCCCGGGCCTTTACGCGACTATCCTGGGCGGCCTCGAACGAGTTTCCCGGCGATAAGGGGACCTTCGCATGTCCGACGCCAACGTGCACGGCGGGTTCAGCAAGGTGGCGAGCCGGTTAACCAGGGAGATCCCGAGCCTGCTCGTCGAGCATGGCATCCCTGGTATGGCCGTCGGGGTCTGCGACCGGTCAGGCGTCACCTGGTCGGCGGGGTTCGGCGTCAATGCACTGGGCCGCGCTGATCCGGTCACAACGCAGACGATGTTCAGTATCCAGTCTGGTTCGAAGATGTACACCGCGACGGCTGTCATGCTCGCCGTACAACAAGGCATGCTCGAGCTGGACGCATCGGTGACCACGTACCTCCCGGAGTTCACGGTCCGGAGTCGGTGGGAGCCAGCACCCCAGGAGCGAATGACACTCTGCCATCTACTCAGCCATCGGGCCGGATTCACCCATGAAGCCCCACTGGGCGGCAACTTCGATGACCGCGACTCCTCCTTCGAAGAGCACTGCCGGAGTATCTCCGACACCTGGTTGCGGTTCCCGGTCGGACACCATTATGAGTACTCCAACCTCGGGATCGATCTCGCCGGATACATCGTGCAGCGAGTCAGTGGCATCCCTTTCCACGCCTTCGTCCAGAAGGAACTCCTCGACCCGCTCGGTCTCCGTCGTACTACCTTCGACCACGCCTCCATCGCGCAGGACCGCGATCGGGCGGTGGGCCACTCCGGCCACTCGGATCAGGTTCCACTGCGAGTGCCGATGGTCGGTGCCGGCGGCGCCTACACCAGCATCGACGACGCTCTGCGCTATCTGCAGTTCCACCTGGCCGGTGGCCACGGTGTCCTCCACGAGGACCTTCTCAAGCAGATGTACGAGATTCCCAATCCCCTGCCGGGACAGCGATTCGGCTATGGTCTCGGGGTAGCCGTAGCCCGTTGGAACGGCCGTCGCATCCTCAACCACGGCGGTGGCGGCTTCGGCTTCCAGTCGGACATGGCCTGGGATCCCGCCGCTGGCATCGCCGTCGCAACGCTCACCAACACAGACCATCCTGTGCCGTCCCACCTTGCCTCCGACATCCTGTGTGAGCTCACCGGCGACGAACCGTCCACCCCGGAAGTCCCATCTGCCGTAGAGCTCGATCCCGCTACCCTTGGCGGCATCGCCGGCGCGTACATCGGCCGAGGCGGAACGCTCGCCAGGATCGACCTCGATGGTTCCAAGCTCCTCCTCCACCGGGGGGAGGCCACACAGATCCTCGCACCAGTGAGCGAGAACGAGGTCGTGGTCGAAGACGACGGCAATCAGCGATTCCGACTCCTGGGCCATGACGGGCGACCAGGACGCGCGTACCTCGTGAGCGCAGACGACGGCGTCACCTACTACCGCAGCGATCCCCCGATCGTCACTGACGACGCCATGGTTCGGTCGTACGCCATCGACTACATGGGCACCCAGGCCGTCACGCTGCAGCTACGAACCGGCCGCGACGCCACCACTCTCGAAGCCCACGGCCTACTCGAGCTCCCACCACTTGAGCTCACCGCACAGGCACCGGGCCTGTACTTCTGTCCCATGGGTGAAGCACTTGACCTCACCGCCAGCCCACCCACCTACGCCAACATCCCCTTCGAGAGACGTCCGCCGATCAGGACGTATGACCTGCGATGACCACGGATTGTCTGCGTACGTGACCGTGAGCTTGCATGGGGGCATCGAGTGGCAGTGCATCAAGTCAGCGTGCGAGGGCATCGGGACTTTCAGCGACTGTGGGCCGGGCTGGCGGTCAGTCAGCTTGGCTCGGCCGTCGGCGGGGTGGCGCTCCCGATTGTCGCTGTAACGGTCGTCGACGCGTCGACCTTCCAGATCTCACTGCTGGCGGCGTTCACGGCAGTCACGACCGCATTGCTCGCGTTTCCGATGGGCAGCTACGTCGAGTTCAAGCGGAAGCGTCCAGTCATGATCGCCGCGGACATCGCTCGCTTCGCAAGCCTCGGCAGCATCCCGCTGGCCGGGCTGTTTCACAGTCTCACGTTCGCCCATCTGTGTGTCGTAGCCGTCATCAACGCGACGTGCGCCATCGCCTTCAGCGGAGCAGCACAAGCACACCTGAAGGCTCTGGTATCGCCGGACCGCCTCGTCGACGCCAACGGGCGCTTGGAGTCAACGAACTGGCTGCGCATGTCGGTCGGCCCCTCACTCGGCGGCGCCCTCGTCGGCTTCCTCAGCGCACTCGGCACCCTCCTGATCGATGCCGTGTCCTTCCTCGTCAGCGCACTCGCCATCCGCCTTATCAAGCTGCCCGAACCCGCCCCACCCGTCCGCGACACACAGCGATCACGACGCAGCGAACTCGCCGGCGGACTGCACTTCGTCTGGGGACACCCCACGTTACGGAAGATGCTGATCAGCTGGGTCTGCTTCACCGGCGCGATCGCACTGTCGGGCCCGGTTACCACAGTCTTCTACCTCCGCGACCTGCACTTCACCGCCTTTGAGTACGGCCTGCTCATGGGACTGCCGTCACTCGGCGGCTTCTTCGGCGCCCGGCTCACAAGACGAATGGTCGACCGCCTTGGCCCGGTCCGAACCCTGTGGTGGGCAAGCATGCTTCGCGGACCGTGGAACTTCCTCATCCCGCTGGCAACTCCCGGCCTGTTCGGGGTGGTCCAGTGCGGGGTGGGCTTCTTCGGTCTCCTGTTCTTCGCCGCCATGGCCAACTCCACCATGTCCAGCTACCGCCAACTCGCCACACCAGATCACTTCATGGCACGGGTATCCACACTGTGGTCCTTCGCCACAACGGTGGCCCAACCATTGTTCATCCTCGCCGGCGGCCTGCTCGCCACCCAGCTTGGCTCCCGCCCGACCCTCCTTATTTCAACGGCATTGGTGTGCGCCACCGCGCTCCTGCTTCCACGCCATGAGCAGGGAGGCGAGCAGGACCGACCTGCCGTCACCGGCGTTGATCGGCAAACCCCGGAGAGCGCGGTCGAGAGCCCGCCGGGCGGATAAGGCCGATCTCGTAGGCGTACACCGCGAGTTGGGTGCGGTCGCGCAAGGCGAGCTTGACGAGAATCCGGCCGACGTGAGTTTTCACGGTCTGTTCGGCGACGACCAAGTGGTTGGCGATCTCCAGGTTGGACATGCCTTGGGCGACCAGGGAGAGGACCTCAGTCTCGCGTTCGGTGAGATCGTCGATGCGATCGCTGGTCCGGGACCGAGGCGACAGCCTGGTGAATTCCGCGATGAGCCGTTTGGTGAGGTTAGGAGTGAGCAGGGCCTCGCCGGCGGCCACGACGCGGACCGCGTGGGCCAGTTCAGCGGCCGAGGCGTCCTTGAGGAGGAAGCCGGAAGCACCTGCTCTGAGAGCTTCGTATACGTACTCGTCGAGGTCGAAGGTGGTGAGCATAAGGACCTTGACGTCCAGTTCGGCTGGTTCGAATTCGACCAGGCGGCGGGTGGCCTGGATGCCGTCGAGTTCAGGCATCCGGATGTCCATGAGGACAACGTCGGGCCTGAGCTCGGCCGCCTTGGCGACTGCGTCGAGACCATTCGCGGCCTGGCCGACGACCTCGATGTCAGGCTCTGCCGCGAGCAGCACGGAAAAGCCCTGGCGAACCATTACCTGGTCGTCGGCGACCAGGACGCGGATCATCGTCATGCGGGTCCTCTCACCAGATCGCTGGCCTCGACTCCGACACCTGTCGGGAGGTTCGCGATCACTTCGTAGCCACCATCGGGCGTGGGTCTGGTGACCAGGTCACCTTCGAGCATGGCGACGCGTTCACGCATACCCAGCAGACCGTGTCCGGCGCCCGACCTGGGCTCGACGGCGCGATCTGGTGCACCGTTGGTCACCCTGATCAGCAAACTGCCAGGCCGGTAACGGAGTTCGATCCGGATCGTGGCGCCGGGAGCGTGGCGAATCGCGTTGCTGAGTGCCTCCTGCACGATCCGGAACGCCGACAGCTCGACTCCAGGCGGCAGGGTGCGTGGTGCGCCCGTTGCCTGCATCAAGACGTCGACTCCTGCGCCGCGGGCGTTGGCGACCAACTGGTCGAGGCGGTCCAGCGTAGGTTGCGGCACGTACCTGGCATCCTCGGTGGCCAGGTCTTCTGAGCGCAGGACGCCGAGCACGCGACGTAGTTCGGCGAGGGCTTCGACCGCGTTCGAGCGAATTCCGGTGAGGTTCTCCGAAAGCTGGTCCGACGGATTCTTGGCGAGGTGGGCGGCGACCTGCGCCTGGATCGAGATGAGCGAAAGGTGGTGGGCGACAACGTCGTGGAGTTCGCGGGCAATCCTGGCGCGCTCTTCGAGAACGGTACGGCGCGAACGCTCGTGCGCCGCGCGTTCCTCCTGCCACCTCTGTTCGGTACGCGCCACTCGGCGTCCGCGCAGTGACGCGCCGACCACGACGGCGGCGGCGAAGACTGTGATCACGAGCGGCAGGCCGCCCAGCCGACTGCCCTGCGGGCCGAGCCACCCGCAACCCACGCCTACCACGATCGTGAGCAGGTACGTCTCGATCGCCACTCTGAGCGGGGTACGCAGCGCCACCGCGAGGTGGACGCCGGCCTGGACCGCGATTCCCGTTATGGTCCAGGGAAACGCGGAGTCAGGACTCACCGGTCCCGCAAGGAAGATCGCCGCCACGACAGTGACGATCGTGGCCACCCACCAGGCGGCGACCGGCCGGAAAAGGGCTGCGACCATCGCCGCCGACTGGACGATGGCGAGCACGCACCCGATCAGGATGTCGATGCCGAACTCGGTTTGGTACTCGTTCGCTCCCGTGACAGGCAGGATGATGGCGACCTGAGCGAATACGGCCGCGACCGTGAGCCGCCAGGGTGGCCGATCCGATGGTGAGCTAGCGGCGTTTCTCCACAGATCGTCGGCCACGGTGCGGGGCGCAGCACGGACTGCGTCCAGGAGTCGCTCCGTCAGGCCATACCTTCGCACGAGGTTCACCCTAGCCGCGACGGACCGCCCTCTCCGGTGCCGAACGAAGCCGAGCACGGTCCGGAGGTGCGGTCCCTGCATGAAGGCTGCGCAGCACAGCAACAGGACAAGTACGAACGCTGGGATCCAGGCGAGCCTGGCGAGCAACCAGCCAAGGTCGTCGGGCGCGGTATGCAGCCCCGGGAAAGGGCGGCCGGCGAACAGCCCACTCGCGGTGACCACGAGCAGCGCGGTCTGATGCCAGAGGAAGACCGTCATCGCGGCGACGTTGACCAGTGCCACCACGATCCAGACAGCCGGCCTCGAGCACGCGCGCCGAAGCCAACCGGCCAGCAGCAGCGCCGCACCGCACTGGGTAAGACCGAAGGTGACCGAGGCCAGCGTCGGCGGGTTGACGTTGGAGACCTCGGCGCCCGGCACACCGACCATCGACACCGGGTAGTCCGCCAGGACCACGAGGCCGACGGTGGCGACGGCACCTCCGACGAGCAGGACCGCTCCGACCTTCCGGACGTTCAAGGCTCCCCGCGCCCAGGCGGTGCCCAGGCAGTACGGCACGAGCCAGGCGGCGATCACGTTCACCGCCCCGAGCCGATCCGGTACGGCGAACCCGAACCGGGCCAGGTCGACCGCCGCGACGACGATCAGCGGCACCAGCGGGTGAAGTTTGGCGACCACCGGTGTCAACACGGTCAACACGGCGAAGACCAGGAGGAACCACAGAGGAGCCACCGCCCGGTTGACCAGCAGCCGGGCGGTGGTCGGCTCGACGCCGCAGGCGAGCAACAAGCCGCCGGACGCGATCCACACCGCCAGCAGCTGGATCGCCGGTGTGAACAGCCGGGCGATCCGGCGCCGCAGCCAGGTGGCAGTCGTCATGCCTTGATCCCTGGCGGACGCGAGGCTCCTGACCGCTGCGTACCCGCCGACGAGGTAGAAGATCGCGAGCGTCTGGAACAGCCAGGAGAACGGAGCCAGCCAGCCGATGTACTGAAGCGGGCTCGCGCCGCGGAGCGTCCCACTGTCGACCACCACCGCGGTCACCAGCCAGTGACCAAGGACCACGCCGAGGACACCGAAGGCACGCAGGGCGTCGACGGCACGGTCGCGGTCGGCTCGCGTGCTTGCCCCCAGCTGATGAACCAGGCCGGTCATGTCGGCACGGCCGTCGGCGCTTGTCCCGCCACAATCCGGGCGAGGTTCTCCAGCGACACCGAACCTTCCATCAGATAGTCGCTGTGACCTCCATGGCCAGCGTCGAAGATTCGCGCCCCGAACTCTTCAGAGAGCGGGTCGGTTCCCAGCCCGATCGTGACGAACGGCAACCGGAGCCGCACCTGCGGCACGTGCGCGATCCAGTCACGCCCGCTTCGTCCGGCCCAGACCCTCGCCGTGGTGTGCACCTTGTCGGCGCTGTCGATGCCCACGCCGGATGCACCGACGAAGATCACGTCGGCAACCGGCAGGTCCGGCGCGGCACCTCCACAGACCACGGCACCGTACGAATGACAGAGCAAGGAGATCCGGGCCGTCGGCTTCGCATCGTGCAGTTGCTCGACGAAACGCCGAAGTCGAGGAGCCGCGTGTTCGGCCCGCCGGGTCGTCACCATGTCGAGGCTCGCCCGTCCGGGCGTCTCGTAACCTACCCAGGCGATCACTGCCCCTCCCGTGCCCACCGCCTGCTGGAGCGTGCTCGCCTGCGCCATCAGCCGTCCGTACGTGTCCAGATTCGTGTCCGTGCCCGGCACCAGAACCGCAATCCGTTCGGCACCGGCGAGGTCTCCGAAAACCTCGACGAACCGGCCGCCGTTGCGACCGTCGAACCACAGGAACTGACGCTCCGGATCCGCCAATGCGTGCAGCCGAGCCGCCCGCCGCCGGTGGCCATGCGACTCAGCCGTCAGCCGAGCCACCCGAATGTCGTCGCGGCTCACGGCGTACCGCTCAGCCAGGGTGGCGGCCGTCGCGGACGGTATCGCTGTCTGGCCGACCGGTGCAGGCGCTGGAACGGCCGCCGCGCGCGCCGCCCACGACACTGGCACGGTCACCGACGCCGAGACGGCCAGCGCCAGAATCCCGCGGCCGAATCGCGTCCTGCCCAGGCGGAACCTCATAACGGGTCCTTTCGTACCGGATCGAATCGTTGTCCGGCACCGAAGCTAGAAGCAGGAGCGGGTCGCCAGCATCCCGCCAAGGAGCCCAATGTCGACTAGCTCCGAGGTATGACAAGGACGCAACGCCCGGCCGACCTGTGAGCCAACGCGCGCGGAGTCCCGAGCTGTCGGGCGATGCGTCAGCGCTCTCTCGGCACCTGCTCGGAGAGCGCGAAAGTCCGAGCGTCAGTGCCGGTACGCGCGTGCCTGCAGCTCGAAAAGCCTGGCGTAGTGGCCGCCGGCGAGCATGAGTTCGTCGTGTGGGCCGACCTCAGTGATCTGGCCGTTCTCGACGACGACGATAAGGTCGGCCATCCGAACGGTTGAGAAGCGATGCGAGACCAAGACCGTGACCGCGCCGGTTATGGTTGCGAGGTCGTGTGCGGCGCTGGCGTATTGCTCGTAAAGGGCGTGTTCGGCTGCGGGATCAAGTGCCGCTGTGGGCTCGTCAAGAAGCATCATCAGTGGGCGCTCGCGCATGAACGCCCTTGCCAGGGCGAGCCGTTGCCACTGCCCGCCGGAGAGGCCGACCCCGCCCTCGAAGGTCGTCCCGAGCTGGGTGTCCAGGCCAGCTGGCAAACTCGCGATGACGTTGTGCGCCTGACCGTCGACGACAGCGGCTGCGACTCGCTGCCGATTGGTGCGCTGTTGCAGATCGCCGACGCCGACGCTGTCGACCGCGAGAAACTCGAATGTCGCGTAGTCCTGGAATCCCGCGGATATACGCGCCCGCCACGCCGTGGGGTCCATCTCAGTGAGCGGAACACCGTCTATGAGCACAGCGCCATCGGTTGGATCGTAAAGCCGGGCAAGCAGTTTCACCAGCGTCGACTTGCCGGCGCCGTTGGCGCCGACGAAGGCGACCGTGGCTCCCGCCGGCAGGTGAAGATCAACGTTCTTCAATGCCATCCGGGGAGCGCTGTCGGGACTCCCAACGGGGTAGGCAAACGACACCCCGCGCAGCTGGATCCCTTGGCGCAGGACGGGAGGTGGCACGCGGGTCCCGTCCTGCCGACGGCGCTGCGCGGAGTATTCGCGCAGCCAGTGGTATCGGCCGAAGACCTGCATCTGGTCAACGAGCATCCGAGCGTGGGAAGTGATCGCTTTGCCTGTGGAAATGACCTGCGCCCCGATGAGCAACAGCAACGACAGGTCGCCAATGCTCGAGGAGCCGCTCTGTAGCCGCTCGACGATCCACCACACCGCTAGCGCGTACGCCGCACCGAAGACCAGCCAGCTCGCCGCGGCATAGCCGGCGCACCGTCTGGTGAGAATGAGCCGGGGACGACTGCGCTGACGCATCGCACCGCCGCAGACCGCGAGCAGCGGGCCGCGGAGCCCGAAGCAGCGCACCTCCAACCCCTGACGCGGCGCACTGAGCACATCGACGCACTGCCGGGTCAGGCGGCGATAGCGTTCACTGGCAAGCAGAACCTGGTTACGCTGGCTCGCGCCGCGCGCCTCGACCGCAGCGGGAAGCAGTGCAACCGCAAGTAGCGCGCACAGCTCCGGCCGTACGGAGGCAAGCAGGCCAACCACTGTGACCGTAGCCGTTATCGAGCCAATCGTTTCCAGCAGGCGCGGGCCGCCGACAAGGGCACCCACCTCGGCCTCGAGCATTCCCATGCGGTCCGCCAGCGCCGGATCCTCGTGATGGGCGATCGAGGGTATCTCCGCAGTGAGTCGCAGCAGGTCATCATGCACATGCCGCCCTACCAGGTCTTCGACCGTGTCGCTGATCGGCCAGACCACTGCCAGTGTCACGGCGGTCACGAGCAGGCCAGTCGCAGCGAGCCCGACACCAGGCCAGATGGAGCGCTGCGTCGAATACGCCGCGATCGCTTGGCTCACGCCGAGCACGCTCACCGCCGGCAAGCTAGCGTTGAGAATCGTGCACGCGCACATCGCAGCCGTCATCCACGGCGCCGCACGCCAGGCGGTCGACAGCCACAGCCCGACTATGCGCAGGGCATTCATGTGCGCTCCTCGCGGTCGGCATACCGGCTCGCCTGCATCGTGAACATGTCGTGATAGCGACCACACGCGGCCATCAGGTCCTCGTGTGAGCCTTCCTCGACGATCCGTCCTTCCTCGAGGACATAGATCTTGGGCACCGGCCGTACGACCGAGAAGCGGTGCGAGATGACGAGCGACGTCACCGCTCGAGCCAGATCGAGATACCCGCTGACCAGCCGCGCCTCCGACTCGACGTCCAGCGCCGCGGCGGGCTCGTCCAGGACCAGTACACCGGCGCCGGCGTCGACGGCGCGTAGGGCGCGGGCCAGCGCCACCCGCTGCCACTCACCGCCGGACAGGTCGGCGCCCCTCGGGATCGTCTTGTCCAGCGGGGTCGCCCAACGCTGCGGCAAGCCGTCTATCAGCTCGACGATGCCGGCCCTCGTGGCGGCCGCCTCCACCGCCCTGCTAGGCGACTGCTGCTCTCCGTCGACCTGTCCGGACCACAGGTGGCCGGCGCCTAACTCGATATTGTCACCGACGGACAGCGGCAATCGCACGAAGTCCTGAGTGATGGGTGCGATCCGCCGCTGCCAACGTCGTAACCCCTCCTCATCGAGTTCCGCGAGGTCGACGCCATCGACCAGAATCCGCCCCGACGTTGGCTGGTAGGCACCAGAAAGCAGCTTCACCAGCGTCGACTTGCCCGCGCCGTTCACGCCGACCAACGCCACCGCCGCACCCGCCTCCAACGTCATCGACAAGCCACGCAGAGTCTCGTCGCTGGCCTGCGGATACGTGAAATGCACATCGTCGAAGACGATCTCCGGCGAGCCGGAATGTCGCAGGGGCTCAGCCTCCGCGGTGGCGGGCAGCGGCATCTCCAGCCCGACGGGACCGGCCGAGTACAGCTGCTGCAGCCACCGATACACCGCTGACCCACGCTGCACCTCAGAGAACTGCTCCAGGTCGGTCGAAGCGATCGCAAGGATGAGCGGCAAGGTCGCCGCCAAACCTGTCAACGTCAGCTGTCCGTGCTCGGCCTGCCATACTGCGTACGCGACCGCCCCGACCATGAGTGCGACATGCGCCAAGCCAACCAGCGACGCCTCCACTGCCTGCCCCCGCCGCAGCCGCCAGAAAGGGCGCAGCGCCTCAGTGATGTGCGTCCAGTAGCGATCGCGAAGGAAGCCGGCCAGTCCGAAGATTCGCACCTCCTTGGCCGCCCGGCCCATCCCCTGCGCGAAGGCATAGTTGGCGTGCTTCTGCCCCTCGGTCTGGGAATTCCATGCGTCCATCTGCCTGCTCATGTTGCGCGCCCCATACAGCGAGCGGGCAATTGCGGCGAACGCCAGGACCAGGGCAACCCACCAGGAGAAGACCACCCCGAGCGCGACCGCGCTTCCTACGAGGCTCAGCACCAAGCCGATCAACCCGCCGCATACCAGCTGAACCCCCGACGTGATCCGCCCACGGTTGATGCTGACTTGCTGCAGCTGACCAACCATCTCCGGACTCTCGAGGCTCGCCAGGCCCGGACGAGCCGAACCGGCGGCACCAAGCCGTAGGAAGACGTCCCTCTCCGCTTCCGCCTCCAACCGCGCCAACGGCACTGCGGCGACTGCCTCGATCGCATTGCCCAACGGCAGCGCCGCCAGCAACAGCGCGAGCAGCACCGCGAACGCAACATCCACACCACTCGCAGCCACAGCCGGAAGGCGGCCCACCACCGCACCCACCAGCAGCGGAGTCACCACGAACAGGCCGGCGCTCAGCATGCTGAGGATGACACAGCTCACCGCCGCCGCAGGCCTCAGCTGGAAGGCATACCGCAACAAGACCAACACGTCCCCGCACCTCCGACGACTGTTGCCAACCGAGCAGGCAAGCCACGCTAAGCCCAGCCACCGACAGCCGTTTCAACGAAGGCGCTAGAGATCGCGGCTAGGGCAGGCGCGGGGTCGATCGAGGTGCTCATCGACGGGATCCACCGACCTCCTCGAGGAGGTCGCGCGGCTATTTCATCCCAGCCGTGTCGTGGAAAACAATACTTGTTCTTGCGCTTCATGCCTGCGCAGACTGCTGGCGCATCGGGTGGATGAGCACGGCGAGCCGGCCCACCGATGGATCCTCGTCGTGTCCCGTAATCGACAGAACAAGGCCTTGCCAATCTGTAAGGGGTGCGTGGCGGTGTGTCCAGATACCTCGCAGGAGCCAGACTTTCGTGATCTTGATGTCAACGAAGTGGAGCGCCAGCTTTATCTGCCGCCGAATACGCTGACGTGGTTGCCGAGCGTGGACCTGCCGGTAGGGTCCGCTGGACCAATGCTGCCGGATGATGCGAAGGCGGCGGAGCTGCTGGAGCGGCTTGGGGTTGATCCAGTCGACCGGTCGACGACCCTCGCAGCTCGACCAGACCCGTTGGAGCATTCAGCGCTGTGGTGGGTTCTCGACCGCGCCTACCGCGCCCTGCGAGTAGGGATGGGCGTGCCGCCGGCCGGTGGGGGTTGGCCCGCGTTACCCGTGGAGACAGGCTCGGTGGGCCGGCACCTGTATGTCTGGGTGGGCCTGGCTGCTCTGCCATACGTACGCCGCTACCACTCCGACCGCGACGTGTCTGACGAGATCTCGTGGGCCAGTCTGGCAACCCTGGGCGAAGAGCTTGCCTCGGCTCGGCGGGTGACTGGTCTCGCCGGCCTGGAAGCAACGTGGGGGATGCCGCGCATTTTCAGCGGAGTTTCCTACCGGCTGGGGCGTATGGCCTTCGACCGCCAGCGGCCATCGCCGGAATCGCCAGAGCATCCGGTGCTCGCCGTTGGGCAATGCGGGCTCAACGTCCACATCCCTGGCAGTGGTGGCCGCTTGGATCCGCACGCGTGTGAGGATTCACTCGATCAGGCGCGGGCGTTCTTCCCGCAGCGATTCCCGGAGCAAGTGGCGGCATTCGGATGCCACTCGTGGCTGATGGATGACCAGCTGGGCGCCTACCTGCCGGAATCGTCCAATATCCTGAGGTTCCAGCGACGGTTCACTACGTTCGTCGACCGTGAGCTGGCGGACTGGGCTCCCTTGGAGCACATCTTCCACCGCCGCTATGAAGGCACAGTGGTTCCTGCTCTCCTGCTCGACGACCTCCCGCAGCAGACGGCACTGCAACGAGCGATCGTCACTCACCTGCGATCGGGCCGCCACTGGTACAACCGCACCGGCTGGATGACGTTCTGACCCGAGGGCAGTCGTGGCTCCTCATGAGTCGCCAACGTCACCTGAGCGTCATACAGGCGTCTGCCGTTGCGTGCCACCTAGGTGAGACACCACTGGTCACAGCGCTGCCGCTTCCCGCGCCCCACACTGTGTGCGTACCTTTGGGGTTCCTCGTCCGGGGCAGACCGAGAGTTGGGACAGAGCGAGCCCTTCGGCATGTCCGATATGTTCGCCGACCGTCAAACCGGTGGCTACCGGTGCGGTGGTGAGGAATGCTCGTTGGCATGTCCGACCAGATGAGCAGGTTTGCGCCGGCGAATCTTTCGCCGGTGCCGATTGAACCGCGTCCGTGTGCTCTGCCGTACGGGCTGACCTGGCGGGACCTCGGCGAGTTCCTGCCGGGCTTTGTGGGCGCGGAGGGGGCACGGGCGTGGGTGTCGCACGAGAAACGGGGCCTCCACAAGGGGACGAACTCCTGCATCGTCACCGTCAGCCACCGCGGCGTGGAAGGTTCGACGCTCACGCAGACCGTATTCTGCAAGCGGAGCGAGGAGCCGGCGAGGGCGGAGTCGGCGAGGTATGCGTTCCTGTCGTCTTGCGGATTTCCCACTCCAAAGCTGCTGTACTCGGCGGTGCGAGACGGCGGCGAGGTGGTCGTTCTCGAATTCGTTCCAACGATAGGGGTCGAGCCGAGCGACGTAGCCGAGCTGCTCCGACTGATCGCTCGACTCAACGCGTTGGAGGCACCGCCTGCTGAGCTGTTCATGCTGCCGTCTGGGATGCCGGCCGCGGAGTTTTGCGCACGTGTCAAGGCTGCCCTGACGTCGTTGGCCGCAGATCCTGCCGTGTCTGTGGAGGTCGACCCAGAGAGCTGGTTCGATGCGTACCGGCGAGCGGAGGCGGCCGTCGCGGCATTGCCGACGGCCTTGAACCACGGTGAGCTGTATCTACAGCAGGTCGGCTGGTCGCGCGGGAGGTTGGTGATGTTCGACCTCGAGACGATGGGCCAGCGTCCCCGTTTTACCGACATAGCCACGACGCTTGCCGGACTCGCCGCCTACTCGGGTCGCGAGGAGTGGGACCTCTTCGCCAGCTACCTGGAGGCCGTGCGACACCTGACCGGCGTAGACCTTGACGGGGCCGAAGCGTGGAAGGAGGTGCTACTCGTCCGTACCGTGGATGCGTTCGCAGGGCTGCCCTGGCGCCTTGACAACGCCGGTAACCCCGACCTCGCCGAGACGCCCACGGACCTAGCCCTCGCCCTGCACGACGACCTGCGGACGCTCGGCCTGCTGGACTAAAGGGTCCGCAACCACCGCTGCCGGGCTTCGCCGGATGCGCAGCAGCTGCGACTCAGTTGTGCTGCGCGATAGCGTCCTGACGTGCCTATTGGAGAGTTGAGTCACGACGAGATCCACAGAATCTATGGTCCCTGGCTTGAACGAACCCCAGCAGACGCTGCGGCGATGCTCGCCGAGTATCGCGGGCGTTGGTGGATCGCAGGCGGGTGGGCTATCGAGGCGTTCACTGGCATCAAACGGCACCACAGTGACCTGGACCCCAGCATCCCCAGGCATGAGCTTCCATTGCTGCGCCGCCATTTGGCAGGACGGATCGACTTGTGGGCGGCCGATCAGGAGACACTTCGCGTGCTCATCCCCGGCGACGTCGGCGACGACCAACTGCCGGACAGTTGCGAGAACGTGTGGGCGCGCAGCAGTGGAGGGGATCCCTGGGAGTACGACATCATCCTCATGGGCGTTGCCGAGGACACGTGGGAGTTCAAGCGCGACTCGCGGGTTACTCGGCCGATCGATGAGATCGTATGGACGCAGGATGGGATCGACTATCTGCGACCGGAGATCCAGTTGCTGCACAAGGCACGTGGGCTACGCGCGAAAGACCAGGAGGACTTCGATGCCGCGTGGCCGGTGCTGGATGTCAAGGACCAGCGTTGGTTGCGGCATGCGATCGAATTGACGCAGCCAGATCATCCGTGGCTTGCGACGATGTGACCCTACCGGACCGCTGATTCCTTGGGCCCGGCCGGTACGCGACTGACCGCAGCTTGCTCGACTCAGCCACGAATTCAGCGTATCAACGTCTCGTGACGATATGCGTTATGTCCGCGCCGCCGTCAATTACGCCGTAGCACGATCGCTGGGAGGGATATGACGCTCACCGAAGAACCTTCGCTTGCCGAACTGATCGAGGCCGTGGAGGCTGAGGATCGATCGGTCGATCTCAGCGGCGCGGTCCGTCGCGCCGGAGACCAGAATTTCGTGCTCGAAACCGCAGAGTGGATCTATCGTTTCCCCCGCAGCTGGATCGATTTCGATCGCGAGGTCGCCGTGCTCGCCGCACTCGACGGTCGGCTCCCGGTCGAGATCCCAAGAGTCGAATGGGTCGGACAGCGAAGTCGATTCTGCGCCTACCGCAAGATCATCGGTTGGCCTTTCGATCGGGGCAGCTACCTCTCGGCGACGCGGTCACGTCAACAGGCACTGGCGGCGTCGATGGCCGAGTACCTCGCCGCGCTTCATCAAGCGCTGACCGAGCCCGAAATCGCGTCAATCGGGATACCTGACTTCTTCTCGCTCGAAGCGCGGGCCGACCTGATCGACGCGAACGACGTACCTGTATCCGTACGCCCAGATGTCAACAACATGCTCACGCAGGCGCGGGAACTCTCGGACCGGATCGACGGCCGGGTGCTGCTCGACAACGACTTCACCAGCGACAACATCGTCCTGGAGGGCGAAATGGGATCACTTTCCGGCGTCTGGGATTTCTCCGGCGTTCGGGAGGCGTTCGTCATCGCCTTCCGAATCACCGACCTTCGGCGCCACCTCAGACGGGGCCGGGATGTCGTACGCCTCGTCCAGAGCTGGAAGGAGTCTCGGCGGCCGTCGTAGAGCCCTGGATCGAGCTCGGCTCCGCGTGACGGGCGGCAATCTCCAACGCCCGGCGTCGCAACTCGATGCGCAGCTCGGGCGGGTCGAGCACCTCGAAGTCGTAGGACAGGCCAGCGGCGTAAAACGCCAGTGACCCGAGATCGTCGGCCGCCACCCGCAGGATGGACCGCCCGTCTGGCGTCGGCTCGATGATGTGGCCGCGGAACGCCTGCACCGCCCTTTCGTGCTCCAAGTCGAGCAGGATGCGTGCCTCGTAGCGGTAGACGGCGAGCTTGGTTGCCTCCAACACCATTGCCGCGGCATCCGGCGGGTCTGTGAACCGGTGGCGCTGCCCGGTCAGTGCCGGCCCTGCGATCCGGTCGATCCGGAACGTCCGCCATGCCTGCCGGTCGCGGTCCCTGGCAACCAGGTACCACCGCCCACCTGCCTGCACGATCTGGTGCGGCTCCACACTGCGCGCACTGATCCGGCCGGCGTGGTCGGTGTAGGAGAACCGGAGCGTTTCGGTACGCCAGCACGCCGTCGCCAGCACGGTGAGCACGGCGGGATCGACGGCCGGCAACACCGGCCCAGGCAGCCGGACAGTCGCCTCCTGCAGTGCCCGCACACGATCTCGCAGCCGCGGCGGCAGCACCTGGTCGAGCTTGGCCAGAGCAGCAACAGCGGAGGTCTCGATGCCAGCAACCGCGCTCGTCGCCGTCATCTGAAGCCCCAGTGTGGTCGCGACCGCTTCTTCGTCGTCGAGCAGCAGCGGTGGCAGCCGGCCCGCCGCGCCGAGCGCGTAACCGCCGGCGTGGCCGCCGGTGGCCTGGACGGGATAGCCCAGCTCGCGCAGCCGCGTCACGTCGCGGCGCAGGGTGCGGGACGAGACGCTCAGGCGGGATGCCAACTCCTGCCCAGACCACCAGGGCCGGGACGGCAGCAGCGACAGCAACCGGAGCAGACGGACGGCCGGATCCATGGCAGCCATCTTCTCCTGCTTCGCGGCCGGGACCTGGCGCACTTGGCCTTGAGTGCGTGGCGCTGGAAGGCCGTGATTCTGCAGGCGCCTGCCGATGCTGATCGGGAGTTGGCGAGAACCAGCTCTGCCTTACTGCCAGTCGAAGATCACGCCCATGGTGCCCGTACGGTCGGCATCAAGCAGCGCGTATGCCTCGGTGCACTCGTGTGGTGTGAACTTGTGAGTGACGAGGCCGTTCATGCCTGCGAAGCGTCCCGACGCCACAAGACGAAAGAACAACCGGCGAACGTCGTGCTCACGCCCGCCCAAGAGGTGGCGGCCGTGTGCGCCCACCACCGTGAGGCCACGAACGATCAGGTCGGAACTGAGACGCTGCTGTGAGGGATCACCTACGTCGCCGACCATGACCACACGGCCGTGATCCGCCACAGCCGCCAGCGCATGAGTGAGAACGTCCGGGTTGCCTGTGCAGTCGAGAATGGTGTCCGGCGGCGCCATTCCCGGCAGGCCGTCGGCCAGATCCCGTTGCAGGACCGCCGTGGCTCCTCCGGCTCGTGCGAGGTCGAGGCGTAGCCCACCGCTGCGGTGGACCACGACCACCTCAGCCGCGCCCGATGCCGCCAGCCAGCGTACGGCCATCTGCCCGACCGGGCCCGCCCCGACGACCAGGGCGGAACTGCCCACACGTGCGTGCGAAGCTTCCACGCCGACGAAGCCGACCTTTGCCAGCGCGAACCACGCCGCGTCCTCGTCCGAAACGTCGTCCGGCACCCGCGTGCACAAGCTGGCGTCGACGACATGCTGCGACGCGTGGCCGAGAAGTGCCACCACCCGGTCACCCGCACTGAAGTCGCCAGCGACCTCGTGGCCCACGTCGCTGACCTCGCCCACGAGCGAGTACCCGGGACGATGGGGATAGCTGAACCACTGATCCCAGTGCGTTCCGGGCGCGAATCGGCCCTTGTAGACAATGCTCTCCGTACCCGTACTGATCAGCGATACCCGAGTGCGCAGACGGATCTGAGCGGGCTCCAGATCGGGTAGCCCGACCTCGCACAACTCGACCCTGCCTGGCTGCGGAATGACGACTGCTTCGGCCATGCCCTCATCGTTCACCATGTCGTTCTCCTGCTTCGCGGCCGGGATCTGACCACGAAGCCGTCTATCGTCCACCCTGCGAGGCGGATGAGCGCGAGACGAGTACGACGCAGAGCGACAGGAGTGGGATTTCGTGAAGTTCAAATATCGGCAGATCGTTTTGGATGCCGCGGATCTCGAGGCCGAAAGTACCTTCTGGGCGGCGCTGCTGGACGGCACCGTGAAAGGGGACGACCGGTGGCACAACATCTGGATCGACGGTGGCTGGGCGCTCGCGGTCCAGCACGCCCCGAACCACGTCCCACCCGACTGGCCCGACGGCGCCCCGCAACAGCAGATTCATCTCGACTTCTACACCGCGGATCTCGAGTCCGCGCATAAGAAGGTGCTCGAGCTCGGCGGGCGCGTGTTACGGGCCAGAGACAATCCCAGCGCGCACAGGGGTGTCCGGATCTACGCCGATCCCGCCGGCCACCCGTTCTGCATCTGCTGGCTTCCGCCCTCGGACCTCGAAGAGTGATCGAAACGAACGGATGGGGTGAGGTGGGGCTCAGCGTGCTGAACGCCGCGGCTGCCGCTGCCCCCCGCCAGGCTGGCGTCTACCTCTTCCTCGACGAGAGCGATGAAGTCCTCTACGTGGGAAAGGCGGGCAACCTGCGTCAGCGTCTACGCCAGCACGCGGCGACGACGCGTCCCGAGTCGCTTCGGCACCAGAAGTACGACCTCGTACGTCGGGTTGTGTGGGAGGTCGCTGTCGACGACGAGGCCGCGGCCTGGCGAGAAGAGGATCTGATCTTCGCGCTTCGCTCCCCGTTCAACGGCAATCTGGACGACCGCGCACCAGATCTGGTCGGGAAGGACGCGCGCGTCCCGTACATCGTCGTGGCCGAGGTGGCGACGGGGATGCTCAGCTTCACGCTGGAACCCGTTGTGCCTCCGACGGGGCGGGCCTATGGATGCTTCCCCCACCTGGGCAAGGGCATGGGGTCCCGCCTCGGGATCGCGTGCAGCGACGGCTACACCGCCCTACTGCGCCTCCTGTGGGCGGCCGCAGGTCACGGCACCCACATGCCGGCTTCGATAACGAAATCGGCGCCCCCATCGTTCACCGTGGCAGCCCCGTCGGCTGTTCGGGACGGCCTGCACCGGTTCCTGTCCGGGACAAGATCTCGATTAGCCGACGAACTGCTTCAGGCCGCAGCTCATCGACCGGAGTTTATGCAGCCGGCACTGCGCCGCGACAAAGAAGCCGCGCTACGGTTCTTTGCCGCCGGGCCGCGGCTCGTGCGCGCGCGTCGACTGCGTCACCACGTTCGTGCGCGAGTTCTCGATGTCGAGACATACCGGAGCCTTGTCAGTGACGAGATAAACCCAGTGATCAGCGACCGGCTAGAAGGGGAGCAGTGAGGCGATGAGCGTATTGCGAACCGGTCGAGGAAACGACCCCGGCGTGGAGATCCACCCAGTCACGCCCGATCGCTGGGACGACCTCGTCGAGTTGTTCGGGCGCAAGGGCCCGCGTGGCGGTACGCCGATTCCGGGCTCCTGTTGGTGCATGGGCGGGCGAGAAGAGCAAGGGCCCCGTCCGCTGCGCAAGGCAGCGATGAAGGCCTGCGTCGACGATGGCCGCACCCCCGGGATGATCGCCTACGCCGGAGGGCGCCCGGTCGGCCGGGTTGCGGTCGCGTCGCGTGAGGACTACTCCCGCCTCGAGCGATCTCGCCAGTACGGCCCCTGACCGGGAGAGACCGCGGCGTCTTCGCCGTGACCTGCTTCTATGTCGATCGCGACGCGCGCGGGACGGGGGTGTCCAGCGCGCTGCTCGACGCCGCGATCGAGTACGCCCGTGCGTCAGGCGCGACGGCTGTCGACGCCTTTCCGAAGGTCAACATCCCGCAGCACGCCTTGACCGACCGGCGGGCAGAGGAGAACGCCAACTGGATGGGACGCCGCCAGTCGTTCGAGGCGCGCGGGTTCGTCACCATCCGAGACACCGGCAAGCGGGCAGTGCTGCGACTGTCCTTCAACGCCGGACCGTGACCAGGGCCCCAAGGAGACGACCGCTCCCGACACAGGCTCAGGTTGCGATGAGTTTCCTCACAGCCAGCGGTCTACCTGGAGAGCCTGCGAGGAGGAGCCGCAACGATGGACAAGCAATTCACGGCAGTTCTACTTAAAAGCCCCAACAAGGGCGGATGGACTTATGTGGTGTGGCCCGATTCGGCGGAGTTCTTCGGAACCCGTGGCCTGGTCAAGGTCCGGGGTACGGTCGACGGCCACCCGTTCCGGAGCTCGTTCATGGCCCTGGGCGATGGCACCCACAAGCTGCCCATCAAGGCCGACGTACGCAAAGCGATCGGCAAAGAAGTGGGAGACACGGTGACCATCCACCTGGAGGAACGGATATACGACTAAGGAGAACGCGGCCTACGTGCGCCAGACTGGACGATGATTGAGCCGTCACCCCGGTTGGCCGAGGTTGCGTTCGGCCCATTCGCCGATGTCGCGGCGTTCGATGACGGTGGCCATCAGCTCTGGGAACGCGTCCGGCGTGCAGGCGAAGGCCGGTATGCCCATCGCGGCGAGGGCGCCGGCGTTGTGGTGGTCATAGGCGGGTGCACCGTCGTCGGACAACGCCAGCAGCACGATGACCTCGACTCCGGCGTTGGTGAGCGCGGCCACCCGGCGCAGCATCTCCTCCTGGATCCCGCCTTCGAACAGATCGCTGATGAGCACGAAGATCGTGTTGCTGGGGCGGGCGATGAGTTGCTGGCTGTAGGCGATGGCACGGTTGATGTCGGTGCCGCCGCCGAGTTGGGTGCCGAACAGCAGGTCGACGGGGTCGCCGAGGTGGTCGGTCAGGTCGACGACGGCGGTGTCGAAGACGATCAGTGACGTACGCAGGGACGCCATCGAGGCGAGCACCGCGCCGAACACCGAGGAGTAGACGACCGAGGCCGCCATCGAGCCGCTCTGGTCGATGCACAGGACGACATCTCGTTGGACTGCCTGTTGTCGTCGCCCGTACCCAATCAGGCGTTCGGGCACGATCGTGCGCTGCTGGGGTTGGTAGTGGCGCAGGTTGGCGTGGATGGTGCGCTGCCAGTCGATGTCGGCCTGCCGGCGCGGCCGGGTGGTGCGGGCGGCCCGGTTGAGGGCGCCGGTGATGGCTGAGCGGGTGCGCTGGGACAGCCGTCGTTCGAGCTGGTCGACGACCTTCGCGACGACGGCACGCGCGGTTTCGCGGGTCGCCTCGGGCATCACGTCGTTCAGGGAGAGCAGAGTGCCGACCAGGTGGACGTCGGGTTCGATCGCCTCGAGCAGCTCGGGTTCGAGCAGGAGCTGGGTGAGGTTGAGGCGTTCGATGGCGTCTTTTTGCATGACCTGGACGACGCTGGACGGGAAGTACGTGCGGATGTCGCCGAGCCAGCGGGCCACCCGGGGTGCGGAGGCGGCGAGGTTCCCGGCGCGTTTGGCGTCGCCCGGGCGGGGCCGCTGGTCGGAGTCGTAGAGCGCGGCCAGGGCGGCGTCGACCTTGGCGTCGTCGCCCGACAGGTCGGCGCCGGTGCCGTCGTCGCTGCCGCCGAGGACGAGTCGCCAGCGGCGCAGCCGTTCGTCGGTCGGTTCGGTCATGGCTTCTGCCCCACTGTCAGGCCGAGGATCGCGGCGACCGTGCGGACGGCGGGTTCGGCACGGGCGTGGTCGAGGTCGTCGTCCTCGGGTCGGGTCGTGGCTTGCCGGTCGTCGGTGTGGCGGCGCATGCGGTCGCCGATGGCGCGGCGTTCGGGTGCGTCGAAGGTGCCGAACGTACGCCGCAGCAGCGGGAGTACGTCGTCGAAGGTGTCGCCGGGCAGGCCCGCCAGCCAGGTGTCGATGAGGCGGAGCAGCCGGTCGTCGTGGACGAGGAGCAGCCCGCCGCCGGAGAGGAACCCCTCCACCCAGGCGGCCACGTGGGCGGGTGCGGCACCGACGGAGACCGCGCGGGCCATCCGTACTCCGGCGGCGTCGGCGTCGAGGCGTTCGGCGTCGAGCAGGAGCCGCACGAGGCGTCCCTCGATCAGGCCGGGCAGGTCGTCGCGGGCGGCGATGCCCCCGAGGGTGGTTTCCCAGCGCTGCCGGTGTTCGCGGTCGGCGAGCAGGTTGATGGCGGAGTGGACGGCCCCGATGTGGTCGAGGAGTTCGCGTTCGGCGTCCTCGTCGAGGGCGGAGACGGCGGGTGGCAGGTCGACGCACATGCGGACGACGATCTCGGCGATGACGGCGTGGAGGCTGCCGACGTCGGTGCCGCGGACGTCGCCGTAGCGGGCGGATCGGACCAGGGCCGGCAGCGCGGCCATCAGGTGGGTCACGTCACCGTCGAGGGCGGCGCGTTCACCGACGGCGGTCAGGACCGCCGGCAGGGCGTCGGGTAGGTCGGCGAGCAGGCAGTGTTCGGTGAGGGCGCTCAGGTCGGACAGGGAGCCGGCGTCGCGGGCGTTCGCGGTGGCGCGGGCGACCGCCGCGTCGGTCACGGTGTTGCCCCACATGCTCGCCTCGATGAGGGCGAGGTCGAGTTCGGGTCGCCAGACGAGGGTCCAGAGCTCGTGGAAGGTGCCGCGTGAGCCGGCGATCTCGCCGGGCTCGCCCCATTCGACGTCGAGCAGGCGGAGCCGGTGCAGGAGGCGGCTGCGTTCGAGGTCGGTGGGTTTGCGCAGGTCGAGGTCGAGTTCACGGTCGAGTGCCTCGGGCTTGAGGCGGAGCCGGCGTTGCGCGGCTCGCAGGTCCTGCTGGAGCGGCACCATCGGGGTCGCGGCGGGGACCTGTCCGAGGCGTTCGCCGACGACGAGTTTGCGTTGGACGAGTTCGACGGGCAGGTCGGCGCCCTCGCACAGGACGGCGCGGGTGGCCTCGGTCACCTCGGCGAGCCCGGGCAGCGGCCGGCCGCGCAGGGAGGCGAGGGTCTCGGCCAGCCGGACGCCCTCGATGACGTGGGCGGAGGAGACGGGCAGGCCGTTGTCGCGCAGGATCCGGGCGGTTTCGGTGAGCCAGCGTTCGATCGGGTGGTCGGTGGCCTCGAAGAGGTGGTGGTACCAGCCGGGTGACTCCACGCCGGCGCCGTACCCACTCCAGTACGCCAGCCGGCTGTGCGTCCACGGCACCCAGGTCATGGCGACCTTGGTCTTGGCGCGGCCCTTCAGCACCCGGTTGTCCGCGGTGGCGGTGGGCAGATCGAGCAGCGCGGGAACGTGCCAGGCACCGCAGACGACGGCGATCCGCTCGTACCCGTCGGCGAGGGTGCGGCGCAGCACGGTGCGCATGTACGCCTCGCGGCGCGCCTCCTCTTCCTGCTCGCCGGCCGGCTGGGCCGGGGCGTGTTCGCGCAGCGCGGTCATCGCCTCGGCGATCGCGGCGAACGGTGTAGGTTCGCCGTCGCGGCGGTGCTCGATGACGTCGTCCCACCAGCGTTCGGCGTCGTCGTAGCCGGCGGTCTCGGCGAGCCAGCCAAGCGGGTCGATGCGGACGCCGGCCTCGGCGGAGCCGCGTCGGCGGCGGCCGGTGTGGCGGGGTTGGGCGAGGACGTTCGCGGCGGGCAGGTCGCAGAAGCGGACCGGGATGCCGGCGCGCAGGGCGTACTGGATGGCCTGCCATTCCGGGGAGAACGACGCGAACGGCCAGAACGCCGACCGGTTCGGTTCACCCGGCACGTAGGCGAGCAGGGCGACCGGTGGCTCCATCTCCGGGTCGGCGGCCAGCGGCACCAGCGCGTCCGCCTCGGGTGGTCCCTCGATGAGGACCACGTCGGGACGCAGCTCGGCCAGCGCGGCCCGCAATGCGCGGGCGGTGCCGGGGCCGTGGTGGCGTACGCCGAGCACGGTGACGGCGCCGACCGTCTCGGCCGGCAGGCGCGCGGAGGTGCGGGTGGTCAACCGGAGACCTCTCGGCAGGCTCGGTAGAAGTCGGCCCACTCGCGGCGTTCGCGGACCACGGCCTCGAGGTACTCCTGCCAGATCACCCGGTCGGAGACGGGGTCCTGGATGATCGCACCGGTGATGCCGGCGGCGATGTCGGAGGGCCGGAGGGTGCCGTCACCGAAGTGGGCGGCGAGCGCGATGCCGCTGGTGACGACGGAGATGGCCTCGGCGGGGCTCAGGGTGCTGCTCGGTGACTTGACCTTGGTCCGGCCGTCGCTGGTGACGCCTTCGCGCAGCTCCCGGAAGACCGTGACGACGCGGCGGATCTCGTCCAGGCCGGGCGGGAGTTCGGGGAGTTCGAGGGCGCGGCCGAGTTCGGTGACGCGGCGGTGGACGATCTCGACCTCCTCCTCGGCGGAGGCGGGGACGGGCAGGACGACGGTGTTGAACCGGCGGCGCAGCGCGCTGGAGAGTTCGTTGACGCCGCGGTCACGGTCGTTGGCGGTGGCGATGACGTTGAAACCCTTGCGGGCTTGGACCTGCGCGCCGAGTTCGGGGATCGGCATGGTCTTCTCCGACAGGACGGTGATGAGGGCGTCCTGGACGTCGGAGGGCATGCGGGTGAGCTCTTCGACCCGGACCAGCCGGCCCTCGGTCATCGCCCGCATCACCGGGCTGGCCACCAGCGCCTGGTCGGTGGGTCCTTCGGTGAGGAGGCGGGCGTAGTTCCAGCCGTACCTGATGGCCTCCTCGACGGTGCCGGCGGTGCCCTGCACGAGCAGGGTGGAGTCGCCGGAGATCGCGGCGGCGAGGTGCTCTGACAACCACGTCTTGGCGGTGCCGGGTACGCCGAGCAGGAGCAGGGCCCGGTCGGTGGCGAGGGTGGCGACGGCGACCTCGACGATGCGCCGGTTGCCGACGTACTTGGGGGTGATGGGTGTGCTGTCGACCTCCCCTCCGTGCAGGTACGTCGTCACGGCCCACGGTGACAGGTGCCAGCCGGGTGGGCGGGGCCGGTCGTCGTAGGCGGCGAGGGCGGCGAGTTCGGCGGCGTACTGCTGTTCGGCGTGGGCGCGCAGGACGCCTTCGGGTGGCCCGGGCAGGCCGGCGGGGTCGGGGGTACCGACCGGGGCGCCGGGCGGGGTGGTGTCGCTCATGACAGTTCCTTCAGCATGTCGTGACGGAAGCGCAGGGTGGTGGCAAGGCGCCGCAACGCCGGCCACGGGTGCGCGGCCAGATCCTCAGCGCGCTCGTACAACTCGGGTGGCAGCCGCAGCGCCGCAAGCTGGCAGAGCCGCTCCCCCAGTCCTGGGTTCTGCTTGCCGGCCTGCGCGATCCTGGTCAGGACGGCAGCGGCCAGGTCGTCGGTCCATGGTCCGGCGACGTCGTTGAGCAGCTCGACCAGGTGGGCGCCCAGACCGCCCTCAGCCACGATGCGGGCGGCGTGAGATGCGCGTTCTTCGGGCGGGAGTACGCCGAGCAGCGGTCCGGACAGGATGCCCTCGCCCAGCAGGGCCCGCGCCCAGGTGACGTCGCGCTGGGTGATCGCCGCCCGGGCCCAGCCGGTGGTGACGGGCTGGTGCCAGTCGCCGGCGTTCAGGGCGACGATCTCGGCGGGGGTGTTGCCGAGCCGGCCGAGCCAGGTGGTCAGCGGCGTACGGGCGAGCAGTTCCTCCAGCCACCAGGCGCGTTCGCCGACGCCGTTGGGTGGGCGGAGCTGGATCCCGTCACGTTGGTGCGTGGCGTCGCAGTCGGTGGGCGGGTCGACGACGAGCCGGTCACCGCGCAGGCGTCGCTGAACTCCCAGGCACGGCGCGGCGCGACGGGCCATCCGGCCACTGAGGGCGCTGCCGGGGAGCCGGGCGAGCAGGTCAGCGGCGGCCTGGCGTACTTCGCGGCGGGTGTCGTCGAGGACGGTTTCGAGGAACGCTTCGTCGGCCAGAGCGAGGCCGACGCCGAAGGAGGAGAGGAACGCGATGCGGTCCCGCGGGGTCTCCTGCGCCCAGGTCGCGACGACGAGGTCGCGGGCCCGGTCGGGGTCCTGGGTGCGCAGCCGCGCGAGGTAGCCGCGACGCTGGCCGGGGTCGCCGTACTCCCAGATGTTTGGGTCGAGTTCGGCGGTGTCGGAACCGTGGGCTTCGTCGAGCAGGAACGCCCAGTCGGGGTTGAGGCCGGCGAGCCAGCGTGCCCGGTGGCCGCCGACCGCGCTGACCAGACCGCGGATGCGCTGGGAGCCACGGGCGCGTTCGAGCAGGGCGGGGAGCAGGTGCCCGGGTACGCGGAACCCGTGGCCGGCGGCGGCGGTGAGCCACTCCGGCAGCGCGCCCAGGTGTTCACCGGCGAGGATCCTCGCCAGCCGGTGGCTCGCGGCGCGGCTCACGGCCGGCCCGTCGTCGGGTCGGCTCGGCGGGGGCAGCTCGCGGTGGGCGGGCCGGAATCCGGCGCGGCGCAGCGCGACGAGCAGGGCCGCGCGGTCAAGCAGAAGGGCCGCGGGGTCGGAGTCGGCCGTCTCGGTCGCGCCGAGGCTGTCGTGACTGTCAAGGCTGTCGTAACTGTCGAGGTCGGTCGGGGGTACGGGGCGGCGTTCGGTCCCGACGAGGGCGGCCGACACGAGGGCGTCCCACTGGCTCATAGCGTCACCACCTCGCCGTCCGGGCTCCAGGCGGTGAGCGGAGTGAGCCCGCGCGGTGTCCATTCGGCGGCGATGGTGACCGGGTGGCCGCCGGACAGGCCGACCAGCGGCCACGGGTCCTCCACCGCCGGGTGGAGTTCGAGCGCGGCGCCAGTGGAGTCGACGACCGCCCAGGTCGGGGACAGCGTGGGTACGACGTCGGCGAGGACGACCGGCCAGGTGTCCAGCCAGGGATCGCGGGCGAGCGCGTCGGCGTAGGAAGCGAGGGCGCCGGCCACCGTGTCACCCGGCGGCCGGGTGGGCGCGGGCATGGCGTACCGCTCGGCGATCACCGCCCGCACCGGCAGCGCGCCCGGATAGAACGCGAGGTCGGCGTCGATCGTCGTACCCACCACCAGCGGGGCCTCCATCGGCTGGCCAGGCGGCGCGAACGCCAGCAGCAGCGCCATCGTGCCGGTACGGATGCCGCGCAGCCAGGTCCTCCTTGTGACCAGCCGGTCCAGGTCGATCACGCGCTGGCCCACGACCTGCCAGTGGTCGCGGACCGGTGTGCCGGACCTGATCTCCTCCTGCCGCGTGGTGAACCCGACCCGGGTGCGGACAGTAGCGCGCAGCGGCTCCTCGAGGTCTGACAGCCGCCCATAAGCCACCGTGAGGAGGCGCAACAGGGCGTACTCCTCGAGCAGCCGACCTGGCCAACCCTCACCGGACGCTGGTACGGCGGCCAGCCGGCTCACCCACGCGCCGACGCTGCCGGCCTGGGAGTCGACCAGCCTCGCCGCGACGGCATCCCAGTCGCGGTAGCTGGCGCGGGCGGCGCCGGCGAGGCCACCGCGCACCTGGTCGCGCAACCACCGGTCGAACTCCGCCAGCCCGGCTGCGACACGTTCCTCCCGCTGCCGGGCCCGGCGCTCGACCGCGGCCGGATCGGCGACCGGGGCGTCGGGAGCGCGGCCGGCTTTGCGTTCGACGCGTTCTGATCTCTTCGCAGCCCACTCGGAGACCCAGGCCGGCCGGTCGTCCGTAGCCTGAACGCTGCTGTCAGACCACAACAGCAGCAGCGCCAAGGCATGCTTGCAGGGGAGCTTCCGGCTCGGGCAGGAGCAGTAGTAGGCGGGCTCGGACAGGTCGACACACGTGCGGTAGGGCCTGGCGCCTGATCCCTGGCACTCGCCCCACACGTAGACCGGTCCGGCCGGCTCCTGAGCGACGCCGGTGTGCGAGGACCATCCCGTGCCCGACCAACGCTCGGCCGTCGCGACACTCTGCGCGGCAAGGTGAGACGAGGCGTCAGATGCCAGAGCCAGCACCTGGTCCTTGCTCCACTGCTCAACCACAGCGGCCACATTAACCGCGAGCACCGACGCGTACGTTCCTGACGCTTCCTCCGCATCGACAGTACCCGCGTACAGCCGAGTGCTTCCAGGAGACGGATGGACCGCTCAGATCGCTATTGTCGAACCAAAGCCGGATTTACGTCTTTATCCGAAGGATGGCAATGCCCACATCGACGAGTCAGGTCGCGACCGGACGTCCCGAGCGCTACATCAAGCAGTTGATCTCACACCTGGGCCAGAAGGCCACCGCGGACCTCGGGGGCGACGGTCGCGGTGTCATCACGTTCCAGCACGGACGCTGCGTGCTGACGCCGGCCGGAGACCACTTGGTCATGATCGCCACAGCCGCGGATGTCGGCGCCCTCGCCGACGTCCAGGACGTGGTCGCACGCCACCTTCTGCGCTTTGCGGCACAGGAGGAACTCACCGTCGACTGGACCGAGCCGGTCGCTGGCGACTCCCTTCAGATCGTCGATCCCGTGGTCACCGACTACCTCGTCACGCACTGCACCCCGGCCGATGACCTGCTCCAGGAACTCGTGCTCAAGACACGGGAGGCCACCGGCGGCGCGGCCGGGATGCAGATCGCGCAGGACGAGGGCGCGCTGTTGGGAATGCTGGTCCGACTGGCAGGCGCCCGCCGTGCGGTCGAGGTCGGAGTGTTCACTGGGTACTCCTCCATCTGCGTCGCCCGGGCACTGCCCGAGGACGGCTACCTCCTCGCTTGCGACGTGAGTGAGGAATGGACCTCCATCGCCCGGCACTACTGGGAACGCGCGGGCGTGGCCGACCGCATCGACCTGAGGATCGGAGCCGCACTCGAAACACTGCGAGCGCTCCCGAACGAACCTTCCTTCGACTTCGCGTTCATTGACGCCGACAAGGTGAACTACCCGGCGTACTACGAGGAGATCGTCCCTCGCCTTACCTCCGGCGGCCTCGTGGTGCTGGACAACACCTTCCGCGGCGGCCGCACCTTCGATCCAGCATTCCAGGATGACAGCGACGTGGCGATGCGCCGCGTTAACGAAATCGTCTTCCAGGACGCGCGGGTAGAGTCCGTGATGCTGCCCGTGCGGGATGGCGTCACCCTCGCCCGGAAGCACTGACATCTCGTCCAGCCTGACCGCATTCCTGTGTTCCTGATCCGCAACCTGTTCTTCACCTGGCGGATCACTCACTCGGATATGTAGATACTCCAGAACCTTCGATGTGGGGGGCTTGGTTATGCGTCGGATCTTCGGAGCGGTGCCGGCGGCGTTCATCGCCGTTGCAGTTGTCGGGTTGGCGTTGGCTCCCAACGGGATGGCACAGGCCATGGTTCGAACGGCCGCGCCTTGGGACTTCAACGGGGACGGTTATCAGGACTTTGTGGCGAGCGCTCCACGCGCGACCGTGAGTGGCCACCGGCACGCGGGTGCGATCGGTGTTCTGAACGGTTCGGGCGCGGGACTGGATCTCGCCAGTGCTCGACGACTGGATCAGACGCTGGAATTCGTTCCAGGTACGCCGGATGGGGGCGACGAGTTCGGTCGCGTTCTGACCTCGGGTGACTTCAACGGGGATGGGTACGCAGATCTCGCGGTGTGCATGCCGGGTGAGGACACCAGTGCCTCGCGGCCGAAGGGCGTTCTCACCTTGATGTTCGGCAGCGCCAAGGGTTTGAATCGCGGTTTCAACGTCATCGCACCAGCAGATCTGCCTGCCAGCCAGTGGTGTGTCGGCCTCGCATCGGCGGACTTCAACCAGGACGGGTACGCCGACCTCGGCATCGTCGGGCCACGAGGCTTCGTCGCCTACGGTGGGCCTCGGTTCGCCCTGCCGGGCGGCGTACGGCTGAATGCGCTCCTGGCCGGGGAGTACACATACCTCAGTCACCCGACGACCGGCGACATCGACAGTGACGGCTTTCCCGATCTGGTGCTGACAGCACTTGAGGAGAAGGACGGATACGCGCAGTACCTTCGGGTCTATCGCGGTGGCTCGGATGGCCTTCCGACGCGCCGGCCCACCCAGGACATCCCCATCGGACCACCGGAGGGGCACGAGGTCCTTGCGATCGCGGTCGGCGACATCAACGGCGACGGCTATGCCGAAACCGCAGTGGGCTTCAACACACAGTTCCCGGGCCCGACGGAAGGCGCGGGAGAGGTGCAGGTGTGGTCCGGCTCTCGAACAGGAATCGTCACGTCGAAAGAGCCGATGCTGATCACCCAGGACAGTCCCGGAATCCCCGACGCGAGCGAGAAATGGGATCAGTTCGGCACCTCACTCGCGCTGGCCGACGTCAATGGCGACGGTTACGCCGAACTCGCCATCGGTGCACCGCAAGAAGGAATTGACGCAAGTGCGAAGGCCGGCGCCGTGACAGTGATTCCCGGCAGTGCGACCGGTCCGCGCCTGAACTGGTCGACGCAATACTCTCAGAACACCGCCGGAATTCTCGGCCGCAGCGAGACCGATGACCTCTTCGGCCATACGGTCGCGTTCCGCGATTTCAACAATGATGGACGGCCTGAGCTCGTGGTCGGTTCGATTGGCGAGGACGACGTACGTAACGGAGAGGGCGCGGTGCACGTCCTCCGGGGGACCAGAGCCGGTCTGACGACCGGCGGCTCGATCATCCTGCTTCCGACCAGGTTTGGGATCGCACCAGCCTGGGCCAGGTTCGGTACGGCCCTCGGCTGAGGGCCAGGCCCTCTCAGACGTCGAGGAAGCCACCTCTGCCTGGCTCACTGAGCACGAAGGCGGAATCAGAGCCGGGATGGGTCAGTCGGCGTTCGGACGGGTGGCGCCGCCTGTGAGGTCGATGCCTCCTCGATTGATGACCCACGGGTGGTTCATCAATCCGGTCGAGTTCTGGTTCTGTGGTGGGCCCCATTTGTCGTTCCACGCCAGGAAGTATGTGGTCTTGGGGTAGCGCCGTTGGATGGCGTCGATCCACTTCTTCCAGTCGAACGACCCGCCCACCTGGTCGCGAGGGCCGGTCTCGGTGAAGGCGAACGGCTTGCCCAGGCCGAGCATTTGGTTGTACTGCGCGTCGAGATTCTTGACGATCTTGCCGTCGCCGCCGGAGGGGTTGTCGGTGTAGCAGTCCAGTCCGACGACGTCGACCTTGTTGCCACCCGGGTAGTAGTCGGTGAGGCTGTCGCTGCGGCTGCAGTCCGGCGCGTACACCCAGATCAGGTTGTCGAGTCCGCGGGTCTTGACCAGGTAGTTGTACATGTAGTTCCACGCGTTCCTGAACGTGTCGGCGTCCTGGTTACCCCACCAGAACCAATCGCCGTTCATCTCGTGGAACGGTCGCCACATGACCACCACGCCGGACTTCTTGAGGTCGCTCAGTCCGTCACCAATCTTCTTGAGCGAGTCCTGCCAGGCACGGCCGACGTCGGTGCCGCTGTTGGTGACGTCGGCGAAGTTGCCTAGCTTCGTGTCGAAGCCGCCGCCGGACGGGCTCGGCATGTGAATGCCGACGCTGACCAGGCCGCCCTTCTGCCACCAGCCTTTCAGCGTGTTGTTGCACGAGGTGTCGACCTGGGTGTTGGCGCTGGTGACCCAATTGCCGTAGTCACAGGCCAGCATGCCTGGATACTGCCCGCTCTGGCTCTTGAGCTGGTTGGTCTGGTCCAGGTTGAACGTGCTTCCGCTGTAGCCGCCGAAGAAGCCCGAGACGACCCTGCTGTCGCGGCGGTCCCGAAGGTTGGACAGCCAGGTGAGCACGTCGGCCTTGCTGACCTGGCTACCCGGGGTTGACGGGCGACCGGGGGCGGAGCTGGTGCTGTTGAGCTGTCTGGGAAGCGGTGATTTGTCGCCGCAGTTGGCGGCGTGATGGCAGCCGAGAGAGGCGGCCGGGTAGGCGTTTGGACCATTGGTCGGAACCCCGTCGGGCGATACGCTGACCCTTGAGCCGTTGCTGGTGACGTCGTCGCACTGCTGTCCGGTCGCGGCTGGATTCCACCAGCTGTTCATGCCCACGTAGCTTCCCTGGTGGGCGGATCCGAACCGGTCGCAAACGGTGGTCGCTTTGGTGACGGTCGTCACCAAAGCGATACCTCCCAGCATGGTCGTCGTGACGGCTAACGCCAGGAACGTCCGTATTCGCGTGCTCATCCCACTCCTCGCTCATGCGGCCGACGGGGGATGCTAGCTGTTCCACAGACGCGCGGTAAAGCGGCGGCCCTGTTTAGGAATAGAGATCTGTGGATGTTTCCATATGTGAGATCTGGGGGGAAAGCCTCTTGAGCTGACCGAACACCTCACCCGCGGCGGGCAAGCATCTGGCCGTCGTTCGAGGCGAACACGGTGGCCGCCACCGAGACAACCGCCGGCCGCCCACAGGGAACGTCAAGTTGTCCTTGACAACTACGGCGATAGGAGAGTTTTTCCAATCCGGAGCGGCGTTGTGAGCCTTGAGCAGGCCCTCCCTTGGCGTCCGAGCAGGTGAAGTGCTCAGCGGCCTTACCCCTGGTTGGCCGAGTTGTCCACGGCTGGATACTCATTCTCGGACAACCACGAACACGCAGGGGGGAAGGGGAAGTGGGGGGACCGAAAGCTGTACCGCCTGATTGGGACGCCTGGCTTGCGGGCCGGGAATCATCGAGCATCGAGCAGTTCCGGATCGCACGGACCTGGTTCGGCCCGCGGCATGCGGGAGAACTGCACCGCAGGCTCACCCGCTGGAGGCCGGCGTACTGGCCACTGGTTCTCTCCTATCTGGCCTTTGTCGTGAGTGACGCCTGGTTCGCCCACCCATTTGGCGACCTACTTAGCTGGCTGCTGTCCGTAGTGTGGTCGTGGCAGATCTTCACCACACTCACAGCTATTTTCGGCATACGACGGACTCGCAAGGCACTGCGCGAATCAGAGGCTCGTTGGTCCGGCCATGGGTGGACGAGAAGCGATGATTTCCTGATCGTTGTCGTTCCTACCATCGGCCGGCACGACACCTACCCCGCCCTCGAGCGCTCGGTCCTGTCCTACATCGCCTATCTCACCAGGTGCTTTCCCCGGCTCAGGATCGACATCGTCGTCGATGAGGGCTGCGAGGCAACCGGCCGGATCGCCAGGCTGGCCGCCGGAAGCGAGTTGGTACGGCTTGTCACGGTACCGAGGCAGTATCGCACCGCCAACGGAACGAGATTCAAGGCGCGCGCCACCCACTATTCGCATGAACTGCGGATCCGCGAGCACGAGGCCACCGACGACACGTGGGTGCTACACATGGATGACGACACTGGCGTGGGCCCGGATACCGCCCTGGCCATTGCTCGGTTCATCGAGGAGCAGGTTCAGGCTGGCCGTGATGCCAAGCACCTGGCTCAGGGAATCCTGACATACCCGCGCGAGTACGCGGCGAACAGGCTCATCTGGCTCGCCGACTCGGTCCGGCCCGCCGAAGACGTGGGGCGCTTCTCGGCTTGGACCGGCACTGGCACACCGCGCGCGGGCGTGCATGGTGAACTACTGCTGGTGCGAGCGTCGATCGAGGCGACAATTGGCTGGGATTTCGGCCCTCGAAGCATTGTCGAGGACGCCCATTTCGCACTGATCTTCTGTACTCGCTACAAGGGCCGGAGCGCGTGGTTCGGCGGACGGTGCTACGGCGCGTCGCCTGCCAGCCTCCGCGATTTCTACCGGCAGCGCGAGCGCTGGTCCTGGGGCCTGGCTGGCTTGGTATTCAACCGGTCACTGCAACTGCGAAACCGGCTGCTACTCGGATATTCGGTGATGACCTGGGTTGTCGGGCCGATGCAGAATGTCGGGGTAGTTCTACTTCTTGCCATTCTTCTCGCTCATTCCAATACCTCCCCGGCGACCCTCCTCGTCATTCCACTCTGGGCACTGAACATGGCTTACACGATCTGGATGTACTGGGAGGGCCTGCGGGTCAATGCCGGAGTATCCGGTGGTGGCCGGCGCAAGTGGTGGGAGCCTTTGGCCGTGATCCTGCTGATCCCGATCTTCGGGCTGATGGAAGGCCTCCCCGGGCTGTGCGGATTCGTGAAGTTCGCCCGGCGCGTCGAGAACAAGTTCAAGGTCATCGCCAAACCGTCATAACAGCTGAATACAGTGCTTTCCGACACTCGCCGCAGCGGTCGCCGGCTAGATCAGACGTGCCGGCCGCCGACAAACTGGTAGAGCCGTTTGGCGCCGCGCCTGTAGGTTCCGGCGCGTGAGCGATCAACGTATGTACGTCGAGGCCGCGAACGCCCTCGCGCGCCATGGCTACGCCACCAGAGATCTGGGTTTCATCGGAGCCGGGGCGCAGAGCGTGTGCTACGGCACCAGGGAGGTCGCGGTTCTGCTCAGCCGCTCGGACGGTGGCGATGAGGCCGCGGACCTGACAGGCCATGTCGTCCCCGGCAGTGACGCCCCCACGACGTACAACAACTATGCAGTGCTCCAATGGCTGACCGTCCGGGCGGCTGATGCCGGGGTGCGAACGCCGAGAATCCTCGCCATCGGCGACGACCCGCGTCCACACGCGCTGATCCAACGAGCCAACGGCACGCCAGCTGCTGCGCATCCACAGGCAGCGGACAACGCGGCCACCTGGTTCGGCCTGCTCGGCGCGGAGATCCGGAAGGCCAATCTCGTGGAGACAACGGGTTTCGGCCTGTTCGTACCCGACGGGTCAGGTGGATATCGCGGCCACTTCGCGAGCTGGGCGGAGTACCTGAACCGCTGGCTCGGCGTCTACCTGTGTGTCGGCCAGTCCCGACCCGAGGACGAGAAGGTTCTGGACCTCTTCCTCGCCCAGGACATCGTCACCGAACGCGACCTCGCGGCGGTGGCGTCGAAGGTGCGGGAGGCACAGGAGTGGCCGGTGAGGTCAGTCCTCACGCACTACGACAACCTGCTGAACAACCTCGTCGTCGACGCGGGCAGGATCACCGTCCTCGACTGGGGTCTGTCCCTGGCCGGGATCGGGATCCAGCAGGAGCTCATCAAGCTCTTCCAAACCGAGCCCACGTCGATGGAGAGTCCCAGGGTGGCCGCGTTTCTGCGCAGCTACGGGCTGTCCGAACCTGAATGCGTCGAGGCGATCGAGGGCGGCAAGCTGATGCTCGTGCTCGACGGCCTGGCAATGTCGTACGGATGGGCGGACGATCCAGACCGGCTCGACGGCATCAGGGCCTGGTTGCGTACCGTCAAGAGAATCTGCGGCACCTGGTAACCAAACCGCCCATCACCGTGCTTCAGTTGGCAGGGCTCTCGCCGGTCCGCCCCGCCAGGAGGCCGTCGCTGGCCCGGCTGCTGGCCGGGGACCCCGATGGAGTAGTGCGAGCGCTACGCCGGGAAACCGGATGTTGCGCCGCGTTCCCGCTCCCATCTGGTGGGGTCGGTCTCGAGGACCCCTCGGTCCCAGTGGCCGGGCTCGGCGGCAGCTGTATAGGTGGTTTGTAGGAACTCGAGCAACCGTCGGTCTGGATCGTCCGACGTGCGCACCGTTTCGTACGGGAGCATGAACTCCTTGTACTGCTCGCTGTAGAACGCTCCGTCCGGGCCGACCGGGTATTCGGCGAAGCCGTTTGGTTCGGGATAGGCGTAGGAATAGAAGGTGCCTTCGGCACTGCCGTCCGGCCAGAAGCCGCAGCTGCTCAGTTCGCGAGAATAGGACTCGGCCATCACCCAGGTAGCGACGTTCGGGGCCTGCCCGCGGTAGACCGGCGCGGTACGCCCGGAGAACCTCGTACAGGCTAGGTCGAAACTCCCCCAGAAGAAATGGACTGGACTGACTTTCCCAGCGAAGTACGACCGGAAGAGATGGAACACCCGATCAACCTGGATGAGCTGGCGCCAGAACAACCGGGCCGCCTCGCCGTCATAGGACGCGTGCCTGGTGTCTTCGGCAAACGGTATCGCCGGCTCCACCTCGTTCGGGTGTGACTGGATATGGGTCGTGATCCCCAGGCCGGCAAGGGCATCCATCGTCTGGGCGTAGAAGTCGGCCACCGGCATGGCCTTGAGCGCGACCTCGCGTGTAGGTCCGTCGCTGGCGCGGATGCGGAGTTGGTGGTCGAGAAAGTCGAACTCGATGTCGAAGACGCGGGATCCGGACGGGATCGCAGACGTCGTCAGGCCCCGCGGACTGACGTACAGAGGAACCTGCCACCAGTGGTTGATGAGCGGCGCGTGCGCCAACCGGACCTTGCCGATGATCTGGGTCCACATGTGCAGCGTGTCTCGGGTGCTGGACCAGTCCGCCACCCGCAGCCGCGGCCACGTTACGGCCGCACGTGTCTTCTCTTCCATCACGTACGCCCCCCTCCTTCGTAGATGCCCCGGACCGCTCCAGAATCGGTGGGACTTCTTCGCCCCCCCTTGCGGCGCCCGGATGCCCACGTCTTTGACTGTGCCACTTCGCCCGTCCCGCCGGCACGACTCCGGTCCGCCGCACTGCTGCGTGCGGGTCCAAATGATCACGACATGAGGCTGCGCCCTCAAGGATCGTGAAGGATTTTGGTCATATAGCGACGAAAATCCTTCACGATCATGGCCACGGCTACTCTGCCCGAGGAGGGGTGAGCACTACTCAAGCATTTGGTGCGATAGCGATCGAGGGCACCAGCAAGTAGGAGTTCGTACGATTCCGGAAACCCATTCATGGCTCCCGAGCTAGCGTCGACTGCGGGGTGACTCCGCCCCCGCTTTAGCGTGAGCGGCACACGGAGGGATGAGAGGCGAACGTGGCTACGGAACAACGCACGAGGATGACAAGAGACAACACCGCGGTCTTGCTGATCGATCACCAGACAGGCCTTTTCACCGGCGTGCGGGACATCGGCGTCGCCGAACTCAAGCATAATGTCGTGGGATTGGCCAGGGCCGCGCAGATTCTTGGTCTGCCTATCGTCGCGGCCACGACGGCGCGCGACAGCATGTGGGGACCCACAATTCCCGAGTTGCGTGAAGTACTGGGTGATGTGGAAATCCGGGACAGGTCGACGGTCAACGCGTGGGACGACGAGGCCTTCGTCGCGAAAGTCAGGGAAACTGGACGCGATCACCTCATCCTGGCCGGGCTTTCGTTCGAGGTGTGCGGGTCGCTCCCGGCGATCTCGGCGCAGGCGGACGGCTACCAGCCGGTGGTCGCCATCGACGCCTGCGGCACCTTCAGCCACCACAAGCGCGAGGCCGGCCTTGCGCGCCTGACAGTCCTAGACGAGTGATTCCTAACTCTGTTCGGTGTGGCTGCTGGGATCTTGACGCGGCGGAGGGTATCGATGTCGTTTTGTGACGAACAACCTCGATACCCTCCTGACCGCACTGTATGTGTACAT
>NZ_KB892793.1 GCF_000373925.1 Actinopolymorpha alba DSM 45243 | reverse complement strand
CAGGGTGGGTGTCGGCACAGCGGGTGCGACCACGACCACCACCTTGCGGGCTGCCCGTGTGAGGACTGCAAACCTGCCACCTACCCCCACCCGTTGGACCGGCCCGCACGTCAGGCCCGCAATAACGGAGCAACTGGTGAGGGCGACGCGGCCATGGGAGGCGGCGAACCCGGACGCGGTCCGGGTGGCGACGCTGACCGGGAACCAATCCCAGAGCAGGAGATCCCGGCCGCGTTCCGGTCCTGGAGAGCGGCGATCAAGGCGAAACTCCAGCTGAACGCGCCGATCACGACCCTGTTCGAGCTTGCGGAGCGGCCAGCGGAGCTTGGCGGGTTCGGACCCGTGCTCACCGAAGTAGCGCGGCGACTCATCGCGAACCATCTCGACAACCCCGACGCCATGTTCGCCATCGGTATCACCCACCCCGTCACCGGACAGCTGCTGAGCCTGCATCCGCTGTCCAAACGCTTCTTACGCGGACTTCCGGCAGAGTTCGTGCAGTCACTCAACCAACGCTGCACCTGGATGCTCTGTAGACGCCCAGCCATCAACTGCGACCTCGACCATACGAAGCCATACTCCGAGGGTGGTGAGACCTCCGTCGAAAACGTGGCACCACTGTGCCGACGCCACCACCGCGTGAAAACCGAAGGCGACTGGAAAGTCGAACAGACCAGCCCAGGCCACCTTCGATATACCGATCCGCACGGGCGGGAGTACCAGGTCGCCCCACCACGCCTCACCGATCCGGTAGAACCAGACGATCCGGACCCGCGGCCGTTCTAGCTGGACCCGGGAAGATACGAGACAAGCAAACAAGACAGCAGGCTCGAGAGCCCTTGAAAACAAGGGGTCTTGAGCCTGCCGGCATTATGGGCTGCGGTCGTAGCAGTGGGGTCCGTGCCAGGCCAGGGCGGCGCGGAGTTCACGTACCTCGCGGGAACGCCGGCGCCGCCAGCGTTCGTGCGCGACCGGGAAGAGCCGGAGACCCCCGTGATACGACCGGAAGGGGAGGACACGAAACGTCGTCACCGGCGTGGCACCGGCGGCCAACCAGATCACCAGCCAGGGCCGGGAACTGTCGTCGACCAACCGCGTCCGCGCGACGGCGGTCCACGGCACCTGCCATTGGTCGCGCCCCTTGACCACGGTGAGGCCGTACGCGTTGACCTCCAGCGTGAGGCGGGGGCGGAGGGAACGTAACAGCTGGGCGCTTCCGGTGACGACAAGCATGATGAACGTCGCGAGCGCCGCGGCCCGCACCATCGGGCGGGCGCCGGATTCCTCGGCGGCCACCGCGGCCGCCACCAGTGCGCCGGTCATGCTCAGAAGTCCCCACAGGAACGCCGCAGACGGGGAGTTACCGAATCGGACTCCGCCACCACCCGCCGTCACACCACCCGCCGTCACACCACCCGCCATCGGACCGTTGGGTGGTGGTGGGACCGGTGCGGCGGTCATCGCGGTGTAGACGCGGGTCGACGGCGGGGACGCTGTCATGCCCGGCGGCGCGTCGACCGGCACAGGACCGCTCGACGGTGACGAGTTGTGCGTGGACCCGCCGCCCTGAGCTGGGCTGCTCTGAGCTGGCCCGTCCTGAGCCGGCCCATTCGGAGCTGGCCCGTCCTGAGCGGTCATGCGTTCATGCAGTTCAGTGTGGTAGCGACTGACGAGCGTCTGGACGGGCGCGGGCAGCCAGTCAGGAGGCGCGGGCGAGCTGGCCTCGGCGATCCCGAACTCTCTCAGCAGGACCACAGGAGTGGGCCGCTGCCCCGGATCGCGGTCGAGACAGGCAATGATCGACTCACGCAACTCGGCGGGTACGCCGTCCAACTTCGGCTCGCCGTACATCGCGCGGTACATCAGCGCTGAGGTCTGGCCGTCTCCGAACGGCCCGCACCCGGTCGCGGCATAGACGAGAACGGCGCCCAGCGCGAACACGTCGCTGGCCGGGCCGACATGATCGCCAGTGATCTGCTCGGGGGAGAGGAAGCCGGGCGTTCCGAGGAACACGCCGGTCGCGGTGAGTTTCACGCGTTCGAGGGCCTGGGAGATCCCGAAGTCGATGAGGCGCGGGCCGTCGGCTCCAAGGAGTACGTTCGACGGCTTGATGTCGCGGTGCACCAGCCCGACGTGGTGGATCGCGGCGAGCGCCTCGGTCAGCCCAGCCGCCAGGCGGCGTACCGCAGCCTCGGGCAGCGGCCCGTGCTCGACCACCGCCTGGGCCAGGGTCGGCCCCGCGACGTACTCCGTCGCGAGCCAGGGCTCCGCGGCATCCGGCTCGGCGTCGACGACGGCGGCCGTCCAGAAGCCACCGACCCGCCGAGCCATCTCGACCTCGCGGCGGAAGCGTTCGCGAAACTCCGGATCGTCGGCGAGCTCGGGTCGGGCGACCTTCACCGCGACCGGCCGGCCGCCGGGCGAGGTGCCGAGATAGACGGTGCCCATCGCGCCAGTCCCGAGCCTGCTGTGTACGGCGTACACGCCAATCCGCCGCGGATCGCCCCCCTGTAGTGGCTGCACCGATCTCCTCTTCCTACCACCGCGCCAGGACCCGGGATTTCGGGCCGGCCTGGCCGCCGGGCCGGATGGCGGCCCCGCATTACCAGAAAGACACTAGTGCCGACGTCCTGGTTGCCCCGGTACGTTGCAGGAGACGTCGCCCAGCCCGACGGCTCAGCCGTACGGGAAGGGAGTTCAGGATGTCACCGACCTCGACGTCCAGAACGTACGCCACTGAAGGCGCCGCGCCGTTCCGTGACCACCCGGCGACGGTGACTACGGACCCCAGACCGCGGCCGCCGTCAAGAGGTTCCAGGCGGTGGCGCCTCTTACTGGTCTCGGCGGCTGTTGGCGACGATCGCGGCCACTGGCGGCAGCACCGCCGCGACGGCCGACATTGCCACCGCCGCCGGGACAGAGAAACGGCTCACCACGAGCCAGGCGAGGACGAACAGTCCGACGCAGACGCCCATGATGGTCAGATACAGGCCCTGGCGTCCCATCGTGGCCCGTCCGTTTCAGCCCGTCAGCTCAACCGGCTCGCGCCGTCTGCCGCAGGTAGCGATCGCACCAGTCCGCGGCGTGCAGGGCCACCTGTTCGAGGGTGCCTGGTTCCTCGAACAGATGCGTCGCTCCGGGCACGACCCGCAGCTCGTGCGGCGCGGAGAGCTGTTCCGCGGCCTGCTGGTTGAGGCGTAACACGTGGTGGTCAGCGCCTCCGACGATGAGAAGGGTGGGCGCGCGGACCCTGCGCAATGCCGTACCCGCGAGATCCGGGCGGCCACCCCGCGACACCACGGCCCGGACGCTCTCAGGACGCTCAGCCGCCGCGACCAGCGCACTCGCCGCTCCCGTGCTGGCGCCAAAGATCCCAAGTGGTAGGTCGCGGGTGCTTTCCCACTCTCTCAGCTGGTCCGCCGTGCTGATCAGGCGACGACTCAGCAGGCCGATGTCAAACCGCAGCTCGGCCGTGCGGTAGTCGCGTTCCTCCTCCTCGGCGGTCAGGAGATCCAGCAGCACGGTCGCGAACCCGCCGTCCTGCAGGGCCTTGGCGACCGCGCGGTTGCGGGGACTGTGGCGGGAGCTGCCCGAACCATGCGCGAAGAGCACGACGCCGTACGCCGGCTGGGGTACGACGAGATCACCGAGGAGGCGGACACCCTCGGCGGGAGCGCCTACCTCGACCGCGACCGGAACGCTCATGCGCGTCCTCGCTTCGCTGCGGGCGCGCACGAGGCACTCGAGGCGCTGTGTTGGATGATTCGCTCACTGCGCTCGCTCATGGCCATCACCCCGCTCGTTCCTTCGTACCTCACGTCGGCGCCGGCAATCCAGGGGGACAATGCCTTCCAATGCTCACAATCCCTGTCATACTCGCGCGCCGCACTCGCACCCCCGCCTGGCGATGGGGGGCTGATGGGCGTCGACTCCGTTGACCAACCACGACGAAGGTTCCTGATCGGCCGGACGACATCGTGCTGACCCCGGCCGCTACCGCTGATCCGGGCGCCGCGACTCGCCCACCCGGGGCCGGTGGTTCGTCCGCCCGGATTGCGGACTGACAACGGGTAGGATCACGCCGATGATTCGCATCCGTGGCGACGAGGACGCCGGCTACTTTGCCATGGTCACGTGCGACGAATGCCAGGCATGCATCGTGTTCCACCCCCACGATCATGGTCTCTGGGTGGGGTCGCAGCGGCAGGTACGCATCTACCTGACGGACCACGAGGGCTGGGTCTGGGACCATAGTTCTGGCGCGTTCTACTGCCCCGCGCACTTCCGCTGAACCGGCGCGGTCGCGTCAGGAGGGCTGCCCGGTTGGGTGACAACGATCCGGTCGAGGCCGTCGAGCACGAGCTCACGGTCCTGCTACGCCGTGCCCGCGCGACCTCGGGCTCCATCGCCCGGGAGGTCCATCCCGACATCGGCGCCGCGGCGTACGGCATCCTGACCCTGCTCCAGCAGACTGACGGCACGCGGATGACCGACGTCGCGTCGTACTTCGGCGTCGGCAAGCCGACGATCAGCCGCCAGGTGGGGTTACTTGAGCGTCTCGGCCTGGTCGAGCGTGCGGAGGACGCGGAGGACCGGCGTTCCGTCACCCTGCGGCTTACCGAGGAGGGCACGGCCCGGCTGAGTGCGGCGCAGGAGGCCCGGCGCGCGCAGTTCCGCGCGTTGCTCGACTCCTGGCCGCGCCGGGATCTGGAGGCCCTGGGCCGCCTGCTCCACCGGTTCAACGCCCTGCAGTTCTAGCAGGCAGGTGGGCCGACCTCTGATCGGGACTTCGGCGTCTTCAGGTCCGCTCGCGATATGAGACAAGTCGCCTGAGCCTGCCGGCTTGTCAAAACCGCGGCGCCGTCAAAGTTGATCAACGGTCCCGAATTCCGGCATCCACGCGGGGAGTGCCCGATCTGTGGACCGTTGATCAACTTCACCAAGCGGCCATTTGGGATTGTGAAGACGCTCTTGCCGAGGCGTGGTCATGAACCAGGCTGTCGACCAGTCCGGCCTGTGTGACAAACCCGCGACGCGCTCGAAAAAGATCGTGGTCTGGGCCGAGAGTTATTCACTGTGCGAGATCGCCTACCGAGGTTGCGATGACTTGGCGGAGAAGTGTCGGCATAGAAGCCGAGACACCTCCGCCAAGTCGGCTCCGCTACCTTCACGATGCCGCGACCTGTCCGGTGCCAGGGTTTTTGCAAAAGCCTCCTGCTGACCGCTCGGGCCTCGCCGCTGTCCCGCATCGCGTGCACCCGATGCGCCCAGATCTTGAGATAGCCGCCGCCGGCGATCGTCTCGCGCGCGAGGTGAACCCCCGCCGCCGTCCTGACAGGCCTATCGCGGAGACGACGCGGCCACCCGTTGCCCTGCGCCTCGGAGTGCTCGGCGCAGCGCGAATCCGGCCGCACAGTTGGTTGCTTAGGGCACCTAACCGAGATATGGTTGCCCAGGGCAACGATGGGCGGTGGGTTATGAACCGTGCTCAGCTCGAGGACCTGCTTCGGGCGATCAACGACGTCGTCCTTATTCGCAAGGACATCTCGCGGTTGGCGACCACGACCTGCCATGTCGCGGCCCTGGGTGTCCTGTCCGTCCTGAGCCGATCGGACGACATGCGGGTCGGCCAGCTCGCCGAGACCCTGCAGGTCGACATGTCGGTGGCCAGCCGGCAGCTGGCCCAGCTGGAGGCGCAGGGCTATGTCGGGCGCCGGCCGGATCCCGACGACGGGCGCGCGCACCTCGTGTTCCTCACCGAGGCGGGGCGGCATGAGCTCGACAACGTACGCGGCCACGTCGTACGCCACTTCGAAACCGCGCTGAGGGAGTGGACCGACGACGACCTCACCGTGCTCACCAAACAGCTTGACCGGCTCCGCGCCGATCTCGACCAGGCCCGTCGCGCCCGGCACACCCACGCCGGGCCGTCCGACCGAGGTCCGCACCGAACAGGAGTGAACGCCCTCTCATGACCACGCAGTCCGCGGTGGAAGATCCATCAGAAGTGGCAAGACCGGCAGAGGCGATGACGCACCGGCAGGTGCTGGAGGCGTTGTCCGGACTGCTGCTCGGCATGTTCGTCACCATCCTGTCGTCGACCGTCGTCTCGACCGCCCTGCCAAGGATCGTGAGCGAACTCGGCGGCTCCCAGTCCGCGTTCACCTGGGTCGTCACCGCGTCCCTGCTGTCGATGACGGTGAGTACGCCGATCTGGGGAAAGTTCGCCGACCTGTTCAGCCGCAAGCTGCTCGTGCAGGTGGCCCTCATCGTGTTCGTTGTCGGCTCGGCCCTGGCCGGACTCTCCCAGAGCACCGGGCCGCTGATCGCGTTCCGGGTGTTGCAGGGACTCGGCGCGGGCGGTCTCACCGCTCTCTCGCAGGTCATCCTCGCCGACATCATCAGTCCGCGTGAGCGAGGCCGCTACATGGGTTTCCTCGGCGCGGTCATGGCCGTCGGCACGGTCGCCGGCCCGTTCCTCGGCGGTGTGCTCACCGACTCCTCACTCGGATGGCGGTCGACGTTCTACGTGGGTGTGCCGTTCGCGGTGGTCGCGCTCGTGGTCCTGCAGAAGACGCTCCACCTGCCCCGCGTCCGGCGGAAGGTGAGCATCGACTACCTCGGTGCGCTCCTGCTGAGCGCGGGGGTCGCCGACCTGATGATCTGGGTGACGCTGGCCGGAAATCAGTTCGACTGGGCGTCCCGCACCACCGCGGTGATGGTGGGCGGGGGCGTCGTCCTGCTGATCCTCGCGGTCGTGGTGGAGGCCAGGGCCAAGGAACCGATCCTGCCGCTGTGGTTGTTCCGCAACCGCACCTTCGTCTTCGCGATCATCGCCAGCGTCGCGGTGGGTATCGCGATGTTCGGTACCTCGGTGTTCCTCAGCCAGTACATGCAGATCGCGCGCGGAAAGTCGCCCACCGAAACCGGCCTGATCAGCATCCCGATGGCCATCGGCAGCCTCCTCTCCGCCACCGTGGTCGGGCAGATCATCACCCGGACCGGCAGGTGGAAGCGGTGGATGGTGCTCGGCGGGCTGCTGCTCATCGCCGGGGCCGGGCTGATGGGGACGATCGACTACCAGACCAGTTTCATCCGGATCGGAGCCTTCCTCCTGCTGCTCGGCCTAGGCGTCGGCATGTGCATGCAGAACCTCGTCCTCGCCGTCCAGAACACCATCTCCATCAAGGAGATGGGCGCGGCCAGCTCCGCCGTCGCGTTCTTCCGCAGCATGGGTGGCGCGGTCGGCGTGTCCGTACTCGGTGCCGTCCTCGCCAGCCAGGTGGCGTCGTCCATCAGTGACGGTCTGGCGCGGCTCGGGATCAAGGCCCCGACCGGAAGCGACACCGTGCCCGAGGTGTCGAAGCTCCCGCCACCGGTCCGAACCGTCGTCGAGGCGGCGTACGGGCAGGGCGTCGCGGACATCTTCCTCGTCGCCACGCCGGTAGCTGTCGTCGCGTTGCTCGCCATCCTGTGCATCAAGGAGATCCCGCTCGGCACCAAGACCGGTATCGAGCAGCAGCTGGAGATGGCGAAGGCGGAGGTGCAGAGCCCGGCCGAGGACGTCGCCGTTGAGCCGGTTGTAGGCAACGGTAGGCCCAGGCCGACCAAGCTCACCCCGGACGAGAACCCCACCGTCGCCCTCGTCGGCGCCGCGCCCAACGGTCATCGGGTCCAGAGCGGAGCCCACCGGTTGGAAAGGGCGGTCGAGGCGGCGCTGCCCGCCATCGAAGGCGCGTCGGCGGCGCCGCTGGGGTACGGCGGAGGCGGTCCGGGCGCTCCGAGCGGCCGGCGGATCGGGGGTACGGTCCGGCGGCCCGACGGCAGTCCGGTCGGGAGCGCGGCGCTCACCCTCATCAACCTCGGCGGCCACCAGGTCGGCCGGACGTCCACAGACCGGGACGGTGCTTACGCGCTCACCGCTGACGCGGACGGGGCGTACGTGCTCATCACCTCGGCCGCTTCCTACCAGCCACAAGCCGCGACCGTCGTCATCAGCGACGAACCCGTCACCGTCGACGTCGTACTCACCGGTGTCAGCGGCCTGGTGGGCGAGGTGCGAGCAGCGGCCACGCACCTCCCGGTGGCCGGAGCGGTCGCGGTGCTGGCCGACTCCCGCGGTGAGGTCATCGCGTCCCAGGCCAGCAGCGCTGACGGGACCTATCGGTTCGACGACGTGGTGGCCAGCACCTACACACTCGCGGTACGCGCACAGGGCTTCCAGCCGGTGGCGCTGTCGGTGGCCGTGGCGGGGACCGGCGAGACCCGCCAGGATGTCGAACTCGTGGCCAAGGCGACCGTACGAGGAACGACGCGGACCCGTGACGGCGAGCCCGTCCCGGACGCCCGGGTCACCCTTCTCGACCTGGAAGGCAACGTCGTCCGCATGTCCTACACCGACCACGAGGGCGGGTACGCCTTCGCGGACCTGGACGCGGGGGACTACACGGTCGTCGCGACTGGTTACCCCGCCGTCGCCCGGGGGCTCAGCCTCTCCGGCGGAGAGGTGACCGCACACGACGTCGAGCTGTCCCACCCGGACATGTGAGCGGACGAGATATGCAGGAGCACGACCGGCGCGAGGGCGCCCTCACCGCCGACATCCGTACGACCGACCGCTGGCCGATCCCGCACGCGGTCGTCACGATCACCGATCTCCAGGGCAGACAGGTGACCCGCGCCGAGGCGAACGGCGACGGTCACGTCACCACCGATCCGCTGCCCCACGGCTCCTACACCGTGATCATCACCGCGGCCGGGCACACCCCGGCGGCGCGCGCGGCCACCATCACGCCGAGCGGGGCAGCGCTTGGGGTGGTCAGCCTGCCGCGGGTCAGTGGGACGCCGTTGCCACCGGCCGGCACCTGGGTGATCGACCCGGTGCACTCCAGCGTGGAGGCGACGGCGCGGCATCTTGGCATCGCCAGTGTCAAGGGGCGCTTCACGGAGTTCGGTGGGCGGATCCAGATTGCCAGACCGATCGAGGAATCCTCGGTACACGCGACCATCGCGGCGGAGAGTATCGAGACCGGCAACAAGATGCGGGACGACCACCTGCGTACCCCGGACTTCCTCGACGTCGTACGCCATCCCACGATCGAGTACCACGGCAACCGGTTGACGGCGACCGGCGACGACGCGTGGGCGCTTTCCGGCGAGCTCACCATGAACGGCGTGCGCCGCCCGGTCCGGCTGGACCTGCGGTACAGCGGAACGGGTGACGATCAGTTCGGCGGTGTCCGGGCCGGATTCCACGCGACGACCGAGCTGCGCCGGGAGGACTTCGCCATCAGCTACCACCAGCTGGTCCGCCTCGGTGTGGCCGCGGTCGGTGCCACCATCCGGGTCGAGCTCAACATCGAGGCCGTGCGGGGCGAGGAACTCCCTCAGCTGTGATCGGGAGCCGCGCCGGCAGTGCCCCGCGTACCCCGCCTGTCCAGTCCGCAACTGGTCACCCGCGGGGCGCGGTGACGGCCGTGGTGATCTGCCGTACGGAAGGACCTTCCCGATAGCGTCCCTACATCGATGAAGGACCGGCGTCGACGGCGGCGGCATCGATGGCGATCGCAGCAACGCAATCCGCAGGGAAGGTGTAGGGCGTGACTGGCTTTTCGGGCCTCGTGAACGGGCTGAGCGACCTGGTGAATCTCTCCAGCGCGGTGAGCCGTTCGATCAGTGCAGAGAACGTCACCGGCGAGAAGGGGCGCGGCGGTGCGGCGACCGAAGGTACGGGAGCGGGTGCAGCCCGCGACCTCGGCCTGGGATGGAAGGTCTCGCCGTCCATCCGTGTCGAGGCCGGTGAGACCGCGACCCTCGCGGGCATCGAGGGGTCTGGAGCCATCCAGCACATCTGGCTCACGACGCACGTGTCCAACTGGCGCCGGCTGCTCCTGCGCTTCTACTGGGACGACGACCCGCGCCCGGCGGTCGAGGTGCCGGTCGGTGACTTCTTCGGTCAGGGCTGGGGGAAGTTCGCCCAGCTGAGCTCGGTGCCGGTGGCTGTCAACCCGAACGGCGGCTTCAACTGCTACTGGGCGATGCCGTTCCGGCGGTCGGCCCGGATCACGCTGGAGAACCTCGCCGATGATGCGGTCATCGTCTACTACCAGGTCGACTACACACTGACCGAACTCGGCGAGGAGGTGGCGTACTTCCACTCCCAGTGGCGGCGGAGCAACCCGCTTCCGTCGGCGGAGGTGCACACGATCCTCGACGGTGTGGAAGGCGCCGGGCACTACGTCGGGACCTACCTCGCCTGGGGCGTCAACAGCACCGGCTGGTGGGGCGAGGGCGAGGTGAAGTTCTACCTCGACGGGGACAAGGAGTTCCCGACCATCTGTGGCACCGGTACGGAGGACTACTTCGGCGGCGCCTGGAACTTCGACGTACCCGGCCAGGGCTACACCGCCTTCTCGACGCCGTACCTCGGGCTGCACCAGATCATCCGGCCGGACGGGTTGTACGACAGCCAGCAGAGGTTCGGGATGTACCGCTGGCACGTGCAGGACCCGATCCGTTTCGCCTCCGACCTCAAGGTGACGGTGCAGGCGCTGGGTTGGCGCTCGGGTGGACGCTACCTCCCGCTGCAGGACGACATCGCCTCGACGGCGTTCTGGTACGGCCGCGAGACGTCCTACAACCGCCCGGCCACTCCGGACGCCGACGCCCTCGAAATCTGCTGAGTGGTCCTGCTCCTCTTCCAGGATTGTGGAGACTGCGAGGTGCTATAAGCCCCCGCAGTTCCCACGCTCTTTGTCATGCGGCGGTTTGCCGCGAACTCGATCCGCAACTCGGGCATGCCTTCACCTGGCCGCGCCAGCCGCGCTGGCGAAGGACGCGAGCTACCTGAGCGGCGACGGCGCAACTGTCCGCGAAGGTGTCGCTCCAGCCGTAGCGGAGGGTCCAGTACCCCGTTTCGGTGGAGTAGTTGTCGCGGCGTCGGTCGCGGAACGCGCCAGCGTCCACGTGACCGAGGCGGCCGTCGAGTTCGACGATCAGCCCGAACGCTTCGTACCGTACGTCGATCCACTTGCTGCCGGTGCTCGCGTACCGATGCCGTTGCCGATTGCCTTCGGGTAGGCCGTGGGCGCGCTCGACGAGGCGAAGGTATGCGAGTTCGAGTGGCGTTTCGGCACCCTGGGAGACGTCGACGAGCATCGCCTCGACCGGGCCGCGCCACCTGAACCTCGTGCGAGCGGCGAGAGAAGCACTGAGTCGCGGTGGTGTGGTTCGCCTGCGCTGGCAGGCGCGGGTGATCCAGCCGACCACGGATTCCAGCTGATCCGCCTCGTCCGCGAGGTCCAGGACAGTCTCCTCGACCCGCGTGCGGGACGGCTGCCGCGCCGGGTGTACCGCTTGGCCAAGGCGCCGGGAGCGACGAATCCGGAGGCCTGGGTGGCTTCGGACTCGGCGGGTGACCGGCACCGTGATGTGCACTGGCGTGCCCACATCCACCGGACTGTCTAACAATCCCCAGACTTCGGCCGCCGTCGCGTGACTGACGGCAGCGCCTTCTCCGGCGTAGAGCAGCGCCGCCCAGAGCTCGGTCGATCGCCGCAGTTGCCCGTCGTACGTCACGTAGACCCGTGGGAGCACCAGGCGCCAGCGACCAGCGTCGACCCTGGCCCTGACCTGGTCCTTGGAGAGTCCGGCCGCGTATGCCTGGTCCAGGGCGACGGCGCCGGCCTGCCTCTGAATCTGAGGACGAAGCGATTCCGGGAGCTGCTTGGACATCCCGGGACAGTGCCACGTCACGCGCCCGACGAGGCGGCGAGCCTGTGGACAGTCCTTGGCCTGTGGATGGCGCGACACAAACCGGGATCGTGGAGACTGCGAGGTGCTATAAGCCCCCGCAGTTTCCACGCTCTATGTCACCGCAGGGCCAGTGCCGACGTAGCTCAGGCGCGGCTGACCTCCACGGCGTTCACGTCCGCGCGCTCGGCGGCGGCGAGGGCCGCGGTGAAGTCCTCGGTCTCCTGCAGGTGCTCGTCCATCAGGGCGCCGGCGGCGCGGCGCGCCCGGCGGCGTACGGCGTTCATGATCTTGGTGTGGAACTCGATCGCGCGCTCGGCGAGCTCGGAGTTTTCCTCGACGGTACGCCGGCGGACGCTCCGCAGCGCCCCGTCGACAGAGTGAAAGAGCGTCAGCGCGAACGTGTTTCCGGCCGCGCGGAGCAGGGCGTCATGGAAGTCGACGTCGGCCGAGCTGAAGGCGTCGAGGTCCTGCCCGGCCCAGGCTTCCTTCATGGTCTCGACGGCCGCGGCCATGCGTTCGAGGTCGGCGTTGCTACGCCGCACGGCGGCCAGCTCGGCGATCCCGCGCTCGACGATGCGGCGCAGCTCGGTGAGCTCATGCGCGAGTTCGTACCCCGGCTCGAGCAGGGCCCGGGCGTTGAGCACGGTGCTGTCGAACGGCGCCCAGGTCGTGGGCGGGTTGACGAAGGTGCCGCGGCCCTGCTGGACCCGGAGCACCCCGCGCTGGCGGAGGTCCTTGATCGCTTCGCGGAGGGTCAGCCGGCTGACTCCGGCGCGTTCGGCGAGGACGGGTTCGGGAGGGAGCCGGCTGTCAGGTGGGTAGACACCCGCGACGATCTCCTCCAGCAGGCGTTCGGCCAGTTGGTCGGCCAGGCCGGACCGGCTGACCGCCGTGAGGTGGTCCGGTGTGAGCCGCGGACCGATGGCCCGCGTCTTCTGGTCGGTCATGTCCGCCAGCGCCTTCCCCAGTGTGGCCACCTCCGGACTGTCCGGTGGCCTAAACGAGAGCCCAAGACTATGGCAAGCGAGTGTGAACGGTCTGGCGGTGACCAGAAAGCGAGTACGATCGCCGCATCGAAACATCAGATGTCTTGGAGGGTGGCGTACCCATGGGCGCTCCGGCTCTTGCCGACCTGACGCTGCGGTTGCACGCGGATGACAACGTCGTGATCGCGATGCGCGACCTCGACCCCGGCACCTACGCGCTGCCGGCCGGCGGGACGCTGGACCTGACCGACGCGGTCCCGAGCGGGCACAAGGTCGCCGTCGCCCCCGTCGCCGAGGGGGAGCCGGTCCGCAAGTACGGCCAGGTCATCGGGTTCGCCAGCGAGTCCATCGCGCCGGGGCGGCACGTGCACACCCACAACACGGCGTTCCAGATGTTCGAGCGGGCGTACGACTTCGGCGTCGACGTACGCCCGACCGAGTTCGTCCCGGAGACCGCGCGGGCGACGTTCCAGGGCATCATCCGGCCCGAGGGCCGCCCCGCGACCCGCAACTACATCGGCATCCTCACCACCGTGAACTGCTCGGCGACGGCGGCCAAGCTGATCGCCGAACGGTTCAAGTACGACGGCCTCGAGGAGTTCCCGAACGTCGACGGCGTCGTCTCGCTCACCCACGACACCGGCTGCGGGATGGCGGGCCCCGGCAGCGAGGGATTCGAGGTGCTGCGCAGGACGCTCACGGGGTACGCCAACCACCCGAACTTCGCCGGCTTCCTCGTCCTCGGCCTCGGCTGCGAGGTCAACCAGGTCGCGTCCCTCGTCGAGCACTGGCAGATCCCAGCCCACAAGATCACCGTGCCGATGACGATCCAGGAACTCGGCGGCACCCGCAAGACGGTCGCCGAGGGCATCGCCCGGATCAAGGAGATGCTGCCGGACGTCAACAACGTCACCCGCCAGACCGTCTCCGCGAGCGAACTCATCCTCGCCATGGAGTGCGGCGGCTCCGACGGGTATTCCGGCATCACCGCCAACCCCGCACTCGGCGCCGCGGCCGACCTGCTCGTCGCGCACGGTGGCGCGGCGGTCTTCGGTGAGACCCCGGAGATCTACGGTGCCGAGCACCTGCTCGCGCGGCGCGCGGTGAGCCAGAAGGTAGGGGAGAAGCTGATCGAGCGGATCCGCTGGTGGGAGGACTACACCGCCAAGCACGGCGGCTCGATGGACAACAACCCCTCGCCCGGCAACAAGGCCGGCGGCCTCACCACGATCCTGGAGAAGTCGCTGGGCGCCGCGGCCAAGGGCGGCACGACCAACCTCGCCGACGTGGTGGAGTTCGCCCAGGAGATCACCGCCAAGGGCCTGGTCTTCATGGACACACCCGGCTACGACCCGGTGAACGCGACGGGCATGGTGGCCGGCGGGTCGCAGGTGCTGTGCTTCACGACGGGTCGCGGGTCGGCGTTCGGGTGCAAGCCGACGCCCTCGATCAAGCTCGCGACCAACACGCCCATGTACGAACGCATGACCGACGACATGGACCTCAACTGCGGTGTGGTCGCCGACGGCGGCGCCAGCGTCGCGGAGGTCGGACGGCAGATCTTCGACGAGGTGCTCGCGGTCGCGTCGGGCAAGCAGACCAAGAGCGAGGAACTCGGCTACGGCGACGAGGAGTTCGTGCCGTGGCAGCTCGGTGCGGTGATGTGAGTCGGAGCACGGTGAGCTGAGCCCGCGCGGGGAGGTTTCGGGATGACCGAGATGATCGAGCGACCTGGCCTGGGGCCCTTCGAGCGGGTCCGCGGGATGGCGCCGCGGGCGCCGTTCCCGAGACTCCTGCCGGTCCGCCAGAGGTATGACGTACCCACCGAGTCCGACGTGGCGGCGGCGACCCGGCGGGAGCTGGCCCCGCTCCAGGCCAGGATCCGGCCAGGGATGAGCGTCGCGGTGACCGCGGGCAGCCGTGGCATCCACGACCTCGCGATCGTCGTACGAGCGGCCTGTGACTGGCTGCGGGACGCGGGCGCCGCGCCGTTCGTCGTACCCGCGATGGGCTCGCACGGTGGCGCCACCGCGGAGGGGCAGCTGGCCGTTCTGGCGTCGTACGGCATCACCGAGGAGTCGATGGGCGTCCCGGTGCGGGCGACGATGGACACCGTGGTGCTCGGCCGGGTGGCCGACGGTCCGCAGGTCCACCTTGACGCCAACGCCGCGCAGGCCGACGGGATCCTGCTGGTCAACCGGATCAAGCCGCACACCGACTTCCACGGTGAGGTGGAGAGCGGCCTGGCCAAGATCGCCGCGATCGGGCTGGGAAAGCAGCGCGGGGCGGAAGGGATCCACCTGTACGGATCGGCCGGGCTCGCCCGCTGGATTCCGGCGGTGGCGCGGCACATCGTGGACACCGGCCGGGTCCTGGGTGGCCTCGGCATCGTGGAGAACGCCCACGAGCGCACCGCCCGGGTCGCGTTCGTGGAGCCGGACGGTATCGCCGGACCAGCCGAGACCGCCCTGCTCGCCGAGGCTGGCCGGCTGCTCGGGCGGCTGCCGTTCGACGACCTCGACGTCCTGGTGGTCGACGAGCTCGGCAAGGACAAGTCGGGCTCCGGCTTGGACACCAACGTCATCGGCCGGATGTGGATCCCCGGCGTACCCGAACCCCCGCGTCCCCAGATCACCACCATCACCGTGCACGCGATCAGCAAGGCGTCGTACGGCAACGCGGTCGGCGTGGGCCTGGCCGACTTCGTGCCGTTCCGCGTCCTGGAGGACATCGACCTGCACGCGGTGTACGTCAACGCGATGACGTCAGGCATCGGGGGTGTACGCCGGGCCAAGCTGCCGATCGCGCTGCCGACGGACCGGGACGCGGTGGCCGCCGCCATCCTCATGTGCGGGCGCCCCGACCTCGAGAACGTCCGGCTGGTCCGCGTCCACGACACCCTCGACACGGTTCACCTGCTGGTGGCGGAGAGCCTGCGGGCCGAGGTGGAGGCACAGCCGCAGCTGGAGATCATTGACGAGCCGGCGCCGTTCGCCTGTACCCCGGAGGGTGCACTGCCCGCCTGGCCGGACGCCCTCTGACTCTCCCGGCCGGCGCGCAGATCGGGCCCTCAGCGCGCGATGAGTTTCTGCGCACTTTGTCCTAAGTGCGATGTGCTGCGGTGTTCACTCAGGATTTGCCTCGCCCGTGAACCAGTCTGCTGGACCTTTCGTGTCTGGGAGCAGAAGGTTGACCCCGAACCCGCGACGGAAAAGGCAGCACATGCAGACATTCGAGCCACCCACCCCGAACGCCGCGCCCATTGAGAACGCCGTGTCCGAGAACGCCGCGTCCGCGCTGACCCGCCGGCGCGTGCTCGGATGCCTCGCCCTGGCCGGCGCCGCCGTACCCATCCTCGTCGCCTGCGGCGGAGGTGACGACACCACCAGCACCTCCGGCGACGACAGCGCCGCGACGCCGACAGAGCAGGAGTCCACGCCGGCGAAGGAGACTCCGAGCGCGGAGGAGACCACGCCGGAGTCCACCGCGGCAGCGGCCGTGCTCGCCAAGACCTCCGACATCCCGGTGGCGGGTGGCAAGGTCTTCCCCGACCAGAAGGTGGTCGTGACGCAGCCGGAGGCCGGGACGTTCAAGGCGTTCAGTGCGGTGTGTACGCACAAGGGAAACCTGGTCCGGAACGTGCAGAGCGGCACGATCATCTGCCCCTTCCACCAGAGCAGGTTCAGCGCCACCGACGGCAGTGTGCAGTCGGGGCCGGCCACGCGGCCGCTTCCCGCCGCGCAGATCAAGGTCGACGGCGACTCGATCACCCTCGCCTGAAGTCCAGCCGACGCCGCGGACACGTCTCTGAAGCGGGCGGAGTTGATCAATGGTGCGCGATTCGGACACCCGCCGCGGACCAGTGCCGGAATCGAGACCGTTGATCAACTCCGCTGCCGGCGGACGTATCACTCAAAGGTGCCCGAACCCGGCTCCGGTCGGCATGGGTGCGGCCCGCGCTGGGGGAGCCGTCGCCTAGGCTCAGAAAAGTGGCAGATCCCGCAACCTATCGGCCGGCGCCGGGCTCGGTTCCCGACGCGCCGGGGGTTTATCGATTCCTCGACGACCGCCGCCGGGTCATCTACGTCGGCAAGGCCAAGAGCCTGCGCTCCCGACTCGCGTCGTACTTCGCCGATCTCGCGGCCCTCCACCCGCGCACCCAGGCGATGGTGCAGACCGCGTCCAAGGTCGAGTGGACGGTCGTCAACACCGAGGTCGAGGCGCTGCAGCTGGAGTACACCTGGATCAAGGAATATGACCCGCGCTTCAACGTCAAGTACCGCGACGACAAGAGCTACCCCTGGCTCGCCGTCACGCTCAACGAGGAGTTCCCCCGGCTGCAGGTGATGCGCGGGGCGAAGAAGAAGGGCGTGAGGTACTTCGGTCCGTACTCCCACGCCTGGGCGATCCGCGAGACGCTCGACCTGCTGCTGCGGGTGTTCCCGGCCCGCACCTGCTCCAAGGGTGTGTTCAAGCGGGCCGGGCAGATCGGTCGACCGTGCCTGCTCGGCTACATCGGCAAGTGTTCCGCGCCCTGTGTCGGCCGGGTCTCGGAGGAGGAGCACCGCCGGATCGTCGAGGACTTCTGCGACTTCATGTCGGGCCACGCCGCGCCGTACCTCAAGCGGGTCGAGCGCCAGATGAAGGAGGCCGCCTCGCAGCTTGAGTTCGAGCGCGCCGCCAAGCTCCGCGACGACCTGAAGGCGCTCGAGCGGGCCCTGGAAAAGAACACCGTCGTCCTGCCTGACGGCACCGACGCCGACGTGATCGCGCTGTCCGAAGACCAGCTCGAGGTCGCCGTCCAGGTGTTCCACGTCCGCGGCGGCCGCATCCGTGGCCAGCGGGGATGGGTCGCCGACAAGACCGACGACGCGGGCACAGGGGAACTCGTCGAACGCCTCCTCACCCAGCTGTACGGCGCGGAGTCCGGTGAGGCGGTGCCGCGGGAGGTACTCGTCCCGGCCCTGCCGACCGAGAGTGCGGCCCTTGCCGACTGGTTGGCCGAACGCCGTGCCGCCCGGGTCGATCTGCGGGTGCCCCAGCGAGGTGACAAGAGGGCCTTGCTCGAGACGGTCGCCCGCAACGCCCACCAGGCGCTCGGCCTGCACAAGACCAAGCGGGCGAGCGACCTCACGACTCGGAGCCGTGCCCTGCAGGAGATCCAGGAGGCGCTCGGGCTCGACGAGGCGCCGCTGCGGATCGAGTGCTACGACGTCTCCAACCTCCAGGGGTCCAACGTCGTCGCGTCGATGGTGGTTTTCGAGGACGGTCTGCCCCGCAAGAGCGACTACCGCAGGTTCACCGTCAAGGCGCGGGGAAAGGCGATGAGCGGTGCGCTCATGGACGAGGAGGGGCCGCGCGGCTCCAGCGACGTGGCGGCCATCCACGAGGTCATCACCCGGAGGTTCCAGCGCTACCTCGACGAGCGGTCGGAGACCGGCGAAATCGCTGATGGCCCCGAGGCGGACAGTGCTGAGGCCGACGAACCCCACGGCGAAGCAGGCGCCGAGCAACCCGCTGCCGCCGCGACGGCCGGTGCCACCGCGCCCGCCGGCGTACCCGCCGGGATCGACCCTGAGACGGGTCGGCAGCGCAGGTTCGCCTACGCCCCGGGGCTTCTGGTCGTCGACGGTGGCCCGCCCCAGGTGGCGGCTACCCAGCGGGCGCTCGACGAACTCGGTATCGATGACATCCCCGTTGCGGGCCTCGCCAAGCGCCTTGAGGAAGTGTGGTTGCCGGGCCAGGAGGACCCCGTGATCATGCCGCGCACCAGCGAGGGGCTCTATCTCCTGCAGCGGGTCCGCGACGAGGCACACCGCTTCGCGATCACGTTCCACCGGCAGAAGCGCTCCAAGTCGATGGTCGAGAGCATTCTCGACGACGTGCCCGGGTTGGGGGAGACCCGGCGCAAGGCACTCCTGCGGAAGTTCGGGTCGTTGAAGCGGCTGCGGGCGGCGTCCGTCGAGGAGGTCGCGGAGGTGCCAGGGATCGGCACGCGCACCGCCGAGGCGGTGGTGGCGGCGTTGCATAAGCCGGGGGCCGCCCGGCCGGCGATCAACACCGCGACCGGCGAAATCCTCGACGACGACACCGCGATCGAGGGTGACAGCGCACCCAGCGGTGCGCCCGCGACCGACGACGACACCGCGACCGAAAGCTCACCAGAGGATCCGACACCCGACCCGCCGTCGGCGGAGATGGAGAACGCAGGCATCATGCCTTCTCTTGAACACACACGGGGAGTGAGTCATGGCAACGCCTCCACCTGAGCTCGTCCTTGTCTCCGGCATGTCCGGAGCGGGGCGGAGCGCCGCGGCCGACGTCCTCGAGGACCTCGGCTGGTTCGTCGTCGACAACCTGCCGCCCGAGCTGCTGCCGACGATCGTGAAGCTGGTCGGCGGTGGTGACCGGTCGGTGTCGCGGATCGCCGTCGTGGTCGACGTCCGGTCCGGTTCGTTCTTCGCCGCACTACAGGGGGCGCTGGAAGCGTTGCGGGCGCGCGAGGTGCGCCCGATGCTGCTGTTCCTCGAGGCGAGCGACGAGGTGCTCGTACGCCGCTACGAGAGCGTGCGGCGGCCGCACCCACTCCAGGGCGACGGGCGGGTCCTCGACGGAATCGCCCGGGAACGCGAGGCGTTGCGGGAGCTGCGGGGCGACGCCGACCTGGTCATCGACACGTCCAACCTCAACGTCCACCAGCTCGCCGCCAAGCTCGTCAACGCCTTCGGCGGTGCTGACGACCACGCGCTCCAGGCGACCATTGTGTCGTTCGGCTACAAGTACGGCATCCCCGTCGACGCCGATCTCGTCGTCGACTGCAGGTTCCTTCCCAACCCGTACTGGGAGCCGGAGCTGCGCGGGCAGACGGGTCTCGACCCCGACGTTCGCGACTACGTTCTCAAGCAGGACGATGCTTTGCCGTTCCTTGATCAGTACGAAAGTCTCGTTGGCCTGTTGGCACGGGGGTATCTACGAGAGGGTAAGCGTTTCGTGACGATCGCGGTCGGCTGTACCGGCGGAAAGCATCGGAGTGTGGCAATGGCAGAGGAACTCGGCTCGCGCCTGCGGTCTGACGGCATCGGCAATCTCGTCCTCCACCGTGACCTGGGCCGCGAATGACGGCGCGCATGAGAGGTCGCCTCGACGACGGGGCCTGTGCGTGAGTGCCCCGTACGCCGGTCCGCCGGATCCGAAGATCGTGGCCCTCGGCGGCGGGCATGGCCTGGCCGCCTCGCTCACCGCCCTGCGGAAGGTCACCGAGCAGCTCACAGCCGTCGTGACCGTGGCGGACGACGGTGGCTCGTCGGGACGCCTCCGTAAGGAGTTCGGCGTACTCCCACCGGGTGACCTGCGGCAGGCGCTGGCCGCGTTGTGCGGCGACGACGAGTGGGGACGCACCTGGGCCGAGGTGTTGCAGCACCGGTTCTCCAGGGACAGCGAGCTCGCCGGCCACGCGGTGGGCAACCTGCTGATCGTCGCGTTGTGGGAGCGGCTCGGCGAGCGAGCGAGCGGAGTGGGTAGCGAGGGACGAGTGGGCCGCGGAGGGAGCGAGGAGCCGAACGCGACCATAGGCACTGAGCGGCTCGGCGGGAACGGCCTGCATGTGGACGGCCTGGACTGGGTGGGCCGACTGTTGGGCGCGCGTGGTCGGGTACTCCCGATGTGCTCGGTGCCGTTGGAGATCACCGCGCAGGTGGAAGGGCTGGATCCGCTGGACCCGGCCGTGGTGCGGGTCGTACGCGGGCAGTCGAAGGTCGCGGCGACTACCGGACGGGTCCGCAGCGTGGCCCTCGAACCCCCGAACCCTCCGGCGTGCCCCGAGGCGGTCGAGGCGCTGCGGGCAGCCGACGGTGTGGTGCTGGGTCCCGGCTCGTGGTTCACGAGCGTGCTGGTCCACCTGCTGGTGCCGGAGTTGGCTGCCGCCCTGCACGAGACCCGGGCCCGCCGGGTGCTGACTCTCAACCTCGCGCCGCAGGCGGGGGAGACGCGGGGGTTCTCACCGGAGCGGCATCTGGAGGTGCTCGCAGCACACGCGCCTGACCTCCGGATCGATGTGGTGATTGCCGACGACGCGTTTGTCGCGGACCAGCCGGCGCTCGCCGCCGCGGCCGCGATGCTGGGCGCGGATCTGGTGGTGGCTGATGTTGCCCACGAGGACGGTTCCGCGCGCCACGACCCCGAACGCCTGGCCCAGGTCTACGCCAAAGTGCTAGATATGTAACTCTGTGTGGCCAAAATAGAGGAGTCAACCATCGCTGGCTCGACCCATTTGCCGAAAGGATTCCTTATGCGTGGCAGGATCAGGCCATGGCGATGACGGCTCAGGTCAAGGCAGAACTCACGGGTACGACAGTGACGAAGCCCTGCTGTCGCAAGGCAGAGGTGTCTTCGATGCTTCGGTTCGCTGGAGGGCTGCATATCGTCAGCGGGCGGATCGTCATCGAGGCCGAGCTTGATACGGGCGCGTCGGCGCGGCGACTACGCAGAGAGATCGCCGAGGTGTTCGGGCACAGTAGCGACGTCCTCGTGCTGGCGCCGGGTGGGTTGCGCAGGGCTAACCGCTTTGTGGTGCGGGTCGTCAAGGACGGCGAGGCGCTGGCCCGGCAGACCGGCCTGCTCGATGGGCGCGGTCGACCGGTGCGTGGTTTGCCCCCGCAGGTGGTGAACGGTTCGACCTGCGACGCGGTGGCGGCCTGGCGTGGTGCCTTCCTCGCGCACGGTTCGTTGACCGAGCCGGGCCGGTCGGCCTCGCTGGAGGTGACCTGCCCAGGCCCCGAAGCCGCGCTGGCGCTCGTCGGTGCGGCCCGCCGGATCGGCATCGCCGCCAAGGCGCGCGAGGTGCGCGGCATCGACCGGGTGGTGATCCGGGATGGCGACGCGATCGGCGCGCTGCTCACCCGCCTCGGCGCCCACGAGTGTCTGATGGCCTGGGAAGAACGCCGGATGCGTCGCGAGGTACGCGCGACCGCCAACCGGCTCGCGAACTTCGACGACGCCAACCTCCGGCGTTCGGCGCGGGCCGCGGTGGCGGCCGGCGCGCGGGTCCAGCGGGCCCTGGAGATCCTCGGCGAGGAGGTACCCGACCACCTGAAACTCGCCGGCAGCCTGCGGTTGGAGCATAAGCAGGCGAGCCTGGAAGAACTCGGCCAGATCCACGAACCGCCGCTCACCAAGGACGCGATCGCGGGCCGGATCCGGCGGCTGTTGGCGATGGCCGACAAACGGGCAGGTGACCTCGGGATTCCTGGTACGGAGGCGAGCCTCACTCCCGAGATGATGACCTCCTGACCTGCGCCGGAGGCGCGCGAGGGCGGGTCACGGTGAGGCGGAAGTGACCCGATAGTCTCGTTGAAGGCGCCGTGGGGTGGCCCTAGAGCGGCTGGTTCCAGACGGCCCGTCTCGGCGTACATGGAGGGGAAACGACGCCAGGCAATGACGCCGGGCCCCTGTCCGCACACGATAGATCAGCAACAACCCAATGCGAGGGAGCATCCTGTGACCATTCGGGTAGGAATCAACGGCTTCGGCCGGATCGGCCGCAACTTCTTCCGGGCGGTCCTCGCCCAGGGGGCGGACATCGAGGTCGTCGGCGTCAACGACCTCACCAGCAACGATGTGCTGGCACACATGCTGAAGTACGACTCAGTGCTCGGCCGGCTCGACGCCGAGGTCACGTACGACGACGAGTCGCTCACGGTCAACGGCAAGTCGTTCCGCGCGACCGCCGAGACCGACCCGGCGAACCTTCCGTGGAAGGAGCTCGGCGCCGACGTCGTCATCGAGTCGACCGGGCGGTTCACCAAGGCTGAGGACGCACGCAAGCACGTCGCGGCGGGCGCCAGGAAGGTCATCATCTCCGCCCCGGCGACCGGCGAAGACATCACGATCGTGCTCGGCGTCAACGATGACAAGTACGACCCCGCGCAGCACACGATCATCTCCAACGCGTCCTGCACCACCAACTGCGTGGCGCCGATGACCAAGGTGCTGCTCGACAACTTCGGGATCGTCAAGGGTCTGATGACGACGATCCACGCCTACACCACCGAGCAGCAGCTGCTCGACCAGATTGCCGTGACCCGCAAGGGTTCGGTCAACCTGCGCCGGGCCCGCGCCGCCGGCATCAACATCGTCCCGACCACGACGGGTGCGGCCAAGGCGACGAGCCTGGTCATCCCCGAGGTCAAGGGCAAGCTCGACGGCATGGCGTTCCGCGTCCCGGTGCCGACCGGCTCGGTGACCGACCTGGTGGTCGACCTCGAGCGTGAGACGACCAAGGAAGAGGTCAACGCCGCCTTCAAGGCGGCCGCGGAGGGCCCGCTCAAGGACATCCTCGTCTACACCTCGGACGAGATCGTCTCCTCCGACATCGTCAACACCGCGCCGAGCTGCACGCTTGACTCCTCGCTCACGATGGTCAACGGCAACCAGGTCAAGGTGGTCGGTTGGTACGACAACGAGTGGGGTTACTCCAACCGTCTCGTCGACCTCGCGGGCCTCGTGGGTCGGTCTCTGTGAGCCAGGGTGCCGTGACCCTTTCGACTATCGACGACCTGGGCGACCTGCGTGGCCGGCGGGTCCTGGTCCGTTCGGATCTGAACGTCCCGCTCGACGGGGCGACGATCACCGACGACGGCCGGATCCGCGCCAGCGTCCCGACGATCCGCGCTCTCACCGACAAGGGCGCGCGGGTCGTCGTGACCGCCCACCTCGGGCGTCCCAAGGGCGAGCCCGAGTCGCGGTACTCCCTCGCGCCCGTGGCAGCCCGGCTCGGTGAGCTGCTCGGCCAGCCGGTCGCGTTCGCGACCGACACGGTGGGGGAGAGCGCGCGGTCCACGGTGGACGGCCTCGCCGACGGCCAGGTAGCCCTGCTCGAGAACGTCCGCTTCGACTCGCGTGAGACCAGCAAGGACGACGCGGAGCGGGGGGCGTTCGCCGACGAGCTGGCGGCGTTCGCGGACGCGTTCGTGTCTGACGGGTTCGGCGCCGTCCACCGCAAGCACGCGAGCGTCTACGACGTCGCCAAGCGCCTGCCGCACGCGGCCGGTGGACTGGTCCTCGACGAGGTCGAGGTCTTGCGCAAGCTCACCGAGGCCCCCGACCGGCCGTACGCCGTCGTCCTCGGTGGCGCGAAGGTGTCCGACAAGCTCGGTGTGATCGACAACCTGCTCGCCAAGGCCGACCTGTTGCTGATCGGTGGCGGCATGGTCTTCACCTTCCTTGCCGCCCAGGGCTACGAGATCGGCAAGAGCCTGCTCGAGGCCGACCAGATCGAGACCGTCAAGGGTTACCTGACGCAGGCCGGCGACCGGATCGTTCTCCCCACCGACGTGGTGGCGGCGACCGCCGTGTCGGCCGACGCTGAACACGCCGTGGTGCCGGTCGACGCGATCCCCAAGGACCGGATGGGCGTCGACATCGGCCCGGAGTCGGCCCGGCTCTTCGCCGAGAAGCTCGCCGACGCGCACACGGTCTTCTGGAACGGCCCGATGGGCGTCTCAGAGATCCCGGCGTTCGCCGAGGGCACCCGTGCGGTCGCCGAAGCGCTTACCAAGATCGACGGCCTCTCGGTGGTCGGCGGTGGTGACTCCGCCGCGGCCGTGCGCGCGCTCGGCTTCGCCGAGGACGCGTTCGGACACATCTCGACCGGTGGTGGCGCGAGCCTTGAGTACCTCGAAGGCAAGACGCTCCCCGGCCTGGCCGTCCTGGAGGACTAGACAGTGGCAACGAAACAGTCCGCTGGTCGCACCGTCTTGATGGCGGGCAACTGGAAGATGAACCTCGACCACCGTGAGGCGGTCCATCTGGTCCAGAAGCTCGCGTGGACGCTGCAGGACAAGAAGCATGACTTCGGTGCTGTCGAGGTCGTGGTCCTGCCGCCGTTCACCGACATCCGGTCGGTGCAGACCCTGATCGATGGCGACAAGCTGCGGTTGAAGCACGGCGCGCAGGACCTCAGCCAGCATGACGGCGGCGCCTACACCGGCGACATCTCCGGTGCGATGCTCGCCAAGCTCAGCTGCGCGTACGTCCTCGCCGGGCACTCCGAACGCCGGCAGTACCACGCCGAGGACGACGCCCTGGTCAACGCCAAGGTGCAGGCGGCGTTCCGGCACGGACTCACACCGATCCTGTGCGTGGGTGAAGGGCTGGAGGTCCGCAGGGAGGGCCGTCACGTCGAGCACACGGTCGCTCAGGTGCAAGCCGCCCTTGACGGCGTGAAGCCCGAGCAGGTCGCGGAGATCGTGATCGCCTACGAACCCGTCTGGGCCATCGGCACCGGCGAGGTCGCGACTCCCGACGACGCGCAGGAAGTGTGCGCGGCGATCCGTGCGGCCGTGGCGGAGCGGTACGACGCTGACCTCGCGGGTGCCGTGCGGGTGCTCTACGGCGGGTCGGTGAAGGCGGCCAACGTCGCGGGCATCATGATGCAGGCCGACATTGACGGGTGCCTGGTGGGCGGATCGAGCCTGGACGCCGAGGAGTTCGGGGGAATCTGCCGCTACCAGGACATGCCGGTGCTGCCGAGCTAGGGCACGAGGGGCACGATGAGCCGGCTGCCGCGTCCTTATGTCGTGGCCAGCTGCGCCGTCTCCCTGGATGGGTTTCTCGACGACAGCAGCGCTGCTCGGCTGGTGCTGTCCAACGAGGCCGATCTCGACCGCGTCGACGAGGTTCGCGCCGGCTGTGATGCGATCCTCGTCGGCGCGGAGACTGTCCGCCGCGACAATCCGCGCCTGCTCGTGCGGTCGGACGTACGCCGTCAAGCCCGGGTTGCGGCCGGGCTCCCCGAAAATCCGGTGAAGGTCACCCTCACCACGTCCGGCGATCTCGACCCGGATCGGGCGTTCTTCACAGCCGGCGACGCCCCCAAGCTCGTCTACGCCGCGAGCGGCGCGGTGGCTGGGTTGCGGGAGCGGCTCGGTGAGGCCGCGACCGTGATCGACGCGGGCAGTGTGGTGGACCTGCCGACTGTGCTGGCCGACCTCGCTGCCCGGGGCGTTCGCCGCCTACTCGTCGAAGGCGGCGGGCGGGTTCACACGGCGTTCCTTGGCGCCGATCTCGTCGACGAACTCCAGTTGGTGGTGGCGCCGTTCCTGGTGGGGGACGAGCAGGCCCCACGCTGGGTCGGGACCGGCCCGTTCCCGCACGATCCCGGACGCCCGATGCGGCTGGTCGAGGTGCGCCAGCTGGGGGAGGTCGTGCTGCTGCGATACGCCCTCACCGCCGCGGATCGGTTCTGGTTGGGCGAGGCGATCGAGGAGTCCCGGCGGTGTCCGCGCTCGGAGACCGCGTACGCCGTGGGCGCGATCATTGTCGACCGGGACGGTCGGGAGATCGCGCGCGGCTACTCTCGCGAGTCCGACCCGCGGGTGCATGCGGAGGAAGCCGCGCTCGCCAAGGTCGATCTCGGGGATCCGCGCCTGCCCACCGCGACGATCTACTCCAGCCTCGAGCCGTGCAGCGTTCGCGCCTCACGGCCGCGGCCGTGCGCGGAGTTGATTCTCGACGCGGGCATCCGGCGGGTGGTGTTCGCCTGGCGGGAGCCGGACCTCTTCGTCGACTGTCGCGGCGCCGAGGTCCTCACCGGCGCCGGCGTCGACGTGGTGGAGCTTCCCGACCTCGCCCCGTTGGTGCGCGACGTGAACGCCCACCTGTTCGCCGGCCGCCGCGGTCGGCCTGACGACAGGTGAGGCGGAGCCGCTCAGGTCCGGAGTGACTTGGTGTCGGAGACGGCGCCCTGCTTTTTGGTCGTGAAGTTGTACGACGATGCGGCGAACTTGATCGCCATGTTCTCGGTGAAGTTCTTGTCGCAGACCGCCCACTTGCCGTAGCCGTAGTTGTTGTAACACTCGCCCCAGCGGTCACCGACCTTCCAGGACATGTACGGCGTGTAGCCGTCGCGCCTGATGTCCTTGACCCAGAGCTTGTCGCCGTACTCCTGGAAGCACACCTTGGCGCGGTAGGACTCGACACAGTCCCGGGCGCCGACCAGGGCCGGGTCGGGCGTACCGGCCTTGCCGTAGTTGTTTTCGTAGCCGGCTGCGGCAGGCCCGGCCGTGGCGACCATCCCGACGGCGGTCAGTGCGAGGCTGGTGATGGCGGCGGCGATCCGCTTACGCGATTTCATGGCTTCCCCTCGTTGTGTTCTCGATACGCACCGAGGGTCGCAACGCCTGCTAAACAAACGCTAACGCTGCGCTATAGCGGCGTGCTGGTCTGCCTTCCCGGTTTCGTTGGGCGGTCGCGTCATCGTCGGGAAAGCCGAATCCAGATAAGTATTGCTGGGTTGTCATAGGTTTCTCGGCTAAGAGACCGAGAAACCTATGACAACTTAGGTTCCACCCTGATTTGAAGTTTCGGCGGGAGGTAGGCGACGGTGGACGACGCGGAGGCGGGCCGGCCGAGGGACACGCTCGAGCCGGGGCGGGCTGGCGGGCCAGGAGACGCCGGCACCTCGGAGAAACCCCTCCCGCTCCTTGTGGAGCGGGAGGGGTCCGTCCTCCGGGTGACGTTCAACCGGCCTGCGCTGCGCAACTCGATGACCTGGGCGATGTACGACGGTCTGGCCGGGGCCTGCGAGCGAGCTGACAGCGAGCCTGGCATCCGGGTGATGGTGCTTGCGGGCGCCGGCGGCGAGGCGTTCGTCGCGGGAACCGACATCGCGCAGTTCGCGGCGTTCGCCGACGGGCAGGCGGGAGTGGCGTACGAACGCCGGGTCACCCGGTTGCTGGACCGGCTGTCCGGCGTACGCGTGCCAACGGTTGCGGTCGTGACCGGCTACTGCCTCGGCGCCGGTCTGGCGCTGGCGGCGGCCTGCGACCTGCGGATCGCCACCCGCGCGTCAACCTTCGGTGTCCCGATCGCCCGGACCGTCGGCAACTGCCTGTCAACCCGCACCTGCGCGCTGCTCGTCGATCTACTCGGGCCGGGCAGGTTCCTCGACCTGCTGCTGACCGCTCGGCTGATGGATGCCGACGAGGCGTTGACGGCCGGCTTCGTCAGCCAGGTCTGCGAGGACGAGGAACAGCTCGCGACCCGGCTGGCTGAGCTGGTCGAGCGACTCCTCGGCCATGCGCCCCTCACGATGTGGGCGGCGAAGGAATCCGTCCGCCGGTTACGCGACCGGGACCGTCCCGATGACACCGACGTCCTGCAGCGGGTCTACGACAGCGCCGACTTCCGGACCGGGGTACGCGCCTTCCTCGCGAAGGAACGCGCGACGTGGACCGGCCGCTGAGGCACCGTCAGGGCACCCGGGCGGTCCACTCGCGGGTGGCGAACTTCTCGCGGGCAAGGGTCTCGGAGTCCTCGCGTTCGGCGGCGGTGAGCGCGTGGTCGACGAGGCCGTAACGCTTGCGGAAATGCGCCACCATCCGCTCGATGATCTCCTCCCGGGGCAGTCCCGTCTGACGGCGCAACGGGTCCACGCGCTTCTTGGCGCTCGGTGTGCCCTTGTCGGAGAGCTTCTCCCGGCCGATCCGCAGCACCTCGACCATCTTGTCGGCGTCGATGTCGTACGCCATGGTCACGTGGTGCAGGACCGCACCGGTCGCCAGCCGCTTCTGGGCGGCGCCGCCGATCTTGCCGGCGTCAGAGGTGATGTCGTTGAGCGGTTGGTACCACGCCTTGATGCCGAGGTCCTCGTTCAGGGCGCCGAGCACCCAGTCGTCTAGGTAGGCGTACGACTCCGTGAACGACATGCCGTGGATCAGCGAGGTCGGCGCGTAGAGCGAGTACGTGATCGTGTTGCCGGGCTCGATGAACATCGCGCCGCCGCCGCTGATCCGGCGTACGACCGTGATGCCATGCCGCTCGGCACCCGCTGCGTCCACCTCGTTGCGTAGCGACTGGAAGCTGCCGATCACCACGCACGGAGCCGCCCACTCCCAGATCCGCAGGGTAGGCGGGCGCCGGCCGTCGGCGACCTCGCGAGCGAGCACCTCGTCGATGGCCATGTGCAGTGCCGGCTCCTGCGGGCCGTCGTGGATCAGGTGCCAGTCGTGGTCGAGCCAGTCGGTGGCGCGGGCGAGTGCCCGCCGGGCCGCGATGGCGACGGCCTGCGCGGAGAACCCCAGCATCACCACCTCCGGGCCGAGCGCCGCTTCGAGGGCCTGAGTGAGGCGCGGTGTGTCGGACGCGGCCGGCATGCCGGCCAGGGCGGCGTTCATGCGTTCGAGGGCGTCGTCGGGTTCGAGGAAGAAGTCGCCGCTGACCCGTACCTCGCGAAGCGTCTCCGCGTCGTCGACCTCGAGGTCGACCACCACCAGCTTGCCGCCAGGGACCTTGTACTCGCCGTGCACGTCGCACCTACCCGCTCTTTGTGCCGTTGCCATGTGTCGCCTCACCGATGCGGTGACGCCATCACAACACCCAGGCCGGGCAATCTCTTTCCGGCGCCCTCAGCCGGCTCAGGCGCGCTTCTTGTGCGGCGGGATGGCTCGCACGCGCTGGTGACTGCTGACCCCGGTTACCTCAGTATTCGGGCCGCTCGGGTACACCCGACCGTATCGAATACTGAGAAATGCCCCGCTACGAGACGGTCTTCAGCACGGCGTCCACGACCGCCCGCGCCTCGGCCTGAACCTGGGCGAGGTGTTCGGGCCCCTTGAACGATTCGGCGTAGATCTTGTAGACGTCCTCGGTCCCGGAGGGCCGGGCCGCGAACCACGCGCTCTTCGTGGTCACCTTCAGTCCGCCGATCGGAGCGCCGTTGCCGGGCGCGGCGGTGAGCTTCGCGGAGATCGGCTCACCCGCGAGTTCGGTCGCGGCCACCTGCTCCGGTGCCAGCCGGGCGAGGGCGGTCTTCTGGTCCCTGCTGGCCGGGGCGTCGACCCGGGCGTACGCCGGACTTCCGAAGCGGCCGGTGAGGTCGGCGTACCACTCACTCGGCGACCGCCCGGTCACCGCCTCGATCTCTGACGCGAGCAGGCACAGCAGGATGCCGTCCTTGTCGGTCGTCCAGACAGTGCCGTCCTTGCGAAGGAACGACGCGCCGGCGCTCTCCTCACCGCCGAAGGCGACGGACCCGTCCAGCAGTCCGGGTACGAACCATTTGAAGCCCACCGGCACCTCCACCAGCTGCCGGCCCAGATCGCGCGCGACCAGATCGATCATCGACGAGCTGACGAGCGTCTTGCCGATCGCGGCGTCCGCCGGCCAGCCGGTCCGGTTGCCGTAGAGGTAGGAGATCGCGACGGCGAGGTAGTGGTTGGGGTTCATCAGCCCGGCGTCCGGCGTCACGATGCCGTGCCGGTCGGAGTCGGCGTCGTTGCCGGTGGCGATCTGGTATTCCGCCCGCTTGTCGATGAGGGACGCCATCGCCTGCGGGGAGGAGCAGTCCATCCGGATCTTGCCGTCCCAGTCCAGCGTCATGAACCGCCAGGTCGGATCGACCAGCGGGTTGACGACCGTGAGGTCCAGGTCGTACCGCGTGCCGATCTCGCCCCAGTAGTCCACGCTCGCGCCGCCCAGCGGGTCGGCCCCGATCCGGATGCCGGCCTGCCGGATGGCGTCCAGGTCGAGTACCGACGGCAGGTCGGCGACGTACGCGTCGAGGAAGTCATAGCGTCCCGTCGTCTGGGCGGTCCGGGCGCGGGCCAGCGGGATCCGGCGTACCCCGTCCAGGTCGTCGGCAAGCAGCGCGTTGGCGCGGTCCTGGATCCACCGGGTCACGTCAGTGTCGGCGGGTCCGCCGTTCGGGGGGTTGTACTTGAATCCGCCGTCACTCGGGGGATTGTGCGAGGGCGTGACAACGACCCCGTCGGCGACGCTGGCGGTGCGGCGGCGGTTGTGGTTCAGGATCGCGTGCGAGAGCGCGGGGGTCGGGGTGTAGCCGTCCCGGCTGTCGACGAGCACAGTGACGGCGTTCGCGGCGAACACCTCCAGCGCCGACACCCAGGCCGGCTCGGAGAGCGCGTGCGTGTCCCGGGCGAGGAACAACGGGCCGTCGATGCCGTTCGCCTGGCGGTAGTCGACGATCGCCTGGCTCACCGCGACGATGTGGTCCTCGTTGAACGACAGAGTGAGGCTCGACCCGCGGTGCCCCGACGTACCAAACGACACCTGCTGTTCGGCGATCGCCGGATCCGGATGCTCGGCGTAGTAGGCGGTGACGAGGTGCGGGACGTCCACCAGGTCAGCCGGCTCCGCGGGCTTGCCGGCACGTGGGTGAAGACTCATCTGGTCGCCCTCTCGGATCGGCTGCGGGACGGGGTACGCAGGGCACCAGCCTGCCAGGTCCGCCGACTGAAACTGGATTGTCCGTCCCGGCGATGCTTCTCACTCCGCTGCGCCCTAACACCTCACCGGTTCGAACTTCGCGGTGGGCGCCCTCGGTGGGTCCCTTTTGTGGGATCTGTCAACTATGGACGGTGTGTAGCGGAATACCGCAGAATGAGCTGCATGCGTAGACGTGTCGTCGGTCTTTTGGCCCTGCTCGTTGGGCTAGTCGGCCTCGCTGGTCCGTCTCAAGCCGCCACAGATGCGACGTCGTTCGCGGCTCCAGCCGCGTTCGGCGAGGCGGCGGATCCTCCGTACGGCGATCCGATGTACCAGTTCCTGTTCGAGGGACGCATCTTCGACGGCTATGACACGCCGGACCGTGCCAAGGTGAACTATGCCGTGGCGTGGCTCAGGGTCACCGACTACACGGCCAAGGAATTGAGGATCTTCGACAAGGAACTGTACTCCCGGTTGGATCGCTACCGGGGCAAGTGGAACGAGGCGATCTATCGCAAGCTGCGCACGGCTGCCGAGATCAAGCGGGAGGATCGCGAACTTTTCGCCGAGCTCACAGAGCTCGGGATGAAGCCGGACGATGTGACCCTGCAGGTGGTCGCCAGGAGCGCTCGATACCGCGGTGAGGTAGTAGGCCATTCCGAGGAGCTCATTCTCCGGCGACTCGGAGAAATCGAGTACACGTTCAAGCGGCTGCATCAGGGCGCCACGCTTGCGCAGATCGAGAAGGAGCTGGAGAAAGGGCCTGACCTCCCGTCCGAGCGACTGATCGGCGGCGCTTCCGAACGAGAACCTTGCGATTACACGGGTGGACCCCGATGTGCTCGATACTCCAAGGGAATGAGGTCCTTGGTGCCTTACGGAACCGAGGAGGAGAAGAAGAAGGCGACGCCTCGCCTCCAAGCCTTCATTCGGCAACAGAACGAATGGCGGGCTCATAGCGTCGACGGACTGTTTGACCCGCCATCGACCGGGGGCTCAAAGCGAAAGGGTGGTGGTTCGACGGGGAATGGCGACGGCACGGCTGGGACGCGCGGCTCAAAATCGCCCCGACAAGCGGTGGCCGGAACCGCGATCGGTGCCCCTGGCGGTATCGACTTCCGCACCGTCGAGTTGCGGTATCTCTCGGCTTACCCAGGGGATCGACCTGGGTTCACCTATGGGCTCACCGCGCAACGAAGCTCTGGACAGGATGCTGCTGCCGGCCGGCAAAGTCTGCGTGAGGCTTCCGACTCGTTCTTCGTTTGGCTGGCTCTTGATCCATCGAAATTCTGGGTGAGCCTGAGTCCCAACGAGCCCGATAGGGTCGTCGACAAGCAGCTCGGCCGTACCGATGTCGGAAAGATCCTCCTCGAGGCCGATCTGCGGTTGAAGAAGCTCGACGCAGAGCTGCTCTATCGGGATACCAAGCTGGCAAGGGAGTTCTGGAAGCGGTTCCAGAGCTACAACGTTCGTGGATGCATAGGCCAGCGCCTATGGATAACCCCTGGAGAGGCGAAGGTCTACACCGAGGGGGACGAGCTTTACATCCTCGATGCCCCCTTGAAGGTGGAGGCAGAACCGATGGACATCGGCGATACCGGGAACCGCAGGCGTCTGGGATGCGCGCGTCAGGCGGAGGGCGTCGAGGCAAACGTCTCCGCGACATTTAACTCGCTCGTCCTTCCTCGGATCGTTCGAGAGGTCAACGAAGGCGCGGAATTCGCTGCCTTGCGGCGGATCTACCTCAGCCGGATCGCCGCCGAGTGGGTCCGCGAACGGACCGCGGTTCAGGAGACCGGGTTGGAATACCTCATCGACAGCGGTGACATCTCCAGCTGGACGTCAAAACGGCAGTGGTCTCCGAATGCCATCTTCGAGCGCTATGTGAGGGATTACGATAAGGCGGGGTTCTGTTTCAAGCGCCCTTCGACCTGCACCGAGGATGAGTTCTACCGCGCCAAGTCCGGGGGCGTCAACTTCGGCAGGGTCGTCGAGCGACACGTGAGTAGAGCCGAGTTCGAGGCAAAGTGGCCACAACTGGCGACCAGTCGGGCTTACCTGAAGGGCGCCAGCGTGTCCCAGCCGAATCCGGGCACCGAAGCCGCGCCCATCAAGCCGAAGACGCCGGAATCGTCGAGCCCTTGGGCGGCGCTCTCGGAGATCGCGGGATCCAACCGCGATCTGGGGATCGGGCTGATAGTCGTTGGCGTACTGGCCCTACTCGTCGGCTGGCGGATCCTCGACCGTCGGCGTCACACCCGGCCCCCATCAGCCGACGCATGACGGCTCACGGACTGCTTGACAGGCGATTCCTGTAGTTCCGTTGAACGGCCGATACGGTCGCGCAGGCCAAGGAGGGAGCTCATGAGTGGCAACTCCATCAGATGCCGGATCGACGTCCCAGGCCGGGACGTCCATCCTGCGAGATCGGCGCAACTGGATCGCCTTCGTGGTCGGATTGGTTGTCGTAGTGGCCGGAGTCGCCCTTGTGTGGCCGAAGAGCGGCCCGCCGGCCGCGCCGGAGGACTTCTGCTCGTTCATCGGCAGGGAGACGCTCGCCAAATACGTGCCGAATCCCGAGCTGAGCCATGAAAGAACCGCGCCTTCGTACACCATCTGCTCTGCTCGATCGTCGTCCCGTGACGTCATCCTCAGCATGTCTCTTTCGCGAGAGGAGAACCCTGTCGATGACCTCGCCGACATGTGCCGGCGGGAGAGGCTGAACTTCGAGGATGCCCATGTGATAACGCCCCCCGAAACGGCCGAGTTCGGTGATCGGATGTGCGGCATCGTCGACATCAATCAGTACCATCACGACGCTATGTTCTATGTCGTTCAGGGTGGTGACCTGATTTCCGTCCGGTACGTTGTTCGGGCGGAGCGCGGGAAGAACGCGTTGCCGCGCGCGTTGGAGTTGACGCGGCTGGTCTTCGCTAAGCTTCGATGACGGGAGAATCACCTATGACAACGCCAGCAGAGGCCGGCTCGCCGTCCCAGACCGGGGCTTCCCTCCTACGAGATCCACGCAAGTGGATCGCTATCGCTGCCGGGGTCGTCGTCATAGTCGCTGGAATCGTACTCGTGTGGCCGAAAGGTCAACCGGAGGAGGTACCAGACGACCTCTGCGCTGTTATCGGCGAGGAGACGCTCGCCAAGTATGTCCCGGACCCCAAGCTGCAACCCGACAAGATCGGGCCCGACCTCGCAGATTGTGATGCCGACTCACCCTCGGGTGACTTCAAACTTGACATCAGCCTCTCACGAGGCGAGGGTCGCGACGACGATTTTGCCGAAGCGTGCCAAGAACTGAAGTCGCGGGAGGATATGAAAGCGGAAGACCTGATAAAGCCATCCGAGACAACCGAGTTCGGCGATCAGCTGTGTGGCTGGATCTTCGCCGAACGCAGTAAGTCCGCAGTCGTCCGGCTCATGAACTACAGTTCCGTCCATGTCATTCACGGCGATGATCTGGTCTCCATCAGGTATGACGGTGGGACTGGAAGTAGGAGCTACCAGCTTCGGCGCACGCTGGACCTGACACGATCGGTCCTCGCGAACCTTGAATGACTGCCCAGTCAGCGTCCGTTGCGCCTGGTCCACCGTTTGGCGGGCTGTACGTGAAGCCTGCCAGGTCCGCCGGCTGAAACTGGGTTGTCCGGCGGAGCCGCCGCGACGGAGAATGCCGGCTCGTGACTGTTTCTTCACGCCTGACCCGTCGCCTTGCCGCGCTTCGGCCTGATCTCACCCCGCTGCGAACGTCCCGCGACTTCCGGTTGCTCTGGATCGCCGGCACGGTTTTCTATCTCGGCGGGATGGTGTCGTACGTCGCCCTCCCTTACCAGCTCTACCACCTCACCGGCTCGAACTTCGCGGTGGGCGCGCTCGGGTTGGTGCAGCTCATACCCCTCATCGCGTGCGGGTTGTACGGCGGCGCGCTGGCGGACCGGGTTGACCGGCGGAAGGTCCTCGTCGCGACCGGTGTGGCGCAGTCGGCCCTGACCGTCGTCCTGCTCGTCAACGCCGCCTTGCCGAAGCCATCCGTGTGGGTGATCTATGCGGTCGGCGCTCTGCTCACGGTCGCCCAGTCGCTGCAGCGGCCGAGCCGGGAGGCCCTGACCGCTCGGGTGGTCCGCCACGACCAGCTGCCGGCCGCGATCACGCTCTCCTCGATCGGGCTGCAGACCGGCATGCTCGCCGGTCCCGCGCTCGGCGGACTGATCCTCGCCAGCGGGGGAGCGGCCTGGGCGTACGCCATCGACGTCGCCGGGCTCGTGATCGCTACGGGGCTGTTCGTGGCGCTGCGGCCGTACCCTCCGCTGCAGGAGAGCGTGCAGTCGGGGTTCGCGGGCGCGGTCAGGGGAATCGCCGACGGACTGCGGTATGCCGTGGCGCGCAAGGACCTGCTCGGCACTTACGTCATCGACCTCACCGCGATGCTGCTGGCCATGCCGACGGTGCTGTTCCCGGCGTTCGCTGCGGGCGTCTTCCATGAGCCGGCGGCGCTGGGCCTGCTGTACTCCGCGGGCACGGTGGGTTCGCTGGTGGCGACCGCGACCAGCGGTTGGATCTCGCGGGTGCACCACCACGGTCGCGCGGTGGTCCTGGCTGCCGCGAGTTGGGGCGGTGCGGTGGTCCTCGCGGGGCTCTCGCCCTCACTCTGGCTCGCGGTCGTGGCGCTGGCGGTGGCGGGCGCCGCCGACATGATCAGCGGACTCTTCCGCAGCATCATCTGGAACCAAACCATCCCCGACGAGCGTCGCGGTCGCCTGGCCGGGATCGAGATGCTGTCGTACTCCATCGGGCCTCTGGGCGGTGAGGCGCGATCCGGGCTGGTCGCGGACGCCACCAGCGTGCGGACGTCCATCGTGAGCGGCGGGGTGTTGTGCGTCGTCGGGGTGGGGCTGGTCGCGACCTGGCTACGGGAGTTCTGGGGGTACGACGCCCGCACGGACGAGCATGCGGTGAGGGAGCGGGAACTCCGCGAAGCCCGGGCCGCCGCGGAGGCCACCCCGGACCCGGCGCCCTTGTCGCCGTAGCACCGGTATCGCGGTACTGCTGGTATCGCCGCAATGCCGGCCGCCTCGATCTGTTCTTGATCAATCTCGATCCTGCTGGTCGCCGGTGATAAGGCGGGAAGCTGGCGGCGCTGGTATCGACGTGCTGTCCGGCTTGCGGATGCGCGGTTCGACAAGCATCTAGCCGGAATGAGGCACTCCGATCCGGGTTCGACGTCGACGTAGGAGGACCGAGACTGATGGGCGCACGTGGCGTAGGTGGGAGGACGTCGAGACGTCTCTTGACGTCGATAAGGAGGCGGTGGCGCGGCGCGAGGCGCAGATGCTCGCCGAGGTTCACGCGTACGAGCTGGCCGAGATGCGCCGCAAGCAAGGGTTGACGCAGGAGGAGGTCGCCGCGGCGATGCGAGTCACCCAGTCCAGGGTGTCCCGGATCGAGCGCGGCGACCTCGACCGGTCTGAGGTGGCGACTCTGCGTGCCTACGTCGAAGCGCTCGGCGGCACACTCGAGATCGTCGCGGACTTCGGCGGCCAGCGGGTCATCGTCAGCTGAGTGGCGTCAGCTGGCGCTCGGTCCTCCTTGGAACGGGAAGAGCGGCCGCCACTCGCGCAGGTCCACGATGTCGTAGACGTCCTCAGAGGTGTAGGGGTCGTTGGCGAGGATCTCCCGCACCTCGGCCTCGTCCGCGACGTTGTAGAGGAGCAGGGCGCCGGTGTCGTCGGTCCATGGTCCGGAGGAGACCAACTTGCCGGCCGCGTGCAGAGATGTGAGGTATTCCCGATGGGCGGGCCGCACATCGAGGCGCCGATCGTTGTTCTTGAACGCGAGTACCACCGCAAAGATCGCCATAGCGGCAAGAGTAGCCATGCCGGGGGACGCCAGCCGCCGCGGTGTGTCGTAGTCTTGGTTCCTTGTAGCCGGTCGTTGCTGTTGTGAGATCTAAGGGGTTCATCGGAACGTGGTCACCGCACTGTCGATTCTGCTGATCCTCACGAGCCTCGTGCTCGTGCTGCTGGTCCTGCTCCACAAGGGCAGGGGAGGCGGCCTCTCCGACCTCTTTGGTGGTGGTGTGACCTCGAGCCTCGGGGGTTCGTCCATCGCCGAGCGCAACCTCGACCGCATCACGGTTGGTACGGGCATCATCTGGTTCGCCTGCATCGTGGCGCTCGGGTTGCTGCTCAAGTTCAGTTAGGTCCACTCATCGAGGGACGCGCGGCAGTCCTGCCGTGACGGACCCAGGGTCGCACTCGTTTATGTCGATGTGTTGACTTACTCTTTTCCATGTCCTGACTTCCCCTGATTCGTCGCCCGTCCGCCGTACATCACGAGGGAGATCTTTCCGTGGCAAGTGGCAGCGCCATTCGAGGCAGCCGGGTCGGTGCCGGTCCGATGGGAGAAGCCGAGCGAGGTGACACCGCGCCCCGCCAGAGGGTCACCTACTTCTGCGCTAACGGGCACGAGACCCGCCCGAGCTTCGCGCTCGACGCGCAGGTGCCCGACTCCTGGGACTGCCCTCGTTGTGGTCTTCCGGCCAGCGTCGACTCGGGCAACCCGCCGCCGGTCCCGAGGAACGAGCCGTACAAGACCCACTTGGCCTACGTCAAGGAACGCCGTACGGACGCCGAAGCCCAGCAGATCCTCGAAGAGGCCCTTCAGCAGCTTCGCGCCCGGGTTAGCCGCGGCGAGATCATTCTTTGACCGCTGGAGATCGCGCACTCCAGCCACTCGCCGTCGAGCCGGACGGCAGCAGACTCCTCTTGTTCACACGTGGACCAAAGGGGACGCTCGTTGAGCAGGCACGGCACATACCGTTGCCGCTCGCGCTGGTCGTCCTGTCCCGACCTCTACCGAACACCGCCATCCGGCCGAAGCATGTCGGCCTGAGCGGGGAGGCGCTGCCTGTAGGCGCGGTCTACGCCGCGTCTGAGTCCGTCGGGTCTGAGAGCCCTGGTGATCTGGATCCGCCGGGCGGTTCGATCGGCACGGCGGGAGACCGGGCGGTCACCTTCGAGCCGAGCGACGAGATCAGCGCGCTTCACTGGTCGCGGCCGGGAGAGCACCTGGACTGTCCCGCATCGACTCGTTGATCGCCACGCTGGTGATCGACCCCAGCCTGACCTGAACCCCCTTCGGGGCATTCCTTTCGCCTTTCCGTAGGCCCGGCCGAGGCCGGACAGGACGTCGTTCCTCGTGTTGTCGGCGTAACCGCCACGACGTACTGTCCTGGACATCTCTCCGGACATCCCATGTCCCACGTCCGATGTCATCCGTGCTGTCGCTCATCGGAAAGGAGCCCGTCCGTGGCCGTCACGAGGAAGCTGGCCGTAGCCGTGGCCTGCGTACTGCTGCTCGGCGCGGGAACGCTGCCCGCCCAGGCGGGGAGCGCACCCAGCGGACCGGCCAGCGCGGCGCCCGACACCTCGAACGACCCGACCACGCCGGCGTCTGGCGAGCCGATGTTCGACGAGCAGGTGCTCTTCCAGGCTGGTACCCAGGGCTACAACTGCTTCCGGATCCCGGCCATCGTCAGGGCGAAGGACGGCACCCTGCTCGCGTTTGCCGAGGGCCGGGTGAGTAGCTGCTCGGATACCGGAGACATCGACTTGGTCCTGAAGCGGTCGAGCGACGGTGGGCGGACGTGGGGCCCGCCGCAGGTGCTCATCGAAGGCAACGGCGACACCCGCGGCAATCCCGCACCGGTGGTCGACCGGGAGTCTGGTCGGGTTGCGTTGCTGTCGACGTACAACCCGGGTGGCAACCAGCACATCCGCCGGCCGTTCCTGCAGTACAGCGAGGACAACGGCGCCACGTGGACCAAGCCCCGCGACGTGACCGAGGACATCAGCCGGCCGGAGTGGGAGTGGTGGTACGGCACGGGGCCCGTCCACGGGATCCAACTCGAGCGGGGGCCGCACGCCGGGCGGCTCGTCGTACCGTCGTACTTCAATGAGGGCGACGGCAGTCAGGGTGGCGTCGTGCTGGTCCACAGCGACGACGGTGGACTGACCTGGCAGCGCGGGGCGATCGATCGACGGTCCAGCCAGACGATGATCCCGGGTGAGAACGCCATCGTCGAACTCGTTGACGGCCGGATCTACGACTCTGCCCGCGAGGGCGGGGTGGACCCGGAGCCGGGCAACCGCGCGTCCGCGGTCAGCGGTGACGGGGGAGAGACGTGGGACGCGCCGTTCGTGACCGATCCGTCGATCGTGATGCCAACTGTGCAGGGTTCGCTACTCCGCCTGCGAAGCGTGGACGGCGGTGACGATCACAACCGGATCCTGTTCGCCGCGCCGGCCCATCCGGCCGCGCGCGAGGTGATGACGGTGCGATCGTCGTACGACGAGGCCGCGTCGTGGGACACCTGGGAGCAGGGCAAAGTCATCCACTGGGGACCGTCCGCCTACTCCGACATGGTGGAGGTCGTCGATGGCGTGGTCGGATTGATGTACGAGGCCGGTGGATTCAGCCCGTACGAGTCGATCCGGTTCGCGCAGTTCAATGAGGCCTTCCTCGCGGCTCCGAACGGCGATCCACCGGGAATCCCACCACCGTCGGCTTCGGGACCCACCACGCCGGACCTGGCGGGGCGTGACAATCCGGCGTACGGTGCGGGGCGGCGCCGAGTTGGTGAAGGGCCGGTTTGGGAAGGCGCTCGACCTGGACGGCGGCGATGATCGGGTCGAGGTGCCGTTCACGCGGTCGCTGGACCTCGGCGCCGACGACTTCACCTGGTCGACGTGGATCCGCTACAACGCCACGACCGGCATGCACACGCTGATGTGGGCCTACCGGATGGGATCCGGCACAACCCCGCAGGTGTGGCTGCGTGCCGAACCCGGGAGTAGTCGGATTCGGGCGTTGCTTGGCACGGGGTTCGGCAGCGTGACACTGACCGCGCCGGCGGCGTACAACGACGGCGCCTGGCATCACGTGGCGTTGCGGCGCGCCGGCCGGCAGTTCGTCATGTGGGTGGACGGCCGGCAGGTCGCTTCTGGTGTCGGGCCACGTGGATCGGTGACCGAAGGCAAGGAGTTCGGGGTCAGCGGCATTCACCTGGGCCAGCGAGTTGATGGGACGGGGCGGTTCCGCGGCACGATCGACGAGGTGCGGATCTACCGACGCGCGCTGTCGGACGAGGAGATCAGGCTCTTGAGCACGTCCTCCGCTCCGGTCCATGGAGCGCTTGAGCTCCGCCTTCCGTTCGAGAAGATCACCAACGAGTGAGCTGCCCCGGACGATCTCCGCGGGTCGGGGGTGGCCGGGCTGCGCGCGGCCCTGACGGCGTACAAGCGGCTGAGGACGGCGGTGTCGGTACGTCTGAAGCGCCGCTCGCGGCTCACCACATGGAGGAGCAGGAACGCCGGGCGCTCAAGACCCCTTGTTTTCAAGGGCTCTTGAGCCTGTCGGCGTGTTTTCTTGTCCCGCGTCTTCCCGCGCCGGTTAGAACGGCGGCGGATCGGGATCGCTGGGTTCGACGGGGTCGGTGAGGCGTGGTGGGGTGACCTTGTACTGCCGGCTGTGGGGGTCGGTATATCGAAGGTGGCCTGGGCTGGTTTGTTCGACTTTCCAGTGGCCTTCGGTTTTGACGCGGTGGTGGCGTCGGCATAGTGGTGCCACGTTTTCGACGGAGGTCTCACCACCCTCGGAGTATGGCTTCGTATGGTCGAGGTCGCAGTTGATGGCTGGGCGTCTACAGAGCATCCAGGTGCAGCGTTGGTTGAGTGACTGCACGAACTCTGCCGGAAGTCCGCGTAAGAAGCGTTTGGACAGCGGATGCAGGCTCAGCAGCTGTCCGGTGACGGGGTGGGTGATACCGATGGCGAACATGGCGTCGGGGTTGTCGAGATGGTTCGCGATGAGTCGCCGCGCTACTTCGGTGAGCACGGGTCCGAACCCGCCAAGCTCCGCTGGCCGCTCCGCAAGCTCGAACAGGGTCGTGATCGGCGCGTTCAGCTGGAGTTTCGCCTTGATCGCCGCTCTCCAGGACCGGAACGCGGCCGGGATCTCCTGCTCTGGGATTGGTTCCCGGTCAGCGTCGCCACCCGGACCGCGTCCGGGTTCGCCGCCTCCCATGGCCGCGTCGCCCTCACCAGTTGCTCCGTTATTGCGGGCCTGACGTGCGGGCCGGTCCAACGGGTGGGGGTAGGTGGCAGGTTTGCAGTCCTCACACGGGCAGCCCGCAAGGTGGTGGTCGTGGTCGCACCCGCTGTGCCGACACCCACCCTG
>NZ_KB892792.1 GCF_000373925.1 Actinopolymorpha alba DSM 45243 | reverse complement strand
AGGTGCCCGAGCCGGCCGTAGCAGGCGCGCAGCCAGTGATGCTGGGACGGGTAACCCAACAGAACCTGGGCAACCGCCAAACAGACCAGCTCGGCATCAGTCAGTCTCTTCGGCCGACCCGGCGTCCGCTGGTGCGCCTCCACCACGTGATCATCGATGTACACATACAGTGCGGTCAGGAGGGTATCGAGGTTGTTCGTCACAAAACGACATCGATACCCTCCGCCGCGTCAAGATCCCAGCAGCCACACCGAACAGAGTTAGGAATCACTCGTCTAGTCGTTTCCATACTCGTCTTCGAAGTAGTCGCTGGTGTCCCCGAAAGTGGCTGGCAGTCCAGCTTCCCATGAGGGGTCAGGGGGAGAACGACACGGCGCCGTCAGCCCATCGCGAACCCCAATTGGCTGGCGCGGGTGGCTTCCTGGCTTGTAGCGTGCCGTTTCGCCGCATTGTCCACCGAGCTGGAAGGGGCATTGACGTGGCCGACGCCAAGCCAGGGGACGTGGACAGCCTCATCCCGCCGGATCTCGCGGACAGGATCCGGTCGTATTACTCCGATGGCGCAGCCTGGCTGCAGGAACTGCCCGACCTGATCGCGACCTGTGTCACCAGGTGGGACCTTACGTTGCTTCCCGCGTTCGCCTCAGGCGGTGATTCGAGCTGGACCGCTCCGGTGAAGCTGAGCTCTGGTGAGATGGCGGTACTCCAGATCACCGTGCCGATGCCCGTAACCCATGATCACGTCACTGCCCTGCGGGCCTGGGGAGGCCGGGGCGCGGTGAGGCTCTTCGCTCATGACCCGGCGATCCGGGCCACGTTGATGGAGCTGTGTATCCCGGGCACCGACGCCGCGGACCTGTCTCCGGCCGACGCGGATGACGTCGCCGCCGAGGTCCTCCCGCAGTTGTGGGCGGCCGAGGTTCCTGCTTCGGATAGCGTGGAAACCCTCGCCAGGAACTGTGTCACCCATGCGCAGCTCATGGAGGAGCGTGCCGACCAGTTTGGTGACGTTGTTGATCCCGGGCCATTTCGCGAGGCCGCCCAGCTGTACACCTCCCTACCTGCCGCATCGGGTCGCACTGTCCTGCTTCATGGCGACTTCCATCGGCGCAACGTTCTGCTGTCCCAGCGCGGTTGGCTGGCCATCGACCCCTCCTCGATGGCGGGCGACCCATCGTCCGATGCCGCGAGGTTCCTCCAACACGACTGGCACGAGGCTGAAACCACCGCGCGAGTTGATGCCCTGGCGGACCGGCTCGGACTCGAGCGACATCGGACTCGGGCCTGGCTGTTCGCCCAAGCAACCCAGGCGGGGTCCTGGTTCCTGTCAATCGGAGACAAGGCGATGCACGACGCGTTCATACGCGCCGCATCCATCCTGCTGTGATCCGGACTCTGTACGGTCGCCTTCGGCCGCCCGGTGAACCCGAGGACGGCGCCCCGGCGCCGCCCGCAAGGGCGGTAGCCGGGCGGTGCGCCGCGTCAGCGGCGCCTTGAATCTGCACAGGTCAGTTCAGCAGACACGAGTGATGGTTGACGCTGCCCTACTCCCCGCGCGACGGCGATGGCAAAGTGAACCGCTGAGGGTCGCCTGATGTCCCTGCCCAAGGTTCGTCCAATTACGACCCTCAGCGGAGACTCACCGTAGCGTGGCAGCGCTGATCAACTCAAACGTCTGTTCGATCAGGCATAGCTGCTGCTGAGCCTGTGGACAGCGCAGGCAGGCGCCAGCCAAGATCAGGCATCCTGGTCCACCTACCGGGCGAAGCCACCCTCGCCGCGGCCGGCCGCACCTACGGGAGGTGGGGCGGAACGTCGGAAGGCCCCCGGACTTCGAGCGCCCCGACCGCGATGCGGCGGGGCGCTCAAGCTTGCGGCGGGTCTCTGTCCGTGCCGACGGCCGGACCAACTGTGTGGATCAGACTCGGGCGGCGCGGGCAACGATGAGCCATGCATAGACGCGATCGAGGTCAAGGCCGGCCCGGTCGGTGAGGTGCTTGGCGACGTCGGTTGGCGGTGCAAGCCTGGCGGCTTTCAGCGCGAGGACGGCTGCGTCGTAGGCGACATCGCCGAGCATGCCTCGCGGGTCGATGAGGTAGAGCCGGCCTCCGCGAGCCTGGAGGACGTTTCCCCAGGAGGTGTCGCCGTGGCAGATGCCTGTGTCCGCTGGATTGCTAGTCAGGCTGTCGAGGATCCGCAGCGCTTCCCGCCGCGCTTCGGGCGAGACGGGCCCAAGGCTCGCTGCTGTGTCGCTGAGGTGGTCGGCATGAAGTCGTTTACGCAGCCAGGTGGAGAGCCGGGGCACGTCAGGAATCGGTACGTCACACACGATCATCGGACGGATGACTGCGGCTAGGGCATCAACCGGTGGCGCCGCGAGCTCGAGGTCGGTCAGTGCCGTACCGGGAAGCACCTGGTCCATGACCGTCCACGTGCCGGCCCTGGTGACCCTCACCTCGTGAAGCCTTGGTGCGATCCCGAGGTCGGCCAGCGTGCTCGCCACCATTGCCTGGTTCGGCCCAGCCGGGTCGGGGCTCGCGCGAATGATGAGCGCCTGCCCCGAAGCGTCTGCTGCGACTACGAAGCCGTACCTGGCAGGAAGGACGCGGATAGGTCTTGCGCGGTGCCGCCCGCACACATCGTGCAGTTCCTCCAGGACTTGCTCTGCCCAATCGTTCCCAGCATCTGGCCACTCTTCGCGGACGGCGACCGCGACGTTCGCCGGGACGGCGATGGGTTCGGCGCTCGTCACGTCTGCTCCAGAGCGGCTTCGACGGTGCCCATGTCGTCAATGACCGCTTCGGCGCCGGCCTCGGTAAGCGCCGGCCCTCGGAAGTCGCCTTTGGAGAAACCAATGGCGCGTACGCCTGCCACGCGGGATGCCTGCATGTCGGCCACGGAGTCGCCGATCAGAACGCAATCATCGGCCCGAACGTCTAGCCCCTGTACTGCCTGTTCGACTGCCCAGGGGTGCGGTTTCAGCCGCCCGGGGTCGGCATATGCCCGCCCAACGATCAGAGCTATCTCGTCTGCCAGTCCGTGCAGTGCGAGGTAGCGGCTGATGGCCGCTCCTGAGTTGTTGCTGACGATCGCGACGGGGCGTCCCGTGCGAACCGCGGCTTTGATCACCACGTCGGCGTGCGCTGTGGGCTTGGCCGATTCCACGGCTCTCGTCTCTTCAGCCGTTAGGGCGTCGTCGACGGCTCCGGCATGCTGGGGATGGTGTTCCCCAATCCAGCTCAAAAGCTTCAACGGGTCCCGGTTCGGAGCGAACTCGGCCATCGGGCCGAGGCCACGGTCAGCCAACAGGCGACGCAGCTGCGAGGCGACGGCTGAAGCCGGGCGACCCGCGAAGACCCCGCACACGGGCCCGTCGAAATCGAGGAGGATCGCCTTGCTGGCCCGAACCAACTCGGCGGCCGTCATAGCTTGTAGACCTGGGCGAGTGTCGTCCACACCGACTCGAACCATGCCCGCGCCTCCTGTACGTAGCGCGGACCGTTGGATGTGTCGTCTTCGCTGGTGGTGAAGTGGAAGAGCGATGCATCCTTTCCGAGCACGTCGTAGATGGGTACCGACTCGCCATCAAGCGTCACCGGGTGTTCGGTGATGGAGTAGAAGCCGAAGAAGGCTTCCTCGTTGTTGAGGACGTACAGCTTGAAGAGTGGCGGAAGCTGATGGGCTCGCACTTCAGCTGAGGCGGACTTGACTAGGCCGAGGTCCGCAAGGCCGCATGCACGGCTACGCGGGTTTCCGCGAACTCGACCGGCAGGAGTGCCTGCGCCTACCCGCCCTCGTCCCGATCGGGCGGCTCGTCTACACCGACCGGGCGCTGCCGGCCGTCCTCCCGGTCATTCACCCTGGACCACGACTTCGCCGTACTCGTGCGGACGTCCGCCACCTCCCGCATCGCCGTGACCGCGGCGGGTAACACCTGGGGTCTGGGCCGGATCTGGGCGCGGCTGCCCATCGTCCGCCAGCAGCGGTGGCTGATCTGACACCCGACCGAATGCGCCGGCGGCCTTGCCCGCCGGCGCATTCACGCGTTCTGACCACTCGCTGCCGCGGTGCCAGAACCGCGAGCCGTCGGCGCGGGCCGCTAGCCTGCGCGAGGTGCGGGTGGGTACTGACGAAACCAGACTGATCGTTGTCCGCGGCAACTCCGGATCGGGGAAGAGCACGATCGCCCGGGCGATCCGCTCGGCGTACGGCAGAGGCGTCGCCTGGGTGAGCCAGGACATCCTTCGCCGGGTCGTTCTCAGGGTCCATGACACGCCGGGCAACCCGGCGATCGGACTCATCGACCTCGCTGCTCGGCACGCCCTCGACCACGGCTACCACGTGGTGCTCGACGGCATCCTGAGCGCCGAGCGGTACGGCACGATGCTCGCCGGACTCCATGCCGACCACCGTGGCGTCTCGCTCTTCTACTACCTCGACGTCTCGTTCGACGAGACCGCCCGCCGCCACGCCACCCGACCGGAGGCCAGCGAATTCACCGTCACCCAGATGCGGGAGTGGTACGAACGCCGTGACCTGCTGCCGTCGGTCGCCGAGCGGGTGGTCGACGAGTCCACCTCGCTCGCTGACACGGTCGCCCTGATCCTCGCCGAGTCGGCGCTGCTGGACCTGCGAGCGGCCGCCGAACGCTGATGGTGATCCGCATGAGCATCTCCTCTGACCATAGTTGACACTGGCCAGTCGACCCTGGATAGTCAGTTCTAACTAAACGACTATCGGGGAGGTGCCGGATGGCGCGGCGGAAGGTCGGCAACCTGCTGGCGCTGGCGGTGTTGACGTACCTGAGTCAGCGTCCGATGCATCCGTACGAGCTGAGCCGGACGTTGCGCGACAACCGGGATGTACGCAGCATCAAGTTCAACCACGGCTCGCTGTACATGGTGGTGCAGCAACTCGAACGGGCGGGATTCGTCGCCGCGCAGGAGACGACCCGCGAGGGACAGCGCCCTGAGCGCACCGTCTACGCACTCACGGACGCGGGCCGGGCGGAGCTGCACGACTGGTTGCGCGAGCTCGTCGAGCAGCCGCGGTATGAGTTCCCGAGTTTTGTCGCCGCGTTGTCCGTCATCGGCGTGCTGGCACCCGATGAGGTTGTCGACCTGCTTCATCGGCGAAGCGCGCGGCTCGCGGACCAGCGCAAGGAGATCCTCGCCGAGATTGATCAGGCGCATGCCGCCGATGTCCACCCGCTGTTTGTGATCGAGGAGGACTACCGGCTTGCGATCGTCGACACGGAGATCGCGTTCGTCGAGCGGTTCGTCGACCGCATCACCAATCCTCAGGACGGTTGGGGTCCGTTGTGGGCCGAGTTCCACCGCCAGCGCAAAGCCCACACCGAGAGCACTGAGAACACCTGGACTAATGAAGGGGAGTCATGACACACGTGCGTACCGCACTGATTGTCGGCGGTGGCGTCGCCGGGCCGGTCACCGCGATCGCCCTGCAGAAGGCAGGCATCGAGCCGGTGATCTACGAGGCCCGCTCCACAGCGCCGACCACCGGAGCCTTTCTTACCCTCGGCTCCAACGGCATCGACGCGCTGCGCGTCCTCGGCGCGGACACCGCCGCCTTGGCCGCGGGGTTCCCGACGCCGCGAATCGTGCTACGTAGCGGCACTGGCAAGCGGCTGGGCGAGACCCGCACCGGGCTCACCCCGCCAGACGGAACCACAAGCCACACTCTGACCCGTGCCGACCTGTACCGCGCGCTGCACGAGCAGGCAGAGGCCCGCGGAGTGCGGGTCGAGTTCGACCGACGCATGGTCGCGGCCGAGGAGACAAGCGACGGTGTCCGAGTGAAGTTCGCCGACGGCAGCGAGGCATTTGGCGACCTCCTCGTCGGCTGCGACGGCGTACACTCCACGACCCGCAGAATCATCGACCCTGATGCCCCCGCCCCTACCTACGCCGGCCTGCTCAACGCCGGCGGCTACGTGCGTGGCGCGCGAATGGATGCCGAGCCCGGCAGCTACGAGATGATCTTCGGCAAGCGCGCCTTCTTCGGCCACGTCGTGGCGCCTGGCGGTGACGTGTGGTGGTTCGCCAACCTGCCGCGCCGCGACGAGCCCGCCCGCAGCGAGCTCGAGGCGATCAGCGAAGGCCAGCTGCGGCGGCAGTTGGCCGCGGCCTTCGCCGACGATGAGGGTCCCGCACTCCGGCTCATCGACGCCACGTCCGAAATCACCCCGCTGACCGCCGTACACACCCTCCCACGCCTACCCCGGTGGCACACCGACCGGATCGTCGTCCTCGGCGACGCCGCGCACGCCCCATCGCCAAGCTCAGGGCAGGGCGCTTCGCTGAGCATCGAGGACGCGATCGTGCTGGCCAAATGCCTGCGCGACGCACCCACCCCGCGCGAAGCGCTGGCCAGCTTCGAGGCTGTTCGCAGGCCGCGCGCCGAGGCGATCATCAAATGGGCAGCCCGAGTCAACAACGCCAAGGCAGCCGGGCCAGTCGGCCGAGTCATCCGCGACGCGATGACCCCCTTGTTCCTCAGTCTCACCGCCAACAGCAAGTCACACCAGCAGACCTACAACTTCCACATCGACTGGGACACCGTGGCTGTGGGAGCCAGTTCGCCGTCCTTGAAGTCGGCGGGCTCAGACGGACCATAGTGCGGAGAGAGGCGCGGGGAGGCAATCGATGGCATCTCGTACGTACACGTTCTAGCAGAAGCGGCGACACAACGCGTTCTGACGTGTGCTGCGAAACGGGACAGTGGAGACTTTTCCGTGTCCTGACCCGGAAAAGTCTCCACTGCCTACCTCGGTTGTTGGTTTGGGTATCAGTCAACCTGGGCGGCGGCCTATTCAATGGGACCGTGGATCGTTTAGTGAACCTTTACAAGGGGTTACGGAAAGCAATTCATGGCTACACAAAATTACATTCATGGGAGCCTTCGAATGGGCTCTTTCGGGCGGGGTTTTGTCGGTGGTCGCCGATAGCTTTCTACCTATGGATGTCACGACTGGCGCCCCACCCACGCAGCCACTGCGTGGGTTGCTGGATATGGTCCAGGACGGGCTTGCTCAGGCGTTGAACTCCCCTGTCTGGTCACGTACGGACGCCGAGTCTGCTGACGGGCTGGAGCAGGTGCACCAGATCGTCGCTATGGCTGAGGCCTTGCGGCTGCGGCTCATCCACGACGCTGACACGCGCGAACTCGCCTCCCAGGCGGGTGCCACATCGACGGCGGCGTGGCTGCGGCACAAGCTGAAGCTGCACCCCTCCGCTGTCGGCGCGGATGTGAAGCTGGCCAAAGCATTGGAGACCAACCTTCAGGCCACCGGCCAGGCCCTTGCCGCGGGCCGGATCTCGGCGCTTCACGCCAAGATCATCCGCGAGTCGATCAACCTGCTCCCCAAGGACATCAGCGACGACCAGAAACGCGAGGGCGAAGCGCGTCTACTGCAGTTGGCGACCCAGCACGACCCGAAAGAGCTACGGCAGCTGGGGATCCACCTGTACGAGACGATCGACCCCGAAGATGCCGAACGGCGGCTGGGCGAGCAACTGGAACGAGAGCGGAAGCGGGCGGAGCAGAAGCGATCGATCACGTTCTCCCACTCCGGCCCAGGTTTGCAGTCCGCCCGCGTTCAACTGCCGGTTGATGAGATGGCACGGCTCAAAGCACTGCTCGACCCACTGGCGCGGCCACGGAAGACCGACGCGAACGGACCCGACACCCGCACCGCCTCCCGCCGACTGGGCGACGCCTTCGTCGAACTCCTCGACCTCACATTGGCGGCGGGAGAGGCACCCACCCGGGGTGGGACGAAGCCACAGATCATCATCACCATGACACTGGCCCAACTCGTCACCGGGATCGGCTACGCCACCCTCGACAGCGGCGAGCAAATCTCGGCTGAAACCGCGAGACTCCTGGCCTGCGATGCCGACGTCATTCCCGCCGTTCTCGACGGCAAAGGTCAGGTGCTGGACCTGGGACGTACGACCCGCTTCTTCACCGCCGCCCAACGCCACGCCCTAGGCATCCGCGACAGCATGGAATGCAACTTCCCGGCGCGCGACCGCCCCGCCAAATGGTGCGATGCCCACCACATAACCCATTGGGCAGACGGAGGCCTCACCGATCTCAACAACGACGTCCTCCTCTGCGGAGCCCACCACAACCTCATCCACAACAGCGACTGGCAAGCCCGCACGGGACCAAACGGCAGACCCGAATACATACCCCCACCCTGGATCGACATCAACCAACACCCCATCCGCACCTAATAACTACAGCCGCAGATCGTGATACTGGTGTCGCCGGTATCGGCTCCAGCGTTCGGTGTGCCACTGGTCCCAGACCGCCACATCATGCACCTCGCGCGGCCCATCAGCGCGCCCAACATTCTCTCCCACCAACCCCCACCCACCAACCCGCCACGCCCCAGAACCCTTAGCAACAAGGGAACTCAGCCAAGGTCACGATCTACGGCTGCAGTACTATGCATGCGGACGATCGCGTGATTATGTGTAGTGCCCGTCTGGGAACAGTTGTCGCCGTTACCTGAAGGGAATCCGCAGCATGAACCCGATGGACATGGCCCGAGCCGAACGCACAGATCTGGCAACGTTCCTGAAGACGCTCACCCCGGATCAGTGGGATAGTCCGACCTTGTGCAGCCGCTGGTCGGTCCGCGATGTCGTCTCCCACATGATCAGCTACGAGGAACACAACATGGCCGACCTCATTCGCCGACTGCGGACGGCGAAGTTTCGACTCGGCCGCCTCAACGATGTGGCGATGGCCGAGTACAGGCATCTTCAGCCAGCTGAACTGATTGGCTTTCTCCATGGCCATCTGACACCCACTGGCAGCACAGCCGGGTTCAGCGGTGGCGTCGGTCTGGTAGACGCATTGATCCATCACCAGGACATTCGACGGCCACTCGGCCTGCAGCGCACGATCCCCGCCGAACGTCTCCGCTATGCACTGCCCTTCGCGACGAAGGCGCCACCACTCCGCGGGTTCTGGCACGCCCGAGGCACTCGACTCATCGCCACCGATCTCGACTGGAGCTACGGCCGGGGTCCTGAGGCTCGTGGCACCGCCGAAGCGGTCCTCATGGTGCTTGCCGGGCGCCCGACCGTAGCTCAGGAACTGACCGGACCGGGTGCCGCAGTCCTCCAACGACGACTTGATCGGTGATTCGTTCGGGCGCCGTCACGGCGACCCTTGGCACGCTGTGGCCGGTGGCCCGACGCAACCGATGAGACGTTCGACGATGTGCTGGTCACCGTCGAGGTGCACGGCGCCTGCGTGAAGGGCGTCGGCGAGGGGTAGCCGGTCGAAGATCAGTGCCGCCCAGACCTCGCGGCTGGTGCGAATCACGGCCGACGGCTGGTTCGGTGCTCCCCGGCTCAGGCCCATCCGGCCTTCATGAACATGGATGTGGAAGACGTCTGCCCCCAGCTGCAGCTCCGCGTCCAGGGCGAGGTCCCCTGCCGCGTCCGGGTCGAACAGGGACTTGAGGGCGAGGACCTGCGAGTCGACGCTCATGGGTGCGCCAATCGGCAAAACCGGTGAACGGCTACCCCAGCGGCCGAGGTGGACAAGGAGCGGCTCAAGCTGCCTGCCCCATTCGGTCAGCTCGTACACCTGGGCGCCGACCGGCGGCGGCATCGTTCGTCGCCGCAGCACCCCGGCGTTTTCGAGCTCACGCAGGCGCTGCGCCAACAGATTGCCGCTGATCCGGTGGATCCCGACTCGCAAATCCGCGAAGCGCTTCGGGCCGAGCAGCAGCTCACGCACGACCAGCAACGCCCAACGCTCGCCAACAAGATCCAACGCGTGCGCCGCAGCGCACCCTTCGCCATAACTACGCCGAGCTTCCACACAACGCAGGCTACCCCATTAGTTAGACAACATGACTTCATGGTTGTGAAACCTAACCGCGATGGTCTACGGTCAACGACTATGAGCCACACCGAGGAGGGACTGCCACATGAGCAACGTTGCGTCCGCTGATGGCACGCTCATCGACTACACCTGTCAGGGAGCCGGCCCGGCGGTCATCCTGGTCGCCGGTGGCCTGGACGACGGGTCAGAGAACGCGCCCCTGGCCGTGGAACTGTCCAAGGACTTCACCGTCTACAACTACGCCCGGCGTGGCACGGGCAAGAGCGGTGACACACCGCCGTGGTCGATGGAGCGCGAGCTGGAGGATCTCGACGCAGTCATCGCGCTGGCCGGAGGGTCCGCGCACGTGTACGGCGTGTCGGCAGGCGGAGGACTGGCATTGGAAGCGGCTGCCGCTGGAGCATCGATCACCCGGCTCGCTGTCTACGAGGTGCCGTACAACACCGCCGATGACGCGCCGCAACGCCAGAAGGCCTACTTCGACGAGCTGGACGCGCTGCTCGCGGACGGCCGTCGAGGTGACGCGCTTCGCCTGTTCATGCGTACCGCAGGCGGATCCGAGGAGGACATCGCAGGTGCCGCGGCATCGCCGATGTGGCCCGCTCTCGAAGACCTCGCGCACACGCTGTCGCGCGGCTTCGGTACCTTAGGGCCGCCGCCAGTCGCTCGACTCGCCACCATCACCCAGCCGACCCTCGTCGCCATCGGCGGAGGGTACGACCCGCACACCAGTGGGCTCGGGTCAGACTTCTTCCCCCGGGCCGCGGACGCTATCACCGCGAGCATCCCGCACGCCCACCAACTCGTCGTCGAGGGCCAGACACACATGGTAGACGCGAAAGCGATGGCACCAATCCTGACGAGCTTCTTCAGCGGTTGAACCAGCCTGGGTTGTCTGGATGCTCGACCTGGATCCAGACCAGCTCGCCGTCTGGTCCGGGCGGCGGGCGCGCTCATAGGCGTCTTCGTCGGGCCGATAGCGGGAGTCGAATTGGCGACGCAGAGCGTCAGGGTTTGGGTCGTCAGCCCACAGAGCGTCCCGGATGACCATGCGTTCGCGTCGAAGGTTTGTAGCGGCGTACACCCAGATCCGCAGATCCCAGAGACCGTCCAGTTCCGGCTCGGCGAGCAGCATGGCACCGTCGACCACTGCGACCGAGCGGTCCGGTACGGCAAGCCGCGGCCGGTCAAGCAGCGAGCGGCGAGTCCACCCATCCCAAGAGCCTGTGCGCACCAGTCGGTCACCGCCTGGGCCGAGCGGATGCAGAAGTTCCCGCCGCAACGCGGCCCGATCCCAGACCGCTCCGATCCCGCCTACACCTCAGGAGTTCCATCACCCGGTCGGCCAGATCGCAGATGACGGTCTGCCGGGCGGCCGTGGGGCTACCTTCTGACCGAGGCGGCACGGCCTCCCGATCACCCGCCGAACGAACTCCCATCGGAGTGATCCACGACCCGACCGGTAGCCCGCGGCCGAGCGCCACCGCGTCGTGGGCGACCCACTCCTCCGGCGTTGCCGGATCCGACAGCAGCCGGGTCAGCCCAGCCGCGAGTTCGGCTCGCTCGGCGGCCGACCAGCCGAGGTGATCCAGTAGTGGCTCAGCCGCGGCAATGTCTGGACCGAATGGTTGGAGGCAGGCCAGGGCCCAGATCAGATCCCAGCGCGACGCTACCAGGCTCAACGGGTGGATCGGGTTGACAAGTTATATCCACACTCGAATACTCGACGTAGAGTATTCGAGTCAAGAACGGTCGTTGAACCGGGGAACCACCCCTTCGAGCCGGAACGTGGAGCGGAAGCATGACGCGACGCAAGGTCTCCAACCCTCTGGCGCTCGCGGTGCTCTCGCTCCTCCGCGAGCGGCCGATGCATCCCTACGAGATGTCCCGGACACTGCGGCAGCGCAACAAGGAGGGCAGCATCAGGCTCAACTACGGTTCCCTCTATTCGGTCGTCGACAAGCTCATGACCCATGGCCTGATCGAGAGCCAGGAGACGGTTCGCGAAGGGCAGCGGCCTGAACGCACGATCTACCGCGCGACCCCCGCCGGCCAGGCGGAGTTCGAGGACTGGCTCGCCGAACTTCTGAGTACGCCGGTCAAGGAGTACACGCAGTTCGAGGCCGGACTCTCCCTGCTGCCGGGTCTGCCGCCAGACGAGGTGGCGAACCTTCTGGAGCGGCGCTGCGAGCACCTCGAGGAGACGCTCGCCGCCTCCGACGCGGTCCTTGGTCCCGGCGGGGCGGACCTCCCCCGGCTGTACTGGATCGAATGGGACTACGTCCGCGCCCACCTCGAGACTGACCTGGCGTGGACCCGCCGACTTGTCCGCGACATCCGGGACGGTTCGCTGGAGGGCATCGGGGAGTGGCGAAGGTTCCATACGACCGACGCCGACTCCGATGCTCGGCTTACCAGCGGCGAAAACCCTGCACCAGAAGGCGATCCAGCCTCCCAGACGCCCCGACCGCCCAGGAAGGCGAACGCAAGGAAAGCCACGTAGGCGTACGACATACAAAGAGGCCTCGGCCGGGTGCGGCAACACCCAGCCGAGGCCAGGATCCCCAGATCGGTCCGCTCCCCGCAAAAGGAACCTCGCGACCCGAAGAACGCACTGTCACTGTAGAACGCCCGGCACCCGGTTGGCATCGGCGCCACCTTCGCGGCCGGACGCTTCACCGGCGAGGCCGCCGATGCGCGGGACGGACCATCCCTACCGAAACCACGGGAAGGTTCACCCACCATGTCCAACCACCCGGGTCTCCTGGCGTCCCCGCGCGACGCGGCGCCAGGCTCCCGCCCGCCATCCACCTCCGCGACCTCGTGAAAACCTACGCCGGCAAGGTCCGGGCTCTGGCCGGCATCAGCTTCACGGTCGAGACCGGCACGATCTTCGGCCTGCTCGGCCCGAACGGCGCCGGAAAGTCCACCACCGTCAAGATCCTCACCACGCTCTCCCGCCCCGACAGCGGGTCAGCCGAGGTGGCCGGCATCGACGTACTCCAACAACCCGACCAGGTCCGCCGGCTGATCGGTTACGTTTCCCAGAAGCCGCAGTTCGACCCCGAGGCGACCGCACGGGAGAACCTCCACCTGCAAGGCCGCCTTTACGGCGTACCCCATCGCGAGCTCAGGTCCCGAAGCCAAGCCCTGCTTGACCATTTCGGGTTGGGCAAGGTCGCCAGCCGGCAGGCCCGCGGCTACTCCGGCGGGATGCAACGCAAGCTTGACGTGGCGCTCGGACTGATCCATCGGCCGAAGGTGTTGTTCCTGGACGAGCCAACCACCGGGCTGGACCCTGAGGCACGCGCAAGCATGTGGAGCGAGATCTCACGGCTGGCCGCCGACGAGGACGTCACCATCCTGCTCACCACCCACTACCTCGACGAGGCCGACCAACTCGCAAGCCAACTGGCGATCATCGACCACGGCCGGTTGGTCGCGCAGGGAAGCCCCAACGATCTCAAGAGTGAGCTCCGCGGTGACGCGATCCAGGTCGAGCTCACGCAAGCCGGGGTTGACGATCACGTTCGTACGACACTCGTGCGGCTCGGCGGGGTCCGCGAGATCGTGGTGGAGGGTACGACCGTGCGCGCCCGGGTCGACCATGGCGCGAGTGCCGTGCCCGGCGTGCTCGCCGCTCTGGAGTCCGCCGGCGTGGCAGTCACGTCGGTGACGATCTCCCGCCCCTCCCTCGATGACGTCTATCTACGGTACGCCGGACGACCGTTCGGCGACGACAGCCACCACCAGGCACAGGCCAGCGCGACAACGGAGATGGAGGTTCCCGGTGAGTGAACGCAGCATCCAACACAACGCGAGCGCGGCGCTTGTCCAGGCGGGCAACCTCACCTTGCGGGAGGTCCGCGCGCTGATGCGGCAGCCTTTCTACATCGCGGTGACGCTCGTCCAGCCCATGGTGTGGCTCCTGCTGTTCGGGCAGCTTTTCAAGCGGGTGGTGGAGATTCCGGGTTTCGGAGGAGGCTCCTACATCGGCTTCATGACACCCGGCATCGTCGTCATGACCGCGCTTTTCGCCAGCGCCTGGACCGGCATGGGCCTGATCGACGACATGGAACGCGGCGTCATGAATCGCCTGCTCGTGTCACCGACCAAGCGGGGCGCGATCCTGACAGGCAAGCTGGCCCACATCGCGGTCAGTCTCGCTGTCCAGGCGCTCATCGTCGTTCTCGTCGGCGTCGCATTGGGTGCGAGATACGACGGCGGAGTTATCGGTGTGCTCATGACGATCGTCGCCGCGGTCCTGCTCGCCATCGGGTTCGGGTCGTTCTCCTGCACGGTCGCGCTGCTGGTACGGCAACGCGAATCCCTGATCGCGGTCGCGCAGTTCTTCACCCTGCCGTTGTCCTTCCTGTCCTCGGCCCTCGTGGCAGAAAGCGTCGCACCGGGCTGGATCCGAAGCGTCGCGAGGTTCAATCCGGTCGACTGGGCGGTGTCGGTCAGCCGGGGCGCACTGTCGGCCGACCCCGACTGGGGCGACGTCCTCGCTCATTGCGGCTACCTGGTGATCATGGCGGGCGTCCTCGCCTGGCTCGCCACCCGCGCGTTCACCGCCTACCGACGATCGGTCTGAAGGGTGTGCGCGGCGGCCCTGCCGATCGCTCGCTGCTGATCGGCACCTTCCGCACCGCGAACCGCTCTGTCACCCTGGGCGGGTGAACCAGGGCTACGACTTCGACCTCGCGGTGATCGGCTCCGGGCCTGGCGGCCAGAAGGCGGCGATCATGGCCGCCAAGCTCGGCAAGCGGGTGTGCGTGATCGAGCGCACCCAGATGATCGGCGGGGTGTGCCTGCAGACCGGCACCATCCCGTCCAAGACGATGCGCGAGGCTGTGGTCTATCTCACCGGGTTGCAGATGCGCGAGCTGTACGGCGCGTCGTACCGAGTGAAGAGCGACATCGCGATCACCGACCTCACCAGCCGACTGCAGCACGTAGTCGGGCGCGAGATCGAGGTGATCCGGTCCCAACTGATGCGCAACCACATCGAGCTGATCGCCGGCACCGGACGGTTCGTCGACCCGCACACCCTCGCCGTCCAGGGCGAAGGCAGCACCGGTGATCGTACGGTCACCGCCGACATCATCGTCGTCGCGACCGGCACCACCCCGGCGCGTCCGCCCCACATCGAGTTCGACGGCGTCCGGGTGCTCGACTCCGACCAGATCCTCACCCTGGAAAGGGTTCCCGACTCGCTGGTGGTGGTCGGGGCCGGCGTGATCGGGGTGGAGTACGCCTCCATCTTCGCCGCCCTCGGCACCCGGGTGACGCTGGTGGAGAAGCGGCCGCAGATTCTCGACTTCTGCGACCCCGAGATTGTCGAATCGCTCAAGTTCCACCTGCGCGACCTGGGCATGTCGTTCCGGTTCGGCGAGGAGGTCGCGTCGGTCGCCAGCTCCGGGCGCGGCACGATCACCACCCTCGCCTCCGGCAAGCGGATCGCCGCCGAGGTGGTGATGTACTCCGCCGGCCGGCAGGGGAACACCGCCGCGCTCGGGCTGGACCAGGCCGGCCTGACCGCGGACCAGCGCGGGCGTCTGCGGGTCGACGGCGACTACCGTACGACGGTCCCGCACATCTACGCCGTCGGCGACGTCATCGGTTTCCCGGCGCTGGCAGCGACCTCGATGGACCAGGGTCGGCTCGCCGCCGCGCACGCCTTCGGTGAGCCGGCCAACGAGCTGCACCACCTGCAGCCGATCGGCATCTACACCATCCCGGAGATCTCCTACTGCGGCCGGACCGAGTTACAACTCACCGACGAAGCGGTGCCGTTCGAGGTCGGCATCTCGCGCTATCGGGAACTCGCCCGCGGGCAGATCGTCGGCGATTCGTACGGCATGCTGAAACTGATCGTGCACACCGAAACTCGGGAGATCCTCGGCGTGCACGTGTTCGGCACCGCCGCCACCGAACTTGTGCACATCGGCCAGGCGATCATGGGCTGCGGCGGCACCGTCGACTACCTGGTCGACACCGTCCTCAACTACCCGACGCTGTCCGAGGCCTACAAGGTCGCCGCCCTCGACGTGGCCAACAAACTGCGCGCCGTCGAGCGACTGACGGTCGAGGGCGTCATCGGGGCGTGCTGACCGATCCACGCTTGATCAGTCGGCACGGCAGTTCCACCACGGTGTCGACCGGGGCGGGGTCGTCTTCCTCGACGGCCCGGAGCAGCAACCGCACGGCCTGCTCGCCGATCTCCCGGTGTGGCAGGGCGAGGGTGGTGATGCCGGGGACGGATACGGGGGCGACGTTCGGGTCGTCGTCGTACCCGACGACCGACACGTCGTCGGGCACCTGCAGCCCGAGCCGGTACGCCGCCATGATCACCCCGAGCGCCACCCGGTCGTTGGCACACAGGATCCCGGTGGGCCGGTCGGGTGCGTCCAGCACCTGGGTTCCGGCCTGGTAGCCGGCGGTGATGTCCCAACCGGCGGGGATCATCCTGCACTCGACCCCGGTGGTGTCGACCACCGAGCGCAGGCCCCGGTTACGCAGGTCCACCGCGATCCCGTCGGTGCCGGTGAGCGCGGCGATCCGGCGATGGCCGTGATCGACCAGCACCTGGGCCGCGGCGCCGCCGCCGGACACCTCGTCGGCGACGACCGCGGCCACCTGGCGGCCGGTGGGCAGCGCGTTCGCCAGCAGCCCCGGCATCGTCGTGAACTGATCCGGTACCGGATAACTCGTCATGGACATCGCGGCGAAGAGCCATCCGTCGACCTGGCGGTCGGCCAGGGTGGCGTACGAGGTGCGCTCCCGGTCCGAATCGTTCTGGGTGTCGATGATCAACAGCACGTACCCGGCCGCCATCGCGGCGTCCGTGGCCCCGGCGAGCAGCGCGCCCGCGTGTGCAGAGGTCGCGATCCAGTCGGTGACCACCCCGAGGGTGTGCGTCTGCCGGTTACGCAGCGAACGCGCAACCCGGTCCGGCGCGTAGTGCAACTCGGCGGCAGCGCTTCGGATGGCGTCCTGCTTCTCCGCGGAGATCATCTTGTCCCCGTGTCCGTTGAGCACCATCGACACCGCGCTGCGGGATACTCCCGCCAGCCGCGCCACATCCCTGGCGGTCGCCTTGTGCCGCTTGGCCACCTTCTCCCCGTCCGGTCGGTGGGAGCGCCGTGCCGGCCCGCAGCGTCCCCAAGGGGTCTCAGGGCTGCCGGAGTTCGCGGATCTCGGTCGCTCCGTGGATCGCGAATTCGACGCCGTGCTCAGGGTACGCGCGGGTCGTCCAGCTCTGGGCGTCGTCCGTGAACGCCTCGACCAGACTGCCATCGACCAGCACCCGCGTGACCGAGAGGTCGGCAGGCCAACACGGCGCGCCGCCCAGCGTGAGACGCAGCGCGCTCCCAACCGCCTCGAAAGCGGCCGGGAGTGGGGCGCCGGCGGCGACTTCGGCGTGGCGCAGCGCGGCGAGCTCCCGAGCAGGGGCCAGCCGGGGGGCCTCCCCCGCCCAGGACACCTCGCGCGGGAAGGTCAGCACGCCCTGCCAGCCGGCCGCGGCCACCTGCTCGGCGGTCCGCTCGAGTTCCCACGACCAGCCCCAGCACAGCACCCGGCCGTCGACCGCGACCAGCTGCGGGGCATAGAAGGCCGGGCCTGCGTCGAGGACCCCCGCGTGCCGCGGCGTGAACGTCAGCGAATCGCCGGCGGTGATGAGGTCGCCGTGGATCCAGGCCACGTTCGCCGCCCGCAGCTGTCCTTCCCCCTCGGGCCGCAGCGGCGAGACGACGAGCAGCCAGCCGTCGTCGAGCGGGACGAGATTGGGACACTCCCAGATGACGGCCCCCGCCGCCTCGGCGACGATCGGATGGTCTGCCCGCAGCAGGCTGCCAAGCTCGGTCCAGCGGGTCAGATCGTCGCAGGCATAGAGCAGGATCTCGCCTACGCCGCCGCGGGCGCCGGCGCCTTGGACCGCGAAGCGCCGCTCGCCGACGGTGAAGACGTACGGGTCGCGCACGTCGGTGATCGCCGGATCGGCGGGCATGCCCATGACCGCGGTCGCCTCGGGCGTGATCCGCTCGAGGGCGCGGTCGCCGCGGGCCAGCACGACCTGCGCGCCGGACCGATCGGCGACGGCCGTATAGACCAGGGTCGGGGTGCCATGGTCGTCGACCAGACACCCAGACCAGCAGCCCGCCGCGTCGATGCCGCCCGGCCGGGGCGCGAGCGCCACGGGCCGGGTCGTCCACCGCACCAGGTCGGGAGAGGTCATGTGGCCCCAGTGCACGTTGGCGTGCACCGGCTCGTCTGGGTTGTATTGATAGAAGACGTGCCACGTCCCGTCGATCCGGCCGACCCCGTTGGGATCGTTGAGCCAGCCCGACGCCGGACGGCCGTGCAGCCGCGGGAAAATCCGGTCGTCATCGGGCACGGCCGATGCCGGCGCCGAGCCGGCGGTCAGATCCGTCACTTGCCACTCCCTGCTGTAAGTCCCTCGCGCAGCGGCCGGTTACCGATGATGAAGACCGCGAGGGCAGGCAGCATGGAGAGGACGACACCAGCGAGCACGGTGGCGACGCTCCCAGTACCAAGATTGCCCTGCAGGGTCACCAGACCGAGCGGAAGGGTGAAGTTCTCCTCGCTGATCTCCATGATCAGCGGCCGGAAGAACTCGTTCCAGTGATAGTTGAACGCCAAGATCCCGACGATCGCGAGACCGGGGGCGGAAAGCGGAGCGAAGATCGAGAAGAACGTCCGCACCGGCCCGGCGCCGTCGATCGCGGCCGCCTCACTGAGCTCGGTGGGCAGGCCGAGGAAATACTGCCGCATCAGGAAGGCGCCGAACGCGGTCGGCAGCGTGACGAGCGCGCTGTTCCACACCAGCAGCCACATGTTGACCTGCTTGAACACGTCGCCGTACGCGCCGACCGACAGGAAGCGGGTGTTCGTGGCCTCGTCCAGCGGGGTGATCGAGGTCCACAGGGTCCAGATCACCGGGCCGAGGGTAAGGGCGGCAGCACCGATCAGGAAGGCGTAGCGAGCGACGGTGCGGACGCCACCGGAGGTCCGGACGCGGGGCCGAGGCGGGACATGGCCGGCCCCGACGGTTGCGGTGGTCATGATGCTCCTCAGCCGTAGAAGACGAAGCGACGGGACAGCCGGAACTGCACGGCGGTGACGGCGACGATGATCAGGGTCAGCACGATGCCGATCGCCGACGCCCGGCCGAACTGCAGCTGCTGGAAGGCGGACTCGAAGATCACCATCACCGCGGTGCGGGTGGAGTCACCAGGGCCACCGCGGGTGAGCACGTACGGCTGGTCGAAGATCTGCAGCGCGGAGATCACCGCCATCACCGAGGCAACCAGGATGGTCGGGCTGAGCAACGGCAACGTGATCATGCGGAACTTTCGCCAGCCAGTCGCGCCGTCGATCGAGCACGCCTCGTACACCTCCTTCGGGACGGCCGCCAGGCCGCCGACGAAGAGCAGGAAGGTGAAACCGAAGTTCTGCCACACGTACACCACCAGCACGGTTACCGCGGCAGCCGGAAACCCCGAGGTCAGCCAGCCCACGGCCGGCAGCCCGAGGGTGGTGAGCACCTGGTTGATCAGGCCGAAGTCGCCGTTGAACAGGTAGGCCATGACGAGCGACACCGATGCGGCACTGAGGATCAGCGGGAAGAAGTACGCCGAGCGCAGGATGGTGCGCAACCAGGTCGGCATCGCCGACTGCACCCCGAGGGCGAGCACCAAGGCGATCCCGAGCTGCAGGGTGACGGTCACGATCACGAACCCGAACGTGTTGAGGAACGAGACCCGGACCATCGGGTCGGCCACCAGGTCGACGAAGTTGGCCAGGCCGACAAACTCGGGGGCAGTGATGATGTCCCACCGGAAGAATGCCAGCAGCAGCGAGCCGACGATCGGTACGAAGGTGAACAGCCCCAGACCGATCAGTGTGGGAGCCAGGAAGCCCCAGGTCATCAAGGCCGGGGCACGGGAGCCGCCGCGAGTCGCGGCCGAGGACGCCGTGGCACCGCGCGCCCGGGTGGGGGTGGTACCGGTCGCTGTCACGAATTCCTCCTCAGGGCGAGCGCGAGGTCGCGGTTCAGGATGCTCATCTGGGTCTTGACGTTGGCCGCGCTGCCCGTGACGGCGCCGACGACGTTCTTGATCAAGGCGGACTCGACGGCCGCCTGCTGTGGCGGCGCCGGGATGGGACCGGTGGTGGGGAACCGGTCGAGGGTGTCGTAGAAGACCCGCCAGTGCTTGGGGCCCTTGCCCGCATAGAAGGCGTCGGTCAGCATGGACCGGCGCACCGGGGTCGTGCTGGGCTTGGGGAACGCGAACTTCATGCCCTCCCGCGAGACGCAGAACTTCACCCACTCCCAGGCGGCGTCCTTGCGCTGCGAGGTCCTCATGATCGCGTAACCAGCGGCGCCGAACTGATGCCGTTGGGTCTTCCACTTCGGGAAGAAGGACACGTCGTACGACTCCTGCGACATGCCACCCTCGGACAGGCCCTCCACCCAGAAGCCACCGGCCGGGGTGAGACCGATCTGGCCCTGAGCGAACCGCGCGACCAGCTCGCCGCCACCGCCCTGGGCAGGGGACGACCCGATGCCCTCGGCCACCATCGCGCGGAGGAACTCGAACGTCTCCGCGACCTTGGGGTCCTCTGCGTTGGGCTCGGTCCACTCATAGCCGCCGCCGCGGCCGGTCTCGTGCGGATAGAACCGCGACCAGAACCACTCGCCACCAGAGGCCTTGCGCTCGGTGAGAAAGGAGGTGTCGTTGATGTACAGCCACGGCACCACCCCGCCCCACAGCCGGTTCGTCCAGAAGAACGGGCGGAACGCGCCGGGGTTGGACCTGCCCATCGCCCGCGCGACCGACAAGAAGTCGTCGGTCGTCCAGTCGTCAGCGGGCCGGTCCAGGTTCGCTTTCCGCAATGCACTGGCGTTGTAGTAGAGATTCGCGGCGTTGAAGTCGATCGGCAGCTGGAACAAGCTGCCCTGATACATGAACGCCTCGATCAACGAGGGGTGCACATCGTCGAAGTACTCCCGCAGCACCGCCGCATCGCGCCTGACGTAGGCGTCCAGCGGCTCGGCCAGCCGATCCGCGAACAGTTGAGCACCCTCGGTCGCCACCACGACCACGTCCGGTGGGGTGCCGGCCGCGACCAGGGTGAGGATCTTGGCGAAGAAGTTGCTCCAGTCCTGGCCCTGGACCGGCATGATCCGCACCCGGATGTCCGGGTGGACCTTGTTGAAGGCTGCGACCAGATCGGCGCGAGCAGCCGCGTCCTGGGCCGTACCCAGGATCGCGACCGTGAGCGCGTCCGACCCGCGCCCGGGGATGTCGGCCCCGACCAGTCGTCCGGCCGACAGTGCCGTTCCCACCGCGCCGGCACCGGCCAGCGCGATCAACGCCCGACGGGAAAGTTCCATGTCCACATCCTTGGGTACATGCCTGACACGTGTCAGGTAGTGTGCTCGTGCGCGGCGATTCGGTCAACAGGCTGGCGTCGACGAGCCGGCTGATTCCTGTACGAGTTCCGGGCGCGTCGCCCCAGGGGCCTACTCATTCGGCGCCCACTCCCCTCGCGCCTACTCCTCCGGTGCCTACTCCTCCGGGAGTACGCCGCGGTAGTAGCCGGGGCGGCAGGTGTCTGCGTGCGGAGGACGCTTTGCCTACCCCGAGCCGGCGAGTATCGCCGTATGTCTGGCATCCCCTCTCCGCCTCAGGTTTCCTCCGCCCGATCGGTCTCCCCCACAGCACAGGACGTGCAGCGGCCGATGCCGCGGCGAAGTCTGCTGCTGATCACCGCGCTGGTCTCCTCGATGGGTGGGGCCGCGGTCTATCTGGCTCCGTTGCCCGCGCTCTGGCGTACGTCGTGGTCGTACGGCCTGCTGTTCGCCGGGCTCGGGGCAGCGCAACTCGTCGTGGGCGGGTGCGTACTGGCCCGCCCCACCCGGCGGCGGGTCCTGCTGGCCGCCGGCTCCGCTCTCGCCGTGGTCACCCTGTGGGTGCTGACCGGGCTCACCGGGATCCTGCCCGGGCCCGACCCGTGGACTTCCGTGAACACCGCGGTCGGATTCATCGACGTCATCTGCGTTGCCCTCCAGATCGTCGCCGTTGCCGGGCTCACTCTGGCGTCGGCATTCGGGCACCGCACCAGCCGGTCACGCCTCTCGCGGGTGCTTGCCACCGCGGCGGTCATACCGCTGACACTGATCGTGCTGGGGGGCGCCCTGCTCGGGGTTACGGCGTCCAGCGACGGGTTCAGCGGGGCCGGGTTTCCGGGTGGCACCGCCCAGCCACGGAATCTGCCCGCCGGGCAGCGAAGCACCGTGGAGTACTGCCGTCCGGACGGCGTACCCCTTGCCATGGACATCTACACCCCAACCTCCTCCGCGCGAAAAGGGGATCTGGCGCCGGCAGTGGTGTACGTCCACGGCGGCGGACCAGGCGTCCTCGGTAGCCGCAAACTCACCGGATTTAGCGCGACACTCGTCAACCCCAGGGACGCCCTTTTCGTGCCACTACTGCGGCAGCTGAACGCTCGCGGATTCGTGGTCGCCTCGATCGACTTCCGACTCACCCCCGGCACGCCCTGGCCGGCACCCGTCCAGGACGCCAAATGCGCCGTGCGGTTCCTGCGTGCACACGCCGCCGACCTCGGCATCGACGCCGGACGGATCGGCGCGTGGGGCAGCAGCGGCGGTGGGCACCTCTCAGCCATGCTCGGCCTCGCCGGGCCAGAAGCCGGATTCGACCAGGGCCAGTACCTCGAACAATCCAGCGCCGTCCAAGCCGTCGTCGACATGTTCGGCCCCTACAACCTGGCTGACTTCGACGACACCTCACCCTTTGGCCACTTCATCGTCCAGGTCGGCCTCGGGAGCTCACCCGCCATACGGCGAGCGGCCAGCACCAGCAGCTACGTCAAAGCGACCAGCACGTCTTTCCTGATCCTCCACGGCGCCGAGGACACCGACGTCACTCCCCGCAACTCAATCCAATTCGCCGAAAAGCTACGGAGTGCCGGTGTCGCAACCACTTTTATCGAAGTCCAGGGCACCGGCCACACGATGGCGACCCCAGGCCAACACCCATCTGCCGAACAACTCACCGACCTGGTGGCGGACTTCTTCGCCAGGACCCTGAGCTGACGATTCAACGGCCCTACTCGCGCGTCATCCCAGTCCTCCGCCTGTCCACATCGGGAGCTAGTCCGTGTTCAACATCTTTCTCAGCCTCAGCGAAGTCATTCCGTTACTGACGTTCATCTTCGGCTCCTTCGCCGGGCACCGTGCGGGGCAGCTCGTCTACCGCCAGGGCTCGGTAAAACTACGCCGGTCGCTCGGAGTCACGCTTACGTTGCTTGCCCTCGCCGGGATCGGTGTGCTCGGCCTGATCTTTCTCACTGCTGGCTTGGCGACGTACGGCTGGGTTTTCGCCAGCAACCGTGTCGTCGTCGCATTGCCACCGCTCGTCGCGGCGACGGCCGTCGCCCTCGCCTGGTCGTTGCCGAGAATCGTGCGACTGCGCCGACGCTGCTCCGGCGAGTCCACCTCACCGTTGCGTGCCGAGTTGCGGTTCGACGCGAGCGATCCTCGCCTCGTCGTACCTGTCCAGGCGGTTGGCATTGCTGGACTGCTGTCCTCCTACAACCTGGTCGTGCAGCGACCTGTTCCGCCGTACATCTCGGATGTCCTGGCGATCAACGGGTTGCTGGCCGTTGCGTTTGGACTGCTGTGGCTCCGGCAGCTTCGCAGGCAACGCATCATGAGTGGTTCGGATGCCCGTCGTCGTCCTGGCGTTGGCGTCCGTCTCGTGCGGACGATCACGGCCCTCGGTGTGATTGCCGCGTTGGTGGCGGTCAGCGCGTACGCCGCCATGAACGCCAGCAAACTCGCCCCCTCTTACGACATGAGCGTGGGCGAGAACATGGACTACGGCGGTGGGCCAGCGATGGGCGATCACCATGCCATGCCTCACAGCCGCCCCGGCTCTCATGGCCACAGCACGCCCGACAACTCCAACCTGCCCGACAACCGCAGCGTGGCCGACCTGACCGGTGGTGACGACATCAAGGGCCAGCCGGATCGGGTATTCACGCTCACCGCGGAGAAGAAGCGCATCGTGTTCGCCTCTGGGCGTGTGGTGGACGCGTTGACCTTCAACGGGCAGGTGCCCGGCCCCGAACTCCGTGTCCGACAAGGCGATCTCGTCCAGGTCACGCTGGTCAACAAGATTCCAGGAATCGGCGTGACGCTCCATTGGCATGGACTCGATGTCCCGAACGCACAAGACGGCGTACCAGGTGTTACTCAGAACGCGGTCCAGACCGGGCAGTCCCACACCTACCGATTCCGTGCCCACCAGGTCGGCACCTTCTGGTACCACTCACACCAGGACGCCTTCAGGCAGGTGGACAGAGGGTTGTACGGCGCGCTGGTCTCGCTGCCCAGAAGCGCGAAGCCAGAGCCGTACGACTTCTCCGTGACCGTCCACGACTGGAAGATGCTGAAGGCGAACCCATACTCGCGCTCGGAGCCGAGGATCACCTTCGACACCGCTGATGTCCTGAGCAGGCGAGCCATTCCGGCAGGCAGCAAGGTGCGCCTCCGACTGATCAACACCGGGCCCGCCGCCGCCAACGACGAACGGACTCCCACGTTCATCCTCACCGGAGTCCCTTTTCGGGTGGCCGCCACCGACGGCAACGAGGTGCACCAGCCTGGAGAACTCCCATCCGGCACCCGACTGCGGATCGGCACAGGTGGACGAGCTGACCTGACATTCACCATGCCGGATCGACCGGTTCGGCTGACCGCTATGGAGGATCCGACCAACGGCCTCGCGCTCAGTCCGGACGGAAAAGGGACAGCACCAACACCTGATGAGAGCGGACTGCTCTTCGATCGGGCTCATTACGGCACCCCGACACCGACCGCGTTCAGCGCCACGAGCCAGTTCGACCGAAACTTCACGATGATCTTCGACGACGGGCCAGGCTTCTACGACGGCCGCTTCGAGGCCCGCGTCACCGTCAACGGCGAAGTCTTTCCCAAAACCCCGATGTTCATGGTGCGTCAAGGTGACCTTGTCAAGATGACCCTCGTCGGCCGCGGCCACGTCAATCACCCGTTCCATCTACACGGTCACCGCGTACTCGTCCTCAGCCACAACGGACAACCGGTCACCGGCAGCCCATGGTGGACCGACACCCTCGAAGTCAGGGTCGGCGACATCTATGAGGTCGCGTTCCGCGCCGACAACCCCGGCATCTGGATGGACCACTGTCACAACCTGCAGCACTCGAGCAAGGGCATGGTCACCCACCTCGGCTACGAAGGCGTGACCACCCCCTACCGGGCCGGCCACGCGACCGGCAACATGCCAGAAGCCAGCACGCACTTGCCAAAAGCATCGGCACCCCGGTCACCGTCATCTGGCCTAACGGCGCAAGCCGCGACTAGGGCGACATCCCTTGTGGATACCGTAAACGAGGCCGCCGTGGGGCTTAGCCCGGCGGCTTCCACAGCAGCGCGCTGACGACGAGCCATGCGGCGAGCAATGTGCCGGAGGCTGCAAGGAGCGATGTACCCAGCGCCGAGCCTGGGTTAGCCAGGTAGGTGATCGCACCGAGAATGGCGAACCCGACCGTCAAGGCCTTCATGCCACGGAGGTACGGGTTGTCATGCAACCTCTTGTTTGGCTGCTCGGGCATCATTCTTCTCCTGATCGACGTGTCGCGGCGGTCCAGCTGATCCGGGAGTGCACTGCTGACGATGTAGAGGTGTTGGAGCAGGTGTCGCCGACCGGTCCGAATCGAAGCCATGCGCTGAAGGACCACGGCGCAGCCGCTGCACGACGGGCAACGCACCAACACCTCGTCGGCGAAGCTGTAGATGGAAACGCGGAAGTCATGAAAAGCGCACCCGGCAGGGCGGCGCGTCCGCTTCTGCCGATGAGCCTCCGTCGGGCCGGGGTCTGATTCACGACGCTACAGACCATTGGCTTGACGGAGTTCGGCGGCCATCTGCGATGAGTTGTGGTTGGGCTCAACTCCTTCTACAAGGATCAGCTCGCCGGCGAGGTGCCTTGTCCGTAGGGGCTTGATCTCCTGGTAGATGCTGGAGTCGTACCAGGAGCGGGCCTTGGCCATGTCAGGAAACTCGATGATCACCACATCGCCCGGCCAGTTGCCTTCCAGTACGTCGGTGGCTCCGCCGTGGACGATGAACCGGCCACTGAAAGGGTCGAGGGTGGCCTGGATGCGCTCCATGTACTCGAGCACGTCGGCGTGGATGGGTGCTTTACGCAGGTGAGCAAACGCGTACGCGGTCATGAGTTCTCCGTTCGTTACGGTCGGTTCCCGGCGCGCGTGCCGGTGGTCCTCGTTGGGTGCGGGCTGGACAGCACCACGCTCCCAGGTCCGCTGTCGAGTGGTGAGCAGGGGCGGCCGCGGGGTCGTTACGCCGCTGGTACTCGGTCCAGGAAACCCAGAACCTGGGTCAGCCGTCCGTTGCCGTCGGTTATTGCGACGTCGAAGCCTACGATCGGTGCCTCGACGTCTTCTGGCCCGAGCTCCCAGGTGAAGCGGGCCTGGTTGTGGTGGCCGTCGACCGGTCCGGCCAACCGGAACCTCATGCCGGGGAACTGGCTCTGCGCTGCGGCGATCGTCGCGTCGATCGCATCCCGGCCCTCGGCGACGGCCAGCGGGTCGACGTAGCGGCCCTCGGGAGCCCACAGGTCGTCGATGTCCTGGCGCCGCCTCGCCGGATCGGTCTCGTTCCAGATCGCGATGTACCGCTCGGCCAGATCGTCGAACGTGGTAGCCATGGATCTCTCCTCGTTTGCTGGGAATGGGTCGGGTTGTCGCCGCCCCTGGAGGAGAGGATCTCCGGCGCCTCGGCGCGCTGTCGATTACGTCGCAGGTAATGGACGGTGCGCCGGCGCGGTAATTTAGGGTCGGTGGCGTGACGACCATGACCAGGCCGGCGCAACCAGTCGGGGAGCTGCTGCGCGACTGGCGCCGAACTCGCAGGATGAGTCAGCTCGACCTGTCGCTCGAGGCGGGGGTGTCGGCCCGGCATCTAAGCTTCGTCGAGACCGGGCGATCTCGGCCGAGCCCGGAACTGATCCTGCGGCTGGCGGAGCAGCTTGACATGCCGCTGGCTGAGCGCAACACGATGCTGCTCGCCGGCGGCTACGCGCCCGCCTACCCCAGCCACGAGCTGAGCGACCCGGACCTGGCTCCGGTACGTGCCGCTGTAGGGCAGATCCTCAACGGACACAGCCCGTACCCCGCGGTGCTCATCGACCAGCACTGGCATCTCGTCGAAGCCAACCCTGCCGTCGCCCTGCTCACCGCCGGCGCCGAGCCCCACCTCCTAACCCCACCGATCAACGTGCTGCGGCTCAGCCTGCACCCCGACGGCATGGCCCCGCGCATCCTCAACCTGCCTGAGTGGCGCGCCCACCTGCTCCACCGGCTGCGCCAGCAGGCCGTGACAACCAACGACCCGGCCCTGTACGAACTGCACGAGGAGCTTCGCGGCTATCCCGGCGGCAACGGCCATGCGGCACCGATCAACGACGCCGTTTCGCGCGTCGTCATCCCGCTCCGGTACCGCCACAACGACCAGGAGCTGTCCTTCTTCAGCACCACCACCCTCTTCGGCACGCCTCTGGACGTCACCGTCGCCGGGCTGGCCATCGAGGCCTTCTTCCCTGCCGACCCGACGACCACCGAAACGCTCCACGCCTTCGCTGGGACATGAGCCGGTATGCGTAGCTGACACCTTCGAACTAGACGCCGGGTGTCACGCGGGGGCACGATCCCGCGAGCCGACCCGTGATAATCACCCTCAGCACGTTCCCCGAATGGCTGGAGGTGCCCGGTGCCGTTGGTCCATGAGTTCGCGACGTGGGGTTCTCCGACGATCGCCGGGACGAGCCGCCGGTCGTGGCCAGGGTCAACAACGGGAGCCTGACGAGCGTTCAGACCATCCTCGAAGGCCACCTCGGCCCCGGGGCGTAGCCGACCTACCGCACGTCTTCGGGCCGCTCGGAGGCGAGCGACCGGTGCAAGGCGTCCAGGATGGCGGTGACGTGGCGCGAGCTTTCCAACGTCACAAGGGGTTCGCGGCCCTCCATGACACAGGTGATGAAGTGGCGGAGGGCGGCAGGGACCGCACCGCGTTCCTCGCCGTGGATCGTGGAGCCGATCGAGGTACGGGGATACTCGAACGCCGCGCTGTGGGCGATCTCGAGCTGTTCACTCTTGCGTTCGAGATGGATGACCCCGGACTGTCCGACGATCTCAATGAACGAGTCGGTCATCGAGGGATAGCTGTTCGGGTAGATCCAGCACGACTCGAACGTCGCCACCGCCCCGTGATCGAACCGCACCTGCGCCTGGATCGCGTCCGGCGTCTCCACACCCCGCTCCCGCAGCACTCCCGACACGGCCGTGGCGTAGACCTCGACCGCCCGCCCGCCGAGGTACCAGCACACCAGGTCGATGTCGTGGCTCGACAGGAACCACGCCGGTGTCGTCGCTGACGCCCACCCGAGCATCTCGGTCGGTACGTAGATCCGGTCGTTCTTCCGGGCGTACGCCATCACCGGCTGGCCGATCCGGCCGGCGGCGACCTCCTGCCAGGCCTGGGCGTACGACGGGATCCAGCGGTGGTTGAAGCAGACCATCGCGGTGATCCCGCTCGAACGGACGACGTCGATCAGGTCGTCCGCCTCGGCGAGGTTCGTCGTGAGCGGCTTCTCCACGAGGACGTGTTTGCCCGCCCGCGCCGCCCTCCGGCAGATCTCGGCGTGCAGGTGGTCCGGCGTGGCGACGGTGACCAGATCGATGTCGTCGCTTGCCAGCAGGGCGGCGTAGTCGTCGGACACCAGAGGCGCGGCGACCGAGGCGGCCAGCTTCCGCGCCGCCTCCAGTGAGACGTCCGCGACCCCGGCGACCTCGGCGCGCGGATCGCCCGCGACCGCTGCGGCATGCTTGGCACCCATGATGCCGGCACCGATGATGCCGACGCGAACAGGACCAGGACGAACGGCAGGCATGGCTTCCTCCTTCAGTGGTTCGGCTCTCACAGCAAGCCACGGTCGGCGTGTCGGGCGAGACGGAACCAGATCCACCGTTAGCCAGACAAATCCTGACCTGGACGGTCCCGCGCGGCGGCTTCGGTGGCTGATCGACAGCGGGATGGACGCGGCCAGGTGCGCTGACCGCTAGCCTCGTCGGACGACGTCGTCGCCGCCGTTGATCTCGACATCCTCTCTCGGCTGGTGAGTCACCGCCGAGACGACTGTGCCAGGAGTGGGCCGCAGTGACCTACCTCGACGAAAAGCTTCAGGACGTATACGCAGAGGTACTGCGTCGCAACCCCGGGGAGCAGGAGTTTCATCAGGCTGTCCTAGAGGTCCTGAGTAGCCTCGGGCCGGTGGTCGCCAAGCATCCGGAGTACGCCGACGCGGCAGTCATCCGCCGCCTGTGCGAGCCGGAACGGCAGGTCATCTTCCGGGTGCCGTGGGTCGATGACAGCGGCGACGTGCAGCTCAACCGCGGTTTCCGGGTGCAGTTCAACTCAGCGCTGGGACCGTTCAAGGGCGGCCTGCGCTTCCACCCGAGCGTCTACCTCGGAATCGTCAAGTTCCTCGGCTTCGAGCAGATTTTCAAGAACGCCCTCACCGGGATGCCGATCGGCGGCGGCAAGGGTGGCTCCGACTTCGACCCGAAGGGTCGCTCGGACGCGGAGATCATGCGCTTCTGCCAGTCGTTCATGACGGAGCTGTGCCGACACATCGGCGAGTACGTCGACGTGCCGGCCGGCGACATCGGTGTCGGCGGGCGCGAGATCGGCTACCTCTTCGGCCAGTACAAACGGCTGACCAACCGGTACGAATCCGGCGTTCTCACCGGGAAGGGCCTGGCCTGGGGTGGCTCACAGGTACGCAAGGAGGCCACCGGCTACGGGACGGTCTTCTTCGTCAACGAGATGCTCAGGGCACGCGGCGCGACGTTTGAGGGCAGGCGCGTCGTCGTCTCCGGGTCCGGCAACGTCGCGATCCACGCGATCGAGAAGGTGCACCAACTCGGCGGCATCGTCATCGCGTGCTCCGACTCCGACGGCTACGTCGTCGACGAGAAAGGCATCGACGTCGAACTCCTCAAGGAGATCAAGGAGGTGCGGCGGGGCCGCGTCGGTGACTACGCCGAGGCGCGCGGAAGCCATGTCGACTACGTTCCGGGCGGAACGATCTGGAACACTCCCTGCGACATCGCCCTGCCGTCGGCGACACAGAACGAGCTCAATGGCGCCGACGCGCTCACCCTCATCAAGAACGGCTGCCGGATTGTGGGCGAGGGTGCGAACATGCCCGCCACGCCCGACGCGATCAAACTCCTCCTCGACGCCGGTGTCGGATTTGCTCCTGGAAAGGCCGCCAATGCAGGCGGGGTCGCCACCAGCGCTCTGGAAATGCAGCAGAACGCCTCCCGCGACAGCTGGAGCTTCGAACACACCGAGCAGCGGCTCGAGGAGATCATGCGAGCCATCCACGATCGCTGCGCCGAGACCGCCGACGAGTATGGCAGTCCCGGCAACTACGTCGCCGGTGCGAACATCGCGGGGTTCATCCGGGTAGCCGACGCCATGCTCGCCCTCGGCATCATCTGATCCTGACCCCGCTCGCAGGTATCAGCGTCTGAACCGGTTCACGGGTTGCTGTTTGGCGATCGCGACCAGTCACGTCTCTCCTGACACGTGGCGCGCTCAGGAGTTCAGGCCGTAGTGCGCGGCGATGTCTTGGGACGTTGCCCATCGGCTGTAGGTGGGTGACTGCGGCCAGCCTTCGGGCGAGTCCTGCCACTCCTCCTGCCGGCCGTATGGCAGTAGATCGATCAGCGCGAAGCTGTGGCTGAGCTGCTCGGTGCCACGGCCGTTGGTGTGCCAGGTGCGATAGACGGTGTCGTCGTCGCGCAAGAACACGTTGACAGCGAATCCGCCGCCGGACGGCGCGCCGACGTCGGCGCCGAACGGACTGTTCGCTGTGGAGTACCAGGTCATCTTGTTTCCGACCCGTCGCTTGTAGGCGAGTGCGTCGTCGATCGGTCCCTGGGTGACGATGACGAACCGGGCATCGTAGTTGTCCAAGAACTCGAGCCGGGTGAACTGTGAGGTGAACCCGGTGCAGCCTCCGCACTGCCACTCCTCGCCAGGAAACCACATGTGGTTGTAGACGATCAGCTGTGACTTGCCGTCGAAGATGTCCTCCAGCCGGACCGGTCCCTCCTCGCCCTCGAGGCTGTAGTCGGGCATCTTGACCATCGGCATTCGGCGGCGCTGCGCGGCGATCGCGTCGAGCTCTCGGGTCGCGGCCTTCTCCCGGTCACGCAGCGCATCGAGCTGGCGCTGCCAGGTGTCGGCGTCGACGATCTGCGGTAGTGCGTTGGCGGTCATTGGCTCCCCAAAGATCATCGTTGTGTCCACGGCACGTGGCTTGTGGATATAGACCCTGCCCGGCCGACGAATTCATCGGTGGCCGAAGACCTTCTTTGACGGCGCAGCGGAGCCATTGACGGACCCTTGGCGGAACCCCTTGTCCGTGGTGGGCCAGCACGATCCTCGGCAGTTCGCAGCGGCGAGGTGTCCGATTACCTGGTCGACGGTTTGACATATACATCGACGCATGTGAGTCTTCCCGCGATGCGGGACGCCACGCCAGGCGCCCGAGGTAGCTAGCTTTCGTGACTCTGCGTACCTGTGGCGGTGATCCGTCGCTGCGTGGGCCGTCGACGGCAGGAGGCAATTTGTCGGTTCTGCAATCCGTACGCCGACCCCTGCTCACGCGCGCCCTGGTGGTTTCCCTCGGCGCCGCCCTACTGGCGACGGTCGGGCTGGTGGACGTCGCGTCCGCACACGGGTCGGTCGTCGCACCGGCGTCGCGCGCCTACAGCTGCCTGCAGCGGTGGGGCGACAACTTCCAGGACCCGAAGATGCGAACCGAAGACCCGATGTGTTACCAGGCGTGGCGGGCCGACCCCGCCGCCATGTGGAACTGGAACGGTCTGTACCGGGAGAACCTGGCCGATGACTTCCGGAGGGGTATCCCTGACGGCACGCTGTGCAGCGGTGGTCGGGCGGAGGGCGGTCGCTACGACGCACTCGACAAGGTCGGCCCATGGGTCACCACCCCGGTGTCGAACAACTTCCGGGTCCGGCTCTTCGACCAGGCCAGCCACGGCACCGACTTCATCCGGGTGTACGTGACGCGCCAGGGTTTCGACCCCGTGAAGCAGCCACTGCGGTGGAGCGACCTGGAGCCGATCGGCAAGATCGGCAACACTCCGGCGTCCGAATGGAAGCAGGCTGGGCGCGGTGTCTCGATCGACGTTCCCGCCAGCGCACCCGGTCGCACCGGACGGCACATGATCTACACGATCTGGCAGGCGAGTCACCAGGATCAGGCGTACTTCCTGTGCAGCGATGTGACCTTCCCGGGCGGCTCGGACAAGGCTGCTCCCAGCCAACCCGAAGCCAGCGAGGTGCATTCCACCTCAATACTGGACCGAATCGTCCAAAGAGTAAGAGCGTGGATCTTTTCCTGAACGTCAGCGGTCTTCAAACAGTCAGGCTCGGCAGCCTCCGGAACGGCGTTAGCTGAGGCGGTCCGCACTCGCCCGTCAGTTGTGTCACTGGGTCGGCTATAGCTGCTTACGGCATTTCGTCGCCTGATCCGTCGTCTACTCCGGTGTTGTTGTCGATGCAGTGGTAGTGCCAGCTTCCACTGGCGTAGTGCCAGTTGGGCCAATCCATATAGCGGCGAATGGTCGGTGAGTAACTCCCGCTGTAGACGTCCAGTTCCACGTCATTTACGTGGAACATTGCCCTCTCCGTCCGGGACCCGATGATGCCGTCGACCGATATTTTCGCGTCGTAGCAATAGTTCAGGGCACTTTGCAAGACATCTGTTCCACCGTAATAGGACCCCAAACGCAATTCGCAGAAGGTGTTGTAGGAGCCGGCATAGGTAGTCGGGTACCAGGCGTCGTACTGCCCGCCCCAGGTGCCTGACCAGTGGCTGGAGCCACCGCACATTGGGGCTGCGAACGCAGGTTGAGCTGATACCACCGATGCAGTAACTACGGCGCAGACGGTGAGCGCGAGTGCTGTGACGACACGTCGGAGTGAGTTGCCCGTGGCTCGTCTGACGTCACTGGGTCATCGCACTGGCCGCCAAGACCCGAGCGTGGTACCTGGTCGCCGCCCGGCCAAACAGAGAGGTACGCACCTACCGGCTGAGCAGAATGACATCGGCATCCCTGACCGACGAATCGCTCACGCGGCCAAGCGACTTCGACCTAACCCAGTACTGGGCGCAGGCCCAGCGGCAGTTCCGAGCGACATTGCCCTCATATCCGATCCTCTTGCGGGTGCGAGACCATGCCGTACGGCGATTCACTGCAACAGCTCCGGCGCGGCCCGACATCGAGGGCTGGTCCCTTGTCGAGGCAGATCTCGAAAACGCCGATGAAGCGTGCGCAGCCGTGCTTGCTCAGGGCGGCGACGCCGTGGTCATCGCACCGACGGAACTGTCGAACATGGTGCGCCGCGCCGCAGGCAAGATCATCGCATCACATTCCTGAGCATCGGCTGCCCAGGCTGACCAGCCACGACGCCGGCGGCTCGGCGAGTGGCACAACCATGTCTCGAAGCTCACGTCTGGCCCGCGGCGGCAGAGCGTGAAGAGCGAGTTCGAGAATCGCGCGTCGGTGTGGGTCATCCGTCAGCAAGGGCTGTCCGGTGGCGTCGGCCATGCCACTGGATGCTCTCGCCGGTACTGTCGTTCCAGGTCGATGGGGCTGCCCTTGATCGCCTTGCGGCGGTTGAGTTCGGTCCAGTACGCCGGATCGAGGTAGGTGGCGGGGTTCCACAGCGACTGGGTCTGTTCTCCCACCTGGCCCAGGTACAGCAATGCGTCGGCGACCGCCCCGAACGGCAACCCGCACTGCCCGGGCAGGTAGTTGAACTCGCTCGTGTCCGCCGATTCCAGCCACGTGCCCTTGGCGGGAATGACCGTACGCCGGGGCGACGACGCTAGACGCGGGTGACTGCCGGCCAGGATCACGTACGCGCGCTGGCCGGTCTGCTGCTCGATCTGCGCGACTCCGGTGTCCCATTCCTCATCGGGCGGTGCGTGCATCACGTGGCGGCTGCCGTAGCAGACCAGGGCCCGCCGTCCCTTGTCGAGAACCTCTCGCTTGATCACCGACACCAGATGGCCGTCCCGGTCCTCGAAAGGCAGCAGGTCGTCCCGCGTGCTCACCCGGGTCCAGTCGACCGGTGGATCACCGAGCAGCACCCGCATCCTCTTGTTTTCTGGAAGCGGCCAGTTGGCCGCCCGGACGGTGCGGAAGAACTGCTCGTACATCGACGCGTCATGGGTGGCCACCGGTGATTGCGTCGTGTTGCGCCAGACCAGGCGCAGGTCACGGTCCTCCACGGCCGGACCGGCCACGAAACGGTCCATGATCGGCTGGTAGAGCGCGTTGCCGAACTCCACCACAATGTCATCCACCATGGCCGGCAGCCGGGGATCGAGCAGCAGGGTCTGTAGGGCGTCGTGGTGCTCCTGCTGGCCGTGGATCTCGCCGATGGCGACGATGCGGTGCCGACGCAACGCGGTGAGGACGGCGGCGGCAAGGCTATTGGTGTTGTTCTCGGTGCCGGCGTTGTCGCTCGCGCTCGCAGCTGGTGTTGCCCCGAGGGCGGCAACGCCGCCAACGGTCGCGACACCAGCGCCAGCGAGGGACACCAACCTACGGCGGGTCAATCTCTGGTCAGTCATGGTGCGATTTCTACGGGCGGGGCAGTAACACGGCCCCAACGGCAGCTGTTATGCCGCTGTTAGGCCGTACCTCTCGCTTTCACGCCCTGTCACCTCGCCGGGGCCGGAAACTCATCGATCCAGGGAGGCCGCCGGCCGGGTTGTCGCCCGCGGCCTGGCGAACCAAGTCAGCCCCGGGAGTCGACCACCTCAAGAGCCTGCCGGGCGATCTCCAACTCCTCGTTGGTCGGGATCACCAGCACCCGGACCCGCGACCCCGGCGTCGCGATGTCGCGCGGTTCGCTCGACCGGACCTGGTTCGCCTCGGGGTCGAGTTCGATCCCCAGCGATTCCAGCCCGGCGAGCGCGCCGGCGCGCACCGGGGCCGAGTTCTCCCCGACTCCGGCGGTGAACACCACCGCATCCACCCGGCCGAGCACCGCGGCGTACGCGCCGAGGTACTTGCGCAACCGGTAACAGTAGACCTCCAGCGCCAGTCGGGCGGCGTCGTCCCCGCACTCGGCCGCGTCGACCAGGTCCCGCATGTCCTGCCGGCCGCTCAGCCCGAGCACGCCCGACCGCTTGTTGAACACGTCGTCGATCGCGTCGATGTCCATCCCGGCGGTGCGGGCCAGGTGGAACACCACCGCTGGGTCGATGTCGCCGGTCCGGGTGCCCATCACCAACCCCTCCAGCGGAGTCAGCCCCATCGAGGTGTCCACCGAGATCCCGCCGCGGACCGCGCACGCCGACGCCCCGTTGCCCAGGTGCAGCACGATCACGTTCGTCTGGTCCGGCTCCCGGCCGAGGAACGCGGCGGCGGCCCGGGACACGTACGCGTGTGACGTGCCGTGGAACCCGTACCGCCGGATCCGGTGCGCCGCGGCGATCTTCCGGTCCAGTGCGTACGTGTGCGCCACCGGCGGCACCGTCAGGTGGAACGCGGTGTCGAACACCGCGACGTGGGGCAGGTCCGGGAACTGCGCCATCGCCACCCGGATCCCGGCCGCGTTGGCCGGATTGTGCAGCGGCGCGAGATCGCTCAGCCCGATGACCGTGTCCAGCACCTCGGCGTCGATCCGGACCGACCGGGCGAACGCCTCTCCGCCCTGCACCACCCGGTGCCCGACCGCGACCAGCCCGGCGTCGGCCAGCTCCGGCCCGTACCCGGCGAACGCCTGCGCCATCGCCGCCATCGCCGCCGCGTGATCCGGCACGTCTACCTCGACGACGTGTCGCTGCCCGGCGGTGGTGTGGCTGAGCCGGCCGCCGGTGGCGCCGATCCGTTCCACCAGGCCGACAGCGAGCGCGGTGCCGTCGTCGGCGTCGACCACCTGGTACTTCAGCGACGACGAGCCGGAGTTGATCACCAGGACCCGGCGGGTCATGCCGCACCGCCCCGGGCGCCGGCGGCGGGCGCCTGGGCCTGGATCGCGGTGATCGCCACCGTGTTGACGATGTCCTGCACCAACGCCCCGCGGGACAGGTCGTTGACCGGCTTGTTCAGCCCCTGCAGCACCGGCCCGACCGCTACCGCTCCCGCAGACCGCTGCACCGCCTTGTAGGTGTTGTTGCCGGTGTTCAGATCGGGGAAGACCAGCACGGTCGCCCGGCCGGCGACCGCCGAGTCGGGCATCTTCGCCTGCGCGACCGACGGGTCGACCGCGGCGTCGTACTGGATCGGGCCCTCGACCACCAGCTGTGGGGCGCGGGCACGGACGATCTCGGTGGCGGTACGGACCTTGTCGACGTCGGCGCCGCTGCCGGACTCCCCGGTGGAGTACGACAGCATCGCCACCCGCGGCGCGACCCCGAACTGGGCCGCGGTCGCCGCCGACGAGATCGCGATGTCGGCCAGCTGCTCCGCGGTCGGATCCGGGTTGACCGCGCAGTCGCCGTACACCAGCACCCGGTCCTCCAGGCACATGAAGAACACCGACGACACGATCGACACCCCCGCGACGGTCTTGATGATCTCGAACGACGGCTTGATCGTGTGCGCGGTGGTGTGCTGCGCGCCGGACACCATGCCGTCGGCGAGTCCGAGGTGCACCATCAGCGTGCCGAAGTAGGACACGTCGACGACGATCTCGCGGGCCCGGTCGACGGACATCCCCTTGTGCGCGCGGAGTTCGGCGTACGTCTGCGCGAACCGCTCCCGAAGCTCCGGATCGGTCGGGGCAATGATCCGCGCCGCGTCGAGCTCGAGCCCGAGTTCGCGGCCCCGGGCCCGGATCGTGGCCTGGTCGCCGAGGATGGTCAGATCGACGACGTCCCGGGCGAGCAGGGTGCTCGCGGCCCGCAGGATCCGGTCGTCGGTGCCCTCGGGCAGCACGATCCGCCTGCGGTCGGCGCCGGCCCGCTCGATCAGGTCGTACTCGAACATCAGCGGAGTGACCACCTCCGACCGCGGCAGATCGACCGCCGCGAGCAGCGCCGCGCCTTCCACGTGCTGGGCGAAGGTCGAGCGGGCGGTGTCCAACTTGCGCTGTGATCCCGTCGACAGCAGGCCGCGCGTCTCCACCACCAGCCGGGTGGTGTCGAAGGTGTCCAGGTCGGTCGCGACGATCGGTAGCCGCTGCGGCAGTCCGCCGATCAGCCGGGTCACCTGCTCGGACGGTACGAAGCCGCCGTTGAGGATCAGCCCGGACAACGACGGGAAGCTTTCCGACGCGTGCGCGGCGACCATCGCGAGCACCACCTCGGAGCGGTCGCCGGGCACGATCACCACCGCGCCGTCGGTCAGCCGGTCGAGGATGTGGTCCATGGTCATCCCGCCGACCAGCGTGGTCTCGGCCTCCCGGCCCAGCAGGTCGGGGTCACCGGCCACGATCCGGCCGCCGATCGCGGACATCAGATCGGCCACCGTCGGGGCGGACAGCAGCGGGACGTTCGGCATCACCCAGGTCGGCACCGTGTCCTCGGCGAGCGCGGCGCGGACCGCGTCCAGCTGCCCCGGGTCGGCGCGGTTGGCCACCACCGCGACCACCTCGGCATGGCCCGCGGCCAGTTCCCCCATCGAAAGGTCGACCACCTGCCGGACGTCGTCGGCGCCCCGATGCAGCGCGGACACGACGAGCACGACGGCCGAGCCGAGGTTCGCCGCGATCCGGGCGTTGTAGGCGAGCTCGGTCGGTCCGGCGACGTCGGTGTAGTCCGATCCGACGATGACGACGACGTCGCAGCGGCCCTCGATGGCGCGGTAGCGGCGGATGATCTCGCCCAGCGCGCGGTCCGGGTCGGCGTGCACGTCGTCGTACGTGACGCCGATGCACTGGTCGTAGCCGAGGTCGACCCCGTCGTGCTCCAGCAGCAGTTCGAGCACCGAGTCGGTGTCCTGGTCCGCCCGGGCGATCGGCCGGAACACGCCGACCCGGACCTGGGCGGCGAAGAGTTCGACCAGCCCGAGGGCGACCGAGGACTTGCCGGTGTGCCCCTCGGGTGCGGCGACGTACACGCTGCGAGCCATGGATCAGCTCAGTGTCTCGTCGACGCGGCGGACCATCGTCACGTCGTCGCGGTAGTCGGATTCGGAGAGCTTGAGGCCACGCGGCACTCGACCCACCTCGGTCCATCCCGCGCGCCCGTAGAACTCGCCGAGGCCCAGCCCGTCGCGGTAGTCGAGCCGGAGCAGCTCGACCTCGGGTAGCTCGCGCCGGGCGATGCCGACCATCCCGCCGAGCAGGATGCGTCCGAGGTTGCGGCCCTGGGCGGCCGGGTCGACCATGAGCCGCTTGAGCCCGGCGAGGTGGGTGTACGGGAAGCCGCGCGAGTGCTCCCAGAAGCCGAGGCCACGCAAGGTCCCGTCGGGGTCGCGTAGGACGCAGAGCATGGTCACGCTCGCCTGCAGGTCGGCGACGTGGGGGTCGAGCGCGGCACGCACCGCGTCCCGGCTCGCGCCCGGCAGGAACCCGACGGACCCGCCCGCGTCGTTGACCCTCACCCAGAGGTCGAGGACGTCGCTGGCGAGTGCCTCATCGAAGGCATCGGCCGCGACGCCGGACACGGTCGGCGCCTCGAAGAGGATCATCGGCTTTGCATCCGGCGGGTCGTCGCGATGGACGCGGGTGCCCGCCTCGACGAGGCCGGACGACCTTGCCGTGGCCAACGACGCGGCGTTGACGTCGTCGACCAGTGCCGTGACGGGCACCTCGGGCCGGTACTCGACGCCCCAGGCGACGACGGCCCGCGAGATCTCGCGGCCGAGGCCCTGGCCGAGGCGGTCGTGCGTCAGCCGGTAGTAGAGGTTGAAGAAGTGGTCGTCGGAATTCTTGTACCGCAAGCCTGCCCACCCGATGAGCTCGCCCGACTCGCGGTCGACGACGGCGGCATACCCGATGCCGAAGGCGTCCCAGTCATCGAGGTCGGCTGCGAGCCTGTCGCGGCAACCGTCGGGTGTCGGCATCGCGTGCGGCGCGTGGGCGTACGTGCGCGGGTCGGTGTGGATGCGGACGTAGTCGTCGAGGTCGTCGGCGCGCGGACGCCGCAGGACGAGCCGCGGCGTCGTGATCCAGACCGCTTTGGGCTCCGTCACCACTCCATCCTCCCCGATGCCCGTGACACACGGTCACGCGACCTGCGACCCGGTCCGCAGGTCAAGGCATGTCGAGGCCAGTGCCACAACCTGATCACGCCAGCGGATCTTCACCATGCCGCCATCTGATGGACCGGCCGCCGCGGCACGGCGCTCCTAGCGTTCCCGGTTGTCCGCACCGCGGGCCCGACCGACCGGGAGGTCTCATGCTTCGCCTCATCCCCCGCCGCCAGCTGTTGACGGTGCTGGGCGCACTGGCAGCGGTCACCGGCATCCTGACGCCATCCGCAGTCGCCGCCTCCACCGTGACATCCACCTCCACGACCGACAAGGTGACCACCACCGCTGACATCGGCCCGGTGAGCCCGTCGGAGTTGCACGTGATGACGTTCAACCTCCGGTACGCGAGCACCAGCACGCCGAACTCGTGGCAGCAGCGTCGACCCGTCATGCGGGAGTTGCTCCGTGCTGAGCGGCCGGCCCTCATCGGTACGCAGGAAGGGCTCTACCAGCAGCTCCGGGACATCCAGGCCGACCTGCCGCCGTACTACGACAGCATCGGTCTGGGCCGCCAGGGCGGCTCCCGCGACGAGGCGATGCAGATCTTCTTCGACACCCGGCGGCTCGACCCGCTGGAGTACGACCACTACTGGCTCTCCGACACCCCGAACGTCATTGGCTCGCAGACCTGGGGCGGCTGCTGCCCGCGCATGGTCACCTGGATCCGCTTCCTCGACAAGCGCACCGGCGCCGAGTTCTACGCCGTCAACACCCACTTCGAGGCGTTCAGCGCCGATGCTCGGGCCAAGTCGGCCGCGCTGGTCCTGTCGCGGCTGCCCAACTTCGACCCGGACCTTCCCGTCGTCATGACCGGTGACTTCAACGAGGCCGCCGCCACTGGGCAGACCGTCTACGACCGGCTCGTGACGAACGGCCCGCTCCTCGACACCTGGACCGAAGCGCAAACGCGCGGACCGCTGTACGCCACCTTCCACGGCTACCAGCCGCTTGTCCCCAACGGTCCGCGGATCGACTGGATCCTCACCTCCTCGCAGGTACAGACCCGCGCTGCGATCGTCAACACGTTCAACCAGGACGGACAGTTCCCCAGCGACCACCTGCCCGTGCAGGCCATCCTGCGGATCCCGGCCATCTGACGGCCCCTGACCACGCGGCCGGCCGGACGGCACACTGACCGGATCGCGCTACCCGGGCAGCGGGTCGGGATCGACTCGGGCTCCACGGATTGATCTGTCGCCACGGCCAACCGTCACCACACAGCCGCGGCTGACAAGAAGCGCTGACGCCTCACCAGCTACGGCCGCCCTCGACAAAGGGCGGCCGTAGCCGTTTGTGATCATCCGCCTGCGACGTGTTCGCGTTCCCCTCGTGGGTCACTCTGATCCAGTTGCTGTCCTCGGCGAATGTGAATTCACCGAAGGATTGCTTGGATGGAACTCATCAAGCATCCGCCGCATCGGCCAGACCAAGTACAGCCACCGCCTCGATCTCGAATCTCTCCAGATCATCGATCCAGTCCGGAAATTACCTCGTCGGGTAAAGAAGGCGGGGGTCGTTCCGTGCGTCAGGAAATCCTCGCCAACTCCCGCGCTCACGACCGCAACCAAGCTCTCCGAGCCCGGAAGGCGCCTGGCGCAGCCCAAAGCGTGACGGGCAAACGAGAGGCCTCGTGCGACTACACGGGAAAGATAGCGATCCGCGTCGTCTCCTAAGTCGAGGTCCCACACATAGACGTCATTTATCGCGTACTCGTGATTAGTACTACAGCCGTAGATCGTGATCTTGGTTTCGTCGGTGGTAGTGGCAGAGTTTGGCTCGGTGTTGGTGGAGTCGGCGGTATCGGCTCCATCGTTCGGTGTGCCATGGGTGGTGGCGAGGTCGGGTGTAGGTGGCGCGTTTGTGTCGGATTTCGTTGCAGGTAAGCGGGATCATGGCCTGGTCGGTGTGGGGCTGGTCGGCCGATGTCAGGGATGGCCGCGTCGACTGGGCGGTCTGGGATCGTGCGGCGGTGACGGCGAGGAA
>NZ_KB892791.1 GCF_000373925.1 Actinopolymorpha alba DSM 45243 | reverse complement strand
GTGCGGCCACGTCGACAAGCGCAACCGTGTCGACCAGGGGCTTTTCATCTGCCGGAACTGCGGGGTCGTTGCCCACGCCGACCGGAACGCTTCCCACAACATCGCCCGCAAGGGCGAGGCTGTGTGGACTGCGGGGCGTGAGTCACGCGTCCCTGCCACCCCATAAGGAGTGTCTGGACGCAGGAGCCAACCCAGCAGCCAGTTGGGCGCTACCTCCAAGCCCGGTCCTTCAGGGCCGGGTTAAGTTGACGAGCCACCTGCTACTGAAGCTGTTCTGAAGCCGCAGCCGGCTACTCTCGCCAAGACTTCGTTGCTGAGGGCCGACTCTGACGTCAGCGCAGGTAGGCCTGGCAGACGGCAGCACACGAGGAGAAACGACATCTGATGACGACGACCACCTTCATCCGTACCGTCGATGGCAGGGATCTTCCCCTCCCGGGCACGTACGCGATCGACCCTGCGCACAGCAGCGTCGCGTTCCAGGTGCAGCATCTCGGCTTCTCGAAGGTGCGGGGGCGGTTCACCGACTTCGAGGGCACGATCGCCGTCGCCGAGGAGCCGACGGTCTCGTCGGTCCAGGTGACCATCCAGTCCGCGAGCGTCGACACCGCCCAGGCTCAGCGGGACGCGCACCTGCGAAGCTCCGACTTCTTCGGAGTCGAGGACCACCCCACGCTCACCTTCTCGAGCACAACCCTCGAGGACTGCGGTGACTCGCTGCAGGTCCATGGCGACCTCACGATCTGCGACATCACCCGGCCGGTCGTCCTCGACGTGGCGTTCGACGGCGCCGGACCCGACGTGATGGGCGACACGTCGCAGCCCCGCATCGGCTTCTCCGCGACCACTACCCTCAACCGCTACGACTTCGGCATCACGTTCAACCCGCCACTTGAGGCGGGAGGGCTGCTCATCAGCAAGCGGGTACGCATCGAGCTCGACATACAGGCGGCCCGCCAGTGAACCCGCCGGTGGGCCTGTTGGCCCGCGCCTGTTCCCGCGTGGCTGGTTGCGTCCCTTTCAGTGACGATCTGACAGCGACGAAACGAAACAATCATGGGCAAGGCAATCATGGGTTGCGCGGCGGTGTCAGCCCACGGTTACATCGCTTACGACGATGGCCAGCGGTAGGCCGTTCTTCGGCGCCATGGAACCCCGCGACAACGTCACGGCTCGGCAACCCGACCCGCGGGGCCCAGGGCAACCGTGTTACGCACCTGCTCTACGACGTCGAACACTGATCATGGACACAACGAACCCGCAGGACGTCAGACCATCAGGGAGATGACCGTGCGCACCTTGCTCGTCGGACTCCGCGTCTCCGACCTGGATCGCTCCCGCGCGTTCTACCAGGCACTCGGCTACACCGTCGTCGGAACCGTTCCCGACACCCCGTTCGGCACCCTGACCATGCTCCAGCTTGCGGACGACCCGTTCGTTACCGTCGAACTCGTGCACGACCCCGCTCGGCCGGTCACCGGGACCGGCGGCCTCAACCACCTTGCCATCAAGACGGACGACCTGCACGCCACCATCGCCACCCTGGCCTCCCACGGCATCCAGGCCGATCCGGCGCGGCCGACCGCCGGTCCCGATGAGCCGCTGGTCACCATGGTGCGCGACCCCGACGGCTACCTGATCGAGCTCGTCCAATGGCCAGAAGGACACACCGACGGAATCACCGCCGACGACTTCAAGGGCGGGTGACCACTCTCTTCGATGTCGTAGACGCGGATCAACTCCGCCTCGCGTTGGTCCTTCGTCGACTCAGTGAGGTAGCTGTCCTTGTCTGCCAGCGGATCCGCTCCTGACGTCAACCACGTCGAACCCGGTAGAGTCCGGTCGAAGGATGCGGGAAATCGCTTTCTGCCTAGAGAAAGTGAGCAAACACATGTCCCACCCGATGCCATCTTCTGGTCGCCCTCACTCGAGCATTTCGCGGCGACTTCTACTCGGAGGCACCGCCGGTGCGATCGGCACCGGGATGGTCGCGAGTGCCTGGACACCAGCCGCGGCCGCCCCGCTGGAGTATCCGCCGGTCCATGAGGACGGAATCAAGATCACCAAGATCAAGAACCTCACCGGCCCCGACATCACCGGGAAGTTCGGACTGGACTGGGTCGACCTCGGCTGCGTGACCCGCTGCCCCGACGGCCGGTCGTTGTACGTCTTCGGTGACAGCTTCAGCGGCGAGCGCTGGGGAGACAACTGGCGCTCCCCAACCGCCCTGTGGTCGAACACCCGCGTACCCGGGACCGGAGTGACCTTCTCCGGGGCGGTCGGTGGTGTCCCGGCCGCGCAACTCATCCCCTACGAGCACGGCGATGAGATCTCCACGATCATTCCCTCGGACGTGATCACGCTCGGCGACACGATCTACCTCCACGCCGTGGTCAACCAGGGCTTCGGCAACGTGATCTGGAGCGGCATCTGGACCTCGACCGACAACGGGGCGACCTGGCACGACTCGGGCGCCCGGTTCCCCGGCGATGCCTACAACAAGATGTGGAACCTGTGTACCTGGGAACTCGGCGACGACGGCTGGGTGTACGTCTACACCGCGGAGTTCCTGCGCGAGAGCCCGATGATTCTCCATCGCGTACGACCTCAAGACCTCACCAACCCCGACGCGTGGGAGCCCTGGGGTCGGGACGGCGACACCTGGCGATGGGGCGCCGGGCCGGACACCGTGATCGACGACATCATCGGCGAGATGTCCCTGCGTCAGCTTGGCAAGCGGTGGGTCTTCACCTGGTTTGACCGGGACCACTACCGGATCGACGCGATGGTGCTCGACCATCCCACCCAGGACCTGCGGCAGACCGAACGAATCACTCTCCTCCACGGGACGAGTTGGGCCGCCCAGGACGCTAATCACGTCGCACAGCTGTACGGCAGCTACGTGATACCCGGGTCAACGCTGGACGACCTGCACCTCACGGTCAGTCAGTGGAACACCAGCAACAACAGCGTCTATCACGTGATGCAGTACCGCTTCCAGGGCCTCGACCGCCGGTTGTAGCCGTCGGTGCGGATGCCGGCACCTGCATGCGCTCGAATGGTCACTCACCGACGACATGAAGGAACCCTGTTCTTGAACCCGCAGCGGCGGGTTCAAGAACAGGGTCTCAGCTCAGATCAGTTGCCCAGAATTTCGTAGGTGACTTTCTGCTTGCCTTGTCCCCGGGAGACGCCGAGTGCGTCCCAGGTGTCGGGCAGCAGGTCGATGGCTACGCCAGTCCACGACGCGGGTCCCCGGTCGGCGACGGGTGCGATCACGCTCTTGCCGGTCTCCTTGCTGGTGATGCGGATCTTGGTACCGCACGGGATCTTCCACAGCGCGACGCCCTTGGTGATGTTGCGGCTGTTGCCGCCACAGGCCATCGGCTGGTACTCAGACGAGTCGCCGAAGTAGCTGGCGAGCCCGCTCACGGTCTTGACCACCTTGGGGTCGGAACCGCTCTGACTTGCCTGCGGGGCGGTCTTTACTGTGGGCTTCGCCTTCTTCGTCGCTGTGGACTTCGCCTCCTTCGTCGCGGATGCGGTGAGGCGGAGCCGTTGGTTGGGAATGATCAGATCGGGGTTGGCTCCGACGACCTTGCGGTTGAGCTTCCACAGCGCCTGCCATCCGCCGTTGACGTGGTGAGCGGCGGCGATCCCGGACAGTGTGTCGCCGCGTTTCACGACGTAGATGTTGTCTGCGGCGGGGGTGGTCTTTGTGACGGGTGCGAGTCCGGCAGATCGCACTGCCGTGTGTATGTCTGCGCCCGACTCGACGGCGGCGTGGGCAATGCCGGCCGACCCGGCGAGGGGCACCGCCACGGCGACTCCGGTGAACGCTGCCGCTCGGGTAGCCGTTCGTAATGCTTTGCGGCCCCGTGTCATGCCGCGATGCCTTGCTTGGTAACGCACGTGATCCGTTCCCTCTCGTCGCCTACGGAGTTAGCTGTCGGGTTCGGGCGAGAGGTATTGCCCGGCCGCCCTGGGGCGGCCTCACCCCAGCCCTCGGGGGCCGTGACCGGGCCGGGGGCGCGTGTGGGTCCTCCGTCTCCGCTCTCGTGGCTCGCTGGGAACGCCAACCGCCGGGCGGAGTTCGGCGAAGCGGGGCGTTATCGCACCCTCCATGGATGCGATTGGGTGCTAGGTCTAACAGAGAGGGATTCCACCCGGTAGGGCAACGTTTCGTAACTTCTACGATGTCCGGTCGTAGAGCGCGCCAATAGTCGGGTACGCCGGATCGACACGATTCGTCACGACGCGGCTGCGAGATGCGACATGATGGCGTTGCTTGGTCCGGATTCGTTCCGGGCGGTGCCGGTTCGAGTGACCTCCACAAGGCCGAGAACGGCTACGGCTCAGGTCGACGTCGGCGTCGCAGAACTACGATGATCCGTAGTTCACTCGTCCAGTAATGTGACCTATCTCACTTACCTGTCGGCGACGCCGGCGACGACGTGCCCGTCGAGCAGCTCATCGCGGAGCGGCCGAGAGGCCGTCTTCGGCCGAACGGCCACTTCGGACTGGCCGGGTGACCGGCGACTTCAACGGTGACCGATGCGCTGATCTCAGTGTGGGCGTCCCAGGCGAAGACGGTTCCGCCGGCATAGGCTCAAGCAATCGTCCACGCACGCTTGAGGGAACTCAGCGCGTGGTGGAATCCGGGAAAGGTCTTCTTCACGCAGCTTGGGTCGTCCAGGGACAGCCCGGGAGTTCGCAGGGCGGTGATGCTGAAGCTCATCGCGATGCGGTGGTCGCCGTGGCAGGCGATGTTGGCGGCGGTTGGATTGCCCGGCCAGATTTGGATCCAGTCGCGTCCGGCCTCGGCTCTGATTCCCAGAGCGCGGAGGTTGGTCGCGCAGGCGTCGAGACGATCACATTCCTTGACTCGGGTGTTATAGACGTCCTCAATACGGACTGGGCTGTCGGCGAAGGGGGCGATCGCTGCCAGGGTTGGCATGGTGTCGGAGATATCACGCATATTGACCGTGATGCCGTTGAGGCGCTCAGGGCCCGTCACTGTTACCGCGTCATCGCTGATTTCGACGTGGGCGCCCATCTGTCGCAGTACGTCGACGAAGCCGACGTCGCCTTGGAGGGAGCCGCGTCCCAGTCCAGGGATGGTGATGGCCCTGCCGGCGACGGCCGCCGCTGCCAGGAAGTAGCTGGCGGTCGACGTGTCCGGTTCGATGGTGAAGTCGATGGCCTGGTAGGGCTGCGGCGGAACGTGGAAGGTGTCGCCGTCACGTTGTACGTCGTTGCCGAAGGCTCGCATCATCGCGAGTGTCATCTCGACATACGGCGTTGACACCACGTCAGTGACGGCGATGGTGAGTCCCTTGTCCGTCAGCGGTCCGACCAACAAGACGGCGGTAAGGAACTGCGACGACAGGCCGGCGTCCAAGGTGAGGTGTCCGCCCTCGATTCCCCGCCCCAGCACGGTGATCGGGAGGTGCCCTTCAGCGTCGTCGTGACGTACTTCCACTCCTAATGCGCGCAACGCTGAGGTCAGCGGCCCGACCGGACGTCGGCGCATCTGCGGGGATGCGTCAAAGTGGTACGAGCCGTGACCCACGGCAGCCAATCCTGGCAAGAAACGCGATGCTGTGCCCGCGTCACGGCAGTACACATCGGCTTCCGCCACCGCGGGCCCAGACGTCCGCCCTTCGATAACCCACCGGCCAGGCTGCCTGTCCACGACGTAGCCGAGTCTCACCAGGCCTTCGGCGAAGGCTTCGGTGTCATCTGACACCAACGGCGCCTGTAGCACCGACGATCCGGCAGCGCTCGCAGCGAGAAAAAGCGCCCGCGCGGTTATCGACTTAGATCCCGGAATCTCGATGACAGTCATGTGTAGCCGGCCTCCTGGGCTGTCGACGCGGCCAGCTACCGGCCGACCTGCCGGGAGCATCGTACCTACGGGCCTTGCCTGGCCTGACGACCACGCTCCCGTCCGTGCCTACCCGCGAACCGCCGTACGCCGATCACCCTTGCCCGTTCCGCGCTCTTCTGGTGCAGGCGAAACGCTCCACGCTGCCATTGTGTCGCGGGCGGTGCGAGGAGTATCGGACCCATGGGTGAACGGGCAACCGATCTGTGTTTCGAGCGGTCCCATCAGGAACGGGGTCTATCCTCCCGTGATGGTCGAGATCCCGGAGGGCTTCGCGCGCACCATTGTCGATCGTGAGGGCGATTCCGGTCGGGCATGGCTGGAGTCGCTGCCTGGGTTGGTGGATGAGTATCTGCAGCGGTGGAGTTGCACGCCTACCGCGCCGGTCAGATTCGGCCAGGTCGGGATTGTCTTGGGCGTTCGGCGTCACGACGGCTCGGCAGCTGTCTTGAAGATCTCTTTCACCCATCCAGGCAACATGTACGAAGCTCATGCCTTCGCCACGTGGGGTGGTCGGGGTGCCGTGCTGCTGTACGAGCGAGACGACGGCAAGTTCGCCATGCTCTTGGAGCAGGCCGAATGGCAGACCTTGGACGATCTTGGTGATGTCGACCAGGCAACGGTCGTGACAGGGCGCCTTGCCCGGCGGCTGGCGGTTCCGGCCCCTCCGGGCCTGCCGCGGCTGTCCGATCAGGCGGAGGAGTGGGAGCAAACGCTTCGCGAGGATGCCAAGAGGCTGGGCCGCTCGCTGTCACAGCGTGCGCTGGGTGCGGCGCTCGCGACCATCCAGGACCTTGGTCGAAAGCAACCCGACACCATGGTCCATGGTGACCTGCACTTCGGAAACGTCGTGCGCGCCCAGCGGGAGCCCTGGCTGGTGGTCGACCCCAAGGGGCTTGTCGGAGACCTCGCCTTCGACGCGCTCACGGCGCTCGTCGGTGGTGTCGACAGCCTGCGCAGAGCCCATGACCTCGATAGGGAGCTGCGCCGCCGTTTGGCTATCTTCGCCGACGCCGCCGAGATCGAACGCGAACGGGCCACTCGCTGGGTCCAGGCTCGCACAGCGATTGGTGCCTGTCGCGGCCGCGAGCCCGGCGAAGCAGCTTGGGTCATCCCGTTCCTTGAGCAGATAGCCGAAACCCTGGCTTGACACGACGTTACGGGAGGCCGATCTCCACCGAGGCGCGGAGGAGCCGGAGTTGCTCGATCATTGCGAGGACGCCGCAGACTCCGGCGATCTGCCCCGCGCGCCTTGCAAGCTTCGGGCCGAGCACGCATAGCCCGGTCCTAGTCATTCGCTTGCCCGGTGTCGATCCCTCATCCGTGCACGCAGAACTCGTTACCTTCAGGGTTCGTGCATAACCGTCCAGTAAGAGCCGTACTATCGGCGACCACCGACAAGAACCCGGCCAAAAGTACCCCATTCGAAGGCTCCCAGGAATGTAATTGTGGGTGGCTGTGAATTGCTTTCCGTGACCATCTGTGAAGGTTCACTAAACGGTCCGCAGGTCTATTGAATAGACCGCCGCTTAGGTTGGCTGATACCCAACTCAACAACCGGGAGGGAGTGGAGACTTTTCCGGGTCAGGGCACGGAAAAGTCTCCACTGCTTCGCAGGATAGGCCTGCGGCGCCAGCCAGCCGGTCCGGCTCGGAGGTCCAGGATCGCGGTAGGTGCCGGCCCACCTCGACATCGGCAGTGAGGCTCTCGGCCCACGAACGCGCCGATCTCGCCGCAGACCTCCGCGTGTCCGGTCGCGTGAACCAGCTACCAACCCGACACATGAGCGCGTCCAATTCCCTCTCCCACCCGCCAACCTCTACGCTGGGCGCCGAACATCACGCACCAACACGCCACGCCCCAGAGTCCTTACCCACAAGGGGACTGGCCAAGATGACGATCTATGGCTGTAGTACCAGCCGGTTCGAAAGCCCAGACTCATCAGGAGGTTGGATGCCAAAGGTCGTGATGGTGGTCGGTCCGTGCGGCGCCGGGAAGTCGTCGGCGCTGGGTCGGATGCGGCTGTCCTCGGCTCCCGTGTCGGCGAGGTGGCGGTCCTGGAGACCGATACGACGTACATGATGATCGATCCCACCTGGGCGCTGTACGACGAACGGTACGGGAACATTGCGAGGCGGATAGCAGCCCGGATCGCGGCGGAGTTCGTCCGAGAGGGCTTTGACTGGGTGGCGGTCGAGTCGAATTGGATGCGCAGCTTCCACGGCGCCTGGTCTGCTTTGGTCGAAAACAGTGACCTGGACGTGGATGGGACGGTCACTGCTATCTACGAGACTGTCAAAGCAGGGAAAGGTCTTATCGTCCGTCCACCGTGTTGATGTAGTGCGCCGGAGTGCTCAGGTCAGCTAGTCGATGAGCTTGTCGAGCAGGTCGAAGGTCTCGTACGGCTGGTCGTGGTCGCCGAAGTGCCCGTCGTCGCGGATGATCTGCGTGCCGCCCAGCCGTTCGAACATGGCGCGGCCCTGTCTGTCATCGCAGCCGTACGGATCGTGGTGGGAGTTGATGAAGTACAGGTCGCGGACGTGGGCCTTGATCGCCGCCCAGTCGTAGCTGGACTGCAGGACGGGTTCGTCACTCGTGTTGGGCTGAGTGGAGTAACCGGCGACGAGGTAGGCCGAGCGCGCGGTCGCGTCGATGTGTTCGAGTACCGCGAGGAGCAGTGCGGCGCCACCCGAATGGCCTATCAATACCGTGTGCTCGTCGAAGCTGTGGTTAGCCAGCACCTTCGGCAGAAACGTATCGATGGGCTCGACGTTGAGGCCGGGGTAGTGCGGTACGTCGACGGCGTACCCGCGCTTGGTCAGCTGCTGGCGCAGCCATGGCAGCCAACAGACCTCAGGGTTGGCGCCAGTTCCATGAAAGATGATCGCCTTTTGCTGCATAGAGTTACCTTCCCACAGTTCGATGATGTCGCATCGCTCGCACTATCGTTCTTGGTTCGGCGGGCACGGCGCATCCACCGTGAGACGCAACAATTCGCGCTGATAGGCGCATGTCGGACGAGATCCTGTCGCCGACAGGTCGGGGTCTCTTCTTGTACGACCTCTGCCCCTTGTTGGGGAATCTCGCCGGGTACCCAGGCGCCATCGCCGACAGTCCGAATTAACCCGCCTTACGTGCCCCGTAGCTGAACGGCTACCGAACCGCCCGCCCATTGCCAGCTTCCTGGGAGACCTATCTTCCCGTTCTAATGGCGGCTTGGAACGCCAATCATTGCTTGTGGACCGCGGGCCTCGACCAATCGCCTACCCCGAAAGAGGATGCCGCGTGGCGGATGGAGCTTGCCCGCCGCTGCCTGGAGCTTCCCAGCTAAGCCTCCACCGCTGACTTGCGGCCGGAACGCTGCCCTCCTGGATGACTGGCCGCAGGTGGACATCGCGAGTGCCAGCAGACAGGACCGGGCTTGTGATTAGCTTCACATGTAGGCATGCTGCCTCAGGGAGGCTACTGACCATGGGTGATCTGCTCACACCGGTCCTGACCGCGAACTGGGCCGACGAGCATGCATGGACGTTGAAGTCCTACCTCGGTCAAGGTGGGTACCGGGCCTTGCGGAAGGCATTGACCATCGACCCCGACGAGATCGTGGAGATCGTGAAGGAAGCTGGTCTGCGCGGGCGCGGCGGCAGTGGTTTCCCGACCGGAATCAAGTGGGGCCTGCTGGCCCCACTCGGGGACAAGCCGCGCTACCTGGTGGTAAACGCCGACGAGTCCGAGCCGGGCACCTGCAAGGACATACCGCTGCTGTTGGCCAGCCCTCACACAGTGCTCGAGGGGGTCATCCTCACCGCCTACGCCATCCGCGCGACACGAGCGTTCATCTACATTCGCGGTGAGGTGCTGCATGTCATTCGGCGAATGCAGCAAGCCGTTGCCGATGCCTACGCAGCCGGCTATCTCGGCGAGGACATTTTCGGCTCCGGCCACAGCCTTGACGTCGTGGTGCATGCAGGCGCTGGCGCCTACATCTGCGGCGAGGAGTCCGCTCTGCTGGAGTCCCTGGAGGGGCGACGCGGACAGCCCCGCATGCGTCCCCCGTTCCCTGCAGTGGAAGGGCTCTACGCCTCACCGACTGTCATCAACAACGTGGAGACAGTCGCCAGCGTGCCTCCGATCGTGCTCAACGGCGCCAACTGGTTCAACTTGATGGGCACCGAGAAGAGTAAAGGTATGGCGATCTTCTCTCTGTCCGGCCATGTCACCCGGCCCGGACAGTACGAAGCGCCGATGGGCACCACCCTTCGAGAACTCCTGAATATGGCGGGAGGGATCCGCGCCGGCCATGATCTGAAGTTTTGGACACCGGGTGGCTCGTCAACGCCGATGTTCACCAAGGATCATCTTGACGTCCCTCTCGACCACGAGAGCGTGGCCGCCGAGGGAAGCATGCTCGGCACCAGGGCGCTGCAATGCTTCGACGAAACGGTGTGCGTCCTGCGGGCCGTTCGCCGATGGACCGAGTTCTACAGACACGAGTCGTGCGGCAAGTGCACGCCATGTCGGGAAGGCTTCCCGTGGCTGGCACAGGTACTACGCCGCCTCGAGCATGGCAGCGGCAGCGAGGATGATCTCGACCTGCTGCTGGACCTCAGCGACAACATCGCGGGCCGTTCGTTCTGTGCACTTGCTGACGGCGGCGTCTCGCCGATCAAGTCCTCCCTGAAGTACTTCCGCAACGAGTACCTCACGCACCTCGAGACGGGCGCCTGCCCCTTCGACCCGGCCGCGTCAACATCTTTCGAACAGCCTTGTCAACCGCGCTAGTGAGCGGTGCGGGCGAGATCAGGAGCGTTCGCGGTCGAGTTGATCAGTCAGCATGACCGGCACTCCGATCAGGCGACCGTACGCGTTACACGGCCAGCCGTCAGACGAGCCCCAGCGCGGGGAGACACTCCTGAACGCCGACCAGTTCGATGTCATCGCGTCGGGCTCGGACCCAGGCGTCTCGGGTCAGCCGCCAACGCTGTATCGGCGCGGCCTCGCCGCGGCGGGTGTCCCAGGTGGTGCCGTTCGGCTCGTAGCCCAGCACTCGGGACACCTGGTTGGACGCGTGGTTGTCGGTGAAGGCATCGCTCTCGGCCTCCCGTGCGCCCAGCCCGGCGAATGCCAGGTGCAGTACCGCCGCGCGCATCTCCTTCCCGATCCCGCTCCCACGCCGGCCGGGCGCCAGCCACGAGAAGGTGGAGACCGTCCCGAACTTGGTGAACTCCACTCCGATCAGGTCCTGCATGCCGATCGGCTCGCCGTCCAGCAGGACGACGAAGTACAGCCGCCAGAAGCCTGGGTTCACGCGGGCACGCCCCGCCCAGATGCCCCGCAGCCACCGCCACTCGCGGTCGGGGTTGTCCTCGTACAGCGACATCGGGTCGTCGAACGGCCACGGCTTGGCATCGGCAACGCCGGCGCGGACAACCGGGACCAGCCGCTCCAGCAGCTCATCCGTTGCCCCGGCCAAGGTCAGGCGCGGCGTCCGCACCTCAAGGTTCAGCGGAGGGTATACGTGGACCACCACCGGACCGTACCTGGACCTGACGCTAGGCGCACCCGACTTTCCCGTCGAACGTCCCAGGGCGCGGGCGCCGCGCCGTGCCACGCCAGCGCCGACAGACGTCTGGCATGAGCTTGCCGTTGCTTGCTCTGGGTGGAGAGGGTGGGCTGATGGACATCGTGGCTGTAGCTGAGGAGTTGCTTGAGGCAACCCCGGTCAGTGTGCGCCCGACGGGTAGTAGCACCGCATTCTTGATCGATTTGGACGATCGGACGGTGGTCCTGAAGTTCCCAGCGCCTGGCCGTTCGGTGCTGGCCGAGGCGTGGGCCTATCAGGCGGCATCGGCGCAGGGCGTCCGGGTGCCGGCTGTGCTCGCCACGCGGGCCGATCCGGAGGTCGTGGCGGTCGAGTTCCTGCCAGGCGTCTCATTGTGGTCCGACGAACGACGGGGCAGGGACAACTCGTTGGTGTGGCAGCGGGCCGGTGAGCAACTCCGTGCCTTGCATGAGATTCGGGTGTCTGGGTTCGGTCTGCTGGGATCTGATGCTCGCGGATTCAGGGGGCGGGCCGACACCTGGTGCCCCTTCGTTCGGTCAGCGCGTGAGGAAGGCCTCGGCCGGCTCGTTGATGCCGGCGTTCTGGACTCGCGTGCCGGCCGGCGGCTCGAATCTCGGTACGACGAGGCGGCGGCGGACTTGCATAGCTGGACTGACCGAGACTTCCTCCTGCCTCTTTACCTGCTTGCCTTCGTGATCCGTCACGCCGTACAGCTTGCAGAGCAAGGGGAGCTCAAAGATGCGCGCGCTCATCTGGTCGAAACACGGTACGAACGTCTGCTGTGAGAACGGCATGGGCGTAGGCCGCACAGCTCGTTCGTTTGGAGCATCGCCGAGTGTCGCAGGGGCTTAAGGGGTTCGGTCGTGCCGCTCCCAGGCGGCCACGATCTCGTCTGTTCGCAAGGTGATCCAGTCGAGGAGGCCCTGAAGCTTGCGTACGAGCTCTTTCCCCAGAGGTGTCAGGCCGTACGAGACCTTGGGCGGCGTCGTCGGCTCGACCTCGCGGAGGACGAGGCCGTCACGGCACAGAACGCGCAGGGTCTGGGACAGCATCTTCTCGCTGATGCCCCCGACGCCATCGCGGAGCAGGTGAAAGCGCAAGGGCCCGTCGCGGAGAGCGGTGAGTACGAGCACGGCCCAGCGGCTGGCGACATGGCTGAGCAGCGTACGTCCGGGGCAGTCACCCGCGAGCAGTCCGCTGACGGCGCTAGATGTTGTGGGAGAGGCTTTGCTGGTGGCCACGTTAGGAGCATACCAATGGGTACGTACTTGTAAATGGAAATGAGCTTACCTATGGTTAGCCCATGCCTGAGGTCACCATCGATGTGTGGAGCGACGTCGTATGCCCCTGGTGCTTCATCGGGAAGCGCCGGCTGGACACGGCGCTCGCCGCGTTCGAGCATCGCGACGCCGTCACCGTCCAGTTCCACAGCTTCCAACTCGACCCTCACGCCCCGCGCGAGAGCGCGGAGACGCTGCCAGAACGGACGCAACGTGACCTCGGCCTAGCCACCGTGGAGGAGGCCAGTCGCTTGCATGCACAGGTGACAGCGCTGGCGGCTGCGGAGGGCTTGGTGTACAGGCTTGACCGAGCGCGCCTGGTGAACACCTACGATGCGCACCGCCTCCTGCACTTCGCCGCTCAGGACGGGCGGGGTGAGGCGCTGCAGGAACAGATGTCCGTCGCCTACACGGGAGAGGGCGCGGTGCTCTCCGACCACGACACGCTCGTCGCGCTGGCCACCGATGCTGGCCTGGACCCGGCGGCGGCGCGGACAGTCCTGGCCGGCGACGCCTTCGCCGACGCCGTGGCATCGGACCGGCGGCGGGCCCAGGCGGTCGGGATCACCGGCGTACCCGCGTTCCTGATCGGCGGACGCTACCTCATCACCGGAGCGCAACCGGCCGCGACGCTTGCCGAGGCGCTGAGGCGAGTCTGGAACGAACTCACCCCAGCTCGACCCTGACAGCCACGTAGCCCCAGCACACCGCATGCTCGTCGACAAGCGCGCTCTCGGCTGCACGCCGGCGTAAGTCCCTGGCGTGAATATGTGGCCAAGGTGCAGGCAGGAGCGGATGTGTTCGCGGACAAGTCGTAATCGCAGCTGGGGTACGTCGCGAGGATGCGGTGTCCGTCATCTGTAGCGACCTCGGCGGATGCCGGTCCCTAGTAGTACAGCTGTAGATCGTGATCCCGCCTGAGTCCCTTTGTGGGTAAGGGCTTTGGGAAGCCTCACTGCCGATGTCGAGGTGGGCCGGCGCCTACCGCGATCCTGGACCTCCGAGCCGGACCGGCTGGCTGGCGCCGCAGGCTTATCCGGCGAAGCAGTGGAGACTTTTCCGTGTCCTGACCCGGGAAAGTCTCCACTGCCTACCCCGAAATGTTGAGTTGATCAGCCAACTTGAGCGGCGGTCTATTCAATGAGACCGTGGATCGTTTACTGAACCTTCATAAGGGGTCACGGAAAGCGATTCATAGCTACGAAAAATTACATTCCGGGGAGCCTTGGAATGGGGTAGCGTGGCCGAACTCGAGCTCCATGGCTTCGAGATCACCCAAGCCGAGGAGGCGTTCGTAGAGTTCGGCTTCTGCGATATCGGACCGGCCAGGTAGGCGCAGACATGCGAAAGCCAGATGTCGACTTCCGCGCCCTGGAAGACCTGCTTGTTCGGGTCTTCGGCACGCGGATCCGGTTTACCTTCCAGCGAACTCGTACCGGATCCTCGACTCAGGTCTATCGCGTCGACCGTGGGACGGAGACGTTCTACGTCCGCATCGCGGAGGGACCAGGCGACAGCTTTGCTCCTGAGGTCGAGTTGCACCGGGTGCTCCACGCAGCCGGTGTGCGCGTACCGGCTGTTGCGTATTACGAACCCTTCGACGATGCGTGGGGCCGTTCGGTGATGGTGACGACGGAAGTGAGCGGCCATCCGCTGAGTGCGAGTACGCCGGCGACGGCGGCCGTCGAGCTCGGGCCACCCGACGCATTCGGGTCCGTAGCTCACGGGGATTTCGATGCCAGTCACAGCTTCGAAGCCGGTGGGGCGTACACGGGGTGATCGACTTCGGTGAAATCCGAGGAACTGAATACACCTTTGACACTCGCGCAGCAGATGTTGGTTCTTCCGGTGGATCTGGGATCGCCTGGCCGGTCTGCTCGAGTCGGGGCAGGTGCCGCCACCACCCTGATTGTCGACTACATCTCGCTGGCCTGGCGGCACGCACATGGCGGTATTCGTGTAGGAATGAACCATGTCAGAGACAGACGAGCCTGGCTGCCACTTCTGTGATGAGCTGCGGGGGAGGACCGGCGGCGCGCCGCGGGCTTTCGATGATGAACGGTTCGCTGTGTTCATCGGTCGATATCAGCCGACGGGACCTGGCTATGCGCTGGTCGTGCCTCACCGCCATGTTCAGGACCTGCACTCGCTGCCCGAAGCGGATTGCGGTGCAATGCTCCGGATGGTTCGTCTGACGTCCGTCGCTGTCCAACGGGCGTTTGACGCGAGCGGCACGACGGTTATGCAGAACAACGGCCCACCTGGCCAGTCCGTTCCTCATCTGCACTTCCATGTCGTTCCTCGCCGGCCAGGGGATGGTTACCCGAGAAGGGCCAGCGTCCCCGAGCTGGAGGACGAACTGACAGATCAGGCTCTCAAACTCGCTGCCGCTTTGGTGGCCGCGGGGGAGAGCGGACCGTCAGCTGAGCAGGCACCCCGACGGAGGGGAGTTGCGCGTGACCGCGCGCAGCTGGTCGGCATCGCGTTCCTAACGGGACTGGCCAGCCCTTGAGCTTCCCGGGTTGGGAAGCTACGTGACCGCCAAGTTCGCGGCCGAAGGGTTCCTCGAAGCCGTCGCCGCGGAGGTAAGGCCCGTTTTTCACCCAATAGTCCTGTTCAAAGGCTCTATTGACGTTGGGCTTCTCGCCTGTAAATCTCAAAGCAGCCCTTCGGGCTGCCTTCGAAACAGGGGTGAAAATGGCCGGACGCGCCCTGCTCACTTTCGGGGTTCTTTCCATGCCGATCGAGGTCGGCTGTCGGGACGCCTCGACCTTCTCGCCGTCGCGACCACGGGTGCGCCCACACGGGCGTTCTCCATACGCCACGAGACCACCGAGTGGTATCCAATCTGCGGGCGCCAGCACACCTGTCGCCTACCTTCGCCGCTCACCTGTGAAGGTCCGGCGTAGACGGAGCTGATATTCCGGCGACGAAGAGCATGGCACCTGGTGTATCTGAAGAGCGACCTGCCGCTCTGTATCCATAGCGCGATCCATAGCAATCCATTGCACCGGAATCGCAGCGCACGATGCTCACCCGTCTGGGACCGCCTTCGGTCCTGACGTGCACACGCGTACGTCGGTCTGCGGGCTTTCCGGGAGAGGGGCACTGCTATGCGTGAGCTGAGGGTGCGGCTGTTCGGACCGTTCCAGCTCCTGCACGGTGAACGGCCGGTGTCCGAGCCGATGCTACGCAAGGCTCAGGAGCTGCTGGCGTTGCTGCTGCTCTCGCCGCAGCGAGGTGTTCGGCGTGAGGTGGCGGCCGACGCCCTGTGGCCGGAGGCTGATCCGTGCGGATCCCGGAAAGCCATGCGCCAGGCGTTGTGGCAGATCCACCAGGCCACTGACGGGGACGCACCCGATGGGCCGCGCCTCGTACTCACCGACGCCGCGACCGTCCGGATCAACCCGGAACGGCCGCTCTGGCTCGATGTCGAGCAGTTCACCGCGGGGGCGCGTACGGCCCAGTCCGGCGACCCAAGGACACTCACCGAGGCCGCGCTCGAGCAGCTGGCTGCCGCGAGCGACGTGTACCGCGGCCCGCTGCTGGACGGCCACGACGAGGACTGGTGCCTGGTCGAGCGGACGCGCCTGGAGGACCTGCATCTCACGGTCCTGGACGTGCTGACCACCGCGCACGAGCAAGGTGGCCGAGTCGCCGAGGCGATCCGGTGGGCGCAGCGGCTCCTCGAGATCGAGCCGGCACACGAACGCAGTCACCAGCGGCTTATGCGCCTCTACTACGAGTCCGACGACCGCACGCGGGCGCTTCGTCAGTACGAGCGGTGCCGATGGGTACTCGAGCACGAGCTGGGGATCAGGCCGTCCGGACGGACCGACGCACTTGCTGCCGCGATCCGTTCCGGCGAACCGTCCACCCCCGCCTCGCCGACGCCGACGCCGTCGTCCATCCGCCTTGCGCAGCAGGAGGACCTGTCCGAAGCCGTGCCGGCGGCGGTCGGGTACTCCTGCCCGGCGCAGCTGCTCGAAAGCGTCCGCGCCGAGCTTGCCGCCCTCCGCGCCAGCGTGGACGCGATCAGCGCGCACGTCCACTCCTCCGGGCCCGGCAGGCTGACGTCTTCTCCGTGACGCGGAGCCGCCGGAGGAATCACCGCCGGACGCGCATGTCAGGCGGCCGTCGCAGAACCTCGAAAGCCTCATCCCTTCACGCCACAAGGCGTCCGCACCCGGATGTGTCTCGACGTGTGTCGCCTGCTCGCGGCCCCTCGCATCGTGCCCGGCGTCGCGGACGTAGGCGAGACGCCACGAAGACATCCGCGCGACACCAGCGCTGTATCCCTTGACCATCGTGAACGGCAGGACAGCGGAGGACCCGGTGGTATGGCGCCAGATTGGGACACGTCGGAGGCGGGCCCGGTCTCCGCGCGCTCGTTCGTCGTGCGGGTCCTGCGCGACGGCGACGCGGGGGATGCCGGAGGTTCCAGGTGGCGGGGCTCGGTCGTCGACACGGCGACAGGGGAGCGACAGGTCTGGCGGCGCCCGAGCGACGTGGCTCGGTTCATCGATTGGTGCCTCGGTGAGCGCACCGCGCGTATCGAGGGGGCTGCCATGGCCGGGCCTGCGTTGACCGACGTGGTGAACGACATGTTGGGCGAGCTCGGTGCCCGGCTCCCGCTGGCCGCGCCTTCCCTGCCGGACTCGAACGTCACCCTGGAACGGATCCGGGAGAAGCTGGTCGGCCTCGGCAACCAACGCGGTACCGAGCCGACGCACGTGCTGGGCATGCGTACGCTGCGGGGCGGTCGGATCGACGCACGGGTGCGGTTCCAGCTCTGGGGAGTGACGGCGCCGGCCGTCGACACCGCCGTCACGGTGCTGCAGGCCGACCTGCTCGACGACCGGGACGTGCTTCGGCAGGCCGGGTTCCTGCGCTTCGCCGCCGTCGAGACCACGCTGGCCGAGCGGGTCGAGAGTGTGGCCGGTTGGCGGAAGACGACGAGCTACGACGTTCTCTACGAGTACTCCTACGTCGACACCGACGACGCCGACAGCCTGATCGTCGCGATCCCGGTCACGCTCGACCCCGAGCAGGCGGGTAGCCCGGACCGCGAGACGCAGACCCTGACCGACGGGATGGTCCGCTGGGACGACGAGGGGGCGCCGGCGCTTCGGATCCGCGGACCGGCCACGGTAGGACGCCTCTCGGCCCTCGTGTTCACCCCCGGACCGGTTCCGGGCGGCACCGTGGTCGTCACCCGGAGCAGCGCGGCGGCGGGACCGGTGACGCACCTGCCCGACCTCCCCGGCTTCCTCGACGCCACCGGCGGGTCCTCCCCGGCGGCCACCGACGCGGACGTGACGGTCACCTTCGCCGACTTCTTCGCCGGGATCGGCTTGTCCGGCGACACCCTCGACCTCGGTGACTGGAACACCGACGGCACCACCGACTCCTACACCGGATACGACCGGTGCCTCGACCGGCCGATCGTGCTGGCCGGTCCCGATGACCGGCTGACCGTCACCTACACGGCTTCGCCGGGACCGTCGACCGGGCTCGACCAGACCGCCGTCGCCTACCTGCGGGTCAACGCACCGTGACTGAGAGAAGGAAGAGATGACCGAAGCAGTACTGCCCGGCGTACTCATCGAGGTACGACCCGAGGCGCTGATCACACCTGGCGCCATCACCGTCGGGAACGTCGGAGTCGTGGGTACCGCCGCGAAGGGCCCGATCGGCGTTCCGCAGCTTCTCGGCAGCTACGCGGACGCGGTCGCGAGGTTCGGCGCATACGACCGTTGGGTGGCGGGCGCACCCGGCGTGCTCACGCTGACCCGTGCGCTGGAGCAGGCCTACCGGTTCGGTGCCAGCACGGTCTGGGCGGTGCGGATCGCCGACCCCAACGCCGCCGCGGCCACCCTGGACCTCGCGTCGCCGAGCGGTGACTGCGTGCGGATCGCCGCGAAGACGCCGGGGACGTGGGGCAACGACCTCACGGTCTCGGTGTCGACCGCGACGGCGAACGCCGTGGTCCGCGAGGAGACCGTCGCCGGGACGCCGCTGACGCTTGCCCACGCACCGGTCGTGCAGAGCGCGGTGAACCGGATCGTCGTACGACCGGGCGCCGGTGGAGCTGACCGGGTGCCGGGGATCGTGTACGACGCCACGCCGAGCCCGACCCAGGTGGGGGTGAACACCACCACCGGCGAGCTCACGTTCGGCACCGCGCCGGGCGCGAGCGACACCGTGCTGGCGACCTACACAGTGGAGAAGTCGGCCGCCAAGAAGGTCACCGTGAAGCTCGGCGTCTCGGCCGTCGAGGAGTACAACGTGGTGTCCGGCGACGACCTGATCGCCGATCTCACCAATCCGCTCGCGCCGTCGCAGCTGGTGACCGCGACCGACCTGGGGAATTCGGGCGAGCTGCCGAATGTGATCGTCGCGACGCCGCTGGTCGGTGGCGAGAACGGCGCCGCGGGCGCCGATTACGACAGCGGGCTCGAAGCACTTCTCGGTGTCGACGCCCACCTGATCGTCGCCGCGGGCCAGGACCAGAGCTTCGGCGACAGCCTCGCGGCGCACTGCGCGGCGGCGTCCGGCGACGAGATCAAGCGCGAACGGATCGCCGTGGTCGGCACCGCGTTGGCTGGTGACCGGACGGCCTTCCTGTCCGCTGCTTCCGGGCACTCGCTCAACAGCGACCGGCTGGTGTTCGTCGCCCCCGGTGTCCGTGCATCAGACCGGTCCCAGAGCCCACCGGCCGACGTCGTACTCCCCGGCGCGTACGCGGCGGCCGCGATCGCCGGGCTGTTGTCGTCGCAGCCGCCACACATCAGCCTGACCAACAAGGTGCTGGCGGTGGACGGTCTCGAGTACGACTTCACCAACGCGGAGCTGAAGCAACTGGTGCTGAGCCGGATCCTCACCCTGGAGAAGCGGCAGGGCTTCCGGATCGTCCGCGGCATCACCACCTCCACGGTCACCGCGTGGACGCAGATCACCACCCGCCGGATCGTCGACTACGCCAAGATCGGCGTCCGCAGCGCGGCCACGCCCTACATCGGACTGCTCAACAACGAACGCGTGCGTGGAGCGCTGCGGGCCAGCATCAACAGCTTCCTCACCACGATGGTCGAGGACGAGATGCTCGTCAGCTACACGCTCGACGTCCACGCGTCCCGCGACGACGAGATCCGCGGCCAGGCGCTCGTCGACCTGACTATCCAGCCGACGTTCAGCATCGACTTCATCAAGGTCACGATGTTCCTCGAGTAAGGGATCCCATGGCACTCACAGAGGTATTCACCGGTGCCCACGGCACGCTCACGCTGGCGAGTGAGGACACGCCCGAGGGCGCTGACGCCAAAGCCGTCGTGGACACGTTCGCGATCCAGACCGTCGGGCGCCTGACCGACGTGCAGGTGCGGGTTGACACCGCACTGAAGGAGTTCTACGAGGTCGGCCGCCGGCACCCGGTGTCGTTGTCGCCGGGCGACATCGCCATCTCCGGCAGTGTTGGCCGGGCCTATGTCAACGGCGCCTTGCTGTTCCTGCTGCTCGGCCGCGGCGTCTCGCCGAGTGCCCTGGCCGAGCCCTACGTCCAGCCGGCGTTCAGCATCACGCTGCAGTTGAAGGATCCGGCCAGGCCGGCGAACTCGCTGTCGTTGGAGATCGGCGGAGTGAGGTTCCAGAACTGGCACTTCACCTTGCCCGAGGACGAGTTCGTGATGGAGAACCTGTGTTTCAAGGCGCTCACCATCCGAGTCGTCGACCGCGAGGGCTCCGGCACCGGCGGTGGCGGCGAAGCCCCGCCGATGAACGTCAGTTTCGCGTGAGGTGCAGGCCATGTCGCTCACTGCGGAGGAACTGCTCGCCGGCAGCGCGCTCGAACACGAGGTGGCGCTGCCGGCGGGTCTCGGCGGGCTGTCCGGCTCGGTGACGATCCGCCCGCTCACCGTCCGGGACGTACAACGAATCGCGCACGCCGCTCGCGAGGACCGCGAGCTCGCCGCCGGGTTGATGATCCAGCAGGCTCTGGTGGCGCCCGCGCTCACTGTCGAACAGGCCGGCCGGCTACCTGCCGGGCTCGCGCGCTTTCTGGTCGACGAGGTGAACCGGGTGAGCGGCATCGACACCCCACGCGACCGGCTCGCCGAGCTGGTCCAGACCCCGTTGGCGAAGGCGTGCTTCGTCCTGGCCGATGAGTTCGGCTGGACGGCCGAGGACGTCAGCGCGATGACGATCGGTCAGATTCTGATGTACGTCGAGATGTCCGGGCGCGGAGCTGAAGTCGCATGAGCATCTCGGTGATCCCCGACCTCGGCGCCGCCCCCGCCGCGGGCCGTCGCGACCTGGCGCGGTCCCTTGGGCCCGTGAGCGAGGTCGACGCCGCCCTCACCCGGGTGTGCGCCGCCGCCTGCGTGGTGCCGTCCCTCCTCGCCCATCCAGTCCTCGGTCCTGCCCTGTCCGGTCCTCGACCCGAGGTCTCCCAGGGCGGCGTCGACGACTTGGGCGAGGCGTCTCCTTCCACCTCGGATCATCGGACCCGTACGTCGAACCCGGCAGGGGATCCTCGGGCTCCACAGTCCCCGGCGTCGCGGGGCGCCTCGGTCGACTCCGATCGGGCCTGCCCTCCGGGGCATCGAGTCCGGCGACCAGCCGCTGATCGGTCACCGGAGCGGCCGGCGGCACGCGCGGTACGGGAGGACCCGACCTGCCGGGTCGGGACCGCACAGCTTCGTGCTCTGGCGGGGGAGCTGCCACCGAAGCGACCTGTCGGCCGCGGGAGCCGCGCGGTCGTACCGCCTGTGGGATGCGGTACGACACCAGGCCTGTCAGCGACACCGGGCCTGCCAGCGATGCCACCGATGTCACCGATGCCGGGGAGGGCGTGGTCGACGTCGGCGCTGTCCCGCCGGCTCGGCTTCGACGTCGACGCGTCCCTTCGCCGCCCGCCTCGTCCAGGCCCGCCCGCACCTACCGATCTGCTCGCTGGTTCGGCTCCGGTGGCGCGCGGCCGGATCGCGGCCGAGCCCGACGTCGTCGGAGCCGCGGACCAGCACCGGGGGGCTGTCGCCGCCGCACCGTCACCGGTCGTCCGGCCACCCGGCCGAAAGGGACGGCGCCGCCTCGGCGCAGCAGATGGTGCCGGTGAGCGAGGGCGACCTACGTCGCGGGAGTTCGACGAACGCGGACGGGTGGCCCACCCGAATCGGCGGGGCGACGCGGCGCCGGCGGGCGGGGGCGCGGCGCCGGCGGGCGGGGGCGCGGCGCCGGTGCGCGCGGGCGCGGCGCCGGTCGGCGAGGGTGCGGAATCGGTGGACGAGGGCGCGGCGCCGGTGAGCGGAGGCAGAGTCGCCCGACCGGAGGAGGGGCGCCCGCGCCCCGTCACGTCGCGAACCACCGAGGAAGCCCGCTACGCCGACCCGAGAGGGATCGGTGCGTGGGCACGCGAGGGTCGGGAGGGGACTACCGACGCGCGACGCGTGCCGAACGACGCGCACTCCGGACGGGTCGACGACGACCGCGTGGAGGCCGCCGTCGAGCGGGTGCTGCGCGACGCGGCCCGGCGCTACGGGATCGGAGTGTGAGGCATGCGGCCGATGGTGGCGGGGACGGAGCTTCCGCAGGTGCAGGAGATCGGCACCGCGGACCTGCGTGCGCTCGCCGAGCACAAGCCACCCGGCAAGGACGGCAGCCTGCTGCAGGACCTGGGCCGGGCACCGACCACGGTCACGTTGGCGGGCGTGGCGACCGACCCGAAGGCGCTCGAGTTGGTGGAGACCCTGAAGAAGGACCTGCGCACCGGCAAAAGCGTTCCGTTCGTCTCCGACATCACCACCGACTGTGCCATCGAGAGGGTGCTGATCGACGACCTGCAGGTCCGCCAGCTGGCCGGCACACCGGACAGGTACGCGTACGTCGTCACGTTGCGCGAGTACATCGAACCGGTCGAGCCCGCGTCCACCGACGCCCTCGACGCCGACATCCTCGGCGAGGCCGGCGACCTGCTGGACGGGATCGTCGACGGTCTGGACCTCGCCCTGCCCTTCGCCACCGGGCTGGAGCGGTTCGTGCAGCCGCTGACCGAGCTGCTCGGTCGCCTCACCGAAGCCAACAAGACGCAGTAGACGGGAGTCCGAACGATGGCCGACCAGACGTTGTTCGAGCAACTCAAGGACGTGCTCGACGACTTCAAGAAGTTCCTCGACGACAACGTTGCGACGATCAAGCCCGCGATCAACGCGATCGCCGCCCTGGTGCCGCAGGTGAACGAACTCATTGACCTGCTCACCGGTCTGCTGGGCAAGCTGCGGACGGAGATCGACAAGCTCGACGTCGGGAACATCCCCGGGCTCGCCGAGGTGTCGGAGTTCACCAGCAAGCTTCCGGCACTCCTGGAGGCGGCGAAGAAGATCCTGCCGGACGAGGGATCCGCCATCGACTCGATCGGTGACGTCGCCTCCGTGGTCACCGGCCTGCCGTCCGTCGGCGATGTGAAGACCGAACTCATCGGCCTGATCGACGCCATCGTCGCGCACCTCAACTCGCTCAAGGCATAGACATGGCGCGTCCGATGCTGGGAGACCTCGAGCTGGAACAGGTCCAGCTGGTCGAGGTGGACGAGGACCAGGTGGTTCTTCGCCACCCCGTCCCCGGCCTCGAAGGGGACTTCCTGCAGGACTTTGGGCGACGGGCTGCCCGAGTGCGGCTGACCGGCGTCCTCACCGCCGTCGACACGGTTGAGCACCTCGGCACGCTGCGGGAGAAGTTCCATGCCGGTGAGCCGGTCGGGTTCGTCTCCGACATCACCTCGGCGACGCTGGTGGACCAGGTGCTGATCGAACGCATGGACGTGGTCGAGCTGGCCGGTCGGCCGCGCGTCTTCGAGTACCGGTTCGACCTGCGTGAGTTCCTCGAGGCCGCACCGGTCGACACCGAGGACGTGGTCATCCCGCCGCCCCCTCCTCCGGACGTGGAGAACGGCAAGCTCGCGGTCACCGTCGTCGTCGAGGGTGACCCGGCCTTCGACATGGACCGGGTCCGGGTCACCGTGCGCGGCACCGAACAGAAGACCGGAGCGGACCTCACCCGGGTGCTCACCAACCGGACCAGCCCGAACGTGTGGTTCGCCGACCCGTTCCCGGCCGGTGACTACACCGCCGAGGCGCTCGTCGACGACCACCAGACGCCCACCGGTCAACGGGAGGTGCTCACCGGGTCCGCGGCGGTGCACGTCGACGACGGCCAGGTCGCCTCCGTCACGATCACGCTGCGGCGCGGCGCGAAGATCGGCACCGTCTTCGCGATCACCTTCCACTTCGACAAGGCGTTTGTCGAGCCGTGCATGCGGCATGTGCTCCAACAGGTCGCGGAGTACGCCGCCGCACACGCCGATGAGAGGCTGCTGGTCGTCGGGCACACCGACCTCGTCGGCCCCCCGACGTACAACCAGGCACTCTCGGAGCGGCGCGCGCGAGCGACGTACGCGATGATGACTTTCGGCTCCGACCTGCAGCGGTCGACAGCGGAGTGGAACGAGCTCCGCAGGGCCCGCCCGGCCGGCACCATCAACACCGTCCGGGACACCTGGGGCACCCGCGAGATCCAGCACATGCTGCAGGACCTCGGGCTGTACAAGGGCAACGTCGGCGTCACCAACGGTGAGGACGCGACCCTCACCGATGCCGCGATCAGGACGTTCCAGCGCGACCACGGGCTGGCCGAGGACGGCATCGTCGGCGACGACACCTGGCCGGTCCTGATCGAGACGTACCTCGGGCAGGAGCCGATCGCCCTCGACACCGGTCAGCTGATGGCGAACCGCAACGACGCCGGCTGTGACTCAGGTCCGTTGCGCTGGCTCGGCTGCAGCGAGCAGGACCCGGTGCTCAACACCGAGGACGCGTGGCGGCCGAACCGGCGGACCGAGCTGATGTTCGTACACGAGTCGACGATGCCGTGCCAGGTGCCGAAGCCGGCGACGCTCGACCAGGTTCCCGACGGTGCGGGCGGTGGCGGCTGGTGCCTCGACGACGGGACGGCGACCGTGGTCGACGGTTTCGTGGTGCCGTGGGGTACGGCATGCCCGACGGGTTCGCCGGACCCGCACCGGCCGTGGTGTCGGCAACCGGCCGAGCCCGGGTCGTTCCTGGTCAAGGGTGCGATCCACTTCGAGGACGGCACGCCGTTCCAGGGCACCTACGTCCTGATTGCCGCGGACGGTGAGTACCTCGACGGGGAGGTGCCGAAGACCGCCGGTGCGACCCACGCCGGCACCCCTGTGCCCGGCCGGACCCAGGCCGACGGCACCTTCGCCTACGCCAAGCAGAAGGGCCCGGGCACGTTCACCATCGCCGTCGACGGACCCATCGTGGTCAGCGCCGGCCAGGCCCTCGAGGACGTGAAGGGGAACGCGGTCTGCTTCCGGCTGACCGGAGAGGGCGATGCCGACATCGTCGTGGTCGACCGTGCGGTCGCGTTCGTCCAACCGTCGATCGTCGTGCCGGACGGCCCCGTGCTCGACCAGCCCCCGCAGCCTGCGCCGCCGCAGCCACCGCCTCCGCAGCCGACCGTCACCGCGAAGGACGCCGTGGTGGTGGTCCGCAAGCCGTACACGAACCCCGCGCGCCGGCCTGTCGTGCTGAAGGTCTCGACGGCGTTCAAGGGCTCCGGCACGTTCACGGTCTCCAAGGCCGGGTCGATCCGCTTCTTCGACGCCGTCACCGCCGGCAACGCCGTCGCGTCCGGGACAGTGTTCACCAGCGACCAACTGGTGGCCGGCGTCACGGTCTTCGCCGAGGGGGCGAAGGCGAGCGACAAGGTCGGCGACGTCGTACTGAAGCTCAGCCTCATCGTCGACGGCAAGAAGGGGCTCTCGGCGACGAAGCCGATGACCGCCGTCGAGTTGTTCCTCGACATTCACCAGAGCCGGACGTCCACGACGAGGGCGCCGGCGCCGCTGGCCGCCGCGCAGAAGGTGAACCCGGGACGCTTCGTGCACGTCCAGGACGCCGGCTTCCACCACGGCCGGGCCATGCTCACCGTCCGGCCGCCGAAACCGTCTGACTTCAAGGGAGCCCTGGTGCTGCAGGCCCTCGACGCCAAGGACGCGAATCCGCGTGAGCGGTTGTTCGCCGCCGGCTTCGAGGTGGCCGCGGCCGGGCAGGCCTCTCTCGGCGCCAGTACGAAGCCGACGGTGCCCATCCCGGCTGCGGGAACGACGTTCTGGGTCGAGGGTGTGCGGGTCAGTGCGGCCCAGCACGACTCCGGTTTCCAGCTCGGCATCGACGGCGTGGAGCCTGACGGGGACCGGGTCGCGCTCACCGTGGTGCAGTTCAGCAACCTCCGGGCCACCATCCCTGGTACGCCGCCGAACACGGCTCGTCTCGGCAACGCGCTACCGGCGGGACACGTCTTCACGGTCGGCGCCAACGGCTTCGACGAGGATCCCACTGTCAACACTCCGTTGCCGCTGGTCGAGAACTCGGTCGTGCCCGCCGCTCCGGTCGTGCTCACGGTGCAGGTCGCCCCGGCCGGCACGCCGGTGCGCTGGGACGCCATGCGGGCCGCGGGAGTCCCGGCCGCCAGCGGAGGCGACGACGCCGCGTCGATCGTGGCACTGCACGCCGCGAAGAAGCCGACGATCACCCGCACGCCCGGCAACGACCTGCGGGCGACGCTGCTCACGGACAACACCGGCACCTTCCACCTCCGGCCGTTCGTGGACTGCAACGGCAACAACACCTTCGACTACCACATCGACCGCGAACCGAGCATGGTGTTGAACCTGGTGCTGGGCCGGGCCACGCTGTTCCTGGACAGCTCCATCCCGCACAACAACTTCGTGGCGGCCGGCACGGTCGGGGGCGGGATCAGCATGTCCTCCGGTGCCTTCGACATCGCGAATCCTGGCACCGCCGCCGTTCACCTGAACGCGCAGGTCGACGTCGTCACAGGGGGCGCGGACGGCCGGCGGGTGATCGACCAGTTCTTCGCCGGCTGGTTCAACAACGTCGTCGGACCTGCGCTCTTCACCCAGACCTACACCGACCCGACACCACCGGGTGCGGTGCACGTCGAGCCGTTCGTCTTCGCCTCGAACGGTGCGGCGGCCACCGGACCCGGCCGCGAGTTCGTCCCCGGCGACCCGGCGCCGGTCCTCGTGGCACCGCCGATCCTGGACTCGGGGCGGGCCACGCCGGGGACCGGTGGTGACACGGCGGCGCTGTCCACGAGCAGGATCCGCGGCCGGACCCCCCGGCCCGTCGGCCAGCGCTGGATCGTCGAAGCGGTCGACAGCCCGGGGGTTCCCCCGGGCCTCGTCGGCGGAACGCACCCCGTGGTCGGGGCCGCCCGGCTGACCGGGTTCGTGACCAGACTCAGGTTCACCTGCTACCTCAACTTGTGGACCAACACGTCCAGGGCCAGCGGCGCGAGCGGCCACCCGGCAGACCGGCAGTACGCCGTACTGGAACGAGTCGTGTGGCAGATCGACGGCCGGTGGAGCATCAACCCCGCCACCGGAGCCGTCGCGATCGTGACCAACCCCGCGACCGTCATCTCCAACCAGGTGAAGACATCACCGGCAGTCGCAGTGGCCAGAACCCGGGAAGAAGTGCGGCCACCGGCCGCCGTACCCCTCGCTGTGAAGGACGCACGCGCATGACGACGACACCGGTGATCTCCGAAGTCCTGCAGGCGGGACTGATCGTCCACGTCCGGCTCGTGGCCGAGAACCTGTCGGCCTGGCAGCCCGAGGACGCCGGCCAGCGCCGCACCGGCACCCTCACCGTCGAGGTGGTCGAGATCCTCAAGGGTCGGCTGGCGGTCGGTCCCGGAGCCAGTGTCGAGGTGCAGATCGTCGAGCGTGGTTCGGCCGGTGGACTGGTGCTCGACTACTACGGCATCTGGGCGCCCGTGAGTACGACGCCCGGCACGCAGCTGGTCGGGTTCTGCGACGGCTCGTCCACGGACCTGGCGGATCAGCTCACCGACGAACACTGCACTCAGCTGCTGCCGGCCGCCGCCACGGTGCTGGACGACCTGCACCTCGCTCTCGGTCTGAACGTCGGGCGGCTGACCGCCGACCAGCTCATCGACGAGGCGAGCCGGCTGCGCGCGCGGGGCGGCGCCCGGTTCGCCCGCTACGTCTGGGTGAACGTGCGCAACGCCGTCCTCGCCTCGACCGACCGGTTCGACGCGCTGATGCGGATCGCCGAGGACCCGACCACCACGACCGCCGCGCAGGAGGCCTACCTCATGGCCGCCTACGAGGACGCGACCGTCACCGCGGAGTGGCCGGCCTCGTCCCGGGCCCGGCTGGCGCGGGCGATGTTCCGGGCCGCACTCGACCCGGCGACTCCCGAACTACGCGACCCGATGCTCGGGACGTTCGTTCCCAACCTGATCGGTGCGCAGGCCCCGGAGGCACTGTCCGCGCAGGAGGTGTTCGCGGACCGGGCGGACCTCGAGGAACAGGTCCGGTCCGCGACGGAGGCGGCGCACCTGCGCGGTTGGTTGGGGGGAGGTGCCTGATGCTGCGACCGGCGTACCGGATCGTGATCGGCGACCAGGTGGTCGACACCACCCAGGAGCCGAAGGCGAGTACGGCCGTCGAGCTCGCGGTGCGGCTCGATCTCGACACACCCGCCGACGGCTTCACCCTCGTGCAGGGGCAGGTCGGCGGGCTGCGGGCGGCACCGGGTGACGACGTGTCGATCGACCTCGGGTACGTCGGCGACACCAGCCTGGTGCGGGTGCTGACCGGGACCGTGGTCGACGTCGAGCCGGGACTGGAGACGAAGCGGATCGCCGGGCTGAGCCGCGGCAACGCGTTGCTTCGGACCTTCGTCGACAGGACCTTCGAGGACACCACCGCCGGCGACATCGTGCGTGCGCTGGCGAACGAGGCTGAGGTCGACGTCGAGCGTGTCCAGGACGGGTTGACGTTCCCGGCGTACGTCGTCGACGGTCGCCGCGACGCCGCCCGCCACATCCGCGACCTTGGCTACCTGTGCGGCTTCGACACCTGGACCACCAGTGCCGGTGCGCTGGTGTTCGAGCCGCTGACCGGCAACCGCACGGTGCACGTGCTGAAGTACGGCGAACACGTGCTCGCAGCGACTCTGCAGCACGGGCAGCAGAGCGCCGGCACGGTCCAGACCTGGGGCGAGAGCAGGGGTTCCGGCGGCGACAAGTCGTGGGCCTGGCTGACCAAGGACTTCTCCGCCCTTCGCGGCAGCGCCGGGTCCGGCCCACCGACCCTGCTGGTCGAGTCCGGCGCGCTGCGCACCGGGCAGGCCGCGGCCAAGGCGGCGACCGCGATCGCCGCCGCGCTGACCGCGAACGCCATCCGCGGCCGGGTGCGGATCCAGGGCCGGCCCGTGCTGAAGCTCGGCGACCTGGTCCGGCTGGAGAAGTTCCCGGACCGTGCCGGGGTGGACGAGCTGGACGGCAACTACCAGGTGCGCGCGCTCCGGCACCGACTGGACAAGGTCGGTGGCTTCGTCACCGACGTCGACTTCCGCGGCCTCACCGGATCCGCAGCGGGGAGCCTCACATGAGCAGTGTCGTCGACACCATCAGGGCGATCGTCCGCTACGAGCTGGCCTCGGTCCGGATCACCGAGCTCGGCCTGGTCGATGCCATCTATCCGCACCACGACGGCGCCGACGACGAGAACTACGGCGTCGACGTGACCCTGCGCAACAGCGGCCTCGCCCTCAAACGGGTGCCGCTGACCACCGACCGGATCGGAACCGTCGCGATCCCGAACGTCGGCGACCTGGTGCTGGTGGCCTTCGACCAGGGCGACGTCAACCACCCGATCGTGCTCGGGCGGCTCTACAACGACGCGGACCGGCCGCCCCTGTCGACCACCGACGAGGTCGTCTTCCGGCTCCCGCTGGCGGAGGCCGACGACAGGTCCGTGCTGGCCGCGATCCGCAACCACGCCGACGCCGACCCGCGCCGCGAACTGATCGTCGAGATGCCGCCGAAGATCACTGTTCGAGTGGTCGACGGCGTGGTCACCGCGACGGCAGGCGCGACGGAGCTGAAGCTCGACCAGTCCGGATCCAGCGGCGGAACGGTCACCGTCACCGCCGGCCGGTCCACGATCACGATGAACCAGGACGGCGACGTCGTACTCGACTCCGCCGCCTCGGTGGGCGTCCGGGCCGCGCAGGACCTGACGCTGGAAGCGAACGGCAGCATCACGATCAGGGCCGGCACCAACGCGACGGTCGAGGCCGGCGCCAGGGCCACTGTCAAGGGCAACTTGCAGGCCTCCCTCGAGGGTGCCGCGGCCGCCCAGGTGCAGGGCGCCACGGTCACCGTCAAGGGAATGACGAACTTCACGCCATGAGGGGGTGCCATGCCAGGTCTACCTGTGTCGATCGGCTGCACCGTGACCGTGTCGCCCGGCGCCAGCGGGGCACCGGACACGGGCACGATCCTGACCGTGCTGCCGCCGTTCGTCACCGCGGGCGGCATGCCGCTCGCGACCAGCGGATCGATCTGCCTGATGGTCAACTCGCTGACAGGTGTGCCGTACCCGCTGGTGATCGGGCCGCTCGGCAGCTCCGGTGTGCGGGTGGGCGGCCGGGCCGTGGTGCGTACGGGCGACATGATCCCGTCGCCGCCCGGCGTCCTCACGATCCTCGGCCCACCGGCCGCGCCGTTCGTCGACGACAGCTGGCCGCCGTGAGGAGCCGTGGGGAGTTCCGCCGGGACGCGCACCCGCGCGCCGCCGCGACGAGCCAGGAACCAGACCGGAAGGGGGAGTGATGGCTGCGGACTTCGAGGCGCTGTTCGGTGCCGACCTGCGGCTGCTCGGAAACCTGTCGTACGCCGAACAGCGGGAACGCGGATCCGACCTGTTCGTCGCGATCCGGCCCGCGACGTCTCGGATCGACCTGCAGCGGCTCGCCGGCGTGGAGAACCTCCAGCAGGCGTTGCTGCTCCGGTTCCTCACCCAGGTCGGTGAGCTGGCGCACCTCGGCCATCCGGCGTATGGGAGCCGGCTGCACGAACTGGTGGGCGAACTCAACACCGAGACCACCCGGAACCGCGCGAAGCTGTTCGCGCTCCAGGCCCTGCAGGCCGAGCCGCGGATCGCGCAGGTCCGCTCGATCGTGGTCGTGACCGACCGGTCGCAGCCCACGGTGATCGAGATCAGGGCGGCCGTCGTCACCATCGACGACCCGTCCCCCGTCAACCTCGTCTTCGGCGTCGATCTGGCAGGTGCGGCATGAATCCCGACACCATCACACTCGTCAACCGCCCCTACGGCGACCTCGTCGACGACATCCTCACCTCCGTCGTCGGCGGTGTGGTGAACGAGCCGATCCGGTTCGACGTCAAGGTCTTCAGCTACGCACTGGCCGAGCCGGCCTCGGCGGTGCGCGGGATCACCGGCACCGCGGGCGGGGAGCCACGGACGTTCCTGCTGGAGATCGACTTCGTCTTCGGCCCGGCGACCAACGTCGTGACCTGGTTGGACGACGGCACCCGGCCCGACGACGGGAGCACCTTCTTCGTCGACTACTTCCGCGTGCAGAGCCGCTCGCCCCTCACCGACATCAACGTCGGCAGTGTGACCCGGACGTTCTCGGAGGCGATCGGCCGGGAGATCGCGACCGTCTACCAGCAGATCAACCTCGCGTACCTGTCCGGGTTCGTCGACACCGCGACCGGTAAGTCGCTCGACTACGTCGTCTCGATCCTCGGCGTGGTCCGCAAGACCGCTGAGTTCGCCGAGGGCCTGGTCACGTTCTTCCGCAGCCCCGGGGTGGACGGCAACATCACCATCCCGGTAGGGGTCCGGCTCACCACGGCGACCGGCGCGGTCGTGTTCACCGGCACGCAGCCGCGGACGCTGCAGCGCGGGCAGGTGCGGATCGACGTGCCGGTGCGTGCCGACGTCGGGTTCGCCGGCGACGGCGGGCTGGTGCCGGCCGGCGCCATCTCCGAGCTGGCGCAGCCCGTGGCCGGGATCGAACGGGTCAGCAACCTCGATCCGACGATCCGCGCGGCCGCCGACGAGACCGACGACGAGGTGCGGGCGCGCGCCAAGGCCGCGCTTCGGGCACTGGGGAAGGCGACGCTGGCCGCTCTCGACCGGGTGATCCGCGAGGGCCGCGGCACGCCGGTGGAGTTCTTCGACCCGAACAGCCCTCCGGACCACCGGTCCGCGCCGGGCACCGTGACGGTCGTCGTCGACGCCGAGCCGGAGCGGCTGCCGAGCCTGCTCGCCGCGGTTCACGACACTCGTGCCGCCGGGGTGCTCGCGACGCTGCTCGCGCGGTACGTGTTCGTCACGCCGCGGATCAGCGCCACCATCACGCCCGGCATCTCCGCGCCGGGGAAGACCCAGATCGCGCGCGACATCGTGGCCGCCCTCCGCGCGTACGTCGAGGGGCTGACCGCGGGTGACCCGGCCGACGGTGCCGCCATGCTCGCCGCCGTACGCGCCGTCGCCGACGTCACCACGGCCACCATCGTCGACGTCGTGGTGGCCCGCGCCGACCTGTCCGACCCGCTCGCGGCCGGCGCCCGGGTGCCCGACCGCTCCCTGCTGGTGTCCACCGTGACCAGCGGCCCCGCCACCGACGCCGAGATCGAGGCCGGCACATTCGCGGTCGCGGCGACCGTCGCCGGTGAGGACTGGTGGATCGCCCTCGACATGTCCGACGCCGACATCCGCCTGGAGAACGCCAGTGCCTAAAGCGGACCGCATCCTCGCCAACCTGCCGCCGACCTTCCTGGCGGTGGGCGACCCGTCCACGCTGCGGGCGTTGACCGACGCGTACGGCGGCGAACTGCAGAGCGCGGAGAACAGCCTCGTCGCGGTGATGCGGGCGCACTGGCTGGACTTCGCCGACGCCGGTGAGCGGGCGAATGTCGACCTCGCGCTGATCGGCGCGCTCTACGGCCTCGCGCCACGACCCGACGAGTCGGTGGAGGAGTTCCGCGACCACCTGCGGCGGTACGTCACGACCTTCCTGGACGGCACGGTCACGGTCCGCGGCCTGCTCCGGATCACGGCCGAGGCGCTCGGCCTGCACATCGACGACGTGAACCTGGACTCCTGGTGGAACCGTGCCGACCCGGTGCTGGTCTCGACGACGCCGCGGGGCGACGACGCGGCGTCGCTGGTGCTCGGCGTGGCGGAGCTGGAAAGGCTCGGGCACGGCCCGCTGCCCGCGGTGCTCGACGGTGTCGTGGACCTGCGTACCGGAGTCGACCTGCGCGAGCGCAACCGGTTGTGGATCGCGCGGGACGGCCACGGCGCGCTGCCTGTCGACCTCACCACCGGGGGCGACCCTTCGGCGATGCGTGCGGAGGAGATCGCCGCGGCGATCAACGCCGGCCTCGGGCTGACCGACTTCGCCAGCGTCGTCGACGGAAGGATCAGGCTCACCACGGCCAGCACCGGCCCGGACGCGCAGATCACGCTCGAGGACGGTCCGGGCGACGCGGCCGACCTGGTGCTCGGCCTGCGTGCGCGTACCTACGCCGGTGCCGACGCCGCGCCCGCGACGGTCACCGGCAGCCAGGACCTCAGCACCGCCCTCGACCTCACCGCCGAGCGTTACCTGCGGATCGTCGTCGACGGAACCCACCTCGCCGAGGTGGACTGCGCGGCGAACGCCACGCACCCGGGCGCGGTGGACGTCGGCGAGATCACCGACGCGATCAACGACGCGCTCGGCAGCACGGTCGCGAGCGACGACGGCCGGTTCCTCACCCTGACCTCGCCGACGCCGGGTGCGCACGGGTACGTCGCGCTGCTGCCACCGGCCGCGCAGGACGCCACCCGGCGGCTGTTCGGACCGGTGCCGCAGTACACGTTCGGCAGCGACGTACGCCAAGCCCGCGTCACCGGCGACCGCGACCTCGGCCCGGGTGTCGACCTACGGGAGAACTCCAGGCTGCGGCTCCGTCTCGACGCCCAGCCGGCCGTCACCGTCGACATCGCCGGTGTCCAACCCGAGGCCACCACGCTCACCGAGGTCGTCGCCGCCATCAACGAGGGACTCGACGACGCGGTCGCCTCGCACGACGGCAGCCTTCTCACGTTGACCTCGTCGACTCCCGGCGGCATCGGCCGGCTGGTGCTGGAGGAGGTGGACGGCGACGCCGCTGAGCCGGTGCTCGGACTGCGGTCGCGTACGGCCACCGGCGTCGAGCGTTCCACCGCGAGTTTCACCGGCCTGGAAGACCTGTCCGGCGCGGTGGACCTGTCGGCGCGGCACCTGCTGTCGCTGTCCGTCGACGGTGCGCCGCCGGTCACGATCGACCTGCGGTCAGCGGCGGCGGCCCCCTCCGCTGTCACCGTGCAGGAACTCAGCGACGCGGTGAACGCCGGCCTCGGCGCCACGGTCGCGACCGAGGACGGTGCCCGGCTGATCCTGGTGTCGCCCACCGACGGTGCCGGCGGAAGTATCGTCGTCAGCCCGCTGGTGCGGACCGACCGGCGCCGGTTCGTCACCCGCGCCACGGTCACCGACGACGCCGCCGGAACCGTGTTCGGCTTCACGACGGGCGGTGCGACCGGGGCGCCGTCAACCGCCGCACGGATCCTCGGCCACACCGACCTGAGCGCAGGGGCCGACCTCACTGTCAACCGCTACCTGCGGATCGGCCTCGGCGCCGCGGAGCCGGTCGAGGTGGACTGTGCCGGACCGCGGCCGCGGGCCACCACTCCGGCCGAGATCGTCGAGGCGGTCAACACCACGCTCGGTGTGCCGATCGCCTTGACCGACGGACGGACGATCTCGCTGGTGTCGCCGGCCGCCGGTGCGGACTCGGTGATCGCATTGGAGCCACCGCGCAGTCGCGACGCCCTCGACCGCGCACTGGGCGTCGCCCCGCAGACGGTCACGGGTGCCGCCGCCGGGGGAGTGCGCCTCGTCGGGCTCGTCGACCTGTCCGCCGGGGCCTCGGTGCCAGCCGACGCCGCCCTACGCCTGGGAGTCGACGGTGCGGCGCTGGTGGACGTACCGATCGGAGAAGGTACGGCGACCAGCACCCGCGGCCTCAGCCAGCTCGCGGCGTTGGTCAACCAGACGCTCGGTGCCCAGGTCGCCGCACACGACGGCACCCACCTGATCCTCACCTCGCCGACCACGGGAGCCGGCGCCCGGCTGGACATCGAAGTACCCACGGCGGGATCGGATGTCACCGCCGCCCTGCTCGGCGTGCCCGCCCCCCGCACCTACCAGGGCCGCGCGGCGACCGCGGCCGAGCTCACCGGGACGGTCGACCTGACCGCAGGCGCCGACCTCAGCACCGCCGACCAGCTCACCGTCGTCGTGGATGCCGGCGTCCCGGTGACGGTCGACCTGACCAGGAGCGCCGCCACCCGATCCGCTGTCACCGCCGGCGAGATCGCCGCCGCGGTCAACGCCGCGACGACGGCGACGGCCGCGACCGCGGTCATCCCGGGCGGCCTCTCGGTGCGGATCACGTCCGCGACCACCGGCCCAGGAAGCAGCGTCGAGGTACGACGCACCGGTGCCGGTGACGCCGCGCCGTTGTTCTTCGGGGTCGCCGGGATCACCGCCACCGGCACCGCACCGACGCACGCGACCCTGGACGGCACCGCCGACCTGCTCCAGCCCGTCGACCTCGGCACCCGGTCGGTGCTGAGGCTGTCCGTGGACGGCGGGCCGCCGTTCGACGTCGACGTGAGCGGTGTGACCCCGTCGGCGACGCTGCTCGAGGAGATCGTGGCCGCCATCGACGACGCGCTGCCTGGGGTAGCGCGGGTCGGCCCGGACCACCGGATTCGGCTGGTGTCGCCGACCGAGGGACCGGACAGCTCGGTCGAGGTACTGCCGCTGCGGTTCCTGGAACTCGTCGAGTACCCGGCGGTGCCGGCGAGCGTGACCGCGCCGGTCGGCCACGGGAGCGTGACGACGTTCACCAACGACGGTGCCGCCGGCGTGCCCGGCCGGATCGAGATCAGCACCGTTGGTGGCGTCGCGAGCCCACGGATCGCGCATCCCGCGGCGGGTTGGTCGCTTCGGGTCCGCGAGGCGGTCGGCGCCGGCGGGTCACTGACGATCGAACTCGGCCCGGACGGCGTACCTGTCGTGACGGTGACGGAGAACGGCGCGACGCGGACGGTGCCGAGGGATCGGATCGAGACGGCCGGGACGGGCGTGCTCGTCGTACGCCGGGGCACCAACGCCTGGAGCTTCTCCGAGTGCCGGGCGGCGCGGTTCGACAGCGTGGTGCTCGACGCCGACCGCTTCGCGGGCGGGCCGTGCAGAGAGGACGCCGTCTTCGACCTCAGCCGGTTCGGGCCGGCCGTGGACGGGGCGGACGCGGTGTTCGCTGACGGGCCGCACGAAGCGACCGCCGAGCTGACGGCGCGGTGGGACGAGCATGCCGCCGGCGCGCTGACCGTCAACCTGCCGGCCGAGCTGGATCCTCGGTTCGGCGCGGCCTTCGGCGAGGGACGGTTCGGCAGCGGCGAGCCGGAGCGGATCAGCCAGGTGGTCACCGAGCCGATCGGTGACCCTGACTACCTGGTCCGCCGGATCAACACCGAGTCGAAGCTGGTCGAGGCCATATCCCAGCCGGTGCCGGCGGTGCCGATCGGCTGGGAGCCGGTCGCCCTGCCGTTCCGCGACCCGGTCCGGTTGAGCGGCGGCCGGCCCGGGGTGGCCGCTCGGATGTACCTGTCCGAGCCGGGGCTGTCGCCGGGCTTCCTGGAGCTGCACGCGGCCGAGGAAGGCGCGTTCGGCAACGACATCGAGCTCACCGGACGGGCGTCCGGCCCGGCCATCTACGACCTGGAGATCAGCTACCCCGGTGGACGGTTCGAGTCCGCCCGGCAGACGGTGTTCGGCCCGCCGCTGCCGACCAGGGCCGACGACCTGCTGCACCCCGGACCGGTCGGCGTCGGCACCGCGAAGGCCGCCGGGACGCACGCCGACGTGACGCGAGACCAAGCGGAGGGAACGACACCATGACCGAGAACAGCGACCTGTATGTGGAACAGGCCCCCGGCAACCTGCTCACCGCCGAGGCCTGGAACCTCATGCAGCGCAAGATCCACGACGACATCCGGGCCACGTCGCAGGCGGCCGCCGACGGCGTCACGCACGTTGCCAGCGCGGACGACGCGAGCCACCTGAACGGCAAGGACCTCGACGACCTGACCGCCGAGGTGACCAGGCGGGTGCTCGACCAGATCCGCGGCCGCACCGGCTACCAGCAGGTGTTCAGGATCCTCAAGTCCGGCGAAGTCAGCGAGCTCCAGCACGACCTCGGCAGCGCGCCGATCGTCGACGTCTACAAGCTCGAGTACTTCGAAGTCGTCTGCCGCGAGGACGACGAGACCCGCCCGGCGTTCGCGACGTTCTACCTGTGCCACTCCGACGAGCGCCGGGTGCGGGTCACCGACGAGAACGGCACCCGGCGTTCCATCGACATCCAGCCGAAGGACTTCCCCGAGGTCGGCATCCCGTTCGCCGACATGCTGACCCGCTACGACGTGCCCTACACCGACACCACCAGCCTCGACGACCTCGAGGTCGAGTTCTGGAAGGCCTTCTTCCGCGAGCCCAACGACCAGTTCGGCGACGACCAGTACTGCCACTCGCCGTGGTTCGAACGCTGCTGCAAGGACCAGCAAAGCGTCCGGCAGCTCAAGGAGAAGGGCGACTGGAACGACCTCGTCTTCCACGTCCGGCCGCGTAAGAGTGTCAACTTCGAGGTCACCGGGCCTCAGGGCGAGCAGCGGTTCCCGCGGCCGGCGAACGTGTTCGTGCAGCACCTCGACAACAACCGCACCGGCATCTGGTTCGAGGGCGACACGGCACCGCACGACCCGGGTGCCGAGACCGCAGCGCGCGGCTACATCGGCGAGAACGAGTTCGACCACGAGCTCAAGGTGATGGTCCTGCTCAAGGTCTGATCGCAGGGACAGTCCGAGCTGAGGGGAGAGGACGATGCGGGTCCGCACCGAGCACAGCGGCCGGCAACTGCCGTTCGAACGTGAGCGGCAGTTGGTGCTGCGCCGGCTGCCGTCCGGTGCCCTGGTCAGCCGCGCGGTGCTGACCGTCGCGCCGTACAGCGTCGATCCCGGCCGACGTTTCCTGGAGACGATCGCGTTCCCGACCCCGGCCGGCGACTGGGGGGCGAGCAAGAGTCGCAGCGTCAACGCGGTGGAGATCGACCTGCACGCCCGCCGCAAGCTCGCCTCGCTCGCCGGGTCGAGCCTCGTCGGTGGCACGTTGCTGGTCGACCTCGGGGGCGGATACCTCGGGGTCGACGCGGCCGGAGGGCTCGGCGGCACCACGGCGCTCGCGGTGAGCGACACCATGGACCTGCCCGGCCTGACCGTCACCGGGCTGCGGGTCGCGCACGCCGGCGCCGACATCGACGCGCTGAAGGTGGCCTCGCCGCCGAGCAACCTCACCGTCGCGGTCCAGGGCGGCCCGGTGTTCTTCACTCACCTGGGCGACCTGGTCACCCCGGTCACGACGCCGGACTTCTCCGCCGTGCTGAACGCGATGCTGCCAGAGCTCGCGGTGGAGGACGGAGTGCTCGTCGTACCGTTCGTGGTGCACTCCGACAGCATCGCCCGGCTCGACCTCACGCTGGAGGTCGACTTCACCGTCGCCGTCGACGCGATGCCGCCCGGACTGGGCAGGGTCCACGTTCCGTACGCGTACGGCGGGGAGCCGGCGTCGGCCGGATCGGCGCTGAGCGTCGCCGTTCCACCCGGCATGGTCGCCGTAGCGGGTGCGACGACGGGCCGGGCGCAGGGCGCGTTCGAGTCCAGCACCGTGGTGTACGGACCGGTCACGGCGACCGCCGCCGAGCAGGTCCCGCTGACCGCGGACGGGCCACTGGCGCACGCGTTCGTACTCCCGGACTCGTTGGTGGCGAGCTCGGTCGACCTGCTGCTGACCGCCGTCACCGCCCAGGTCAGGCTCGCCGTCGACCTGGTCGACGACCTCGACGGCAAACCCGGCCGCACGTCGTTGCTGTCCCGCCCCGCTGAGCTGGTCCTCAGCCGCGACCAGGCCGGCAGCCCGACCTGGCTCAACGTCGCGCTGCCGGAGGAGCTCGAACTCGCCGGCGGCGTCCGGCGCTGGCTGGTACTCCAGGCCCGCGACGGGTCCGCCACCTGGGGGGCCGTCGTCGCCGGCAGCGGCGAGCCGGTGCTGCAGCGGACCGCCGACGGCGGCCTGTCGTGGCGCGCGGTGCCAGGCGACCGTGGCGGGTTGCTCCGGCTGCGGCAGACGACCAGGACGTTCACGATGCCGCTGGAGCTGCGGGTCGGGTCCGGCGCCGGCGAGGTCGCGGTCCCGCTGCAGCAGTTCGCCGCACAGGGCACGGTGGACGTCGACCTGTCCTTCGACGGTGTCGCGCACGCCGTGAACACCGCCGTCGCGAGTAGCTCGAGCACGCCGCCGTCCGCGGAGCACGTGGCGAACGGCGACTTCGCCGAGTGGTACCGCGTCGGCACCGGGCTGGCCGGCACGAACTCCCTCAGCGTCCCGTCGAAGCAGTATGAGTTCCGTTCGGCGGTGGCGTTCGCGCCGGACGGAGGGACGCTCTACGCCGGTGCCCGTGGCGAGGACGGGATGCGACTGGTCGCGTTCGACGTACTGTGCCGGCAGGTCGAGTACGACGCCCGCCTCGGCGCCGGCACACCCGTCTCGCTGGCCGTCGACCCCTCCGGCCGCAGGGCCCTGGTCGCCGCCGCCAACATGGGCGAGATCCCCGGCGCGACGATCGGCGCCGCGCTGGTGCTCGTCGACCTGGTGGCCGGCCGACCGGTCGGCACCCCCATACCGGTGCCGGAGCGCCCGACCGAGGTGACGGCGTCGCCGGACGGCACCGGCGTCTACTTGCTCGGTGCCGGGGACGGAGCGGCGGTCGTCCGGTTCGTCACCTGGAGCGCCCTCGCGGCCGCGGCCGGCGGCGCCGACCTGGACTGGGCCGCCCAGCCGGTCGACACCATCAACGCGGTCCGGGCGACGCAGGCCGTCGGCACGGACGGGCGGCTCTACGTGCTCACCGGCATCGAGGAGGCTTCGAGCCTGCACGCGTACGCCGACCAGTCCGCGCTCGGTGCTGGCGGCTCCACTTCGGTGTCGGCACCGTCTGGCGCCCGCGACCTCACCGTCACCCCGGCCGGCGACCAGGTGCTCGTCCTCACGCCGGGCGCCGTGACGGTGCTGAGGGCCACCGACCTCCGACCGATCACCACGGTGTCGCTCGGCAAAGGCGTCGACGCGCAGTGCCTGGCGATGGACCCGGCCGGGGAGGTCGCGCTGATCGTCCAGGACGGACCGGTGCTGGCGCTCGACCCGCGCCGCCGGGTGCTCACGAAGACCAGCACGCAGGTGGACACGGCCGCGGGTGACGCGGACGTCGTGATCGCCCCGACGGGTGCGTACGCCGCCGTCACCCGCGCCCGCGCGCTCGACGTCGTGTTGATCGGCATCGGTGCCGCGCAACCGACGGACTGGGAACTCACCGCCGGCGAGGTCCGCCCGGTGTGCCTGCCCAGCACCGGCGAGGTGTTCGCGCTGCTCGGCCAGGTCAACCGCTTCTCCCGCAGGACCGCGGCTGAGGACGGCGCGAAGTCGCCGCTGCAGCCGGCCGCGATGTCGCAGGTCGTGTCGGCGACCGGGGCCACCCGCTACCGGTTCGGCTTCGACGGCATCGCGCTGGCCGAGGGTGCGACCGGGCAGCTGATCTGGCGCGGCGGCGACTGCACCGTCGGGCGGACCGACAGGATCGACGTCGAGGTCTTCGACACCGGCGAGCGCAGCACGCTGCAGCGGGTACCGCGACACGATCTGGTCGTCACCTCGCCACCCGGGGCCGTCCAGGTCGAGGTCCGGTTCGCCACCGGAGAAGGCGCGATGCTGGTCGACCACGTCACCCTGGCCGGATCTGCCGAGCTGAGCGTCGCGACGTGGCAGTCACCGTCCCCGACCGCCACGGTGACACCGGTCGGTGTGGGCGTCACCGTCACCAACGGCGGTCCCGTCGACGCCGTCGTCACGCAGCCGGTCACACTCGCCGCCGGGCAGCACTTCGACCTGCACGCAACCGCCCGGGTGTCGAGTCCGGGCGCCGCGGTCGAGCTGGCGTTCGCCGACGAGACCGGTGCCCCGCTGGGCGCCCCGGCGCGACTCGCCCTCGATCCGCTGGACTTCGACGACCGCGCACGGTCGGGCGAGGTGCCCGCGAACGCTGTCGAGGGCGAACTGCGGATCGTCGTACCGTCGGGTGGGTCGGTCGAGCTTGCCGCGCTCAGCCTGACCGTGAGCGACCCGGCCGAGGTCGCGGTGCGCTTCGTGTCCGAGGCGCCCGGCGACCTGGCGGTGTCCGGAGTGACGGTCCGGCTCGACCACGGCACGCCGCAACAGGCGCCGACACCGCCGGGCGGGCTGTGCCCCGCGAGCCCGGCCGGCGACCCCGACGGGTGCTACTGCTGCTCCTGTGGTGAGCATCGGCCGGCCCGTCGTCCCGTCCCTGTGGTCACTGGCGCCGGGCGGCCTGCAACGGTGTCGGCCTGCCCGACGTGTGGTGCGAGCAGGATCCGGCTCGGCGGGCGCCTGGCCGGATCCGCGGAGGCCGTGGACCTGCCTCGCTACCGCACCCTGGACCGAAGGGGGACGAGCGGCCCGGCGTTGGTGGTGCGCACCCGGGTCGACGTACCCATCACCGACATCAGGGGCATCGGCCCGAAGCGGGCGGAGGTACTCGAGGCCGCCGGCATCCGGGATGTGGTCGGCCTCGCCGGCGCCGACGTCCGCGTCGTCGCGGCCCTACCCGCCGTGTCCGAACGCTCGGCCGCCGCCCTCATCGCGGCAGCGGCCGAGCTCGTCCGCACCCGTGGGCGCTTCGTTTCCGCCCTGCTGTGACGGCTTGGGAGGGCCAGGTGCTCATTGCCCAGTCCTCTCCCAGACTGGCATCGGTGGCGGGCCTCGCTCCGTCCGAGCCCGATCCATGATCTCCTGAATCGAAGCGGTTCAGGATCGTACGCAACCATTCGGATGCTCGGATCGGCCATGAACGCCATACTGTCGTGTTCGTATCCGGAGGACACCAGGGCTCCTCCCAGAGAGTTCGCCTATCTCGCTCCGTAAGAGCTGCCCCACCAACGGGGCTGGAGTTCGGTGAGCCGGTACGCCCGCCAGTCACCTGGCGCTTTCTCCTCTGGGACGGCGATCTCGACCTCTGGGCCCCAGAAGCGCAGGCGTTCCATGCACGTTCCACAGGACGCGAGGACACGGATGGTCGGCGAATTATCATCCCTGACTACGCAGGCAGAGGCTGTGATTGGTTCGTTCAGTTTGTGCGCCTCAGCGATCGCTCCGGTCTCGATGCACAGGCCAGCAGAGTCGCTCAATGCCTCCACGAAGACGCTGGTAAGAACGCTACCGGTAGCCGTGTACATCGCGGCGGCGCCACCCCAGCCTGCCTCGCCGTAGCGGGCAACAAGCAGGGCTCTCGCTGCATCGACAAGATTCTGATCGAGCTTCATACCGCGCATCCTCCAGCAGGTCTCAGGCCACGGCCATCAGTATGCCCGGCGGTTCCGCAAGCGCAGCCAGGGTCGGGGCGTAGCCGTTGCCCTCGTACGGCATCAGAACCTTGGCCAGGCAGCAGGTTCGGCTAGCCTTCCGCGCATGGATTCAAGCGTTCCGACGGCGCAGGAGTTGGGCGGCTATTTCCTGGCTACCCAACATTCCCTGACGCGCCGATGGGTGGACGATGCCTTTCGGCTGAACCTACTTGTCGAGCGATGCGCTGAGGACGTCCTGATGGCAACTGACCTGGAGTTCGCTGCCTCGCGTGCGCGGAGGTTCGCGCCCGGACCCCTCTTTGTCAGGCTGAGGTGAGACACCCGGAGTGAGTCCCGGGTTACCTGAGCGAGGGCGGGATCGGAGATCCTTGTGCACGTGTCCACCCCATCTGATGACCGGCCCGCAGCTTCGACCTCGGCGGGCGACCCGGCGGCACGTCCGTCCCGGCGGGTGTTCAGCCCGGAGTACAAGCTGGCGATTGTCGCTGAGTACGAGAGCGCCGCTAACGGTGAGAAGGGCGCCATCCTGCGCCGGGAGGGTTTGTATTCCTCCCATGTGATCGAGTGG
>NZ_KB892790.1 GCF_000373925.1 Actinopolymorpha alba DSM 45243 | reverse complement strand
GCAAAGGCCAGCTCTCCCTCGAACTACACGGCGCCCGCACCCCCGAAAGCCTCTACGCCCGCATCGCCCAACGCCTCCTCGCCCTCGCCACCGCAATCTGGCACAACCACAACACCGGCGCCCCCGTCACCCGATCCCTCATCGCCTACGACCACTGAGTTAGGAATCAGTCGTCTAGGTGGCATGAGCGAGCGAGTCATTCAACACAGCGCATGAGCGGTTAGTCGCGCGCCGCGGATGCGGCCGAGGCGAGGGACTCGCTGGGCGTGGTGGCGGGGACGATCATCCGCAGGCGCTTGGGCGCGACCTTCCAGGTGCAGCGCTGCTCGGTGCCACTGGCGTGGCCGTCGGAGTTGAGCCAGAACCGCTGCCCGGCGACGCTGATCCGGCGGGCCCGGACCGTCAGCAGGTCATCACGCGCGATCGGATGCGGACGGCGGAGCACCCGCCGGGCTCGGGAGAGCGGGTCGACCGCGAAGCAGACCACGACGTCGGCGAGACCGTCGGCAGGGTCGGCGCCCGGAGCGAACGTCGGCGCGCTGAGTGCCGGGACCGTGCTTCGCGACTTGTCTGGCCCGTGCGATGGGGAGTTGTTGACCGCCACCTGCAGCACCGGCCGGTCGAAGTCGGTGACCACGGTGTCGTCGGCCTCGATGCGTACGTGCAGGGGCTTGGACAGGACGGAGGCGCGCGCGCCGTCCGGCGCGCCGAACTCCTGGCCGCCACCGTGCGGGTAGCCCAGGTGCCGGGCGAGCGGCAGCATTCCGACAACCTGGTGCCAGCGCCCGCACTGGCCGAGGCGTACGGAGTTGACCACCACGTCGCCGCGGCAGTCGACGAGCAGGTCGAACCGGCGCTCTACCCCGTGGAGCACTACCTGGGCGGCGGCCATCGGGTCGACGGGGATCCCCGCACCGTGGGCGAAGTCCGCGCTCGCACCGATCGGGAGCACCGCGAGCAGGGCGTCGTCGAGTTCGTTGCGGCGATGCAGAGCCGCCACCACCGTGTGGAGACTGCGGTCACCGCCGGCCACGACGACGGTGCGGCCACCACGACGGTGAAGGGCGCCGTCGAGGTCGCCCGGCATCGAGATCCGGCAGACGTGCACGTCGGCTTCGGCGCGCAGCGCGTCGATGGCGTTCTGGACCAGGTGCTCGTCCGAACAGTCGGCGTACGGGTTGGTCACCACGAGCAGGGACTCCACGTGCGGCACCCTACCCCCTCCCACCCGCCCCAAGCCGCTCCTCGTGATCTTCAGCCGCGTCGCCGTGCTGCCGGCACTCGTCACCGGACGCCCTCACGGCGGCGCCGGCGGCTTCCGTGGACTACCCTTGCCGGCGCAAGAGCCGTGCCCCGCGCCTCGGCGGTGAGGCGAGGGAACCCGACGACGTGCCCCGTTTCGGCGGCGACGGCTGGATGTCCGCCACCCGGAAGGACCCCTGATGCCCGCGATTGTGCTCGTTGGTGCCCAATGGGGAGACGAAGGCAAGGGCAAGGTCACCGATCTGCTCGGCAGCTCGGTCGACTACTGCGTCCGCTACCAGGGCGGCAACAACGCCGGCCACACGGTGGTGGTCGACGGTGAGTCCTACGCCGTCCACCTGCTCCCGTCGGGAGTGATCACGCCCGGGTGTGTGCCGGTGATCGGCAACGGCGTCGTCGTCGACCCAGCGGTCCTCCTCGACGAGATCGGCATGCTCGAGTCGCGCGGTGTGAGCTGCGCGAACCTCCTGATCTCGGCCAACGCCCACCTGATCGCGCCGTACCACGCCACCGTCGACAAGGTCACCGAGCGTTTCCTCGGCAAAAACCAGATCGGCACGACCGGCCGCGGCATCGGCCCGACATACGCCGACAAGGTCAACCGGGTCGGCGTGCGCGTCCAGGACCTCTTCGATCCCGGCATCCTCCGGCAGAAGGTCGTCGGGGCGCTCGACCAGAAGAACCACCTGCTGGTGAAGGTCTACAACCGCCGCGCCATCAGCGTCGACGAGATCGTCGACGGGTTCCTGCGGTACGCCGACGCGCTCCGCCCGCACGTCATCGACACCTCCGCGGTTCTCAACCAGGCGCTTGACCAGGACAAGGTGGTGCTGCTGGAGGGCGCGCAGGCGACGATGCTCGACGTCGACCACGGCACCTATCCCTTCGTCACGTCCTCCAACCCGACCGCCGGCGGCGCCTGCATCGGTGCCGGTGTCGGGCCGACCCGGATCAGCCGGGTGATCGGCGTCCTCAAGGCCTACACCACCAGGGTGGGCGCCGGGCCGTTCCCGACGGAGCTGCACGACGCCGATGGCGAACAACTGCGCAAGGTCGGCGGGGAGTACGGCGTGACGACCGGGCGGGCCCGCCGCTGCGGGTGGTTCGACTCGGTGATCGCGCGCTACTCCACCCGGGTCAACGGCTTCACCGACTACTTCCTCACCAAGCTGGACGTGCTGTCAGGGTTCGAGCGTGTGCCGGTCTGTGTGGCGTACGACGTGGACGGCGTGCGCCACGACGAGATGCCGATGACGCAGACCGACTTCCACCACGCCCGGCCGATCTTCGAGTACCTCGACGGATGGTGGGAGGACATCTCCGGCTGCCGGACGTTCGAGGACCTGCCGAAGGCGGCGCAGGCGTACGTCAAGACCGTGGAGGAGCTGATTGGCGCGCCGGTCGCGGGCATCGGCGTCGGACCCGGTCGCGATGAGGTCATCGCCCTTCGAGGCCTGATCTGACGCGACCCCGCGTCTTCGCACTCACGCGTTCTCCGCGATCGCTCCCGTAACCCGCCGCGCACGTGCTCGTTTCTCACTGCGCAGGTCTGGTGGTGTCAACGGGGGCGATCATCGGCCCCTTGAGGTGGGGGCGGGCCCAAACGGGCGAAGTCCGTGAGGGGCCGGATCCACGCAGTTCGGGGGTGACGCGAAATGATCGTGGGTGTACTCCGCCGGGTGACCGGAACTCTCGCGGCTGCCGGCGTCGTGGTCGTCCTGGCCGCCGATCCGGGCCTCGCGAGGGTTCCGGTGAGCAAGGCGTCCGCGAGCGCGGCAACGGTGCGCCTCGGCGGTCAGTCCACCGGGACGGGCGAGTTCGTAGCCACCAACGACGGCGGCCGCGAGCGCACTGCCGGCCGCAACACGCCGATGCTGCCGGTCCTCGAGCAGCAGGCGACCGTGGTGGGCGGCTCGCTGGGGCAGGACGCAACGGCGGCCAAGGATGGTACGTCCGCGGCGTGTGCCGGCCTCGTCAGTCGCAACGGCACGGTCGAGGTGGGCCCGCACGGTCGCTGCCTCACCAACAGCCGCGGGCGGGTGGTCCTCTCCCTCGGATCACTCGACCAGCTCGGGCTCGGTGATGTCCTTACCAAGCTGCCGAAGCTGCCCGAGATCCCCGGCCTGCCCGATCCCTCGTCGCTTCCTGAGCTGGAGCTGCGGATCGAGGGCTCGGCGGTGACCGCGCAGTGCTCCGCGACGCCTCAGGTGGCGCGCGGGTCGGCGAGCGTGGCCGACGCGGAGGTCGTCGCGGTGGTCGCCGGTCAGCGGGTCCCGATCGCCGGCATCCCCTCAGGTGGGCTCGGCCTCGGCCTGGACGACCTGCTCGCCAAGCTGCCGGAGGTTCCGGGCCTCAGCGATCCGATCAAGGCGCTTCTCGACCAGCTGCCGGCTGATCAACTGCCGACGGGCGACCTGCTCACCATCGCGACCAACAAGCAGACGCGGCGCGGCGGCGGTATCACCGTGACGGCCCTGCGGGTGGCGGTCGTTCCCGACACCCTCGCCGACCTCGCGATCGGCACCGTCTCCTGCGGTCCCAACCACGTGCTGGCCCACCGGACACCGCCGACGCCCACCTCCTCACCGACACCCCCTGCTCCGGAACCAACCGAGGTGCCGACCGCTGTGCCGGCCGGGCTCGCCTCGATGCCGGGGGACGAGGTCACCGCGGCCCGGCCGGTGTCCGCGTCAGGACCCGTCGGCTTCGGAATCCTCGCGTTGCTTGGCCTTGCCGGGCTCACCATCGGCGGGCTGCTGCACCGCCGGCGCCACGGCTGAATCGCTGACGCGTCGTGGACGACTCGGGCAAGCTGGTCGCCCGGCTCGGCGCCGTACTCGGCATCGCGGTGTTCGCCGCCCTCGCCGTGTGGGGGCCGTTCGCCGGACCTGACGGGCTGCTCCGTGCGGCGTCGAGCCCGCGGCCCACGCCGACGCCGACAGTGCCGCAGTTGCCGCCGGCGCCTCCCGAACGCATTGCCATCCCGCGGCTCGGTGTCGATGCCAGGGTTGTCGCCACGCCGGTCGGCCCGCGGCGTACCCTCCTGCCCCCGCGCAGCCCGCGGCTCGTCGGCTGGTGGTCCGGGGGCGCGCCGCCGGGCGTGGCGCGGGGCGGCACCGTCATCGCCGGACACACCGTGCATACCGGAGGCGGGGCCCTCGACGACCTCCACCTGCTGAAGGCGGGTGACCAGATCGACGTACGTACGCCGAGCGGGCTGATCCGCTACCGCGTCGAGGAGGTCCGCGCGTATCACAAGGCCACGCTGGCCAGGGACGCCGAACGCGTCTTCGACCAGTCCGTGCCGGCCCGCCTCGTGGTCGTGACGTGCGACGACTGGAACGGTCAGGAGTACCTCTCCAACATCGTGGCGTTCGCGACTCCGGTGCGGGCGGTTCCGCGTGGGAGTGTGGAGTCGTGAGCGACGAAGTGCGCCCGCTCGTCGTGGTCGACGCGGCGAACGTCGTCGGGTCGGTTCCCGACGGCTGGTGGCGCGACCGGGCTGGGGCCACCGAACGCCTGCGCGACGCCCTCGCCCCGATCGGAGCCACCGGCCTGCCCGGCATCGCCGATCCGCCGCTCGACGTGGTGCTCGTGGTGGAGGGAGCGGCGAAGGGCGTACGAGGTACGCCGGAGGTCCGCGTACACCCCGCCTCCGGGTCCGGCGACGACGCGATCGTCGACCTGGTCAGGAACGACGGCCAGCACCGGCAGGTCCTGGTGGTGACCGCGGACCGGGGCCTGCGGTCCCGGGTGCGGGCGCTGGGCGCCGAGGTGGTGGGTCCGCGGACGGTCTATCCGCCGGTGGAGCGGCGCCCCGAGCCGGAGTGAGCACCGGCCCGAGAGATCTGACGACGGCGGGCTCGCTAGGGTCGTTTGTCATGGACGTACTCGTCGTCGGCTCCGGTGGCCGCGAACACGCCCTCGCTCTCGCCCTCGGCGCAGACCCCGCCGTCCAGACCGTGCACGTCGCCCCGGGCAACCCCGGTGCCGCGCACGTCGCGGAGACCCATCCGCTCGACATCTCCGACAACGACGCCATCGCCGACCTGGCCGACAAGCTGGGCGTCGACCTGGTGATCGTCGGTCCGGAGGCGCCCTTGGTCAACGGCGCGGCCGACGCGGTACGCGCGCGTGGCATCGCCTGCTTCGGCCCGTCCCGGGCGGCGGCGTGGATCGAGGGCTCGAAGGCGTTCGCCAAGGAAATCATGGCCGCCGCCGGCGTACCCACCGCGATGGCGCGGGTGTGCGAGAACGCCGACGAGGTGGCCGCCGCGCTCGACGCGTTCGGGCCGCCGTACGTCGTCAAGGACGACGGGCTCGCGTCCGGCAAAGGAGTCGTCGTCACGACCGACCGGGATGCCGCCCTGGCGCACGCCGCCAGCGCGGACCGCGTGGTGGTCGAGGAATACCTCGACGGGCCGGAGGTGTCGCTGTTCGGCGTCACCGACGGCAAGACCGTCGTTCCGCTCATGCCGGCGCAGGACTTCAAGCGGGTCGGTGACGGCGACGCCGGACCCAACACCGGCGGCATGGGCGCCTACGCGCCGCTGCCGTGGGCGCCCCCCGATCTGGTCGACGACGTGGTGGCGCGGGTCCTGCAACCCACGGTTGACGAACTCCGCCGCCGCGGCACGCCGTTCGCGGGACTCCTGTACGCCGGACTGGCGCTCACCTCCCGCGGCGTGCGGGTCGTGGAGTTCAACTGCAGGTTCGGGGATCCGGAGACGCAGGTCCTGCTGCCGTTGCTGCGTTCGCCGTTGGGCCGGCTGCTGCACGCCGCCGCGACCGGAACCCTCGCCGACCTCGAGCAGCTCCGCTGGCAGCCCGGCGCCGCGGTCACGGTGGTCGTGGCCACCCACGGATACCCCGAGGCGCCTCGTACCGGCGACGTCATCGAAGGGGCCGAGGAGGTCGACGCGCTGGAGGGTGTCCACGTGATTCACGCGGGTACGTCGGTGGACCAGGCCGGCAACCTCGTCGCCGCCGGTGGCCGGGTGCTCGCCGTGACAGCGCATGGTCCAGACCTCGCGATCGCGCGTGACCGGGTCTATGACGCGGTGGCGCGGATCCACCTCGAAGGGGCCCACCACCGCATGGACATCGCCGCCGCGGCGGTTCTCGGCGAGGTCAACCTCCCGCGGTCGTAGGTCCGCCAGGCCGCCATACGTCGCCCCGCCGGGCGTCCGATCAGATCGGTTGGTACGTCAGGCAGTCGACCTCGCTCTCCCGGTAACCCACGACGATGCCGGGCGCCTGGCATTCAAGGTCGATGTTGTGCATGCAGTCGGCCTTCTTGCAGGCGCCGACGTGACCGATGGAGCTCGGGTCGCCGCCCTTCATCGCCGCGCCGAAGAACGTGTCGCACTGGGCGCTCCGGGAGTCTCCGACGGTGATGGCGAGCGCGTGGCAGGTCTGTTCGCGGTTGTACGCGCAGGCCTCGGCCGCGCAGCTGTTCACGACGGGCATCTCCATGATTTCCCCCACGGTGTGCTGGTTTTCCCTTGCCGTCTTCTGTCCCCTGAAGCTTTCTGTGCCCCTGAAGTCCGGCCGCTACTCCTGCCCGTCCGGCCGGCCGACGTACGGAACTTTTCATTGCGCCAGATGCCCCCGGCGTGCAACCCTCCGTTGCGCCGGTGCCGTTTGAAGGTGGGAAGGACCGACAGGGGGCCCGATGGGACGCGGGGACGACGCCGAGTTCGTGGAGTTCGTGCACGGCTCGGCCCGGGCCCTGCGACGAACGGCGTACCTCCTCTGCGGCGACTGGCACCGCGCCGAGGACGCCGTACAACAGGCATTCATCAAGCTCTATGTCGCCTGGCCACGGCTGCGCAAGACGGAGACCTTCGGTGCGTACGCGCGGCGCGCCGTGATCTCCGCCGTCATCGACGACGCCCGCCGGCCCTGGCGCCGACGCGAGCGGGTGGTCGAGTCGTTCCCGGAGGACACCGCGACCACGGACGGAAGTTTCGCCGGGATTGACAATTCGCTGGCCATGGTCGAGGCCCTTCGTGAACTGCCGCCACGCCAGCGTGCCGTGTTGGTTCTGCGGTATCTCGACGACCTGTCCGTCGAGCAGACCGCGGAGGTCCTTCAGATCGACCCGGGAACGGTAAAGAGCCAGACGTCGCGGGGCTTGGCGAACCTGCGCCGGCTGCTCGGTCCGCTCGCCGGCGCCGATGCCACCACCTCGGGCGAGCACGAAAGGACCGCGCGGTGAACCCCGACCTCAAAGACGGCGATCTCAGCGGCGAGGACCTCAGCCGGATGTTCCGGGCCGCGGCCGATGACTCTGGGCGTCCCTTCCAGATCGATGACCTCGACCTCCTGGCGCGCGGGCGCCGACGCGTGCGGTGGCGTCGGCGTACCATCTCGGCGGTGGCCGCGGCCTGCGGCGTGGGGCTGGTCGCCGCGGCGGTGTACGTCGTTCCGTGGAACTCCCCGTCCGAGTCCACGACGGTCGCGGCCAAGGCCCCGCTCGACAACCCCGGCATCGTCCGGGAATGCGCCCGGATGGCGGAGGTGCGCCCACCCGACGTGGTGCCCGAACCCCAAACCGTGTGGATGGCTTTCCATCATGGCCGGCGGTTGCGTTCCCCGGTGTCGGCCGAGCCTGACACGATCCGCCCGATGCGGGTACGCACGACGGTCACCGACCAGTCCGGCGTCACGGCGCTGCTGTGGGATCCCCGCTCCAAGGCCCACGTTGTCTGCAACCTCGACCTGCTGACCCGCGAGAACGCCGCCACGATGCTGAGCACCCTCGACACGTCGCCGTCGAGCGTGCGGCAGTCGGAGTTGGCGGAGTACACCACGGTTGACTACGCCCGATCCCGACCCTGCCGGGGGGACGCGCGGGACGGCTGCGCCTGGGAGCTGTGGTTCGGGCACGGCGTCGTTCCCGCCGAGGTCACGCGGGTCACCTTCGCGGCCGCGGGTGAGACCCAGGAGGTCCCGATCGTGGACGGGCGGTGGGTGCTGCGCCGCTTCGAGGACCCGGCCAAGCAGGGTGACCAGCCCCAGCCGTCGTACACGATCCGGATGTACGACGCGCGCGGCCGGCTCGTGCTCGACGACAACCCGAACAATCGCTGACAACCTTTGCCGCCCACGTTCCGTAGATGCCGGTGACAGCGCACAACGACCGACGAGCGCGAGGCACCGGGGCCAGCGTGGGGCAGGAGGACGTCAGTGGGGATGGACGGCGGACGGCGGGCGCAGGAGTTCAGTGAGTTCGTCAGTGCTCGCCGGCGTCACCTACGGCGGTTCGCCTACCTGCTGTGCAGCGACTGGCACCATGCGGAAGACCTGGTCCAGACCGCCCTCACGAAGCTCTACGTCGCCTGGCCCAGGATCAGGCAGGAAGGCACCGAGGAGGCGTACGCCCGGCAGACGCTCCTGCGCTGCCACCTCGACGAACGGCGGCGACCGTGGCGGCGCGAGTCGGTGACGGCGGAGCTGCCCGAGTCGGCGCTTCCGGGCGGGTTGTCGTTCGAGGACGGTGACCAGCTGCGGGCCGCGATCCGTTCGTTGCCTGACCGGCAGCGGGCCGCGGTGGTCCTGCGGTACTGGTGGGGTCTCTCGCTCGAGGAAACGGCCCAGGATCTCGGCTGTTCGGTCGGCACGATCAAGAGCCAGACGTCCCGCGCTGTCGATCGGCTACGCGCCGCTCTGGCGGAGGACCTGAGGACGGGATGAGGACGATGGACGACAACAATATTCGAGCAGCTCTGGAGCGCTCACTCGACGGCGAGCCCGCGGGCAACCCGCCCATGACGGACGACGTGACGCGCGGACGGAAGGCGCTGCGGTGGCGGCGGGCCCGGGCGACGGCAGGCGCGGTGTGTGGCGTCGCGCTCGTGGTGGGGGCGGCGTACGCCGTTCCTGGTGTGGTTGGTGGGGGTACGCAGGCGAGCTTCTTCGGTGGCGGTCCGGCGACGCCCACCACCGGCCCGTCCTCTCCGGCCGCGACTCCCACTGCCAGCCCCTCGGCCACGCCCCGCCCGACGACGCCGGCGCCACGGCCGTCGGTGACAGTGCCGGACACGCCGAAGCCAACCGTCGCTCGGGGTGGGAGCACGGGTCCGGGGAAGGTGGACACCCTCCCTGGCCCGCTGCCGACAGCGAGCTTCCGCGGTGTGGTCGTGAAGCATCTGGGAACGCCGAACTACTCGGCGAACGGCGTGTCGTACAGCGGAACCTCCCCTGACCAGCACGATGAGGAGCTCTCCTGGGGTACCTGGAGCGACGGTGACGCGAAGGGCACCGTGGTGGTGGCGTTGTACCGACCTGGGGCGGACCTCCAGTGGATCGACAAGGGACCCGACAGAAGGTCGTGTGCGGTACGTCCGGTCAAGTCCTTCGTGGACGGCTTCAGCTGGACCTCATGCCGGTCGGAGACGTTGGCCGACGGCAGCACGTTGCGGGTGGCAGAGGGACGGGACCCGCATGCGGCAGCGCGCGGCGTCACCTTGCTCCGCAAGGATGGCTGGATCGTCTCGATCGCCACGAGCACGGGCTACTTCGAGCGGGGCGGGGAAGACCTGTCGACCCTCGAGCCGACCCTGGCGGCGTTGCCGCTCACCGTGGAGACGATGCGTGCGGTGGTGACCGATCCGGACATGATCGCGGACTGACCTGCCCCGGCTGACTTACCTCCACCTTGACTTGGCGGAGGAGTCTCGGCCTAGAAGCCGACACACCTCCGCCAAGTCAGCTACCGCTTCACTCAGATCCGGCGCTCAGGATGCGGCGGCGGCGTTGTACTGGTCGCGCCAGGCGACCCACTTCTTGACCACGCTGAGGTCGTAGTCAGGGCCGTTGAGGCCGAAGGTGAACTGCGTGATCCCCGCGGCCAGCAGCTTGGCGGCCACCTCCTCGGGGTCCCCGTCGGCGCCCGCGGACCGCTCGATCTCGGCCGGGTCGCGGCCGATCTCGTGGCACCACTTGTCGAGGACGTCGCGCTTGTGGCTCAGGGTTTCGGGGTCGCCGAAGCCGTGCCAGATGTGGGCGTACTCCGCGGTGTAACGCAGCGTCTTACGCTCGCCGCCACCGCCGATGAGAATCGGGATGTCGCGGGTGGGAGCGGGGTTGAGCTTCTTCCAGCGCTGCGTGATGCGCGGCAGGGCCTCGGACAGGTTGTCGAGCCGGCCGCCCGCGGTACCGAACTCGTAGCCGTACTCGGTGTAGTCGCGTTCGAACCACCCGGAGCCGATCCCGAGAATCAGTCGGCCGTTGCTGATGTGGTCGACCGTACGTGCCATATCGGCGAGCAAGTCAGGGTTGCGGTAGCTGTTGCACGTCACAAGGGCGCCGATCTCCACCCGGGAAGTGGCCTCGGCCCAGGCGCCGAGCATCGTCCAACACTCGAAGTGCTTGCCGTCCGGCTCGCCGTACAGCGGGAAGAAGTGGTCCCAGTTGTAGACGACGTCGACGCCCGCGTCCTCCGCGCGCGCGACGGCGTCGCGGATCTGGGCGTAGTCGGCGTGCTGAGGCTGGATCTGAACACCGACGCGTACAAGTTTGGTCATGCCTGGAAGCCTATGGACCCCAGGCAAGTCGATCGCGGCCCGGCCCGCGAGGCCTGGAGTAACCCGACAAACCCGTTCCGCAGACAGGAGAGTCATGGGATTCGAAGGGTCGTACCTCTGGCGGCTGCGACAGAAGATCGGCACCGACCTCGTGGTGGTGCCCGCCGCGCAGGTCCTGGCCTTTGACCGTGACGATCGGCTCCTACTCATCCGGCGAAGCGACACCGGCCGATGGGGCCTACCGGCCGGCAGCGCCGAGCCAGGCTCGACCTTCGCGCTGACAGCGGTCAGTGAACTCGAGGAGGAGACCGGGCTGCGCGCCGACCCCGCCGATCTCGAGGCGTTCGGCTGCGTCTCCCATCCTGACCTGTCCTCGGTGACCTACCCCAACGGGGATCAGGTCCACTCGTTCGCGATCTGCTTCGTCGCCCACCGCTGGTCGGGTTCGCCGCGGCCGGTTGACGGTGAGGCCCTGGAGGTGGCGTTCTTCGCCGACCTTCCCGAGGACCGTCATGATCATGTCGACGAGACGCTCGGGCTCTGGAAGGCATTCCAGGAGACCGGCCGCTTCCAGGTCTCCTAAGAGGTCGTCGCCACTTGTTGGAGGAACTTCGGCAAAGAAGCCGACAGTCCTCCAACAACCCGCATCCGTGCGTCCGTCACCCGGGCGATCGGAGGGTTGCGACGTCACGAGAGAATGAGGGGCGTGTCGCAGCCTCTGATTCCCGATGTCCTCGCCGCGCGGTACGCGTCCGCGGCCCTGGTCGAGCTCTGGTCACCCGCGCACAAGATCGTTCTCGAACGCCGGCTCTGGATCGCGGTCCTCAAGGCCCAACGTGATCTTGGCGTCGAGGTGCCCGACGGCGTGATCGAGGCGTACGAACGCGTCGTCGACCAGGTGGATCTGGCCTCGATCCGCGAGCGTGAACGGGTCACCCGGCACGACGTGAAAGCCCGGATCGAGGAGTTCTGTGCCCTCGCCGGCTATGAGCACATCCACAAGGGTATGACCAGCCGCGACCTCACCGAGAACGTCGAGCAGCTGCAGATCCGGGCGTCGCTCGAGCTGATCCGTGATCGAGTGGTCGCCACGTTGGTCCGGCTGGCGGGCCGCGCCGTGGAGTACTCCGACCTCGTCATGGCTGGCCGTAGCCACAACGTCGCGGCGCAGGCGACGACGCTGGGCAAGCGGTTCGCCTCGGCCGCTGATGAGCTCATGATCGCTCTGCAACGCCTCGAAGACCTGCTGGCCCGCTACCCGCTGCGCGGGATCAAGGGGCCGGTCGGCACCGCGCAGGATCAGCTTGACCTGCTCGACGGCGATCCGGCCAAGCTCGCCGAGCTCGAACGCCGGGTCGCCCAGCATCTCGGCTTCACCCGCGTCCTGGCGAGTGTCGGTCAGGTCTATCCACGGTCGCTCGACTTCGATGTCGTCGCGGCGCTCGCGCAGACCGCGGCGGCCCCGTCCAGCTTCGCGACGACGATCCGCCTGATGGCCGGGAACGAGCTTGTCACTGAGGGATTCCAGCCTGGGCAGGTCGGCTCGTCGGCGATGCCGCACAAGATGAACACCCGTTCCTGTGAACGCGTGAACGGCCTCGCCGTGATCCTGCGCGGCTACCTGTCCATGATGGGCGAGCTTGCCGGCGACCAGTGGAATGAGGGCGACGTCTCGTGTTCGGTGGTACGCCGGGTCGCGCTGCCTGACGCGTTCTTCGCCGCCGACGGGCTCTTCCAGACGTTCCTCACCGTGCTGGATGAGTTCGGCGCCTTCCCGGCGGTTATCAACCGCGAACTCGAGCGCTACCTCCCGTTCCTCGCGACGACGAAGATTCTGATGGCCGCGGTCAGGCGCGGTGTCGGTCGGGAGACCGCGCACGAGGTCATCAAGGAGAACGCGGTGGCGGTCGCGCTGGCCATGCGCGAGAAGGGTGCCGAGCGCAACGACCTCTTCGACCGGCTCGCCGCCGACGAGCGGCTCGGGTTGAGCCACGATGACCTGGACGCGCTGGTGTCGGAGCCGCTGTCCTTCACCGGCGCGGCGGTCGCGCAGGTGGCCGAGGTCGTACGCCAGGTGGAGGAGATCGTCGAGCGTTATCCGGAAGCGGCGGCGTACCGCCCCGGAGAGATCCTCTAGAGCATGTTGCTAAACGTGTTCGGTGTTTCAGGGGCCGAGTCTTAGCCCCGTGCCGCGTGTCGGAGGGGAGCAGATCGTGGATCGCATGACTGGCACCGCTCAGGAGTTGCCAGGTGATTCTGGTGTCGACTTGTCGATTTCTGGGCTCGCCGTTCGTCTTACTGCGACCGATCTGGAACGAGGAGATGGTGATGAAGTACGTCATGCTGATCTACCAAGGCGACGCGCTCGAGCGGCAGGCCGCGCTTCCTGAGGGGGAGCAGAAGCAGGTCTATGCCGACTACCAAGGGATCAATCAGACGCCGGGCGTCACTCCCGTCCCTCCGATGGGACAGCCCCAGAACGCGACCACGGTCCGCGTCGAGGGTGGTAGGACCCTGACAACCGACGGCCCGTTCGTCGGTATGAAGGAGGCCGTGGGCGGCTTGTTCATCCTGGAGGCCGACGACCTGGATGCGGCGATCGAGGTGGCCGCCCGTGTCCCAGCAGCTCGCTACGGCGGGGCCGTCGAGATCCGCCCCTCGGAGGTGTATTGGTAACGACACTCGATCAGGTCTTCCGCGAGGAATGGGGCCGCCTCGTTGCCACCCTGATCGGCTTCCTCGGCGACTTCGATCTCGCCGAAGAAGCCGCCCAGGAAGCGTTCGCCATCGCCGCCGACCGCTGGCCACGCGACGGCGTGCCGATCAACCCGCACGCCTGGCTTATGAGGACGGCTCGCAACCGCGCCGTAGACCGCATCCGTCGGGACCGGGCTCTCACCTCGAAGCTCGGCTCGCTTGCGGTGCCGGACCGTGATGAGGTGTCGATGGCCGCGCCGACTTTTCCGGATGAGCGCCTGGAGCTCATCTTCACCTGCTGTCATCCGGCGCTCGCGGTCGAGGCGCAGGTTGCGCTCACCCTGCGTGCCCTCGGCGGGCTGACGACCGGCGAGATCGCCCGGGCGTTCCTGGTACCGGAGCCCACGATGGCGCAGCGGCTGGTGCGTGCCAAGCGCAAGATCAAAGCGGCCCGGATCCCGTTTCGGGTGCCGCCGGCTCATCTGCTCCGCGAACGTCTGGACGCCGTGCTCGCCGTCGTGTACCTGATCTTCAACGAGGGCTACGGCGGGCGTGAGGAGTTGGCGGCCGAGGCGATCTGGTTGGGTCGGGCCCTCACCGAACTCATTCCCGACGACCCCGAGGTTCGCGGGCTGCTGGCGATGATGCTGTTGCACGACTCCCGCCGTGAGTCGCGGTTCCGCGACGGCGAGATCGTGCTGCTGGGCGATCAGGACCGGTCACGGTGGAGCACCGAGCAGATCGCCGCGCTGTACGGGGAGCTCGCCCGCCTGACCGCCTCGCCCGTCGTCGAGCTGAACCGTGCCATCGCCATCGCCGAGACCGAGGGGCCGGCGGCCGGGCTGCGGATCGCGGACGGACTCGGCCTCGACGACTTCCGCTACCTCCACTCGACCAGAGCCGAGCTCCTGCGGCGCCTCGGGAGGACCGATGAGGCGCGCGACGCCTATCGGCGTGCGAGGGAGCTCACCGACGACGGTGCGGAACGGCGCTTCCTCGAGCGACGCCTAACGGAGTTGGCGCCCTAGGGCCGCCGGATCCGGTGGCTACGACCCGAGCGGCTCACGGGTTCAGTCGACTGCCACCAGCTCGACTTCGAACCCCTGGCTGTCTTCGAGGTACGCGGCGTAGTGCGCCTCACCACCCGCGAACGGGTGCCGATCCGCGAACATCAGCGCCCACCCGTGCTCAGGAGACTCCTTCACCAGCCGATCCACCTGGTCCCAACCCGCGACGTGGAAGGCCAGGTGGTTGAGCCCGGCGCGCAGCCGATCGTGGCCGCCGGGCAGGAGGGCGGGCGACTGCTCGGCCACGACGTACGTCGGACCGAGCCGCCAGCTGCGGCCCGCCGGCCAGTCCTGGAAGACCTCGTAGCCGAGCTGGCCCAACAACCAACCCAGGCTCCGCTTCGTCGCCGCGAGGTCCGACACCCACAGCTCGACGTGGTGAAGCTGGCCGTGGAGTTCAGCGGGCTCGGGGCCGGGGCGTCCGGGTGCGGTCATGTCGCGGACGCTAGCCGACCCGCGCGCCGCCCATCCACGAGGATGGAGGCCATGGCAACGCGGTCGAGCACACAGGCGGCGACAACGCACGCACCGAGCCGGGCGAGGCGGCCGAACGTCGTACTCATCGTTTCCGACGATCATGGGTACACCGACCGTGGGGCGCTCGGCATCGATCCGGCCGTTCGCACGCCGGGGCTCGACCGGCTGGCCGCAACGGGAGTGACGTGCACGAACGCCTACGTCACCGCACCGATCTGTAGCCCGTCACGCGCGGGTCTGATCGGCGGTCAGTACCAGCAGCGGTGGGGTGCCCGGTGGTTTGACACCAGCGCCTTCCCCGATCACCTGCCCTCACTGGCGGAGCGGTTCAGCGATCTCGGCTATGCCACCGGATATCTCGGCAAGGTGCACTACGGCAAGGAACGCCGCGGCGATCGCGCCTGCCCGCCCCACCACGGGTTCGCCGAAAGCTATTACGGGCTGGCCGGTCAGCAGATGGGCCGGCTCAACTACCTGCGGCATTCTCAAGCCGCGGCGGACGAGTACGGCCCCGAAGCCTCCTGGCGGATGGCGGTGCAACCCCTCCTTGACGGCGACGAAGAGTGTGCGCTCGAAGGGTTTCTGACCGAGGAGCTGGGCGTCCGGGCCCGGGATTTCGTTGCCAGGCACGAGGATGAGCCGTTCTTTCTCATGCTGGCGTTCAACGCCGTACACAACTTCTGCTTCCAGCTGCCGGAGGAGGAGCTTGTCAAGCGCGGGTTGGCGAGGTTCCCCGACTGGGATCCCGGCGTGTCGGACTACGTGGATTGGTACGACGGCGCGATCTCACCACACCTGCCGGATGGCCGCGCCTACTATCTTGCGCAGCTGGAACTCATGGACGCCCAGATCGGCCTGCTCCTTGACGAACTCGAGCGGCGCGACCTCACCGGCGACACGATCATCGTCTACACAACCGACAACGGTGGCTCCACCTGCAACTTCGGTGTCAACACGCCCTTGCGGGGTACGAAATACACCTTGTGGGAGGGCGGTATCCGGGTTCCCTACCTGGTGCGTTGGCCGGGCGGCGACGTTGCCGGTGGGCGCACCCTCGACGGGTTGGTCAGCACGCTCGACCTCTATCCGACACTGCTTTCCGCCGCCGGCGCCTCTCCTGACCAGTGGGCGCATTCAGACGGCATCGACCAACTCGACGCACTCCGCGGCGCCGACCAGCCGGTGGGGCAGCCGCACGAGCAGCCGCAGCGGGAGCGCACCCTCCACTGGGACTGCGGTTTCCAGTGGGCCATCCGGTCCGGCGACTGGAAGCTGCACCATGCCGAGGACGGCGCGCACGCCGAGGCGCTCCGGCGTACCGAACACACCGACATCGGTGCCGGCCTGCGCCTCACCGACCTTCGTCGCGATATCGGCGAGACGGAGAACCTCGCGGCGCTGCACCCCGACGTGGTGGCGCGGCTGACCGCCGAGCACGACGCCTGGCGCGACGCGATGGCGTGACCGGCGTTCGGCGTGCCGGGCGTTCGGCCCACGGCGAACGCACGCGCACCGAGGCCGGTCCGACCGGCAGGATGCGCCGTATGGCGATACCGAAGGTCGCGGTCCTCTCCGACATCCACGGCGTACTCCCGGCACTGGAGGCGGTCCTGGCCGAGCCCGACGTCCGCGCGGCCGACCGGGTGGTCCTGACAGGCGACATCGCGGCCGGCCCGCAGCCCGTCGAGGTGCTCGACCTCCTGACCAGCCTGGGTGACCGGGTCGTGTGGGTACGCGGGAACGCTGACCGGGAGCTGGTGGAGTACGCCCGGACCGGGGTGATCTCCACCCCCGACGCCATCGCCACGTGGGCCGCCGGCGAGCTTCGACCCGACCAGCTGGAGCTGCTCGACAGCCTGCCCACCTCGGTCACGCTGGAGGTGGCGGGCCTTGGACCAGTGGTGTTCTGTCACGCGACGCCCCGCGACGACGAGGAGGTCGTCCTCGTCGACTCCCGCCTCGACCGCTGGGCTGAGGTGTTCACCGGACTCGAACCCGCGGTCCGCACCGTGGTCTGCGGGCACACCCACATGCCGTACGTCCGGCTCGCGCACACCCGGCTGGTGGTCAATCCCGGCAGCGTCGGGATGCCCTACGGCCGGGCGGGCGCGCACTGGGCGCTGCTCGGAGGCGGAGTGACCCTGCGGTGTGCGACGTTCGACGCCGACACCGCCTGCGCGCGCATCGCGGCCGAATCGGGCTATCCCGACGCGGCGGAATGGGCCGACTACTTCATTCGGGCGCGGGCCAGCGACGCCGACGCCCTGGAGACGTTCGGACCACGCGACGGGCGGTAAGCGGCCGGCACCCTCAACCAGCACTCCAGCCGGCGGGCCCATTCGGCGGCTCTGGGAGGATCGGAACATGAGCGAGCGCCGCGAGCGAATCATTCAGCGCAGTGCTATTGGTGCCTCATGCGCGCCCGGAGCGAAGCGGGGACGCGCATGAGCGAGTCCGCCTTGCCATCCGGTCCCCAGCACGTCTACTCCGGCAAGGTCCGCGACATCTACCAGGACGGCGACGACCTGATCCTGGTCGCCTCCGACCGGATCTCGGTGTACGACGTCGTACTCCCCACGCCGATCCCCGACAAGGGGCGGATCCTGACGGCGCTTTCGCTGTGGTGGTTCGAGCAGCTGGCCGACCTGGTGCCGCACCACGTGATCTCCAGCACCGAGGTGCCCCCGGAGTTCGCGGGCCGCGCGATCCGCTGCCGCCGGCTGGAGATGGTGCCGGTCGAGTGCGTCGCCCGCGGCTACCTCACCGGATCCGGACTCGCGGACTACGCCGCGACCGGCACGGTCTGCGGTGTCCCGCTCCCGCCCGGCCTGGTCGACGGGTCAAAGCTGCCCGAACCCATCTTCACCCCCACCACCAAGGCGCCCGTCGGGGAGCACGACACCCCGATGACGTATGACGAGGTGGCGCTCAAGGTCGGCCCGGCGACCGCCGAGGAGCTGCGCCAGCTCACCCTGGCGGTCTACCGGCGCGGAGCCGAGCTGGCGGCCGACCGCGGGATCATCATCGCCGACACCAAGATCGAGGTGGGTTTCGCGCCTGATGGCACGCTCGTGCTCGCCGACGAGGTGCTCACACCGGACTCGTCGAGGTTCTGGGCGGCGGACTCCTGGGAGCCCGGCCGGCCGCAGGGGTCGTACGACAAGCAGTTCGTCCGGGACTGGGCCACCTCGACCGGATGGGACAAGAAGCCACCCGCTCCGGAAATTCCTCCGGAGATCGTCGAGGCGACCCGGGCACGCTACGTCGAGGCGTACGAACTCCTGACCGGCGAGCGCTGGAGCTGAGAGGTCGCGGGACGCGCTCCCATCCGCGTGACCTCTCAACCCCGTTGACTCCAGGCTCGCGCTGTCAGGGCCGTACGACTGACCTACTTCCGCATGCCGATCCCGTCACCCGCCGGACGGCTCTCCTTGGGCGAGGTCCTGCAGAGCGGCGTAGGAGAAGAAGAACGCCGCCCACCGGTCGGGCGAGTACCACTCGTGCGGGAAGTACGTCGCGAAGGCGCTCCCCTGGGCAGCCGCTCCCGGAGGAGGCGGGTCCGACGGGCTGTCTGACGGGCTCGGGCTGTCAGATGGCGAAGGGCTCTCGGATGGCCGCTCGGTCGGAGTCTCCGACGGGGTCGGCGACGGCGACGAGCTTGGTGTCTCCGAGGCGGTGGGCGACTCGGTAGGGCTCGGCGAGTCGCTCGGTGAGTCACTCGGCGTGGGCTCCGGGGGGTCAGACGGCGTGGGTTCGGGCGGGTCTGACGGAGTCGGGTCGGGCGTAGGCGTCGAGTCCGGGGTGTCCGACGGGGTGGGGTCCGGGGTGTCCGACGGGCTGTCGGACGGCGTCGGTGCCGGGCTGGTCGGATCGCCGCTGGGAGTCGGATCGGGCGTCGCGGAGTCGCTCGGCTGCGGCGACGGCGTTCCGTCAGGCGACGACGTCGGTGCGGGCGAGCCCGGGGTGGTCGGCACTGGCGCCGGCTGGCGCGGATCGGGGATCCCGGGGACGGGCGTCTCGGGATCCCGGGTCCTGCCTGGGGGTTCGGTGTCGGGCCGGGTGGTGACCCGGGCCGGGAGGTACCTCTTCTCCGACGGCGTCAGTGTGGAGGTGGGGACGACGCCCGGCTGGGACGGGCCCGAGGTCTCGGACGAGCTGGACTGGTCGAGTCGACGCGGGCCGTGGAACAGCCCGCCGATCTGGCCACGTACGAAATCCGAGGACAGCAAAGCCGCGTCACCCGTGGGTCCTGGTACGGAGCCGAGGAACGTGGTGGCCGACCAGGCCAGGGCCGCGATCGACGCGGCGACAGCCGTACCGGCGAGCGCGATGCCGGCGCGGCGACCGGTCCTGGCGGCCGCGCGGCGGAAACCACCGCCTTCTCCGCGCCCGGCAGGCCCCGAGCGCTCCTTGGTCCGGGGCCTGGTGCGGTCCTTGGAGCGCTCCTTGGTCCGCGGCCGGGTCGGCTCGACGGCGGGCGGCTCGGGGGCCTTCAGGTACGGCGCGGCGAGGTCCCCGAGGACAGCGGTCGCGATGATGACCCGCAGGCGGTCGTTGACCGCGTTGAGCCGGCGGTTGATGTCCATGCACCGGTCGCAGCGCGCGAGGTGCTGGCGGACCTTGGTGGACTCGTGCTCGGAGAGGCCGTCGCGGGTGTAGAGGCTCAGGCGGTCGATCGCGTGCCGGCAGCGCTTGGGCTGCGACGCGTCCAGGTGCCGGCGGGCGTAGTACTGCCGGAGTCCCGAGCGGGCGCGGTAGGTCACCGCCGCCACCTCGTCGGCCCCGACCCCCAGGAGAATCGCGATCTGCTCCGGGTGGTCGCCCTCGACCTCGCCGTGCCACATGGCCGCCTGCCAGGACTCCGGCAGCGACATGAACGCCTCGCTCGCCACGGGGTCGTCGTCGGGTCCGGACGCCAAGAGCTCGGCGTCCGCGTCCTGGTCGCCGTTGCGCATCCGCTCGCCGAGGTCGCGCAGGTCGATGCCGTCGGCGGTGGTGTCGCCGCTGGCCGCGCGGACCTGCGCCGCGTGCTGCTGCCGTACCGCGTTGAGCAGGTACGGACGGAACGCAGCCTCCGGACCGGCGCCGGTCTGGAGTACGTCGAGGATGCGGGTGTAGACCAGCACCAGCAGGTCCTCGGCGCTGCCGCGCCGGGTCGTGAGGTGGGCGGCCAGCCGGCGGGCGGCGGCCTCGTGGCGGTGGAAGAGTTCGTCGTACGCGCCGACGTCACCGCCCCGGGCGGCGACGATGAGGTCCGCGTCGCTGGCCGGCCGCGCATCCTCGAGCAGCGGGTCGTCGGACGCAGCCGCGGACCCCGCGAGCAGGTCGTCCAGGACGGCGTCGAGGCGGTCGATCGTGCGCGGCTCAGACGCCGGGGAGCCAGACGCCGGGGAGCCAGACGTCCCGGCGTCGGCGGGTGAAGCGAGGGATTCGTCGTTCAGGAGGCTCATGACCTCTCCACGCCACCGCTCTGGCGGAGTGGGTTTCGCGAACGGCCGCTGACCAGCTCCGGTGCCGCTGGCGGGCTGCACCTCGTCGCGGTCGCTTGAATCGTTCGTCGCTCTCGTCATGGATGGACACACTCCGGTGTCGAATACATAGAGTTACTAAACGGATTGGAAGGGTGACTATGGGGAAGGGAACTTAGCTTCTGGTGTGGCATCCGGTCTAGTCCAAGGTTCAAGCTTCGGTTGTTTTCCGTACTTGAGGAGACACACTTCGTGACGAATCCCACGCGGAAAATGATCACGAATTGGAAAAGTTGTCCTGGGCAAAATCGGACAATCTCTGCAATCGATGACAGTTCCCTCACGGGCTCGTCCGAACCTTCCCGGTTGACGGGAAGTCGCCGACGTGAGGCGCCGGAGGGTGCGCGAACCACGGTCGATACGCTGGCGGCAGTCTTGTGCGGGAGGAGCGTGCGACTGTGGCGACCGTCGTCGTCGACGTCATGCCGAAGCAGGCGATCCTTGACCCGCAGGGTCAGGCTGTTGCCGGGGCCCTCGGTCGACTCGGGTTCGCCGGCATCGCCGGTGTGCGGCAGGGCAAGCGGTTCGAGGTCGAGATCGAGGGCGAGGTCACCGAGGAGCGGCTGGCTGAGCTGCGGCGTGCGGCCGAAACACTGCTTGCCAACACCGTGATCGAGGACTTCACCGTCCGGGTCGAGGGTGCGGAGACCGAGGTCTGACATGCGCATCGGTGTGGTGACCTTCCCGGGCTCGCTCGACGACCGGGACGCCGCTCGGGCGGTCCGGGTCGCGGGCGGGGAAGCCGTCGCCCTCTGGCATGCCGACACCGACCTGCGGTCCGTGGACGCGGTCGTGCTGCCGGGCGGGTTCTCCTACGGCGACTACCTCAGGGCGGGCGCGATCGCGCGGTTCGCTCCGATCATGACCGGCATCATCGCCGCCGCGCGCGGAGGATTCCCGGTCCTCGGCATCTGCAACGGCTTCCAGGTGCTGTGTGAGTCGCATCTGTTGCCGGGCGCGTTGGTCCGCAACGACCGCCGGAAGTTCGTCTGCCGCGACCAGCGGCTCCGGGTCGAGAAGACCTCGACCTTCTGGACGTCTGACTACGCCGCCGGCCAGGAGATCGTGATCCCGATCAAGAACGGCGAGGGCGGGTACGTCGCTGACGATTCGACGCTCGATCGGCTGGAGGGTGAGGGCCGCGTCGTCGTCCGCTACGTCGGCGACAACCCCAACGGCTCCTACCGCGACATCGCCGGGATCTCCAACGAGGCCGGCAATGTCGTCGGGCTGATGCCGCACCCCGAGCACGCGGTCGAGACGCTGTGCGGGCCGACGACCGACGGCCTCGGCTTCTTCACCTCGATCCTCAACCGGCTCGTCGCCACCAGCTGATCCGCGCGATCATGAAGTAGCGCCGGTGATCATGAAGCCAGAAGGGGCTGTGTGTCCCGAAACCTTTCATGATCACGGTCATGATCACCGGCGCTCGAGGGTGGTGGCGTGTCCCGCTACCGCGTCGCGTCCCGCTACGCCGCCGCAACTCCTGGTCCGCAGCGGCTCCTACGCCACCGTGACCCCTACTCCTTGATGGCGTCGTTGCCGGCCTTCTCGGCGTCCGCGAGTCCCTTCACCACCGGCGTACGGCCGAGGAAGATCTCCTTCATGATCGGGTCCATCGCGGTCGCTCCGGCGTTGACGCGAGGGCCGACAGGTGCGGGGAACGTCGTACCCTCAGCGGCCTGCTGGAACGGCTTCAGGTCCACGCCCTGCTTGCTCCAGTAGTCGACGAACCCCTTTTCCGCGGCCGTCACGCCGGGGAAGGCGTACCCACCTTCGGCGATCAGCCGCTGGCCTTCCGCGGACCCCAACCAGGACAGGACCTTCACCGTCTCGTCCAGGTGCTTGGTCTTGGCTGAGCCGACGGCGGCGACCCCGTGGACCACGCCGACCCGGCCGGCCGGACCTTCCAGCATGGGAGCGAGACCCCACTCGAAGTCGGCGTTCTCCTGGATGTTCTTGAGGTTGTACGGGCCGGACTGGAACATCGCCATCTTGCCCTGGACGAAGAGGTCGCGGGACTTGTCGCCGTTCTCGTTGGTGTCGGCGGCCGATGGAGCCACGTGGTGCTTGTTGATGAGGTCGACGACGTACTGAGTGGCCTGCTGGGTCTTGGGGTTGTTGACCGCGAACTCGTCGCCTTCCTGCCAGGTGCCGCCGTTGGAACCGACAAAGTCCCAGACGATCGCCTGCGAGTCCAGTGCGGCGTTGAAGCCGTACTGCCGGATCTTGACCGGCTTGAACCTCGGCTGGTCCGCGCTGTTGCCGGTGAAGTCGAGGGTGAGCTTCTTGGCCGCCAGCAGGAAGGTGTCGTTCTTGACGTCAGGGTCCCAGCGCAGGGCCGCGGGGTCGACGCCGGCTTCCTTGACCAGTTTCTTGTTGTAGAAGAGGGCGATGGAGTCCCAGAGTTGCGGAACTCCCCAGAGCTTGCCGTCCCTGGTGTAGAGGTCGACGACGGACTTCTTCCAGGCGTTCTTCTGGTCGCCGAGTTCCTTGTCGATGTCAATCAGGTTGCCGTTGTCGGCGTAGATCCCGAAATTGGAGGTGTTGGTCCAGAAGATGTCTGAGACATTGCCGCTGGAAACGTCGGCGGTGAGCTTCGTCCAGTAGTCGTTCCAGGGAATCACATCGACTTGGACGTCGATGGTGGGGTTGTCCTTCTCGAAGGCCGCGAACGATTGTTCGTACGCCTTTGCCACCTGGTCGTCCCAGAGCCGGAAGGTCACCACGGTCTTGCCGGAATCGCTGCGGTCACTCTGGTCGCCGCCGATCGCGCAACCACTCGCGGCCAGTGCCAGCGCGGCTGTCGCGGCGACGAAAAGTCGTCGACCATGTCGCACGGTTCGTTGTCCTTTCCCGAGGATCTGATTGTCAGAGGTGGGGGTGGGCCCGGACGGGCAAAGCCCGAGCGGGGCCGGACTACCCAGCCTATTTGAGTCCGGTGAGCGAGATGGAACGAACGACGTGTCGCTGGAAAACCAGGAACACGACCAGCAGTGGTGCCATCGCCACCGTGGTCGCCGCCATCACGAGCGTCCAGTTTCCGGTGTGCTGGCTCTGGAGACTGGCCGTCGCGACGGTGAGCACCCGCCATTTCTCGCTACTGGTGATAATCAGCGGCCAGAGGAAGTTGTTCCAATGTGACACGATCGTGATGATCGTGAGCGTCGCGAGAATCGGCTTGCTCATCGGGACGATGACGTGCCAGATGATGCGGAGGGTCCCCGCACCGTCGAGCTTCGCGGCGTTGATCAGGTCTTCCGGGATGCCGCGGAAGTATTCGCGGAGCAGGAAGATCGCGTACGGCGACCCGAAGACGAACGGGAGCACGATCCCCCAGAAGGTGTCCCGCAAACCCACGGTGGACAGCATCGTGTAAAGCGGAATCAGCGTCACGATCTGCGGCACCATGAGCGTCGCGAGGTAGAGCCAGAACAACGCCTCCCGGCCAGGAAAGCGCACCCGCGCGAAGGCGTACGCCGCCAACACCGAAAACACCAACTGCCCGGCGAGCACCACCACGACCACCTGCACGGTGATGGCGATCGGCGGGATGAAGTCGTAGCGCCCACCGAACAACGCGGCGTAGTTGTCGAAGGTCGGCGGCGACGGCACGCTCAGTGCGCCGTCGCGGGCGAACTGCCGGGATGATTTGAACGACGTGAGGAAGCTCAGGAGGTACGGCCCGAGCGTGACCAGCGCGCCGGCGAGGAGCACGGCGTACGTCGCGGCGTTGGTGATCACACGCCGCGCCGCGATCTTCCGCGCGGCCGGCTCGGTGCGTCGGTCGCTCGGCGTCTGGCGGTCGCGGGTGGGCGATGAGGTCGGTGTCATGGGCATCAGGACAGGTCGTAGGTGATCCGGCGCCGGAAGTACAGCTGCTGGGCGAGGGTGACGACCACCAGCAGCACGAACAGCAGGACCGCGAGCGCGGCGGCCCGCCCGAGCCGGAACGCCTCGAACGCTTCGTGGTAGATCCGCGCGGCGATCACGTCGGTGCGGCCGGCGGGACCGCCGCGCGTCATGGCGTACACCGTGTCGAAGACCTGGAAGCTCGAGATCACGCCGGTGACCAGGACGAAGAACGTGGTGGGACGGAGCAGCGGAAGGGTCAGGTGCCAGAACACCCGCCGGCCGTCGGCCCCGTCCATCCGGGCAGCTTCGTAGAGTTCGGCGGGGATGGCGTTCAGGCCGGCGAGGAAGAACAGCGTGACGTACCCAACCTGCGACCAGACCGCCACCGCCGCGACCGCGGGCAGGGCGAGGGTGGTGCTGCTCAGCCATTCGATCCGCTGCCCCAGCAACGCGTTGAGGGCACCGTCGGATGGGTCGAAGATCCAGCGCCAGACGACGCCCAGCGTGAGGGGCGCGCAGATCCACGGGATCACGTAGACGACCCGGAAGAGGTTGGAGCCCGGCAGCCGGCGGTTGAGCAGCAACGCCGCGGCCAGCCCGAGCACGGTCTGGACCGGGATCACGATGAGTACGAAGAGCGACGTAACGAGGACGGAGTTACGGACGTCGGGGTCGGACAGGATGGAGCGGAAGTTGTCGAGGCCGACCCAGCGGGCGGGGCTGATGAGGTTCCACTGCTGCAGGCTCAGGCTGAGCACCACGAAGACGGGCAGGATCAGGAACAACCCGACGCCGAGGAGACTGGGCGCGAGTAGGAGGTATCCAGTGCGTGCCTCCCGCCTGGCCAGCCTGCTCACGTGCCTCGACTTCCTACTGTCTGTTGTCAGAAAGTTCCTGAATCCTAGAGGCGGCGGCCGACGTCTGGTGATCACACCCGCCGCTATCCCGACCGGCGGGCCCGGCTCCCCAACTGCCGTGGAGCAACCGCACGGGGTCAGCTGTTCAGCGAATCCAGCAGTGTCTCGACGTCCGCGTGTCGCGGGTTGTCGGGGCGTAGGTGACTGAGTGCCTCCTGCCACGAGGCGCGCGCCGCCTCCGACTGCCCCGTGGCGGCCTGGATCCGGCCGAGGGTCGTGAGCGCATCCACCAGGCCCGAAGAATCCTGAAGTCGCCGCAAAATGCTCGATGCTGATTCGCAGCACGTCAAAGCCGTGGCGGAATCGCCGGTCCTTTCGTACGCCTCCCCGAGATTTCCCAATGCCAACGCCTGCTGCAGCTCGACCCCGTGCTCCTGATAAATCTCCAGCGCTTGGCGGGAGTGCGCGATGCCGCTGTAGTAGCGCTCGGCGAGGATCTCGGTGCCGCCGTAGTTGAGCAGGGCGTGAGCGCGTACGACTGGCAGCGGGCACCGCCTGGCCGCGATCTCCGCCTCGTGGTGATACGCGCAGGCTCGGTCGTACTCCTTCGCCCGTTCGCTGTTCAGCCCCAGCACGCTCAACGCCCGCGACTCCGCCACAGGATCGCTCAGCTTCCCGGCATGATCGAGAGCGATCAGGAGGACGGCCTCGGCCTCGTCGTAGCCGCGGCTCGCGGTACGCGCGGCGCCCAGCGACAGCGCGGCGAAATAGATCGCTTCGGAGTCACCGACGTGGCGGGCGCATTCAAAGCCCAGGCCACTGACAATGATCCACTCGTCAACGTACTTCCGGCGATCGAGGAAATCGCGCAGCGCACGGGAGAGCTGCCAGGCATGGCTGCATAATCCGTGTCGCGCTGCGCTCGCCGTCGCGGCGACCAGGGCCTCGCGTTCGAATTCGTACCACTCGAAGGCCTGAGCGCTGTCCCCGAAATGGGGCCGCGAAAGCTCGGGCTCATTGATGTCCCCTCTCAGCGTGTGGGGACGTGCGAAGCCGAGTGCGCTGCGAGCGTCGTTCGTGGCGTGGAGGTACCAGTCCAGGACGCGGCGCAGGGCAGGTACGCGTTCAGTCTCCGGCTCACCGGCCGCGAGTTCGACGGCGTACTCCCGCAGCAGGTCGTGCAGCCGATACCGCCCGGGGCGCGGCCCCTCGAGGAGGTGGACGTCGGCGAGCCCGTCCAGCAGTCCCCGTGCGTCCGCGTGTTCGACGTCGAGCAGTGCGGCGGCACCTGGAACACCGATGTCGCCGCCGGGGTAACCGCCGAGGAGGCGGAACGCCCGGGCGAGGTCGGGAGCGAGTGAGTCATACGACCAGGCGAACGTCGCCCGCAGGTCGGATCGGGGATCCTGGTCGGACAACGGCTCCAGCCGGTGGTCGCGCAGCTGTGCCACCAGATGCGCGAGGGGTACGTCGGGGTGCCGGGAACCCAGGTCAGCCGCGATCCGCAGCGCCAGCGGCAGCCGGCCGCACAGGTGGAGCAGTTCGCCGACCGCGTGCGGCTCGTCCGTCACCCGCTCCGTCCCGATGCCCGCGGCCAGCACCTCGGTCGCGTCGGCATCGGGGAGTTCGCGCAGCGGCAGTTGCCGCGCGCCGTCGTGGATGGACAGGCCACGTAGCTGGTTGCGGCTGGTGACGAGGACGAAGCAACCGCTTCCGGGTAGGAGCGGCCGCACGTGCTCGGGGTCACGCGCGTTGTCGAGGAGCAGCAGCATCCGCCGGCCGGCGAGCTCGGTGCGCAGCAGCGCGGCGGCCTCCTCGATGCCGTCCGGTATCCGTCCCGCGGGTACGTCGAGCGACCGGAGGAGCCGGCGCAGCGCGACCTCCGGACCGACCGGACTGCCGGGACCGTACCCATGCAGGTCGAGGTAGAGCTGGCCGCCTGGAAATCGGTCGAGCCGGCGATGGGCCCAGTGCACCGCCACGGCGGTCTTGCCGACCCCGCCGGCACCATGGATGGCCGCGATCACGACGTCGTTTCCCGACCAGTCGTCGAGGAGCGTGTCGAGCATGGTGATCTCGCGCATCCGGCCGACGAAACCCGCCGCCGCCCGAGGGAGCTGGCGGGGGACCAGTGGCGACCGGGATCCGGCGTTGGTACGCGAGGAGGTCGGCCGCGTCCTGGAATCCTCCGGCGCCATGCCCGCCGGTCGTGGCCCCTGCGCGGCGCGTCCCGTCAGGATCTGCTGGTGCAGCTGCCGCAGCTCAGAGGACGGATCCGCGCCGAGCTCGCCGGCAAGGAACCTTCGGACCGTCTCGTACGCCTCCAGAGCCTCGGCCTGCCGGCCGTACCTCCACAGGACCGTCAGGAGTCGGATCCACAGCGACTCGCGGACCGGGAACTGGCCGGCGAGGCTTCGGAGCTCGCCGATGAGCTCGCCAGGGTCGCGGTCGCCGCGATCAAGGTCGAGGTCAACCCGGTGTTCGACGGCAGTGAGGTAGCGCTCGGTGAGCATGGGCGCGTAGTCGCGTTCGAGTGACCCGGAGTCGAGGCCGCCAAGGGGATCGCCTCGCCAGAGCGTGAGGGCCGACCCGAGCAGCTCCCGGCGGCGCCCCGGCTCGGCGGCCGTGGCCTGGCGTACCAGCGCGAGGAACCGCACGGCGTCCACCTGGTCGGGCGCGACATCGAGGAGGTAACCGTCGTCGACCGTCTGGATCCGACCGGCACCGAGTGACCGCCGCAGCCGGGAGACGTAGTTGTGGATGGCTCCGCGCGGGTCCAACGGCAGCTCCGCACCCCAGATCCGCTCGGCCAGCGTGTCGACGGGGACGGGGCTTCCGGCCGACAGCGCAAGGCTCGCGAGCAGGATTCGCTGCCGGTTCGACGGCACCGCAAGGGCGCTCTTCCCGACTCGGACCTCGAACGGTCCGAGTAGGTGGACGAAGACCTCGGGCACCGTGGGCCAGCTCCTTCGCCGTCTCGACGGGCCCGCGCCCCTTCAGACCTGGTCCCGGGCGTCACTGGAAGTGCGTCACTGAGCGTTGATCATAGGCGCCGAGGTCGCGTAGAGATCACCCCATCTCGGCACAAAACCCCTGAGGGACCATCCACCGGGAGACGCTCGGTACCGTTGCCTTGTCGTACGGCGCCGACCGCTCTGTCGTACGACGCCACCGACCCGCGTCCGGACAGGAGAACCACCCCGGTGACCGTCGACACCGTGAAGTACGCCGCCGACAATCCGGACGTCGAGCAGCCCTACCGCGAGCTCGGCCTCAAAGACGACGAATACGCCCGCATCCGCGAGATTCTGGGCCGCCGCCCCACGAGCTGCGAGCTGGCGATGTACTCCGTGATGTGGAGCGAGCACTGCTCGTACAAATCCAGCAAGGTCCACCTGCGCAAGTTCGGCGACCTGCCGGCCGAGACGCACCGGGGCAAGCTGCTCGCCGGGATCGGGGAGAACGCCGGTGTCGTCGACGTCGGCGAGGGGTACGCCGTGACGTTCAAGGTCGAGTCGCACAACCACCCGAGCTACGTCGAGCCCTATCAGGGTGCCGCGACCGGGGTGGGCGGGATCGTCCGCGACATCCTGGCGATGGGCGCGCGCCCGGTCGCGGTGATGGACAGCCTGCGGTTCGGGCCCGCTGATGCCCCCGACACCCATCGGGTCCTGCCTGGCGTGGTCGCCGGCGTCGGCGGCTACGGCAACTGCCTCGGCCTGCCCAACGTCGGGGGCGAGGTCGTCTTCGATCCGTCGTACGCCGGAAACCCGCTGGTCAACGCGCTCTCCGTCGGGGTGCTCCGGCACGAGGACCTGCACCTCGCCAAAGCCGCCGGCGTCGGCAACCAGGTGATCCTGTACGGCGCAAAGACCGGTGGTGACGGCATCGGTGGGGTGTCGGTGCTCGCCAGCGAGTCCTTCGACGCGGCCACCGGAGAGGGCAGCGGCGGGCCGGCGAAGCGACCGGCGGTACAGGTCGGCGACCCGTTCATGGAGAAGCTGCTGATCGAATGCACGCTGGAGCTGTTCGCGGCGGGCATCGTGGTCGGCATCCAGGATCTTGGCGGCGCTGGCCTTTCGTGTGCGACGTCGGAGCTGGCCTCGGCCGGCGAGGGCGGCATGCGGGTGTGGCTCGACCGGGTGCCGCTGCGCGACACCTCGCTCGCCCCCGAAGAGATCCTCATGAGCGAGTCGCAGGAACGCATGATGGCGGTCGTCACGCCGGCTGACGTCGAGCGGTTCCTCGCGATCTGCGCCAAGTGGGACGTGCCGGCCACGGTGATCGGCGAGGTCGACGCGTCGGGTCGGCTGACGGTCCAGTGGCTTGGCGAGGTCGTGGTCGACGTACCCCCTCGGACGGTCGCCCACGAGGGCCCGGTCTACCACCGTCCCCTCGCCCGCCCCGACTGGCAGGACACCCTGCAGGCGGACGTTCCCGACACACTCGCGCGGCCCCGGTCGGGTGAGGACCTGCGGGCGACACTGCTGCGCCTGGCCAGCTCGCCGAACCTCTCCGACCGTTCCTGGGTCACTGATCAGTACGACAGGTACGTGCTCGGCAACACCGTGCTCGCCCAACCCGACGACGCCGGCATGATCCGGATCGCGGAGGACTCCTCGCTCGGCGTCGCGCTCGCGACCGACTGCAATGGTCGGTACGCCAAGCTCGACCCCTACGCCGGCACCCAGCTCGCGCTCGCCGAGGCCTACCGCAACGTCGCGGTGAGCGGCGCCCGGCCGCTGGCGGTGACCAACTGCCTGAACTTCGGCTCGCCCGAGGACCCCGCCGTCATGTGGCAGTTCGAGCAAGCGACGCTGGGGCTCGCCGACGCCTGCCGCGAGCTGGGGCTCCCGGTGACCGGCGGCAACGTGAGCTTCTACAACCAGACCGGCGACCAGGCGATCCTGCCGACGCCGGTGGTCGGTGTGCTCGGTGTCATCGACGATGTGCGCCAGCGGACGCCGCAGGGATGGCGTACCCCCGGTGCGGCGATCTACCTGCTCGGCAGCACGCGTGAGGAACTCGCCGGCTCCGAGTGGGCGCATGTGGCGCACGGACACCTCGGCGGGCTGCCGCCGCGGGTCGACCTGGCGGCCGAACGCCAGTTGGCCGACGTCCTCGTCGACGTGGCCCGGGACGGGCTGGTCGAAGCGGCGCACGACCTGTCCGACGGGGGACTCGCCCAGGCCCTCGTCGAGGCGAGCCTGCGGGCGGGGTTCGGAGCGCGGGTGTCGCTTCCGGAGGACCTCGACCCGTTCGTGGCGCTGTTCAGCGAGTCCAGTGCGCGGGCGGTGGTCGCCGTACGCCCGGAGTCGGAGGTGGCGTTCACCGACCTGTGCGCGACGCGCGGTGTGCCGTACGCGTCGATCGGTGTGGTCACCGAGAGCGGTGAGAGTGCGCGTCTGGCGTTCGCAGGGCTTTTCGACGTACCCCTCGCCGAACTCCGCGCGGCCTGGACATCGGTGCTTCCGGCGCTCTTCGAGGCCTGACCCACGGTCGTCAAAGCGTCAACCGGCGAGTTCCTGGTCCCTCGGTTGGAGGAGCCAAATGATCACGTATACGTGATCATTTGGCTCCCCAGCGGTGCGGCGACCAGAACTTCTGAAGGCGCCTCACCGCTGGGAACCCACGTCTCAGCATCCGGATAGCAGCGCTCAGCTGTCAGGGGTCGTGAACAGCCACTGCGTGAGCAGGTAGAGCAGGCCGAGCACCAGGGCCACCGCGGGAAGTGCCTGCGCGACGGCCGGCCAGGTGCGGGCACCCAACTGGCGCAGGATCGCGACCACGCCCCAGCTGAGCACGAGAACGACGAGCGCCGACGGGACCACGATCATCAACGAGATCGCGAAATACCACCCACCCGCACGGACCGGATCCACGCCAGGGACGGAAAAGAATCCGAACGCGAGCAGGCCCAGAGCGACGAGAAGCACGGCTCCCACGAGCGCCGAGGCGAAACGGTAACCACGCGGGCTCGCCGGAGGAGGGGGTGGAAGCGGGCTGAGTGTGGGGGGACGAGGCGACGAGCTGGTATCTCCGGACACGGAAATCCTCCCTGGTCGACATGCCGATGATAGGGCGAGGACGAGCAGGTCGGCCTACGTGTGGTGGCTGACGGAAGCTCCGAGCCGGCCCGTCGACACTCGGACGCCCTGGTCGGGTGCCGGCCAGTCCTGCCGCGGCGTACCTTCGGACACCCGCGGGGTGGGCACCAACACGTGCCGACCTGACACCCACAGACCGGCGCGGATCAGTCCGAAGCCGAGCGTTGTCCTGGCCACCTGCCAGAGACTTCCGCTGGAACGCCGCGCGCGGATCTGGCGAGCCAGGCGTTCCCTTGCTGCTGTTCGTAATCTCTCGTGATACAGGTCTTGTACGAATATAGGATCGAGCATTACCGTCCTCTCGGGCCGCGCGCGTCTTTGGGGCGGCGGATGAACAAAGCCTTCATCCTCTCGCGATCGAGTCCGGATCGCAGCTGAATATCAGGGAATCCACATCACCGGCGCACACCCCCGTGGAGGTCCGCAGCATGACGCGTGAGATGACCGAGCCAGCCGCCGATTCACCGACTCTTGACCTGAGCCTCGCTCCGACCCCACCGATGGGGTGGAACAACTGGAACACCACTCATGACCGTCCGGAGTTCAACGAGGAGATGGTGCTCGCCACCGCCGATTTCTTCGTCTCCTCAGGCCTTGCGGATGTTGGATACCAATACATCAACATCGACGACTGTTGGGCACTTCCCGACCGGAATTCCCACGGGGATCTCGTGCCTGACCCGGTGCGATTCCCCAACGGCATCAAGGCGGTCGCGGACTACGTGCATTCCAAGGGCCTGAAGTTCGGCATCTACACGAGTGCGGGCGTGCACACCTGCAGCCCGATCGGATTTCCCGGTGCGCTCGATTATGAGGAGCAGGATGCCGCGCTCTTCGCGTCGTACGACGTCGACTACCTGAAGTACGACAACTGCCACAACGAAGGCCGCGACGCCGTCGAGCGTTACACGAAGATGCGGGATGCCCTCCTCGCCACCGGCCGCCCCATCGTTTACAGCATCTGCGAATGGGGCCAGAACAAACCCTGGACCTGGGCTAAGGGTGTCGGCCACCTCTGGCGGACGACCGGCGACATTTCCGATACGTGGGAAAGCCTCCTGGAGCTCACCAAGCTCAATATGGCACTCGCGGAGTACGCCGGGCCTGGGCACTGGAACGACCCCGACATGCTCGAGGTCGGCAACGGCGGCATGACGGATGTCGAGTACCACACCCATTTCAGCCTCTGGGCGATTATGGCCGCGCCCTTGTTGATCGGCTCCGACCTTCGTACGGTCACGCCGGCGACCATGGAGATCCTCCTCAACACCGAGTTGATCGAGGTCGACCAGGACCCGCTCGGGATCCAGGGGGCGCCCATCCGGTCAGAGGGCGGACTGCACGTCTTCGTCAAGCCGCTCGTCGATGGAAGCCGGGCGATCGCGCTCTTCAACGAGAACGACGGCCCCGCCGAGATCTCGACCACTGCCGCGGAGATCGGCCTGGAGTCCGCGTCGAGCTATCTGGTCCGCGATCTCTGGGCGCACACGGTGCAGGAGAGCTCCGGCGCGGTTTCGGCAGACCTACCCGCCCACGCAACGGCCGTCTTCCGCGTCGCCGCCAGCTGAACGCGGGGTTGCCCCGCCGGCCGCTAGAGCGACTGGCAGAACAGAACGCCGACAACCACGGCCAGCACCACCGCCGCGGCCAGCGCACCCTGAGCCGCCCCAGCCCAGCGCTTGGCCGGACTGAGCTGGAGGAGCAGGACGAGGAGCCAGGCCAGCCCGGTCGCCAGTGCGGCGAAGGGTGCGGAGATGAACGTGAGGAGCAGGGCGCCGTCGCGGGGTGGGAGGGAGCAGCCCCAGCCCAGGCCCTCGCACTGCCCTGGCGGCAGCCGGTCGTGGGACCAGCTCAGGGCCAGGAGCACCAGCACCGCGAGGACGTACGGGCCGAGGGTGAACGCGGCACCCCACAGCAGGCCGCCACCTGCAGTGGCATGGCGACGTTCAGTCTGCATGCGGCCAGCCTGGTGCGCGTGGATCTTGCTGGCATCCGCCTGGGTACTCAGATCATTTGAGTACCCACGCCGGCCGTGAGTACCCGGGCCAGGTCATGGCGGACATACCGGCCGGTCCGCTCACCGGCCAAGCCGGTCAGCGTGGGGTCAAGGGGACGAGTCAGCCAGAAGCGGGAGGGGCCGGGGCGTGGCCCCTCCCGCGGGGTGGGAGCTGCGGAGACCCGTTCGCGGGTGGGGGGACCCGAGGGTTGGGGGACCCTGGGTCGCCGCAGCGCTCGCAGTAGCCGTGGGGGAGGACTATCTGTGGTACGGCTACTCGAGCTCGGTCACCTGGGTGTGCGGAGCGGTGACCGGCAGGAAAACGCTAGCGGGTTTGGGTGGTCGGCCGCCGAGCTCTGACGAGCGCCTGTGGACAACTTCTTCGGCGTTCCGGGAATGGATGTAACTGCGTAATCAGTTGTCTCTGCCATGACCACTCTGACACTTCCCCTGCTCTTCCTGGCCGACACCGTCGTCCTGCCCGGCATGGTCGTGCCGGTGGAGCTGGACGGCGAACGCCAGGCCGCCGTTGACGCGGCCCGCCTCGCCGCTCAGGGCGGCACTACGGACGGAACGTCCCCGCAGGTCCTCGTCGTTCCGCGGCTTGAAGGTAAGTACGGCGCGGTTGGCGCCATCGCCGAGATTGCCCAGGTTGGCCGCCTTCCGAGCGGTGAGCCCGCCGTCGTACTCCGTGCGACGGGACGCGCCCGCGTCGGCGTCGGCGTGAACGGACCGGGGGCGGCGCTCTGGGTCGAGGCCGAGGTGCTCGACGTTCCGGCCCCCGACGATCACATTCGTGAGCTGGCCAGGGAGTACCGCTCCGTCCTCATCTCGATCCTCCAGGACCGCGGTGCCTGGCAGGTCGTCGACGCTGTCCAGCGGATGAACGACCCGAGCGAGCTCGCGGACGCGGCTGGGTACGCCTCCTGGCTGGAGAACGACAAGAAGGTCCAGCTCCTCGAAGCGCCCGACACCGCGGACCGGCTGACGCTCCTGCTCGAGTGGGCCCGAGCGCACCTCGCCGAACTCGAGGTCACGGAGAAGATCCGTGAAGAGGTCCGCGAGACGATGGACAAGACCCAGCGCGAGTACGTCCTACGCCAGCAGCTCGCCGCGATCCGCAAGGAACTCGGCGAGGACGACCCCGAAGGCGCCGACGACTACCGCGCCCGCGTCGAGAAGGCCGACCTGCCCGAGAAGGTGCGCGAGGCGGCCCTGCGGGAGGTCGACAAGCTGGAGCGCACCTCCGAGCAGTCTCCCGAGGTCGGCTGGATCCGTACCTGGCTCGACACGGTCCTCGACCTGCCGTGGAACCTCCGTACGACGGACACCACCGACGTCGGCGCGGCCCGGGAGGTCCTCGACGCCGACCACGCCGGTCTGGACGACGTGAAGGACCGGATCGTGGAGTACCTCGCGGTCCGGACCCGGCGGGCAAGCCGCGGCCTGGAAGCCGTCGGCGGCCGGGGCTCTGGTGCGGTGCTGGCGCTCGTCGGCCCGCCCGGTGTCGGCAAGACCTCGCTCGGTGAGTCCGTTGCCCGGGCGCTGGGCCGGAAGTTCGTCCGGGTCGCGCTGGGCGGTGTCCGTGACGAGGCCGAGATCCGCGGCCACCGGCGTACGTACGTCGGCGCGATGGCGGGGCGGATCGTCCGGGCGATCAAGGAAGCCGGATCGATGAACCCCGTCGTGCTCCTCGACGAGGTCGACAAGGTGGGTTCGGACTTCCGCGGTGACCCGGCCGCGGCCCTGCTCGAGGTCCTCGACCCGGCACAGAACCACACGTTCCGCGACCACTACCTCGAGGTCGAGCTGGACCTGTCTGACGTGCTCTTCCTCGCCACCGCGAACGTCGCCGACACCATCCCGGCCGCACTGCTGGACCGGATGGAGTTGGTCGCGCTCGACGGCTACACCGAGGACGAGAAGGTCGCCATCGCCCGCGACCACCTGCTCCCGCGCCAGCTGGAGCGGGCCGCCCTGTCGGCTGACGAGGCGAGCGTCGACGACTCGGCGCTGCGGACGATCGCGTCTGACTACACCCGCGAAGCCGGCGTCCGTGGGCTCGAACGTGCCCTCGCCAAGATCCTGCGGAAGGTCGCGACGAGGTTCGCGACCAACCCGCCGGCCGCTCCGGTGCGGGTCGGTGCGGAGGAGGTGAAGGGATATCTCGGCAAGCCGAGGTTCCTGCCCGAATCCGCGCGCGACGGCTCCACGCCGGGCGTGGCGACCGGGCTGGCGGTGACGGGTGCCGGTGGTGACGTGCTGTACGTCGAGGCCGCCACCATGGACGGCGAGCCGGGCCTGACACTCACCGGACAGCTCGGCGACGTCATGAAGGAGTCCGCCCAGATCGCGCTGTCGTACCTCCGCGCGCACGGTGAACGTCTCGGCGTACCGACCGGCGAACTCCCCGGCCGCCGGATCCACGTTCACGTACCCGCCGGCGCGGTGCCCAAGGACGGACCGTCCGCGGGGGTGACCATGACAACGGCGCTCGCGTCGCTGCTGTCGGGACGGCCGGTACGCCCGGAGGTGGGCATGACTGGTGAGGTCTCGCTGACGGGTCGGGTGCTGCCGATCGGTGGCGTCAAGCAGAAGTTGCTGGCGGCTCACCGGGCGGGACTCACCGAGGTGATCCTGCCGCGGCGTAACGAACCCGATCTCGACGACGTACCCGAGAAGGTGCTCGACGACCTGACCGTGCACCTGGTCGACGACGCGGGTGAGGTGGTCCGGTTGGCGCTGTCCGCCGAGGCCGCTACCTCCCGTGACGCGGGTGCCCAGGCCGCCTGAGCAAGCCCAATGGTCCGGCCGGTGAAGCGGGGGCGCTCGGCGAACCGGCCGGCATGAGGCGACCACCCCCGTCGCGCGGGAACGGGCCCAACCCCCGGCGGCCCGTTCCCGCGTGACCTGCGCTGCCGAGGCCCGGGACGGCACCGCGACCGCGGACACCGCCCGGGACCGAAGACTCCGTAGGCCCGCAAACCCCCGTCGGTCGAATGCAGCGCGGACCGGAGCCTGGCCGGAGTGGCAGTACGACGAGGACGCCACCACCAGCCCGGCAGCCACCAGCATCCGGGCCCTGGGCGACCGTCAGGGCGGAGGATGCTGGGGAACCGTGGTGCGTGGAGCTCATGGAACGAGCATCGCGAGTGCGGGGGTTCGGTGGATCCGCGCGTCTACTCAAGTCGATCTAGGTGCGACGACCTGTGTGACCTGAGCGTTGTGCCACCTGAGCGGCGGGTCGGTGCTACCCGACTGGGGCGAGCAAGAGCGTAGGGACGCCCAGCGCGAGGACCGGCAGGACCACGACGGCCGCTGCCAGCAGGCCGCGGTCCCGGGGTGACCATGCGCGGGCCGGAGTACTCCGGAACAGCACGGCCACGAGGATGGCCAGGACCAGCGTGGCGAAGGCGGCTGACCCGGTCACGAGGAGCCAGTCCAGGATCTGCCCGGCCGGGTCCGTCGGGGAGTACCCGCCGCGCAGGAGGACGAGCGCCTGACGCGCTCCCACGAAGGCGAGGAACCCGAGGCCGACCACCAGGGCAGCTGAACCGACGTCGGTCGATCGCACCTGCCCGCCGGCACGGTGTTTCGGGTGCCCCTGGCTCATGTCGTGAGGGTGCATCAGGAGACGGGGCCGCGCCACTGGTCGACGTACTCATTTGGGGGTGAGTGCCCCGCTTCCTGTCCGCTCCCGGTCTGGTGTCGCCCGGCCCCGGATCTGGAATCGAGCCCACTGTGGCGTCGAAGGCCTGCGATAGTCGGTCTGTCGGCGGCGGCATTTGGTGGACACAGAGGTCGCCCGGCCGATCGATCGGTAAGGAAGCGAAACGGTGAGCCTCACCATTGACGTACCAGAAATCAGCATCCAGTGGTATCGCGATGTCACCGGATTCGCCCAGCATGCGCCGTTGTGGTTACGCGATCTCGCCGGGTGGGGAACCGACGCGGGGTTGGTGTTGTTCGCCGGGCTCTTCGTCCTTGTCTGGTGGCGGTCTCGCCGGGGCGAGGCTCGCGGTGTCGTACTCGCGTTGATCGCGCCACCCGTCACGGTCGCCGCGTACCTCCTGAGCGAGACCGCCAAGATGTTCTTTCACGAGCAGCGGCCATGCCGCGCGATCGTCGGAGTCACCACGATCGCCCGCTGTCCAGCCCTCGGCGACTGGTCGTTCCCGAGCAACCACGCGACGATCGTGGCCGCCTCGGCCACCTCGTTGGTGATCGCGTGGCGGCGGATTGCCGCGGTCGTCGCGCCGCTGGCCGTTCTCATGGCGGCGTCCCGTGTCTTTGTGGGCGTGCATTATCCGCACGATGTCGCGGTCGGGTTCCTGCTTGGTACGGCGGTCGCAGCGGCACTGACGGCTGGTCTCGCACCGGTCCTCACGCCGCTGGTGGAACGCCTGCGGCCCCATCCAGCGGCGGAGGTGGGTGCTGACCAGGACCCTGATCATCGGCCGGCCTGCAGCGCGGACCAGGTCTGAGCTCCGACCCAGCCGTCCACGACGAGTCTGCGCGAGGTCTGGTAGTCGCGTACGGCCCGCTCCGTCTGCGCGCCGAAGGAGCCGTCGATGACGACCGTACGCCCGAGCGCCGCGGTGAGGGCCCGCTGGAGCCGCTGGACCGCCGCACCCGTCGAGCCGGTCCGCAGCGTCGGCCTGCTGCCGACCGAGAGGAGGGCCGTCCAGGTCCGCCGGTCCACGATGCCGTTGGCGGTGAGCCTGCGGCTTTGCTGGAACGCCTTCACCGCCGCGACGGTCGCGGGTCCGAAAGTGCTGTTCGGCGTACCCGGGTTGAATCCCGCTGCCTTGAGCAGGCACTCCGCGGCGAGCACGGCGGGACCCGTGGACCCTGACCGGATGGTCCGATAGCTGGTGAAGTTGAGGTTGACGGTCGAGCAGGAGCGGGGTGGTGGCGGTGGCGGCGGGCTTCCGGTGCCGATGTCGAAGTAGTCGCGGTCGATGTTGATCCTGACGCCACCGTAGGTTTCGGTGACATTGCCGACGTACTGGTGGATCCGCTGCCGGTTGGCCCAGTAGCTGGCCGGAATGTAGGAGCCGCCGTTCACGTTCGCCTGGCCGTTCCACCAGGCGAAGAAGATGTGGTCGGGCCGGGTGTAGGTGGTGCTGTTGTATGCACTCACCAGATCGGTCACGCCGGAGGCGGCACTGGAGTAGATGCCGGAGAGATATCCGCGGGCGTGGAGTTCATCGGTCCAGCCAGCAAGGAACGACAGGACAGCGGTCGTGCACGAGCCTCCTCGCGGGTAGGCCTCCATGTCCTCGTAGATCGCGCTGCCGGGACTGAGCCCGAGCGCCTTGGCGAGGGTGACCGCATCCGCTCCCGCCTGGTGACCCTGCGCGCGGGCTGTTGTCGGGTTTGAGGACAGGCGGCTCCGGAAGTTGGTGCATGGCGCCTGCAGGCCGACGTAGATCGGCATGACATGCCAGCCCTTGGACGCCTGGGTCGAGACCCAGGTGGCGGTGAGGTTGGGCTGCGCGCAGGCGCGGACGGCGCCGCCGATGTAGACGCCGACCGCGCGGTACGGCGAGTTCGCCAGCCAGGCGTTCATCGCGGACTGCGAGGGAGCGGTGCAGGCGTCAAAGCCCTTTCCGGTGAAGTTGCCGGGAGCGACGATGGCGGCCCTCGGGGTTGGGGGCGCGATGGGGAGACGGGCGGGTTGGGCGCCCGGTGCGAGGCGGGCCTGGGTGAGGATCTGCCGGACGTACGACTCGGTCTCAGGTGTGTGTGCCGCGGTGATGACGACCCCCGCGTCCTCGACCACGAACTGGATGGTGTCGCCCGTCGACCGGACGTCCGCTGGCATGGCCGCCGAACCCGGTGACGTCGTACGAATATCGCTCGTCAGGTTTTTGGCGGCCGCGGCGTCGAGCGGCTGAACGACGATTCCGGCGGTGCGTCCGACCAGGCCAGCGGGGCAGTCGGGTTGGCTGCTCGGCCGACCCAGATAGAGGGTGGGCGTGTCGAAGCGGATGCAGGCGTTCGAGGTCCGTTGAAGATCGACGATCCGCCAGGAGCGCGGGACGTCGAGCCGGTAACCGTGATAGGTGACGGTCCTGGAAGCCGTCGAAGGGTCGGCGACAGTGGGATCGGCGCCAGTGGGATCGGCGACAGTGGAAGGGGCGGCGGCCGGGACCGCAGGACTCGCCGTGGCGGGCTGGGGCGACAGCGTGGCACTGGCGCCGAGTACGACCACGCCCAACGCCGCGATGAACGCCGCACGAAGTGAAATACCAATGCTCCCACGCATGGGCGAGCTCCTGTCAGTCCGGGACCGGCGAGGAAATGACGCGCCTACTTTGATGGGTACCCGTCGTTGGGCCCAGTCATGTCGCATCGACCTGCCGCGGCCGCGGCCGAAGCATGCTGCCCCCCAAACATTGTGGAAACTCCGTGGGCCTATAACACCCCGGAGCCTCCACAATCATTCAGAGTTTCTGAGTGACCGCAATCTCCTTGCAAACAAGGCGTTCCGATGGCCGTCGCCGGTTGCGCATCATTTTCGCGTTCGACTAAACGCGAACGCATGAGTGGCGGCGATGATGTGCGGATCTCGCCGCTCCCGCTCGGGTTTGTTGACATGCTTCTCGGCCCGAAGTTGGTGGTGACACACAGATATTGGCGCACTGCCCGCCATGCTTCAAAAAAGATGAGGCGGAACGGTCTTCTGAGCCGGTCACCGGGCAACTGTTGAGCCTGCACCCAATGTCGAAACGGTTCTTACGCGGTCTCCCGGCGGAGTTTGTGCAGTCACTCAATCAACGCTGCACCTGGATGCTATGGAGGCGCCCGGCAATCAGCTGCGACCTTGACCATACGAAGCCTTACTCCGAAGGCGGCTCGCAGCGTACAGGGGTGCCCATGGGGCGCGGCGCCAACGATCAGACGGCTTCGAGGCCGCGGCGTCCTGACTCGATGACGAACTGCCGCGCGGTCGACATCCGGCCATCGGGCGTGCCGACGTTGCTCGCCACCCGCAGGGTCGCGAGCGCCCGCTCCCGATCGACGTCACACACGACGTAGCCGCGCCGGCCATCGCCGTACTTCCAGTACGGCGACTCCGCGATCACCTGATCCCAGCGGCGATGCCACGCTGCCTGGTCCTGGTCGCCCTCGGACGTGATCGACGTCCCGACGATCTCGGCGCCGACCGCCCGCGCGCCGGGGTCGTCGAAGTCGCTGGTGAGGTCGCACGCCATGGTGAAATGCCGGTCGCCGGTCAGGACCACCGGGTTGGAAACCGGATCCGATCCGAGCACCCGCAGTAGCCGGCGGCGTTGTGCCCGGTAGCCGTCCCACGGATCCGCCCACAGCACCTCCTCGGGCCCGGCCTTTCGATCCGTGCGGACGAGGGGTACCTGGTTGGCGAGCAGGTTCCAGCGCTGGCCGCCAGAGGTGAGGCCGTCGACGAGCCAGCGTTCCTGCGCGGGACCGGTCATTGTGCGCGAAGGATCGTCGAACTGTCGCGGGTCTCGTGCCTGGTCGGTGCGGTACTGCCGGGTGTCGAGTACGTGGATCCGGGCGAGGTCGCCCCACCGGAGTCGGCGGTACGCCTGGATCCGGGTGCCCTGCGGCTTGGCGATCCGGCGTACGGGCATGTGTTCGTACCACGCCTGGTACGCCGCGGCCCGGCGGGCGGCGAACGCCGCGGGCGACTGCTTGCCGGGGTCCTGGGGAACGCCGCCCGCCCAGTCGTTGTCGACCTCGTGGTCGTCGAAGGTGACGATCCAGGGGCAGTGCGCGTGCGCGGCCCGCAGGTCGGGATCGGTCTTGTAGCGGGCGTACCGATTGCGGTATTCGGCGAGGGTGACCGGCTCGCCGGTGCCCTCATGCCGGCGTACGGCGCGCGGATGCGGCGCGGACTCATAGATGTAGTCGCCGAGGAACGCCAGGAACTCCACATCCTGCTCGACGAGGTCGCGGTACGCCACGAAGTACCCGTGCTGGTAGTTCTGGCAGGACGCGAACGCGAACCGCATCCGGTGTGGCTGCGCGTGGCGTGCGGGGGCGGTCCGCGTTCGCCCGACCGGGGAGATCTGCGTTCCGGCGCGGAAGCGGTAGTAGTACTCCCGGCCAGGCCGCAGACCCTGGGGCTCGACGTGCACGCTGTGGCCCTCGCGCGGATGGGCGTACGCCGTTCCACGTCGTTCGACAAAACGGAACGCCTGGTCGCGGGCGATCTCCCACTCCACCGGCACCGCGTCGATGCCGCGGAGCCCGCCTCCGTGCAGTGGATCGGGTGCGAGCCGCGTCCACAGTACGACCGAGTCCGGCCAGGGTTCGCCGGACGCGACCCCGAGTTGGAACACGTCGGCCGGCAGGCCGCGACTGACCCGAGAGGTGGTACGAGCAGGGTCGGTCGTCCCGAAAGTCGCGTCGGCGAAGCTGATCGGCGGGACCGAACCAGTAAGAAGGGCACCGGCGGACAGGCTGCCGACGGTCAGCAGCCGGCGACGGGACAGCGGTGTCATGCCTGCTCCAAGAAACGGTCGGGGTGAGGCAGAAGACACTCAGAGCGTCACCGCGGCGACCGAACGTCATCAGGCTCGTAGGTGGCGCGTGGTCGGGCCGTCGGTGAACGCTCTCCGCCAGTCCTTGCCAGTCCTGATCTCTTCTTCGTCCCGCTCGACGGGAGCGTTTCGGGTGTGGCGGACAGCACGCGCCGCGAGCAGACTGGGCCGAGCGGCGCGAAGCCGGTCGGCGTCTCGGGCCGGCAGAGAGACAGATACCGCGACCAGCCGCCGATTAAGCTCACGCGGGTGCCTTCCCGACTACGCCCCGCCGATCCCGTCGCCGTGTCCCAGGCACTGGAACGCGTCCTCGCCGCCGTTGACGAGCGCGCCGCTCCGGAGGCCGGCGACCTGCGCCTGCTCGTCCGGCACTACCTGGCCCTGCTGGCCACGCGGGCGCCTGGGCGCTCCGTTGAGGTGCGAGTGCCGCCGTACGCCGCGATCCAGTGCGTGCCCGGACCGCGCCACACCCGAGGCACACCGCCTGGTGTGGTCGAGACCGACCCGGTGACCTGGGTGCTCCTCAGCGCCGGGCGGCTGACCTGGGCCGCCGCCCGTGACGCGGGTTCCGTCATCGCCAGCGGGGAGCGCACCGACCTCTCGGAGTACCTCCCGCTGGGGCCGGCAGAGGGCCCCGAAAAAAAGAATTGAGAAAGTTGAACCGAGGCGGAACCAGCGGGCCGGGACCCCCGTCGTATCGCCGGTGGTCCGAAGCCATCTGGAGAAGCCCTCGCGACACCCCCCGACGCGAGGGCTTTTCTATGCCCTCATCCAGGGGCGCCGCGCTCGCCTGTCGGGCATTGTCCGAGCCGTCCGCTAGCGTCGTGGCCACGATGGAACGCACACCTACCCCAGACCCAACCGGCCCGCACGGCACCGATGAGCTCCGTGCCACGGCCGACCGACTCCTGCGCCGGCTGGTCGGACGCGAGGACGCGGAGTTCCGGGATGGCCAGTGGGAGGCGATCGAGGCGCTGGTCGCGCGACGTCGGCGTGCTTTGGTCGTCCAGCGCACCGGCTGGGGCAAGTCGGCTGTCTACTTCGTGGCCACCGCCCTGCGGCGCGCCCAGGGAGCAGGCCCGACGCTGATCGTCTCGCCCCTGCTCGCCCTAATGCGCGACCAGGTGGCGGCCGCTTCCCGGGCCGGCATCCGAGGGCTGACGATCAACTCCGCGAATGCCGACGAGTGGGCCGACATCACCAAGGCCCTGGCCGCCGATGAGGTCGACGTCCTCCTCGTCAGCCCCGAACGCCTCAACAACCCCCGCTTCCGGTCCGAGCAGCTGCCCGAGCTGGCGGCGACGACCGGGCTGCTCGTCGTCGACGAGGCACACTGCGTGTCCGACTGGGGGCACGACTTCCGCCCTGACTACCGCCGGATCCGGGATCTGCTCGCCGAGCTGCCAGCCGACACGCCGGTGCTCGGCACCACCGCGACGGCCAACGCACGGGTGGTCGCCGATGTCGCCGAGCAGCTCGGCGGCGGTGACGTCCTGACCCTGCGCGGTCCACTCGCTCGCGACAGCCTGCGACTCGGCGTTCTCCGCCTGCCCACCCCCCAGCAGCGGCTGGCCTGGCTGATCGCCCACCTCCACATGCTGCCGGGCAGCGGCATCGTCTACTCCCTTACCGTGTCCGGCGCGGAGGATGTCGCCGCGATGCTCCGCGACGCCGGGTACGCCGTCCGGGCCTACACCGGCCGCACCGACGACGCCGATCGCCGGGACGCCGAGGAGGCCCTGCGCCGTAACGAGGTCAAGGCGCTGATCGCGACCTCGGCGCTCGGCATGGGGTTCGACAAGCCTGATCTCGGCTTCATCGTCCACCTCGGTGCGCCGTCGTCGCCGATCGCCTACTACCAGCAGGTCGGCCGGGCCGGCCGTGCCACCGAGCGGGCCGACGTACTCCTCCTGCCAGGGGTGGAGGACGTCGACATCTGGCGCTACTTCGCGACCGCCGCGATGCCCCAGCAGGAGCAGGCGGACGCCGTTCTCGCCGCGCTCGCGGACAGCGCCCGGCCACTGTCGACGGCAGCCTTGGAGGCGATCGTCGACGTCCGCCGGACCCGGCTCGAGCTGCTGCTCAAGGTGCTCGACGTCGAAGGTGCGGTACGCCGGGTGTCCGGTGGCTGGGAGGCGACCGGTCGTCCCTGGACCTACGACGCGGAGCGCTATGCCCGGGTCAGCGAGACGAGGGCGGCCGAAGCGCGCGCCATGCTCGACTTCCAGACCGGCGAGGGATGCCGGATGGCGTTCCTGCAGCGGGCCCTGGATGATCCGACTGCCACCGACTGTGGCCGCTGCGACCGCTGTGCCGGGTCCTGGTATCCCACCGAGGTGCCTGCCGTTGCCCAGGACACCGCTGCCGGTCGGCTCGCCCAGGTCGGTGTCGAGATCGAGCCGCGAGCGATGTGGCCGAGCGGCATGGACCGCCTCGGCGTGCCGGCGCGCGGGCGGATCGATGCCAGCGAACGCGCCAGCACCGGCCGTGCGGTCGCTCGGCTCACCGACCTTGGCTGGGGCCAGCGGCTGCGCGGTCTCCTGGCGCCTGGCGCGGAGGACGCGCCGGTTCCGGAGTCGGTGCTTGCGGCCTGCGTGGACGCGCTCCGCACCTGGGGATGGGAGCAGCGTCCAGTCGGCATCGTCGCGGTCGCGTCGCGCCGCCGCCCGGCGCTGGTCCGCTCAGTAGCCGAGGGACTGGCGACGATCGGCCGGCTCCCGCTGCTCGGTGCCGTCACCCCGGTCGACGGTGGGCCCACGGGTGAGCCGGGCGGCAACAGCGCGTTCCGGCTGGCCGGTGTTTGGGGTCGCCTCGGCGTCTCCGGTGAGCTACGCGACGGGCTCGCGAAGCTCACCGCCGAGATCGGGGACGCCCCGCCGGTCCTGCTGGTGGACGATCTGGTCGACTCGCGGTGGACGCTCACCGTCGCCGCCCGCGAGCTCCGGCTCGCCGGCGCCGGCGAGGTCCTGCCGTTCGCCCTCGCCCTTGCCGCCTGACCGCCGCGGCGACGGCCTAGCCGACCACCAGCCGGATGGCGAGGGGTTCCCCCTCGGCGTAGATGCCGTGCCGGCGGTCACAGCGGGCGAGGTCACGGACGTGCATGTAGCCGCCGCCCTTGGTGATGTACGGCGAGGACGCCCAGGTCTCGCGTTCCGGCACGTCCTCCGGCGCGCCTTCGTACGGCGCATAGAAGGTGCCGGTGAGCTCGTCGGCGTTCCCGGCCAGGTCCAGGAGCCCGAAGGCGCTGCGCCCGGAGGGGAACGAACCAACCGGGCAGGTGCTGCCCACGCTCGCCTTCCCCATGTTGGCCCGCCCCTCCTCCCACTCATCACCCCAGGGATAGGTGCGCTCGTCGTCGCCTCGCGCGGCGCGGACCCACTCGTCCTCGGTCGGAAGCCGGAACGGCCGGCCGGTCAGATCCGACAGCGCCGCGCAGAGCGCGAAGGTCTGCTCGACCCCCACCGTGGCGGGGTCGTCCGGACCGCCGTCGAGCGAAGGTGCGATGCCCGTCTCCGTCGCGAGTGCCCTGACCTGCGCGATGGTCAGCGGAACCCGGCCGATCCGGAACGCTTCCAGAGACACCACGTGGCGCGGTATCTCCTTACGCAGCCAGGCCGGATGGACTCCACTGAGGTCCGGGGCGGCGATTTCCGCTCGTACGATCTCGGGAGTGGAGCCGACCACGGTCTGGCCGGCGGGGATTTCGATGAGGTCGTCCTCGATCTGGGCGAGTACGTCTGGCAGGGTCAACTCGGTGGTTCCTCTCGCGGGATCGGCGGTGCGTGCCCGGCGACTCGGTGGTGCCGCCCGGCCGCTCCGCGCGCTCGCCCAACGCTGCCAGCGGATCCATCCGCTCCACCATCGGTCCATCGGCGGGCCACGGGTACGCCAGAAGCCCTAGGACGGGTCCCGTCGATCATGCTCGGGCGCTGACCGAGCCTGATCTAAGGGAGACGCACTAGGCTGGCCGGTCGTGGAGCCGGCTCCGGTGATCTTCCTCAACGGCACGTCCAGCAGTGGCAAAACCACCCTTGCGCGGGCGCTCCAGACGCGACTGACCGATCACGTGTTCCTGCACTTCGCGGAGGACACGTTCTTTGACCTGTTACCTGGTCACGTTTACGACCGCCCAGACTTCCTGACGTACGGCGCGCGCCTCTACGACGGCTTCGCGCGGTGTGCCGCGACCATGGCAGCCGCTGGCAATCGCGTCATCGTGGACACCGCCGCGTGGAGCCCCGGCAGCCTCCTGAGCTTCGTCGATGCGTTCAAGGAAACGGACGTGGTCGCGGTCGGTGTGCACTGCCCCCTGGACGTCCTCGAAGAACGCGAACGCCAGCGAGGGGATCGCTCGGTGGGCTTGGCCAGGAAGCAGATCGGCCTCACCCATCAGCTCGCGCTCTATGACGTCGAGGTCGACACCGCCCGCGATGACCTGGACGCGTGCGTGAGCCAGATTGTCACGGCATGGCTCGAGCGGGGAGTGGGCGAGCCCGCGTTCGCCCGCATGCGAACGAAAGAGTGGCGACCCCGGCTCGTACCCGACCCCGGCCCCCTGCTCTGAACCGCTCGGCGGTGGTTCCTGGACAGTCGTTGAGCCGTGCCGATGAGGTGAGCGGTTACGCGGGCACCGCGGCGGTTTCCTCGGCGGCGGTGGTCTGCTCGGCGCGGTAAGCCCGCACTGACCACGCGACCGCGCCCACCCAGATGACCGCGATGAGGATGTACGACGTCGCGCGGACGCTGAGCGGGGCGCCCACCCAGTCGGTGTTGAGGATGGTGCGGACGTTGGTCAGCACGATCACTCCACCGACGAGGGAACCCAGAATGCGTCCGGGAATGTAGCGGACCAGCCAGGCGGCGATCGGTGCGGCGATGAGACCGCCGATCAGCAGGGCAGCCACGGCGGCGAACGGAATCCCTTCGCGGCCGAGGCCGATGAGGAAGCCGATGCTCGCGGACAGTGCGACCACGAACTCGCTGGTGTCGACCGAGCCAACCACCTTGCGGGGCTCCATCCGGCCGCTCGCGAGCAGCGCGGGTGTGGCCACCGGACCCCAGCCACCGCCGCCGGTGGAGTCGACGAAGCCGGCGAAAATACCGAGCGGAGCCAGGAACCGCCGGCGTACCGGCTTACCCAGCTGGCCCCGCGGCGTGCCCCAGGCGGTGAACCGGACCAGCAGGTAGACGCCGAGCGCGAGCAGGATCCCCGACATCACCGGCTTCGCAGAGTCGGTCGAGAGGGAGCTCAGGAAGGTCGCACCCGCGAACGATCCGATCGCGCCCGGGAGGGCGATCCGGCCGACGACCTTCCAGTCGACGTTCCCGAACCTCCAGTGCGCCGCACCAGATGCCAGCGTCGTGCCGATTTCTGCCAGATGGACGGTGGCCGAGGCGGCGGCGGGTGCGGCGCCGGTCGCGAGGAGAAGCGTCGTCGAGGTGACGCCGTAGGCCATACCGAGGCTGCCGTCGACGAGTTGGGCACCGAGCCCGACCAACGCCAAGAGGACAAGCTTGCGCATTTCGGCCCCCACCCCTCCGATATCTCCTATGAAAACAGTAGGGAACACCCTAGAGGTCGTGTGTCCGCGATGCGTATCCGTTGTCCACATGAGGAGACGGGTCAGTGTCGCCGGGGATGGGCGTACGCTGCGGGTTCATGACCGGTCCCGAGGTTCCTGACGCTGTACGCCGCGTCCTTCCAGATGTCCGCAAGGACCTCGACGCGTTGATCCGCATCCCGTCGGTGAGCGCCGACCCGGCCGCTGCCGGTGAGGTCGAGCGCTCGGCCGAGGCGACCGCCGCGCTCTTCCGGGTCGAAGGCGCCGAGGTCGAGATCCTGCGGGTCGAGGGTGGACGGCCGGGAGTCCTGGCGCGCTTCCCCGCGCCGGAGGGTCAGCCGACGGCCCTTCTGTACGCCCACCACGACGTCCAGCCGACAGGTGATCCGGCTCTGTGGACCAGTCCGCCGTTCGAGCCCACCGAGCGCGGCGAACGCCTGTATGGCCGCGGATCCGCCGACGACAAGGCCGGTATCGCGATGCACCTGGCCGTGATCCGGGCGTACGCCGGACGGCCACCAGTCGGCGTGACGGTCTTCGTGGAGGGCGAGGAGGAGATCGGCTCACCGACGCTGTCGGCGTTCCTCGCGGCCCACCGCGACAAGCTGGCCGCCGACGTCATCGTCCTTGCGGACTCCGCGAACTTCGACGTCGGTGTTCCCGCACTCACCACCACCCTGCGTGGCCTGGCCGACTGCGAGGTGGAGGTGCGGGTTCTCGACCACGGTGTGCACTCCGGCGTCTACGGCGGCGCTGTACCCGACGCGCTCACGGCACTCTGCCGGCTCCTCGCGACGCTGCACGACGACGAGGGGAACGTCGCGATCAAGGGCCTGGTCACGGCACCGGCGCCGGAGGTCGACTACCCCGAGGAACGGTTCCGGCAGGAGGCCGGCATCCTCGACGGCGTCCAACTCCTGGGTACGGGCAGCGTCGCCGAGCGCGTCTGGGCCAAGCCGTCCGCGTCTGTGCTGGCCATCGACGCTCCACGGGTCGCCGACGCCTCCAACACCCTCATCCCGGTCGCCCGCGCCAAGGTCAGTGTGCGGCTGGCGCCCGGTGACGACGCCAACCGTGCCCTCACCGCGTTGGCTGAGCACCTCCGCTCGCACGCACCGTGGGGTGTCCAGGTCGAGGTACGCGAGGGCGACGCCGGGCAGCCGTACGCCGCGACGGCCGAAGGTCCGGCGTACACCGCGGCACGGGAGGCGTTCGGCGAGGCCTGGGGTCGCGAGTCGGTCGATATGGGAATCGGCGGGACGATCCCGTTCATCGCGGAGTTCGCGGCGGCGTTCCCCGATGCGGCGATCCTCGTGACCGGCGCGGGTGATCCCGACTCGCGCGCGCATGGCGCCGACGAGAGCCTGCACCTGGGCGAGTTCGAGCGGGCCTGCGTCGCCGAGGCGCTCCTGCTCAGCAAGCTCGCGGCCGACCACTAGGGCGCCGCACCGGCTTGGAGTCCTCGTCTATGAGCCGTCCTTCCCCTGCCGAGCCGTCGCCGACCGGTCCCTCACCAAGCGGCCGGCCCGCGGCGACCCAACCATCGACGCCGCGCCGGATTTCCGCTCGTCTCGTGGTCCTTCTAGGCGCGCTCACTGCCCTGGGGCCGATGACCATCGACCTCTACCTGCCGGCGTTGCCGCGGATGACGCAGGATCTGCAGACGAACAACTCCCTGCTCCAGCTCACGCTGTCGGCCGCCCTCGTCGGCCTCGCGGTCGGGCAGGCGGTGAGCGGGCCGGTCTCAGACGCGGTCGGGCGGCGGCGCCCCCTCCTGGTCGGCTTGGCGGCGTACGTCGGCGCCTCGATTGTCTGCGCGTTCGCGCAGTCCGTCGGAGTGCTCATCGCCGCCCGCCTGCTGCAGGCGTTCGCGGGCGCGGCCGGCATCGTCATCGCCCGGGCGATCGTGCGCGACCTGGTGTCCGGGCGGGAGATCGCCCGGCTGTTCTCGATGCTGCTGTTGGTGACCGGGCTGGCGCCGATCCTGGCGCCGGTGGTCGGCGGGCAGCTGCTGCGGCTCGGTGGCTGGCGGGTGTTGTTCGGGGCGCTCGCGGTGTTCGGGGTGGCGCTCTTCGTGGCGGTGTACGCCGGATTCCGCGACAGCCTGCCAGTCGAGCGCCGCCGCCAGGGCGGAGCCGCCGATGCCCTGCGTACCTACCTCCGGCTGGCCCGCGACCGCGCGTTCATGGGGTACGCGTTGGCCGGGGGATTCGGCTTCGCCTCGATGTTCGCGTACATCTCGGGGTCGCCGTTCGTCTACCAGGAGGTGTTCGGGATCAGCCCGCAGATCTTCGGCATCCTCTTCGGCGTCAACGGCGTCGGGCTGATGATCTTCTCGCAGACCAACGGCCGCCTGGTCCACCGGATCGACCCGCACACCCTCCTCGGCGTCGGACAGGTGAGCGCGCTCACCGGCGCGGGCCTGCTGGTCGCGGGCGCGGTGACGGGGATCGGCGGGGTGGCCGGAGTCCTCGTCCCGTTGTTCGTCGCGGTCGCGAGCTTCGGCATGGTGGGCCCGAACGCCGTCGCGCTGGGGTTGTCCTACCACCCGGAGGCGGCTGGTACGGCGTCGGCGCTGATGGGGACGCTGCAGTTCGCGATTGGCGCCGCGGTGGGTCCGCTGGTGACGGTGTCAGAGGTGCGTTCGGCGGTGCCGATGGCGGTGGTGGTCCTGGCGTGCGCGGCGATCGGGTTGGTGGCGCGGCTCGCGCTCACCGGAGCCAGCCGCGCCCGGTGAGCAGGTCGAGCACCTCCGCTGCCACGTCGTCAACGGCCCGGCCCGAGGTGTCGAGGGTGAGGTCGGCGTCGGCCGGCTCCTCGTACGGATCTGAGATGCCCGTGAACTCCGCGATCTGGCCGGCCCGGGCAAGGGCGTAGAGCCCCTTGCGGTCCCGGCGTTCACACTCTGCGAGCGGGGTCGCGACGTGGATGAGGACGAACGCCCCGCCGGCCTCCTCCACCATCCGGCGGACCTCGGCCCGGGTCGCGGCGTACGGCGCGATGGGTGCGCAGATCGCGAGCCCGCCGTGCCGAGCCACCTCGGCGGCGACGAAGCCGATCCGGCGGATGTTGGCCTCCCGGTCGGGCTTGGAGAAGCCGAGCCCGGCCGACAGCATCCGGCGTACGACGTCACCGTCGAGCAGCGTGAGGGTACGGTCGCCGCGTTCGAGGAGCAGGTCACGCAGCCGGCGGGCGAGGGTCGACTTGCCCGATCCGGACAGGCCGGTGAAGAACACCACCAGGCCGCGGGCATGCGGTGCCGGGTGCTCGGCGCGGACGATCGCCGCGATCAGCTCGGGGTACGCGGCTGTCCCGGAGCTCGGCTCGGCGCCCGCGTGGGCCACCTCGATCGGGTCGCCGTAGGCCGCGGCGACCTGGGTACGCAGTAGCGCGTCGTCCTCGGGCCGGCCGCGGCGGGCCAGCGAGACGGGTACGACGAGCGGGTCACCGGGCAGCAGCTGGGCGGCCGCCGTCGTGGCGCGGACCAGGGCGTGCGCCGAGACCAGCCGGGGCGAGCCGACCCCCACCAACGGCAACAACACGGTGGCGGCGTACCCCGCGGTCGCCTCGGCGAGCCGGTCCAGCGCCGCGGCGTCGAGCGGGGCGTCGAGGGGAACGGCGGCGACCTTCACACCGTCGAGCTGTGCCCTGACCTCGGCGGGCGTCAGGTGGAGGTGGCGGAAGACGCCGTCCTCGCGCGGGCGCAGCGCGGTGACGGGTCCGGTGAGGTCCCAGCGACCCGGCTCGCTCTCGCGGCGGTGGGTGACGGTGAGCCTGGCCACCGGCGTGCCCTCGGGATCGGTGAGGTCGACCGCCTCGATTAGCTCGACCGCCTCGACCGTCGACGCGGTGAACTCGGCAGGTGCGGTGACCGTGACCTCGGGGAGGATGCCGTCGAGGGCCAGCGCGAGGTCGTCGTACTCCCGTGGCGACGGTGCCCAGCTTGGTGCGGCGGCGGGCGTGGCAGGGGTCATGGGCGCGCTCACGCCTCCAGGATCAGGGTGACCGGCCCGTCGTTGACGAGCGCGACCTCCATGTGGGCACCGAACTTTCCCGTCTCGACGGTGGCGCCGAGCTGGCGGAGCGTGGCGCAGAAATGCTCGACCAGGGGTTCGGCCACCTCACCCGGAGCGGCCTCCGACCAGGATGGCCGGCGGCCCTTGCGGGTGTCGGCGTACAACGTGAACTGGCTGACCACGAGCAACGGCGCCCCCACATCCGCACACGACCGCTCGTCGGCGAGGATCCGCAGGCCCCAGATCTTGGCGGCGAGCTTCTCGGCCCGGGCCGGGGTGTCGGAGTGGGTCGCGCCCACCAGGACGAGGAGACCGGGCTTGTCGATCGCGCCGACGATCTCGCCGTCGACGGTCACGCTAGCTTGGGAGACTCGCTGGACGACCGAACGCATGCGGCCATTCTCCCGGCTCTGCGAGGATGCGAGACATGGCGACCCTGATCACGGTGGCACCGACGGGTGCGGAGACCACCAAGGATGCCTGCCCGACATTGCCGACAACCCTGTCGGAACTTCTCGAGACGGCCCGCCGATGCGAGGCGGCCGGCGCGGCGATGATCCACGTCCATGTCCGCGACCACGAACACCGGCCAACCCTCGACCTCGGCCGGCTACGAGCGACAGTCGCGGCGCTGCGGGCAGAGACGAACCTGATCGTGCAGCTGTCGACGGGCGGCGCGGTGACGGATTCGTTCGAGGATCGACTGCGGGTGCTCGACGCCGAGCCTGACTCGTGCTCGCTCACCATGGGCACGGTCAACTTCGGGGACGAGGTGTTCGCGAACCCCTGGCCGTTCGTGGTGGAGCTCTACGAGTTGACGCAGGAACTCCACATCGTGCCGGAGTTCGAGCTGTTCGACCTCGGGCACGTGGCCGCGCTGCACCGGCTGCTCGACACGTACGGCCTGCCGTACGGCGGGCGGGTTCACTGCGACCTGGTGATGGGGGTTCCTGGCGGCATGCCGGGCACCACCGCGACCCTCGTGGCGGCGGTCCAGGCGTTGCCGGGCGCCGTGACCTCCTGGTCGGCGACGGGCATCGGGCGTACGACACTGCCGGTGGCGATGGCGGCACTCAGCTGTGGCGGCCACCTTCGCGTGGGGATGGAGGACACGCTGACCCTGAGCCGCGGACGTCCGGTCCGGCACAACGTCGAGCTGGTCGAGCGGGCGGCTCGGCTCGCGGAGTTGGCGCAGCGGCCGGTGATGTCGCCGGATGACGGACGGGAACTCCTCAACATCAAACCCAGATAGTCTTGCTGACCGTGTCTGAGATGGCTGAGTCACCCGCGTCACCCCCGTCACCCGAGACGACCGTGTCACCAAAGGTGACCGCGTCACCTGAGTCGGGTGCGGCGTCCGACCTTCCGGTCATTGCCGAGGTGGTGCGGTCCGGTTTCGTCGAGTGCCGGCACCGCGGCTCGGTCGTCCTACTCAACGCCGACGGTTCGGTGGCGTTCGCGCTCGGAGACGTGACAGCGCCGTTCTATCCGCGGTCGGCGAACAAACCGATGCAGGCCGCCGGCATGGTGCGCTCCGGGCTCGGTCTCGACGGCGAGCTGCTCGCCCTCACCTCCGCCAGCCACTCCGGCGAGGAGTTCCACCTCGAGGGGGTACGCCGGATCCTCGCGGGCGCCGGCCTGGACGAGTCGGCTCTGATGTGCCCGCGGAGTTGGCCGATCGACGAACGCGCGAAGCGTGCCCTGATCCAGGCCGGCGAGCGGCCGTCCCGGATCGCCATGAACTGCTCGGGCAAGCACTCCGGCATGCTCGCGACCTGTGTGAGCGCGGGTTGGCCGGTCGAGACCTACCTCGATCCCGCGCATCCGCTGCAGGTGAGGATCCGGGAGACGGTCGAGGAGCTTGCCGGCGAGAAGGTCGCGCACACCGGTGTGGACGGCTGCGGCGCCCCGCTCTTCGCGCTGAGCCTCACTGGTCTGGCCAGGTCCTTCCGGGCGATGGCGCTCGCTCCCGAGGGCTCACCCGAGGCGCGGGTCGTGACGGCGATCCGGACCAACCCGACCTGGACCAGTGGCTCCACTCGTGACGAGGCGATGCTGATCGGCTCGGTGCCGGGGTTGTTCTGTAAGAGCGGGGCCGAGGCGTGTTACGCGGCGGCCCTGCCCGACGGTCGCACAGCGGCTTTGAAAATCGACGACGGTGGCCAGCGGGCCCGCCCTGTCGTGATGGCCGCGGCGCTTCGTCGACTGGGTGTGACGAGTTCCGTCATCGAGACACAGCTCACCACTGACATCCGTGGTGGTGGCACCGTCGTGGGCGAGATCCGCAGCGTCGGCATCTGACGGGGTGGGGGTAAGCCCGCGCGGGGCCGGAACCACACTGCGGTCGAGCCGAAACTTCGTGCGTCGGCGCGGGAGCAGTCCAACATTCCCGGAACGCCACTTGCTGCCAGCTTGCATGTGCTAACTTTTGCAAGCACAATAAGGTCCATGAAGGTTCGGTCAATAAGCACTCTCGGCGACTACCTACGGGAGCAGCGGCGAAATGCCGAGCTCTCCCTCCGGCAGCTCGCCGATCTTGCTGGCGTCTCCAATCCGTATCTCAGTCAGATCGAGCGAGGCGTCCGCAAACCATCCGCCGAGGTGCTTCAACAACTCGCCAAGGCACTGCGGGTTTCGGCGGAGGTGCTTTACGTTCGGGCCGGACTACTCGATCCGTCCGAAGAGGAAGGGCAGGAGGACCGCTCGGTGGAGATGGCAATCCGCGCCGACCCTGCTCTGTCAGTACGCCAAAAGCGGGTACTGCTCGATATCTATTCCTCGTTTCGTCGGGAGGCTCACGAGGAAGAGATCAGTGAGCCGCTACGCGAGAGCACGACCCGGAACCGGGCCGCACGACGCGCCCGTCAGGAGGACTAACCATGCCCCGTACCACCCGCAAGCCTTCTAGCGAAGCCACACCGCTCTACGCGATCGCCGGCGCTGGCGACCTGGCCGTCGAAAAGATCCGTGCTCTGTCAAAGATCGCATCGCAGAAATTCTCAGAGCTCGAAGCCACCGACCCCGCCAAGGTCTCCGATCGGGTTCAGGGGCGTCTCGAGGAAGGTGCTGACGCCCTCGCGACCGCACTGCGCACCGCGTCGACCGACATCATGGATCAGGCCAAGGGCATTTCCGACCGGGCTCAGGCCGCTTTCCAGGCCGCGCTGATCCAGGCTGGCGACACCTACGACGTCCTCGCCCAGCGCGGCGAGCGCGCGGTGGTCCGTATGCGTAGCAAGCAGAACGGCCGGCAGATCCAGCGCCCGTCGACGTCGCGGGCGAAGTCCACGACTCGCAAGCGCGCCACGACCAAGAAGGCCACCTCGCCGACGACGCGTGCCCGCAAGTCCACTCGCAGCACCGCCAAGAAGTCGAGCTCCATGCCGGCGCAGTCGCCCTCGTCCAGCATCTGAATGCGCCGCACCGCCGGGGTCGCCGGGCGCCCGGCCACGCCGCGTCAGACAGCAGACAGGGTGTCCTTTCCGCCTCGCAAAAGTGTGGAAAGGACACCCACTGCCGTCATACCGCGGTGATCGCGGGCCGTGATCCCAGATGGCCCGCGACGGACCGTTGGCGGCACGGTGCCGAAATCCCCGCTACTCTCGGGGTGTGTTCGCGTCCGCGTCTCCGGTGATCTTCTATCTCACGCTAGCGATCTGGCTGGCTCTGTTGGTGCTCAAGGCTTTCGCGTTGGGTGATGCCGTCATGCGTCCAAAGGACGCGTTCCCAGCGGCCGACAAGCAGACCAAGCCTCTTTGGCTCCTCCTGGTCGGACTTGCCATGCTGATCCATCTGATCCCGACGTTCTCCTCACCGCTGAACTTTCTCAACATCGCGGGCACCATCGCGGCCGCGGTCTACGTCGTGGGCGTGCGCCCGGCGGTGCGGGAGGTTGGCGGTCGTGGTGGCGGCCAGGGCCGTGCGGACGGGCCCTACGGTCCGTGGTGATTGGTCCAGCAATGACCCAAGCTTGCAATGGCGCGACCGCCTGACCGCGGTTTCGATCTCCTCCTGACCGGCTCCGGCGAGCCCACCACCGTGTTCGCCCACGGGCTGGCCGGATCGATCGCCGAGACCAGGCCGTTCGGGAGCGGAGTGCGGGGCACTCGCGCCTTCTTCCACTTTCGCGGCCACGGCTCCTCGCCCATCAGCCGGTCGCCCGGAGGGTCGGCTGCGGATCGGACCTCCGACCGTACGGACGCCTGGACGTACGACGATCTCGCGGCCGAACTCCGGCAGGTCGCCGACGGCACCGGGGCGACCCGTGGCGTTGGCGTGTCCCTGGGGGCGGGTGCCCTCCTTCGCCTACTTACGCACAATCCGCAGCGGTTCGACCGGGTCGTGATCGTTCTCCCGGCCAGCCTGGACGCACCGCGCCCCGACCACGTCGTACGCCGGTACCTGGCTGCGGCCGACCTGGTCGAGAGGCGCGACCTGGCGGCGCTGGCGGCGGAGCTCCTTGGGCTGCAGCCTCGGCTGGCACGGACGAACCCCGACGTCCTGGCCTGGGCGGACCGGCGGGCGCGTGACCTGGTGGATCTGCCGATCGCGCCCGTCCTGCGCGCGTTCGCCGACCAACCGCCCGTCAGTGACCGCCGCCCGCTTGCCCACGTCGAAGTGCCGGTGCTCGTCATCGGGCAGGAGGACGACGACGTCCATCCGGCCGGTATCGCCCGCGAGCTTGCCGCTCTCCTGCCGAACGCCACCCTCGCGGTGTTCCCACCCGGCGGCCTCCTGTGGGCGCACCGGCACGCCCTCCGCGACCAGCTCGCCGCCTTTCTCAACGCATAAAGGTTGCCGCCCTCGCCGCGGAGGTTCGGCGTACCCCGTGGAGGTTCGGCGTCCCCGCCGACCGGGTAGCAGATGCGGCAACCGGTACGGCCCGGTTCGTACGGAGGGGCAGCGGTTCATGGCGGAGGCCAGCGGTAGGCCGAAGCCCAGGGACATACCCGCGGACGTACGAGTTCGGGTGCGGATCTTCCTCGGACTGCTGATCGGCCTGCTGGTCACGTACGCGCTGATCATCGGGATCGGCGGGGTTGTCCTGGGTTCGCTGGCCCGGATCCTCCTGCTCGGGTTGATCCTCGCCGTGTCGCTGGGGATCAGGCGTACCAGCCGCGGTCCCGCGCTCGTCGTCGTGGGTCTCGTCGCGGCGGCCATCGTCGCCACCGCGTTGGCCACGGTCTTCGCTGGTCCCACCGTCCTGTCGATCCTCACCGCCAGCGCGACCATCCTGCTGGTGTCGGCGATGGCCGCGCTGATCGTGCGCTTCCTGGTGGGGGTCGCGCGGGTCGACTTCGCCACCGTGCTTGGGGTCTTGTGTATCTACCTGCTGCTGGCGTTGTTCTTCGCGTCGTTGCACCAGATCGGTGGCGCGCTGGTGTCTGGGTACCTGCTGGGTACGGCCCAACCGCCCACCGCGGGCGACTGCCTCTACTTCAGCGTGATCACCATGGCGACGGTTGGCTACGGCGACATCATCCCGGGCACCAACCTGGCGCGCATGCTGGCTGTACTCGAGGCGCTCGTCGGGCAGCTGTACCTCGTCTCCATCGTCGCCGCGGTGGTCGGCGGTTGGCGGGCCCGCCGACAAGGAGCAAGGCGAGGTTGACAGCGGCTGGAGCTTGCGGTGAATACGTCCCGGCTCGGGCGTCACGGAGGGTACCGATCATGCGGGCGACCGCTCGATAATGAATGAAGCCTTCAGGGACGAGCCGTGAACGGCCCGGCGCAAGCCATGAGTGATCCGATTCGCCACGACACCCGTACGCAGTCGGCGACGCCTCAGGTGGACGCGGCGCGACTGTGGTCGGGAGGCTTGGCCACCGCCCTGGTCGCGGCCCTGGTGGTAGTGGTCGGGGTGTTCGTCTCCCGGGCGTTCCTGAACGTCCCGGTGCTCGCGCCGCGGACGGCGAGCGACCTCGGAGATTCCAGCACCTTCGCCTACGCCGTGATCGCGGCGGTCGCGGCACTCGCGGCGACCGGCCTACTGCACGTGCTGTTGCTGGCGACGCCCCGGCCGTTCCAGTTCTTTTCCTGGATCGTCGTGCTTGCCACCGTCGCCGCCGCGGTCGCGCCCTTCCTACGGTCGGCGTCGCAGGCAAGCCAGGTCGTCACCGGCGTGATCAACCTGGTGGTCGGGCTGGCGGTTCTGTCGCTGCTGAACGGGGTCGGCCGGAGTTCCCTTCGTACCCCCGAACCATGATTGGTTCGCACCCGATTGACGGGAAGCGTACGGAGGGCCGGAATGGACATCTCGCTCGTCCGCGGCGACATCACCACACAGCGGGTCGACGCGATCGTGAACGCCGCGAACGCGAGGATGCGCGGCGGCGCCGGCGTCGACGGCGCCATTCATCAGGCCGGCGGGCCTGCGCGACTGCGTACGCCGCTACCCCGACGGCCTCAGCGTGGGTGCGGCCGGCTGGACGGTGGCGGGCGAGCTGCCGGCCCGCTGGGTCATCCACGTGGTCGGCCCCAACTGGAACGGCGGCCAACGCGACCCCGACCTGCTGGCCGCCTGCTACCGCAACGCCCTCGCGGTCGCTGACGAACTCGGCGCCACCTCGCTGGCGTTCCCGGCTGTCTCGGCGGGCATCTTCGGGTGGCCGCTCGACGATGCGGCCCGGATCGCCGTCGACACGGTTCTGCGGACGCCGAGCCAGATCGTTGCGGCCAGGTTTGTCCTTTTCTCGCAGGAAGTCTTCGACGCGTTCCGGAGGGTGATGTCGGACAGCGGGGAATGACCGGGCGACATTCCGAGGTTGTCATCTGCGGCGTGCAACGGCGTGCAACGGCGTGACGGCTTCGGTTTCCAGGAGGTGCGTCGGGTGTTTCCCGTATCCCGAGGTCGGCGTCCCCAGCGGGTGGCGATGCTGAGCGTCCACACCTCGCCGCTGGACCAGCCCGGCTCCGGCGATGCCGGCGGCATGAACGTCTACATCGTCGAACTCGCCCGCCGGCTCGCCGCATTGGGAATCGAGGTGGAGGTCTTCACCCGGGCCACGTCGAGCGATCTGCCCCCTGTTGTCGAGGCGGCCCCCGGCGTTCGAGTACGCCATGTCGTCGCCGGTCCGTTCGAAGGTCTGTCGAAGGACGAGTTGCCCGCCCAGTTGTGCGCGTTCGCCCGCGGTGTGCTGCGTGCGGAGGCTGGCCACGATGTCGGGTGGTACGACCTGATTCACTCGCATTACTGGTTGTCCGGCCAGGTCGGTGCGCTGGCGAAGGAACGCTGGGGTGTGCCGCTGGTCCACTCGATGCACACGATGGCGAAGGTCAAGAACGCCTTGCTCGCCAAGGGTGACCTGCCGGAGCCGAGGGCGCGCGTCATCGGTGAGGAACAGGTGGTGGAGGCGGCCGACTGGCTGGTGGCCAACACCGACGAGGAGGCGCGGCAGCTGGTCGACCTCTACGCCGCCGAGCCCGACGACGTGGTGACCGTGAACCCGGGCGTCGACCTCGACGTCTTCCGTCCGGGCGACCCGCGTGCCGCCCGGCGCCGGCTGGGCCTCGCGGATGACGCGATCGTCCTGGCGTTCGTCGGGCGGATCCAGCCGTTGAAGGCGCCCGACGTGCTGGTCCGTGCGGCCGCCCACCTGGTGGCTGCCCGGCCGGAGCTGCGGGACCGGCTGGTCGTCGCGATCGTGGGCGGACCCAGCGGGTCGGGTACGACGGCGCCGGACGCGCTGGCTGGGCTGGGCGGGCTGGCCCGGAGGCTCGGCATCGCGGAGGTTGTGAGGTTCGTCCCGCCCGTGCCGCAGGACGAGCTGGCCCGGTGGTACCACGCGGCGACCCTGGTGGCGGTCCCGTCGTACAACGAATCCTTCGGGTTGGTCGCGCTGGAGGCCCAGGCCTGCGGGACGCCGGTCGTGGCGGCCGCCACCGGCGGGCTGCTAACGGCCGTCCGTGACGGGGAGTCCGGGGTGCTGGTCGACGGCCACGATCCCCGCGACTGGGCTTTCGTCCTCGGTGACCTGGTGGGCGACCCGGATCGGCTCGCGCGCCTCGGCAAGGGTGGGATCGCACACGCCCAGGGCTTCGGGTGGCCGGTGACCGCGGCACGGACGCTCGACGTGTACGCCGCCGCGCTCGCGCCACCCGAGCAGTCGGTGAGCCTGGTGGGTCGCTGACGCACTTCCTTTCGTGTCCGCTTTGGTTACGGTGACCGGGTGACGGCTGACCCTGCCGCGACGATCCGCGGCGTCCTCAACGATCTCGGGCTGGACTGGGACGAACCCCGCCCCGCCTCCTTCGTGGTCACCCTCCCGGGCGAGCGCAAGCTCCGGACCACCTGCGTGCTCGACGTGGGCCGGCAGGCCGTCACGGTGCACGCGTTCGTCGTACGCCGCCCCGACGAGAACCACGAGTCGGTCTATCGGTACCTACTGGAACGCAACCTCAAGCTGTACGGCGTGGCATTCTGCGTCGACCACCTGGGCGACATCCACCTGGCTGGCAAGCTCGCGTTGAAAGCGGTGACACCCGAGGAGATCGACCGGGTGCTGGGCACCGTCCTCGAGGCGGCGGACTCGGCGTTCAACCCGATCCTCGAACTCGGCTTCGCCTCGGCGATCCGCCGGGAGTGGGCGTGGCGTACCTCGCGGGGAGAGTCGACGGCGAACCTCGAAGCGTTCCGCCGGCTCATCCCCGAATAGGTCCCCGCCTCGTCTCCGTCATGCCGAGTTGCCAGAGGTTTCTCGGTCTCTTAGCCGACATTCCTATGGCAACTCGGGGTTGCCCTCCGGCTTCTCAGTATCCGGAACGATCGGGTGTACGCCATCCGAGACGGGTGCGACCTCCCGCGGCATCTCCCCACGAAGCGCGCCCGATTCGCCTTGCATGGTGAGGAATTGGCGCGTCAGGCCGTCGATGCCCCACATGGCGTACACCTTGCCGCTGCGGATGGTGGGCCTATTCAAGATCTCTGGCGCCGGAGAGGTTGCTGGATCTGGTTGAGCGGGGAACCGGACCATGATCAACTTGCAGAAATCGCCCACGTTTCGCGCAAAGTCTGGGCGATTTCTGCAAGTTGATCATGAACCAGCTCGAGGATCGCGAACTGATGCTGAACCCCGCTCCGGCCGGCCGTTGAGGGTGGCGATCGTGCCCTGGGCGACAGCGCATTCGACCTCCCGCTCTTCGCCGAGCGAAAGGATCTCGCAGCGGGTGACCGCGAGCCGCTGTCCGGCGTTCACCACATAGGCGGTGGCGACCAGGCGCGGGCCGAAGGCGGGACGCAGGTAGTTGATCGTGTATCCCGCCGTCACCACCGACGGTCCCAGGACGGAGCCGCCGGCGAACGTCATCGCGTTGTCGGCAAGGTAGCTCAGGACACCGCCGTGCGCCTGCCCGAACTGCTGGAGCAGCTGGGGCGTCAGCGGCAGCGAGAGTTCGGCGTACCCCGGTTTGAACGCATCCAGGCTCGCGCCGACAAGCACGCTGAACGGCTGGGCGACGAGGAGTTCGCGGCCGAGCGCCAGCAGCGCCTCGGGGTCCGCCGGAAGCGATGGGTCGAGCGAGGGTTCGTGCGAGCGTTCGGTCACGCCGCCCAGTCAAGCCTTCCGGTGGCGGGGTGTCCACGCGGCGCTCGGTAGAGTCGAGCCCATGAGTGCCGCCCCATACCGTCTGATCCTCCTCCGTCACGGCGAGAGCGAGTGGAACGCCAAGAATCTCTTCACCGGCTGGGTCGATGTGGGCCTGTCCGCGACCGGCGAGGCCGAGGCGCGCCGCGGTGGCGAGCTGCTCCGTGAGCGTGGCATCCTGCCCGATGTCCTGCACACCTCCGTGCTGCGCCGGGCGATCCGCACCGCCGAGATCGCGCTCGACACCTGTGACCGGCACTGGCTGCCCGTACGCCGGAGCTGGCGGCTCAACGAGCGCCACTACGGCGCCCTGCAGGGCAAGGACAAGAAGCAGACGCTGGAGCAGTTCGGCGAGGACCAGTTCATGACCTGGCGGCGTTCCTATGACGCGCCGCCGCCGCCGATCGAGGACGACTCGGAGTTCTCGCAGGCGGGCGACCCGCGCTACGCCGACCTGCCGCCGGAGCTGCGGCCGCGCACGGAGTGCCTGGCCGACGTCGTGGCGCGGATGCTGCCGTACTGGTACGACGCGATCGTCCCCGACCTGCGGCGCGGCCAGACGGTGTTGATCGCCGCGCACGGCAACTCGCTGCGGGCGCTGGTCAAGCACCTCGACGACATGAGCGACGAGGCGGTCATCGGTCTCAACATCCCAACGGGGATCCCGCTGCTCTACGAGCTGGACGAGCAGCTGCGTCCGGTCAAGGTCGGCGGGGAGTACCTCGACCCAGAGGCCGCCGCGGCCGCGATCGAGGCGGTCAAGAACCAAGGCCGCCGCTGAGCCACGGTCCGCTACTGAGGCGCAGTCCGCTGCCGGTCACCCGTTTCCTTGACGGTGCCCCGGGCCACTCCTAGCTTGGCGAGAGAGGACATGGGACGTCCTACCTCTAAGGGGCGTCCCATTTCCTGTCCAAAGACCGGCGGTCGAGGGGTGACCCTGGAGGCTTCTTCAATACCCCTCGCCTTGGGCGGGGTTCCGCTGGATCCGGTCGAGCGAAGTTGATCAACGGCGGCCGAACCGGACACCCGCAGCCGTGAACGCCCGAAGTCGGCACCGTTGATCAACTTCACGGATGCGCGGGCCACCACGAGGAAGAGATCTCGGCGCTATGTGACCAAGCGGGCAAGACAGTGGAGCATTTCCCCATGCGGAGCAACGGAAAAGCTCCACTGCTCTGGGCCTGCCCCCGCGGCGGCCAGTTGTCTCACGAACCGGGCGACTGGCGACCAATTCAAGATCAACATGCAGTAACTGTCCAGGACCCGCGCGATCAGGTGCGGCGGACCCGACAACTGTGTCCGGTGCGGAAGCTTCCGGCCTCGCCGCACCGCGACCGGGGAGGTTGTGCTCGCCACCCCGGGGGGAACCTCAAACTCCGTTGCAGGGAAATCGCTTCCCTGGCGCGGGTGCGGCGTTCGTCGGCAGGTTCGAGGGACGCGACGACCAGTTCATCGGAGGCCAGGTGGCGGGAGATTCACCCGGACGGCTGGTGGTAGCGCCGGATCGAAAAACTTGGGATCGGTACGCAACCGGCGCAAGGCGTCAGACGTTTGAGTGTGCGAGGCAGGCCAGGTGATTTCGCGTCCGTGTGGGCCGGAACCACCACCGTCCAAGATGTGGAAAGCGGTCGCGGACCACGTCGGGCGGGGCTAGCCTCGTACACCAAGGGACGATGTAGTCCAGCTCTTCTTGCCCGCCCACAGCTGCAGTCGAGGTGCGTGCGCGCCATGCAAGCGTCACATCGGACGCTCCGTAAAGATCTCGCCAACCGACCCGTCGTCCGACACTACCCGCGCGTTCCCGCGTACTTCTTCCCGTCCCTTCTGTGACAGGAATTCCCTGCACGGGTGCCTAGAGCCCAGTGCGGGATAGGGAACCGCCGGATACGGGCGAGCTTCATCGGTCAATCCGTTCTCGTGGTCAGGCCACGAGCCCACGACAGCAGGGCAACCAACCCCGTCGCGACTGCGTTGTCGCCACATGTCAACCGTTCCTTGCCTGGTTATGGTTAGTGCCAGGGCGCGTTGACGTCGGGGAGTGGGAACACACGGCCTCTTCGCGGGTGAACGGATTTCGGCGGGTGGCTCGCTTGATGCGGTGGCGCCTTGTCTCGCCGTGGGCTCGGCTTCGGACCAACCTCGCCGTCGGTGGGGGCATCCGTGCGTGGGTTCTTCCCGACACACCTTCATCACCACCGTCGGTGGGAAAGTCCTACCGTGTTCCCGTCACGGGCTCATACCCATGCCCGCTCGAATTCCACCATCCCATCACCTCGTACCACTCGCCTCTCGACCAACAACAGCAAACGAACGCAGGAAGACCCGCCTGCTGGTGAAGCGACGCCGGACTCGAACCCTCCTGTCAAGGGCTGGTTGCGCTGGCTCTCGCCGTACCTCGGGCGGCACAGACAGGCGCTCGTTCTGTCGCTCGTCGCGGCCGCCGTGTGGACCGCGGCGCTGGTCAGCGCACCGTTGCTGCAGAAGGTGGTGGTCGATGACGCGATCATCGCCCACACCCAGCCGGTCCTGCCCTGGGTGGCGGCGCTCGTCGCGATCGTCCTCCTCCGGGCCGTCACCAGCGGTCTGTGGCGTGAGGCCGGCGGCCGGCTGAGCATCCACGTCCAGAACGACATCCGCGACGACCTTTACGCCCATCTACAGCGCCTTGACGCGGCCGCGCACGAACGCATGCAGAGCGGCCAGTTGGTTGCCCGGGTCAACTCCGATCTCGTCCTCATCCAGCAGGCGGTGGGTCTGCTGCCGCCTGTGCTCGGCACCGTCCTTCAGGTGGTGCTGGCGCTGGTCATCATGGCGCTGCTGTCACCCCTGCTGGCCTTGGTGTTGTGCGGGATTCTCGTCGCGCTGGTCGTGATCGCCCGGCGGATGCACATGCGCGTGTACGCCGCTTCCTGGGACGGCCAGCAGCGCGAGGCCGACATGACGACAGTCGCCGAGGAGGCGATGACCGGCGTTCGGGTCGTGAAGGGTTTCGGCCAGGAACAAGCCGAGCTCACGCGGTTCATCGAGTCGTTGACGCAGATGTTCCGCTCGCGGGTCCGGGCGATCCGCGAACGCGCGCCCCTGCTCGCCACCCTCCAGGCGTCGCCGCTGGTCGGTCAGGTCCTGGTGCTCATGCTGGGTGGCTGGCTCGCCCTCAACGGTCACCTCACGGTGGGAACGTTCTTCGCCTTCCTTGCCTACCTTGCCGACCTCAACGGTTCGGCCCGGCTGCTGGCGATGGTGCTCACCTTGCTGCCACGGGCCCGCTCGGGTACGGAGCGGGTCGCCGAGGTGTTCGCGGTCGAGCCGTACGTCAAGGATGACGCGGCGCGGTTGGCCGCGGAGCAGCCGGCGCCGGGCGTTCAGCGTCGCGATGCCGACCCGCGTGACCGCGGCCGGCTTCCCCGCGCTGAATGCGGCGACGTCGAACGCGGTGCGTTCGTGTCCTTCGAGGACGTGTCGTTCAAGTACCCCGAAGGCCCGCGGGCCCTCAACGGCTTCAGTCTCGACGTTCTCCCCGGTGAGACCGTCGCCATCGTCGGGCCGACCGGCTCGGGGAAGTCGACGGCGCTGCAGTTGGTGTCCCGCCTGCGGGACGTGACGGACGGCCGCGTCCGGCTCGACGGCGTCGACATCCGCGACCTGCCGCTCGCCGACCTGCGCCGCCGGGTCAGCGTCGTGTTCGACGAGGCGATGCTGCTGTCGGGGTCGATCCGGGACAACATCGCCTATGGCCGCTCGGACGCGACCGATGCCGAGGTGGAGAAGGTGGCGAAGATCGCCGCCATCCACGATTTCATCGTCGGCCTGCCTGAGGGCTACGAGACGGAGGTTGGCCAGGAGGGGCTCAGCCTGTCGGGCGGCCAACGGCAGCGGATCGCGCTTGCTCGTGCCCTGCTGGCCGACGCCGACGTCCTGGTGCTCGACGACGCGACGTCCGCGGTCGACGTCCATGTCGAACGCCGGATTCTCGACGCGATGCAAGAGATTGTTGACGGTCGTACGGTGATCGTGGTGGCCTACCGCGAGTCGACCGTCCAGCTCGCCGACCGGGTGATTCTGGTCGAGGGCGGCCGAGTCGTCGACCAGGGCACGCACGAGGAACTCCTCGACCGGTCCAGGCTCTATCAGGACCTGATGTCAGAGCTGCCCGACCATGCGGAGGACCTGCCAGGCGACCGTCAACCCGACCTTGCGGCGACGGTCACTCCCGAAGCCTGGCAGCCGTCGGACGCTCCGGTCGACCCCGTCCGTGCGCGGGTCGGTGACCCCGTCTCGCCGGAGTTGTTGCACGCGCTCGCCGAACTGCCGCCGGCAACGGACGAGGTGGGCGTGGACGACACGCATGAGTCGACACGGAACGAGCGGTTCCGTCTGTGGCAGATGGTCCGCCCGCAGCGGTGGCCCATCATCCTGGGTCTGGTGCTGCTCCTGGTGGACGCGCTCGCCGTCCTGGCCGGGCCGCTCCTCGTCCAGAAGGGCCTCGACGGGGCCCTCGGTGACCGGTCGATGTCCCTGCTGCTGCTCACCTGCGCGGCGTTCGGGGTGGTGGCACTGATCGACTGGGGTGATGTCTGGGCGACGCACTTCGTCACGTCCCGCACCACCGAACGCATCCTGTACGCCTTGCGGGTAAGGCTTTTCGCCCATCTGCAGCGGCTCGGGATGGACTACTACGACCGGACCCACGCGGGCCGGATCATGACCCGGCTCACCTCCGACGTCAACGCGGTGGCCGAGTTGATCCAGGCCGGGTTGACGAACGCGTTGGTCGCCATCGTCACGTTCACGGGCATGACGGTGGTCCTGCTCGTCCTCAATCCGACGCTGGCCCTCGTCGTCCTCGCGGTGATCCCGCCGGCGACGATCGCGACGATCTGGTACCGCCGGGTCGTCGGGCCGGCGTACGAACAGGCCCGCGAGCTCAACTCGGCGCTCAACACCTACCTGCACGAGACGCTCGCGGTGCTGCCGGTGACACAGGCGTTCCGGCGGGAGGCCGCCAACCTGGCGCACTTCCGTGGCCTCGCCGATCGGCAGTACGTCGCCCGCCGGACGAGCAACCGCGCGACCGCGATCTATGTCGCGTTCATCGAGTTCCTCGCCGGCCTCACGGTGGCCACCACGCTGGTGGTCGGGTGGCAGCTCATCGACGCGGGGCAGCTGCGGGTGGCCGAGCTGGTGCCGTTCCTGCTCTACCTGGCGTTGGCGTTCGCGCCGATCCAGCAGATGGCGACGGTGTTCGACGTCTACCAGCGGGCGAAGACCGGTGTCACCCGGATCGCAGCGCTTCTGGCCGAGGAGGTCAGCGTCCCGACGCCCGATGTCCCTGCCCAGGTAGGTAAGTTGCGCGGCAACATCGAACTCCACGGTGTCACCCTGCAGTACAACGGCACCCGCAAGCCCGCCTTGCGCGAGGCCGATCTGCGAATCGACGCGGGCGAACGCGTCGCGTTCGTGGGCCAGACCGGCGCCGGGAAGTCGACGATCGCCAAGGTCATCACGCGGTTCTACGACGCGACCGGCGGGCAGGTCGAGGTTGACGGTACGCCGGTGACGAGGTTCGACCCGTCGGAATACCGCCAGGCCATCGGCTACGTGCCGCAGGAGCCCTTCATGTTCTCGCGGACCGTCCGCGACAACATCGCCTACGGCATGCCGGATGCGTCGGATGAGCTGGTGGAGGCGGCGGCCCGAGCTGTCGGCGCGCACGACTTCATCACGCAGCTCGACGGCGGCTACCTGCACGAGGTCCAGGAACGCGGTCGCTCGTTGTCCGCGGGCCAGCGGCAGTTGCTCTGCCTGGCCAGGGCTCTGGTGCTCGACCCGCGGGTGCTCGTCCTCGACGAGGCCACCTCGCACCTTGACCTCAAGAGTGAACGCCGGGTCGAGCAGGCGATGCGGAAGGCGGCGAGCGGGCGTACGACCATCGTCATCGCGCACCGGCCGCAGACACTGCGCTGGGTCGACCGGATCGTGACGGTGCATGACGGCCAGGTCGTCGCGGACCAGGGCGCGGAGGAGTTCCAGGCGGCGCGCCTGTCAAGGGTGTCCTAGGCCCCGGCAAGGGTTGGTTGACGGAGAGGCGCTCCACGGGGGCGCCTCTCCGTCGTTCCACGGAAAAGCCGAGTTGTCAGGACACAGCTAGCTGTCTGGCGCTGGGCTCAGCGGGTGTGCGTGGGCACGTCACCCGTCACGAGGTAGATGACCCGGCGCGCCATGGAGACGGCGTGGTCGGCGATGCGTTCGTAGTAGCGGCCCAGCAGGGCGATGTCGATTGCCGCCTCCACGCCGTGCGACCAGTCCGTGTCGAGCAGGGTGTGGAAGAGGGAGCGCCGCAGCCGGTCCATCTCGTCGTCCTCCTGCACCAGGTCGACGGCGCGGTTGACGTCGGAGGACTCCACGGTCTTGGCGACCTTCTGGACCATGTTCTCGGCGACCGTTCCCATCTGGGCGATGGTCTCGCGGAGCTCGTCCGGGATCGCGCACTCGGGGTAGCGCATCCGGGCGATCTTCGCGATGTGCTCGGCGAGGTCGCCCATGCGCTCGAGGTCGGCGACCATCCGCAGAGCCGCGACCAATGCACGCAGATCGCTCGCCACCGGTTGTTGTAGGGCGAGCTGCTCGAAGGTGCGTTCTTCCACGAGCGTCTGCAACCGGTCGATCTGGGCGTCGGCCGCGATCACCCGCTCGGCCCGCCTGGCGTCGGCATCGAGGAGCGCGGCCGTGCCCTCCCGCACCGCGACCTCCACCAGGTTGGCCATCTCGACCAGCCGGTCGTTCAGGTGTTCGAGCTGCTCGTGGAATGCGTCTCGCATAGCGAACACCGTAGGCGATACTGGGCGGCCGGGCGAAGGCCAGCGCTGAACACACGGTGAACTCTGGACGTCAGGATCGCCGTATGGCCGACCGGATGGGAGCACTGGCCCGAAACGCGGCTTACCATCGAGGACGTGGACGCGACACTCGCCGCCACCCTGGGTGGCCTGGTGGGCCTTGCCATCGGCGGAGTGGCTGCCTTCGCGTTCCGGTACAGCGAGCGGGACCTGGCTCGGGGTCCGGAGCTTCCGGAGCCAGCCGTTCCCCCCGATGTCGCCAAGGTCCTGGCAGTGCTTCGTTCTGCCGCGGTCGTTGTCGGTCCGCATGATGACGTACGCCAGGCCAGCGCGCCCGCCTGGTCGTTGGGCATCGTACGCGGCTCCCGGATCGTTGTCTCCGAAGTTCTCGATCTTGTCCGCCAGGTGCGGCGCGACGGTGAGATCCGGCAGTGCGACCTGGAGATCCAGCGCGGGCGATTCGGACATGACGTGGTGTCGGTGTCCGCACGGGTCGCGCCGGTGGGGAGCCAGCTCATCCTCGTTCTGGTCGAGGACCGCACCAAGGAACGCCGTATCGACGCGATCCGCCGCGACTTCGTGGCCAACGTCAGCCACGAGCTCAAGACTCCGATCGGTGCGCTGATCCTGCTGGCGGAGGCCGTGCAGCACGCCGCCGATGATCCCGAAGCCGTCCAGAGATTCGCCGGCCGGATGCAGATCGAGAGTGACCGGCTGACCCGCCTGGTCCAGCAGATCATCGAGCTGTCCCGCGTCCAGGCAGACGACCCGGTGGAGGAGGCGTCCCCCGTCTCACTCGACGCGGTGGTCGACGCCGCCCTCGACCGCTGCCGGGTCGACGCACAGTCCAAGAGCATCCCGCTCGTCCGCGCGGGCGAGCGGGATCTCGTGGTCCACGGCAGCGAGCAGCAGTTGGTGATCGCGGTCGGAAACCTGGTCGAGAACGCCGTGAGCTACAGCCCCGAACACACCCGCGTCGTGGTGGACGTACGCCGGAGCGATCCGGTCGGTGACGACGCTGACGGCGCGACTTCGTTCGTCGAGCTTGCCGTCAGCGACCAGGGTGTCGGCATCCCCGAACGCGAGCTGGAGCGGGTCTTCGAACGCTTCTACCGCGTCGACCAGGCCCGCAGTCGCGAAACCGGCGGCACCGGGCTCGGTCTCTCCATCGTCAAGCATGTGGCCGCCAGTCACGGGGGCGCGGTCGCGGTCTGGAGTGTCGAGGGCGAAGGTTCGACCTTCACTATCCGGCTTCCGCTTCGCGGTGAGTCGGTCCTCGACTCCCTACCACGTCCTGGCCAGGAGTACGCACAACCGGCGGGGCCAGAGCCCGCACCGCAGGACGGCGCGGCCGGCCACAGCGCCTCAGGACAAAAGCGTCCGTCGGTGCTGGCCAGTTCGAGCGTCGTACGTCGCCAGAAGGAGGCAACCCGGTGACTCGTGTTCTCGTCGTCGAGGACGAGGAGAGCTACAGCGATGCGCTCTCGTACATGCTTCGGAAAGAAGGGTTCGAGGTCGCACTGGCCGCGAACGGCAACGTCGCTTTGGAGGAGTTCGATCGCGGTGGCGCCGACATCGTCCTCCTCGACCTGATGCTGCCCGGCATTCCCGGGACGGAGGTGTGCCGTGAGCTGCGGCGCCGCTCCAACGTTCCGGTCATCATGGTGACCGCGAAGGACACCGAAGTCGACAAGGTGGTGGGTCTCGAACTCGGCGCCGACGACTACGTCACGAAGCCGTTCAGCCCGCGCGAGCTCGTGGCGCGCATCCGGGCCGTCCTACGGCGGGGCACCGAGGTGAGCGAGGTCGTCCAGGCGGTCCTCGAAGGCGGGCCGGTTCGGATGGACGTCGAGCGGCACGTGGTCACGGTCGGTGGGTCCGACACCCGGCTGCCGCTGAAGGAGTTCGAGCTGCTGGAGATGTTCCTCCGCAACACCGGGCGGGTGCTCACCCGGGGGCAGCTCATCGACCGCGTGTGGGGCGCCGACTACGTGGGTGACACCAAGACGCTGGACGTCCATGTCAAGCGACTGCGGGCGAAGATCGAACCCGACCCGTCCAACCCGCGGCACCTGGTGACGGTCCGCGGTCTCGGCTACAAGTTCGAAGCCTGATCACGAGGGCGACGCTTGCGGGCGGTGGGGAATGATCACGTTTACGTGATCATTCCCCACGATGCGTCGTGAATTGAGCTTGCATCGTGGGGATTTGCCAAGCAAACGTGATCGTTCCCGAGCGGAACGCTGTCAGCGAGGGCTGACCGTCGTTCCGTGACCGTCGTTCAGTGGCCGCCGTGGTCCTCAGCCTTGGGAGACGGCGTGGCCGGGACCGGAGGCGCGCTGACCGTCGGCCTCAGTGTGGCGCCGGGCGCGGGCACCGTGGCGTACGGTCCCTGATCCGGGACCACGAGGACGTCCAGCGTGACGCTGCCGGCGCGTTCGAACTCGAACGTCAGTGGAACGACCAGGCCGCTCTTGAGCGGGCTCCCCTCGAGCGCGACGGGTACGGCCCGGCCGAGGCTGGAGTCGACACCGAGCACCCGCGGCTCGCGAGCCGGCAGCGTGATCGGGGACGTCCCGAACGCCGCCCGCCCGCCGCGGAAGGTGACGTTGACCAGCCGGTCGTCGCGTGACCCGCCGTTGAGGATCGTGCCGATCAAGGTGGCGGAGCCATCCTTCGGCGAGACCGCGAGGATGTTGCGCAGCTCGAGACCGTCGGAGTTGGCCCACACCCCGTCGGAGGGTGTGTAGGGCTGCTGGGTCTCGGCGCCGTAGCTGGCGGCACAGGCGGCGAGGGCGGGAAGGCTGATGGCGACCAGGCCCGCCACGAGCCCGCGCTTGACCTTCGATGACAGCACGGCGTTCCTTCCTCGGTCGAGCACACTCAGCGCGGACGACAGCGTATCGGGCCCACCCGCGCGACCGGCGCGAAGGTGACCCGCCACCGGCGCGACCTCCACGTCGGTGGCCCGGTGGCGTGCTAGCGGTGGCGGTGGCGTTCGTGGTGAGGGCGGCGATGGATGGTGTCTGGCTGGTGACGGAACCGCTCGTAGGTCCGTTCTGAGTACGTCTGGTACGAAGTCGACTGGCCTCTTGATGCCGTCGGGCCGTTCACGCTGCGTCCTCGGGTCCCGCGGTGGGATTCCGGGGGTCGGCGCCGGCCGGTCGTGACCGGTCGACACTGGCGGTGGTCACCAGCCATTTCGTCCCTGTGACAAACGGCACTGAGTCGCCCGCAACCAGCGCCATGGCCCGCGCGAGCACGACGACTGACGGCTTGTCAAGCCCTCATCGGGGCCCTGACCTGCGGAAACGCCGAGGGCGTCACGATCGCCCCGTGTTACCCTTGTCACCAAGGAAGGGGTACCTGACATATGACTTTCAAGGTCGGCGAGACAGTGGTGTACCCCCATCATGGGGCTGCCGTCATCGATGACATCGAGACTCGCAAGATCAAGGGCGAGGACAAGACCTACCTCGTCCTTCGCATCGTTGCACAAAGCGATCTCATTGTCCGGGTCCCGGCGGACAACGTCGACCTGGTCGGCGTCCGCGACGTGGTTGGTCAGGATGGTCTCGAGAAGGTCTTCGAAGTTCTTCGCGCACCGCATACGGAGGAGCCCACCAACTGGTCGCGGCGCTACAAGGCCAACCTCGAGAAGCTTGCTTCGGGTGACGTGATCAAAGTTGCGGAGGTCGTTCGCGACCTCTGGCGCCGTGAGCGCGACCGCGGGTTGTCCGCGGGTGAGAAGCGGATGCTGGCGAAGGCTCGCCAGATTCTCGTCTCCGAGCTCGCACTTGCCGAAAACACCAACGAGGACAAGGCCGAGACGCTTCTTGACGAGGTGCTCGCCTCCTGATGCCGCACAATCCTTGGCTCCGGTTCCGACCGGGGCCAAGGATTCTCGGCGGCACCATTGACGTTGGATGTGTCGTCCTTCTGCCTGCCCTCTGGCTCTGAGCCCTGCCCGACTGAAGTTGATGAGAACCGCTGCGATCGTTCCTGCCGCCGGGCGTGGTGAACGCCTTGGTCCTGGCACTCCCAAAGCCCTTCGCACCATCGGCGGCGCGCCGTTGCTGGTGCATGCCGTTCGTGCGCTCGCCCGGGCCCGGGCGGTCGACCTGATCGTCGTCGCGGCACCGTCCGACGACGTCCTCGCGGTCGAACGCCTGCTTGCCGACTTCGAGTGGGGTGCGGAGGTGCGGGTACTCCCGGGCGGCGAAGACCGTCGCGAGTCTGTGGCCCGTGCTCTCGCCGCGTTGCCGGCCGAGGTGGACGTCGTTCTGGTGCACGATGCCGCGCGGCCGCTCGCACCACCGGAACTCGTGGATGCGGTCGCGGCAGCGGTACGCGAGCGCGCGGATGCATGCGTACCCGTCGTACCCCTCGCCGACACGGTGAAGGAGGTCGCGGGCGGCACCGTCGTCCGTACGCTCGACCGCCAGCAGCTGCGGGCCGTCCAGACGCCACAGGGCTTCCGGCGTTTCCTGCTCGCCAAGGCCCACGCCTGGGCGGCTGAGGCAGGTGAGCAGGAACTCGCCACCATCACCGACGACGCCGGCCTGGTCGAGAAGCTGGGCGGCTGCGTGGTGGCGATCCCGGGCGCCGAGGAGGCGTTCAAGGTGACCCGGCCACTTGACCTGGTGGTTGCCGAGGCTCTGCTCGCGAAGCAACGGGCCGATGGCGCTCGCTGATCCCATGCCGCTGCCGAGGGTCGGCACGGGCGTCGACGTCCACCCCTTCGCGTCGGGGCGCGAGATGTGGGTGGCTGGTCTGCTCTGGCCCGATCAGGACGTGGGCCTGTCCGGACACTCCGACGGTGACGTGGCCGCACACGCCTGTTGCGACGCCCTCCTGTCGGCGGCCGGGCTCGGAGACCTTGGAGCGCAGATCGGTACGTCGGACCCCGCGTGGGCGGGTGCCTCCGGTGTGGCGTTGCTCACAGAGATGGCCCGCCGGGTCACCGAGGCCGGGTGGCGGATCGGGAACGTCGCGGTGCAGATCGTGGGCGTTCGTCCACGGATCGGGCCGCGTCGCGAGGAAGCCGAGCAGGTCCTCAGCGCGGCCTGCGGAGCGCCTGTCTCGGTCGCGGCGAAGACCACCGACGGGCTGGGCTTCACCGGCCGGGGCGAAGGGTTGGCGGCGTTCGCCACCGCGCTGGTCGTACGCCTCGACACCGGCGCGTAGGCGGCGCCGCGAATCAGGTGATCGGCGGACGTCAGTCCTCCGTTTGGTGGATGTCCTCAGTCCTGTTCGCTCATTAGCGTCCAAGACGGTCTGAACGTGTATCCACGCATCCTGGGGGAGTTGCTGTTCATGTCTGAGGTCACCCGTCGCGGACTTCTCGGCGCCGCCGGTGGAGCGGCATTCGGCCTGGCCGGGGGTGTTGGGCTGGCCCCGGCCGCTCCAGCGCACGCGGCCACCACGCCTGCACGCGAAGGCGCGCGCGTCGTGCCGGACGATCCGCGATATGCCGACCTGGTGCTGCGCGGCAACAACCGCCGGTTCGTCGGCACGCCCGACTACGTCACGGTGGTCGACTCCACCGAGCAGGTGGTGCGGGCCGTCGAAGACGCTGTCAGGTCCGGAAAACGGATCGCCGTACGCGGCGGCGGTCATTGTTTCGAGAACTTCGTGGACGACCCGAAGGTCAAGGTGATCCTGGACCTTTCACAGTTGTCTGAGGTCACCTATGACGCGCGGCGGCGGGCGTTCGCGATCGGCGCTGGCGCGACGTTGGATCAGGTCTACAAGGCGCTCTACTACGGCTGGGGGGTGACCGTTCCCGGTGGCGGGTGCCTGTCGGTGGGCGTCGGCGGGCATTTCTCCGGGGGCGGATATGGTCCGCTGTCCCGGCTCTTCGGCTCCGTCGTCGATCACCTGTATGCCGTCGAGGTTGTCGTGGTGGACCGTGCGGGTCGGGCCCGCCCTGTCGTCGCCACCAGGGAGCCATCCGATCCGAATCGCGATCTATGGTGGGCGCACACCGGCGGTGGCGGAGGTAACTTCGGCGTCGTCACCCGCTATTTCATGCGGAGCTCTGGTGTGTCTGGCACGGATCCCAGCCGGGCGCTGCCGAAGCCGCCCGCCGCGTTGCTGAGTAGCTATGTCGTCTGGGACTGGAAAACGGTCACGAAGGCGGGGTTCGCGCGTACCCTCTCGAACTTCTTTGGCTGGTACGAAAAACACTCCGCACCGGATTCGCCGTACGCCAGTCTCTACAGCCCGTTCCTGATTCCCACCAGCGCCAATGACGGATTCCTGCTGTCCACCCAGATCGACGCGGGGATCCCGGACGCGAAGGCTCGGCTCGCGGCGTTCCATGCGGCCGTCGTCGAGGGAGTCGAGCCCACGCCGTATGTCGGTGAGCCGGTCGAAGGGCCATTCCTCGCCTCGACCCGGGCCCGGTCGATCCAGGAGACCGCCACGCCCAACCGGGCGAAGCTGAAGGCTGCCTACCTCCGGAAGGGTTACTCGGATGGGCAGATCACGACGCTGCACAAGCACCTGACCAACCCCGACTACCGCAACCCGAACTCTCTGGCGCTGCTCGTGCCGTACGGCGGACAGGTCAACACCGTCACGCCATCCGCCACCGCGACCGCGCAGCGGGACTCCATCATGAAGGTCGTCTACACCGCCTCGTGGGACAACCCCGGCGAGGACGCCGAGAATCTCGCCTGGGTCCGGTCGGTGTACCGCGAGGTGTACGCCGACACCGGTGGTGTCCCGGTGCCGAACTCCGTCAACGACGGCTCGTACGTCAACTATCCCGACGTCGACCTCGCGGATCCGGCCTGGAACACCTCAGGCGTGCCGTGGCATGCGTTGTACTACAAGGAGAACTACCCGAGGTTGCAGCGGATCAAGGCGCGGTGGGATCCGCGTAACCTCTTCCGCCACGCGCTGTCCATCGAGTTGCCGGACTAAGAGGTCGCGGGACCTCTGAGGGGTCGCGGAGAATGCCCCGGTCGATCGTGGCTCACTGGACGTCGGAGGCCGGGGCCTGGTAGCTGTTGCAGCGGGCCGCGTCGTTCGCGTCGAACCCACGGAAGATCCAGCGGCCCTGCGTGGGTGGGGATCCGTGGCTTCGTTCCGTTGGCGGAGCGCTCTCGGAGTCGCCGAACGCACGGGTGGCGTAGTAGGCGAACGCCCGCCGCTGCGTGCCGGTAAGCGGATAGCTCGCCTCGATCGACCGGACGAACATGCCGGCGAAACAGGACGCCTGGACCTCCGTACGCCGGGACAGCTCCATGTCAAGCTCGGGTTGCGTGTAGGCGAGAGCGCTTTCGGCGTTGAGGATTCCCGCGACGTTCTGGAGATGGTGGCCGTACTCGTGGGCGATCACCAACGCGTAGGCGATGTGGTGCTCGCTGGGGAAGCTGCGGGCCATCTGGCGTACGTCGGCGTACATCGTCGCGTTCACCGGGCAGTAGAACGCCAGCGTGGTGCCCTCGCGCGGGCGGAACGAACCACACGGGCTGCTGCCGGGCGAGTCGAAGACGAACAGCTTCGGACTGGTGGTCGTCAACCCCGCCTTGCCGAGGAGATCGGACCAGGCGCGGACGAGGCAGCCGAAGACGCGTTCGTCGTACGTGCGCTGGGCGCGGGTGGTCGCGCTGGCCAGGGAGGGCGCCGGGCAGTCCACCTGGGAAAGCCCGCCGACCGCGTAGAAGCGATTGCGCTGCAGGACGGTGACCGCCGAGCGGGCGTGAGATGACGTGCCCACCCGATCGTCAAGCCCGCCGGACGCCTCGGGGTCGGTGGTTTCTTGAGAGTCGCCAGGAACCCGTGAGCTGTCAGGAATTCCGGGGAACGTGCCGCCCGGCGTACCGCTCCCGGGCAAAGTACCGGCGAATTGGTTCTGCAGGATCGAGGCGACGAACCCCAACAGGGACAGGAAGACGACGACGCGAACCAGTCGAGCGAAGAGCCCCGGACCGCGTCGTTGTCGGCGGCGGCGCATGCGGGCGTGGTAGGACCCGGAAGGCCATCCGCCGTAGTCGTACGACACGCTGCCTCCTTCGGGTCCGCGGCTGACACTACTGTGTGGACATGGTTCGCGGACGGCTCTCCTTGATCGCCGTGGCCCGCGGGTCCGCCCTTCTGGTGGTACTCCTCGCGGTGGTGGTCGCCACGCTGGCGGTGGCGCTCCGCCCGGTTCCGGCCGCGGCGGCGGTTTCCGCGCGGCTGATGGAGCTCGATGCCAAGGTGCGCCTCGCCGCCGATGGCTCGCTGCACGTGGTCGAGACCCATCGATACGACTTCGGGGCTGAGCCGGCCGGCGCGGTCCGGCGTACCCTCCAGACCCGGGCTCGCTACGACGAGGCACACGACCAGGTCTTCACGGTCACCGGTCTGAAGGCGTCGCTGGATGGCCGGCCGGTCCGCGCGGAGCGGTCAGACGAGGACGGTGTTGCCAGGGTCGCGCTCGCGTTCACCAGGGCGCAGACCGGGCGGCACACGGTGCGGCTGGAGTACGCGATCAGCGGGGCGGTCCGGCGTACACCCGAAGGGCTCGAGCTCAGCTGGCCCCTGGTGCAGGGCATGGAGGCAGAGGTCGAGTCGGTGCACGCCACCGTGTCCGTGCCGAGGGTCGCGTGGGCGGCCTGCCTGGCAGGCGGGGATGGCTCGAGCATGCCCTGCACGGCAGCGACCGCGCTGCCTCATCCGGAGTTCGTCCAGGAAGATCTCGCTCCGGGTGAGCGGATGAGGATCATCGTCGGGCTGCCGGTGAACGCTGGCGTGCACGCTGACCAGGTGCTCGCCCGGCGCTGGTCGCTCGCGCGGGCGTTCGCCCTCACACCGGTGGCGGTTGGGACCGCGCTCGGCCTGCTCGCGCTGGCCGCGGCCGCGGTGGTCGCCTTGTGGTGGACGCGCGGCCGCGACACGAGGTCACCTGGCGGCGAGCCGTACCACCCGTTGGTCGATGTGGATGGCCGGCTGGAGTTCGTGCCACCGGATCGCGTCCGGCCCGGGCAGCTCGGGACCATCGTGGACGAGACCGCCGATGTCATCGACATCGTGGCGACGGTGCTCGATCTCGCGGTCCGCGGTGTCCTCGTGATCGAGGAGGTCGGCCGGACGTCGCCGCATCGCCGGCCGGACTGGCGGCTTCGCCGCACCGACGCTGGCGAGCAGGAGTTGCTGCCGTACGAACGCGTCCTCCTCGATCTGCTCTTCGAGGGGCGTGACTCGGTGCTCGTCTCTGGGCTGGCGGGTACGTTCACCAACGGGTTGCGGCGGGTGCAGGAGCAGTTGTACGCCGACGTGCACGCGCGTGGATGGTTCCGCCAGCGTCCTGACGCGGTGCGCACCCGGTGGACAACAGCGGGCGGCGTCCTCGCGCTCGCGGGACTCGTCATTACGGTCGTCCTCGCGGCGTTCACCGACCTGGGTCTGGTTGGCTTGGGCCTCGTCCTCGCCGGCGGGGTGCTGGTGTGGGGAGGCGACGTGGCGCCTGCGCGGACGGCGCGGGGAAGTGCGCTGCTGTCCCGGCTGCATGACTTCCGGGCGTACCTCGCGCGTGCCGACGGCTCCGAACTGCCGGAATCCTCGCGGGCCGAACTCGTCGCGCGGTTCCTGCCGTACGCCGTGGTGTTCGGGCTGGAGGACCGCTGGGCGGAGATATCGGCCGCGTCGGGACGGCCGGGCGAACCCGATGCCGGGCTTGGTTGGTATCACGCGCCGGAGAACTGGCACCGCGTTGACCTGGCCGATTCGGTGGACGCGTTCGTCACCACGCTGTCCGGTGCGATCTCCGCGTCCAGGCGGCTACGGATCTGAACGCCGCTCCTTCGCCCGTTGCGTACAACCCGCTGACCTCGACGGGTTGGTTTCGGCGGCTGGGACGCCAAGGAGTGGAGACCTTTCTGCGCTGACCTGAATGATCACGTATACGTGGTCAATGCATGCCTTGCATGGCACCGACACCATGCGAAGCAGGTAATGACCACGTATACGTGATCATTTGGGTCCCCAACCAAGGGGAACTGGCGCGTGACGTCGCCTCGTCTCGCATCTGGCTCATCAGCTGGTGGTGCGAGTACGCGCGGCTCGGTGGATCAGGTAGGCGGCCGTGGCAAAGGGGGCGAGCACGAGCAGGATCCCCACCGGTATGCCCGCCCACAACGGGAGGACGAAGCCCGACGTCACGCAGTCCATCTGGTCCCCAGGCGCAGAAGCACTCTCGTCCATAGCTCCGCTGTCCGTGACCACGGTGCCCGAACAGGACTCGTAGCCCACGGTCAGGGTGTCGAGCAGGAAAACGCTCATTAGGCCGCCGGGCCAGACGAGGGTGCCGAGGAGCTTCTCGCGGATGGTCCAGCGTGCCGACGACCACGTCATGACCAGGCCGACGATCCAGCCAACGCCCAGGGCGAACCCTCCGACCAGGAGGAGGATGACGGCGATCATCTCGAACGCAGGTGCGCGTGAGCGGGCCGGCGTGGAGCGCGGGGCTTCCGTAGCGCCAGGGGCCTCGGACCCGCTTCCGAAACGCGGGGATCCGTCGGCCTCCATGGCTTCGCGGACGATGTCGTCGGGGTCGCCTAGCCGGTCGAGGGCCTGGCGGACCGCCGCCTCGTCCTGGTCGTCGAGCTCTCCTCGCAGCGCGTCGAGATGCTCGCGGACCTGTGCCAGAAGCTCGGCGCGGGGTCCCGGCGGAAGTGACTGGGCCGCGGCTTCGAGCCGGCGGAGGTAGTCGTCGAAGGCTGTCCCGGTGGAATTCATGCTCAGCTCTCCGTTTGGCCGGCAAGGAAGGAATCGACTCCGTCGCGGAACCTCGTCCACTCTTCGGTGAAGTCGGCGAGTGCGCGCCGGCCGAGACGGGTGAGGCGGTAGTAGCGGCGAGGCGGACCGGCTGGCGACTCCCGCCAGGTGGTCTCAACGAGGCCCTGACGGCGCAGGCGGGCGAGCAGCGGATAGATCGTGCCTTCGCTCGTCACCATGCCGTCGACAGCGCTTAGGAGCCGGACGAGTTCGAAGCCGTACCTCTCACCGCTGCGTAGGACGGCGAGCACGCAGTAGGCGAGCGTGCCGCGTCGCATCTGCGTGAGCACATTTCGTGCGTCGCCGGGATCCATGCGTCGCATGGTAGCTGTCACTGCCGGGGACGCGGAAGGTGCACGGGCACACCGCCAGCCGGACCTCGCTACGTTCGGAGAGGCTCCTGACCCGCCCCCAACCGCGGCACTGCGGAAGGCGCTGGTCTTGGGTGGTGGCCTCCGAGAACCTGCTCCTGCGCCTGACGTAGTGCCGGGTGGGGTTCGGGTCACACAGCGGGCGCCAGGGCCCTCAGTTGTCGGGCGTGCCCGGGCAGCTCGTTGGTGCTCAGGCCCTCAAGGAGGCGCCGCGTGGGCAAGGCGGAGGAGGGAGGCGCACTGGTTTTGTGCGCTGACTGACGCCGAACCGGCTTACCCGGTGCTGTTTGGCGCGTGCAGCGATCATGGCTGCTGGCGAGATCTGATCTCAGCGTGAGAAGACCGGCCCGCCTACGGACGGCTTACCGACGTTCTCCACCAGAAGTGGTGTTCAGTTGGCCTCGACGATTGTGCGGGTCCGGGAGGTCGGCATAGAAGTTCTCCCACAGGAAGGTGCAGCCCAGCCCGGCGTCGCGGATCAGCTGCTCGGTGTGGAAGCGGGTTGGGTTGTCACCGGGCCATTCGCGCCAGGCTGGTGGGCTGCTACTGGCCGACCCGGCCGTCGATCCGCTCGCGGATCAGGTCGGCGTGGCCGCAGTGCCGGGCGTACTCCTCGATCAGGTGCACCAGGACCTCGCGGACGGCGATCCCGTCACCGGACGCCAGCCGCTCGCCCACGTCCGGGTGCGCGGCGACGGCGGCGTCGGTCGCGGCCATCTCCTGGTCCCACAGCGCGAACGCCTCGGCGACCACAGTCTCGTCACCCACAGCGCCGTCGAAGTCGTCATCGCCGGTGAACGGCCGCGGCCCGTCCTGGCCGCCGACCACCACGGTGCCCCAATAGTGCTCCACCCCGGCGAGGTGCCGGACCAGGCCGAGCAGGGACATCGTCGACGGCGGCACCGAACGGCGCGCGAGTTGTTCGGCGTCCAGCCCGTCGCACTTCATCCGCAATGTCAGCCGGTAGTTGCGCAGATAGTCCAGCAGTGTCGGCAGCTCCCCGTCCGGGACGGCTTCGTCGCTCTCCCGGGGGTCATCGGCCGGGTCCACCCACATGTCGTCGTACACGGTGCCCTTGGTCCAACGGTCGGGCACGGACTCGGTCGCGGCCGCGGGGACCTGCTCGGCTTCGGTCACGCCGGCCATACTCGCGGCAACCGGCCGGATCGGCCACCCGTTATCGGTCCACCCGCACCCAGTAATCGGAGGGCCGCGCGGAGTAGGCGGGGTGTCGTTCCACGGTTGTTGCCTGGCCGGACTCTTCATCAGACCCGCTAGCCTCCGTCGCTGGCACGCGTGGAAAGGGGCGGGAGATGGCGACTGGGTGGCGGGCGGCGATAGCCGTATCGATGTTGGCGGGTTTCTATGTCCTCGCGCTGGCGGTCGTCGGCGCACTGGGTCTCGCGGGTTATCTGATCGTCACGAACGCGAACGGCGGACTTCAGATCGTCATCGCCTTGGTGGCAGCCGCGGTAGCCATCCTGGTCGGCCTGGCCAAGGCGCTCAAACGGCCGCGCTTCACCCCGCACGGAGTGCAACTGCTCGAGCACGACCAGCCTCAGCTCTGGGCGATGGTCCGGGACCTCGCCGCACGGGTGGTGACCCGCCCACCGGATGAGATCTGGCTGGTGCCGGAGGTCAACGCCGCGGTGACCGAGGACGCGTCGATGCTCGGCCTGCGCGGTGGCCGGCGCTACCTGCTGATCGGCCTGCCGCTGCTGCTCACGTTGAACGCCGACCAGCTGAGGGCGGTCCTCGGCCACGAGCTTGGGCACTACTCGCACGCGCACACCCGGCTCGGTGAGATCAACTATCGCGGCCGGATCACCATCGGGCGCACGATCGAGCAGCTCAACAGCGGCGGCATCCTCCGCACGCTCGTACGAAAGATCTTCGAGTTGTACGCCCGGCTGTACTTCCTGGTCGAGAGTACGGTGAGCCGGCGCCAGGAGCTGGAGGCCGACCAGGCGGCGGCCGCCGTAGCCGGACGGGTCGCCATGCAGACGGCGCTGCGAGAGCTCCCCGTCCTTGTTGCGGCCTGGAATTTCTACCTCGAGAACTACGTGTCCTGGGCGCTCGACTACGGGATCGCACCGCGCGAGGTCTTCGCCGGGTTCCCCCGGTTGCTCCAGGCCCGGCACGCCGAACTCGCGAACCTACGTGGGCAGGACCTCAACGAATCCACCTCCCGGTGGGACAGCCACCCCTCCACGGCGGACCGGATCGCGGCGCTGCACACCGCACCGGACAGCGGCGCGGTCACCGACCCGCGCCCGGCCTGGGCGCTCGTCGCCGGCATGGACCGCCTGCTGGCTGAGCTCGAGCGGTCGGTGCTCGACTTCGGGGACCGACAGCTTCTCGACTGGCCGGCGTACACGGCGAACGGAATCCTCGCCAGCGAGCAGCGCAGCGTGGACGCGATGTTCCGTGCCCTCTCGCGGGTGACCGGACGTGTGCCCGAGTCGTTCGCGACGATCCTCGCGGCCGGTGAAGCCGGGCGGCTCGGCGAGCTGACTGACCAGCTGTCCAGGGCCGGTGCGCCTGAGGGTGGTCTGGGTTCGGCGCTGGTCGTCGCTGCGGTCAGGAGCGGCGTGGTGCAGGTCGAGCACCGATGGGATCGTCCGGCGGTGCTGCGGTTTGCCGACGGCGAGGAGTTCGATCCGCAACCGGTTCTCGACATGCTCGCGTCGGGTCCGGACGGCGCGGCGCGGGTACGAAACTGGCTTCCGCAGGTCGGTATCGACCCGTCGCGGGCCGCTCCGCAGCAGGCTCGCGCGGATGCCGCCACCGCCAACGTGGTGGGCGCGATGGCCAACCTCAAGGTCGGTAAGCAGAGCATGGATCTGGTCATCACCGATGAGGGGTTCGTCTTCACGCCGTGCCCGAAGTCAGCTGACAAAGGCAAGCAGCGGTTGACAGAACTGATCGGTGGTCGGCCCGTCGCACAGCTTGCCACCGAGCCGGGGAACGTGTGGATCCCGTACGAGGAGATCGCCTCGGCCACGCTGCATCGAGCGGTGCCGGTGAAGGCCGCGTTGGCGCTCCACAACGGAACGACGTTCGACTTCCACGAAACGATGAGCGGTGAGGAACTCGGCAAGTCGAGCGAGACGCTTCGCAAGGTGCTGGAGAACTTCGCGGAGCGCGGCTGACCGAGGCGCCGCCCTGATTGGCCACAAAATCTGGCCGTGCCACTCATCCTCCTTCGCGGGTACGCCGTCTTCAGTAGTGAGACGACACCTTTCGAGGGAGGAACGTGGTGCAGGCACGACGTGGTAGGTGGGTCCGGGGCTTGATGGCGGTGGTGGTCGCGACGGCCACCACCGCCACCATGGCCGCCGGTGCGGCGGCCGAACCACCTGGCCAAGCCAGCGGCAACGATGCTGGCAAGCGAGGCGTGGGCCCAGGTGGAGCGGCGGAGGGAACGCCCAACCCGCGCGGGACAACCAAGACGGTCACGCTGGTCACCGGTGACCGCGTGGACGTCACGACACGGTCAGCAGGGCAACAGACCGTCGTGGTGCATCCGGCCGCGGGCCGGAAGGGCACGAGTTTCGTCGAGCAGCGGCACCAGGACGGCCGGCTCACGGTCATCCCCGGGGACGCGTTGCCGCTCATCGCGGCCGATCGACTGGACGAGCGGCTCTTCGACGTGACGGCGCTGATCGAGTACGGCTATGACGACCGAAGCCGGCCGGAGCTTCCGCTGATCGTGAAGTACGCCGGAAGCGCGGGTGCCCGCAGCGCCGCGCGGCAGGACCTGTCCGACGCCGGTGCCCGGATGGTTCGCGGGCTCCCGAGCGCGGGCGCCGCCGCCATGCGTACGCCGAAAACGCGGGCGGCCAAGCTCTGGAAGGAACTCACCGACACGACGGCCACCGCGACCACGCTGCAGCCCGGGATCGGCAAGGTCTGGCTGGACGGTCCCGCTCGGGCGTCCTTGGACGAGAGCGTTCCGCAGGTGGGTGCGCCCGCGGCGTGGCGAGCGGGGTTCACGGGCGACGGTGTGAAGGTTGCCGTCCTCGACTCGGGCATCGACGCCAACCACCCGGACCTCGCGGACGCCGTGGTCGAGGCGCAGGACTTCACCGAAGGGGGAAGCACCCAGGATGGCTTCGGCCACGGTACGCATGTCGCGTCCATCGTCACGGGGAACGGCGCGGCGTCCGGCGGGCAGTACAAGGGTGTGGCACCCGATGCGGGCCTGCTGGTCGGCAAGGTGCTCGACGATGGCGGATACGGGCTCGAGTCCTGGATCATCGCCGGCATGGAGTGGGCGGCCGGGTCCGGTGCCCGGGTCGTCAACATGAGTCTCGGCGGTTGCGCCACCGACGGAACCGACCCGCTGTCCACGGCGCTCAACACGCTTTCGGAGCAGTCGGGTGCGGTGTTCGTGGTGGCGGCCGGCAACCATCCGAACAACCCGTTCTGTGCCGACGATGACCGGGTCTCGACACCGGCCGCCGCCGACCGCGCGCTCGCGGTGGGCAGCGTCACCAAGCAGGACGCGCTGAGCGACTTCTCCAACACCGGCCCGCGGGTCGGCGACGGTGCCGTCAAGCCAGACCTCACGGCGCCCGGTCAGTCGATCGTGGCGGCGAAGGCGGAGGGCACCTGGCTCGGCGAGCCGGTGGGTGATCAGTACGCCCGGATGTCAGGCACCTCCATGGCCGCGCCCCACGTCGCCGGCGCCGCCGCCATCCTCGCCGAGCAGCACCCGGACTGGAATGGCGAGCAGATCAAGGCGGCCCTGATGGCCAGCGCGGCACCCAAGGGTGACCTGAGCGTCTTCCAGCAGGGCGCGGGTCGGCTCGACATCGCGGCCGCCATCAAGGGCAGCGTCACGACCACGCCCGCCAGCCTGAGCATGGGGGTCGCCCGCTGGCCGCACACCGACGACCAGCCGGTGACCAAGGCGTTCAGCTACCACAACAGCAGCGACACGGCCATCACTCTCGACCTCGCGATCAGCGCCACCGGCCCGGATGGCACGGCCGCACCGAGCGGGATGTTCAGCCTCTCGGCCGAGACGGTTGTCGTTCCGGCAGGTGGATCGGCGAAGGTCAGCGTCACCGCCGACAGCCGGGTCGCAGGCCCCGACGGCAGGTACAGCGGATGGGTCACCGCCAGCCGGGCCAGCGAGGTCGTCGCGCGTACGCCGGTCGGCTTCGACAAGGAGGTCGAGTCGTACGACCTCACCCTCGCCGTACTCGACCGGGACGGCAACCCCGCCCCGGGACCCGTCAACCTCGTCGAACCCGCGAAGAGGTCCGTGCGGACCTACGACCTGACCGGCGAGCCCGTCACGTTCCGGCTGCCGAAGGGAACGTACGACCTGACCAGCCCGATCTGGTCCGGCGAAGGCGATCTGGGGAGCCTCACCCTCGCGGCGCGGCCCGAAGTCGTCCTCGACCGCGACACGACGGTCACGCTCGACGCCCGGAACGGCAAGCCGATCAAGGCGATCGTCGACAGCGCCACCGCGACTCCCGGGCTCCGGCGGGCCTACGTCAACAACGGATCGTTCCAACAGGGCATCGGCACCGACATCGACACGTTCGGCCTCTACGCGACACCGACGAAACCGGTGACGGCCTATCCGTACCACTTCGTCTTCCAGACCGCACTCGCCGAACCCGAGTCGCCCGCTGCCGGCGAGGACGCCTTGCCGCGCGGCTACAACCTGTTCCTCACCAGGGACGGGCAGATCCCGGATCCGGCGATCCGGGTGCGCGACAGCCAGCTCGCAAGGTTCCGGACCAGCCTGCACAACCAGGGTGAGCGGACGAAACGCGTGGGCACCATGACGAGCTTCCCGTGGCCGGCGGGAGCCGACACCTCCTGGGGCCAGCGGTACGACGTACGCCTGCCCAGCAGGCGGATCGACCTCTACTCCGCTGGCAACGGTCTGCGGTGGGACAACGAGCTCGCTACCGAGCAGGGTTACGAGCTGGACTACTACGGCCAGGCCGGGTCGACATACCGCCCCGGCACGACCCAGGCGAGGGATTGGAACACCGCACCGCTTGGCCCGGTCGCCCGCCCGATCTTCGCGTATGACCGGCTCTGGATGACCCTCGCGTTGTTCTCGCCGGGTCGGGTTCCCAACACGTTCTACCCGGCGACCGACGAGGGCATCACCGCCCAGACGACGCTGCACAAGAACGGCGAACTGGTGGGCACGAACGACAGCGTGGACGGCGGGATCTTCGCGATCCCGGCCGAACGCGCGACGTACGAAATCACCACGCAAGCGACCCGGGACGTCCCCTGGTCCGCCCTCGCGACCAAGGTCGAAGCGCGCTGGAAGATCACCGCCGGGCCCAACGAGCGCGGCAACCTACCGATCCCCAGCCTCTGGATGAGCGGTCCCGTCGACCTGCTCGGCCAGGCGCCGGCGGACGAGCCGTTCCCGCTGGGGGTGCGGCTGCTGGCGGCTGACCAGCCGGTCACCGGGGTGGCGTCCCTCGAGGTGGCGGCGTCGTTCGACGACGGGGCGACGTGGAAGCCCCTGAAGGTACGCCCGGCCAAGGACGGTTACGAGGCGATCGTCCCGCCCGCACCAGAGCGCGGCCGGTTCGTGTCGCTTCGTGCCAGCCTGCGTGGTACGGACGGAAGTGAGGTGGACCAGACGGTGATCCGGGCGTACCAGCTGGCCCGCTGACGCCCGGGACCGCTGGCTGACGCCATCGCCGTACGAAGATCAGGGGGAGGCACAACTCAAGGTCACCGGGCCGGTCCCGCGTGGAGCGGCCCGGTGGCCAGAGTCGGTACTCTGAGTCAATGACCCTGCGCCTGTACGACACGCGCGCGCGTGCGATCCGTGACTTCGAGCCGCTTGAGCCCGGCAAGGTCACGATGTACGTCTGTGGCGCCACCGTGCAGAGCCCGCCGCATGTCGGACACGTCAGATACGCCGTCAACTTCGACCTGCTCCGGCGCTGGCTGGTCCACAACGGCAGCGAGGTCGTCTACGTCCGCAATGTCACTGACATCGACGACAAGGTTCTGGCGAAGTCGGCGGCCGAGCAGGCCCCGTGGTGGGAGCTCACCTACCGCAACGAGCGGGCGTTCTCCGAGGCCTATGACCTGCTCGGCTGCCTGCCCGTCACCCTCGAGCCGCGGGCGACCGGCCATATCCCGGAGATCCTCGCGCTGATCCAGCGGTTGGTCGATGCGGGCCATGCCTACGCCAGTGGCGGTGACGTGTTGTTCGACGTCCGGTCCTTCGCCGACTACGGCGCGCTGTCGGGTCAACGGGTCGATGAGGTCCAGCCGGCGGGTGACACCGAGAACGCCGCCGCCAAGCGGGACCCCCGCGACTTCGCGTTGTGGAAGGGCGCCAAGCCGGGCGAGCCGAGCTGGGACTCGCCGTGGGGTCCGGGCCGGCCCGGCTGGCACATCGAGTGCTCGGCGATGTCGACGAAGTACCTCGGTGCGGCGTTCGACATCCATGGCGGCGGGATCGATCTCGTCTTCCCGCACCACGAGAACGAACGCGCCCAGTCGCAGGCCGCCGGCGACCCGTTCGCGCGGTACTGGCTGCACAACGCCTGGGTCACCCTGGCGGGCGAGAAGATGAGCAAGTCGCTCGGCAACTCCCTGCTCGTCACCGAGGTGGTACGCCGTGGGGTCCGGCCGGTCGAGCTCCGGTTCTACCTCGTGGCGCCGCACTACCGCTCGATGATCGAGTACTCCGAGGAGGCGCTGCAGGAGGCGGCCGCGGGCTACCGCCGGCTGGAGAGCTTCGTCGAGCACGCCGTCGAGTTCGTTGGTGACTCGCTCGGTGCGGCCCCGTTGGGTGAGCGGCCGGCTCTTCCCGAGGCGTTCACCGCGGCTATGAACGACGACCTCGGGGTTCCCCAGGCCCTCGCCGTCGTCTACGCGGCGGTACGCGAGGGCAACACCGCGCTGGCCGCCGACGACAAGGCAACGGTGCAGGCGAAGCTGGTCGAGGTGCGCTCCATGCTGAGCGTGCTGGGCCTGGATCCGATGGATCCACGCTGGCGGCGCAGCGGTGGCGAGGATGACGCGCTGCGCCGGGCCACCGACTCCCTCGTCCGCGCGCTGCTCGTCCAGCGCGAGGAGGCGCGGGCACGCAAGGACTGGGCGGCGGCTGACGCCGTCCGTGAGCAGCTGCGGGCGGCCGGCGTTGAGGTCACCGACACCCCGCACGGTGCCCGGTGGTCCGTCGCGGACGGTGCTGGCGCCGGCGGCGCCTGACGCCAGCTCGACGACTCGACAACAAGACAAGCAGGAAACGACGTAGGTGGAGGCCGCTGTGGCCGGTAACAGCAAGCGCCGTGGCGCGATTCGGCAGCGCCCGTCCGGCAACCCGACCGCTGGTTCGGGCGGGCGGGTCAGGCGCGGACTGGAAGGCAAGGGGCCAACCCCGAAGGCCGAGAACCGCCCGAATCACAAGGCGTACAAGCGGGTCCAGGCCGAGAAGCGCGCTGCCGCGGCCTCGGAGGCGCGGCGGTCGTCCGCGCCCGGCCGGAGTGGCAGCGACCGCGCGGAGTGGATCGTCGGGCGTAACCCGGTCGTGGAGGCGCTGCGGGCCGGCGTACCCGTGAAGGCGGTGCATGTCGCCGACCGCGTCGACCGCGACGACCGGGTACGCGAGGTGCTGCGGCTCGCGGTCGATCTTGGCGTCCCGCTGCTGGAGGTGACCCGCACCGAACTCGACCGGCTGACCAGCGGGGCCGTGCACCAGGGCGTCGCCGCGCAGGTGCCGGCGTACTCCTACGCCCACCCCGACGACGTGCTGCGGGAGGCCTTCGACAGTGGTGAGTCGCCGCTGCTGGTGGCGCTCGACGGCGTGACCGACCCGCGCAACCTCGGAGCGGTCGTCCGTTCGGCGGCGGCGTTCGGGTCGCACGGCGTGGTGGTGCCCGAACGCCGGTCGGCGGCCATGTCCGCGGCGGCGTGGAAGGCCTCGGCCGGCGCGGCGCTGCGGGTGCCGGTGGCCCGGGCGGTCAACCTCACCCGCACCCTGCGGGCGTACCAGCAGGAGGGCCTGGCCGTGGTCGGGCTGGACGTCGAGGGCGCCGTTGACCTGACGAAGTCTGACGAGCTGGCCGGGCCGGTCGTCCTGGTGATCGGGTCCGAGGGCAAGGGGCTCTCGCGGCTGGTACGCGAGACCTGTGACCAGCTGGTCCGGATCCCGATGCGGTCAGGCACCGAGTCCCTCAACGCGGGGGTGGCCGCGGGCATCGCGTTGTACGAGATCGCCAGCCGCCGATCCGCCGGCTGAGAGCCGATTCCCGCGAGCGGGGTGTCCCGCGTGGCAGAGTACGTGCGGTACGCACGGTACGCATGCCAGGAGCCGGTCTCGACCGGTCTCGAGCTGGCTCGGGCTGCTTGACCTCGCCGCGGGAGGGCTCCGATGACAGTCGAACGTCTACTTCCGAGCGCGGAGGCCTACGACCTGCTCGCGCTGGTCCGCGAGATCGCGGCGGACGAACTCGCTCCGAAAGCTGCGCAGGTTGAGGAAGCCGCCCAGTTTCCGCGCGAGACGTTCCGGTTGCTCGGCCGGTCGGGGCTGCTGTCGCTGCCCTATCCGGAGGAGTACGGCGGGGGCGCCCAGCCGTACGAGGTCTACCTGCAGATGTTGGAGGAACTCGCCTCGGCATGGCTCAGCGTGGCCGTCGGCGTCTCCGTCCAGTCGCTCGCCTGCTACCCGCTGGCGGTGTACGGCACGGATGCCCAGCGGGACCGCTGGTTCGCTCACCTCCTCGCGGGTGACCTGCTCGGTGCCTACTGCCTGTCCGAGCCCCAGGCGGGTTCGGACGTCGCGGCGATGACGACCCGGGCGATGCTCAGCGACACTGCCGAGGAGTTGCAGGGTCCGGCGTACGTCATCGACGGCACGAAGGCGTGGACGACCCACGGCGGTGAAGCCGATTTCTACACGCTGTTCGCGCGTAGCTCACCCGACCGGACCCACGGGATCAGCTGCTTCCTCGTCGACGCCACGACGCCGGGCCTGTCGTTCGGCCTGCCCGAGCACAAGATGGGGCTCACCGCGTCCACGACGACGCAGGTGCACTGGGATGGCGTCCGCGTCCCCGCCGAGCGGCGGATCGGTGCGGAGGGAGCCGGGCTCCGCATCGCCCTGTCGGCACTGGATTCCGGCCGGCTCGGCATCGCCGCGTGCGCGGTCGGCCTGGCGCAAGCCGCCCTTGACGCCGCGGTGACGTACGCGAAGGAGCGGACGCAGTTCGGGCAGTCGATCATCGACTTCCAGGGGTTGTCCTTCCTGCTGGCCGACATGGCCGCCGCCGTCCAGACGGCCCGGTCGACGTACCTCGACGCGGCCCGCCGGCGCGACAGAGGTCTGCCCTTCACCACCGAGGCGGCGATCGCGAAGCTGGTCGCCACCGACGCCGCGATGAAGGTGACGACCGACGCCGTGCAGGTCCTTGGCGGCTACGGCTACACCCGCGACTTCCCGGTCGAGCGCTACATGCGGGAGGCGAAGGTCCTGCAGATTTTCGAAGGCACCAACCAGATCCAGCGCCTCGTCATCGGGCGTGCCCTCGCCGGCTCGCCACCGGGCGAACGCTGAGCGATCTCCGCGCAGGATTGAGGCTCCTCCAAAACCTCCTCCGCGATGAGCCCTGCCGTCCAGAATCTGGATGCTTTCGCTGTACACAATGTGGCTTACTCAAAACCTCTGGAGCCGGACAGGGTTGTTGGATCTGAGCGGAACCGGACCATGATCAACTTACAGAAATCGCTCACCGAGGTTGCGATGAGTTGGCGGAGGAGTTTCGGCATAGAGGCCGAGACGCCTCCGCCAAGTTGGCTCGCTGTCCTCACGATGCCGCGACCTGTCGGTGTGAGGGTTTGAATAGGTCTCAATGAGGCCTATCCAGAACCCGTCGCGACGCCCACTTCTGCGCGGGAACTGGGCAGCTACTGAAGGTTTCGCGCTGCGACACCTTCAGGTCTGGCCGCGATGTGAGGCAAGGCGGGTGCTGTCTCACATTGTGTACACCTTCTGAGGTGCGAGGCGGGGTAAGTTCTCACCGGGCAAGGCAAATTCGCCCAGTGAGGTGGGGAATTGCCGCGTGAGGTTCACCAAAGGGTGTAAACAATGTGAGACAGAAGCCCGGTTTCTCGTTGGCGACGACTCTGCGTTATCTCCCCTAAGACCGTGAAAACTTTGGGGGGTTAGAGCACCCGGAAGTCTTCACAATCTCCGCGAAGGACCTCCGCGGCTAGGTCGTTTACCTCCAACCGCAGGTCTTCCGGTATCTGCGGGCGACCGCCGTAGGCGGGTCAGGCTGTCGGAATGGAACTCCTTCCAGATAAGGGCGACAGACCACGAAGACAAATATCCCGGCGCGACTTCCTGGTGCCCGCCATACTCGCCCCCGCGCTGGGGCTGGCACTTCCAACCGCATTCGCGGGATCAGCGGCACACGCGTCAACGGAGCGTACGACATCCACGGCGGCATGGTTGCGAAAAATGCCTCGCACACCGTCGTTCCCTGCGTCCATTGACGCGCACGCGCTCTACGTCGGCGGCACCACCTGTAGTCCCACCGCGAAGCCAGGCGTGGTGGATATCAAGAACCTCATCATCAAGACGTACGGCAACCGCTGGTGGGGAATCGTCACGTCCTGTACGGCTCGGGTGACCGAGCACAAGGAAGGGCGCGCCCTCGATATCGCCTTCGACGCGACGTCTTACACCAGCCGCAAGAACGCGAACGACTTCCTCTACTGGCTACTGCGCCCCGACAGGCACGGAAACGGGAATGCGATGGCACGCCGGCTCGGCGTCATGTACGTCATCTGGAACGCCAGGATGTGGCGCGCCTACCGGCCGTGGCTGGGCTGGCAGCCGTACACAGGCACCTCCAATCCGCACAAGGACCACATCCACATCAGCCTGAGCTGGCGCGGTGCACGGAGACAGACGAGCTGGTGGACCATGGGCGGCGGCGCCCTGCCACCGCAGCCACCATCGTCGAGCTGACGCGGGTTTCGGTCGCGGATCAGGGCTCGAGTTCGGACAGCGCGGAGAGGTCCTCCGCCGATGGCAGGCGCTCCCGCTCGTCGGGCCTGGTCCGCAGCACGTCGTCGACGTATGACCGGGCCGCCTCGACCAGCGGCACCTCGCGGCCGGCGTTCTCCGAGAGGTACCACCGGTGTTCGAGGACCTCGTGGAACATCTCGGCGGGTTCGAGCTTGCCGCGCAGGTCGGCCGGCACGGCTCGCACGACGGGCTCGAACACGTCAGTGAGCCACTGGTGTGCGACGATCTCCTCGTCCTCGTTCTGCTGCTCGGTCGCGGCCCGGAACGCGTCGAGGTCGTTGAGCAGCCGACGGGCCTGGTTTTCTTCGACGTCCAGCCCGGTGAGGCGCAGCAGGCGGCGCGAGTGGTGGCCCGCGTCCACGACCTTCGGCTGGATGCGAATGTGCCGCCCGTCGAAGTCGGTGTGGATGTCAAGCTCGGCGACGTCGAAGCCGAGGTCGTTCAGGCGGTTGATGCGCTGTTCGAGGCGGTACATCTCGCCGGTGTCGAACTCCTCCGGCTCGGTCAGCTCGGCCCACAGCTTCTGGTAGCGGTCGACCACCGTATCGGCGAGCTCGAGCAACTCGGCCTCCTCGGCCAGGAATCCGCCGGCCTGCAGGTCGAGCAGCTCGCCGAAGATGTTCGTGTGCGCCAAATCCAGGTCGTACGAACGCTGGCCAGGTGACAGCTCATCGTGCAGGTCACCGGTCTCGGCGTCGACGAGGTACGCCGCGAAGGCGCCGGCGTCCCGGCGGAACAACGTGTTGGACAGCGAGCAGTCGCCCCAGAAGAAACCGGCGAGGTGGAGGCGGACCAGCAGGGCGGCGAGCGCGTCGACCAGGCGTACGACCGTGTCGGGGCGCAGCGTACGGGAGAACACCGCGCGGTACGGCAGCGAGAACGACAGGTGCCGGGTGAGCAGGATCGGGTCGATCGGCTCGCCCTGCGCGGTGGTGCGGTCGAGGACGATGCCGACGGCCTCGACCGCGGGCACGTCGAGGCGTTCGAGGTCGCGCAGGAGGCGGTTCTCGCGAACGACATACCGCTCGGCGGATTCCTTCAGGGCGTAGACGTGCCCGCCGAGCCGGATGAAACGTACGACGTGCCGGGAGATTCCTCGGGGGAGCGCGACGAGATGCTCTTGGGGCCACTCGGCCAGTGGGGTGTGCCACGGCAGGGCGAGTAGGCCAGGGTCGGCGGCAACCGAGACGAACCGAGGCATGAGTTCAGTAAATCCGGTATGTCAGGTGAGGACAAAACGCGGGGGTTCGCCGGCCGTGAGACCGGCGAACCCCCAGTGTCTTGGAGCGTGGCTCCCCAACCGCTCGGGGTGGGGGCCCGGGTGGGCGAAGCCCGCGTGGGGTCGGAACCACACAGGCCATGCCCGTGATCGTTCTCAGCCGCTGACGCGCTCGCCAGTGGTGGTGGAGAACACGTGGATGCGCTCCGGGTCGGCCGCCAGCTTGACCTTGGCGCCCTTCTCCGGAGGACGACGGGCGTCGATCCGGGCGATGATCTCCTTCTGCTCGTCGGTGCCGCCGTTGAGCAGCCCATAGAGGTAGGCGTCGGCGCCGAGTTCCTCGACGACGGCGACCTCGACGGTAAGGCCGTTCTCCTCGGAGCCCACGATGCGGAACGCCTCGGGCCGGATACCGATGGTGGCGGTGGTCTCGCTGCCGAGCTTGGTCTTGACGGAGGCCTCCAGCGGGACGGTGTAGGCGCCGACGTCGACACCGCTGTTGGTGACCTTGCCCGTTAGCAGGTTCATCGCGGGGGAACCGATGAAGCCGGCGACGAACAGGTTGTTGGGCTTGTCGTACAGGTTGAGCGGGGTGTCGTTCTGCTGGAGCAGACCGTCCTTGAGGACCGCCACCCGGTCGCCCATCGTCATCGCCTCGGTCTGGTCGTGGGTGACGTAGACCGTGGTGATGCCGAGGCGGCGCTGGAGGGCCGCGATCTGGGTACGGGTGGAGACACGGAGCTTGGCGTCGAGGTTGGACAGCGGCTCGTCCATGAGGAAGACCTTCGGCTCCCGGACGATCGCACGGCCCATCGCGACCCGCTGCCGCTGACCACCGGAGAGAGCCTTCGGCTTGCGGTCGAGGAACTCCTCCAGGCCGAGCAGCTGGGCGGCCTCCCGGACCTTCTTCAGCCGCTGGTCCTTGGAGACGCCCTGCATCTTGAGCGCGAAGCCCATGTTCTCGGCGACGGTCATGTGCGGGTAGAGCGCGTAGTTCTGGAAGACCATCGCGATGTCGCGGTCCTTCGGCGGGAGGTGCGTGACGTCGCGCTCGCCGATGCGGACGGCGCCGTCGTTGATCTCCTCGAGGCCGGCGAGCATCCGGAGCGAGGTGGACTTACCACATCCGGAGGGACCGACGAGGACCATGAACTCGCCGTCGGAGATCTCGAGATCGAGCTTGTCGACGGCCGGCTTGTCAGAGCCGGGGTAGATCCTGGACGCCTGGTCATAGGTGACTGTGGCCATGGAGTTATCCATCCCTTCACCGGCAGGAACGTGCCGGACGATCCGAGCAAAGGGTTGCTGGCGCGCCTCTCGACGTGCCACGGGCAGGGTCATGGTGGCACGACGTTTACCTGGATGTCATCAGTCAAGTGGTGGACGAGCCCGGAACTGGCCGGACACCGGTGCGCCGAGCGTACGCGGGCGGCTGCGCTGAGCGACCGGAGCGTCTGGGTCGGGTAAGCGCGCCCTCGCGGACGGCAACTGGGGCACAATCCTTGCGAAGGATTTCAGCAAGACCCGTCGGGTTCAGCACAGCCGCTGCGCCTCGTCGATGGTCCGGAGGTTGGTACGCCCGCAGGCGGAGCGGACATCGAGGGAGGTGCCGAGGGGATGCAGCCCGGCATGAGGCCCGGCATGGGACCCGGCACGTCGCCCGGCGGTGTGTCCGCGTCGTCCGGTGTGTCCGCATCGTCTGGAGGAGCGGCGGGCGGGTCGGCCGGCCCGGCGAAGCGCGCGCGGCTCCTTGACATCGCCAAGCAGGCCGGGGTCAGCGAGGCGACCGTGTCGCGCGTCCTCAACGGCCGGCCGGGAGTCAGTCCGGCGACCACGCAGGCCGTGCTCACCGCGTTGGACGTCCTCGGTTACGAGCGCCCCGCCCGGCTCCGGCCGCGCAGCGCTGGCCTGGTGGGTCTGGTCGTACCCGAACTCGACAACCCGATCTTTCCCGCGTTCGCCCAGGTGATCGAGACCGCGTGCGGGCAGCACGGCTACACGCCGGTCCTGTGTACGCAGACGCCGGGCGGTGTGGGTGAGGACGAGTACGTCGAGATGCTGCTGGACCGGGGCGTTTCCGGCATCATCTTCGTCTCCGGCCTGCACGCGGACCTGTCGACTGACACCGCGCGCTACCAGAAGTTGACAGGTCGTGGGCTTCCGGTCGTCTTCGTGAACGGGTACGCCGAGTCGGTGGACGCGCCGTTCGTCTCCACCGACGATGTGGTGGCGGTCGAGCTGGCCGTCCAGCACCTGGTGAACCTCGGGCACCGACGGATCGGCTTCGCGTCCGGACCTGACCGCTTCGTCCCGGTGCAGCGCAAGCTCGGGGCGTTCCAGGCGTGCCTGACCAACCCGGCGTACAGCGAGATCACGGGCGTGGTGGAGCAGTCGCTCTTCTCTGTCGAGGGTGGGCACGCGGCGGCGGTGCGGTTGCTGGACGCCGGGGTCACCGGGATCGTCTGCGGGTCCGACCTGATGGCGCTCGGGGCGATCCGCGCCGGCCGGCAGCGAGGCCTGGAGGTGCCTCGGGACGTTTCTGTGGTGGGGTACGACGACTCGCCGTTGATCGCGTTCACCGATCCGCCGCTGACGACGGTGCGGCAGCCGGTCCACGGGATGGGGCTGGCGGCGGTCCGGGCGCTGGTGGACGAGATCAACGGACATGGGGCGCCGCACGCGGAGTACCTCTTCCGGCCGGAACTCGTCGTACGCGGGTCGTCGGGGCCGGCGCGAACACCGCACGGGGTTCGCTGATCTACCGGCGTTCGTCTACCCGGCGTTTCGTCTACCGGCGTTCAGCCAGCGCCACGAGATCTTTGAGCGCGGGATTGGTGTTGCTCGCCAGCCAACCGAGCCCGAGCGTCCTTGGTGTGAGACCTTCGACCTCCCTGGCAACGATGTCTGGTCGGGGGTAGGTGTGCGGCAGGTGCGCCGCGACGAAGGACACGCATCTGCCGGTCGCGACCTCGGCGAGCATCGCCTCCATGCTGTTGGCGACCGGTCCGCCGAGTGGGGTGCGGCCGTCCGGCCGCGGGCTGACCCGCCAGAAGTCGGTCCAGACCTGGGCGACGTCGGGCCGATGCTCGAGCGTGGGAAGGTCCCGCAGGTCGTCGAACGTCAAGGTCTCCTTGCCGGCCAGCGGATGGTCAGCGGCCAGTACGACCTGACGCGGCTCCGTCATCAGCGGCACGATCGTGAGACCGGCATCCTCGGGCACGGGCAGGCAGAGGACGCCGAGGTCGGCGCGCTGCTCGACGAGGTAGCCGGGTTGTTGGTGATAGTCGAAGCGTTGGTAGCGGAGTGAGACGCCGGGATTGTCGGCGCGGAAGGCGCGCAGCAGGCTGTCGACGGCGGGAGGGCGAGTTCGTTGCCCATGAAGCCGATCGCGAGCTCGCCGGTGCCGCCGGTGCGGTGGAGTTCGGCGATCGAATGCACGGACTCGGCGGTGGCGAGCGTTTCCCTGGCGCGTTCCAGGACAGCGATTCCGGCGGCTGTCAAGGACACCTTGCGGGAGTCGCGGTGGAGCAACGTCACGCCGAGTTCGCGTTCCATCGCCTTGATGGCGTAGCTGAGCGCCGGCTGGGAAAGTCGCAGGCGTTCGGCGGCCCGTCCGAAATGGAGCTCCTCGGCGACCGCGACAAAGTAGCGAAGGGTTCGAAGCTCCATCTGGGCAATGATAAACGGGCTTGATCGTGCGATCAGGAATCGGTCTTGGACGATTCGTGAACGTCCACGTGGGATGGCAGGTGGGCGCTACCGGGCGTGGGCTGGCTGCTCTCGTCCGGCTGGCGCACCGCGTGAGATCTCAACGGTGAAAGGACGTTCCACATGACAAGCACAACCCTGATGCGGATGGCTCGGGCACGACGGGGGTGGCGGCTGGCCGGGGCGGCGGTCGCGGTGACGGGCGTCGTCACCGGGCCGGTCGCGATTGGTCCGGCCGCTCCGGCGGGTGCTGTCGGCGCGGCCGGTGTGCCTGGCGCGGCCGGCGCAGTTGGTGCGGCCGGTGTGCCTGGCGTGGGTTCCTCGGGACAGATTTCCGACCCGACGCCGCACGGGCCGCAGCGGCCGTACGAGCCCGACGTACCCGGCCCGGTGACGACAGACACGGTTGACGTCACGATGGAGCGGGTGGCGGGGACGGCGACCGGAGTCAGGGTGCGCTTCGACCGGTCGAGTCGTACCCTCACGGGCGAGAAGCCCGCGCCGGTCCGCAGATTCGTGATCACCTTCGACAAGAAGATCGGCATCAACGCGTGGGCGTTCCCCACTTGCTCGCTCGAGGCGCTCAAGGAGCGCGGGCCGTCGGCGTGTCCAGCGGGATCGCAGATCGGCTCGGGCTTGTACGTCCCCTGGGTGCCAGCCGGCGAACCACAACCCGAGCCGGCCGAGGTGTACGCGCTCAACGGGTGGGCGCACGGCTATCCCGCGGTCTTCGTCCACGTTGCCGGGATCACCCTCGTCCAGACCATCGAGAAGGTGACCGGCCCGCACGCGCGGACGTACGGGTTCGGCAAGGACGAGATCATCCCGCCGAGCGACACCCCGCCGATGGAGCGGGCCTCGACCGCGCGCTTCGTCCTGGACTTCGGCGCGACGACAACGGTCGCTGGCGTCCCGGTGAGCTACCTGACGGCCAAGCCGGCTCCGGCGTATGACTTCGGCTATTTCACGCAGTTCGTGACAGGGCAGGAGATCATGCCGACCCCCCGGGCGACCGTGGACTGGGGTACGACGAAGGCGCCTGGCTCCTGATTGGGCCGGGTCGCAGTGCCGGCCGGTTTCTGTGGTGTAGCCGGGGCCTGGACCGTCGCCGCACACGCGCGGGCCGGGCGCTGGACGGGACGGGAGCGCGGCTAGGCTGACCCCCGTCCCGCCAGCGTGGCGCAATTGGTAGCGCACCCGACTTGTAATCGGGCGGTTAGGGGTTCAAGTCCCCTCGCTGGCTCAGATAAAAGGCCAGGTCAGACGGCATTCGACCTGGCCTTCTTCCTCCCCACGTCCGAGTACTGTCCATGGCTCTGTCCACGAGTACACTTTCCTCATGCCAGGCAAAGCCGGACGAACGCCCCGGACTCGCGCGTCCGTGCGCAAGCGGGGAAACTCATTCCAGGTCCGGGTTTACGCCGGCGTCGACCCTCTGACCGGCAAGGACAGCTACCTCACCGAGTCCACCCGCGACGAGCGCAAGGCCGAGAAGATCCGGACCCGCCTTCTCGCCCAGGTCGATCAACAACGCCAGGCCGCCACCAAGGCGACTCTCGCGTACGTCCTCGATGCCTGGCTGAAGGTGCACGAGGCCGACCCCAGCACCCTCGCCGGGTACCGCCGCGCGGCGGAGACCAGGATCAAGCCGGCCCTTGGGCACGTGCCGGTTGCGAAGATCACCCCTCGGGTGCTGGAGGAGTTCTATGCCGAGCTTCGCCGGTGTAGGGCACGTTGTGATGGAAAGCCGAACGTCGAGCATCGAACGAGCAAACCGCACGACTGCCATGCCGACGACAAGTCGACAAGGCGTACGTGCAAGGCGCATGTGTGTCGGCCGTATGCCGCGTCGACGATTCGAGAGACGCACGTCATCATCAGCGGAGCATTGTCGACTGCGGTGAGGTGGGGATGGATTCAGAACAACCCCGCCGAGGTCACCAAGAAGCCCAGGCAGCCGAAGCCCGCGCCGAAACCGCCGACACCGAAACAGGCAGCGCAACTGGTCGAGGCCGCCATGGGGCAGGACCAGGCCTGGGGCACGCTGGTCTGGCTGACCATGATTACCGGCGCCCGGCGTGGCGAGATCGTCGCCCTTCGGTGGCACGACGTCCACCTTGACACCGGCATGCTTGAGATCCGCCGCAACTACGTTGACGGCATCGAGAAGGACACCAAGACCCACCAGATTCGTCGGATCGCGCTCGACGACGACACCTGTCAACTCCTACGCGTACACCGCGACCGCTACGAAGAGCAGGTACGGGTTCTCGACGAGGGTCCACGAGATGATGCGTTCGTGTTCTCCTACCAGCCCGATCACGCCCGTCCGTGCGATCCCGACGGGGTGAGCCACCGCTACAAAGCGATGGTTGATCGGCTCGGCATCGATACCCATCTGCATGCCTTGCGGCACTACTCCGCGACTGAACTCATCACCGCCGGCGTGGACGTCCGCACGGTAGCTGGACGCCTCGGTCACGGCGGAGGAGGAACGACTACGCTCCGCGTCTACACCGCCTGGGTCGCCGAATCAGACAAGCTCGCCGCCGACATCCTCGCTCGCAGGGTGATGCCGGCACGGCAGGCGAGATCACCAGGGACAGGCTCGGCTGCGGCTGATTCGGAGGAGGAGGCTGGCTGGCCTCGGGGAACCGTCACGTGAGCGCGGTCCGTTGGCGCTTCTACCGCACAACTAACGGCAGAGATGTCGTCCGCGAGGAGCTTGAGTCGCTGGGCGTACAGGCGCGAGCTGCCGTGGCCGAAGCGATGAAGCGTGTCGCGCGTCGCGAGCATTTCCCGTACGAGCAAGAACACCTCGACGGTGACCTGCTCGCCGTGCGGGTCTTCCTGGATGGCTGCACCTACCGGATGCTCTACGCCAGGGAAGGCGCCCGCGATCACATCCTGCTCGGCCTGCATGTGTTCCAGAAGAAGGACAGAAAGCTGCCGCCGCCGGCCAGAAGGCTCGCTGAGCGTCGGCTCCGTGATTGGCGTGGCCGCCGCGTCTGAGCATGCTGCGGTTATCGGTTACAACCGATATCATGGTTCCGGACCTCAGGTAGCCTCCAGTCGGGCGTGTTGGGCAAATCGGACATAGAGGAGTGCCAGACGTGGGCTCGCGCCGGGATGATCTGGACCTTTTCCTCGACGAGCAGCGGAATGATCCCGCGTTCGCCGCGGCCTATGAGGATGCGCAGGCTCGTGCGGATCTCCTCGCCCGTTGCGTGCGTCTCCGCAAGGAGAGCCGCAGGAGTCAGGCTGAGGTTGCTCGAGCGATGGGGAGCACTCAGTCGGCGGTGTCGGAGTTGGAAAGTGGAGCGACCGATCCGCAGTTCAGCACCCTCCAGCGTTATGTCCGGGCGGTTGGTGGGCGACTGGACGTGACGATTCAAGGCCCAGCCGGAACGAAGAAGGTTACGTCGAAGCCGCCCGCGCGCAAGCGATCGGCCGCGTGATCAGGCGCACCGAGAGGGCCGTCCAGCCCCGGACGACTGGTCTCACGCCTGCTGGCCTGGCCATGAAACGGAGAAGTTCGATCACGGGGTTGCGCGAAGGTCGACGTGAGGGGCCGTTCTACGGCCGGCCGGCGATAGTCGTGCCGACGATGAGCACGACCAGGGCGACCGGGGCCCACGCCGTGTCGCGGGTCACTGCGTCGTCCCGCTGATCAAGGGAGTCGATTTGGCGCGGCCCAACCGTCGCGTGAGGTGCTGAGCGTCCAGGTGGTCGAGCAGCGTGCCGGCCGCGGTCTGACACCATTCGTCGACCGTTGCACCACAGAAGCCGCACGGCCGGGCGAGTACCCGGCGGAGGGTCTTCTGGTCAGCCTCGCTGATCGGTTCCTCGGTCATCGTTCGCCGATGCCGGCCGCGCGTTCGAGGATGGCGACGGCAACGGCGGTCTGTCCGTCACGGACTGCCTGGATTGCCTCGCGGGCGACCTGCGCCAACTGCTCCGTCTGCCCCGGCTGGTCCACCCCGTCCCCCTTTTACCTTCAGGTGGGGTCCGGCGGCCACCTCCGGCCGCCGAACCTACGGTTGAACTGTAGGCCTAGGGGGTTGTGGGGACAACCACCCAGGCTGTGAGGCGGACATAGCGTCACGGAACGATGATCGACCCGCACGCCGACCGGGCACTGTTCCGCCAGCTGGCCGACCTGCTCCGCGACAGGATCGCCGCTGGCGAGTTCGAGGCCGGAGACCAGCTGCCCAGCGAAGCCGCGCTGGGCCAGCACTACGACCTGGCGCGCACGGCCGTACGCGCCGCGCTCGGCGTGCTCAGGGGTGAAGGTCTGGTCGAGCCGGTGCGTGGGCTGGGCTGGGTTGTCCGGGATCGTGGTGAACCGCGGCCGGTCCGGCTCCGGCGCGGCGACGAAGCGACCGTAAGGCTCGGCGAAGGCCTGCCCCAGGTCGTCGTCACCCGCACCGACGGCACCACCGAGCAGTACCCGGCCGACACCGTGATCCTGCGCGGCACCTGACACGTTCCCACACGCGAAGCGGCAAGTCGCCGCCTGTGAGTTCCAGGGAGGCCGCCGCCCGGACGGCTGGCGAGGCCTGTGCTGACGCCTGCTGTTCTGGGAGCCGTAGATCGTGCGGGCGTAGGAACTCGAAGCTCGCGCCGGAGCCGTGGCCCTCTGGGTGAAAGAAGCGATGGGCCAGTAAGCGTGGCCAGGTTCATCGCCGCTCAGAGGAGCGAGCACGGGATACCCCATGCGGTGGCCTGCCGGGCGTTGGGGGTTTCCACATCCTGGTTCTACAAGTGGGTAGGTGAGGACACCTCGCCGCGTAGGGCCAGGCGCAGGGTACTGGCTGCGCTGGTCAGGGGGCGGTTCCACCAGCGGAAGGGCTGCGCGGGTTCCCCAGGTATCCATGCCGACCTGGTGGAGGCCGACCTGGTGGAGATGGGGTGGGCGGTGAGCAAGAACACCGTGGCCGTGTTGATGGCCGAACAGAATCTGGTGGCCAGACGGCGCAGAAAACGCCGTTGCACGACGAAGCAGAACGCGAGTGCGCGCAAGGCCCCCGACCTTGCGGGCCGCCGGTTCTCCCCACCACCTGAAACTGTCGTGGAAGCGGCCTAGAGGTCGTTGCCGGCGTAGGAGAGGTTGAAGCTTTTGTTGGTGAGGGGGAAGTCGGGGACGATCGTGTCGGCGAGGGCGACGGGTAGTGCTGGCCAGTTGAAGAATGACGGGTCGACGACTTTGACTCGGGTGAGGACGCCGTGGGTGTCGAGTTCGACTCGGTGGGTGATGGTGCCGCGCCAGCCTTCGGCGATGCCGACACCGGATCGTGGTTGCGCCGCAGTTCCAGCGCGTACCTCGAGGTGGCCCGTGTGCTTGCTCGGCTCCGACGCCGGTGTCAAGGTGAGGTTGTCATCGAGAAGTTCGGCGATCATTGCGACGCTGGTTTTGATTTCCTCGGCGCGGACGAGGAATCGGGCGAGGACATCGCCGTCGGTGTGGGTTCGCACGGCGAAGCTCGGCCCGAGACGGTGGAACGGGTGATCACGTCGGGCGTCGATGTCGATTCCGCTGGCGCGGGCGACGTAGCCGAGGGTTCCGAGGTCGGCTGCTTGCTGGTTGTTGAGGATCGCGGTGCCGGTGAATCTCTCCCGTACGACGGTGTGGCCAAGCGCCAGGCCTGCGATGTCGTCGATGTCGGTGGCGATGGCTGCCAGCTGGTTTAGGTCGGGCGCTTGGCGAAGGTTTGCGGTGCCGGGTCGGATCGCGCCTCGGAGCAGCCGGTGCCCGGTCAGGTGCGCGTTGATGCGCAGCAGCTGTTCGCGGATGTGTTGGGCGTGGGCGTTGAGGATGCCGTGGCCGACGTCGTTGCAGAGGGCACCGATGTCGGTGATGTGGTTGTAGATGCGTTCGAGTTCGAGCAGGATCGCTCGCGTCGCGCAAGCGGCCGGTGGCACGTCTAGGCCGAGTGCGTCCTCGACGGCCAGGCAGAAGGCCAGGGTGTGGCCCACCGCGGTGTCGCCGCTGATCCGTTCGGCGAGTTCAATGCCCTCCTCGGGTGTGCGTCCGTGGAAGAGCTTCTCCACGCCCTTGTGGACAAACCACAGGCGGGCCTTGAGGTTGAGGATCGTCTCGCCAACGACGGAGAAGCGGAAATGGCCAGGCTCGATAAGCCCGGCGTGGACAGGACCGACGGGTATCTCATAGACGCCGTGCCCCTCGACGGTCCGAAACGGATAGGGGCCTTCGATGTCACCGAACCCAGGCGGATCACCGGCGTCGCGGCGCATCGGGTGCCAGCCGCGCGGCCAGTGGAAGTGCCGCACCAGGCGAGCCGGCAGGGGGTGGTCATCGGGGACGATCCCGAACAGGTCGTACATCTCCCGTTCGAAACGGCCAGCGGGGAACGACATGGCGGCCAGGCTGGGTACGTGCGGCTTGCCCGCCTCCAGCGGCAGGTGCAGCTCCACCCGGCGGTCCGGCTGGGCCGCGACGAACAGGTACACCGCCCGGAGGCTCTCGCCATCATCATGGCCAGCCACCAGCGCCACCCGGAACCCTTCGCTGAGCAGGCCGGCGGCCAGGTCGGGCAGCTGCGCGGGCGTGATGGTGAGAGCGGTACGGCGATGGCCAACAGGTTGCCCGTGCGGCTGCGTAACCGTGCCGGCGCTCGCCGTGGCGTCGTGGTGGCCGTTGCCAGAGACGTTGTCAGGTATGGCGTCGTTCACGGTGTCGGTCATGGTGTCCCCACAAGGGTGGCCGCGGAGTGAAGGAGCTGTTGCAGCGGTCCCAACGTGATACCGAGGGCGGCGCAGGCGGTCAGGCCGACGAGCAGGGGAACGGCGCCGGAGGCTGGCAGGGCCAGGTTGACGGCGCCGCGGTCGGCGGGGTCCGTGGCCGGCGCGTCGGATGGGGGTGGGGGGCCGAGCAGCATTCGACCTGTGTGGGTGAGCACGGCCGCTGCGATCACCAGGACGAACACGAACGAAGCGGCCGTCACCCAGCCAAGACCCTCGGCGAAGCCGGCCCGGGCGATACCGAAGCCGCTCGCGAACAGGCTGAACGGCGGCAGACCAATCAGGGCGAGTACGCCGAGCCCGAAGCAGCCGGCAAGGAGCGGTTGACGGGTCGCAAGGCCGCGTACCTTGCCGATCTGGCTCGTGCCGGTCACCTGCAGGATGCGTCCGGAGCTGAGGAAGAGGACGGCTTTGCCCAGCCCGTGTCCGAGAACGTGCAGGAGTACGGCGGCCAGCGCAAGCCGGCTTCCCGCCGCCGCACCGAGCGCGAGCAACCCCATGTGCTCGATGCTGGAGTAGGCCAGCATCCGCTTGTAGTCGCGTTGGGCGAGTAGCAGTGACGCGGCGATCGCCAATGTGGCAAGGGCGATCACGGCCAACAGGGTTCGGGTGAAGGCCACCCCGAGAGCGGCGTCCGCGATCACCTTCACCCGAAGGATCGCGTAGAACGCGACCGACAACAACACCCCAGACATCAGCGCGGAAACGGGTGCCGGTGCCTGCCCGTGCGCGTCGGGGAGCCAGGCATGCAGGGGAGCGAGGCCCGCTTTGGTGCCGAATCCGATGATCAGCAGCGCCACCGCGATGCGGGTGACTCCCGGGTCGAGGCTGTGCGCTCCGGCGGCGAGTGCCGCCCAGTCCAGGCGGTTCCCCGCCAACCCTGCGCCAGCGGCTCCGGCATGGGCCGAGGCGTAGTTGAGGAGTACCGCACCGAGGAAGGCGAGCGCGATGCCGACCGAGCAGATCACGACGTACTTCCACCCCGCCTCGACCGCTGCGCGTGTGCGCCGCTGCCCGACCAGGAACGCGGTGATGATCGTGGTGGCCTCGACCGCGACCCACACGGTGCCGAGGTTCGCGGCGAGCACCGCCAGCGCCATGGCCGCCACGAACGCCTGGACCAGCAGGCTGTGCCACCGGGCGCTCCGGTGGTTGGCCCGGCCCGCAGTGATCTCGGTGCGCAGCCAGGCCGGGCTGGCCGCTGTGGCGAGCACCGAGATCGCCCCGATCACGATCAGCATGAACGCGCTCAGCGCGTCCACCCGCAGCTGTCCGCCAAGACTCGTACGCGGCCCGGTGAGCGTGGTTTCGGCCGCGAGCACGACTCCGGCGGCCAGGACCGCCGCAGCGCAGGCAACGCCAATCCACGCGGTTGCGCGGCGCCAGCCGAACACGGCGCACGTCACCGCACCCAGGGCCGGGATCAGCACCGGAGCAAGCATCAGCAGGGTGAAGCTCATCCGCGTCCTCGCTCCGCTCCGGGCGCCCATGGGGCACGCCACTCGCTGTACTGAATGGTTCGCTCGCTTGGCTCGCTCATGCGTCGCGTAGCTCCCTCAGCTCATCCAGGTCGGTATGGCCGAACGTCGCCCGCATCCGGGTGGTGAGCACCTGCAGGACAAGCGCGGCGAACAGCACGTCGAGGGAGACGCCGAGTTCGACGATGAGTGGAACGCCCGCGGTGGTGAGGAAGGCGATGGCGGTGATGCCGTTGTCGATCAGCAAGAACCCGACCACCTGGGACAGCGCTCGTCGTCGGGTGACCAGAACGAAGAACCCAATCAGCACCACCGCAAGGCCGACCGGCACCGCGCGGGTGGCCGGGGAGGGAGCGAGCGCGATGAGCGGCTGGGACACGGCGTATGCCACCAAGGTGAGGACCGCCGCGGCCAGCAGGGACGCGGCCACGTTGACCAGCGGCTTGGTCTCCCGGCCGGGCCCGGCGCGGTCGAGTGCTCGCCGGACCAGGTACGGCAGCAGCACCGCACGCAGCCCCGCGATACCCGCGGCGACCAGCCCCAGCTCCAGCGAGCGTTCATGGGCGGCGAGAACAGCGACGATGCCGGTCAGCGCGACGCCCTGTAGGGCGAACAGGCGGACGATCGCCGCCAGTTCCCGGCGCCATAGCACCAGCACGGCCGCGAGCAGGAACGCCCCGCAAGCCAGGTAGAGGAGTTGTGAGAACGTGGTCTGGGTCATCAGCTTTCCACCGAACGTTGGTGCCTAGGCGAGGAAGAAGGACGCGGCAACGGCAAGCAGGGCAAGCAGGAACGACCCGGCCAACAGCTCGGGTACCCGGAACAGGCGCAGCTTGGCCAGGAACACTTCGCCGACCGCGAGTAGGAGGCCAAGCAACCCCACCTTGACGGCGAAGACGATGACCGCCAGGACCAGCCCGGCCAGGCCTGATCCGGTGGCGATTCCCCACGGGGCGAACAGGTTCGCGAGCAGCCCGAGGAACACCGTCAACCGCATCGCCGAGGCCCACTCGACCAGCGCGAGGTCGGGCCCGGCGTACTCCAGCACCATCGCCTCATGCACCATCGTCAACTCCAGATGCGTGGACGGGTTGTCCACCGGCAGCCGGCCGGTCTCGGCGATGATCGCGACAGCGAGCGCGACGGCCGCGAGCAAACTGACCGGGGACACCACCCGGGCCGGATCGTGCAAGGTCGAGTTGACGATCGCGCCCAGGTTGGTGGAGCCGACCGGTACCGACAGCGCGAAGATGGCGACCAGCAGAGTGGGCTCCACCAGCGCGGTGATGGTCATCTCCCGGCTGGCGCCCATCCCACCGAACGCGGTACCCGTATCGATACCGGCCAGCGCCAGCGCGACCGTACCCAAGGTTAGTAACGCCACCACGGCGAACAGATCCGCAACGGGATCCAGCGGCGACGCGGTGGTAAGAAACGGCGCCACTGCGGCCACCAACACAGTGCTGGCGACAAGGACCGCCGGAGTGAGCCGGAACACCTCGCTGGTCCCGTGCGGTGTCAAGGATTCCTTGCGTAGCAGCTTGCGCAGATCCCGCCACGGCTGGGCAACGTCTGGGCCGGCCCGCCCTTCCAGGCGGGCTCGTACCTGCCGCATCGCACCAACCAGATACGGCGAGCCGACGGCAATGACGGCGACCTGCAGGACGGCGCCCAACGCCCCTGTCACGCCGGTCACCGCGTCACCGCCAACACGACGAGAAGCCCGGCAACAGCGTAGAAGCCGTAGCCGAGGTAGCGGTGCACGCTGCCAGTCGCAAGCTGCCGACCGGCCTGACCCCACGCCCGCGCGAACGCGAGCAGCGGCTGGTAGAGCCGGCGTTCGATCCGATCGGGCACCCGGCGCCGATACTCGATGCTGTCCACGAGGTAGCGGGACTCCTGCAGGTGGGTGACGTCAACATCCTGTTCGGGTTCGAGTACATCGTCGAAGACCCGCTGCAGGGGTTCAGCGAAGGACGTCGCGGTGTACTCCATCCGGGCGGTCAGCGGACCAGCGCCGCAGTCCCACAGCCGTGCGTCTCGACGAGTTGGGCGTGCGCGGTGTGTCAGGCGTCCGTGCCGGGTGCGGCGTACCGTGGCCAGCCGCAGCCCGGCCACGACCGCGGCCACACCTACGAGCAGCGCCGCCGTCACAAGCAGCGGCGACAACGAACCTGCGAACCCAGCCAGCCGCAGCGTCACCGCACCCCGGACCGCCGGCTCCCCCAGCATCGAGTCGGCCGCGCCGGCGGCCCGGGCCAGCCCCGGCATCACCATCGCGGGCACAACGGCCAGCGCCACACAGGCCAGGGCAGCGAGACCCATCCCGACACGCATGCTGACCGGACTTTCCGTCGCCCGCTCGGCGGCGCTACTACGCGGCCGTGCCAGGAAGCCGATACCGAATGCCTTCACGAAGGTCGCCACCGCAAGTCCGGCCGTCAGCGCTACCACCGCCACCGCCGCCGGCATGGTGATGGCGGTCGCCACCCCCGACACCGGCAGCCCATGAACCAAGCTCTGCAACAGCAGCCACTCGCTGACAAACGCATTACCCAATGGCAATGCGGACGCCGCGAGTGCTCCCACCGCGAATAACCCGGTGGTGACTGGCATCCGAGCCCGCAGCCCACCCAATCCATCCAGGTCACGAAGTCCAGTTGCGTGCAGGACCGATCCGGCAGACAGGAAGAGCAACGTCTTGAATGCGGCGTGGTTGATCACATGCAGCAGAGCGGCGGTGAGCGCGAGTCCAGCTAGGACGTGGGCGCCAGCGGAGGCGAACACACCGGCGGCACCGACTCCGATGAGAACCAGCCCCAGGTTCTCAGTCGTGGAATAACCCAGCAGCCGCTTCAGATCGGAAGTCATCGCCGCCTGCAAGATGCCATACACCGCCGATACCGCGCCGACGACGAGAACGAGTAGCCACCACCACCGCGGCCCACCACCCAGCAGGTCGAATCCGACCCGGACGATGCCATAGACGCCGAGATTGACCATCGCCGCCGACATCAACGCCGACACCTGGCTCGGCGCCTCGGGATGAGCCCGCGGTAGCCACGCATGCAACGGAACCGCTCCTGCTTTCGACGCGAACCCCACCAGAACCGCGAGAAAAATGGTGCTCCTGACCGCGGGTGAAAGCTCTGCGCCAGCCTGCCGTAAAGACGCGAACGTGTCGCTCGAGGCGTGGGCGATGAACAGCATCAGCCCGATCACGATCGCCACCACGCCGAAATGGGTCATCACCGCCTACCACAGGCCAGCGTCGGCCACCGCCGCCCGCCGGCGGTGCTCTGCCACCACGAGCAAGAGCGAGGCCAATGCCATCAATTCCCAACACAGCAGGAACGTGCCGACACTCGCCGCGACCGGCACCAGCACCATGGCCGCGACAAACAACGGCAGCAGCGCCTGCACCCCGCGCCCGGACAACCCGTGCCGGGAATAGCCGATCCCATAGATAGCCGCGGCGACCGCGACGCCACCGGTGACCGCGACGAACAGCCCGCCCAGCGGATCGAGCACGAGCCGTACGCCAAACAACGGGAGCAGATCCGGCAGTTCCACCGCGAATGACTGCCCTGCCAGCGCCGCGATACCGGCGATGACCGCGGCGATCCCGCTGACCGCCGTACAAGCGCCGGCGATCACTACCCGGGCACGCTCGCCCAATACCACGGCCGTCAGCGCGCCCAGCCCAGCTATGCCAAGCGAAGCCGCCAACCCCACACCTGCGAGGTTCATCGACCGGTCAACCCCCGCAGCGCCGCGACGATCGCGTCCGGTGGCGGCGGACAGCCTGGCACCTCGACGTCAACGGGTACGACATCGCCGACCGCGCCCACCACGCCGTACGCACCCGCGAACACACCACAGTTCCGCGCACAGTCACCGACCGCGACCACCCGCTTCGGACCCGGAACCGCTTCATAGGTACGGCGCAACGGCTCCGCCATGTTGCGGGTCACCGGCCCAGTCACCAGCAGCGCATCAGCATGACGGGGCGAGGCCACCAGCCGCGCGCCATACCGCTCGGCGTCATACACCGGACCGAACGCCTGCCCGATCTCGATCTCGCACCCATTGCACGACCCGGCATCGACATGCCGAACCTGCACCGAGCCCGCCAGATCGCCCACACCCTCGGGCAGACCTTCCGGCGCCGCGGCCGGCGCCGGCTCGGCAATCCGCCCTGTCGCCCGGATCCGGCGCAGCAAACCCCTGGCAACGCCCACGACTCTCCCTAGTGCCAACCCCAACGTTCCGTCGGCACGCCGATGTGCCAGCACACCCACAACACGGAGCGGTTCGTCGAGACCTATGCCTCGGCTGCCCGCAGGTCTTCCAGCAGCTCCATCTGACCCGACAGAACGCCCGTCAAGATCGCCCGCGCGACCGCCAACAGCTCAGCCACCTGCGGACTGGTCAACCGGTAGTAGGCCGTCGACCCTTCCTTGCGGGACACCACCAGATTGGCCCGCCGTAACACCGCCAACTGCTGCGACAGATTCGGCGGCTCGATACCGACCTCCGGCAGCATCTCCGCCACCGAGTGCTCACGCTCACTGAGCAGCTCCAACACCCGAATCCGGGCCGGATGCCCCAACGTCTTGAAGAACTCAGCCTTCAACTGATACAGCGGCGCGGTCACCGCAACCACCCCCGCAGACGCTCCCCTGCCGCGCGCACCAAAGCACCCTCGCCCCCTGAACGCACGCCGCCCGCGGACGCGACGGTGAGGAGGACGAACAGCTCAATCCGCACCGCACACCCTCCACGACAGCAGTTCACCGCACGGCCCTCGAAGCGCGCCGGCCAGTCAAGCGTACTATAGCAATTGCGAACCTTCGCATATGCGCTAGGTCTTAAGGGGGTAGAGATGCGAGTGACGCCGATCCTCGGCGCGAACGCCGTACGACTTCTCTGCCTCGCCTGCCGAGCAGTGTTCAGCCCAGCCGCCCACGCCACGGCCATCGGCTGTCCCCGCTGCGGCCACCCCCGTCTCCTTCAGTTCAACGGAGGCGGGACCTTCCGCCTACTTCCCGCGAATCAGGCAGCCGGACCCTCACGTCCACCAACAGACCAGGACAACGACACCGGCAAGGAGCGGTGCCCGTGACCCTCGAATGGCAACACGAAGCTCGGTGCGGCGTCGCCGTCCTCCGCCTCACCGGCTACCTCGGCGAGCGTGCTATCGACAAGTTCGCTGGAGCAATCGGCTGGGCGCTCGCCCGCGGAACCGGCCCCATCATCCTCGACCTCACCGACCTACACGGCTGGAGCGCAGAGGGCGAAACCGCTGTCCTCGACGCCGCCACACGCCTCGCCTTACACAATCGGCCCCTGACACTCTGCGGCCCCCGCCTCATCGCCGAGCCAATGCCGAAGGGCAACCCCTGCGAGGCCATCACCGTCTACCCCGACATCGAAACCGCCCTCGCCACGCTAGGCAGCGCCCCAAATCTGGAGCCCACCGTCCCCCCAACGAGCGATCCTGACAACACACACAGCGGCTAAGACGCGGGTTGCATGGACCAATGCCAGCGTCGCAACGCCTCAGAACCATGCCTTATGAGCTGGCTCCCAGTCCGATCCCAGACGAGCATGAGGTCATGCGCCGCTGCGGCCAGCCGCGCGAGGTCCGGCCGATCACCGTCCGTCCCCTTCGTAGCGCCCCAGTTCGCCACCCATGGCCGCGGTTCTGACATGCATACGCATCTGGCTACAGTGCACGGACACTAAGCTAAGGCGCCCCGACCCGTGCAGGGGCCGGGGCGCGTCAGCTGGGTGACATGGGTCAGCCACGGCTGGCCTCCGGTTGACCGAGAGCGCCATGGCCGGCTGAGAGCGAGCGGCCGGCTACCTCGACCTGCTCGACCCCGACGAGGTACGAGGAGCTTCCGTTACCGGGGTGCTTTCGCACATTTTGGATCTGTCCTTCCTGTGTGGCCCGGCCGCAATCCGGGCTGTGTGTTGTTGCTGAGCCCAGATCCGGCGCCTTGGTGGGTCTGGGCGGCTTCGTGTTGTAGGCGCGGGGCGGCCTCGTCCCCCGGGACGCCCCGAGCCTGACAGGGGACTCGGCGGGAGAAGGCGGGCGGCGATCCATTCGTGGGGCCCGTGTCAGGCGAGTGGGTTCAGCACCAGCTCGGCCATGCGGGCGTGTGGGCACATCCACGGCCGGCCACAGGAGACGCACCAGGCGTCGCGCAGGGCGGGGACGGGGACGATCCGCCTCCAACGGATCGTCAGGCGTGCCCGGTTGGGGCGTTGGGTGCGTTCGAGTTCCTCGGCCAACTCGCGTACGCGGGTCGTGCCGTACTCACGCGAAAGCACCGCGACAGAGATGTCAGCGTGGGTCACCTGCAACGGGATGGCGGCAGCCATCAGAAGACCTTCGGGTCGGGAAGCAAGTTGCGCCGCATGTAGGCGATCACGCCGTCCAGGTCCCGCCCCGGAACGCTCCAGACAAACGAGCGGATGAAACTCCAGCGGGCGTCGCCCGTCGTCGGTGACCGTGCAATAGGCGGTGACCCCCGTGTCGAAGGGGAGCTGAGGGTTGCGGGCGTGGACGCCCCAGCCGCGCATCGTGTCGTAGGACAGCTCTACGTGCCTGTCCAATTCGTCGGCCAGTCGGTCACGAACCTTCTGGGCCCACTGCTCGCTGATGGCCAGGTTCGCCTCCAGACGCCGGCACACGCGGGCCTCGGCATCGCTGTAGGTGATCCCCACCGAAACCTCCCCGATGAGGTGCGGCGCCGTCGGCTACGCCGTCACGTTCGGCGACGAGTTGAGCGACTTCGCCGGCCACCCTGTGAAGAGTTGCCACCACACGCTCTTTGTCCACAACACGCCAACATCGCATTTCCTGACGCTGTATAAGGCGCGCGCATGGGGAGGGAGAGTGCGCCGGGGGGCATCGAATGGCAGGGAAGGCGCAGATCGTGCCAAGCTGCACATCTGAGTCCAGGAGGATCCGACGAGATAGACGTCCTTGAGCTTCCCGCCGGCGAGCCCGTGATGGTCCTGCGTAGATGGACCCGGACCGCAGAGGGGCGGGTCGTCGAGTTCGCGCGCGAGGTGAATGCGGCGAGCCGCTTCGCCTGGTCGTACACGTTCAAGATTCCCGACTAGCATGCACGCGGTCCGCAACCCGGGTAGAGGAGCCATCATGACGACCGCGACGCCTGTCCTGACTGACGATCTCTACGCCGACCTGCAGACCCTTTGGGACTATCACCAAGTACGCGAGGACCCGCGCCCCTCGTCGGTCGCCATCGGCCTCGGAAGCCATGACCTCGGAGTCGCCACCTGCGCGGCGGACCTCTACCACCGGGGGATCTTCCCGCTGATCGTCTTCACCGGAGCCAACAGCCCGACAACCATCGACCGGTTCCCACGCGGGGAGGCCATCCAATACCGCGAGCATGCCATCACCCTTGGTGTCCCCGCCGAGGCGATCATCGTTGAGCCCCAGGCCGTCGACACGGCGCAGAACATCGAGTACTCGCGGAAGCTCCTCGAAGCACACGGGTTGTCTGTTGACCTAGTCACCCTGATCTCGCGGCCATACCAGCTTCGTCGATCGTGGGCGATGTTCCGGAAGCTCTGGCCCACCGTCAACGTCCAATGCGCCTCCCAGGAACTTCCGCTGGCTGACTACCTCAACGCCATCGGTGACACCAAGCGGGTCGTCGACCGCATCGTGGGCGACACACAACGCATCTTCGAGCTTCCCAAGCGCGGCCTTGCCATCAGCCAGGACATGCCGGACGAGGTACTCGATGCGTACAACCGGCTGTGCGCCGCCGGCTTCACCAGCCGCCTCATGAACCATTGACATAGGTCCAACTCGTCCTCGCGGCTTGCGTAGTAAAGGGAGCCAAGAGTTTCGCGGCATTATCGCCGGCTTACGGTCTCGGGCACCGCAGCGGGCGCGGTGAGCCGGTTCGCGCCGATGCGGCGCCCGAGATGGTTGGCGAACCGCAGTGCCGGTCTTTCGACCAACCGGTAGAACACAGCAGCCACCAGCAGGGACGCCGGGAAGGCGACTGCCGGACCCCAGCCGGGCAACCGCACCGCCGCCAACACAATCGGCACGTGTATGAGGTAGAGGCTGAACGACCGGCGCCCGACCCATTGAGACACCCGGTGCTCCCCGACCGTCCGCGCGGGTGCCCAGGCGAGGAACAAGAGCACCACGACACCGGCGCTAACCACGGACATCAGGACGTCGGCAACGCCCAACGGGAGCCACCAGCGGCCCACCAGAATTCCACCGCCGGCCACTGCGACCAGTGGCCACCACCTGTCGAGCCTGGCGGCCATTGCGCGCAGGGAGTGCAGGTTGGTGGCCATCAGTACCCCGACCGCGAACATCGGTAGGTACAGCAGGGCCGCCGAACCAGTCACTGTGCCCGCCAGGACCAGAACGGCCGGCACCACCAGGCCGAACAAGCCGACCCGTCTCAGGCCCTTGGCTACCGCTAGGTAGGCGGGGAGCAGCAGCGAGAACACCACCTCCCATTTAAGGGACCACAGCGGCGAGTCCAGGGCGGTGGGCCTCGTCAAGGTGGCGTCTTTGAGCATGCTGGCCCAGGTGGGGTGTACGGCCTGGACGTTCACCCACCGCGACTCCGTCTGATGGACGCGAGGAATCATTGCCATGACGAGCAGCGCAAACACCAGTGCCCCCCACACCGGTACGTAGAGCCGCACCAGCCGACGTGGGTAGTAGGCGCGCCATGACGGAGTGGCGCTGACGAACGGCAGGGTGAGCACGAACCCAGACAGCACGAAGAACACGTGGACCGCATCGCCGCCGGTCCAGAACAGGTGCAGCGGTGTGTGGATCATCCACCAGGCCCACCCATGGCTGGCCGGAGGGTTGGGCAGGTAGCCGGCCGCCAGTTGCGGGTTGAGTAGCGCCGTATGAGTAATGACCACAATGAGCGCGCACAGACCGCGCAACCCATCGAGCGCAGCAATTCGGCCACGTTCCCCCGTTTGCATCTCCACATCATTCACCTCCCCCTATCCCCGTGCGTCGGAAACTGACCGACCCACACCCGACCCAGGAGGCGACCCCGTTCCATGATCCAAGAAACACCGCCTAGAGACCGCGCGATCGACGGTCTGCGCCCGGAGCAGACCTCGCCCACGTTGTGAACGTGGATGGGAGAGCCCAGCCAGACCTGACGGCTCACGCCCCGTTTAGCGATATCGCGTGATGGTCATGAGGTAAGGCGATTTGACGCAAGGCCGGGCTGCCCGCATCACCGTGATCGCGGCCGCCCCTTGGGGTGCCATGCACGTACGAATCGGTCCACTGTTCGTTGGCGTCGAACGTTCTGACCCTTCTCGGCGGAGGAGACACCGTGTTCAAGAAGCAGACGGCGGGCGATGCTGAGACTCAGCACCAATGCCTGGTAATAGGCACATGACTCCTGTGGGGCTTCGAGTTCTCCGAGAGCCTCTCGGCCTGACCGAGGACTGGCTCGCCGCATACCTCTGCGTGAACCGGCGCACCGTGCGGGCATGGGAGCGTGGGCACGCCCCAATCCCAGGCAGCGTGCGAATAGCAATCGAGGACCTGACGCAGCGGACCGCTGCATTCATCGCGGAATACGTCCAGCAACTTAGCCGCGTGCCAGAGCCGAACATTGTCACCTTCCACGACGACGCCGACTTTCACCTCGCTCGCTGGGCCAGACGATGGTCGTCGCACCCCACGATCCCGTTCCCGGCATCATGGCACCGCGCTGCCGTTGCGCGGATCGCGCGCAGGGTGCCCCGGCTGACGATCACCTATGCCGACGCCAAGCGCGTGATCAGCACAGGCAGCCTGGCGTACATCGAAGACCCGGAAAGCGCCTCCGCTGACAACTGAGCATGCATGCCCCACCGTCGCCGATGCCCACCCAACTACCGCACAATGCATCGGCCGACGCACGACACGGCGCAGGGCAACGGCTGAGGTGCCCCGCGCGTCCTGGACACGGACCCAAGTAGGGTCAATTGACTGTCTGGAGGGATGGGTTCGTGTCGAACATGCCGCGGATGTATTCGCCTGAGTTGCGGGCTGGGGTGGTGGCGTATGACGCGAGGGTTCATATTGACCCGGAAGTTTCAAAACGCGGCTACCCAGGTCATAGTGCCCTCGAAATGAACGTCTTGCTGCTCGGTTGCTGCTCGCGCCGCACCAGTTGAATCGAAAGCCCCGGCTGAAAGCGTCAGAAGTGCTTCCTGGACTTTCGAGAGAGCCGCTTGTGAGACTCGAACCCACGACCTACGCATTAAGAGTGTGTTCTCGTCCACAGGCCACCCCTGGATTCTGAATAGTCCAGTACCCGGATAAGCCAGACGGTCGAGGTCAGCCGGCCGGCGAATCCGGTCGCACATGACGGGCGCAGAAATCGAGCTGGAGTGCCATCTGGTGGATCTGTTCCTCGACGACCAGGCTGAAGTGACCGGCATCGAATAGGTACGACTCGTATTCCTTGCCGAGCTCAGTGAGTGTGGCGAGGTAGTTGTCGACCTGCCGGATGGGGCAGCGTGGGTCGTTTCGGCTGGCGATGATGAGGATGGGCGCCTGGACTCGATTTGCGTAGCTGATCGGCGACGAACGTGCCCATTTCTCCGGCAATTCCTCGGGTGAGCCGCCGAACAATGACCGGTCGTGTTCACGGACGGGTTCCATCTCGTCTTCGTACAACGCGACCAGATCGCCGATGGGTACGGAGGCTACGCCGGCGGCCCAGCGCTCGGGCTGGGTGCCGAGGCCCAGCAGGGTGAGGTAGCCACCCCAGGAGACCCCAGCGAGCACGCACCGGTCGGGATCGGCGATCCCGGCGCTGATTGCCCAGTCCTGTACGGCTGCGACGTCCTCCAGCTCGATCAGCCCGGGTTGCTCTCGGTCGGCGTACAGCCAGGCCGAGCCGTAGCCGGATGAGCCGCGATAGTTGACGTGGATGACGCAGTAGCCGGCGTCTACGAAGGCGGCCCGAGCCGGCCAGAATCCGTCTGCGACCTGGCCGCCCGGCCCGCCGTGCAACATGAACACTGTCGCCGCAGGAGCATCGGTACGCGGCTGGGCTACGAGCGCGTGCACCCGGCCGCCCGGGCTGTCGACCCAGGCATCGGCCAGCGGCACCGATGGCGGTGCGGGCGTGGGAGGTGTCAGCACCTGCGAGCCAGAATCTGCCAGCAGGACGTGTGGGTGCTCCCCAGACGACCATTGGTATTCAAGCGACCCGTCCGGGCGTATCTGACATGCGTCGACGACGCCTCTCGGCGTATCCAGGCGGGTGAGTTGATCGGCGGTCAGGTCATATCGGTAGAGCTCGTCCCGTCCGTGCCGGTGGTGCCGGAGCAGGAGTGCCTTGCCGTGGGGGTACCACGAGCCGACCAGTTCGCCGGGCAGGTCAACGCGCGGCTCGTTACAGGCGCCGCTCTCGAGATCCCAGACCAGCGGTTGGGAGCGGCCGGAACGCTCATGTTGGATGAGTAGCCGGGCGTCCCCGCTGAGCGGAGCGAAACCCACCACCCGCAGCCCGCGCCCTGGCCCGTCCCACAGCTCACCGACCGTCTTCCCATCGGAGTCGCCGTTGATGCTGGTCCGGAGCACCCGGACTGCCGGATTGGACGCGTCACCGTGCTCGGAGTGCTCGATCGCGCACCAGCGTCTCGTCGTGGGACAAGGACCTCACCGAGGCGTGCCTGGTCGCGGCGTACACCGTGGTGGTGGAAGAGCCGTACCGGTGCAGGTAGACACTGACCCCGTCGCGGGTGGAGAGTCCGATCGCAGCGAGCGTACGCCCGAGTGCCAGTCCGACGGGATAACCCGGCGCCAGCTCGGGCACCGCCGGCTCGGGCTGCGCATCGCCGGTGAGGACGTCGAATTGTTGCCGCATCCAGCGACCGCATTCGTCGCCGTTGGTGTCGTCGAACCACCAGACCCACTCGCCGTCTGGAGTGATCCGGCCCAGTCGGGTGCCCTCGGGGCGATCGGTGAGCCGCGCGTGCTGATCACGTCGACGGTCCCAGGCGTACAACTCGGACGTACCGCTGGCGTTGGACTGATAGGCGCAGCGATGCGGCGCATCACGAGCACATTCGGGAAAGGTGATAGAGGTGGCGTGAAACCGCCGCACCCACGCTGGCTCGGCCATCCCCGGGATACTGCCACATGAACCGGCTCGAGCGCACTCACCTGTGCTGGATCACGGGAACGCCGGCGGCTTTGAGCTTTCGTCCGGTCAGCCAGCCGCTGTCGGGTCCGACGAGGAACGCGGCAATGTCTGCGAGGTATTGCTCGGGCAGGTCCCGCCACGGGTAACCGGTCCGAGTCCGCAAGAACACACCGTTGATCGTGCGACGGTGGTCGGCCCACCGGCCACCACGACCAGGATCACGCGGTAGCAGCGGCTCTAACCGCACCCACTCCTCATTGGAAAGTCATGCCGATCCAGCACCCACCACGAACTACACGACAGCCAACTCAAGGTCCAGGAGACACGTCCTAGGCCTTGCGTGGCCTGCCGGGCTTGCGCTCCCACTTCGACAACCACGTCTCGACCTGCGAGCGGACCCGAAGCGGCCCCGGAACGTCGGGTACCGCGGGCGGGAACCCGGGGAGCTCGGAGAGCTGCTGGGCACGCTGCCGGGACACATCGGCCATGCGGGCAATCTCGGCGTACCCCACCAGCGGCGGGATGCTCGGCAGCGTCAACCGGCGGGCGAAGGTGTTCTCGTCGAGCACCTCGACACCGTGTGGCGCGAACGGCAGGTTCTGCCCCTGTACCGCGTACCGTACGACGCGCAGCGCCCCGTCGATCGCCTGGCGCAAGCTGTTCGCCTCGACAGCGACGGTCGCGGACACCCTGTCGGGTTCGCGCTCGCGGCCTACCGATCCAGCGTTCTGCGCGAGCGCCTCAGCGATCGTCTCCAGGTCGTCATCGCTTGGCGCCTGCTCGGTGCCGTGCCACTCGACACGTGCAACCCACGTCGCCATGGTGGTGACTCCTTCCCTTGTTGCTGACACCTCGAGGTCGAAGGGTGGCGGCCCCGGGTTCTGCCTGGGGCCGTCTTGTCGCTGACAAGACTTATCCGAGGTTAGCGTCCACCAAAGTTCCTGCTCGCCCAGGGCGAAGAGAGCTTCGTCATGATCCATGCCGACCACGCTGCCATGACCTCGGTGACGTACCTCGGCCGAGCAGTGAGATTGTGGAGAACGGGTCCGCCGCCGCTTGGTTCGGCGGCGGACCCTTCACCCGGCTACGGGCGGTCGGTGCTCTGCTCGAAGGTCTTCCGCTCACGGGCCTCGAACTCCGCGTCGTCTGACCCGAAGGCTGCCTCGGCGTAGCCGCGTGCACGGTCGAACGCCTTCGCGAAGGCGTTCAGCGCGGCACGGTCCTCCAGGTAGAGGAGAACCCGGCCCACCCGAACGGAGACGTACGGCTCGCCCGTCGGGCTCGCATCGGCGGTCACGGCCTGGACCCGGGAGTCCTGGTCACCGCTGACGATCGCCTGAACAGCCACCCGCATGTCGCCGGTCCGGTGCTCACTGCTCGGCATCGTTACTTCACCTCCTTTCCTTGTCGCTGACAAGAAAAACATACTGAATATCTCTTGCGTTCGTCAAGAGTTAATCGGTGGAGTCGAAGACGTCAGCAGCAAGGAAGAAGGGCGGAAGCCATGGACACCAAGGACATCGCCGCGAACGTCCGGCGCGAGATCCGCAAGGCCATCAAGGACGGCCGCATCAACCTCCCCGAGGGCGGAAAGGTCAGCGTCCGCACCGAGCTGGCATCCATGTACAGCGCCGTTTCCGTCAGCGTCGCCGCCCCCGAGGCGTGGCTCTACCGCCGGGTCGACGACGCCACCTACGCCGAAACCGGTTACCGGCACCAGATCAGCCCCGAGGCCAAGCAGCTCGGCGCCGCGCTGCGCCAGTTCTTCACCGGCATCCAGAAGCCCGGCTACAACCAAGAGAGGGACTGCTGGTCACTCGGCACGTGGTGCAACGTCAACATCAACGGCACCGTCTTCTGACGGCCCAACTGTGCCGACGATGCCCCGGCCCTACGGTCGGGGCATCGTGCACACTGGGTGATGTGATCCCCGCCCCCCGTTGCTTGCCGCGTTCCTCTGCATCCCGGAGGGCACTATCCGGCGCTGGGCCGTGGAAGGCCACATCGCCCGGCGCGGTACAGGCCCGCGAGGCGTGGCCCTGTACAACCTCGACGAAGTTTTGGCGTGCGCACGCACCCTCGGCCGCACACGAATCGATCTCGGGCGAGCCAGGCAGGCCGTGCCGACCAGGCTTCCTGATGGAGACATGAAGGGCTCTCGACGCCCCAACCAACCCGGTGAGAGCGCGGTGACAGCGCAGTGGGAGAGCCGTGGGAGTGGGAGTTGGTCTACTCCTTGGCGTGTGGCGGATCTCGTACGTCTAGCGTCATCGTGCCCCATGGATGGCCCCCGGGAGAGATCCGTCCCCGCGTTCCAAGAAGTCGAGCGAAGGGAAGAAGATCATCGTGGTGCGGAGTATCGGGCTTCGTCGTGGATCGGTCATGCTGGCGGCGGTGCTCGGGATGGCCCTCGCCACGCTCATAGGTGCGCCGGGCCAGAGCGAGGCGAGACCCATCGACGATGGGTCGATCACGGCACCGACGGCGGAGCGTCAGGCAGAGCCAGCCATGCAGGCCCAGGTCAGCGGACCTTCATACACCTGGAGGTTGCGCAACGGCTACACGCGTAAGTGTCTGGACCACAGTAGTTCCCGTGGCCTGCGCGCTTTCGACTGCAACTTCGGACCCAACCAGATATGGGACATCTACTTTGGTGCTCCCGGCGGCTCGCACATTCTGAAGAACCGCGCAACTGGGAAATGCCTCGACCACAGCAATAGCTACGGTCTACGAGCAATTACCTGCAACGGGGGCGGTTACCAATCCTGGTGGTATGGCACCAGAGAGAGGTACATGAATCACAAGACCAGTCGCTGCCTGGACCACAGCTTCAGCTATGGCTTGCGTGCCTATGGGTGCAACGGCAGCAACTACCAGCGGTGGGAAGTGAATTATGTCAGTTGGTAGGGGACGACGGTTGGCCCATGCGTGGTCGTCTCTGCATGGTGGGGCGGGTCGGCTTGCATCCGCTTAAAAACTGGTGAACACTCAGCCCCGGATACGTGTATCCACAGGTAGGCCCCGGACATCCCAGTTGCCGGGGCCTTTCTCATGCCCAGATCCGGGAGCACATACATGGCCGTACGCATGGTCACCCTCACCTCCGAAACCGACTCGACCGGGTTCTTCGAAGAGACATTGCGTCGGTGGTGCGAGCACTTGAGTTCTGGCCGGACTACTGAGCGGGACCGGTCTGGGATGACGAAGGTCGGCAGACCGACCTCGACGAGCTAGGCCTACCAGGCGCACTGACCGAGCACTACGCATCCGTCGCTCGATGCCCGGCACCCGCGTAGTGGTCACCGAACCGTGGTGGGAGAGTCTGTCTGAGCACCTGTCCGGGCCCGCCATGAACAGATCCAGCGCGGCAGCCGCCCAGACGTCGGGGATGGGACTGAGGGGCTAGCGTGCCCCCCGGCGTGCCTGAAGACATGGCGGATCATGGTTCGAGACGGTCAATTATCAGTGACGGACACATCGTCCGGGCTCTGACGCGCGGACGATCCACGCTCGGGCCAGCGGGAGGCCGTGAATGGCTTTTCCAAAGAGGTAGGCGCCAAGGGCCGTACCGCGGACCGAGGCTATGGCTGCTCCCTCGTTTCGAGGTCCAGATCGAAGGGCACCTGGTCTGGTGGCAAGTCTCGAACTCTGAGGAATCGCACGGCGTGCCGCCAGCGCTGTCCGCGATCGGTTGCAAGGTCGGCGCTGACCTCTACAACCACAGTGGGCTCGACCCGCACATACTGGGTTGGGCCGCCTCGCCAGTCGAGTGGCAGTTCCTCTGGCCACGGGTGTGGGCCGACCGCGACTGTCATGGCAGGGGCTACATCGGCTGCCGCCTGGTCGGACAGCTGGGTCGTGCTCCCGATGACGCGCAGCCGGCCGGTCTCGGAGTCGTAGCGGCCAAGGATCAGGCGGCGCGGCCGGTGGAGGTGGCCGGTGACGCCGCCGACGATCGACTCGGTTGTCGCGCGGGTCTTCAGTTTCCCTTGGGGCCTCCGGAGGTGTCGTGCACTGTCGCAGTGAGGGCCTGGCTGAGGCCGTGCGCGACACGCTGCCCAAGGGCACCGATCGGGACCTGTTAGGTGCCTAGGTTGGGCGCTCGTGCGTGCATTCGTGGTTCGTCTTCCGTCTGGGGCACCTGGAGCAGACAGAGACTCTGTCGGCGAACCGGCGCCTGCAGATCGTCCGGCACGTCCGCACCCTGCTGCGAGACGCGAGGGATCTCGGACTGACCCGCGCGGGTGGCTGCGCTGCAGGGCTGCCGGGCGAGTTCGCCGTCCGCGCGGACGACATCCCTGACCAGCAATCGGTGGACGGACCGGGCCGCGCGTTGCCCAACGAGGTCATGAACGCCCTCAACGATGCCCTGTCAATCCTGGAGGAGATCAGCGGCCGCGCCGCCCGCGTCGCCGTCGAGCTGCTGATGGACACCGGCCGCCGCCCTGACGAGGTGTGTCAGCTGCCGCTGGACTGTCTCGACAAGGACGCCGACGGCAAGTAGGTGCTCATCTACACCGACTACAAGGAGAACCGGCTGCAGCGGCGGCTGCCTATCCCAGACAGCACCGCGAAACTGATCCGCGAGCAGCAGGCCACGGTTCGGGCCGCGTTCCCGCACTCCAAGCCGGCGCAGCTGGTGCTGCTGCCGGCGGCCACCGCCAACCTTGACGGCACCAAGCCGCTGCGCGCACGCGTGCTGACAAACATCCACCGCACGTGGGTCGACCGGCTGCCCGAGTTCGTGTTGTCCGACGGTGGCGTCTTCCCGGCGTCGACTGTGGTCGCCTACGCCTACCGGCATAGCTACGCCCAGCGGCACGCCGACGCGGGCACTCCGATCGACGTGCTACGCGAGCTGATTGGACACCGCAGCGTCCACTCCACCGAGGCCTACTACAAGATCACCGAGGCCCGCACGCGCGCCGCCGTCAACAGGGTCGCCCAGCACCAGTTCGACGGGGCCGGCAACCGCATCTGGCGCAATGTCACCACGCTGTCGGACAGCGAACGCACCCGGATGCGAGTTGGCCAGATCGCCGTCCCCTACGGCGTCTGCACCGAACCATCGAACGTCCAAGCCGGCGGCGGCGCCTGCCCGTTCCGGTTCCGCTGCCTCGGCTGCGGCCACTTCCGCACCGACGTGGCGTATCTCCCCGAGCTCAAGGCACACCTTGACCGGCTGCTCGCCGACCGCGAACGCGTGCTCGCGGCAACCGAACTCGAGGCATGGGCCAAGGAAGAGGCCACGCCCAGCGACATAGAGATCGACAAACTTCGCGCCCTGATCCGACGAGTTGAAGCCCACCTGGACGACCTGGCCACCGACGAACGTGACCAGATCAGCGAGGCCGTCAACGTGCTACGCGCCACCCGTCGAACCGTGTCTACCGTCATCGATCTCGGCATGCCAACCAGACCCGCAGCGGATCCCCGCACTGTCCGAGCGGCGGGGCGGTGAAGCGTGATGACCGAACCTCTCCACCCCGGCACTACCGGCGACGACGAAAGCCCGCTCATCCGAGCCCGACGCCGAGACACCGCCAGGCGCCGACTGCAAGTCCACAACGCGATCGCCCAGCTGCGTGCCGAAGGCTCGCACGTCACCGTGTCCTCAGTAGCCCGGGCGGCCCGGGTGCACCGCAGCTTCATCCACCGCCACCCCGACCTGCACGCTGCCGTCCTCGCCGCAGCCGAGCAGCCGGCTCAGCCATCACCGACCAACAGCGCCACCAGCATGGCAACGCTGCGCGCCGATCTACTCAACACCAGAGCCCAGAACACCCGGCTCCACGACCGCATCCGCAGCCTCGAAACCCGGCTGTCTGAGACCCTCGGCGAGGCCGTCTTCCGCGGCAGCGGCCTCGGCGCACCAGACGACATTCGAAGTCTCCAGCAGTCACTGTCCGAGGCCCATCACCAGACCCTCGAACTACGCCGCCAACTGGAGGAACGCACCGACGAACTCGCCGCCGCTCGTGCCGCCAATCGAGAACTGATGACCCAGCTCAACGCGACTTCCACTACCTCCTCAACACGCCGACGCTGAAACGCGGTGGCGACGATCACGTACTTCCCATCCTGGCGATCAGGCGCTCCCCACGGACACGACGTACGTGAGGCAGCGAACACCATCCGGGAAGGAGGGCTCACTGGTCCGGGTCGGTGATGTCGTGGTCTGGGCTGTGCATCCAGAAGGTGAGGCCGATGGAATAGAGGAGCAGGCTGGTGAGCAGCGCGCCGGTGCTGGCGTGGGGTTCGATTATCCATGCCCAGGGCGCTGTTTCGCCGGTCCTGGACGTTCCGAAGGTGGCGGCCGCGGCGAGGTGGGAGGTGGGGAGTATCCAGGCAAGTTTGGTGCCGACTCGGGAGGCCAGCAGCATCCCTTCGCCGATGAGGGCGAGCACCACGACCAGGGTGAATCCGGCAGCCACGGGTCGGGCTGCGGTCAGTGCGGCCGCGGCAGCGGCGGTGGCTAGGAGGGCGCGGGTGGCACGTAGGCGTGCCCAACCGCGTGGCGAGGTCCGTGCGACGGAGGCGGCGGGTTCGGTCAGGGTCGACAGCGCGAGCAAAGCCGCGACCGCTCCCGCGAGCAAGGTCGTGGTGGTGAATACCGGGATAGTGGTCCGGACCTGCGGCAGGGTCACGGTGGTGGGGGCGATCGACAGGCCAGCGGCCACTGCCAGGATCGCCAGGCCTGCCGGGGCGACCCGGTGTCCTTTGCACACGACCAGCAGGTAAAGCAGGAGGCGCGTCCTGGCTTGTCGGACGTTGCGGTTCAGCATGACCGTAGGTCGTCTAGGCGCTGCCGAACCCATTGGCGCTGTCGTGCATCAGACTGTGTCAGCACGTTCGCGACGTCTTTGTCGTCCAGGGTTTCCGGTCCGACCACGCGGCCGGCAATCCATGACCGCAGCTGCTTCTCGGCGGAGGGAACCACGCCGGACCCGGGCCGATTCGACCCGCAGGTCGATCGAGGGGCCACCGCGTCGACAGCCTGGTAGATATCCGAGCGGGGGACCTGGACCTGGCCAGTATCGTAGACGCCGGCACCCGCCATTCCTCTACCTGCGACGCCTGGTTCTGCGAAGGTCGTCGGTGTCGAAAGGATGGGGTCGACTCGCTCGATCACCTGCGCCAGCGCCCGTGCTGCCGCGGGCAGCGCATCCCGGTGCTCAGGCCATCCGCACATCTGGATCTGCTTCCCGGCGCCCTGTCCGCCCACACAGGCAGGCTTGCCGGTAAGGCGGCGTAGGCTGACGACCTCTTCGCCGTGTGCCGCCAGCGACGTCACACATCCCGCGGCCACCACGGCGGCGATTCCGACGGCGATGAGGCGGGTGGGGGTGCGGGTCAGGAGACAGACGGCCGCACATACCAACATCACAGCCAACCCAAGGCCGATCTGTGCGGCGACGAGGCGGATATTGGGTTGGGAGTAGATCCGATAGTAGGTACCGGCGTAGGTGGGTGCGAGCCGCGCTGGCCAGCCATCGGCGTAGATGGAAGCGAAGATCCAGCCGAACTGCGCGAGCGCGAGCGCTGGTGCGGTGAAGATGCCAGAGGAGAACAGGCCGACGCATGCACCGACCGCGCACGAGGCGATGACGGCGACCGACCCCAACGCCACGAGGGACAGGCTGGATAGGCCAGGTATCCCGCTGGGTCCGGCGCGCAGGATGGCGAGCGTGGTCACCCACCAGTAGGACATCAGACCCCACCCCGCGGTTACCGCCACCGCGAGCAGGATGGCCCGTGATGGCCCACCTGGGCTGGTGCGTACGACAGTCAAGACACCACCAGTACGCAGCACCTGCATCTGCACGGTGGCCAACCCAGCGCTCACCGCGCCGATGAACATCACCGAGACGAGTGCGGCATTGAGTGGGTTGGCCCACAGAGCGGGCCCGCTGGACAGGTCCACGCCAAGCCCGGCCGCCGTGGCAATGGCTAGAAGGACAAGTCCACCCGCGAACGGTGCCCCCGCGGTGGCGTGCTCGAGGAGCACCCGCCACAGCGCCTTGACCTGCAAGGAGCGCACAGGACTCACGCGGCGCCGCCATTCATCACGTGAAGGTAGGCCGCCTCGACGGCCGCGCCATCGACGATATTGCGGCCGGTCAGCTCGACCAGACTGGGCAGTGGGCCGCTAAAGGCGACCTTGCCGCGGTCGAGGATGACGACCTCGTCGCAGACCACGGCCACGTCCTCGACCAGATGTGTGGCCATCAGCACCAGTGATCGCTGCCCTACCCTCGCCAACGCGTCGCGGAACTCGGCCCGCTGTTGCGGGTCCAGCCCCACCGTCGGCTCGTCCAGGACAACCACATCGGGCTCGTTGACCAGGGCTTGAGCAAGACCGAGGCGGCGGCGCATCCCGCCACTCATCTGCCTGATCTTCAGCCCTCCCTCACCGGCCAGGTCGACCGTGGCCAATGCCTTCTCGACCAGGCCCGCAACCCGACCGGCTGGGACCTCACGCAGCCAGGCCACGTACCGCAAGAACTCCTCAGCGGTGTATCCCGGGAACGGCGCGAACGACTGGGGCAGGAAACCAAGCGACCGTTGCAACATCCGGACCTGTCGCCGGTCGCTGGAGTCGTACCCCCGCACCTGGATCCGGCCGCCGCTGGCCCGCCGGGCACCGGTCACGATCCCCAGAAGGGTCGACTTACCTGCGCCGTTCGGCCCTAACAACGCCACCCGCCGGGCCGAGCAGCTGAACGTCACGTCGACGAGGGCCTGACGCCCACCTCGATAGGTGAACGTCAAGCCCTCAGCTACCATCTGGGCCCGCTCGGAGCGGCCGTCGAACTCATCGATCACAACTACTGAGCTTCTACCCTGGAATAGCCGTTCGCACCCGCCCCATAGGCCGGTTCATAGGGCCAAACCGCATCCGTGTGGTAATCGTTGCTCGAGCTGGTCGCGACCGCTGTCGAGCAGTACCGCGGATCACTGAAGTACGCGGTCCTACTGCGAATGACCTCATCAGGCGCCAGTGGAACGTTACGCAAGAACGAACCACCGAAGGTCTTGTTCGATGACACGCCAGGCGTGTCCGCGCAGAACTTGAATGTCGGGCCACCGGCGATGTCGTTGCTGCGCGCATTACCCGCGGACACCCCGTAATAGAAGACGACACTGCCTGGCCCACGAACGAACTGACCGGAGTCAGCGAGAGCCGTAGTCACACCACCAGCAAGGGTGGCACATAACACACCGATAACGACGCGAACACGACGGTTCATGATTCCCCCAGTACGAATGTGTGTCCTGCTCTCGAAGCCCTGACGGTACTGTTCTGGACCTATCTGATCAACAAGCCCCAGGGACGTATTACGGCCGAGATCGGAACGGGCCGAAAATTAGCCTGCCTTCGTGACTCCGCGCGTCTCTTCGTCCTGATCAAGGAGCTCTCCGGGGCCGGCTTCGAGCGGGCGGCGGCCGCAGTCCCGCACGGGATGCAAGTGCAGCGCCTGTTCGGTGACCCTGGCTAGTCTTGCGTCGCCGCTGCGGACCTGGGCGGCCTCCCAGCAGCTCCGTTGACCAGCGGCACCCTGGCCAGGCATCTAGGGCTCGACCTCCACCCGTGTCATGAAGCACGTAGCGTCAACGACCGGCCGTTGCTGTGCGCGACAGGTGTCGCGCACAGCAACCTCGCAACCGACCCGCCCGCGACCTCGCTGGTTGCTACTCCGGCCACCGACCCGGACGGAGCTCACCCGACAGATTTGAATTTGTACCAGCCGCGGCGGTCCTGCTCGTACCGGCTGGATGCGGGTTTGATCACGAGGCCTTCGACGCCGACGACCGACAGTTCGTCGAACCAGCCTCGTGCCACGCCGATGTCGCTCGTCTGCATGCCCAGCGCCAACGGCAGCCCGGCCGGGGCGCGGCGGAGGACGCCCTCGAGGGCGCGGCGACGTTCGGTCAGCGGCTGCCGCCTGTAGTCGCGTCCAGCGAGTTCGAGGAGGTCAAACACGATCAGGTGCGCGGGCTCGGTCTTGGCGAGCTTCGCGGCGTACCGACGGCGCGCGTACCGGCGTTGCAGCGCGGAGAAGTCCAGCTTGCCGCCGGTCCATCTGACGATCTCCCCGTCAACGGCGGAAGCCTTCGGTACGGTCGCGAACAGCGCCCCTACGATCTCGGGGAACACGTCAGTGAGATCGGTTCCATGTCGGCTGACGATCCGTACGTTCCCTTCGTCCGTGACGAGCGAAATTGCTCGGTAGCCATCCCATTTCGGCTCAAAGCGCCAAGCTCCGGAACGTTGTTCGGGCTCGGGAAACTGTTCGGTGCTCCGAGCGAGCATCGGCTCAATCGGCAGCCGAACATGCACACCTCCACCCTCCGCCGCAGGCAACGCGCGGAAAACGCCGGGGTAATGCCAGCCCCTTACGACGACCGGAGCCGTAGCTGCAGGCGCCCCGATCGCGTGGGTTACCTCCCTGTGGTCCTGTCGTTCTCCTTCGACACCGCTTGTCGGCTTAGTTCGACTCCACCGAGCTCCTCGCCGATTGGATATCGATGACCTTCGACACCGCCTGCAGAACAGGCCCGGGATCCGTATGATACGGAACGTGTCGTATGTGTATGGATCTCATCCCTCCGCCGAACGTCAGCAGCGTTCACGAGGAGGGCGGCCCCGTGATGCTGAAAGGGAGGCCGAAATCCTGGCGGTGGTGACGGCACTGCTGGCCGAGCGCGGCTACGAGGGGATCACCTTCGAGGAAGTGGCCCGGCGGGCCGGTGCCTCCAAGCCCACTCTCTATCGCCGTTGGAAGTCTCGGCGAGAAATGGTCGTGGCCGCCGTGAAGGCAGGGCCGGCGCGGCGAGACGACCAGGACGAGATCAACACCGGCAGTCTGCGCGGCGACCTCCTAGCCCTATGCGAGCGCCTGATCAGAACAATGCACTCGACGGACAGCCAGACCGCGCTCCTCCTTCTCCAGGCCGGGCTCGAAGATCCCGAACTCTGTGAAGACATCGAACGTGCAGCCGGTCCAACTGGAGCCAGGTTGCCCACGGCGGTTGTCGACGCCGCCATCCGCCGCGGCGAACTACCCGACGATGTCGATCCATTTCCCTTCGAGGAGGTCGCAGGAGCAACGCTGCTCCTACGCCGCCTCAACGGGCTCAGTACCGACTCGGCCTACCTCACCGCGTTGGTGGACTCGATCCTCATTCCCGCCCTGCGCGCTACCTCCCAGCGGTCTGCAGCACTTCCCGCCGGAATCTTCTCCGGACGCCCCACGCCCGCACCCACGAGCAGTGAAGGACACCCATGAACACGCCCACCATCGACGGATTCCATTACCAGAACCTCCCCGGCCAAGACGCCATCGAACTGAACGTCGCATCCGGGGGGAGCGGACCGGCCATCGTGCTGCTCCACGGCTTCCCCCAGACCCATTACATGTGGCGCGAGGTGGCACGGGACCTGGCCACCGATTACACGGTGATCGTTCCCGACCTGCGCGGCTACGGTGCAAGCGGAAAGCCTCCCGCGCGTGATGAGACCACTTACTCCAAGCGCACCATGGCAGCCGACGTCGTCGCGATCGCCAATGCGCTCGGCCACGACCGCTTCGGCGTGGTCGGCCATGACCGAGGTGCGCTCGTCGGTGTGCGCGCCGGTCTGGACTATCCGGACCATGTGCGGTTTCTCGGGATCCTCGATGTGCTGCCAACCCTCGACACCTGGAACGTCCTCAAAGGAGTCGACGCCAAGGTGGCTTGGCACCTGTACCTGATGGCACAGCCAGCGGGTCTGCCCGAGAAGATGATCAAGGCCGTTGCCGAGGACTTCTTCACCTCATTCCTCGACGCCTGGGACAACGACGGAACGAGCTTCCCCCCTGAGATCCGCCGGTACTACATCGATAGCTCCATCGGAGCCGTCGACTCGATCGTCGCCGACTATCGCGCCACGGCAGGGATCGACCTAGACATGGACAAAGCTGACCGCGCCGCCGGCCGAACACTGCCCATGCCCGTGGGCGTCATCTCCCAAGACTGGGGAAGTCAACTCGGCTTCGATGCATCCGGCCTCTGGCGTGCGTGGGCTCCCGACCTGACCTACCAACCCATCGATGCCGGCCACTTCATGGCAGAAGAGAAGCCGAGCGAGATCGCCCGCTTCGTTCGCGACCTCGCAGATCACGCCTCAACGAGCGCTCGTTCCTAAGACTGTGCTCCCAGCCTAGGCATGAGCGCTGATCAGCCCGGGCCAATGGTGAGCGGAACTGTCAGATGCCGTCCGGGGATTCAAGAGTCGCGCTCTTCGCCGCTATCCGACGCGACGCCAAAGCGGGACTGTCGAACCGTGCCCTGCAGCGCAAGAACGGTGTTGGCTACCGGACGGTGGCCGCGGCGCTGGAGTCGGCGTGGCCCAAGCGACCGAAACGACCGCCGAAACGTGGATCAAGGCTCGACCGCTACCGGGACGTGATCGACGGCTGGCTGCGTGAGGATCTGGACGCTCCGAGGAAGCAGCGGCATACCGCGAAAAGGATCTTCGAACGGCTCCTGGACGAGCACGACGCCGCTGGAGTGGTGTCGTACGGGATGGTGCGTGACTACGCCACTCGTCGCCGTCAGATCCGCGTCGGGGCCGGCCGCGAGCCAGCGAAAACGTTCATTCCGCAGACCCACCGGCCTGGTCGTGAGGCCGAGGTCGACTTCGGCGAAGTCGTCGTCAGGCTCCGTGGCGAGCTGGTGACGTGCACCCTGTTCAGCCTGCGGCTGTCGTACTCCGGGAAGGCCGTTCACCGGATCAGCGCCTCGGCTGGCCAAGAGGCCTTCTTCGAAGGCCACGCGCACGCCCTCCGAGTCCTCGGTGGTGTCCCCACAGGCAAGATCCGTTACGACAACCTCAAAGCCGCGGTCGCGTCCGTGATCGGGTTCTCCCGCCAGCGCGTGGAGGCCGACCGGTGGACCGCGTTCCGCTCTCACTACGGGATCGAGGCGTTCTACTGCCAGCCCGGGATCACCGGCGCACATGAAAAGGGCGGAGTCGAGGGCGACATCGGCTGGTTCCGCCGAAACCACCTCGTCCCCATCCCCGAGGCCGACTCCATCGACGAGCTCAACGCCATGGTTGACGCCTGGGACCTCGCCGACGAGCAGCGGCGGATCGCGACCCGTGCCCACACCATCGGAGAACACTTCGCCACCGAGCAGCCCCTCCTGGCTCCGTTGCCGGTCGAGGCGTTCGAGACCGGCCGCTGGTTCACCCCAAGGGTCGACAGGTTCGCCCAGGTCACGGTCCGGATGAACAAGTACTCCGTGCCCGCCCACTACGTCGGCCGACAGCTCCGGGTGCTGCTGCACGCTTCCGAGCTGGTCGTCTACGACGGTCAGGCCGCTGTCGCGCGGCACGAACGCTTGATGACCAAGGGCGGCGTCCGGCTCGACCTCGACCACTACCTCGAGGTGTTGTTCCGCAAACCCGGTGCACTGCCCGGAGCCACCGCGCTCGAGCAGGCCCGCAAGGCGGCCATGTTCACCCCCATCCACGACGAGTGGTGGGCTGCCGCGTGCAAGACCCACGGCGATGCCGACGGCACCAGAGCACTGATCGAGGTGCTCCTGCTGCACCGCCACCTACCCGACCAGCACGTCGTCGCCGGACTTGCCGCCGCACTCCAGGCGGGTGGGTATACCGCCGACGTCGTCACGCTGGAAGCACGCAAGGCCCGCGACACCGCTGTGGATGCCGATCGCGATGGCGACGAGGCTGCCTCGGTCAACATCCCCGGCGGCATCGCCTCGCTCACTGAACGACGGTTGCGTAAGCCGCTGCCCGTCGACACCCGTCCGCTGCCCACGGTCGATCAGTACGACCAGCTGCTACGCCGAACCTCTCGCGCCCAGGACTGAAGGGATCCCCGATGACCACTCGCCGCCGCGGCATGACCGAAGAAGCCGCTGACACAGCTATCGACCAGGCTTGCCGCATGCTGCGGCTTCCCACCATCCGTCAGGGCTTCGCCGACGGAGCCGACCGGGCCGCGGCCGAGCAGATGTCCTATCGCGGGTTCCTCGCCGAGCTACTTCTCGCCGAATGCGACGACCGAGCACGACGTCGCTCAGAGCGGCGGATCAAGGCCGCGAAGTTCCCCCGCGAGAAGTCACTGCGGGCGTTCGACTTTGACGCGAACCCGAACATTGATCCCGCCACGGTCCACACCCTCGCCAAGTGCGAGTGGGTGAAGAAGGGCCAGCCGCTCTGCCTGATCGGGGACTCCGGCACCGGCAAGTCCCATCTGCTGATCGCGCTCGGAACCGAGGCCGCGATGGCTGGCTACCGGGTCAAGTACACCCTGGCGACGAAGCTGGCCAACGAGCTGGTCGAGGCCGCCGACGAGAAGACCCTGTCGAAGACCATCGCCCGCTACGGCCGTGTCGACCTGCTCTGCATCGACGAACTCGGCTACATGCAGCTCGACCGCCGCGGAGCCGAGCTGCTCTTCCAAGTCCTCACCGAACGCGAAGAGAAGGCCTCCGTCGCGATCGCGTCCAACGAGTCCTTCTCCGGCTGGACCAAGACCTTCACCGACCCGAGGCTCTGCGCCGCCATCGTCGACCGGCTCACCTTCGGCGGCACCATCATCGAAACCGGCACCGACTCCTACCGCCTCGCCCACACCACACGACAGCTCGCACAGCAGTAGAGCAGCTCCAACGTGGTGTCGAACCAAGCCGACATTCCTAGCCCGTCACGCACCCAAGTGATGTCGAACGAGACCTACAAGCGGTGTCGGACGAAGCCGACATAGCCATCCCTGCCCTCTACTGCACCTTCACCTGTGGATACTGCCGACGCCGTAGGACCCGAAATAGGGCATTGTGGTGCGGTGCCTGGGACAAGCCACCCTCGTCAACCGCCGGCCACCCTCGCACGAAGGTGGGGCGGAGGAGTCGGAAGCAGCACCCTGGCGTCATGAACGCGAGCGGCCTCGACGAACTCTCCCCGGGGTCGCTCGCGTTCAATACCTGTCACCGTGCCGCGCGTTCGAGAAATTCCTTACTGGTGGTTCGATCCGCCGATGGCCGGTCCGGATGGCCAGAAGTTGGCAAGGTCGTCTGGGCTGAGCGGTTCGCTGTAGGAGGCCCGCAGGACGGTTTGGATGGTGTCGTGATCGGCGACGGCGAGGTTGGCGAACCAGTCGAACCCGGCGGGGTAGGCCCACAGGTATGTGCGCAACTGCGGGTTGACACTGCGGTCGGTGAGGAAGTCAGAGACCTGCGCGTCGGTCCAGTACGGCACTCGTTCCCGTGCCTGCTGGGCGCATTCGTCGATCGTGGCGCCGCTGTTCCATGCGAGGTGGAGTTCACCGCGAACGAGTTGGGTGTAGTGGTCCAGCCGCACTCGGGTGGTGAGCAGCTGGTCGTCGGGCGTGACGAACAGTGGCATCGCCTGGGCGAGACCTTCCAGCAAGACCTGCTGGTTAGCGTGGACGGACATCAGCCGGACCCAGGGCACGTCCTCGAAGGTGCAGCGGGCATGCCAACTCGCCCCTTGCAGACCGTGGCCAAGGACTTCGTGCAGCGCGAACTGTCGCGCGGCCACCTTGGTAAAAGTTGCCTGCTGAAGGTTCAAGCGCAACCGCACGCGATCGCCAGCCCCGTCCAACCAGTACGACCAGTAGGAGTCGATGTTGGTGCTCTCAATCGTGAGCTGGAATGAGGCATCCGTGCCAGTCACGCGTCGGACTGCCGTCTCATGCTCGGTGACTGCCTCGCGGATCGCGTCCGGTGCGTCTTCGACTGCGATCGGGCCCTCGACTTCGCGGAGCTCCTTGTCGGTGTGTGGGCCCCAGCCGATGCCGATGTCAGCGAGGGCGGCGCGTGCGGTATCTCCACAGGCGGTTATGTAGGTGTCTGCCCAGCCGGTGGCGCTACAGCCTTGGGTGGCCCTGACGTAATCGGCGAGGGGCGGACGTTCACCGAGCAAGGCCCGTAGGTACGCGATGTCGGCATTCACGCGTGCGACCAAGCGGGTCGCGCCGGCGGCCGCAGCACGATCTCGCAGTGCCAGGAACTCACGGTAGACCTCGAGCCGACTCGAAGCGGGCTCGGGAACTTCGGCTGACGGGTAGCAGTCGAAGTCGACTACAGCGGTCGACCCGCGCCTGACCTCGTAGAGGTGCCAAGCCCTGATCACTGCTTCGATCTCATCCCGGAGCTCCACGGATCACTTCCCAACGCAACGTGATGTACTGGTTGGGGCGCAGATAGTCGCGAGTCAGGGTCATGGTCGCATCGTTGCCCTCGTAATCCCAGATGAGCGTATCCGCAGCGGACTCCTCGGATCCATCAGGGCGTTCCTCGATGGCCGTGCATCCGGCGAGCTGTATGCCCTTCTGACGTACGCGCAGGGTGAAGTGCCGGGTGAAGCGAGGGAAGAACTGTCGCCAGTAGTGCTTGACGTCGAACCTGCCGCCACGGCAGGAGTAGCCCACGCGCGCCGACTCGCCCGGCTTGAGCGGCGGAGAGATCTGGAAGGCAAACTTGGCCATGTCCGCCGTGTCATGGATGCGCTGGATCACCACCCTGCGGTCGGAGTCGGGCGTTGGATCGATGGCTAGCGCGTCGCCGTCGACGCATTGGAACCAGATCTCTCGGGCGACGCGGGCAAGCGGACGATCGCTGAGGTTCAGCAGATCGAAGTGGTACACGATCAGTGCGCGCCCGTCCGCGTCGATCTCGATGTCCATCGTTTCGGCGAGTTCGACGACGTGACCAGCCAGGCCAGCGAGTTCTTTGATCTCGCTGTCGCTGAAGCGCCGGATCTTCTGCAGTTCCAGCAGCCTTCGTCCGAGGATTCGGGCCTGGTCACTCGCGGGATCCCCGCCGGCGCTGAGCACGTCAGGTATGGCCAGCGGGGTTCCGTTGGCTTGCCGTTGTTCCGCGTTCTGGATCATGCCCCAGGCAACGTCAGTCGATTCCGGGGTCTCCAGTCGTCCGTCAAGGACAGCGAGGAGCGCACTCACGTTCTCAGGTCGGGGGTCGACCTCTTCGCCCGGCACCCGCGCCGCCTGGTCCGGCTCACTGGGCTCGAACAGCTGAGGGGCCGTGAATCCAGGAAACATCTCCTCCAGCACACGACAGTGGTCGGGGTACGGAAGTCCTCTGAGTTCGCCGGACAACCAACGGTGAAGCTGAGCCCGGCTTGGCCAGCGGCCGACCAAGGCTGGATCAACTGACTTCGCTGCTTTGTCGTACTCGGCGCAGAACGTTCGATAGGTCTGCCAGTGGCGTACCTGCAGGAGTGTCTTCAGTCTGATTGGAGGGCTCCCCATAATCCACCCTTCGCCGGATCTAGGCGAGACACAGACGAAGCATAGAAGAGACAGTTCGAGTACGAGAAGTTTGGGAAGCAACACGCGCGGTGTAGCAACGCAACGTGTCTCGCCCGTTGACTACCTGATGTCAGCAGCGCTTGCGCCGCCAGAAGGCGGCTGAGTTGTCAGGAGGAGGCATCAGATGGGAGCGAGGCGCGAGGAGCAGCAACCAGGTAGACACGAGGAGTCGCAGGATGCATCGCTGGAGGACGAGTACCGCGAGATCTCAGAACGCTTAGCGATGCTTGGACGACAGCTCCATGACCTTCATGTCAGGTTGCAGGCCGTTGCTACGAAGTCGGACCCGAACCTTGGTCCACTCTCTCCTCTAGATGGCGAAGTCGTGCAGCAAGGTCCCGCATGCTCTCCTGAAGATCGTCGAGCTGTCGCATGATCTCGACATACTCGGGTGAGCGCTGCTCGGGCTCGCTACCGGAACCGCGGACGAAGATCCCGAGCGGCGGATGCGACTCCACCATTCCAGCCGCCTTCAGTGCATCAAGCACTCGCTGCATGGTGCCGCGGCTGACGTCGTACTGCTCAGACAGCGCGCGCACGGATGGCAGGCGCTGCCCGGGTCGGTACTCGCCGGCATCGATCGCTCGCCGTAGCTCGTCGGTCAGCTGCACGTACGGAGGACGTGGATCGTCCCTGCTCACCCTCACCCGACGAGATTAGTTGACCAGGCCACCCCAAGCCATGTTGGGCCACCGCAATCAGTGCAAGCAAGACAGGCCTAGGCTAGCTTGGGCTATACTGAGCCAAAGGAGGTGACGAGATGCATCTGGTCCAGCGCGGGGAGGACGAGGAATCGGAGCCCAAGGATGGACCGGGCGAGGTGATGCGCCTAGATGAGGCGTCGGCTCGGCGGCTAACGGAGCGGATCCGTGTGCTGCTCGAAGCGGTGCAAGAGCAGGTTGATGAGCTGGTTCGTCTCGTGGAAGAGGCTCGCGACTGCAGTGCTCATCTCGCCCTTGGATATCGGTCGTGGACTGAGTACGCCGAGCGGGAGTTCGGGCAGATGCCGCTCCGTTTACCGAAGCAAGATCGCCAGGAGTTGGTTGTTCGGTTGGGCGATATGGGGATGTCGTCGCGCGCGATCGCGCCTATAGCCGGTGTCGATAGCGCGACCGTACGACGTGATCTCTCAGGTGGTGCAACTGCACCACCTGACTCAAGGGCTGGAGGCGGACGCCCTGCTGACGACGACCCAGCACCTGTCTCGCCTGTCTCAGGTGAGACAGGCGAGAAGCCTCGCGCGGTGACCGGCCGAGACGGCAAGGAATACGTCGTTCACCCGAAGCAAGAACCGGAAGCGGATGAGGAAGTAGTCGACTCGGCCCCGGTGGATGAGCCCGAGCCGAGGCGTCAGCCGGAGCAGCGGCCGCGTGGGTCGCGGACGAATGTGGTTGCGGTGATGGCGAAGGTCATCAACAAGTCGGCCGACGCTGCCGCCGCGGCTGGGCAGATCCGGCGGGAGCACTTGAAGTCGAGAAGCGAAGAGGCCACGCGGTGGGCGCGTGACCTCAACGATGCGATCCAGTCGTTGCAGCGACTGGCTGATCTCTTGGAGGAGACCGAATGACTGCGAGCATGTTTGCACGCTCGTCGAGGGGTTCGCAACAGCCTGCGCATGAGTTGGTGATGCTCGACCCGGCGCTGGCGACCAAGTGGCTGGAGCGGAACCGTCACAACCGGAATCTGCGGTTGAGCAAGGTGGATCAGTACGCCCGGGATATGGCGGCGGGTAAGTGGCAGTTCAACGGTGACCCGATCAGGTTCGCCGTGAACGGGAGCATGCTGGATGGCCAGCACCGCTGCCACGCCGTGGTTCGGTCGGGTGTGACTGTTCAGGTGCTGGTGGTTTACAACCTGGCGGCTGACTCGCAGGACACGATGGACATCGGCGCGGCACGGCTGATGTCGGATCAGCTCATCCTGGCCGGTGAGGCGAACGGGTCGATGGTCGCGGCGATCCTTCGCCGTCTGGTGGCCTACCAGGCGGGGTTCCGGTCGTTCGATGGTGGCGCGAAGAACCCTACGCACGCGGAGATGCGCGAGTACCTGGAGGCGCATCCGACGGTGCGGTCGGCGGCGGAGGTCGCGAACAAGGCGAAGAGGTTTCTGCCGTGTAGTCCGTCGATGGTGGGTGTGGCGTATCACCTGTGCTCGCAGGTCAACGGGGAGCAGGCGAATCAGTTCTTCGTCACCCAGTTGATCGAAGGGATCGGCCTGAGGGCGGCGGACCCGGCGCGGGTGTTGTACAAGCGGCTGAACGACATGGGCACGGCCCGTGGCCGCACGAACGCCGATGACACGCTGCGGTACATCTTTCTGGCCTGGAACGCGTTCCGCACGGGCCGGAGCCTGACGAGGCTGCAGGCGCCTCGTGGCGGATGGTCGTCGACCAACTTCCCCGAACCCCTGTAAACCCACGGCCGCGCGGCCGGACAGGTCGCCTGTCTCATGAGCGGCGCGGGGGCGGCGCTGGACCTTTGGCGAGGGATACCCGCCGTCCCCGTGCTTTCCAACCCGAACAAACCTTCAATCCGGACCTCTCGAAGAAGGGGACGAATGATGAGTGACCGTCTACGTGTTGACCGGCCGGTCACGGTGTATCGGCAGCCAGTCGGGCGGTGGGGGTGGCGCTGCGGCTTGTGTCCGCTGCCACTTCGCCTGCTGATCTCCGAAGCCGACTCGTGGCGTACCGCCTACGACGACGCCGACTCCCACGTACGCAACCAGCACCAGCGGACCGGCTGGAGGTTGGCCGCATGAGCAGCGCGAGGGACTCGGACCGGAAGGGCTATGACGACAACGACGGCACCTTCCCGGATGACTCGCTAGTGCTGGTGCGCTACCCGCTCGGCCAGGCCGTATCGGAACGGGATAGGTGGCCCTGGCTACCGGGCTCGATCCTCGGGCAGTGCGGCCCGAACGAGTGGCATGTGCGCATCGATGTCGACGAGCTCGCCGAGATCGAGGACGGCGAGGTCTGGTACCCGGCGTGTTTCCGCGACCGGAGCGAACTCCAACCCATGACGGCCGACGACAGCGACGAAAACGCTGACGGCCACGGCACCTGAAGAGCGGTGCGGGGGCGGCGCTGAACCTTTGGCGAGGGATACCCGCCGCCCCCGCTCCTTCCAACCCCTAACCCCATCGAAGGAGTGGAGTGGCATGCCCAAGAGTAGCGAGGGCCAGGACCTCGAGCGCGACAACACCGACGTTGGTGGCCGCGCGACGTGGCGGGCCCAGATTCGTGACGTGGCGTTGCGGAACGCGCTGCGCAAGCGGGAGGCCGGGGTCCCGACGTACTCGGTCCCGGAGGCAGCGGCACTGCTGAGCATTTCGCAGGAGCACCTGTACCGGCTGGTACGGGCGGACGCGTTCCCCGCGGTGCGGATGCGGATCGGCGGTGATCAGGGCCGCTACGTCGTTCCGGCCAAAGCTGTCGAGCAGCTGCTGGACGCCGCGACCGGCGCGGGCGCGTGCGTGGACGTCATGGAATTCATGCCGGCCTGGCAGCAGGCGACCGACGGTGGGTCGCGTCGGGGCGGTGGTGCCGCATGAAACCGCCCGCAAAAAAGGTCGTGTTCGTCGACGAGTTCTATGACCGGGACTACGCATCGGATGGGATCAGCCGCTACGGCGCTTACCTGCGCGACCGGGCCCACCTGTTCAACACCGCGAGCGACCCGCTGGATCCGGTCGACTTCGCGTGGACGGCGTGGCGGATCGCATCCGGGCCGGTGATGAGCCCCGGCTACATCCGCGTCCGTCCGGACATCCCCTGGGTGACGTGCCACCCAAGGGAGGACCGTGACCGTCTCGTCGCTGAGCTCGAGGTGCGGCTGCCTCACCCGCCCCAGGTGCGCGGCCTGCGCCGGTTCGGCTGGGCGGACTGGGCCCGGCAGCGGCCGTGGAGTGACGACCCGAGCCCGTATGTCGAGCCAGAAGAGAACCGTTCCACGCTGTTGTTCACCGCCCGGTTCGTGGCGGAACTGCCGGCCGAGGGTCTTCCAGCCCCGCAGCGGCCGGGCGTCAACGTCGGCATGGCCAAGGCCGCGGTGCGCGAGATCTGCCACCAGATCAACTCCGCCGTCGCCCCCGACCTGAATCGGCTCCTGGCCGGTTGGCGGGAGGTGCCCCGATGAGCCGCTCTGTGCGGGACGCGGCGTTCGACGCCGCACGGGCTGTGCACCGCTTCCCATGGCCGCTGGGCGCGGTGTCGGCCGCCGCGGTCGGCCTGGGCGCCGGCATGAACGCGGCCGGGATGCATGACCCGGCCCTGTATGCGGCGGCCGGTGGCGCCGCTGGCGGTGTCGGCAGCTGCTGTTGGTGGTGGGGCCGGCATGTGATGCGGCCGGGCAGCGCCAAGGCGCTGTTGGCGCGGATGAACGAGTACCACCAACGCTCGGGCGGCACCGCGTCGCGGCTGGACATCCAGCAGCACGCCTCACCGGCGGCGCTGCGACGCCAAGCGCGGGTGGTACGCCCGTCACTGCGAGACGTTTCGTGGTGGCGGCTGCGGCGTACGCCGATGCGTGAACTGGGGGTGCAGCTGCTCGAGACCGGGCTGGGCTGGTTGCCCGGCGAGCAGGTGTGGTCCACCCCAGAGGACACCACCACCGTGGTGGGCGGCCCACGCACCGGGAAGACGGGCCTGTTGGCGTGCTTCGGTAACGACGCGCCCGGCGCTTTGGTGACCACCTCCACCAGGTCCGACCTGGCCGAGTGGGTTCATCAGGTCCGCAGCGGTGACGGGCGGGCGGTGCACCTGTTCAACCCGTCCGGGTACGTCGACGTGCCGAGCACGGTCCGCTGGTCGGTGCTGACCGGCTGCGCCGACTACGCCACCGCCACCCGCCGGGCCGCCGCGCTGATCCCCTCCGCAGGGGAGGGGGAGGCGGCCCGTTGGGACGAGGCGGCCCGCCCCGTGCTGGCGCTGCTGCTCCACGCCGCCGCCCTGTCAGGGCTCCGGATGATCGACGTGCTCCGCTGGGTCGGGGACGAGCCGGACCGTAACGGCCGCTGCCGGGCCCGGGACCAGGTGATCGAGGCCGTCCTCACCGTCGCCGACGGTGGGCCGATCCGGGCGGCGCAGGCCCGCCACTTCTGGGGGCTGAACGACCGGACCCGTACGTCGATCACGCACACGATGCGCCGCGGCCTGGACTGGATGTCCCACGACCAGGCCCGGGAACTGGGCGACGCCCCCACCGAAACGACCACCCTCGACATCGGCCGGCTGATCGTCGAGCGGGAGACGCTGCACCTGTTCGGCCACGAATCCCAAGAAGGCCTCGGGCCGCTCAACGCCTGCCTCGTTGATGAGATCGCGCACCAAGCCAGGCGGGCGGCAGGGGCGATGCTCGAGGGGCGGCTCGACCCGCCGCTGACGATGGTGTTGGACGAGGCCGCCCTGGTGTGTCCGGTGCCGCTGGACAAGTGGACCGCCGACATGGGCGGGCGGGGCGTGACCATCCACACCTCCGTGCAGTCGCTGGCGCAGCTGCGGCAGCGGTGGGGCAGCGATGGGGCCGGCACCATCCTCGGCAACACCAACAACCTGCTCGTCTACGGGGGCGGGAACGGCGCGGACGACCTGCGCGACATCTCCACCCTCACCGGTGACAGCCGACACCGAGTGGCAGGCGTCGACGATGATGACCCCAACAGCCACCGATGGGCCGCAGTCCTCGACGAAGCGCAGCTGCGTGCCCTCGGCAAAGGTCAGGTCCTCCTGCTGCGCCGTGGCCTGCTCCCCATCGTGGGGTGGGCGCCCCGCATCTGGGAACGCGGCAAGCCACCCGCCCGAATGCCGCTGACCGACACCCCAGCCCCCTCCACCACCTCACGGATCGCCCTGCCCGAACAGGCGAAAGCCGGTGAAGCCCCGTGAGAGCCCTGACCGTACGACAGCCATGGGCGTGGGCGCTGATCCACGGCGGCAAGAACGTGGAGAACCGCACCTGGTCAACCGGCTACCGCGGGCCCCTCGCGATCCACGCGGCCGCGTTCCCCACCCGCGCGGGCGTCTACCGCGAGCTTCTCGCCAACCTCTGCGAACCCGAGGTGCGTGACGCGCTCCACCGACGCTACGCCGGGCAAGGCGTGAAGCTGCGCGACGTCCTCACCTTCGGCGCCGTGATCGGCGTCATCGACCTGACCGACGCCCACCCCAGCAGGGGCTGCTGCCGGCCCTGGGCCCACACCGCGCCCGGCGTCATCCACCTCGTCACCGCAAACCCCCAACCCGTCCAGCCGATCCCGTGCAAAGGACGGCTCGGTCTGTGGACCCCCACACCCGACCTCGCCGCCGCCATCACGGCGGGCCTCGATCAGGCGAAAGCAGGTGAGACCCAGTGAGCCGCGACTACACAAGCGAACCCCCGCAACTGAAGGACGTTCTCACCGGAGAACAGTCCTGCCAGATCGCACCCGACCTGTTCTTCCCCGACGACAACGACATCGAAGACGCCAAACGGCTCTGCCTCGGCGATGACCGGATGCCGGCCTGCCCCGTAATGGAGGACTGCCGCCACTACGCCCTCCACCACGAACAACACGGAATGTGGGGCGGCCTCTCCGGCAACCAGCTCAAGAAAACAAGGCGAGACCTCGGCATCCGCCTCACCGCGCCCGTGCACCTGGGATTCGACGTCTTCATGTCCACCACCCCCGAAGCCGTGCAGAAACGAGCCGAACGGCAACGCCACCGCCAACACCAGCACGACGTCAACCCGCACGACGTTGATGAGTACGAGGTTGACTCGGCAGGCCACACCCGCCAAGACGACGGGTGGTGTGCGGCATGAGTCTCACGTTCACCGACATCTTCTGCGGCGCTGGCGGCTCCTCCATCGGGCTCGCCTCCGCTGGTTTCGAACTGAAGCTGGCCGCGAACCACTGGGCCCGCGCGATCGAAACCCACAGCGCGAACTTCACCGACGCCGAGCACCTGTGCGCCGATGTGAACAACTACGACATGCGACGGCTACCGACCACCGACGTCTTGTGGGCGTCGCCGATCTGCACCGAGGTGTCACCAGCTGGAGGGCGACGCAGGAAAGGCCAAGCGCACAAGCGGACCAAGCCGGCGCCCGGGCAAATCGACCTGCTCGAGTTCGGGCCGATCTCCCAGGCCGGCTACGAGCGCACCCGCGCAACGTTCCACGACGTCATCCGCGCCACCGAAGTCCACCGGTACAAGGCGATCCTGGTGGAGAACGTCGTCGAGGTCGCCTCGGAGTGGGAGCTGTTCGACTGGTGGGTCAACGGCATGCTCCTGCTCGGGTACGAGGTCCAGTTCGTTTCCGTCTCCGCCGCGCACATCGGCGGGGGAACCATCCCGTACGCCCCGCAGTGGCGTGACCGGCTCTACCTGGTCTTCACCCGCAAAGGCATCCCGCTGCCGGACGTGGACCCGCGGCCGGTGGCGTGGTGCTCCAGCTGCGACGAGGACGTGGAAGCGTTCCAGTCCTGGAAAAAGCCCGGCCGGCGGATCGGGAAGTACCGCGCCCAGTACGACTACCGCTGCCCGAGCCACCGGCGACAGACCGTCGAGCCGTACGTGCTCCCAGCCGCGACCGCGATCGATTGGAGCGACCTCGGCACCCGCATCGGCGACCGGAAACGACCGCTAGCGGCGGCGACCATGCGCCGCATCCAGGTCGGGCTCGACATGTTCGCTCGCGCGTCCGTCGTCGCTGTGAACCATGACGACTTCCGGGCCTACCCCGCCGAGTCGGCGCCGCTGGCAACCAGAACAGGCAAGATCGGAGACGCCCTCGCGATCCCGCCGATGGTTGTCCCCTCCGGCGGCACGTGGAACGAGGACGCCCGCACGGTCGACGAGCCGTTCCGCACCCGCACAGCGAACCCCAAAGGCATGGAGGCGCTCTTCTGCCCGCCGTACGTCGTGGAGCTGCGCAACAACTGCAATGCCCGTGGCGTTGACGAGCCGCTGACAACGATCGCCGCCGAGGGCAACCACCACGCGCTCGTGAACCCCTTCCTGGTGAAGAACCACAGTGGGTTCCTCCCACCCGAGCGTGCCATCGTCGCCACCGACCAGCCGATGGGCACGGTGACGACCGGGAGGCACCACTCGCTGGTCTACCCGCCGTTCCTGGTGAAGAACTACGGCGGAAACTGCGCCCCGAAGGACACGATCGTGCCGGCCGGGCGGCCGATGGGCACTGTCACCGCGCGGGATCATCACGCTCTTGTCATCCCGTACCGGCGTGCAGCCAAGCCGTACCGGGCTGTTGAGGCGCCGCTGTCGACGGTCGCGACGGTGGAACAGCACGGCGTCCTCGACCCCGCGGTGAACATCGACGACTGCCACTTCCGGATGCTCCAACCCCGCGAACACCTGCGGGCCCAGACGTTCCCCGACACCTACATCGTCCACGGCAACAAGGGCGAGCAGACCATGCAGGCAGGCAACGCCGTCGCAACCAATGTCGCCCAATGGCTCGGCACCGCACTCGCCGCCGCCCTCGGCGGAGGGGCGGCAGCGAGATGAGCAGAAGGTACGAGCCTGCCGATCTGGCCGGCGTGGTTGATCACCTGGTTGGGCGGGTGGACGACCTCGACAGCCGGTTGTCCGGGATGCACCGCCTCGTCCACGAGAAAGTTGAGAAGGACGTCGAGGCGTTGGGCCGTGGCCTGGGCATGCTCAACGCCACCCTGCGCGACATGGCCGACGGTGCCGCCGGCGGACCCGCAGGGCAGGGCGGGGAGTCGGAGGAGGGGCAGCAGGACTGGTTCGCCGTCACCGACCCCGAGGTGGCCCGGGGGTGGTTGGCCGAGGTGGGGGACTGGCATGGCCGGGTCTACCGGTGGCTGGCGACTGACCCGCTGCCGGACTGCTGGCCGTGGCACCCCGCGGTGGTGGTGGAGATGCTCGCCCTGCACGCCCACTACGGCGCCGCCTACACCGGCACCGCCCCAACAGCGGTGTCGGACCTGCTGACCAGATGGCTGCCCGCGGCGGAAAGCCGCATGGTCAAGCTGCTCCAGGACTGCTCCCCGCGTAGCCACCTCGGACGAACCCGAGTCGACACCACCGCGATCGACGAACTCGCGTACTGGTGGACGGTCAGCAAGGAAGGCGAACCGCCCGGCCTGGCAGGTGTCGCATGATGCCCCGCCAACGCGATGACGACCAGGACAAGAAGGCTCCAGACAAGGAGGCTCCGACCAAGAGCGACCGGGACAAGAAGACGGTGGCCGCGGTCGCGGCGCTGATCGCGGAGCTGCGGCCAGACATCCCGCCCCCGATCGCCGGTTCCTTGGCCGCTGAAGCTCTCGACCAGGCCGATGAGCCCAGCATCGACGAGCTCGACCCGGACCGGAGGTGGGCCCAGATGCGGGTCAACACCTACCCGGCAGCGGTGCTCGAGGCGCGGCGGGCCGCCGCCTACATGGCGCGTACCGGCCCGTTCGTCCACCCTCCGCCACCTGATGTCGAGGACTACGACGTCGACCGCCGCGGCCACTACCGCGCCACCCGCGACGGCCACTGCGACGGAGACGCCCTCGGCGCCTGACCCGGCAATCAACAAACGGGAGGAAACCGATGAGCAACAGCGCCAGCCCGGACCTCGTAGCACACGTTTCACCGGCGTGCGGAGACCAGTGGCTTGGCTCCACCTGCGGCCTGCCGGTCGGCCACGACGGCATGCACCGTGCCACCTGCCCGTGCGGGTGCGCAGCGCTCAACGCTGAACGGCACAAGGCATCCAACGCAGAAGCCGACCTGCACCGCGATGTCGCAGGCTCCGGCGCCGACGTGCACCGCATACCGCCCGAGGAGCGGTCGGTCGACCGCGGCGACACCTACGAGCTGTGAAGGAGACGAAGCCGATGAGTGCGACGAGCGAATCTCGTCACGAGGTGTTGGAGGAGGCCGCGCACCGCCACTACGCCGGCTGCCCCGAATGCCGGCTCCTGAGCCCCTGCCCTGATTACCAGACGTTGGCCGAGCGAACGAAAGTCGCCTGGCGCGACACGTCAGCTGCCTACCGGGAAGTGACCAATCCCCGTCTCAGATCGCTCGAGGTCCCGGACAGCGCTGAAGCATTCGGCCGGGCCATCGCCGAGATCCACGAGCAGCGGCACGACGCCGCCGACGACTACGGCGCCTGACCGTGCGGTGCGGGGCGGCTCTGAACCTTCGGCGAGGGATACCCGCCGCCCCGCTCTCTTTCCAACCACCCGCATCTGACCAAGGAATGGAGTGACATGAGCAGAGCCGAAAGCCCGTTGCAAGGTGAGGATCTTATGCGGGCGGAGTTGCGGCGAGACCTGAGACTGGCCGTGGAAGGACTGGAGTTCGCCCGCCAGTCCGCTGAGTCGTTGAGCCGATCCATCAGGCATCGGATCGCCTCGAACGTCGGTGAGGGGGAGGATGCGTTGCTCAAAGCGCTGGCGGCGGACAAGCCTTACCGGATTGCGGCCTCTCGCGCGGACACGGTCGCGCAGCTGCTCGACCAGGCCCGCGGCGCCGAAGCGACGCTGGTGAACGCCGAGATCGACGGTGCACGCCGGGTCGTTGAGCGCGAAGTCGCCGACGAACATCAGCAAGCCTCCCGACAAGCCGACGTTGACAGCGAAGCGCGTACCAGCTCAGCGGTCGCCCGTCACGAGGACGCTGATGCGGGCCAGCAGGCGCCCGCCGCCGGCTTGACGGCAGCCGATTCAAGCGACGCGGACGAGGACGGTGAGGAGGACGACGATGCCTGGACCGAGGGCCAGGACGTCTTCCACTACACCGTCGAGGAGTCGCAGTTCACGCGGCTGATCGCCGAAAAGGTCGAGAACCTCGACGACGATGCGGCCGGGCTCTAGCGAGCCACCACCGGTCACCGAGCGAGTGGGGCGGGGCGGCGCTGAACCTTTGGCGAGGGATACCCGCCGCCCCGCTTCTTCCAATCCCAACCCTCATTTCGATCAAAGGAGAAGGAGTGCCATGAGCGAGTTCGAGCAGGATCCCGAGGACATGTTCGAGCGCGCGCGCTGGGGCGATCCGGCAGCCGACATCATCGACCTCGCCATCCACGGGTGGGCCGTCGATGAAGACTCCAACATCGTCAAGGCCGCCCCCGGTACCGCGGCCCACCTGGAGGTAATCGAACGGTTCGCGAAGGCCGAGCGGGCCCAGGAGAGCTGGGGGCCGGGCGCGCACATCGGCTTGGACGTCGATGCGGTCGCTGCTGGGGTGCCTGGTGTAGATGGCGGCCTCGACAGTTGGGCGGATGCGGCCCGCTGGACACCGCAGCTGGGGGAGCTGGCGGATCAGATCGATGCCTTTGAGCGGGCGCGCGCGGCGTGGCTGGAGGTGGAGCTCGGCGACGACGTGGCGGAAACGTGTGAGAAGGAAGAGACGAGCACACCAGCGGAAGGCATGCGAAACGAGCAGGCGTACGACGTGTTCGCGCCGGAGACGCTTGCGGAGCCGTTCAACATGTGGCCCCGCGACAGGCTTGAGTATGTGACGTCCAGCCAGTTCGACGGGGACGAGTACGACGCTTACGCGGCGAGGCTTGAGGCAGAGCACGAGGCTCGCGACGCAGACGAAGCGGTGAGCACGTCCACGTACGACGACGCGGCCGACTGCGGCATCTGATTGAGCGGTGCGGGGGCGGCGCTGAACCTTTGGCGAGGGATACCCGCCGCCCCCGTGCCTTCCAACCCCCAACGGTTTCGAGGAAGGGACGTGCTGTGCTGAGGTTGTCGACCCGCGGTAAGGCTGCGATGGACCCGGCTACGGCCGCGCAGGTGGCGCAGGCGCGTGCGGCCGAGACCCGCGCGGAGATCGAGCGGGCCCGCGCGTTGGCGCAGCTGCGTCGAGAACAGGACGCCGCGCAGCGGGCCGCGGCGCGGGAGTCGGCCCGGCTGGCGCGGGAGGCTAAGCGGGAACGCACCCACGAACGCCGACGGGAACGGGCCGAGCAACGTGAGCGCCGCAACCTGGCCTGGCGCAGGTTTGGTAGCCGGTTGCGTCTGTTGGCGCCGCTGCTGATTGTGAACTCCGCCGCTGTGTACGGGCAGATCGCCTACGCGTACGAGTCGATCGCCCCGCAGGCCTGGCTGATGCCCGCGCGGCTGGGCCTGTCGGTGCTGTTCGCCGCCGCGGTGGAGTCGATCGCGATCTATGTGGGCTGGCACGCCCATGACGCGTTGTTGTCGAAGGCGACCGCCACTGCGGCCAGGCTGCGCCGCGCGTCGTACGCGCTCGCCGGGATCGTCGCAGGCATCAACTACGCCCACTTTGCCGGACCGTCCCTTGCCCCCACAGCCGCGGCTGTGGCGTTCGGGCTGCTGTCGCTGCTGTCGCCATGGCTGTGGGGATTGCACACCCGCCGCGCCCAGCACGTCCAGCTCCTCGACGAAGGTGCGGTCGACCGCACCGGTGCGGTGTTCAGCGCCGAACGCAGGCGAGCCTTCCCCCTTCGTACGTGGGGCGCCCGGCGCTGGTCCATCGAGCACAACATCACCGACCCGGCGGCCGCCTGGGCCGGCTACAACGCCGACCGGCTCCTGCGCCAGCTGCACACAGCCCCGACCGGTCGCGGCAGGACCGCGTGGGCCGTCGTCAGCGGCCAGCTGAGGGTCGCGCCGCACGCTGCGCCGCTTGGGGTTGACCAGGTCGACCCCGCCGCCCGGTCCGCGAACAGCGAATCCGCGGAACCCCCGAGTCGGGTCCAGGCCGACCCGACTCCGGTCGTGCGCGGCCGCACCGAGTCGGGCCAGGGAGAGTCCGGTCGGGCTGAGCCGTCGAGGGGCGAGGTGGAGTCGGGTCGGGTCGACGCAGACCGGCCGGCGCAGTCGCGCGACGTCGTGGTCGGGGGAGTCGACTCACCGAACTCGCAATCGAGTGGGCGGGCCGAGTCCGAGGCGCCCGAGTCGAGTCGACCCACCAAGAGCGAGACCAAACCGCGCCGTCGCCCGACCGCACGCCCCGAACACGTCAAGCGCCTCCTAGCCGCCTGGGAGGCCGGCGAACTCCGCCCCAACGCCGGCGCCGACCCCATCCGAGCATTCCTCGGAACCGGCATGGCAGAAGCCAGAGCCGCCCGCGACGCAGCACGCGCCGCCCTCAACAACCACACCTGACCAGAGCTGCACCAGCGCCCAGCACAGCAGCCAGCCCCCTCCCGAACACTCGAAAGAAACCCCAGCATGCCTCTATCACGAACCGATAACACCGAATTCACTACCGCCCGCCGAGAAAAGCACCCGCACCCATTCCGAAGAACACAGACCAATGCATCTCGATCGAATAGGCCCTCCGGGTGGGTCGCGCCGCGTATTTCCGGAAATCAAGTTGATCTTGATCTGCTGGTTGATGGGGAGGCTTTTCGGTGATCACGGCGAGCAAGGTGACCGACGTCGAGTACTACGTGTCCAGCGTCGGCGGCGGCCGGGAGTCCTACTACCTGGACGCGGTGACGGCGGGGGAGCCGCCGGGCCGCTGGTCCGGGAGCCTGGCCGAGCAGGTCGGTTTGACCGGCGAGGTGGCGGGTGCGGACATGCACAAGCTGTTCGACGGTTTCGAAGCACCGGACGGGACGCAGCTGGGGCAGCGTCCTGGACGCTACGGCTCAGTCGAGGCCCGACTCGACTCCTGGAAGGCCGACCACCCCGACGCCCTACCGGAAGAAATCGCTGAGACGCGCCGGTCGATCGAGTCGAGTCAGCGGAGGGCGACTCTTGGGGTCGACCTGACGTTCAGCGTCCCCAAGTCGGTCTCAGTCGTGCACACGGCGGTGCACCGGGCCGAACTCCAGGCGGAGCGGTCGGGTGAGACGACCCGACTCGACTCCGCGAGGTCGACCCGACTCGCGATCGAGGCGGCGATCGCCAAAGCCAACGACGCCGGACTGCGATACGCCGCGAAGCTGGCGGTCGCCCGGACGGGCCGGCACGGCGGCACCGGAACGGCGGGCCGGTGGGTCGGGGCGCCGGACCTGATCGTCGCGTCGTTCTTCCAACACACCTCGAGGTCGATCCAGCCGCAGCTGCACACCCACAACGTGATCTTGAACCGGGCCAGCTGTGCCGACGGTGAGATCCGGGCCCTGGATACCGTCGACCTGTTCGCCCAGCAGCACGCCATCTCCGCGGTCGTGGACCGGGTACTCGCCGAAGAACTCGCCGCGCTCGGCCTCCGGCTGAAACTACGGCACGGGGACCGAGAGAAACCCGCCTGGGAGATCGCCGGGGTCTCCCAGCAGGTGTGCGACCTGTTCTCCGCGCGTACCAAGGTGATCAAAGGCGAGCTGGACAAGGCGGTAAAGACGGCGGAGGAGCGGCTCGGGCGGGAGCTGACCGACGTCGAGATCGCGCGACTCCACAAACAGATCACCGTGAATACCCGGCCGGGCAAGACCCATGACGGTGAGATGACCGAGGAACGGCACGACCGGTGGCAGGCCGAACTGAAGGCCGCGATCGCCACCGGGCTCGAACCGATCGCCGACCAGGCGATAGCCGCCGTCACCGCCGAGCCGCCCTCCGAGTCGCGGGAGGCGCCACGGTGGTCACCGTCGGCGGTGTGCACGACCGCGGTCGCGGCGATGGCCGAACAGCGATCCACCTGGCGTCGCGCGGACCTGACGCGCGAGATCGAACAACGGCTTCCCCTGTTGGGCACCGGGATGGACCCAGACGATCTCACCGAGCTCCTCGAACGGCTCACCGACCAAGCACTCACCGACCCCCGGCTGGTAACGCAGGTGTCCGGCCGCGACGGTCCCCCCATGCCAGCCGAACTCGGCGACCCCGACACCTACACCCGCCCAACCGCCCGCCGATACGCGGCCACCGCCTCGCTCGCTGCCGAGGAGGCGATCCGGCAGGCCGCGATCACCCGCGGCCGCCACCGCCTCGACGCCGCGCAGGTCGACGCCTGGCTGGACACGCACGAGAAATACCAGACGGTGGGGGCCGACCAGCGGGCCGCGGTACGTGGCCTGGCCTCCTCCGACGCCGCCCTCGCCGTCCTCGTCGGCCCAGCCGGCACCGGCAAATCCTTCGCCGTCGGTGCCCTCGCCGAGGTGTGGAACGACCTGTCCGAGGGCGGGCGCGTGCAAGGTTTGGCCGTGTCGCAGATCGCCGCGGACGTCCTCGTCCACGACGGGGTGAAGATCACCGCGAACATCTCGGCCTGGCTCGACGCCCAGCGGCGGCTGGCCAACGGCAAGGCACGCCCGACCGACCATCGCTACGCGGTCCGGGAACGCGACATCGTTCTCGTCGACGAAGCCTCGATGGTCGGCACCGCCGACCTCACCCGGATCCGCACAGTCATCGAGGCAGCAGGTGCCCGACTCGTACTCACAGGCGACCCCCGACAGCTCGCCGCCGTCCAAGCAGGCGGGGCCATGGGGCTGGTCAACGGGCACGCCGAGACCTACACCCTCACCGACGTACGCCGCTTCCACGCCGCATGGGAACGCGAAGCCTCCCTCGCCCTGCGCGACGCCGACCCAGCCGCCCTCGCCGAATACGACCGGCACGGCCGCATCATCGACGCCGCCTCCGTGGACGACGCCATCCAGCAAGCCGCCCGCGCCGCCGCCGCGGACCGGCTCGAAGGCCGCGAGGTCGTCGTGGTCGCCGGCACTAACGAAGAGTCGGCGGAGGTTGCCGCCACCGTCCGGGAGATCCTCGTCGCCGCCGGCGTTGTCGACCAGGCCGGAGTCGACCTGGCCACCCACGGCGGAACCGCAGGGGTGGGAGACGACATCATGTGCCGGCAAAACGACCGGCGGCTCGGCGTCACCAACCGACAGCTCTACCAAGTACGCGAGATCGGCGAGGACGGCAGCCTCACCGTCGCCGGCCGACGCACCGGGGAGATCCTTCGACTCTCAGCCGCCTACGTTCGCGAACATGTCGCCAGCGGCTACGCCGGCACCGTCCACGCCGCCGAAGGCCTCACCGTCGACGCCGGCTACGGGGTCACCGCAGGGCAGCTGGATGCGGCTGCCCTGTACGTGATGATGACCCGCGGCAAGACCATCAACAAAGTGTTCGTCGCCCTCGACCGCGAACCGGCCGACCCGTCAACCCCACAAGCCGTACGGCGACTCGCGGGCCAGGACGACAAGGCCGCCGTCGTCGAAGCCTCCGCCGATCATGAGCGTCCGTCTGGGCGGGCGGTGCTCGAGGATGCTCTCGCGCGTGGCGGCGAAGACAACGACGCGGCCCTCGTTACCCGCGAACGTGACGACGCCCGGCTCGCCTCGCTCGACACCATCCACGGCCGCATCGAAGACGCCGTACGCCTGGCCTGCCGCAACCGGCTGGAACACCACCTCGACCAACTCGTCGAAGACGGCGCACTCGACAACACCTCACGAGCACGGCTCTGCGCCGACCAAGCGACCGAAAACCTCTCCCGACTCCTACGTGCCGTCGAACAAGGAGGCGAGGACCCCGCCGCAGTGCTCCGCGAAGCCGTGGTCGACCGGCGCGGCCTAGGCGATGCCCGCTCCGTCGCCCAGGTCCTCTCCAACCGGATCAACGCCGCACGCCCACAATTCCTGCCGCCCAACGCGATGCCCGTCCCATCCGAGTTATCACCACAGATCTCTGCCTACCTGCAGCGGCTCCACGCCCGCGCGGACCAGCGGCGCAGCGAGCTTGGGACCCAGGTCTCGGAGAACCCACCGGACTGGGCGGTGCGTGCTCTTGGCCCAGTCCCCGAAGGTGCTGCGGAACGGCTGGAATGGGCAGACCGCGCCGGCATCATCGCCGGACACCGCGAAGCCACCGGCTGGACCGACGAACACCGCCCCATCGGAGACCCACCCGGCATCCACTCCACCGAACGGCGACCATCCTGGTGGCGGGCATGGGAAGCACTCGGCCGACCCGAAGAAGCCCGCGAAGAAGCCGCCATGACCGACGGTCGGCTCCGAGTACGCGTCGAAGCATGGAAACGCGAACAAGCCTGGGCACCACCCCACGCAGACGACGCCCTCCGCGCCGCATCCATCGGGGCCGAAGACGCCCGCATCGCAGCGATCCTCACCAACACCGACAACGAGAAGAACGAACAGCAGGCGCACCACGAGCAGCGCGCCGCGATCGCCCGTGTCGCCGAACAAGCCGCTGACGCCCGTGCGGCGTGGGCAGCAGAGACCGCAGCCACGCGTGCTGCCGCCGCGCGAGCCGAAGCAGAATTGGAAGCACGCGGCATCCCCCTCGACCGCGAGCCCGACCGCACCACCGCCGAAGAATGGCTCGCCGCCCAACGCGCCGCCGACCACGCCGAAGACCCCTACCGACCCATCACCGAACCAGACCTCCACAACCCCGAACGAGACGCGACGCTCGCCGAAGGGGTCGAAACACGTGCTGGAGACCTCGCCATGCTCGAACCGCCACCACTTAAATCAGTAGCCGGCGGGGCACACGAGGTAATGTCCGCCGACCCCGACCAGCTAGAAGTCGAGCTGGGCACCCAGCGCTCCGCCGCGGCGCTGGAACGCATCGCCGCCCGTGCCTCGCGCAACCAACCCGCCGACAAGCTCCACGACGCCAACACCCCCGACCGCCTCGAGGTGGAGCGGTACGAGCTCGACCCCGATGGCCAACACCACGAGGAGCAGAAGCGGCAAACCGAGTGGGTTCACGAATCGGTCGCCGACTGACGACTCAGCCGCTCCACGCCCAAAGCTGTGCAGGTGGCATGCGACAAGCCGAACAGGAGGAAGTCTCTGGCTCGCTGACGGCACGGGATGAACACAAGTTCGAATGACTGGAGTAGATTTCGAGAAGGAAGGAGCTCCATCGATGGGCGACCGAACGGCGATCGAGTGGACGCAGGCCACCTGGAACCCGACGACTGGGTGCGACCGCGTCTCGCGCGGCTGCGACAACTGCTACGCGATGACGTTGGCTCGTCGGCTGAAGGCGATGGGTCAGCCGCGCTATCAGCGCGATGGCGACCCGCGTACGAGCGGTCCCGGCTTCGGTGTTACCTGCCATCCCGACGCGCTGCGGCTGCCATACAAATGGCGGCGGCCACGGCTGGTGTTCGTGAACTCGATGAGCGATCTGTTCCACGCGCAAGTGCCACGGTCGTTCGTGGCGCAGGTGTTTGAGGTCATGGCGGCCACGCCTCAGCACACCTATCAGGTCCTAACCAAGCGGGCTCGTCGCCTTCGAAGGCTCGCGCCTGGTCTCCGCTGGCCAGAAAACGTGTGGATGGGCGTCTCAGTTGAGGATGCCGAGGTGCTACATCGCGTCGATGACCTCCGCATCGTGCCGGCCGCCGTACGGTTCCTATCCTGTGAGCCACTCCTGGGACCGCTCGATGGTCTATCGCTGAAAGGTATCGACTGGGTTATCGCGGGCGGGGAAAGTGGACGAGGTGCCCGGCCTATGCAGGCGGCCTGGGTTCAGCAGCTTCGTGACCAATGCGCAACCGAGAAGGTCCCATTCTTCTTCAAACAATGGGGTGGCCGCACACCGAAGGCCGGAGGCCGCCAACTAGACGACCGTACCTGGGACGAAATGCCCGTCTTCGCTACGGAAAACTGATAGTCACCCCGTCAGCAAATTGTCTCTTTCCTGGTGGTCGGTTCACCACGATGCAACCGTCGCTCTCCAGTTGCCGAAGAACGGGACGTACGTGGGTCTCACGGTATGGCGTATGCAGCAGTGTGTACCACTCGATATCCTCCACCGCGATCCTCTTCTGGCCGGCGTAATACCTGAGTAATTCCTGGCGCAGAGGCGAAAGATCAGGTTCCAGTGCGAAAAGCACATCTTCGCCGGCGAGCCGGTCCGAGAAGGTGAACCCGCCGCCAGGATCGACCGCCCACATCGCGGCCTTCATGCGCTGCACACCGACGCGGTGCCTGGTGCCATGGAATAGGTAGTACCCAACGTTTCCAGTCGCGTTGATCATCGCGAAAGACTGCACATGGTCAAACCCTGCCCGGGTCTGAAGCTGCCGCCCATACACCGAGCGGAGATGCTCTACCCGATCTCGCCGCCCGTCCCAACCGTCGAGGACGTCCCGCACATCCATGCCGAACAGGCCGCGCATCGCGGCCTCCTGGCCGTCACGCTCGATGAAGCGCATGACGTGGCCGACCATAAAGTTGACAAACACCTCGGAACGTGGATAGTCGAGCAGGCCGGCGAGCAGCTCCAAAGGCATCCCGCTGTAACCGAAGGGATCCACGAACGCGAACGTCGGCGCCAGGGTCTGCTTCTGCTCGCGGAGACGCGAGATGATCGCGTTAGCGGTCACATCGAACTTCTCGTTCAGCACGTGGGCCTTGACCGTGGCCGGCCACGGAGCAAGCTCGACCTTCAGCTGGTTGATCTCATGCTGAAGCGCTGCTGCGTTGTCGCGATTCGCTTCGACGAAGTAGAACAGAAACTCCCGGTGCGCCATCTGCGGGAAGAACCTGTGCTCTACCAGCCGCCGCAGGGCGATCAACGGCGAGCCCTCCGAGCCATCGTTGTAGCGGCCGCGCCCAGCAAACCCGTCCAGGAACAGGATTCGACCGTTCCACTTGGACAGGATCGGATACCAACCATCGAGATAACGGCGCAGCATTTCGTGCTTAGCCTTGGTGTGGGCCGGGCAGTTCCACTTCGACGGATCGGCATCGCTGGCCACCGTTGACCCCTCCCCGCAGGTCGCCATGTAGCTCGAAGCGTACGAGCAGTAACCGCACGGTTCAACGATCTAACTCGCAGATCACACGGCCTGTGAGTCCGGACGCTTGCGGGTTGCTCAGCGAAACCGCCGCGCGATCAAGCTGGAAAGGCTGAAGCAAGCCACTAACCACGCCGCGACGGACGGCAGGAACGTGTCGGCGATTGCTGGCACGCTGGAAGGACCTGGCATGCGGGTTGACGGCCGGTGGCCACTGGGAAGGGGACAGATTCCGATGAGCGACTCTATCTATCCGCTGTTCCTCGACGGATGGGACAACCTCAGCACGTGGGGGCGCGACAACGGCATCTGGTACGCGCAACTGACCCGCAACGGCAACTCCGACGATGACGGTCCCGACGTCTGGATCACGCCGCCGCGCTATGTCATAGAACGCGTCGACGATTTGGCGAAAGCGATCTCCGCGGCGACCGGTGTTGGCCAGCCGACGGTCGAGGCAGCAATGTGTGCTGGTCTCGAGTTCAGCAGACAGCACGGCTGACCTGCCTTCACAGGGACTTCTACTGGCGGTGATGACCGGCGTCGGGGAGCCCAGCAGCGCGGGCGAGGGTGCGGATACGTTGGTTGACCGCGGCCGGGGACATACCACCAGGTTGCAGGCGCCCCGACCGGTTCACCCTGCGCAGTAGCGGCCCGTCCATGACGCCCTGCGCGGCGAGCGCGTCCAGCCATGCCCGAACGACCCGCACCGGATCAGTCGACGGGTGCATACCGGGCGGGATCGTCACCACCGCGCCGACGGCGATGATCCACCTGATGGCCACCCGACTCGCCGGCGAAAGTCTGCCGCTGGAGCGATCACACCGCGAAGCCACCCGACGACTCAACATCGATACCCAACGCGCACCGTAATCACTCACCATGCTCAACAGCCTCTGGGGTCGAGGTCGCCGAGACCACCTACACCGCCTTCGCCGGCACCGCCACGAGGATCGACAGCACGCCGCCAGCGAACCACCTTCGCCGCCCTCATCGACGGCCCGCTGGCGCCACCGAACGCCTGCACGTCGAATATGTGTCCAGTTAATGATGAGGGCGCGGGCGGGCAGGGTAGGTATGGGCGGTTGGTCGACGGCTACGAGATCGGAGAGTTCGGTGACGTCATCCTCGCCAGTGCCCGTCCCTCCGAAGATGACGAACAATGTGATCGGCGAGTCCGCGGCCTACATCGCTGAGTTCGAACCTCCAGCCAGACTGTGTTCTGCGGTGGAGTGGCGACGCCGAGGGATCCACTCTAAGGTTGACACTCGGCTGTCTCCTCGGCCTTGAGCTGCGGCGCGTGGGGAGTGGCAAGCGCATGACCTTCGGGCTACGGGGCGAGGCCGAGCTGTCGGCCTGGATGGGTGCACACGCACGTGTGTGCTGGGTAGAGTGCCCCGAACCATGGAGGGCCGAGGCTGTACTGATCTAGGGGTGTGACCTCCCGCTCAACCTCGACCAGAACCGGGGAACTCCTTCCCACTCGCACTTCAGCCATGCCCGCGCGGCTGCACGCGAAGCACGATCTCTCGAGGTCTTGGATCTACGACTTGCTTGAGGGCGGGTCGACCTTGCCGAGGACGCGCAGGCCGGTAAGGGCCCGCGTACGGCCGGAGTCGTCGTGCCACTCGTCGACCCAGAACGAGTCAGCCAGGTCGAGGCGGCTGGCGTGCCGGGTTAGGTCGAGCACGGCGAGGAAGGCGAACGGGGCGCCGGTCTTGGTGTACTCGGTGGCTTGGGGCCCGTACTCGGTGGTGAGGGCGTCGTTGGTTCGCTTGGCGGTTATGCGCTTGACCTCGATAACGAACTGTTCGGTGCCTATGGGGATGAGGACATCGGCGCGGCCACCGCCGGTGTTGTGTACTTCGACGTGGCAGCGGTTTCCGGTGGCGAGCTGGATGCCGAGGGCGAGGTAGTCGGCGAGCTCGGCCTCCGGCGGCTTCCGTTCGTCAGGGTCGCGATGCCACGGGAGGTTGCGTGCGCCGCCCTGTTCGCGATCGATGGCGATCGTGACGACACGGATGACTGCTCGCAGGACCTGGGTGACTCGTGGCCCCCAGATGTCGAACTCGTCCGGGAGCAATGCGGAAAGCTGGGCCGTTATGCCGGCCAGGGTGAGCTCTTCGGCGAGCGGCACTGGGCGGTCGTCGGTGATGCCGGCGCGGACGATGGTCGCGTCGGCTGGCGTCAGCAGCGGCCCGAGGGTGTGCTCGACGAGTGCGAGTTCGGCTTCGTCGAGTCGTTCGGAGAGTGCCTCGCGGATCTCCTCGGGGATGAGGCTCTCACGCGAGGCGCCGGCTTTTCCCGTGGGCGGAGCGCTCCTGATGCGTTCACGAGCCCGATTGATGGCATCGACGGCGGCTTCTTCAACGTCGTCGGGCAGGCGCTGCGTCATCGCGTCGAGCCACCGGTCGACCAACTCCAGACTGTCAGCGGTGCGGACGAGCGCTGCGTCGAGGCGCGGACTGACCGCAACCGGGATGCCGACAGGGTGGTCGACTCGGTCGGCGTCAGGAGCGACGGGGAGCGGGAGGATGTCACCGAACAGGGACGGGAGCTTGCGCGGGTCGGCGACCATGATCATGGAGTTGTGGGCGCTGTACAGGTGGCCTACATCGGCGAGGAGGCGGGTTGCGTCGAGCCAGGGGCGGTCGAGGTCGCTGAGCTTGCCGAGGTCGGTGAGGAGCGCGGCCCATGCCCCTGCGGTCTGCGCGCGTGCTTGCCGCCATTCGGGGACAAGTCCGAGATAGCCGTTGTACCACTCCGTGATTGCACCTTGGACCTTGCTGATGGTCTCCTCCGCGACGGGCTGTCCGATCAGAAAGGCGCCGACGGCCGATGATGCGGTTCCGAAGGCGACGGCGTCTGGGCGTTCTCCTTCGAGGTTCGCGCGGTTGAACATGTCGTAGGCGGCGGCGAAGACCCCAGCCGCATCGGCGAGGTCGTCAACCGAGACGGCTTGCCGGAGCAGGGCCATTCCGAGCTCGAACGCGACGTTGCATTCGACTTCCTCGATCACGGCGAGGCGTTCGAGCGAGTTGCGGGATTCGGCGTCGGGCCACTGATCCAGAACGGCGCCGAGGCTGCGGACGAGGAATCCGTCGGCTTGAGCGTGGGCCTGGGCGGCGCGTGCAGCTCGTTTGCCGAGGGCCGCGCGGATGGGAAGGCTCTCGGTCCAGCCGGCCAGCGCGAGTCGAGTCCAGCCTTCCAGCGCGACGTTGCCCCGGGACCCGTCGTCGGCGCTGATGACCTCCCAGATCTTCGCGAGGACGTCTGCGAGGTCGCCGAGCGCGGCCGGGGAGGTCAAGACGACGTTGTTGAAGTCGATGAGGCCCTCGATCCCGAGCAGTGGAACCGCGGATTCGAGCCAATTGGTCACGCCGGCACGGTCGGTCAGGTCGGCCCAGGATGCACAGAGGGCGAGGACGCGTTCGTACAGGACGTCGGGCTCTAGTTCGTGGGGTGGGTTAGTGACCACGGTCGTCTCCCCGCCCGCCCCCTCGACGGTAGGGAGTTCGCCAGCTGTGCCGTAGCCGGGGATGAGGGTGAGGGTCTCAGCGTGGCTGGAGGGAACGGGCTGGTCGTGCGCGTCGTCCATGTTCGCTGCCTCCTCGAGTGGGGCCGTGGTCTCGTCAGAACATCACGTCGCTGCCTTCAGGTGGTGTCACGACATCCCCGGCGTCGCCGGCTGCTTCGGCGAGGGTGGAAGCGTAGGTGGACGCGGTGATGATCTGTAGGCCCGGGATGGCGACGAGTTCACGGGTCATGGCGGCGGCGTTCTCATGGTTGATCTCCTGAGTGGTGAGGTCATCAACGACAAGGAGGCCGGGGTGGCGGCCGGTTCCGGTCTGATCGCCGGCTCGCAGGAGCCCGACAATGAGCGCGATGCGCAGTCGCAAGCGTTCTCCGGGTGCGAGATCGCTGAACTTGTCGGTCTTGACGCCCTTCATCACCGGCAGGTGGCCGTTGGCGCCGAGCTTGGCACTGATGAGGTTGCGGACACCGAACTTGGCGCCGAGGTCGGTGATGACTTCAGAGACGATCTTAAGGGTCCTGTGTTGTTCGAGGTCTCGCTGTTTGACGGCGTACTCGCCAGCGGCCTTGAAGACGCTGCAGGCAAACTCGTGCTCCGCGACATTCGGATCGCTGGCGCTGGCGTCGATCGCTTCGCGTTCCTCGATGCGACCGATCAGGACCGAGATCCGGTCCTCCATCTGGCGGCGTTCAGCCGCAGCCGCCTTGTCGTACTGGGCAAGAACGGCAGCGGATGCTGCTGCGGCTTCGCGAAGCTGGTCGTACGTCGCTTTAGTCGACTCGTCCAGGGCGCTGGCCGTCGCGAGTTGCTTCTCCAGCTCGGCGACCTGGACGCGGACGGCAACGATTTCGTCCTCGTTGTCCTCGTTGTCCTCGTTGTCCTCAGTGGCGTCGACCTCGGAATCCTCGACGGCCGGCGGCTCGTCCACGTCGGGCGCGATGGCTACTTCGATGAACTCGCCGTCGCACAGGGAGCAGTGGCCCTCCTGCTCGCGCGCCCATTGCTGATTGTCGATGACCTTGTCGCACCGGGGGCAGCACGATGGGCGCAGCGAGTGCCAGAACTTCTTCGTCGCGGCCGCTTCAACGAGCGCGTGCAGGTCCTGCTTGGCACGGTCGAGTGCACGTTCCACTTCGCCGTACTCGACTGCCGCGTCGAGCCAGGCCCGCTGTGCCGCCGACGCAGCTAACGCGTCGTTCGACGCGGTCTCGGTGACGGCGAGCACGTCAAGGAAGGCAGGCACCTTGCCGAGGGCATCGAGCGCAACCTTGGCCTCGGCGAGTTCGTCATTGAGCTTATCCAGGTTCTCCCGGCGGGCCTTCTGGTCCTCGGCCACCCGACGGCGCGCACCGGACACGATCTGCTCCGCTCGACGCTGCTGCCACCGCGCTGTGACAGTCGGAACCGACCATGTCGAGCCGAGGAACACGGACATCAGATGCTGGGTCGCGTAAACCTGCTCCCCGAGAACAGAACCGCTGGTCGGGTCGGTGATGGCCAGCGCAAGTGCGAGGGTCTTCCAGCCGTGCTCGACCACGGTCGCGTCGTGCTGATCGACCGCACCCGGACGCTTCTGCCACACCTTGACCGGTTCGAGGTCCATGCGAGGCAGCATCACACCGGCGACGGCTTCCTCGAACTCACCGTCGTTCTCGAACTTCGCAAGAATCCTCGCGCCACCTGCCTCGTGCAGGTCGTCGACGAGCGCCTGGCCAGGCCAAATGACCGCACTCTCGTTGATGGACGCGGCGTCGTCGGTGTTCCCGGGCGGGTGGTTGGCAGCTTCCCATTCCTGCGTCGCCGTCCATAGGCCTGCGGCGCGCAGCTGGGCCAGGTCGACGTCGCCTGCGACGGTGTAGATGCCGCCTTCGGGACGCCCGTCGTCGATGAGCCAGTGGATGAGGATGGTTGTGCCATCGATGTCGAGGGTCACGACCGCTTCGCGCAGCCAGCTGTCGCGGATGTCGCCCTGAAGGGTCGGGTTCGGGGCAGACCCGCGGATCGCCCACAGCAGGACACCGAGAATGGTGGACTTGCCGGCGTCATTGATGCCGTCGGTCGCGAACGCGGTGAATCCGGGTCCGAACGTGTGCAGGAACGAGAACGGGACCGTCGTGACCTGCGCGTCGGCAGCATCGTCGGCCGCGCCCGGTTCGCCCCCGCCGTCCTCGGAGGGGCAGCCCCGGAGAACCTTGATGCCGGCGAAGTAGATGCCCTTGACCTTGAGGTGATGCTCCTGAGTCGGCGGTCGTCCGGCGGTCACGCCGGCCTCCGCGAGCACATTCTGCACCCGGTCGATGTCGGCGGGCTCTTCCAGCCCCATGGCAGTGGCGACGATTTCTGCCCAGGCGCGCTCAGACAAGACCGCGGCGCGGGTGGACACGGCGGTGTTAATCATGGGGTATCTCCGGCGGGCGCGGCGATGGTGTACGCGCAGGCTGCGGCGACCTCGGCGAAGCGTAGGCGCACCCGCTCCAAGATTGGAGCGATGATCCGGCCGACCGGCGTCGCCTTGTACTCCGGCTGGCAGTACTGCCGGCTCTTCGCGGCCGCGCCGCTCGGGCCGAGGTTGAGGAGCTTGATGGAGTCAGCCTGCTGGTCGTACCACTCAATCTGCTCTACCTGCGCGCGCATGTTCGCCACGGCCCTCTCACCGTCGGTGAGGAGGAAGTAGTCCCGCCGAGCCTGCGACGCCGCCTCGGTGTCGACCTCCTTGGCGCGCCGCTGCGCGACGAACCCGTATGACTTCAACACCGCGATCGCGTTGTCCGGCAGTTCCCACGCGCCGTACTTGTACCGCTGCATCGGGTACAGGTGGAGCAGCGGCGTGGACCCGGCCAGCATCCGCTCGACGTGCGGCAGACCCTCCTTCGGGTCGATGTCGCCGGCCACGATGTCGGTCAGGACCTCATCGGCCAGGTAGTCGGGGTTCCGAAGCCAGAAGTCGAGCTTGGCGAGCCGCGACGTCGCACGGATAACCTTCACGGCGTCCGGGAACTCGGCGAGATCGGCGGCGCTTGAGGCCTCTCCGAGTTTGTCGAGAATGATGAGCAGCCGGGCAGCGGTCTGGCTCGTCGAACCGCCCGATGCCCGCGGTGACCCCATCACGCCCACCCGGACGCCTCGGCGCCCGCGGGTACGAACACACCCGTGACGGAGCAACGGCAGCGGCCACCGGCGAACGAGCAGGTGATCACCATGCGCTGAAGCTACAACTTTTTCGACAGGCGTACCGGCCAGTTGCGGAATCCGCGAGTCTCGCTGTCCGTTCCCGCCCAAGGCCTCCTGTTACCTTCGGGCGCGATACCGATTCTTCCTGGGCGGTGCGATCCCCTGGTCGTCACTCTCGATCGCTCCACTCCGGTACAAACACTGGCCAAGATCTCGAGACGGACCGGCATCGAATTCCACCTCGACGTACGCCATGGCGACGTCATCGTTGCATAGCCGCCGAGTCGGAATCACACTGCAGCGTGTGTGTAAACGCAAGCGCAGAGCTTCGTTTCGCCTGCGGGAAGGCGACGAGGAGGCCCTGGCCGAGTGCCGCAAGCACGGCCGGATCGTCGACGGCGGTGCGGTCGAGCAGGCCGAGCAGGCCGCGATGCGCGGCTGGCTCGGCGACCATCTCGCCAGCCGGCACAGCCTGCTCATCACCGACACCAACGAACAAGCCGCACGCGTGTCCGCGCAGGTCCGCGCCGAACTGGTGCGGCTCGGGAAAGTCGCCGAGACCGGTGTTCCGCTCGGGCTGCAGGGCACCCTCGCCGGGGTCGGCGACATCGTGCAGGCCCGCCACAACGCCTGGCACTTGGCCGGCTACCAAGGCAACAAACGGGGCCCGATCAACCGGGAGCTCTACCGCGTCATCGGAACCCGAGACAACGGCGGCCCAGTACCGTCGCGCTCACCCGCGGCCGAGACGGCAACACCTGCTACGTGGTCACCCAGGCGATCCCCGACGACGCACCGGTCGGGACCACGAACCTGGTGGAGCACCGCGACCCGATCGCCGTCCTGTCCGCGGCGTACGAGGTGGAACATCTCGAGGACGTCGCCGCGGTGGTCGAGGCCGAAGAAAGCGCCGAGGAGGCCGCATCGATTCGGACGGCTGGTGAACGGTTCGCCGATGTGGCCGCCCTGGCCACTGCCAGCCGGGCGGCTACGTCGCTGGACCGCCTCGTCGACGACGGCCTCCTCACCTGTGAACAGCGGCAAGCTGTCGCCGCCGACGAAGCCATGCCCAACCTCGCTCGTGTACTCCGTCAGGCCGAGATCGCCGGCCACGACCCGCACCGCGTGCTCACCGAGGCGGTGACCCTGGCATACCTGAACAACGTGCGCAGCCTGGCCGGTGTCCTGCACCACCGGATCAGCGAACGGGTCAACCTCGAACCGGTCGGTGACCGGTACGCCGACTGGATTCCCGCCGTCGCCGACCCGGCCTGGCACCAGCACCTGGCCGACCTGGCGCTCGCCGCCGACACCCGCCGCGACATCCTCGGAGCCGAAACCGTCGCCGAAACCCCTGCGTGGGCGGTGGAGGCCTTCGGCCCAGTACCCGACGATCCGACGCAACGTCTGGAATGGCAAGAACGAGCCAGCGCCGTCGCCGCGCACCGTGAACTCGTCGGCCACGACGACCCCGCCGTCGCGCTGCCCGGACCACCCAAGCCCGGCCAGGTCGAGGCATACGCGTCCTGGCGCGCCGCCTGGCGAGCCCTCGGCATGCCCGAGGCAACCCGAGCCGAGGCCGAGATGAGCGACGGGCAGCTACGGGTGCGGGTTCGTGCGTACGAACGCGAACAGACCTGGCAGCCCGCCTACGTCGCCCACGAACTCGCCGGCACCATCCAGGCAGAACAACGCCAGCGGCACAACGCGACCATCCAGGCGACCGCCGCCGGCGCCGCAACCGACCCGGCCGAAAAGACGCGGCTGGAGCGCGAAGCCGCCCAAGCCACAGCCCTGGCTGACGCTCTCGCCAAGCAACGAGACCAACTCGCCGAAGCCGACCAGACACGAGCCCTCTGGTACGCCCACACCGCAGAAACCCGTACGGCCGCTGAACGCGCCCGCGACGAACTCGCCCGGCGGGGAGTCGACGCAGACCAGCTCGACGACCACACCACCGCCGACGAATGGCTCGCCGCCCACGCCGAAACCGAACGCCTCGAAGACCAGCACCGCAGCGTCACCGACGAGGCCGACCTGGCCGACGTCGCCGAAGCCCGCGCCAGCGACGCCGCGGTCTTCGCCGACCGAGCCGCCGACGCCGGTCGCGCCGAGTCGGCCCCGGCCGACATTCGCGCCGAGACCACCGAAAAGCCCGCGGCCGCAGACCTAGGCTCGGAGGACTGGACACGCGTGCCAACCGCGGACCAGACCGCCAACGCGGTGACCCGTGCCCAGCGCGCCCTCCGCGAAATCGAGCAGCGCAAGCAGCTCGAGGAACGACGTACCGCCGACGACGCACGCATCGACCAGCTCACCCGCTGGCACGCCGACGACCGCGCCGACGAGCACAACAACACCCGCGAAGTCGAGAACGCGCCTCAGCTTCAGCTGACGACACCGATCGACTGAACCGACGCACGAAGGCCGGTTTCGACGCGACGACGCCCGGCTGCGGACTCAAAAGGTCCGTGGCCGGGCGCTAATCGTCCGGCCCGTCTATTCGGCTCGCAGCTGCTTCACCAGTGTCGCGCGGGACCAGTATGTCAACTCCGGGTTTCCGGGGTGGCCGTAACAGCGTTCGGTGACCCCACCGGGACGACGTGAGTCAGGCAGAGGGGGAAAAACGCCCTGATCGAGGGAACATCGTGGTGTGCGAGACGCCCCATGGAGGGCTCCGGAGCGGTAACGGTTGACCAGATTCGGACGCGTTCCTCGCTGGGGCAGCGCCAAATCACTGCCAACCCGGACATCTCCCCATCGGCGCGCGACGGCAGGTTCTGGAAACCGCACAAAACTTGCGGGACTGTCGCTACTGTTCGTCAGCCGTTTCCATCGGGACGGCTGAGTTTCTAGTTGAGAGGGCCGGTATGGCTTCAGTTCGTGGTCCCGCTGTGTCTTTGATCGGGTCCTCTGCACGATCACCGTTCAAGGTGGCCTGGTTGTTCGCAGCCCTGTGCTTGCTTGCCTCTGCGGTGGTCGGCATGCAAGCGAGCAGTGCACGTGCCGCGGACGCGCCGATGGCGTATGTGCCGCTGGAGCGGCTTACCAATCTGACGACGCTATCGTTGACCGATGCGCAGACCCAGCAGGTCCAGGTGACCGGTAAGGCTGGTGTCCCGGCCAACGCCCGAGCGGTCTTGCTGGATGTCACGGTCGCGCATGGCACGGCGACGAGCACCTATCTGACGCTGTGGGCGAGCGGGACCCGGCCAGATACCAGCAACGTGAATGCGCCGACCGGCACGACTGTCCAGAACACGGCAGTCGTGGAGCTGACGAATACCGGGACGCTACAGGTCTACAACAACGCCGGCTCGATCACTGCCGGCCTGAACGTGCAGGGCTACTTCCTCGATGACAGCGGCTCGGGCACAGGCGGCTTCGTGGCGATCAATCCGGTGCGCATCCTCGACACCCGCACGACCGCATCCATTCCAGCCGGAGGCACCCTCGACGTAAAGGTTGCTGGGGTGAACGGCGTACCGGCGGACGCGAGCGCCTTGTTCGTCAACCTCATTGCCGCCAAACCGACCGTGGACGGATCGGTGAGCATCTCCACCCGCGGGACTCCACCGGGAGGGTCCGGACCGGCCTATACGGCAGGTGGCTCGGTATCCCAAGCTGTGTCGGTGAAGCCGGACGCCAGCGGGTACGCCACAATCAAGAACTTTCAGACCAGCGGAACTCTTGATGTTCTGTTGGACGTTCAAGGATACTTCTCCGCGACTTCGGGCTCCGGAGACTTGTTCACACCCACAACCGCGCGGATTCTTAGCCCGAAGAAGACCCTTGCGGCAGGAGAGGTCCTCACTGTTCAGGTTGGCGGTGTCGCCGGCTTGCCAAAGCGGGGGATGGCCGCGGTGTTCGCGAACGTGACCGTTGTCACCCCTCCCCTTAACGGTGGCCTGCTGGTGTGGTCGCCCGACGATCCAGAACCCAGCCTCAACAACGTGTTCTTCCCTGCGGGTCCGTCTCGTGCGACGCTCCTGGCGACACGTATCTCCGGTGACGGGACACTCTTCATCAAGAACCCGACCAATGGGTCATTCGACGTCCTGATTGATGTCCAGGGTTGGTTTGATGGGAAACCAGGTCCGGCCGTAGAGCCCTCGGTACCGCCCCAGCCGACGCCTACACCTGAACCACCCCCGACCGCGGACCCAACCGACCCTGCGGTCGTACGCGGAAAGCTTCAGCAACCGAATGGCGGTGCGGCCGCAGGATTCGTGGTGAGCGTCTATGCGGAGACGGTGGCTGAATCGGACACCGTGCCGACTACGCCGGAGACTCTCACGCCTCTGGTGCAGGCGACAACTGCTGCCGATGGAACCTGGTCAGCAACCTTGCCGACTCTGCCGAGTGAGTTTCAGGCTCAGGCGGAGGCCAACGGCGGTGTCCTTAATCTGGAAGCCGTCGCTGAGGGCTCCGGCGGAGCCGATCAGCGGCCGTTCGTCTCGAGTCTCGGGGTGCGCGCCGGCATAGCGGTGAATGGCACGCTGAGTGAGGCGGCCGTCGATGCGAGGCAGGACCCTGTAGCCTCCACTAAGCTCTATCCACTTCTTCGCACCAGCGAGTTGACGGCCCCACCAACTGTCGCCCAAACCAGCGACGACGCATTCGAAGCGGCCACGGACGCCGAACAATATGCCCCGCCTGAGGGCAAGTTCACGTCGTCCACATCGCTCGTGCCACAAGAACAAAACCCGTACCTGATCGGGTCAACGAACTACTCAACGACCACCGTGACCCCCAGCATCGGGGACTACGGCGCCTCGGGGGTCATCCCTGACGGCGGCAAGGCATCCGCCACGAACTGTACCTACGAAAACCAGGTCGTGAGCTACATCGTCCAGTATCTGTACAGGTACGGGAGGGTGCTCGAGGGCCACGCATACTGGGACGCCACACACTCGGTGAACTACAGCAACTACGCCGACACGTCATGGCAGTGGGGCGTCAGCTATAACCACAAAAAGGGTTTTCAGGTTGGCGGGGACTACACCACCGCCCATTCTCTGGGAATGTCGACCGGGTGGTCGGGCCGCGGACCATACGATGCATATCAGCTCAGGATTCCGGTTCGCTGGGTCGATAGGGCGTACTACAAGTGCAAGTACGACTACCGCATCGATGGGCTACGACCGTATTACTGGAAGAACACGGTAAAGCCGCAGAAAGTCAAGGCCCCAAACGGTGGCGATCTCTGGAGGTATGGAGACAACGTCGAGAGTCGAGACGGCTACTCCCGTTTCGACGCGGCTCCGTATAAGAACAAGATCCCAGAAAATGGGGACTATTGTGTAGACATCGGAAGACACAAGAAGTACTCGGCTTCGTTCTCCGTCCTCGGCTTCAAGGGGTCGGCGTCAACGAACCGGTCAACAAACAGAAAACAGTGTATCCATATGGGCAGGAAGACCTGGGCCAAACATTGGATCTTCGCTGATCAGCCTCTCGGCTATAAGCCAAAGGTGAAGGTCTTCTACTCGTGGTAACACGACGCAGAGTCCTGCTCGTAGTCGTTGCCGCCGCACTGCTGGTCAGTGCGGCGGCCGGCTACATCACTGTCACGAAGCGGTCGTGGCATGGTGGTACGGCTATCGAGGCCGGCATGGGTGGCGACTCGATGGGCGTGCCGGCTCTGGTGGGCGACAGGCTGTACTACATCGGGCCCGGCATCGTGAACAGCTCCGACACACCCATAACTCTGCGGGCCATCCGGCCTTACAAAAGTCCGCCTGGCTTGGACTTTGTCGATGTGCGCTCGTATCGAGTCGCGGACTTCGATGGCGGGAGCCTCATGGCCTGGTTCTCCAGCACTACAGGAGTGGGGGTGGGCGATGACCCGGCAAAGCATCGGTCCGAGCCTGTGATCGGCAAGACAATTGAGCCTGGACGGTCTCTTGTCAGTGTCGAGCGAGAGTTCATCATGCTGGAATTCCGGGTCTCACGCTCGGGCAACTTGTACATACCGTGTTTGGAAGCGGAATACGACGCCAGGGGTGTCCGCTACAAGCAAACGATCGGCGCGCTCTACGAAACTCGGGTATACACGACTAAAGAAGAGCTGGACAAGGCGGAAGATAAGCGCTTTAAAAACTTTCCAGGAGTGCCGAACCTTTCGTGCCCACATCGAGCAAGCGACCCACAAGACTAACCAGAACGGACCTCCGGCTTTGTCGGAGAATGTAAGGCAAGAGTAATGGTGACAAAGCCGAAGCTCGGATCTGGGGTGTTGGCGGCCGCCGCGGTATTCGGGGGTGTGGACTCCATAGGATTGGGTTCGCCACAGGTGGGGAGCTTGGAGGGGCGTGCACATCAAGTGCACGCCCCGTTCGTCGTTATTGCGGCGCTCCTGTGGGTTGAGTGAACCCCAGCCAACGATCTGCTCGAAGGCTCGAACAATCACTCGAACAGTTGAACAATGCCTCCGACTGGTCGGATCGAGACGAACGATCGCACCAAGCCGCATCGGCCCTATCAGGGCAACGACAACCATCACGGTACCTATCAGCAACGGCCACCCGACCGAGCCAGTGACCGTGACGAAAGGCTCGCAAGTCAGCCTCGTGGCCCCGGACTACACGGCGCTGAGCTATTCGCCCCTGAGCAACGCGGTGGAGGCCACGTCGGGCTGACTGTTCGGGCCCGCCGTCCCTTCGCGGCGGCAGCCCGGCAGCCGAGGTCGATTGACCGGACACGCGACCATGCAGACACAGGTACGAGGGTGCCCGGCCGCAGACCCTATAGGATCTGCGGCCGGGGCCTCTGTCGTCTGGCCGGTCTATCCGGCTCGCAGCTGCTCGAACGCTTCCGAGGCGGGGATGAGCTCTTCGGGAAGGTCCCGGTGGCCCAGCCACCAGGCGAGCCATACGTAGACGCCGAGCGCCACGCTCTCATCACCTGCCCGCCGGTGCTCCAGAATGTCGATCGCGTGCAGCACCTCGTCGCCGATCGTGGCGTGGTTGGCGTGGTTGGCGTGGTTGGCGTGGTTGGCGGGGTGGACCAGGTCCGGGTCATCGGCTACCGCGATGCGGACGATGTCGTCGTCGGTCAGGCTGGCCCGCGGCAGCGGGCGCACGTCGGTGAGCTGAAGCGTCCACTCCGCGGCCGTGTAGGCGCCGACCACCAGCGGATGCTCCGACTCGTGCCGCAGCGTCGACACCGCCGCCCAGGCCCCGTGGGCCTGCTCACGTGTCGGGGCCGCTGTACCCGGTATCCGCCGGTACAGCTCCTTGATCCCCATCACCTCAACCCCCTCTGATATGCCGGCCGTGGATTTCTCTTCAAAGTCAGTGTGAACCTGAGCACCGACATCCAGCAGCCCTGCTCGAAAGTCGCACGAGCCCTTGAACTGCAGAAGGGTGCCGGCTTCGCCGGGCGCAGCTGTTGCCCCCTTTGGGGTGGGGTCCCGGAGCCTGTCGCCGGCGCTCTCGACGTCAAGGGCCGCGCGAGAGATCTTTTGCGTCCCTTCGGGCCCGCTGCCGCTCGCAAAACATCTTCACGCCTTTCCCTTTGACGTCGAGCCTCTGCGCCCGCGACGGGCGGCTCCCAGGCGGGCAGGCCCAATGGCCTGCCAGGCGAAGCCGGGACCCCAGCACCCTCACAGGGAAGGAGACACGCGCATGTTCGCCGCACAGGTCACCGTCGAGGGAAATCTGGCTTCTGATCCGCAGCTGCGGTACACCCCGGCGGGCACGGCCCTGGCTGAGGCTGTCGTGTTGGTCAAGACCGGCCGCAGGGTCAACGACGAGTACCACGAAGATGAGCCGACGCGGGTCCGGGTGATCGCGTGGGAACGTCTCGCCGAGAACCTCGCCTCCAGCGCCGGCACTGGTGACCGTCTGATCATCGTGGGCAGGCTGCACACTGAGGCGCACGCCGACCGTACGACGGGGGAGAAGCGCACCACGCAGAAACTCACTGCCGACGCCATCGGGTTCAGCTTCAGGTTCCACGCCGTCACGGCGCAGAAGAACCAGCCCACGCGCCGCTACGACGACCAGGCCCAACACGTCGACATCGCGGCGACGGCGAGCACGGCATGTACCCGGCCGGGCAAGAAGCATGAAAAGTGCCCTAGGGGTCCTTCGGGAAACTCGCACTCGAAGGACCCGCGGTCAGTCATTGGGTTGGAAGAAGGCCGAAAGAACAATCGGAGCGCCTTCGGCGCACAGCCCGCTGCCCCAGGGTCCTTGCCTTCCCGGCCCTCCAAGTCTGCGGGCGCGCTCCCGCCACGCAAGATCGTTCGTCCTCGCTCCGCAAGCTCCGCTGCGGGCGCTCCATCTTGCGCTCTGGTCGCTTATACGCCCGCTGATTCTTCGGTGCCGGGACGGCAAGGAAAAAGGTTGGCCAACCGTAACCGCGTGGTGGAGGGCTGCCGGCAAGTAGAGGAGGGAGACGGGGATGGCGAAAAGGAAAGGCAGGAGAAGCGTAGTCGAGGAAATCGTCTGGGAGTGCCAGAAGCACAAGGTGAAGGCCGGCAGCAGGTGCTGGCAGTGCAGGGATCAGGGCGAACTGTTCGGGATCGAGGACGTGCTGACCCCGGCACAGCGGGCGTGGCGAAAGACGCAGAGGAGCGGCTGACGATGGGTCGCGAGCTACCGCTAGAGGACCTGGACCTGGAGCAGATCCTGCGGCATCTACGGCTGGCGGAAGAGGCGTTGGACGCGGCCACGCTCGACCACCCAGATTACGTCGCAGCTTTCGAGAGGACTGAACGGCTGGCCGGCCTTCTGTCGGCGGTGCGAGAGGAGATCAAGCGATGACCCTGTTCGGCAAGAGCAGTGACCGGCAGCGGGTGGTGATCACGTACAAGGATGGCCGGCGGACGGTGCACAAGTCGGTGCCCGCCTCGGAGGTCCGCCGGGTCGAGAAGGAGTTCGAGTGGAACAAGGAGATCGCCGTGATCAAGGTGACCCCGGAGAAGTGAGGACGTGATGGCCGTGAGCCAGACGAGTGAGTACGTGACCGTGGAACGGGCCGAGCTGTGGCACTTGACTGAGTACGCAGAGCTGGTCGGTGACCAGATGCTGGCCGGCTGGCTGCGCAACCTGGCCGGCACCGACGAGCCCGAAGACGAAACGAGTGACGACAACTGTTGGGGCCCCGACATGAGATGGATGCCGGGGCCCTTCGCATTGTAGGAGGCGAAGCAATGACCAAGACGAGCAGCGTGCGGGACCTCCCGTTCCGCCAACAGACCACACGACAGGTGAGATCGCACAGGAATTGTTGGCACGCCTCGCCGCTGAACGTGGCACCGTGATCCCCGTGAAGGCTCACGTGGTGCGTTGGACTCGATACGGCCATGACCGGCTGTATGTGAAGGGCGTGAACGGATCGGACCGCGGCTATGTTGACCTGCGCACCGGGCAACCACACCCCAAGGGTGGGCTGGCCTGGACCGACGACATTGGCGTACTTGTCGGTGGTTGGCTACGCGAGAACGGGTTCACGGTGTACGCGGCACGCTGGCCGACCTCGGTGACATCGCCGGTAGGCCCAGCGAGCGGTTCGGTCGATTCTGGTGATACGGCGGTCACTGGACCTCGTACAGAAGCCACTGGTACCGGGCCTCGGCCCGCCACCGCGCAACGCCAACGAGAGGCGCGAGAACCGGTCAAGGGTTCCGCGGTGTGGGGTGACCTGGCACAGAACAAGCCTGGCCAAGCCGCCCTCGACGCGGCCAGGAGTCGTACGACGGGATGGACTCGCCTCGGCAAGCTGCTGGGGTTTCGTACCCGGGACGTGTCGTGGCGGGTCGGTGCTCGAGGTGAGCGGCTCGTCGGACGGACCCTTTGGTGGGCTCGTCTGCTGGGCTGGCGGACGTTGCACGCTGTCCCTCTTGGCAGGGGTGACATCGACCATGTGCTCATCGGGCCCGGTGGTGTTCTGACCGTCAATACCAAGCACCATCGTGGCGCGGTGGTGAAGGCTGGCCGAGTCGCGATTTTCGTACGCGGGGAGCAGACCAGGTACGCCGAGAAGGCGCGGTACGAAGCTCGCAGGGCAGCCGAGCTGCTCACCCGTGCCGCTGGACGGCACGTCGATGTCGATCCGCTCGTCGTCATAGTCGGCGCCGTCGGAGTCCGTGGCCGCCGAGCCGCCGGCGTCCGCGTACTTACCCGGTCAGGTCTACTGTTCCACCTGCTAATCCGGAGCCGCCGCCTGGACCGAGAGACACAAGACCAGCTCCACGACGTGGCCCGACGCTCGACGACGTGGCAGCGAGTCGGCCGGACCAGGTAACGACTCGGAAGAACGAGAAACGTGCTATCTGCGTGCCGGGCGCGGGCTTCTACTTGGCGGGGGAGGGACAGTTCAGCTCAACGTAACGGTCGAGTTCGCCGAAGTCACCTGCCCTCACTGCGGTGATCGCCGGATGATGGCGCAACTCGGGGACCTGAGAAAGTCGCCCGAGCACGGACACCCGCTCAGCCTCGGAGTCCGCCTGCCGCAGCTGCCGAAACCATGCGCATCGCCAATGACGCTGCGCGAGGTCGCGCCCAGTCCCGGCCCCATACATGATCCCGGCTCCGTCCGGCGCCTGACCCGAAAGTGGCTCCTGAGGCAGGACGTAGCCGGGCGGAAACTCGAGTTCGGCAGCTTCCTCGCGGAACTGCGCATTCGCCTCATCGGCCGTCAGCGCCGTGCGTTGTGGTTCTGATCTGACCAAGCGCCGAACCGCTTGCCCTGCGACCTTCGCCAAGTCCACAGCCACCACGCCCCTTCCAGGCTCAACGATGTGACTGTCGCGTTGCCCGATTTTAGGCACGCTGTCACTCAGCGCACACCCCTCTTCGCCACTGCCAAGCACGTCCTGCGAAGCGCGAGAACCACAATCGTCCGCCCGATGCCATCCACGCGTGCTGTTAGGCCGAGTCCGCACCGGTCATCAGCGGTCTCTCAGGAGTAGCCGCCACGCGAGACCGGAGGCACGACCAAGACGTCGCGACCAAGGCCGGGCGCAGCCGAGCGTGCGGCCAGATCCAGGACCGACGTTGCTGAAGGTCGCGTGCTAAGTACGTGCCAGATTACGGGGCTGATCATTGTCCCCAGCGGTCAAAGACGGTCACGACAACCGGGCTCAGACGCGGTGACGATCTACGCTCAGTCGAGCGCGAGACCTATAAGCGCCTTTGCAAGGCCAGACGTAGCGTCAACAGACAGTCCCAAGCAAAGGTCGGGAACCCAGCGCCCTGTGCCCCGAATGTGAGAGTTGTTGTGGCCGTTTGCGGTCGTTTTGTGTTGACTTTGGCGCATAGGACTCGATGGCCTGGTCATGTCGGCGTTCCTGCCGAGCTTGTCGGCGGAGGGTTGGTGAGGGGTGAGGGCTTCGTGGTGGCGGCGGTTGTGGGCGTACTGCCGGGCACATCCTTCGACGATCTTGCTGTCGTTGCTCGGTGGTGTCGGTGGCACCGTCATTCCGGCATTTACACCGCTGATTGTTCGGCAGGTCGTCGATGAGGTGATCCTGGCTCGACGCTCGCCGCTTGCCCCGTGGCTGATGCTGCTGGCTCGCCGCGGGTGTCGCACGTTTCGGCCTGAGCATGCTGCGTCGCTACTACGCGAGTCAGTTGGCGAACCGCGTCGGCTATTCGCTGCGTACCGATCTCTTCGCCTCGCTCCAGCGCTTGGACGGGCACCAGCAGGACAGGCTGCGGACAGGCCAGGTCGTGAGCCGCAGCACGTCGGACGTGGCGATGATCGAGCGGTCGATCGAGACAGCTCAGCAGTTGGTCACCAATCTGGTGTGGTTCGTCATGGCGCTGGTCATCATGGTCGCGCTCGCACCGCTGTTGTCGCTGGTGGCGCTCGTGATGATGCCCGTGCTCTACCTGGTGGCCCGCCGGGGGAACTCGGTGTTGTTCCCGTCGTCGTGGGACTACTCGCACCAGTCCGGGCGGGTCGCGGCCGTGGTAGAGGCGGCGGTGACGGGTGTGCGGGTCGTGAAGGGTTTCGGCCAGGAAGGGCAGGAGCTCGCGAAGCTGGAGGCGGCGGCGCGTGGGCAGTTCGCGTCCGGGATCAGGCGTACGCGGTTCACAAGTACGTACGTCCCTGCGCTGACGGCGATACCGGCAGCGGGCCAGGTGGGTGTGCTCGCCTTCGGCGGCTGGCTCACTGCGCGCGGCGACATCACGCTCGGAACGTTTCTGGCGTTCGCGAGCTATCTGGCGCTGATGGTGCCTCCGGTGCGTACGTTCGTGGGCCAGTTCGCCCAGTGGAACATCACCAAGGCCGCGGTCGTACGGGTGTTGGAGATCATCGATGCCCGGCCGACGATCGCCGACGCAGCCGACGCGGGTCGGGCACCGTCCGGCGCGGTTCCGGTTGAGCTCGCCGACGTCACGTTCGGGTACGACCCCGACCATCCGGTGCTGAAACGCGTGTCGCTGCGGGTTGACCCGGGCGAGTCGGTCGCGTTGGTGGGAGGTACCGGGTCGGGCAAGTCGACGGTCGCCCTCCTGCTCGCTCGCTGCTACGACCCACAGGCCGGTGCAGTCCGTCTCGACGGCCGAGACATCCGCGAGTTCACGATGAGGTCGTTGCGAGCGCGGATGGGCACGGTGCTGGAGGAGAGCTTCCTGTTCTCCGACACAGTGCGGGCCAACATCGCGTTCGGACGCCCCGAGGCGACAGACGCCGAGGTCCGTGCGGCGGCGCGGGCGGCGGAGGTCGACCGGTTCGTCGACGGGCTGGCCGACGGCTACGAGACGGTGGTGGGGGAGCGGGGTCTCACGCTCTCCGGCGGCCAGCGGCAGCGCATCGCCCTTGCCCGCGCACTGCTGACCGATCCGCGGATGCTGGTGCTCGACGACGCGACGTCAGCCGTCGATGCCGGGGTCGAGGCCGAGATCCACGCCACGCTACGCCGGGTGATGCAGGGACGCACAACACTGCTCATAGCCCACAGGCACAGCACCCTGCGGCTCGCGGACCGGATCGCCGTCATGCATCACGGCGAGGTCGTCGACGTGGGCACCCACGCCGAGCTGCTGGCCAGATGCCCACGGTATCGACTGCTGTTGTCGGGACACGACGAGGAGTTCGGCGCGGACGAGGACGACGCCACGCAGGAGTTCGTCGACCCGTGGTCCCACTCGCCGCGGGCCGACAGCGATGGGCTGTTCGGCGGTGCCGCACTTCCGCCCGACCAAGCCGCCAGAGTCGCCGCACTAGCAGGTCGGGCTTGGCGCGACCGAACATCTGCCTCTTGAGCATTTTGATGCGGTTGACGTGCCCTTCCACCGGGCCGCTGTTCCACGGCAGCGTCAAACCGGTGGTGACGGCGTCCTGGTCGCGGCGCAGGCCGGTGACGAAGGAGTGCAGAGCTGGTTGGTCGTCGGCGTCGACGGTGGCCATCCACCCCTCCAGTTGATGACCGCGCAGGTCGCACATCATGGTGGCCCGGACATGGCCGGCCAGCGCGGCGAGGGGTGCGCTGACCGCCAGGATCGCATCGAGCCGGTGTTGATCGGCCGACCCGACGGCCGTCGGGTCGCTCATGATCCAGCCTGTGACGCGACGAACCGACGGCGGTTGAGGTGTAGGTCTGGGAACGTGACCGCTGGTGCGGAACGGATGCAGGTATTGGCGCACGATCTTCTGGCCGCCGCGATAGCCCCGGGCCTTGATCTCAGCGAACAGCTCGGTGGAATTGGTGCACCCCTCGTTGAAGCGTTGGTGTAGATAGGGTTTGAACTCCTCCAGCAGACTGGGGCGGCGTCCCGTGCCGTTGCGGGTCAGCAGTTCTTCGACCGTGGTGGCGCGCGCGAAGCGGCGCACGGTCCCGCGCGAGAGCCCCAGTTGAGCGCCGATGGCTCTGATGCTGGTGCCCTCGGCCAGTAGCGCGTGCACCGCGGCATGTCGTTCACGCGCTCGAATCGCCCACCGATCCGTTCGGTCTGCCGGCCGAACGGAGGGCGCTGTTCGCGGGGGAGCGCTTGGATCGGGCTGGTCCTCGCCGTGAGTTTCGTTGCCATCGCTTTCGTTGCCCGCACCAGCGTTCCTACCCTCCTGAACAGCCAGGGCGGCGGTTAAGCAGTTCCGGTGCCGGGCCACGGTGCGTTCCACCGCCTCGCCCAGGTTGTGCCAGACGTGCCACCGGTCGGCGACCTGCAGAGCATCGGGCGCGCCCTCGCGGGCTGCTTCGGCATACGCGCCAGCTCGGTCTCGGCAGACGATCTCCACACCGGGATGGGCTTTCAGCCACGTGGTCAGGGTCTGGGCAGTGCGGTCGGATAGCACATCGACCGGGCGGCGGGACTCGATGTCAATCAGGATCGTGCCGTAGTTGTGTCCACGGCGCAGGGCGAAATCATCCACACCCAGCACGCGCGGAGTTGATCGTTCAGGGTCGGGCAGGGCACGGATCAGGCGTAGCAGGGTCATCCGGCTGACCGCCGCGGCCAAGCGTCCCGTCAACCGCGCACCGGCGCGTCCACCCAGCGCCAGCGCGACCGCACACAACACCCGCTCCAGTACTGGCGTGCGCCGGGCATGCCGTGCCGCCACTCCCGGTACCTGCTCGGCGAAGGTCCTTTTACCGCAGTTGCCGTTGTCGCAGAACAACCGCCGTACTCGCAACCGGATCAGCATCTCCCGACCGGCGATCGCGGTGTCGGCAAGCCGCCGTTGGTAGCGGCTGTGCACCCGGCCGGACGGCATCCTGCATCCAGGACAAGCCACCGGTGCGTCCTGGGTGCTGGCCTCGATCCGCACCGCTGGCCCCGCAGCCCGTATGCCCTCGATCCGTAGCCCGCTCAGATGAGGAAACAACACCGCCAACGGCTCAAGATCAGCGCACTCGAACCATGATCAACTACACCGTCTCCCGCCAGCGGCCGGGGTCGATCACGGAAAACGTGCCAGAACCTGAAAACTGAGCCGTAGGCGTCGGGTGAAACTGAGCACCCCGAGTACGTCTGGGGGTTCGATCACGTTGGAGGACTGCCCCGGGTCGGGTGCAACATCGAGTGGACCTCACCGCGGGCACGGCACTGGGTCTAGGTCGGATTCAACAGCCAGGATCCACAGACCATCGGCGAACCGGATCTCGAACAGGCGCTCTCCGCGTGCGTCGACACCAAGCTCGTTAGCCTCAAAGAAGGGCTGGCCGTGACGCCTGCGTGCCTCCCCGTCGCGGGTCGAGACTGCGGAAAAGACTCCGAGCACGATCTCCATGTCAGCGCCTCCCTTCCCACAGCCGATGGCTGGCTGTGCCACTCACACGCCACAACTTACGGGGCTGGCACGAACAAGATCGGAGACTCGCGGTCACAAACCTGCGGCATCCGCGCCTGATGCAGCCTGACGGAGCGTCACCTTACGGACGGGCCTTGGACCGTGAGGTGCCCCGCGCGTCCTGGAAACGGACCCAAGTAGGGTCAATTAACTGTCTGGAGGGATGGGTTCGTGTCGAACAAGCCGCGGAAGTATTCGCCTGAGTTGCGGGCTGAGGTGGTCGCGTATGTGCTTGATGCCGATCACACGCCGGCGCAGGCCGCGAGGGATTTCGGTCTGGTCGCTGAGACGGTCAGGAACTGGGTGAAGGCGGAGAAGGAACAGCGGCTGGGAAACACTGAGGAGACTCGTGAGGCGGGTGGCCGTGCCCGGATATCCGAGCTCGAGCGGCGGGTGCGTGAACTGAGCAGGAAAATGCCTTCTTGAAAAAAGCCGAGGCCTTCTTCGCGAAGGAACAGCGGTGAGCGAGAAGTATGCGCTCGTTCGCGCGGAGAAGGCTATCTTCGATGTGGTCATGATGTGCCGGCTCCTCGGTGTGTCGAAGTCTGGGTATTACGAGTGGGAAAAGCGATCGGTGTCGCAGGCCGCGCTGTGGCGGCTGGAGCTGGCCGGCCTGGTGGAGGACAGGTTCGTCCAGTCCGGGCGCACCTACGGCTACCGCAGGGTGCACGCCGAGCTGGCCCGTGATGGCATCGCCGTGGACGATGAGACGGTCCGCGCACTGATGCGGGAGCAGAACCTGACACCGGTCCAGGTCAAGCGCCGCCGCTGTCTGACCAGGGCGGACGCCGCCGCCGGACCGATCCCGGACCTGGTCGAGCGTGACTTCACAGCCACCGCGCCGGGGGCGAAGATGGTCGGCGACATCACCGAGATCACCACCGGCGAGGGGCCACTGTATCTGGCGACAGTGNTGGACTGCTTCTCCAAGGCTGTGCTCGGCTGGGCGGTCGACGAGCGATATCCGGCGAGCCTGGTCTGCGCAGCGATCGAATCCGCCGCGGACCGTATTCGGTTTCTGACGGCGCCATATTTCATTCCGATCAAGGCAGCCAGGGCGGATTCAACTGGTCGTCGCAACACCTCGATATCGGAGGTGTTGATGGGCAGGCCAGCAGGCTGGATGAAGGAGTTGACGGGCCGGGCGCCGATGAAGTCGCCTGGTAAGCCGTCGCTTCGCCGCGATGTGGAGCGCTTGTTCTGGCGCGAGATCGCCAAGGGGCTGACCAGCGAGGACGCCGCGGTCGCGGTCGGCGTGTCGCAGGCGGCTGGAAGCCGGTGGTTCCGGGAGCGTGGTGGCATGCCAACGTTCCTGCGCACGTCGCTGACCGGCCGCTACTTGTCGTTT
>NZ_KB892789.1 GCF_000373925.1 Actinopolymorpha alba DSM 45243 | reverse complement strand
CCCTCTTTGTCAGGCTGAGGTGAGACACCCGGAGTGAGTCCCGGGTTACCTGAGCGAGGGCGGGATCGGAGATCCTTGTGCACGTGTCCACCCCATCTGATGACCGGCCCGCAGCTTCGACCTCGGCGGGCGACCCGGCGGCACGTCCGTCCCGGCGGGTGTTCAGCCCGGAGTACAAGCTGGCGATTGTCGCTGAGTACGAGAGCGCCGCTAACGGTGAGAAGGGCGCCATCCTGCGCCGGGAGGGTTTGTATTCCTCCCATGTGATCGAGTGGGCACGGGCACGAGATGCGGGTGCCCTGACCGGCGGGCCGGCAGAATCAACGACCTCAACGAAACGCGCCAAAAGGTCGGCCGAGCAGGTTGAGCTGGAGAAACTTCGCCGCCAGAACGAGAAGCTGCAGCATGATCTGACCAGGACCCAGATGGCGCTGGACATTATGGGAAAAGTGCGCGCGCTCTTGGAAGGTCTCTCCGAGAGCGCGGAGAACGACGAGCCGCGCAGGACGTCATGACGGCCGCGTTCACGAAGCTGCGCGCGGCAAAGATTCCGGTCACGACATCGTGTGCGTTGACCGGGATTTCCCGGGCAACCCACTATCGGCACGTCAACCCGAAAGGCCGGGTGCATGGCCCGTGGTTGCCGCGTAAGCCGCCACACCCCGACTGCCCGAGGTGGCATGGATCAACCAACCCACCGACCAGCCACAACCAACCCCGTAGGCACAACCTGTCTCATTTGACTTGACAACTACCGGACTGCCTGCCGAGGCCTTCCTCAACCGTTGGTCGGCGGTGAGCAACGACCTCAGCGCAATGATGAGCATGAGGTACGAGGGTGGGGATCCAGGCAAGCCGTTCGTTGACGCCACCGTGATGAGTCGACCCTTCACGACAGAGGACCTGCCTGTGTTGGCACGAGCAGCCGTCCAGACCTATGGAGATCTTCACCCCCGCTATGTACGCCTGTGGAGTGCCGAGCCACCCGGCCGCTTCGAAGGTACGACGCCGGACAGACGATTCCTCGCCATGCCTGTGAGAAGTCTTTGCGCGGGCTTCGGCCAGTCAGTCCCCGCCGAGTTGATACTCACGCTGGCAGAGACGCTGCGGCATTACGAGGATGCCAGTGCGGCCTACGACGATCTAGACCACGAGCATCCGCCGCATAGAGAGCAAGCCAAGATCGCGGACTATGAGGACTTGGCGGAGAGCCTGACGGCAGGCACCCTCTTCGATGTCACGGTCGAAGGGGACTGGGCGGGCTACGTGTCGGTGAAGACCAAGGGCGAAACCCTCGGTATGCCAGCCTACGTTGTCCAGGAACTCATCCTGGCCACGAAGTTCCGCGGCCGTGGCTATGGTGCCCACCTCACGACGCTCCTCGCCCAAGCCGTACCGGACGAGGGTCGCATTCTGGTCGGCACCATCCACGCCGAGAACCGAGGCGCCCGACAGGCCGCTGAACGCGCTGGGCGAGTTGACATCGGGGGATGGATCCAGTTGCCACTTTGATCCGTCGAGCTCGAGGCCCTCCAAGAGGCGATTTCGTAACCCAACGGCTATCCCTGAGCAAGCCGGATCGCGCGGGCCGAAGGGTGCCACAGGCGGCAGTGTGGCATCGTTGCTTCCCGGTTTCGAACGTCCGGAGTGCATGTCGGTGGCCGGCGGCACAATGCCACGCATGCGACGAGCGTTTACCGGATGGCCCGAGCAGGCCTACGACGTACTCTTGAAGCTCGACGGTGATCCGCCGGCTTCTGTCCGGCAAGGGCTGCGCAAGGACCGGGAGCGACTGGTCCGGCAGCCGATGATCGATCTCCTGCAGGATGTCGCCGACGCCGACGCTGCCTACGGGGACTTCTCGGTCTGGGGGCTTGGCTCCATGGTGTGGCCGTGGCAGCGGCAGTGCGGTGTCGTACGCATCGGGCCTAAAGCCGAGTTCAGCCTGTGGTTCGACCTCGACGGGCTGGCGGTTCTTGGTTGCTGGTGGTATCCGGGTGCAGAGAACGTCGCGACCTACCGCGCCGCGGTCGCGTCCGACGCCAGCGGTCCGGAGTTGGTGAGCATTGTGGAAGCCCTGCAGCACAACGGATCTGAGATCGCCGGTGACCAGCTGAAGCGGACTCCACGAGGATATCCGGCCGACCATCCGCGCGCCGACCTGCTGCGCCATCGCACGCTGATTGTCACTCGCCCGCTCGGATGTGACGACTGGCTGCATACACCGGAGGCGGTCGACCGGGTGCTCGAAGCCTACGCACTGCTACGCCCGCTGGCGTCCTGGCACGTCGAACACATTGAGAGCAGGTGAAGATGACCGCGCGGTCCCTCCCGATCCAGCAGGTCAACCGTTCTGGATCGGACGACAATCAGGGTCAGGCTTCTCCCGCCCGACTAGAGGTCTCATGGGAGCAGGCCCTCGCGTGGCGGATGAGGCGACAGCACCTGCTGGAACGCGCGTCAACCGCTGATCTGATCGCGGTCGTCGAACGGATGTGCGGGCTTCACGCGCAGGTGATGTCGTCGGTGGAGCTGGCCCTGTCGGCCAGGATCGACGGGCTTACCCGTGAGGCGGTTCAGGATGCGTTGTGGCAGCGGCGCATCCTGGTGAAGCTGTGGGCGATGCGCGGGACTCTGCATGTGCTGTCGGCGTCCGACCTTGGCGTGTGGCTTGCCGGACTTGGTACGTACACGCAGAGGTACGACTGGCTCAAAGACCCGCTCATGGGCGAGCTTGCCGATCTGGTGGGAAGGGCGTTACATGACAGGCTTCTTACCCGAGCAGAGCTTGCCGCCGCGGTCGGGCGCCTCAGCGAATCGACCGCCAAGGAAGGAATGATCCACGGAGGCTGGGGTAGCTTTCTCAAGCCCGCTTCGTTCCTTGGCCAACTCTGCTTCGGACCTGGCTTCGGCCAGCATGTCCGGTTCACCCATCCGGCCACCTGGCTCGACACACCTTCTGATCCACCCGACGCCGACGAAGCCCTCGCCGCGATCGCCCGGCGATTTCTGAGCGTCTACGGCCCGGCCGCGCCCGTCGACCTCGCCTGCTGGTGGGGCACGACCCGCACCCACGCATCTCGGATGCTCGACGCGCTCGGGGAGCAGGTCACCAAGATTGAGGTCGACGGAGAGCCGTACTGGATGCTGGCCGACCAGGTCGCGGAGCTGGCATCGACCACGCCGGCGAACGTCGTCCGGCTCCTGCCTGGCTTCGACCAGTGGGTGGTATGCGCGACCCGACGCGATCGAGGCGGGTCTCGTCCCGGCCCCGGCAATCCGGCGCTGGACCCCGCCTACAGGACGCGGATCTACCGGCTTCAGGGCTGGGTCTCCGCTGTCCTTCTCATCAACGGCCGGATCGAGGGCGTCTGGAAACACCAACGAACCGGGCGCAAGCTCAGCGTCGAAATCGAGCCGTTCGGCACGCTACCTCGCTGGACTCGACGACCGATCGAGGTCGAGGCGGAGCGCCTGGCAATCTTCTTCGGCTGCGATCTCCAACTCACCTTAACAACCACCTGAGGGGCCTCGCGGTACCCGCCGCGCGAATGCAGGCGGATCGTTGATCAGATCCTTAGTTGCATCTGGTCGACGAAAGTGTGGAGGATGATGGGCCATGCCGGCTTCGATCAAGGTTTCTGTAGTGCCAGCCGCCCCAACCGCGCGGGCGACTCTCGTTCAGCTCGTACGGCTCTACCTGCATGATCTGTCTGCCGTCGAGGGCTGGGACGTGAATGAGACTGGCGGGTTCGGCGACCTCATCTGAGCGGCGACCCGGCGGTCTACGACATGGCCGAGCTCTTTATTCTGCGCCGCTGGAGACGTTCGGGCGTTGGGCGGGAGGTCGTGCGTCGTCTTGTCGAACGGTTCCCCGGCCGGTGGGAGATCAGACCGTTTCCCGGCTATGCGCAGGCAGAGAGATTTTGGACTGCCGTATGCGCCGACGTAGCGGCCGGGGGAGTGTTGCGCGACACGTACGACCGCTCTGGGACGCCACTGCGGCTACGTGTCGAGGCCTAGTCTAGGCCGTGCTCGCCTATCCACGGTCGAACTGGTCGATAGCCGAACGCAGGAACCGGTCGCGGCGTTCGGTCCCGCCAAGCGCGGCACCCCAGGGCGTCAGGTCGTGCGGGGTGTTCAGGGCTGCTATTAGATCCCATTAGGAGATATTTCCGGCGACGCGGCCGCTCGCCTCCTGCCAGCCCAGCAAGATCTCGTCTGCGGCGGGCGGATCGAAACGCAGCGATTCTTCGAATCTGAGATTTCCAAGGTCCACGACGTAGTGCCCGACGCCGCAACCCTCCCAGTCGATGAAACCAACGAAGCCGGCGTCCGACCAGACGGTGTTCCCCCCGCACAAGTCGCCGTGCACGAGCGCCGTAGGGCCGCCGGGTTGAGAGGCATCGGCAAGCCGATCTTCGGCTGCCTGGATCAGCGGTGTCGTTCGCGGCTGGAAACGGGTGGTTGCACGGAATGCGCGGGGCCGCCAGAACCGCTCGTAATGCCTGCGAGTCCGCGGTCCCTGGTAACAACGCCGCTGTGGCTCCGGCCAGTGCCACCGTTCACCTGGCTTTGCGGATCGGGCCCGAGCCACTGCCGTTGAGCTCGGTCGGAGAGTGACCTACTCCGTTGGAGCGATCTCCGCGTTGTCTCCGGGGCGGATCCTCGCTGCATCGTGTCGGCCGCGCTGGATGAGTCGCTCCTGCAGGAGCTTGAACGTCTCGTCAGCCAGGCCGCGCTTGGCGGCAGCGCTGAGCGCCTCTACGCCGATTCCTTCGATGTGGTGCTGGTCCCATCTGTCGCCATGCCCGAGCAGGGCAGCCAGGATGCGTAATCCAGCCGGTGATGGCTGGGCATCGCGACAGCGCTCCGCCACCTCGGACGCGTGGTCGATCGCCGCGCCGGTGAGGTCGACTGTTTGCTCGGTGAGTTCGAGCCATCGCGACTGGTCGAGGTTTGCTGCAAGCGCCCAGCCGCCAAGACCGGACAGCGCGGAGACCGGAACTCGATGGCCAGCCTCGGTGAGGAGCACTTCCCAGAGCGCGATCCCTCGTTGGAGGATGTGGTCATGGTCGACACCAGCATCGCCCGACAGGCGCGGGGCTTCACGGCCGACCTCGATCAGGGCGCGGCTGTTACCTGCGAGACCGTCGATGATGCGCTCCAGCGTGTAGCCTGGCTCGTCCCAGAGGTATGCGACCAGGAGGCATACCGCCCCGTGGTAGGCGCCCCGGCGCGCCGCATCGAGCAGTCGCTCGAACGAGCGACCGTAGAACACCTTGGTAGGCCGCGAGTACTTGAGGGTCTGATCGAAGGTAACCTGCCCCAGCTCGTCGCCGAAAAGGGAGTCCTGGTGTTGAGCGAGCCAATCGCCAGCGATTGCCTCCACGAAGGTCCGACTGGCTGCGATGACCGACCGGAGCTCCAGACCGACGGCGCCCTGTACTGCGAGCACCTCCGTGAGGATGGTGTCGAGCGTCGGGCTTGCTGGCCCGGCGCTCCGGTGTTCCCAGCCGCCAAGGGCCAGAACGGCCTGAAGACCTCTACCGTAGGTGCTGTTGATGGCTCTGTTCAGCGGGTCGTCGTGGTCAGACGAGTCGACGTACCGGTCCGCTGTTCCGAGATCCTCAGGAAGGTCTCGTGTGAGCTCGCAGGCGAGCATCCAGCAGAACTGGAGATCCTCGGCGAGATCGGCGCCGGCATCGGCGAGCGCATCGATGAGTTCGACCGCGACTGTGTCCACAACTGACCAGTCATCCTCGTACTCGAAGTTGTCCTTGCCGATGACCGTGGGTTCCCATCGTTCGTCGCGCACGAGTGCAACGGCTCTCACCAGCGCGGGCGCTTGCGCGATGACCTGGGCTGCGCTTGCGGCGATAGCACGGAAGTAGTGGTCGACGTATACAGGTTCGCGAAGCGTTCGAACGACGGCGACCGGATCTTGCGTCCAGGCCTCGGGATCAGCTTTGACGACGGATTCCAGCGCACGGGCGAGTTCTCGGGCGCTGACACCCCACGGGGCGTCGGGGCTCGGTCGCCAGGCGGCGACCAGTGCTGCTGCGTCGAGCACACCGAGGTTGGCGAGATCATCGGCAGAGATGGGTGGGCTACCCGAAATCGCTCCGAATGTGGCGGTCCGCCTTGTGAGGGCGGAAGGGTCAGGCGCCCCGTGAACCTCGCTGACGGCGTTGATCGCACTCTTCCAGCCAGCGAGCACCACGTCTGGTAGCACGGTCGACCATCGCCATGCCCTGGCACCTAGGGGCTTCCTGGCGCCGTCGGCGGGGGCAAGTGACGGTGTGCCGAACGCAGCTCGGAGACGGACGAGCTCGGAGTCGGCAAGCGGCTGGAGATCATCCAGGAGCGCCTTGTCGTCGCCTGTCGCGACTTCCGATCCGAACCTCGTCGCGAGGTGCGACAGCTTGATGTGTCGGTCGATGTCGGTGGCACCAGCGAGCACCTGGCACTTCAACCGCTGACCCAGCTCGCCTGGGATCGTCTCCACGCGCTGGAGCAGCGAGGGACCAGACATCCCGAGCATCCGCACTTTCGGCACAACGGCCGCGAGGCACTGCGCCGCTTGGAGCAGAGGCTCCCTGAGATCCTCGCCTTCGACGGGAAGTGCCACAACATCGATGAACACGTGGCGCGCTTGATCATCAGAGGCAAGTCGCCGGACCTTCGTTGCGAGCAAGCCGAAGCGTGCCGCGACGTTGCCCTCGGTCATCCCATCAACGAGTCGCTTCAGCATCGTTTCGGTACGGTGTCCGTGGTCTAGGCGAGGTTCGTTGCCGATCACAGCGTCGGCGACGGCGACGTGAATTGGGTCGGTGACGTCGACCTCCTTGGTCGCCGACATCGCGATCATCTGAATCCAGTCGTCGGCTGGGTAGAGCCGGAGGACCTCCAGAACGACCTCTAGCCCGGCGCGTCCAAGCCCCGAGGCCGTCCTCGCAATCTCCCACGCACAAGCTGCCCGGCGATCCTTCAGCTCGTACTTCAGGTCACCCAGAAGTCGCTCTAAGAGCCCGGTCACTGCCGCATCGGGCAGCCTGCGTGACTCCCCGGCAAGCGACGTCACTGGCCAGGGTTCACCAAGCTGCGGGAGCTCGATGAGTCCAACCTCTCGCATCGGCTCCAGCCAAGCTGGATCCTCCAGTCGCTCGAGGAACAGCCGGAGGTGGTGCGCATTCAACGCGAGCGAACGGAACTCGACCAGGAGTGCGGACGAGTAAGGGCACTCTGCCAGCTGCTCGAGGCGATGCACGATGTCGCTGGGAGGCGTGAAGAACCGCACCAACCACGCGACAGTCTCACCGAACAGCGCCTCGACCTCGGCGTGAGGGCTGTTCCTGTGCAAGATCCGAGCGGCGCTTTCACGAAGTCGTTGGTACTGCACGGTCGGGTCGTCCTCGCCAGGACTGGGCTCGACCCCAGTCTGGGCTCGGAACCACTGCAGGAGCTTCCTGGTCATGTACGACTGACGTTCATGGCTGCTCGCGAGACTGTCGAGGACATTGGCCAGCTCTGCCAGTGCCGCGGCGCCATCAGCTCCGGGTAGCTGGGTCGTGAGCTTATAGCGCCTCCATGCCTCGATCGCCTGGGAAAGCCCTCCCTCACCGGCTGGTCTGTCACGAACAACCGAGTCGAGCGCCTCTCGCAGGTTGTACGCGGCGCTCTCGGCGTACCGGAGGTAGCCGTCCTCGGAGCCGTGGCGGAGTAGTGCCTCAGCCGTCCGAAGGCATCGGATCACACGTTCAGCCGACTCGGCGCCCACCTCAGCAACGAGCCGATCCGCGACAGAGACGTCAAGGCCGCTGATGGGAGCGTGCTGGTCGAGGCCGGTCATACCCTCCATCTTGGACGATCTTCGGCCTGCGTGCGGCGCCGACTCCCGAACACGCGGCCAAGGGCGGCCCAACTCCGACGCGTCGGTCCTTGGAGACCCGGCCCCGGCCGCTGCTCCGCCAGCTGGGGCCTCGAAAAGCGCTGGATCATTCCTCGACGCCAGGCCTCATGAAGCTCTCGATTCGTCAGCGGTCGGCATCCTCTTGTCCGTAGATGCACTTGGCGTAGACCCTCAGGAGCACTTCGACACTGTGGCCGAGCCGCCGAGCGACCTGGGTTGGCGCAACGCCAGCGTTGAGCCAAGTCGAGGCACAGGCGTGCCGGAGGTCGTAGGGTCGCCCGGCCAGCGGGGATACGTATTCGGTGGTGCTGAGAGCCCTCTTCCGGGCCTTGTCCCAGACGGCGAGGTAGGCGTTCTCGTGAAATGTGCCGCCGTACTTGCCAGCGAAGACCCGACCATCGCGGTGGACACCGAACGCATCCAGATGGCTTCGTAGGAGCACCGCGAGTTGCGGATGGATGGGCACGGCGCGGGTGGACTGGCGTCCTCGGCGCTTGAGGCCGCGACGTTAGGTTCCTAGCAGCGACCAGGAGGCGGCCCAACTGCCGATTCGACCGACGCCCCCTGCGCACCCTTCGGCGGTGACATCCTTGGCCTCACCTTGCGCGGCTTGACGTCGCAGTCTTGGGTATCACGACGAGTACTGCACGCGCCGGGCGTTACGGGCGTCGCCAGCCCGGTCCGACTCTGAATCTGGCGACGCGTCGGCGGTCGGCGACGTCGTGGCCGTCGATGCACTTGGCGTAGACGCGTCGGAGGACGTCGACGCTGTGGCCGAGCCGTTGGGCGACGCTGGTTCGCGCCACGCGGGCGTTGCGCCATGTGGTGGCACAGGCATGCCGGAGATCCTACGGTCGCGCAGCCAGCGGCGAGACGTACTCGGCGGCGCTGAAGCCTTCGTCCGGGCCTCGCCCCAGACCGCGAGGTAGGTCGTCTCCTGAGATGCGCCGCCGCACCTTCCTGCGAAGATCCGCTCGTCGCGATTGGCGCCGTCTGCATCGAGGTGCCTTCGCAGGAGCGCCGCGAGCTGCGGGTGGATCGGCGCAGCCCGGGTCTTCGGGCGTCCTCGGTGCTTGAACCCCCGGCGTTCCCGAGACGTGCCGGCTCGGTCCAAGCGCCCCCAGCTCAAAGGTCCGATTGGTTAGTAGAAGGTCGCCCCAGCCAGCTTCGGGGATCCCGCCGATGGTCCAGTCTGGTCAACCTTGGTGAAAATGACCAGATCGGGCTCATAGGGGTGTCAGAATGACTCCACACGAACACGTTGAGTGAGCGCTCTGTCGTGGCTGGGCGGATCGTGATCGGACACCTTTTGGGCCGGGGGGTAAAGGTGCGATCGTCTAGTAGGCCTGCGTGGCTCCAGGAGATTGTCGAAGAGGTCTCCGCTCTCCTAGAGAAGGAGGGCGGAGAGCAAAGGGCGTCGTCGCCGCGGCTGAGGATGGAACGGCGCGTCACTCGCGCGTACGAGAGGGGGGACGGATGGTATGTCCTCTCGACGAATGAGCGAGACTTCGACGAACGGCTCGACGATGCTCGGCTTGCGCCAGAGGAAGGGACAGACCGCCATGCCTACAGGCTGATCGAGAGCGAGCAGGACGGCAATCTGCTCTACTTGCATGTCTCGGAAAGCGCGCCCGATGATGGCCTCTACCTCTGGGTCTCATCCAGCGGCCCAGCGGCGCTTACGAAGTCGCTTCTTGAACGGCTAGTCGCCACGGACACGACGCCCCTGCTGGAGCGATTCCATGCTGGGAAACTCGACTCAGTTCCGGACCTGCGCGGCGCGCCCGAGCACCTCGACCCGAGTCAGCAGCAGGCCTGGAAGGCTTGCGTCGCCGAGGGCCTGCATGCAGTCTGGGGCCCTCCCGGTACGGGAAAGACGCAGGTCATCGCTCACGCGCTCGAGACGCTGATTGGTGAGGGCAAGAGCGTACTCCTAGTCTCGGGCACGAACGCTGCCGTCGATAACGCTGTCGAGCGCGCTGTGCGCAGAATTGGCCCGCAGCTTGGCGAGGTGGTGCGCGTCGGCACGCCGCACATAGCTGCTGTTGCCCAGGACCCTCGCATGTCTGTTTCTGCACTGATTCGAGAACGGCTGGCGGGCCTTGAGTTCGAACGCCAAGAGATTCAGGACAAGATCGCAGATCTTCGCACGGATGACCGGATAGTCAGGCTGGAAGAGTGTGAGCGCATCATTCGTCCCTTCGAGGAAGGAGGGTTGGCGACAGCAAGGGAACGTGTGGCAAAGGCCAACGAGGTGCGGAACCTCCGCTCTGAGATGGACCGCACCAGCCAGCGTTTGGAACGGGAATGCGACGGTTTGGCAGTCGACCGCCAAGCTTCGGCGAAAGCGTGCGAGCGCTACAACGAAACATCTGCCGCGCGAGTCTTCCTCGACCAGGCTGACAGCCTCAATGCCGAGCTGAACGGCTTCATCGACACACGCGACCGCGCGCTAGGAAAGGTCGTTAGCCTGCGAGAAGACGTCGATGACGTACACCGCGCTCTTGAGAGCATTCAGTCGCAAGGCATGGTCGGACGGCTGAGGAGCCGCCCCATCCAGCGACAGCTGGTACGAAAGCTTGAGCAGTCGCAAGACCAGCTGACGACCGCAGAAGCACGGTGCCTCGATGCTGAAGCGATCCTTCGGCGCATGACTGAACGACTGCAGCCTCGCATCGACGCACACCTCCGCTCGGCCATCCCATGGACACGAGCGGACGTGGAGACGCGGAGAGTCGAGATGGAACGGGCCCAGACGCTAGGCCAGTCACGTTCAGTCTGCATCAATGCGTTGGAGATGGAGCTTCGTGACAAGGATGCACAGCTGGCAAGGCTCGAGGCCGGGCAGGCAGCGACACCGGCGGACTATGACCTCTTGGAGCGTGCCGAGCAGGCAGCGTACGACCGCGAGCGCGAGCGCCTACCAGCGCTCCAAACGGATGCGGCTCCGCTCTTCACGAGGATCGAAAAGCTAGAGGCCAAGCACGAGGACCTACTACGGACACAGGAGGTGCAGAAGAGAACTGCTGAGGACGAGCTCATCGCGAAGGCGCGTGTCGTGGCGACGACCTTGGCGATGCTTCGCCGTAAGCCGGCGATCTACGAACGCACCTATGACCATGTCTTCATCGATGAGGCAGCTGCCGCGAGTCCTCCCGAAGCCGTGTACGCGATGAGCCGTGGCAGGAGCGGCATCACGTTGCTCGGCGACTTCCTTCAGAACGGCCCGATCGATCCATTCGAAAATGACAGGGCGCACCCGCGGCGTTGGTACGGGACAGACTGCTTCCACTTGATCGGCATCACCGACCCCGATTCCGCCGAGCGCAGTCAAGGCTGCGTAGTGCTACGCGCCCAACGGCGATTCGGCGAGGCCGTCACGGCCCTGGTCAACGATGTCGCCTACGGCGGTCTCCTGGAGCGCGATCCGGGAGTACAAACCAAACCTGCCGGGCCAGAAATCGTACTCATCGATGTGGACGGCCTGAGCACGGAACTAGCCACTCCGATGAAGGGACAGGAGGGAAGCTGGTGGTGGCCAATTGGGGCCATGGTGGCTCGGGCGCTAGCTGAACGGCACGTCTCTCACGAGAACGATACAGTCGGCGTAGTCACGCCCTACCGAGCCCAGAGAGAGATGGTTGCAAATCTCCTCTCCGAGTCCGGTTCGAGTCAACGCATAGAGGTAGGGACGTCACACAAATTCCAGGGTCGCGAGTTCGACATCGTCATATTCGACCTCGTCGAAGATGGAACGAATTGGATCTTCAAGGCCGCGTATGACAGGCGAAATTTATTCGCTTTCAAAGGATTGCGCGTCTTTACTGTCGGGTTAACCCGCGCGCGCCGACGGGTATACCTCATCGCCAACCTCGCCGCCGTCCGAAGGGCGCGCACCGGCCCGCTACAAGCCGTCAGCCGGAGAATCGAGGCGGGCGACGTCCACGTTGTACGAGCCGCCGACTTGCTAAGGGCTGAGCTTCCACCTGTCACCGACACTGTGGCCACGGAGCTCTGGGACTCGCTGCGATCGTACGTCAAGCTCGTCGACGTGTACGACGAAGATGATCTGCCAGAGGCGTTGCTCCGCGAAATCGCGGAGGCGCAGCATACTTTGTGGATATGGAGTCCCTGGGTCGGCCGGAATGTCAACCGTCTACTCGGTTCGTTGGTTGATGCGAAGGATCGACAGGTTGACGTCCGCGTCGTTGTACGGCCGGCCCGAAAGGTTGCCACGGCCATGCGTCCCTTCGTATCGAATCTATGCGCAGCGATCGACAACGTGATCTTTGTAGATCGGGAACACCAGAAACTGATCATCATCGACCGCCGAGTTACATTCATTGGGAGCATGAACATTCTTTCTCACCAAGGTGATCGCGGAACGCACGATGTGATGGTGCTACTCGAAAGCACCAAGCTGGCTTCGATGCTGCTCGCCCAGGAAGGCGCCGATGAGCTGGCGAATCCGCCAACGTGCCCTACCTGCGCTGAGCCCGTCCGGGAGGCGGGCATGAAAGATAGCAAATGGATCTGGGTGTGTACCGATGACATTTCGGGCAGGTCAGGATGCGGGTGGAGGACGCCCTTCGCCAATCCGGGCCGGAATCAGCGCCGGGCGAACCGGCGTCCCCCCGCTAGCAAGTCCCTCCGGATCTGATGCGCACAAAAGGGCTTGATGCTAGATGCTGCGCTTTCACTTGTGGGCGGACTGAGCGGAACGTTTCGCCGGCCAGATGCCGACGTCTTGCAGAAAGGCAAACCGCTCTCCGAACTGGGTCGAGAGCGGGCCGACATCACTGCCCCATACATATTCGAGCAAGGGGTAGTCCGACGGCGAGATCGTGAGCCTGGCGAGTGGCTGCACTGGAACAAGGCTGGTCAGCTCGCCCATCATGGTGAAGGTCTTTGCCGGGAGGATGTAAATCGTCGCGTTGGCGAACGGTCGACTGGCGAGGCCGGCGAACTCCGCGGCCAACCGGAAGCATCGCACGGCCGCCCCGTCCGGACGACTGCCAGTCCAGATCCCGTTGCTCAGGTAGGAGACCTTGTCCCGTTCCATGATGCCGAAGTACATCGCCATCAAGGCGTGGTCCACCGCGAAGATCCCCGGCTGACCAGAGGTCCGGCCGCCGCCCCAGCTCCGGCTGCGTGGTGTCAGGATGCCGACGCCCGGCGTTGGTGAACCGTGCAGCAGCACGCCGTGCCGCTCGACCAGGTAGTGCAGGAACTCCCATTTGGGCACGTCGATCCGGTAGTTCAGGTCACCACCGGACGCCTGTGCCCACTGTCGTTCACAGTCTGCCGAGATGCGGTCGAGGTCGACGGTTGGTTGGGTCACGTGCAGGTCCCACGGCCACGCGCCCTGGTCGAGATGGTCGAACGGCCCAGGACGACGTTCCGAGCCCGCGACGGTTGACGTACGCGGCCCAAGCCGACGAAGCACGTCATGGCGCAGGGGTTCAGACAGCCTTGGCGCCTTCGTCACCTGGTCGATTGCGGCCCGACCGGCGCGGCCGAAGAACGCGACAGCCAGCGCGGCGTTCCGTCGTACGTCATGGTCGTCGTGGTCAAGGTGCTCCACCAGGGCGGACAGCACGCCATCCCGCGAGCGCGAGATCAGCTGCGGCGGAGCGGAGTGGACGAACTTCGACTCCCACAACGGCCAGACCTGGCTGACCTCGGGACGCCTGGGGTAACCGGGGGCGATCTGCGCGAGCGTGCGCAGCAGACCGATCCGGAGCCACCGATCGGATCGCGGCAACGCCGTGATGATGCGCGCGGCGACCGCGTCCCCGGACGGCCCGATCCGGGTCAACGCCTGCGCGGCCGCCAAACGTTCGCGCAGGGACAGGGACGCGTCGTCCAGGACCGCCGCCACCTGGCCGTAGACTTCCGCGGCGCCCAACCCGAGCCCCGCCAGCCCATGAAGAGCCGCGACCCTCACCCCGGCCGGACCGTTCTCGATCGCCTGCAAGAGCAGCGGAATCGCCCGCTTACCGCCGATTGACGCCAACGCCGGGAGCGCCGTGTCCAGCTGGTCGCCGCCACTGCTGACGATGGGCGCGAGGACGTCGAACACGCCGGCTGCGGCCGGTCCAAGCTCACCTGCCAAAGACGCGGCCTCACGGCGGGACGTCTCATTCGGGTCGCCAAGCGTGGCGACGATCGCCTCGACGACTCCGTCGACCTCACCGACGTGGGTCAGCGTGCGCGCCGCTGGGAGCCGCGCGACTCCGGGTCGTCGTACCAGCTCACGCGCATGAACCAACCCGCGATCGCCTAGCAGGGCAAGAGCTTCGGGCACCTGTACCAGCCTGATCGCGCCCTCAGAATGCGCCAGCCCCGCCACGAGTTCGGCCAGCCCGTCAGCACAATCCAGGTACGCCAGCCGGACTGCGGCATTCAACCGCACCTGCGCGTCTGGATCGTTCAGCCAGTCGCGGAACTTCGCCAACTCCCGCTCAGTACCCCGCCGCACGGACACCCGCCGATGCTGACATCACCCGGTGCCCGCCACAAGATCAGAGCCGATCATGGTCCGGAACGGGCTGCGGATGTCCGGAACGGGCTGCGGATGTCCGGGTCGGCCGGCGAGCGGCCGACCCGGACGTGGGGATCAGGCGAGGTCGAACCGGTCGAGGTTCATGACCTTGTCCCACGCGGCCACGAAGTCGCGCACGAACTTAGCCTGCGAGTCGTCGCTCGCGTAGACCTCCGCGAGTGCACGCAACTCGGAGTTCGAGCCGAAGACGAGGTCGATGCGGCTACCGGTCCACTTCACCTCGCCTGTGGCGCGGTCGCGGCCCTCGAACGTCTCCGCGACCTCGGACGTCGCCTTCCACTCCGTGTCCATGTCGAGCAGGTTCACGAAGAAGTCGTTGGTCAGCGACTCGGGCGTCGAGGTGAAGACGCCCAGCGGGGACTGCTGGAAGTTCGCGCCCAGCACCCGCAGGCCGCCCACGAGGACGGTCAGCTCGGGAGCGCTGAGGTTCAGCAGGTTCGCGCGGTCGACCAGGTGGTACTCGGTCGGCAGCCGGCTGCTCTTCCCGCGGTAGTTGCGGAACCCGTCGGCGGCCGGCTCGAGCGGGGCGAAGGACTCCGCGTCGGTCTGCTCCTGCGACGCGTCCGTGCGTCCCGGGGCGAAGGGGACCGCGACGTCGTGGCCGGCGTTCTTGGCGGCCTGCTCGACGGCGGCGCACCCGCCGAGCACGATGAGGTCGGCCAGCGAGACCTTCTTGCCTCCGGTCTGGGAGCTGTTGAAGGACTCCTGGATCCCCTCGAGGGTGCGCAGCACCTGCGCCAGCGTGTCGGGGTCGTTGACCTCCCACTCCCGCTGCGGCTCGAGGCGGATGCGCGCGCCGTTCGCCCCGCCGCGCTTGTCGCTGCCGCGGAACGTCGAGGCCGACGCCCACGCGGTGGAGACGAGCTGGGAGACGGACAGCCCCGAGTCGAGGATCTTGCCCTTGAGGGCGGTGATGTCCTCAGCCCCGACCAACTCGTGGTCGACCGCGGGCACGGGGTCCTGCCAGATCAGCGTTTCCTGCGGGACCAGCGGTCCGAGGTAGCGCTGGATCGGGCCCATGTCGCGGTGCGTCAGCTTGAACCACGCCCGGGCGAAAGCGTCGGCGAACTCGTCCGGGTTCTCGTAGAAGCGTCGCGAGATCTGCTCATAGACCGGGTCGAACCGGAGCGCGAGGTCGGTCGTCAGCATCGTCGGGGGACGCGAGAGCGAACCGTCCTCCGGGTCCGGGATGGTGTTCGCGCCGGCACCGTCCTTGGCGACCCACTGGTTGGCCCCCGCGGGGCTCTTGGTCAGCTCCCACTCGTGGCCGAACAGGTTCTCGAAGAAGCGGTTGCTCCACTTCGTCGGTGTGGCAGTCCAGGTGACCTCGAGGCCGCTGGTGATCGCGTCCCGGCCCTTGCCGCTGCCGAAGGTGTTCTTCCAGCCGAGCCCTTGCTCCTCGAGTGGAGCACCCTCGGGCTCGGCGCCGACGTACCGGTCCGGGTCGGCCGCACCGTGGGTCTTGCCGAACGTGTGCCCGCCCGCGATCAGTGCGACGGTCTCCTCGTCGTTCATCGCCATCCGCCGGAATGTCTCGCGGATGTCGCGGGCCGCGGCGAGCGGGTCCGGGTTGCCGTTCGGTCCCTCGGGGTTGACGTAGATGAGTCCCATCTGGACCGCGGCCAGGGGGTTCTCGAGCTCCCGGTCACCGCTGTAGCGCTCGTCGCCGAGCCAGGTGCGCTCGGGACCCCAGTAAACGTCCTCGTCGGGCTCCCAGACGTCCGCCCGGCCACCGGCGAAGCCGAAGGTCTTGAAGCCCATCGTCTCCAGGGCGCGGTTGCCGGCGAAGATCATCAGGTCGGCCCACGAGACCTTGCGGCCGTACTTCTTCTTCACCGGCCAGAGCAGCCGGCGCGCCTTGTCGAGGTTGCCGTTGTCGGGCCAGCTGTTGAGCGGAGCGAACCGCTGCATGCCGGCGCCGGCGCCCCCGCGGCCGTCGTCGATGCGGTACGTACCGGCGCTGTGCCACGCCATCCGGATCATGAGCCCTCCGTAGTGGCCGAAGTCGGCGGGCCACCACTCCTGGGACGTCGTGAGGACCTCGTCGACGTCCCTCGCCAGGGCGTCGAGGTCGAGGGTGTTGAACTCCGCGGCGTAGTCGAAGTCCTCGCCCATGGGGTTGGCCACGGCGGGGTGCTTGCGGAGGATCTTCAGGTTGAGTTGGTTCGGCCACCAGTCGCGGTTGCTTCCGCCCTCGGTCGGGTGCTTGAAGCGCCCAGCCGCGACCGGGCATCCACCCGCGCTCTCGTCGTTCATCTCGCCAACAACGGCGTCAGGGTCAGACACGGGAATCCCTCCGGGATCAGAGCATGTACTCAGGAACTGGTTGCGGTGTGGAGCAGTCGGGGCACAGGCCCCAGTAGATGACCTCGGCCTCGTCGATCACGAAGCCGTGGTCGACGGATGCGGTCAGGCAGGGTGCGGTGCCAACGGCGCAATCGACATCGGCGATGACACCGCACGACCGGCACACGATGTGGTGGTGGTTGTCCCGGACGCGCGCCTCGTAGCGGGCCACGGAACCCAGCGGCTGGATGCGCCGCAGAAGACCCGCGGTCGTCAGCGCGCGCAGCACGTCGTAGACGGCCTGATGGGAGACCTCACCGAGATCGTTACGTACGACGCCGATGATCGAGTCCGTGTCGGCGTGCGGATGGTTGTGCACCGCGGACAGCACGGCTACCCGAGGACGCGTCACACGCAGGGCGACCCCGCGCAGCATGCGCTCGAAGTCCGAAGTCGATGGCACCCTCAACAGTCTGCCCTGTTTTCTGGAATCAATCAAGATTCTGGCGTCGGTTCGCGCGGAACGTGCGGCCTGACTGGTTGATGATCAATAGGCCGCTGACGCTGGTTCTGGGCGGTATTCACGCTTGCGGGACCTGACCGGTTAACGGGGTTAACGACGGGCGGTGGTCAGCGTGGAAATCGGTTGGCAACTCGGCCGGCGTGAGGTTCTGCTTTGTGCATGTCCGAGTTGACCGAGGATGCCACTCCAAAGCTTCTTGCCGAAGCGTATGGCCTAGGTGAGGTGATCCGCTGGGCTCCTGCTGCCCGGGGAGCCGCCGGCGAGATTTTCAGCCTCACGACGGCGTCCGGGGTGTTCGCGGCCAAGGAGTTTGTCTGGCAGCGCCCGAAGGTCAGTGATCTTCAATGGCAGATCACGTTCGCTTCCGCCTGCCGGGCGGCCGGGGTTCCCAACCCCGAGACTCTTCTGACCACTGACGGGATGCCGCTGTTTACCCATCCCGAATCAGCTCGATCGTGGCTGGTACAGCGCTGGGTTGAGGGAACCGTGCCGGGGCGTACAGACCTGCCAGCATCACTGTGGCTGGCACAGCAGGCAGCTACAGTCCACCACCTGACGTTTCCGTGCGACTCGGACGCCGAGGTGCTGTCCTTCTTCATCCGGGTAGAGGGCAGCTGGACACAGGCTGCGGAGGCGGCCAGCCATGCCCGAGCCAAGTGGTCCCGGAGTCTCGCTGAACGAGCACCAGAGTTCGAGCAGCTCACCCAGCTGGTCAACGGCACGCCCGTCGGTGCGGTGGTCACCTGTCATCGCGATCTCAAGGCCACCAACACCCTCCTCGCCGAGGACGGTAGTCGCTACCTGCTTGATTGGGATACCTGCGGGCCGCAAGAACCCTGGCGTGAACTTGGCACCCTGCTGCTGCACCACGTTGGTTGCGAGGACGCCATTGTGGCCATCTCCGCGCGCTACCACCGAGCCGGCGGCCGCCCTTGGCCCGGCGATGCCAGCGGGTTCGCCACCGGCCTCGCGGTATGGCTCAACGTCCTCCACGGTCAGCTCCAGCTTGCCTTGGATCCCAATACCGATCCGCAGCACCGTCAGTCCGCCGAACGCACAGTGACCGGTCTGCTGGACGGGATCCCCGGGCTTGCCGCGCTGGACGCGGCCGCGCGGGCTGCCGCCGTGAAGTGACCCCACCGACTAGTACGTCATACGAAATCGGTTTCGCGCCACCGCTCGCGCTGGTAATGTCCGGTGGCTCGTCGTACGACAGTAGTGCCGGAGAGTAGGGACCGAATCGAGCCGGTTGCGCTGCCTGACGTCGAAGGCGGCCCTGGAGCGAGGGCCCGCGCCCACTGCTGACGAGTGCCTGACAACCCTTGTGGAGGCCCCGTCATGCCCTCTGCTCAATCCAACACCGCCGCGGATCCGCCCGACGAGGCCCCGATCGATACCGGCGCGGACCCAGAAGTGGCTGCCGAACGCGCCCACCTCGAAGCCGCTCACGCTGCTCTGAAGCAGATGCACGCGGAGGTCATCGAGACCGAAACGCCGGCCATCGTCAATTCCGGAACAGACAGCTACTGGGACAACAAGTTCTATCAATGGTCGCGAGAGCATCGCGCCGAAGTACTGCTGGACCAGCCGAAGATCCCGCTGTTCTTCGGGCGCTTGGACTGCGAGCCGGGCGCGGTGTTCGACCGCGTCGAACGTGGGTCCGGGCCCGGTGGCGAGGTCGACCGGATCTACATCGGTCGCCGGCACATCCGGGAGCCCGATGGCACGCCGTTGGTGATCGACTGGCGGGCACCGGTCTCCGTACCGTTCTATCGGGCCGGACCTGCCGACCCCCAACGTGTGTTGGTGCGCCGCCGGCACGGCTTCTCCCACGAGCCCGGCCCGAGCGGGTACGTCGACGTAACGGCCTACGAGGACGAGCCGGTGAGCGGTGTGCCGGATGCCGCGGAGGGTTTCTCGAGCCTGGTCACCGCCGAGATCGAGCGGCCACGATCCGGGCCGATGCGGGACATCGTCGCGACGATCCAGCCTGATCAGGACGTTCTGGTCCGGGCGCCGCTGGACACCACGATCTGCGTGCAGGGAGCGCCCGGCACCGGCAAGACCGCCGTCGGCCTGCACCGGGTCGCCTACTTGCTGTACGTCGAACGGACCCGGCTGGCCCGGGATGGCGGGATCGCGATCATCGGTCCGAACCGCTCGTTCCTGCAGTACATCCGCCATGTGCTTCCGGCGCTCGGCGAGGTCTTCGTCCGACAGCTCACGTTCCCGGATCTGATCCGACGCTACTTCCCCGACCACGCGATGGCCGCCGATGAGGAGCCGACGACGACAGTCACCGTGAAAGGCGACGCGCGGATGGCGGAGGTTCTGCGGCGCGCGCTGTGGTCCGGTGCCCGGGTCAGCGATGACCTGGAGGCGTTGGTCTACAGCAAGGGAGCGAGTCGCTTCCGGGTGCCAGATTATGAGGTGCGCGAGATCGTCGCGGGCGTACTCGAGACGGCCACGCGATATGCCGCCGGTCGCGCCACGCTCGCGCAGCGGCTCGCTCACGCCGTGCTGATTCGGATGGAGCAGCGAGGTGGAACCCCGGACGATCGGACCCAGAACGCGGTTGCCCGGTCGGCTCCGGTCAAACGGATCCTCGACCGGGTGTGGCCGCGGCGTACCCCGGAACAGGTGCTGTACCGGCTGCTGTCCGATGCCGACTTCCTCGCCGAAACCGCCGGCGACGAGCTCACGCCCGAGGAACAGAAAGCTCTGCTCTGGCCGAAGCCGTACCGGTCGGTGAAGTCTGCCCGCTGGTCTGAAGCAGACCTGGTCCTCCTCGACGAGGTTCAGGACCTGCTCGAGCGTGCGCCCCGTCGCGGCCATCTGGTTGTCGACGAGGCGCAGGACCTGTCGGCGATGCAGCTCCGTGCGCTCGGCCGACGCTGTCGTACGGCGACCGTGTTGGGCGACCTGGCCCAGGCCACCACGCCGTACGCCTCGACCTCATGGCAGGCCGTGCTGGATCAACTGGGGGCGAGCGAGTCCGCCGAGCTTGTGGAACTGACCCGCGGATTTCGGGTCCCGGCCGCGATCATCGAGTACGCCGCCAGGCTGCTGCCTGTCCTGCAACCAGACCTGGCCGAACCCGTGAGCCTGCGGCGTGCCGAGGGCGCTCTGGAGGTCACGGCCATCGACGGGCACGAGGTGGCCGCCGAGGACATTCTCCAAGCCTGCTTGCGGATCGACGAGCAGGGCGGGCACGTGGGTTCGATCGGCATCATCGCCGCCGACGCGGAGATCGAGCGAGTCTTCGACAAGCTCGCTGCCGAGCCGATCAGATCTCGCCTGGACAGAATCGGGTTGGTCCCCGGCATGCTCGGCCGCACCGAGAACTCCCTGGAACACTTCCGGCTCGTGTGCGTGCCCGCCTCGCTCGCGAAGGGTCTGGAGTTCGACGGCGTCGTTGCGGTTGAGCCCGCCCGGATCGTTGACGCCGAACCCCGCGGGCTGAACCGGCTGTACGTCGTACTCACCCGCGCCGTGTCCGCACTCACCGTCCTGCACGCGCGGCCGTTGCCCACCGAACTGGTTGGTGCTCGCTCGTACTGAGACCTCAACCGGCGGAGAGGGAAAGTGGCCGCCGGGAATCGGGCTACCTAGCTGGGCGCTCCGATTGGTCGCCCCAGAATCCCACCGACCTGAGCATCCGAACCGTCTGCTCCCCGGTGTTGTTGAAGTGCTTGGCAACGGCCGCCGCGGCAGAGTCACCGTCGCCGCGTTTGATGGCGTCGAGGATCTCGTCGTGCTCCTTGAGCGCCTGGCTGCGGTATTCCCACTCCGAGTTGTACTCGTAGAAATGGGACGGCATGTTGTTGGAGAGCATCCGTAGGACCGCGGTGAGCCGCCGCGAGGAGCCGGCCTTGTTGATGGCCTGGTGGAACGAGTAGTTGAGCCGGTCGTGCTCGCGGGGGTCAGTGGTGGCGCGCATCTGAGTCGCGATCTCTGAGAGGCGCTCGATCACGTCGGGCGAGCCGGCCTGGGCGGCGCGCTTGGCGGCGATGCCGCTGAGCAGGCCGTACATGCGGTAGTGGTCGATGAAGTCCTCGGGCTCGAGCGAGGCGACGAACGCGCCCCGCCGGGCGATGTTCTCGACCATCCCTTCCGACTCCAGCGCGATGAGTGCCTCGCGTACGGGCAGGCGACTCACGCCCAGCTCAGCGGCGATGCGGTCCTGATCGAGCCGGTCCCCTGGACGGACCTCTCCCGAGAGGATGAGGTCGCGGATGAACTTGGCGGCTTCCTGCTTGAGATTGGGGCGCCCGAGGTTGCGTCCTGCAGCCCGCTCCATCACGCTTCCTTCCGATCTCCAGAGAACCATGCGGACCGCCAGCGTCTGTCTGGAGACTCCTCGTGACGATGGTCGAGCTCCCACGCTGAAACGTCAAGGATAGGACACTCGACGGCACCGGAGCCTGCCATGCGCAGGCGGGCGGCCGCGGCGAGGCTGGTACCGGAGCCAGCCAAAGACGATCAACTGACTCCCTTCGGTGGACGTGACGGAGGACCGTGCCTCGCCCCTGACTCGAGTGGCCGGTTCCGGACCCTCGCCGTGCTCCCGCACGCTCGTTCCACGCGCCCTGAGCGGTCTGGTGCCCGACCGTCAGCTTCCGAGGGCTTGCTCCCTACCCGAGCTCCGTAGTATCAAATATCCGAAATCAAATTTCATCGCTTCGAAACATCCACGGCGAAGGAGACGAGCAGGCATGGGAGCGGACCACGACGCGGCCGTCGGACAGCACTTCTGGTCGACCCCGCGCGCGATGACCCGCGAACGGATGCGGTGGTACTGCGACGCGCTGGAGACCGCGGCGCTCGCCAATGGCGAGTTCGTGATCGCGGAGCCGACCATCCACACCGACGAGGAGTACGCGAAAGAGCAGGGCCTGCCGGGCATCATCGCCGACGGGATGCTCTCGACCAACTACATCTCCAGCCTGCTCTACCAGCAGTTCGGCGAGCGCTACCTGGCCGGGGGTGAGCTTCGGACGAAGTTCATCCGGCCCGTGTACGAGGACGACGTCATCCAGGCGCACGGGAGGGTGACCGGCCTCGAGGACGGGCGGTGGTCGATCGAGGTCTGGTGTCAGACCGCCAACGAGCAGAAGGTCACCGTCGGTGTGGCCTCCGTACCGGTCGCCTGACGGCACGCTCCGTCGACCGCATCCCAAGGAGAGTTTCGAAGATGAGTCTGAACGGGTACGTGAGCGACCTCGAGGTCGGCGATGTGCTCGAGCCCGTCACGTATGAGATGTCCTCGTTCGTGGTGCGGGAGTACTGCCACGGTGTGGACGAGTTCGCCGAAGAGTTCCACAGTCCGGTCGGATCGGGTGGCACGCACTACGCGCCGCCGACCCTGGCGCATATCGACAAGATCCGCCTCATCAAGAAGAACTGCCCGGGAGGCCCCGGGCCCACGGCTCGGATCCACTACGAGTTTCACGTGGTGCAGCACCGGCTGGTCCCGGTCGGAGCGCGCCTGACGGCGAGCGGATACGTGAGTAATCGCTATGAGAAGAAGGGGCGGGTCTACCTCGAGATGAAGATCGAGGTGCGTGCGGCCAGCACCGACGAGCTTCTGACGACCTACACGGATACGGCCATCCTCAGTTACTCACCCGGCTCCCACGCTGTCTGACCGTCAGCGGGAAGCAAGGAACGGCGAAAGAGCGGTATGCAGAACCAGATTCTCAGCGGCATCAGGGTCGTCGACTTCACGCACATCTTCGCTGGTCCGTTGGCTACCCAGACGCTTGGCGACATGGGAGCCGAGGTGATCAAGATCGAGCGGCGCGGTGGCGGTGACTCCGCGCGTTCGTACGGACAGTCGGCCGATGAACCGCCGATGAGCGGGGCGTTCCTCGCGCTCAACCGCAACAAGCGCAGCCTGGCACTCGACCTCAACCAGGAGGACGGTCGTCAGGTCGCCAAGGATCTCCTGCTCGACGCTGATGTGGTCATCCAGAACTTTCGGATCGGCCTGATGGAGCGCTGGGGCCTCGACTACGACTCGATCGCGAAGGAGAACCCCTCTGTCATCTACGGCTCGATCAGCGGGTTCGGGCACAAGGGCGCCCTTTCCCAGAAGGCCGCGAACGATCTGGTCATCCAGGGTTACAGCGGGCTCATGAGCTTCACCGGTGAACCCGATGGTGACCCGGTGCGTTGCGGCACGGCGATCTCGGACTTCTCCGCGGGCCTTTACGGCGTGATCGGCATCCTGGGCGCGCTGATGCACCGTGCGCGCACCGGCCAGGGCCAGCAGGTCTTCACCTCGATGCTCGAGAGCCAGGTCAGCCTGCTCAACTACTTCTTCGCCGACTACTGGCTCAAGGGCGTGGTGCCCAAGCCGCTGGGTACGGCGAACCGGCTGGGGATCCCGAACCAAGCGTTCAGGACGAAGGACGGCTGGCTCGTGATCTCGGCGGCGAACGACTCGATGTGGCGCCGGAGCTGTGCCGGACTCGGGGTTCCCGAGCTGGCTGACGACCCCCGCTTCGTGAGCCTGCCGCTTCGCTATGAGAACACCAAGGCGCTCGTCGAGGAGTTCTCGCGGGTGACGGGCGCGCTCACGACAACCGAATGTCTCGCCGGACTCGAGGCGCAGGGTGTTTCGTGCGCTCGCCTCAACAGCCTGGACGAGGTCGCTGACGACATTCAGATGGCCGAGCTCGGCGGCTTCATCGACGTTCCCCGTGGGGACGGCGGAACAGCCAAGGTCGTCGCGACTCCCTTGCACTATGCGGAAACGCCCCTGCGAGTGAACCGGGGCGTCCCGACTGTCGGTCAGGACACCGAGCAGATCCTGACCGAACTCGGTTATTCCGCGGAGCGGATTTCCGCGCTCCGCGAATCTCAGGTCATCTGAGTGACCTCGGCGTACCCGAGCCTGCTTTCAATGAAAGAAAGGGAAGCACACCATGAGGAAGAGGGCGATTCTCGCGGCACTGGCCGCGACCGCGCTGATGGTCTCAGCGTCCGCCTGTAACAGCTCGGGGGAGACGAAAACGGAGAACAGCAACGACCCGCTCGCGTCCCTCGTCCAAGCCGCCAACAAGGAAGGCGAGCTGACGATCTACGCGAGCGCTGCCGAGGGCCAACTCCAGGCGCTCGCGGACGGGTTCATGGAAAAATACCCCGACATCGCGGTGAATCCCTTCCGTGCTCCGGGTAGCTCGCTTCTCAACAGGTATGCGACTGAGGCCAAGGCTGGTTCCGTCGCCGCCGATGTGTTCATGCCAACCGTGCAGCCGTCGTTCATCAGTGACCATCCCGAGTGGTTCGGTGACCTCACCGACAAGGAGATCCCGAACGCGGCTGGTTGGCCCAAAGACTTCCGTACGTCGAACTCGTTGAACGTCGCGGTCGAGTCGGTGGTGCTGGTCTACAACTCGGACAAGGTCAGCAAGCCACCGACCAGTTGGAAGGATGTCATCAACCCCGCGAACAAGGGCAAGATCATCCTGGTCGACCCGAAGTCCTCGCCTGGTTACATGTCGTGGTACGCGATCATGCGCAAGCGGTTCGGCGATGAATACCTCAAGGCACTGGCGGACCTCAAGCCGCTCTGGGTCGACAGTGGTGCGGTAGGAGCCCAGCAGGTCGCGACTGGGAAGTACGACTATTCCCTACCCAACTACCCCTCGCATATCGCTGACCTGAAGGAGTCCGGCGCACCTGTGGGCATGGTCACCGACCTCGACCCCACTCAGGGTCTCACCACCAGCGTCGCCATTTCGAAGGATGCGCCGAACCCGAACGCCGCGCGGCTTTTCGTGAACTGGCTCGTCAGCTCGGAGGGCTACAAGGTGCTCTGCGCGGACCCGGTCTATTCGACGGTGAAGAAGGACGAGAAGTCGGACTGCCAGCCGCTCGCCAGCAACTACACGCCCGCGGTCTGGGACGTCAGCAAGGCGGAGCAGAACCAGATCGTCACACTGCTCGGACGCTGAGATACAGCACCACGAAGGAACGGGAGCGATGACACTCATGGCCCATTCGACTACCGCGGCGGAGGCCGCGGAGTCGGGTAGCTCGGCGCCCACTCCGCATGTGCGGATCAGGAACCTCGTGAAGCGGTTCCGCCGGAGGCAGGGAGCCGGTGACGTCGTCCCGATCGACCAGGTCAGCTTGGATATCGCCAGGGGCGAGCTCCTCGTCCTGCTCGGACCAAGTGGTTGCGGCAAGACCACCTTGCTGCGCAGCGTTGCGGGCCTGGAGCGGCCGGACGAAGGGTCGATCACCATCGAGGGTGTTGAGGTTTTCGCTTCGGCACGCCGATTGTTCGTTCCGCCGAATCGTCGACCCATCAGCATGATCTTCCAGTCGTACGCGCTCTGGCCGCACATGACGATCTTCAGCAACGTGGCCTACCCGCTCAGGGCCCGCAAGCTCCCGAAGGCCGCCGTCGCGAAGGCGGTAGCCAGGGGCCTCGAACGCGTTGGCCTCGCCGGACTCGAGAATCAGTACCCCGGACAACTCTCGGGTGGCCAGCAGCAGCGGGTGGCGCTGGCCCGGGCCCTGGTCAGCGAGGCGGAACTCATCCTCTTCGACGAACCTCTCTCGAACGTCGACGCGAAGGTACGCGAGGAGCTGCGCGCACAGATCATCGAGGTGCAGCGTGAGATCGGCTTCACGGCACTTTACGTGACGCACGACCAGGCGGAGGCGATGGAGCTCGCCGACCGGATCGCGGTGCTCGACCGCGGTCGCATCGAACAGCTGGCGCCACCGAGGGAGGTCTACCGGCGTCCTCGTTCGCGTTATGTCGCGGAGTTTGTCGGACTGGCCAACCTCCTGCCGGCAACCCTCGCCACCGCCGCCGAGAACCCGGCGGGTGGCGACTCGGCCGACGACACGACAGCCGGCGACACGACAGCCGGCGACACGGTGGCTATCGACACCGAGCTGGGCAGGATCGTCGCGAAGCGCCCGGGCGAGGAGTGGGCGGGAACGCCTCTCTCACCGGGCCAGTCCCTCTATGCGATGTTCCGTCCGGAGGAGTGCGACGTCAGCCTCGACCGTCCGCAGGTGCCGAACGCCTGGCCGGCCGAGCTGGAGCGGATCAGCTACACCGCCACGCATTACCAGTACCTCGTCAGGATCGGCGAGCAGACCCTGCGGGTGTGGACGCTCAAGGACATCGGCGCCGAAGAGGGCGGCCAGATCTGGATCGCGGTCGCTCCCGAATGCGTGCACCTCCTGCCGGAGGAGCGCAGCATTTCGCACGCGGCCACCTCGACCGGGGGTGTGGCGTGACCGCGAGTACCGACGCGGAGCGGCGTACGCCCGGGCGTTTCCAGTGGCGCCGATGGTTCCTCGAGCAGGGTCTGCTGCTGAGGGCCGGGGTGCTGCTCCTTTCGGCGGTGCTGCTTGTGCTGCTGGTGTTTCCCGTTCTGCGCATGACGGTCAGCGCCCTCTTCCCTGATGGAAGCCTGGACCTGCATGCCTTCGGGGCGACGGTGCGGCAGCCGTGGTTCTGGCCGATGCTGCGCGACACCGTGATCGCGGTCGCCTGCTCGTCGGTGCTCTCGCTGATCGTGGCGTCATCGCTGGCGTGGATCAACGAGCGTACGGATGCGGGGCTTGGTTGGCTGGGCACGTTCATGCCGCTGATGCCGCTGCTCATGCCTCCCATCGCCGTGGCCGCTGGCTGGATGTTTCTCGCGTCGCCGAAGGTGGGCTTCCTGAACGGCCTGCTGGCCGCGCTTCCCGGCGGATTCGAGCTGAACATTCTCAGCATGCCGGGGCTCATCTTCGTCTACACACTCGAGCTGGTGCCGTTCGCGTACATCCCTATCGCTGGTGCACTCCGCAATCTCGATCCAGCGCTGGAGGAAGCTTCGCGGGTGAGCGGCGCCGGCGTCCTGAAGACGATTGTGCGGGTGTCGCTGCCCGCAGTCTCGCAGGCGATGGTGTCGGCGTTCTTTCTCCTCGTCGTGGTCGGATTCGCCCTCTATTCGGCTCCGGTGGTGATCGGAACGGGCGCCGGCATCGACATCCTGTCGGTGCGGATCGTGCGCCTGATGCATTTCGAGTTTCCTTCGGACCTCGCCAGCGCGACTGTCCTGACCACGATCCTGCTGGTGTTCGTTCTTTCCGCCTGGCTGCTGCAGAACGCCGTGACGCGTCGCGGCCAGCACGCCATGATCAGCGGGCGCAGTGGCAACGCGAAGATGCGGCTCGGTCGCTGGCGGATCGTCCTTCGCGTGATCACGATCAGCTATCTGCTGATGACCACGGTCCTTCCGCTGCTGGCGGTGATCCTGGTCGCGCTCCAGCCATACTGGACGCCGACGATCGACTTCTCCCACCTTGGCCTGCAGCACTTCGAGCGCATGCTGTTCAAGCACCGGGTCGCCAGCAAGGCACTGGAGACGAGTGTTCTCCTCGGTCTACTCGGCGGTCTGGTAGCGGTGGCGGTGACCACGATCATCGCCATCGCCCGGCGCCGCACCTCCTTCGGCGTCATCATCAGTCCGAGGATCGGCAGCATCCTCGACGCGGTGACGAAGCTACCGGCGGCCTTCAGCGCCATCGTGATCGCGCTGGGGTTCGTGGTGACGTTCAGCGGGCCACCGTTCCACCTCAACGGAACGTACGTCATCCTGCTGCTCGCGTACCTCGTGATCTTCATGCCGCAGGTGTCGACGACGACCTCCAACGCCCTGTCGCAGGTCGGTGGCGACCTGACCGAGGCGTCCTACATCTCCGGTGGCAGGGAGTGGCGAACCTTCACCCGCATCACGCTTCCGCTGGCCCGGCCAGGCCTGCTGAACGCGTGGGCGCTGATCTTCGTACTCATCGTGGGGGAACTCGCGGCGTCCACGTTGCTGGCGGGAACCAAGACGCCGGTCATCGGGTTCGTGCTCGTGGAGATCTGGGAGAACGGCACGGTCGGTCCGATGGCGGCGTTCGCCACGATCGTCACCGCGATCACCAGTACGGCCGTGATTCTCTTCATCCTGCTTGGTCGTCAGCGCTACCGGAGGGGCGCCTGAGGTGGCGTCCACAATGGATTCGGTCGACGCAAAGCCTTCTCTCGTTGAGATCTCGGCGCGGACGTGGTTGTTGCGGGTGCGGTTACCTGGGCACAGTTTCGGCTCTGTCAATGCCTACCTGCTCGACTCCGACGATGGCGCGGTACTGATCGACGTGCCGTGGGGGACACCCGACACCTACGCGGAGCTGCTCGCGCAGGTGCGTGCCGCGGGCGTCGAACCAGCCGCACTGCGGTACGTCCTTCTCACGCACCATCACGATGACCATGCTGGCGCGGCTGGGTTACTCCAGTCTGAGTACGGCGTCCGCGTCGCGATGCACGCCGCCGAGTGGCGTGCACTGCGAGCCCGCTTCGAGGATGGCGGCGGATTCGCGCACGTCCTCCAGCAGTGGCTGTCACGCGTCGGAGCCGATCCGGCCGGTGCCGAGTTCGCGCTGCGACAGTACGCGGAGATCGCCTCGCGAACCCGGCCGGTGCGGCCTGACGTCGTACTCGCCGACGATGAGGTGGTCAGCTTCGGTGGTAGGCGGATCCGCGTCGTGCACGCGCCAGGTCACACTCCGGGCCACACCTGCTACCTCGACGAGGACCTACGACTGCTGTTCAGCGGAGATCATGTCTTCGCGAGCCGCCGGGCCAACGCGACGAGCAGGCCCTATGCGCCCGAGCGTCCTCTGAAGGAGTACTGGGCTTCGACCGAGCGTCTCCTGGCGCTGGAGCCGGCGGTGGTGCTCCCTGGCCACGACGATCCGTTCGACGACCTCGCGGCACGGATGCGGGTCCTTCGCGCGGTGTACGACGAGAAGCGCTCAGAAGTTACCCAGCTCGCGACAACCCGGTCCACAGCGTGGCAGATCGCCGCGCGCATGCGGCGGCGCCGCGCATGGTCCGAGCTGGACGGCAACGCACGCTTGGCGGCTACGGGGGAGGCGGAGGCGTACCTCCTCGATGCCCTCGACGCAGAGATGGTCACGGCAACGAAAGGAAGACCTGTGCTCTGGCAGACGACATCGGGTGTGAGCGGGTGAAGGACATGGAAAGGCCGACCGTGGTGGGGAGTCTCTCCAGCCTCTACTTCGAGGACCTCGAGGTCGGACAGACGTTCGTGAGCAGTGGGCGGACGGTCACCGAGGCCGACGTGGTGGGCTTCGCGGGGCTGAGCGGGGACTTCAACCCCATTCACCTTGATCGGGAAATCACCCGGTCCGGCATGTTCGGACAGCGGGTCGCGCACGGCGTACTCGGGCTTTCGATGGCAACCGGCTTCCTCGATCGGATGGGCCTGTTCAAGACGTCCATGGGCGCCATGCTCGAGATCGAGGAATGGAAGTTCGTCGCGCCGATCTTCGTCAACGACACCTTGCACCTGGAGATGACCATCGAGTCGACCCGACTGACGAGCAAGGGGACCTCGGGCGTGGTGCGCCGACGCCTGCGCCTGATCAACCAACGCGACGAGGTGGTCCAGGACGGCATCATCGCCGTGCTGATCCTGTGCCGGCAGCCGGCTCAGGTGGAGGTGAACGGATCATGAGGGCATCGGTGCTCCGGGAGGTCGGCGCCGACCTTGGCGTCGAAGCGCTCGCGGATCCGCGGCCGGGTTACGGCGAGGTCCTGGTCGAGGTCGCGGCCTGCGGCGTCTGCCACACGGACCTGCACGTGATGAAAGGCGAGGTCGCCTTCCCGGCGCCGTGCGTGCTGGGACATGAGATCACCGGCCACGTGGCCGAACTCGGTGCCGGTGTCAGCGGGCTCAACGTCGGCGACCGGGTGGCGTGCAGCTTCATCATGCCGTGCGGCAGGTGCCGGCACTGTGTACGCGGGCACGAGGACCTGTGCGAGACCTTCTTCGCGTTCAACCGGCTCAAGGGGACCCTCTACGACGGCACCAGCCGGCTGGCCGACCTCGATGGAAAGCCGATCGCGATGTACTCGATGGGCGGGCTGGCGGAGTACGCCGTCGTACCCGCGACGGACGTGTTTCCGCTACCAGCGGGCCTCGACCTCAACAACGCCGCCATCCTCGGCTGCAGTGTCTTCACCAGCTACGGTGCGGTCAAGAACGTCGCCCGGCTCGGGGTAGGCGAGTCGGTCGCGGTGGTCGCCGTCGGCGGCATCGGGCTCAACATCGTGCAGATGGCCGCGGCGTTCGGCGCCTCGACCATCGTCGCGGTCGATGTGAGTGCCGAGAAACTGGCCCTCGCGCGCGAGCTCGGCGCGACGCATGTGGTCGACGCCAGCGAGGAAGACGCTGTCGCACGCGTCCGGGAGATCACCGGCGGCCGGGGTGTCGACGTGGCGTTCGAGGCGCTGGGGGCTGCCACGACCGTAGAGACCGCGATCGGGAGCGTCGATGACGGCGGGCGGGTGGTGCTCGTGGGCATCGCACCGGCCGGGGTGACCGCCCGGCTGAACATCGCGCACGTTGTCCGGCGCAAGATACAGATCCTCGGCTCCTACGGCGCCCGGGCCCGCACCGACATGCCGGCCGTGCTCGAACTCGCGGCCACCGGGCGGATCCAGGTCGACCCCCTCATCACCGACCGGTTCGACCTCGACGGTGCTGGCGCCGCCTACCGCGCGCTCGACGAACGGCGGATCGTGGGCCGGGCTGTCGTCGACGTGAAGCCGAAGGACTAACGCATGCTGCTGCAAGGAAAGACCGCGGTCGTGACGGGATCCGCGCGCGGGATCGGCGCCGAGATAGCCAGCGTCTTCGGGGCGAGCGGCGCCCGGATCGTGGTCGCCGACATCGACGCGGACGCGGCCGAGGCGCGGGCGCGGACCCTCGTCGAGTCCGGGGTCGAGGCGATCGGATGCGGTTGCGACGTCACCGACGAGTCCTCCGTCGCCGCCCTGGTCGAGCGGGCCCTGAAGGAGTTCGCGTCCCTCGACGTGTTCGTCAACAACGCCGGCTTCACGCGGGACGCCTCGATGCGGAAGATGACAGTCGAGGACTTCCTCGCCGTCATCCACGTTCATCTGCTCGGCGCCTGGTTGGGTACGCGGGCGGCGAGCCAGGCGATGCGTGACCTCGGGCGCGGCGGCTCGATCCTCAACATGTCGTCGATCTCCGGCAAGGTCGGCAATCCGGGCCAGACCAGCTACAGCGCCGCGAAGGCCGGCATGGTCGGACTCACCAAGGCCGCGGCGAAGGAGTGCGCGCGCTTCGGTGTACGGGTGAACGCGCTCCAGCCGGGCCTGATCCGGACGGCGATGATCGAGGGTCTGTCGCCGGAACTCCTCGCCGACCGGCTCAAGGACATCCCGCTCGGGCGGCTGGGGGAGATCAGCGACGTCGCCAATGCCGCGCTCTTCCTGGCCAGCGACCTTTCCGCGTACATCACCGGAACCGTCGTCGAGGTTGCCGGCGGTCGGCACATGTGAGGGCGGCGTGAGCTCCAGCGGGCCTTGGTAGCGGCTGACCCAGCGACGGCAGGAAGGGACAACAGATGGCCAGGGGACGGACGGTCCTCGTGACCGGGGCGAACGGCATGCTCGGGTCGCACATCGTTGATCGGCTCAGTCGTGAGGGACACCAGGTAATCGCCCTCGACCTCGCCCGTGGTGAACCCGGTTACGGGCACGAGTCGCCGGCGGACCAGGTGACCGACGTGGTGGGCGACGTGACGGACGCACGCCTCCTCGGCTCTCTGGTCGGCGCGGCCGACGCCGTCGTGCATGTGGCGGCGATCCTGCCGAAGGCCGGCGGCAGCCCGGCTGGACCGCTCCTCGCGGTCAACGTGGTGGCCACCCACACCCTCTTCGAGGTCGCCGGGAACAAGCCGGTCGTCTTCGCCTCCTCCGGCTCCGTCTACGGCGTGAACCGTACGGCTGTGGGCGGAGCGGCGCCGGCACCGTTCGTCGAGACCGACGAGGCACTCACCCGCGACTTCTACGGACTGAGCAAGTACGTCAATGAGCGCTACGCGGAGGCATTCGCCGCGGCGAACGGGATGCGGTGGGCCGCCCTGCGCCTTGGCGTTCTGTTCGGGGCCCGCCTGCGGATGGGCCTCACCTCGAGGTTCCTCCTGTCGGTGCTCGACGACGTCGACGCCGGACGGGTGCCAACAGTCGATGGTGATCCGAACGCAGCCCTCGACTGGGTGCAGGTCGCCGATGCGGCCGAGTGCTTCGTCCGTGCGCTTGACGTTGGCCTTGCCAGTGGCCTTGATGGTGGCCAGGTCAATGCGCCGATCAATGTCTCCACTGGTGCCGCCACTCGGCTCGAGGACGTGCTCACGGCGCTTCTGCGGCTTTACGGAGCGCCGACGCAGATCGAGTGGACAGGCCCGAGCCAGCCGAACGGTGCCATCTCGACCGCCCGTTACTACGACCCGTCCCGGGCCCGCCAGCTACTCGGCTTCGCTCCGGACCCCGACTACACGCATGGGCTCCAGGCGTTCATCGACTGGCGCGCCGCCGCCCGGGAACGGTGACCACGTGCGACTCGAACGATTTCGCCTCGAGCTGGTCGAGCCTGGTGTCGCTTTGCTCACCTTCGACCGGCCGCCGGTGAACGCCCAGGATCGACGTACCCGGGAGGAACTCGTCTGGCTCGCCGACGCGATAGCCGAGCGGGACGACATCCGTGCCGTGGTACTCACCGGGGCGGGCAAGGTCTTCTCGGCCGGGGCAGACATCAAGGAGCGGGTCACCATCGAGGGTGGCGCGGCTGATTACCTGCGACACAACCGGGTCACCCGGGAGAGCTTCTTCGCGCTGACCGACTGCCCCAAACCCGTGATCGCCGCCCTCAACGGACCAGCCATCGGCGCCGGCTACGCACTGGCCGCCGGCTGCGACATCATCGTCGCCGCCGAGTCGGCGTGGATCCAGATGCCGGAACTCGACCGGGGGCTGATGGGTGGTGCGAAGTTCCTCGAGCAGCACCTACCTCGGACGCTCTGCCGGCTGTTGTTCTTCACGGGCCGCCGGCTGGGCGGGAACGACCTGCTCCGGCACGGGGCGGTCGCCGACGTCGTACCCGACACCGAACTCATACCGACGGCCCTGGGAATCGCCCGCGAGATCGCGACGAAGCACCCACCCGCGGTGGCAAAGGCGAAGGCGACGTTCAACGCCGTCGAGCTCATGCCGCTGCGCGACGGGTACCGCTTCGAGCAGTCCGTGACCTACGAGCTCTCGACCACCGCGTACGCACGAGAGTCTCAGCAGGCGTTCCTCGAGCGCAGGCCAGCCGAGCACACGGCGCCGCAGGAGCGGCGCGAGGGAGGGGCGAGGTCATGACCAGCTACATCTACGACGCCGTGCGTACGCCGTTCGGGCGCTACGGAAAGGCGCTCGCGGGTATCCGTCCGGACGACCTCGCCGCACACACCCTGCGCGCGTTGCTCGATCGCCATCCAGACCTCGACCCGGCCCTGGTCGATGACGTGATCCTCGGTGCGGCCAACCAGGCGGGGGAGGACAACCGCAACGTCGCCAGGATGGCCGCACTCCTTGCGGGCTTGCCGGTTTCGACCCCTGGTACGACGGTGAACCGGCTGTGCGGCTCGAGCCTGGAAGCGGTGATCCAGGCCAGCCGGGCGGTCGAGACGAGGGACGCCAACCTCGTGATCGCCGGCGGTGTGGAGTCGATGAGCCGGGCCCCGTGGGTGATGCGCAAGCCCGCCCACCCGTACCCACCGGGTCACGAACAGCTGCACTCGACGACCCTCGGCTGGCGCATGACCAATCCGTCGATGCCCGAGCAGTGGACGGTACCCCTCGGCGAGACCGCCGAGATCCTCGCGGACGAGTTCGGAATCGGCCGCGACGACCAGGACGCGTTCGCACTGCGCAGTCACCAGCTGGCCAACCAGGCCTGGGAGAACGGCAGCTACGACGCGGAGGTGGTCGGTGTTCCCGGAGCCTCGCTCACCCGTGACGAGGGCATCCGTGTCGACGCGTCGATGGCCGCACTCGCGGCGCTCAAGCCGGCCTTCCGGCCCGCCGGTACGGTCACTGCAGGCAACTCCTCACCGCTCAACGACGGTGCGTCCGCGGTGATAGTCGGCGGTGAGGATGCGCTGCCCGGCACCGAGCCGCTCGCCCGGATCGTGTCGAGAGCCGCGGCCGCCAACGAGCCGCACCGGTTCGGTATCGCTCCCGTCGATGCGGCCAACCGCGCACTCGAGCGGGCCGGCAAGACGTGGGCGGACGTCGATCTCGTCGAGCTCAACGAGGCATTCGCCGCCCAGTCGCTCGCCTGCCTCGCCCTCTGGCCGGACCTCGACCCAGACAAGGTCAACGTGCACGGAGGCGCGATCGCGATCGGCCACCCCCTGGGGGCGTCCGGGACCCGGGTCGTGGGACACCTCGCGCGCTCCCTCGCGGCTCGTGGGCGGGGGGTCGGTGTGGCGGCGATCTGCATCGGCGTCGGCCAGGGGCTCGCCGTCGTGCTGGAGCGCTGAATGTCGCGTCGAGTCATCTTCGATCGCTTCGGCGGGGTCGACGCGCTGACCGTCGAGACGGGCCGCGCACCGACGGTCGGATCCGGTCAGGTACGCGTCCGGGTGCTCGTCGCCGGGCTCAATCCGGTCGACGCGAAGATCCTCGCCGGCGGGCCGATAGCCGACCGCTTCGGGGTGCGCGTGCCCGCCGGCATGGGCAACGACTTCGCCGGGGTGATCGATCAGGTCGGTGCCGGCGTCGAGGGTGTCGCCGTCGGAGACCTGGTGTATGGCGGGGCGCGGCTGCGTGCTCAGGCCGACCACCTGATCATCGATGACCTCAGCACCCTCAACCCCGTGCCCCCAGGACTGGGTGTCGAGGTGGCCGGGGCGCTCGACATCGCCGGCCGGACCGCCTTGGCTGGCGTGGCGGCTCTCCGGCTCACCTCCGTAGACACCGTCTACGTGAGCGGCGCCGCCGGAGGGGTCGGGATCCTTGCCGTCCAGCTGACCCGGGCGACCGGTGCCCGGGTCCTTGGCAGTGCCAGCGTTCGAAACCACGACTACCTGCGTGCCCTCGGCGTCGAGCCGGTCGAGTACGGCCCACAGCTGGCTGATCGGCTGCGAACGCTCGCGCCCGGTGGTCTCTCGGCCGTCTTCGCCACCCGCGGTGCTGATGACATCGAGCAGGCCCTGGCGCTCGGTGTTCCACCGCAGCGCGTCAACGCCATCATCGACGCCGACCTGGCCGCGTCCTACGGCGTGCTCTCGGTCGGCCGTCGCGCGACTGAACCCGCGGCGGTGCGGGTGGTCGCCGAGGACATCGCCGCGGGTCGCCTGGTGCTACCGATCGACGCGACGTACGAACTCGACGAGGTGCGGGCGGCTTACCGTCACCTGCTCCAGGGTCACGTTCGCGGCAAGGTCGTGCTCCGCACCACCGGCCCGGTACCCACCAGCTAACCGAGGAGGAGAAGATGACCGACACGTCACTGGAAGCCGGTGGACGGGCCACCGATCCCGCGACACTCGCCGTGATCCCGCACCTTGTGGGCGGACGGGAGGCACGCGAAGCAACCCGGATGGGTGCTGTCCACAACCCGGCGACCGGGCGGCAGACGAAGCACGTGCCACTCGCCACCGCGGAGTTCGTGCACGAGGCGGTTCGGGTCGCGGAGGCGGCCCAACCGGGTTGGCGCCGGACCGGGCTGGCCAAGCGGGCCAAGGTGCTGTTCGAGTTGCACCGGATCCTCCGCGAGCGCGGCGACGAGCTCGCCCGCATCATCACCGCGGAGCACGGCAAGACCGTTCCTGACGCGGCAGGGGAGATCGCGCGCGGTCTGGAGAACGTCGAGTTCTGTGCGGGGCTCCTTCACCACCTGAAGGGGGAGTACTCCGAGCAGGTTGCCACCGGTGTCGACGTACATCAGGTCAAGCAGCCGCTTGGGGTAGTCGCATGCATCACGCCGTTCAACTTCCCGGCGATGGTTCCGCTGTGGATGGTCACGACCGCGATCGCGGCGGGGAACGCGGTCATCCTCAAGCCGTCTGAGCGGGATCCGTCCGCCGCGGTGTGGATCGCCAAGGCGTTCGCCGAGTCCGGGTTGCCCGACGGGATCCTCAACGTCGTTCACGGGGACAAGGAGGCGGTGGATGCCCTGCTCGACGATCCCGTGGTGAGAGCCGCTTCCTTCGTCGGGTCGACGCCGATCGCGAAGTACATCTACGCGCGGGCGGCCGCCAACGGAAAGCGGGTCCAGGCCCTCGGTGGGGCGAAGAACCACATGGTGGTGATGCCCGACGCCGACCTGGACGCCGCGGCTGACGCTGCCGTCTCCGCCGCGTACGGCTCGGCCGGCGAGCGCTGCATGGCCGTGTCCGTCCTCGTCGCGGTCGGCGACGTCGCCGATCCGCTCATCGCCAAGATCACGGACCGGCTCGGCGCGCTTCACGTGGGTGACGGTGCGGACCCGGCCACTGAGATGGGGCCTTTGATCACCCAGGAGGCGCGGGACCGGGTCGCCGGTTTCGTCGAGGGTGCGCCCGCCGAGGGTGCGAGCGTCGTCGTTGACGGGCGGCAGCTCCGGTTCGACGGTGACGGCTTCTTCATCGGTCCGTCGCTGATCGACAAGGTCGTCCCCGGAATGCGCGTCTATGACGAGGAGATCTTCGGGCCGGTGCTTTCGATCGCCCGGGTGGCGAGCTACGACGAGGCCGTCTCGCTCATCAACAGTAATGAGTACGCCAACGGAGTGGCGATCTTCACCCGTGACGGAAAGACCGCGCGGGAGTTCGAGTTCGATATCGAAGTCGGCATGGTGGGGGTCAACGTGCCGATCCCCGTTCCGATCGGTGCGTTCTCATTCGGTGGCTGGAAGAACTCCCTCTTCGGCGACACGCACATCTACGGTCCAGAGAGCTTCAATTTCTACACCCGCCGGAAAGTCGTCACGAGCAGGTGGCCCGAGGCGAATGAGAGCCAGATCAGTATGGGATTTCCCGCCAACTAACGACCGCTACCCACTCTTGGTTGAGCCAGCTTTGAGTTGGGTCCTAAAAGTGTAGACCGAAGGCCGCGGAGTCTACAGTTTCGGACCCAACTCAACAACCGGGGAGGTACCAGGCAGGTCCGAGCCCTTACCCACGAGGGGACTACTAGTCGAAGTCGAAGATCGAGTGGTTGTCGTAGAAATGCAGAATGTAGCGGCAGCGCTCGCAGATCAGCAGCGTCATCCGGTGGCTCGTGAAGCCCCACCGTGAGTCACTGCGGGACTCTTCGCGCTGGAACTGCGTACATCCGCAGAGCGGGCACCTTAGCTCCGGCACAGTCGACTCGCTCATGCAACCTCCAGTACCTGCTGGTCAGCGGCGCCACTCTCGATCTTCATCGGTGAGGGCGCAGGACAGCGTACGCCTGCGTCGGGTCGACCGCGTGCGCCGAGGCGAAGCGTTCACCGGCAAAACCTGCGCGGCGCATCGGTCAGCAGCCGGTCGGCGAGATCGGCACGTGGTGCGTACCGGCCCTGAAGGTCGTGGGTAGTGTTTCGAGCGGCCTGCGGTCGGACCGGAACAACGTGCGCAGCCGCTCGACGTCCACTTCGGGCAGGTGGAGCTCCACCAGGTCGTATGTCTCTTCAACCAGATCGCGTAGCACCGCCGCGCCCTCCGCCGCGGGCAGTGTGAATGCCGAACGCAGTCGAGCTGCGAGCCCGCGCGGCGCGATCGTCAGTTCGTTCTCCAGCGCGTCGAGGCGTTTGAACGCCGACGGGTGTCCGCAGTAGCGACCGTTCAGCGCGTGCAGGACGTTGAGCAGCTGGCTCGCGATCCGGCTGAACTCGCGCGCGAGCAAGAGCGGATTGTCGCGTTCGACGAGCATGCGCCAACGCCAGAACTGTTCGATCGCGCCGTCCCGTTGGACGACAGCGATCGCGAGGCCGCGCGGATATGTGGCCGCGCGTGCCTTCCAGCGGGCTACGACGTCCGCTCCTGCGCCGCTGACCTCGGCGCCGTCGACGATTCCCTTGATGGCGTCGAGGCCGGGCGGGTCGGGTTCGCAGGATCTCAGCACGCTGTCGAGGGTGTCGTCGACCACTTTCGTCAACGTGTGTACGACTTCGACCATCAGCCCGTCCGGCCGTCCGACGCCGAGGTAGATGTGGTCGTACCAAGGTGGGTTCGCGTCTTCGCCGGTCACCATACGGATGTCAACCGCGCGTGCCGCCTCAGCGACCGCGGCGCGTTCTCTGGCCGTCGGCGGCCGGGACCAGAACACACCGACCTCCGTGTCGGACCAGCGGTCAGCGTCACCGCGGGCGGTGGAACCGCTCAGCATCACGGCGTCGACCACTGCGGAAGCGGCATACGCCTCGAGGACGGGTTGCACGGCGGTACGCCGCCAACTCGCCGCCTGCGTGGGATCCGGTAGGCGATCATCCATCCCCGAAGTAGAGCACGGCGACGGCTGGGTGACCTCTTCGCTACAGCAGTTCTCGTGACAAAAGCTCTGTCAGTGCAGCAAATGACAGGGCGGTGAAGGTGTCCGGATGCTGCCGTAGGGCGCTCTTCAGCTCGGATACGTCCATGAAGGTGGCGTCCCGTGCACCATCACCTCGTGAGGCCGGTTGCTCCTCGGAGAAGCCGGAGTACACCACCAGGACCGAGGGGTACGACCCGATCAGCATCTGAACCACCAGAGTCGGCGAGGATGTCTCGACCCGCTGGCCCAAGTGCTCGTGCTGCGCGAACAAGCCCTCGATTGAGCTGACATCGATGCCACACTCTTCCTGCAGCTCGCGCCGCAAGCAGTCCTGCGCCGACTCGTCGGCACGCCACTTGCCGCCTGGCAGCTCCCACTTGCCGAGGTTGTCCGGATCCGTCTGTGGCTTCCACCGTCGCTGGATCAGCACACCGCCTTCATCACGACGCTTGATCAAGCCGTACACGTTGGGCAGCACCAAGGTCTCACTCGGCAAGCCGTCCTCCATCATCCACAGGGTTAGATCCGCGCAGCTTCGTGCCAACCTACATGAGCGAACCGGAGGTCGGCCCTACTCACCGCCGCCGGAGCTTGGTGCGCGAAGTCGCTGCCCAGGCGAGGAGTTCCGCTCGGGGAGCGATGAGCGAGCCGGCGTACCCCATCCACCCGCACGTGCGCCGGATCGATGCCGCCGTCGATGGCCCGTTCGGGCGGAGTGTTGATAGCTGGACACAGATCGCATAGCTTGGCTTGCGGTGCGCGGCCTTGCGGAAGCCATTCGCGGCTGCGCCGGACCGGCAACGGCGCCGGTCGCCCGCGGGGTCGATGGCGACCCCTGACGACTGCGCAGCCGCCGTCAACCCGCATCCATCCGGCATGCGGATCGGTGTGAGTACGCCCGCCGCGGCGCGTGTCCCCTTGCGGCCTTCACCAATGCCGGCAGGCGTGGTATTGCGCTCGTGCTTTGGAATCGGCCGAAAATCTGACCACCGAAAATCCCTGGGAGTGTGCATAACGTGGCAAGGAGTGTCCACGAAACCCGACGAACAGCGCAGGCCGCTTCGCTACCCGCCGCCGATCCTGTCCAGCGTGCAGTCGCCGGACGCGACGGTGCCCGGCACGAGAGCTCGATGCGCGAGAGCGAAGGACTTGAGAGTCATCAGCAGTTCGGAGAGAACCCGATCGAGGTAAGGGACACCGACCACTACACGCAGGAGTACGTCACCAGCTTCGTCGAAAAGTGGGATGAGCTGATCGACTGGAACAAGCGTGCGCAAAGCGAGGGGAGATTCTTTATCGACCAGCTGAAAGCGCGCGGCGTAAAGACCGTACTCGACGTCGCTACCGGGACGGGCTTCCACTCGGTTCGTCTCCTTGATGAGGGATTCGAGACGGTCAGCGCGGACGGCAGTCCCCACATGCTGGCCAAGGCCTTCGAGAACGCCCGGAAACGTGGCGGGCACATCCTGCGGGTCGTCCACGCTGACTGGCGCTGGCTGAACCGCGACGTGCATGGGGAGTACGACGCGATCGTCTGCCTGGGAAACTCCTTCACCCATCTCTTCTCCGAACGCGATCGCCGGAAGGCGCTTGCTGAGTTCTATGCCATGCTCAAGCACGACGGCATACTGATCATCGACCAGCGCAACTATGACGCGCTCCTGGACGGCGATTACTCCAACAGTCACACCTACTATTACTGCGGTGACGAGGTGTCCGTCGACCCCGAGCACGTCGACGACGGGCTCGCCAGATTTCGTTACACCTTCCCCGACCGCTCGCAGTATCACCTCAACATGTATCCCTTGCGCAAGGACTACATGCGCCGCCTGATGCGGGACGTGGGATTCCAGCGCATCGACACGTACGGAGACTTCCAGGACACCCATCCAGAAGGCGAACCAGACTTCTTCATCCATGTGGCGGAGAAGTCCTACCGCATAGAAGAGGACATCTCCGACTCCTATTCAACCGCCGTGCACACAGCTCGCGACTATTACAACTCCGAAGACGCCGACACCTTCTATGCGACGATCTGGGGCGGCGAGGATATCCACGTGGGAATCTACGACGGAGAGACGCAGAGCATCGCGACCGCGAGCCGGCGTACGGTCGAACGCATGGCCGCGAAGCTGCAGCTTTCTCCGGACACTCGGGTTCTCGACCTGGGTGCGGGCTTCGGCGGCGCCGCGCGACTCCTGGCCGCAACCCACGGTTGTCAGGTCACCTGCCTCAACCTCAGCGAGGTGGAGAACGCCCGAAACCGCAAACTGAACGCCGCGCACGACCTTGACGGGATGGTCGAGGTCGTCGACGGGTCGTTCGAGGATCTCCCCTTCGAGGACAGCAAGTTCGACGTCGTGTGGTCGCAGGACGCCATGCTGCACAGCGGCGATCGGACGCGGGTACTGGAGGAGGCGGTCCGCGTCCTCAGACCCGGTGGCCACCTGGTCTTTACTGATCCGATGGCGGCCGACGATTGCCAGCGGGAGGCTCTCGTACCCATCCTGAAGCGTCTTCGCCTTGACAGCATGGCCTCGCCCGGCTTCTACCACCGGGAGTTGCGGCGTCTCGGAATGAGCCCGGTGGAGTTCGAGGACCTCAGCCCGCACCTGTCCACGCACTACCAGCGAGTGCTCGAGGAAACCGAACGCCGCGAGCAGGAACTTTCCGGCCGGATCAGCGACGACTACCTCAGCCGCATGAAGGTCGGGCTTCGACACTGGGTCGACGGCGGACGGGCCGGCAACCTGGCGTGGGGGGTGTTCGTGGCTCGAGCCGGCTAGCGCGCCCGACTCACGCCCCAGCGCCGCCCCGCCGACCTTCGCCTTTCAGGCTGGCTCGTCCAGGGCGGTGCGGGCGTCGGCATCCTGCAGGGAGTACCGGTGCAGTGTGACTGCCGGTGGAGCGAGGCCGATGAGGTCGCGCACCGTGAGCACTTGGCGAGGGCTAAGCCATTCCTGACCTGGTTTATGCAGTGCCCAGCCGCCTCCCAGAGTGACCGCCGCATGTGTGTTGTTGCCGTCGGCGTCGCGCCATACCAGCACGGTTCCCGGCAGATCGTCACTACCTCCGACCGTGCAGTGAGCGGCGAGCCATGCTTCGAAGGGCTCATCGTCGGCGCCCTGGACACCTGCTGCCGCCATCACGGTGGCGAAGCAGAATGTTGCGCCTTCTTTGGCGAAGGAGCTTCCTCTGCTCCCTGTGGCGAAGGTTCCACTGAGTGCTCGGGCACGGGGGAGTTTGGATGAGGAAGTGCGCCAGATCTCCTCCGACACCGACATGCGCTTGCAGGGTAGTTGCCACTCACTGATAACGCGCTTGAGGACGGCATCGAGATGAGGCTCCACCAGGGTCGGCCACCAGACGAATCGAGCCCCGTCAGCCTGCTCGCGCAGCACCTGTGCATCAAGAAGGTCTGCCCAATCGGCGATGGTAGGCACGGCTCCTCGCCCGTGTCTTACCTGCGCTCGGACGAGCGCGGCACGCACCTCGCGCGGCTGAGCATGAAACACATGCTCGTCAAGCCACACGACCTCCAGGCCCTCAGGAAGGTTCCAGACCTCGTAGGTATCGCGAAGCTCGGCCGGCAAATCGCGGGTCGGGCGGTCAGGTGTGAGCCCGAGTTCGACCACCTCGGCGGCGGTCAAGAAGAACGGCTGACAGGCCGGCGCCAGCCAGCCAGCCCAGCGTCGAATCATTGAGTTCTCGACATCGATCCCCAACACGTCCACCGCGACACCGTACAAGCGGGCGACAGCAAGTGCGACGGAAATTTCCCCAAGCTGACTGTCGTCTAGCGGACGTGCGCGCTTGACGATCATGGACGCAGACCGACGAGGCGGACCGAGCGACGCCAGGCGTCCCGCGTGAACGAAACGTTCTCGAAACCGTGTGCTCGCTACCAACGAGGCAAGGCATTGCTCAGGACTGACCTACACGGGAGAGGCCATGAATGAGGACGCGAGAAACATCCAAAGTCCTGCGCTCCGGCTGCCTGCGGCGGCACGGCGCGACGTGCATGCTTTGAAGGCTCAGCCGGTAAGGAGTGTGAGAGGCGATCGGGTCGACCCCTCTTTGTCAGGCTGAGGTGAGACACCCGGAGTGAGTCCCGGGTTACCTGAGCGAGGGCGGGATCGGAGATCCTTGTGCACGTGTCCACCCCA
>NZ_KB892788.1 GCF_000373925.1 Actinopolymorpha alba DSM 45243 | reverse complement strand
GAACCGACGCCGGTCGAACCCGCAGGGATGGCACTCTTCGCCCTCATCGGCCTCACCGGCAACCTCATCGGAGTCGCACTACTCTTCCGCGCACGAGACGCCAGCCTCAACATGCGCGGCGCGTTCCTCGAAGTCACCACCGACACCCTCACCTCTGTCGGCGTCCTCATCGCCGCGGGAGTGATCGCGACCACCGGATTCCTACGCGCCGACGCACTCGTCTCCATCGTCATCGGACTCGTCATCCTCCCCCGCGCCATCCGCCTCCTACGCGAAGCCGTCAACATCCTCCTCGAAGCCGCACCCACCCAAGTCGACCTCAACGAAATCCGCCGCCACCTCCTCCAAGTCGACCACGTACAAGACGTCCACGACCTCCACGTCCACACCGTCACCTCCGGCCTACCCATCCTCACCGCCCACATCGTCCTGGACACCGGATGCTTCCAAGACGGCCACGCCCCACAAATCCTCGACAAACTCCAAACCTGCCTCACCGGACACTTCGACCTCGAACACTCAACCCTCCAAGTCGAACCCTCCGGACACTCCGACCACGAACACCCCCTACACGCCTAGGGCGTGGGAGATTTCCGCAGCCTGCCTGGCCTTTTGATACCGGAGGTTTACCGCGATGACGGCTGATTCCGCCGACGTCGATGTCCTTGTCGTCGGCGCCGGTCAAGCCGGGCTTGCCATTGGCTACGAGCTCCGCCAAGCAGGCAAGGATTTCCTGATCGTCGAAGCTGGTACGGCGGTGGGCGGATCCTGGCGGCGCCGGTGGGACTCACTACGGTTGTTTACCTCCGCCCGCCACAGCGGCCTACCCGGCCGCCCTTTTCCCGCACCGGCCGACCACTATCCGTCCAAGGACGGAGTCGCCGACTATCTCACCGGCTACGCCGAAGACTTCGGGCTGCCGATCCGACTCGGCACGAGCGTACGGAAATTACGCCACGGTGCTGACGGCCGATTCGAGGCGATCACCGAGCACGGGTCCTATTCCGCTCAGGCCGTCGTGGTAGCGACCGGACCATTCCAGCAACCAGCAATCCCAGCCATGGCCCGGAATCTGGCGTCCGACGTCACCCAGATTCACACCAATGACTACCGCAGCCCCGCCCAGCTTCCCGAAGGCCCAACGCTCGTTATCGGGGCTGGCAACTCCGGCCTCCAGATCGCTGAGGAGTTGTCCAAACTCCGCCCCGTGACACTGGCCGTGGGAAGCCGTCAACCCGCGATTCCGCAGCGCGTTCTCGGTCGCGACGTGTTCACCTGGCTGGATCGTCTCGGCGTCATGCGGGCACCTGCTGAGGGTTGGCTCGGGCGGCGGATCCGCGAACGCGACCCACTTATCGGCACGAACCTCCGCCGGCTCAAACGCCGTGGTGTCAAGATCGTCGACCGCCGTCACGTTCGCGAATCAAAGCCAGATACGCACCGTCGACGGCCACGAGATCACCGCATCCACAGTGATCTGGGCCACCGGCTACCGACCCGACTACAACTGGCTGACCGTCCCCGACGCCATCGCCACCACCGGATGGCCACGACACACCCACGGCATCAGCCCGATCTCTGGCCTGTATTACCTCGGCCTGCCATACCAACGTCACCGTGGATCCGCACTTCTCGGTTGGGTGGGCAATGACGCCGCCACCCTCCGCGCACACCTCCTCCAACGCCACCAGCGCACCGCTGTCGCCCAGGGTTGAGCTGTTGACCCGCGCGGTCCCCCGGTTGCCGGCAGATCACTGCGGGGCGTCGAGCGTCTTTCCCTCCGGCCCGTCGCCCAGTGAGGTCACAGCCAGCTGGTTCAGCAGCTCGACGAGTTCGGGGTTGTCCTCGAGTGACCACCCCCGCAGGTGATTGGCCAGCACCTGGCGCCGGACTGAAAAGACCCGGTCCGTGGCTGTTCGGCCGACGGCGGTGATGGAGAGCGTGCCGTTCACGCGTTCGACGTACCCACGGCGGACCAGCCGGTCGAAGGCCGGTTGCGCGCGCTCGAGGCTGACCTTGGCGCGCTCGGCGAGCTGAGCTTCCGTGCTTGGCCCGTGCCGGGCGATCCGGCACAGCGTCCATAGTGAGCCAGCGGGCAGGTTGACGCCCGCGGCCGCACCAAGCCGTTCGTAGAGGCCGCGGGCTCGGTCGTCGCGCTGCAGCAACAAACTCAGGGCCCGCTCGAGCTCCGCGTGGGAAGTACGAGCGATGACCCGGCCGGGGATGCCTTCGCCGTACTCGTACGCCCCAGCGGTAGAGCGCAGGGGCAGCTCACGGACGAACCAGGCAAGGATGAACGCCAGGAGTGCGACTGGGATCGCTGCCACGAATGCCGCGTGGAGGGACTCGGCGAATGCGTGCACCAGCGGATCGTGCAAGGAAGCCGGCAAGGTCTTCAGCTGCACCGGTCGCTGCTGGACGGACTGGGGCGTAACCCCGGGCGGCAGTGAATGACCATGCAGCACGGCAGGAACGTTGTGGGCCAGCTGGTTGGCGAAGATGGCACCGAACACGGCCGTTCCGAACGCCCCACCGATGGACCGGAAGAACGTAGCGCCTGAGGTGGCCGCGCCGAGATCCTTGTAGTCCACGGCGTTCTGGATGATCGTGATGAGCACCTGCATGACGAGGCCGACGCCGGTGCCCAGGACCAGGAACGTGAGGGACATCTCCGCCGTCGTGGAGAACTCCGTCAGTCGGGAGCACAGGTAGAGGCCGACTCCCATCACCGCCGTACCGAGAATCGGGAAGATCTTGTACCGCCCGGTGCGGGTGACCAGCTGTCCGCTCACCACCGAGGCAACCAGGATGCCAAGCACCATCGGCACCAGGTGCAGGCCCGAACTGGTCGGGCTCACGCCGTGCACCACCTGGAGAAACACCGGCAGATAGGCGATCGTGCCGAACATGACGAAGCCGACCGCGGTCGCGATCGCCGACGCGACGGTGAACACCGGCAACCTGAACAGATGCAGCGGCAGGACCGGCTCAGGTGCCCGGCGCTCGACGGCCGCCCATGCCACCACCAACGCGACCGCTCCGGCGAACAGGCCGACAATGACTGGCGAGCCCCAGGCGTACTGCGTCCCGCCCCACGAGGTGCCCAGCACCAGGGCTGCCGCGGCACCGGCCAGCAGCAGTGTCCCCAGGTAGTCAATCCGGTGCGCCTCGCGCGTCGCGCGAGCCGGCAGCGTGAGAGCGATCGCGACAAGTGCCAGCACGCCGATCGGCAGATTGATGTAGAAGACCCACCGCCAGGACAGGTAGTCGACGAAGTAGCCGCCGAGCAGCGGGCCGGCCACGCTCGAGACGCCGAACGCGGCACCGAAGATGCCTTGGTACCGACCGCGCTCACGCGGTGCGACGACATCCCCAACAATCGCCATCGCCAGCACCATCAGCCCACCGCCACCGATGCCCTGCAGTGCGCGGAAACCGATCAGCTCCAGCATTGTTCGCGACTGCCCGCACAACACTGACCCGACCAGGAAGATCACGATCGACGCCTGGAACAGCCGTTTGCGGCCGTACTGGTCGCCGAGCTTGCCCCAGAATGGGGTGGAGATGGTTAACGTCAGCAGATAGGCGGTCACGATCCAGGACAGGTGATTGGCCCCACCCAGGTCCGACACAATGGTCGGCAATGCGGTGGAGACGATCGTCTGGTCAAGCGCTGCGAGCAGGACCCCGAGTAGCAGAGCGCCAAAGATCACCGCGAGCCCACGCCCCGACGTCGCCGTGGCCGCTGATGGCGCCCGGCCGGCCGGCGCGCTCGGCCCGGTCATGGGCTGGTCGTCCTCCCCTACTCTCCTCTCCCCCACTCTCCTCCGCTTCTGCCATCTTCCCGCCACTTCGCGGCAACCGTGGGGCCGCCCGGACCGCCGTTTGTCGACTGTCTGCCACGATCCGGTTGCGCAGGACGCCCATCCGCTCGACCTCTAGTTCGACGATGTCGCCGATCGCGAGAACTCGGTCCTGCTCCGCGCCGCTGCCTTGACAGCGGCGGCATGGCCTGGACGGATGTGGTACCTCGCGATCAGGGTGACTGGCATGGCGGGGTTCCTTCCGGTACGGCGATGGTGGCGGGACGGCGGGTGGCGAGCACCCGGGCCAGGGTGTCGCCGAGGAGCTGGTCGAGGTCGTGGGGCTGGAGGAAGTCGCAGTGGGACCGGACCACCTCCAGCGACTGGGTGTAGGTGAGGAACGCGCGGGCGGCGGGGAAGTCGGACCCCCAACACATCCGGTCTGGCCCGTACGCCTGGAAAAGCTGGCGGAACGTCTCGCGAGCATCCGCGTAGGGGAAGTCCCAGCCGCGGGCGGAGACATAGTGGAAGCCGGACACCTTGATGAGGATGTTCGGTTGCGCGGCCGACGCGATCGTCTCCGCCAGATCGTCGGCGTACGACGGCCGCGCGGGTGAGAGGCCGCCCAGGTGGTGGACGAGGATCGGCAGCGTCGGAAACGCCCGCGCCACCTGGCGAAGGTCCCGCTGCCACGCGGGCGAAAGCGCGAGGCTCGCGATCAGGTTGAGTTCGGCAGCGGCCGCGAAGAACCCCATGCCCTCCTCTGACGTGAACCACCCGTCGTTCCCGGGATGGACGTAGTGGGTGAAGCCGGCGATGCCGAGCCGCTCTGCCGTTTCCCGCAACCGGCGCGCGGCACCCGGTGTGTGGTGCTCGGGCCGCCACGAACAGTCGATGTCGGCGATCACCACCAGCCGGTCCGGGTGGCGGGCCGCGGCCTCCGCCGCATAGTCGTTGTTGTCATCGTTGGCGCAACTGCCGGTGCCGATCCGGGCGCACACGAGCGCGGCCTTCTCGACACCGTTGGCGTCCATCTCGTACAGCAACTGCTCGACACTTCCGCGCGAGGCGGGATCGGGCACCAACGGGTCATACGGCCAACGCCGCCACGCATGGCAGTGGCTGTCCAGGATCACGACCCACCTCCGGGTTCGTCGCCGGCGCCGGGGGGATCGACGCCTTCGGGATCTACCGCGGCATTGCGGACTGACACGATGCGAGCGGTCAGCATGGCGCGTGGTTCGGCTCCCGTGAAGGTTCGTTCAAGGTCGTCGACCATCAGCCGGAAGAAGCGGCTCCGCGACTCCGGCGTGGTTCCGGCGATGTGCGGCGACAGGAACACGTTGGGGAGGTTACGTACGTCGGCGTCGACCGGGATCGGCTCGGGATCATGGACATCGAGGCAGGCGATGATGTCGTCGCGGCGGAGGCGGGCCACCAGACCCGCGGTGTCGACGACCGCGCCCCGGGACACGTTGACGAACACGCTTCCTGGCCGCAACAGGTCCAGCTCCCGGGCACCTAGCATGCCCCGGGTCTGGGACGTCAACGGTGCAAGGCAGATCACGACGTCGCTGTGGGCGAGCACGTGGTCGAGCGGCGCGAATGTCACGCCCAGTGCGTCCGCGAGTTCACGCGGGGCGTACGGGTCGTGAACGAGCAGCTCAACGTGGAAGGGTGCGAGCAATTCCACGAGCCGCCAGGCGATGTGACCGAACCCGATCAGGCCGACGGTGCGGCCGGTCAGCTCCCGTGGCGGCCAACCGGCCTCGTCCGGGTGCGGCACCCCCGCCACCAGCGCACGGAACCTCCGGCCGGCGTCGCGCAGTCCCATGATGGACAGGGCAAGGGCCCATTCGGCCACGGGATAGGACGACCCGTGCGTGGTGTCGACGACCCGAACCCCGCGCGCCGACGCGGCAGCCACGTCGACCCGGCCGCCGAACCTGTCGCCCTCGAGGTCGCCCACCATCAGGAGGCGCGGCGCGGTCGTCGACCACTGACCGGCGAAGTCGGCCGTCGACACGCGCGCGAACGACTCCAGCCGGGCCAGGTCGGCCGGCGCGAGGTAGCTGTCGCGAATCCTCGGATCGCACGCGATGCCGACCGCCGGACGGTGAAGGCTCATCGGATCGCCACCGAGCCGTCCTCGCGCAGCGGTGCGCCGACCTCGAGCGCCCGGGCGGCGTACGTGCTGAGCGGATAGAACGTGTCGAGTCAGCCAAGGTTCTTGAAAATAAGGTAGATCGGGATCAGAGTCCCCTTCTAGTGCGCGGCGGTGCGCGTGGCGGCGGGACCTACGGCCGTCGCCGAGAAGATGAAATTCGTGTCGTGAACGGGCGAGCCGTCAATATGGGCGGTCCCACCCACCGCGGCAACGTTGCCCTGATGCCACCACCAGGTCGGCGTCCCGGCCGGTTGGGTGAGTTCGAGGTAGTACCTGCCGTGTTCGAGCGGGGGGATCGTCAACCACTCAGTGGTGTTGTCGGACATCGGATCGATCCGTTTCCTGGCGAGCCGGTCCCGCGCCTGACCGGGTTCACCGCGGTAAAGCGTGACGGTGATCCCCGACGTCGTGCTGCTGTAGGTCGCCAGCATGAACCTGACCTCGGTGAGCCGCAGACCGTACGGCACGGTGAAGCTCTGCCCATAGCTGCGGCCCTTGCGGAGAAAGGGCGGCGCCGAAGTGGTAACGATCTGCTCAATCGCGGTGGGAGGCCACAGCGTCGCAGCCATCGCCTTCAGCCCCGCCTCCACCAGCGGCGCGTCGGCGTCGAGGTTCAGGTGCGACCGGCGATAACGGCCTGGCGGTACACCATAGGTCGCCGAAAAGCGCTTGGAGAAGTGATACGCGTCGGCAAACCCGCATTCCTTCGCTATCACCGCGATGGGCTGGTTACCGTCGAGCAGCAACGACGCCGCACAGGCAAGGCGTAGCCGCTCCAGCGCGGTGGCGGCACCCATGCAGTAGTACGCGCGGAACTGCCGCGCGAAATGACCCGTCGACACCGATGCCGCATCCGCGAGCTCTTGCAGCCGGATCGCTCGAAGACGCCCACCAGCCCATTCACGCCGTACGAACGCGAGGGCGTCGCTGATGGGTGTTGGCATTCCCGAGGTCACAATCACGCATTTTGGACCCCATCAGACAAGAGCTGTCCAGCCCTCATGTCCGCAGCTGGACTGGGTATTCCGGCACACTGTCCCACGATCACGATGTGACATTCTCATGTGCGAGAGCGACATTGTTGTCGCCTGACCACGGCGCCAGAATCCGCGGTCCGAAAGGAGCGACCGATGAATCCACGAACCGCTGTCGAGACGAGGTTGGCGGTGAGTTCACGAGGCTTCTGCGCCTGGCGGTCCTGCTACCGGCCTGGTGATGTGACGCCGCCCGCGGTAAGTCGTCACCACGCAGGCAGGGCGAATTGAGCGTGCCGGTGGGGCGATGCGATAGACCGCGCGGCCTCGCGAGGGAGCCGGAGCCGACTTTGGCGGAGGCGTCTCGGCTTCTTTGCCGAAACTCCTCCGCCAAGTCATCGCAACTCGCGAGCGATCTCACATAGTGGGCACCCTCAAGATCATGAAGGATTTTGGTCATATGGCGACGAAAATCCTTCATGATCATGGCCCGCAGCTCCGGCGAGAGGCTTTGAATAGGCCTCCCGAGCCGTCATAGGTTTCTCGGTCTCTAGCCGAGAAACCTATGACAACCCAGCAAACGCCGTGCCGAGGTGTCCAGGTCGGTCTTGGTGTAGTTTGGTCAGCGTCCGTCGACCGCGAGGGAATGACTCGGATGGGCTTGGAGATCGAGAATCGGCCGTCCGATTCGCCCTACATCGAGCGGGTGTGGCGCAGCCGTAGCGATGACAGCAACCGCATGATGTCGATCGCGACATCGCATTGGGATCTGGTCATCTGGGAGCAACGCGGTCAGGTCAGTGTGGCTGTCCAAGGGCCGGAGTCGACGGCGAGTCCGGCGCCGGTTCCCGAGGGCGCCACCTTCTTCGGGATCAGCTTCTCGCTCGGCACGTCGATGCCGCACCTTCCGATCAACCGGCTCGTCGACGATTCTGTCGAGATTCCTGACGCGACACGCAGGTCGTTCTGGCTGAAGGGCTCGGCCTGGCACCTTCCCGACTACGACACTGCCGAGGTGTTCGTACGGCGGATGGTGCGCGAGGGTGTCCTGGTCTGCGACCCGATCGTCGCCGAGGTGCTACGTGGAGCGTCACCGGACGTCTCCGAACGTACCCTCCAGCGGCGCTTCGTGGCGGCGACCGGACTTACCCGCGGCGCCATCCGGCAGATCGATCGGGCCCGGCAGGCGGCGGCCCTGATCCAGGCGGGCGTGCCGGCCCACGACGTGATCCACCGACTCGGATACTTCGACCAGCCACACCTGGCGCGGTCGCTGACCCGCTATGTCGGGCGGACCGCCACGCAGTTGAGCGCCCAGGATCCGTCGGTGCCGCTGTCGCTTCTGTACAAGACCTGACCTCTTCTTCCGACCTAACATCCCAGGCGCAGCAATCGGGGCCAGCCTCGACCCAGGCGGCGTCCTGGGACCTCACGGGAAAACGCTGGCCCGTAATAGAGAGGTCGTCATCTTGCGCAAGATTGTTTCGACTCTGTTCATCTCCCTCGACGGCGTCGTTGAGTCCCCGGACCAGTGGCAGTTCGAGTTCGACGAGGAGATGGGTGCGGCGTTGGCCGCGACGCTGGAGACCGCCGACACGGTGCTCCTCGGCCGGGCGACCTATGCCATGTGGGCCGGGTACTGGCCCGCCTACACCAGCGGCGAGGACGCGGAGTTTGCGAACTGGATCAACAACTCGTCCAAGTACGTTTTCTCGACCACGCTGGACAACGTCGACGAGTGGGCGAACAGCACGCTGATCAAGGGTGACCTCGCCGCCGCGATCAAGCAGCTCAAGGCGAGCGATGGCAAGGAGATCACGATCGCCGGCAGCCCGGGTCTGGTCCAGTCGCTGTTGGCTCAGGACCTGCTCGACGAACTGGTGTTGGTGATCCACCCGGTGATCGCCGGTGAAGGCCGCAGGAAGCTGTTCGCCGACGACAGCCCGTTGAAGAAGCTCGAACTGGTGAGTGCCCGGCCGACCAGCAGTGGTGCGATCATCGCGACCTACCGACCGGTGTAGTGAGCTTTCGGAACGGCGGATTGCGGCCACCGCGCACCAACCCGCCGTTCCGAACCCCTAGCCGTTGACACCTCTCCCCCGGCGCCGATCACCTCGCCCGGCTGGCTCAGTACAGCCAGCGACGCCTCGACCCGGTCGCAGAGCGCGGCAGCGGTACGGGTTCGGCTGGCCGAGCACGCTGGTACCAGTCGAGGTACCAGCGTGCGCCGAGGACTCCCGACAGGTCGTCGTCCAGCTGGTGTGAACGTGCCGGCCCCATGGCGACCTTCTAGGTGATCGAACGGGCAGACGGCGCGAGTAGCCTCCGGAATCCAGCCGCCCACAGTCCCCATTTCCTGGCGCGGCGGTGTTTGGCGCGTACCCGGCCAGGCCCCAGGGGAGTAAGAGCTCCACTCCCGTCATGCAACCTGCTCTCAACCCACCGCGTGAATCCGCCCGGGTCCCGACTCCATGGGATCGGGGCAGGTTGGATCACGACTGGCGAGGCCTCCAGGACGTTCGCCGGTTGGCGCGGCGGATTGACCGATCGCGGGTGAGGCGGCCAAAAACCTCTGCACGTCGCACAGCGTCGAGGGATGAGGATGTTGATAACGCGTCCGTCGCGCAGCGAAGCCGCGCAAAGTTCAACGCCGAGGCGGCCGGACTTGCCGCACACGGGACAGATAGCACGCATGAGGCCGGAATTCCCGTCAACCTGGCCGGTAAACCGCCAGAAGGTTGGCAAGCCACTCATGATGGTATGCGCTATTTACGTCACCCCTAATTCTTTTCGAAGGGCCGTCTACCCAAGGAGGCTTCATAACGTCAGACATAATTCGCTTCTTATTCGATCAGCGAAAAGTTCGCGGAGAAATGAGCCCGGCAGCCTGATCGAAATCAGGATAGTTCCACGAGTGGAATATATATGAACGGCTCATCCTTCATTGATTTCCGTGGTAGGGGCCATTCGGGAATGCTGTCGCGTGCGTGCCAACCGGCACGGCGCCGTACCACCCGCCGGATCAGGGTCCGGGCAAGTCCGGTCGGTGTGCGCGGCGAGGTCGCGCAGTACGGGGTCGAAGCCGAACTCACCGAGGCGCCGTCCGCGGTCGGGGAGTTGGACGGTGGCACGCGCAGGTTCGGCGACCGGACAACCCCATGCCGGGTGGTCACCGTGCCCTGGGCTGCAAGGCACTGCCGTCCGCGCCGCGAAGGACACCCCGCCATAGCCTTCGAACGCGGCGGCGGCGTCGAGTTCGCCCACGCCCTCGAGCAGGCCGATGCCGACCGTGGGCCGCAGCCAGGGGAAGGCTGCGTTCAGGGCGTACGCCAGGTCGGCGGCGGCGAGACGGTTGGCGGGGATCGCGGTCGGGCCGTCCAGCGTCCAGCGCGGGTAGGACAGCCGCCATCCAGTCCCGCAGTGCCGCTTCCTGGCCCCCGGTCGGGTCGGTCCCCGTGCACGACCACGACATCGGGTTCGGGCAGCGCACCGTCCTCCACCTAGGCCGGCGTGTGATCAGGGAGCAGGTGCGCCGGGCCAATGTGATCCGACCCGTGGACACTGCCGCGCGGCTGGCCAACCATCCCCCGCAGCCCCGCGGGCCCGGTATGAGCACCAGGTCGCCGGGGCCCGCCTCCGTCGCCGCCAGTCCGGCGAGCCCAGCCAGCGCCAGCTCCTGCGCGGTGCGCACCTCGGCGGTCTCGGCGGCGTACTCCAGCCGTTAGCCGCCACCCAGGTCCCCGCGTCGAAGACCTGCACCGATCCGCCGAGGTCCAGCAGATTCACCTCAGGCAGCACCAGCACCACGACCCGCCCGGTGACACCCGTCGTACGTTCACTCACCGGTCAGCGTAGGCAGACGCCGCCCCCGCCACGAGGGCGGCAACGGTCACGCACCGGACGGATCAGGCACTCTCCGGCTCGCCGCCAGCAATCTGGACTGGACTATCGTCCGCGCCAATACCTGATCGCCCGGCTTGTGTTTGTTGGCGTTTACTGTTGGGGACGTGTCTGTTCTGCCGCTCGCCGAGAAGGCCACCGGGAATTCGTCTAGGTCGGATCCTCACATGAGCGACATCGCGCGGGAGGACCTGATGCCGATGAGCCCGCAGCGCGCGATAACTACCGCCTCGCCCCTCCTGCTTGGAGGTGTGGCGGCGACTTCGGTTTTCAACCCCGCGATCGCGGTCGTACACGGGTCAGTTATCTGCGCTGTGATCCTGCTGTTGCACGTCAGGCATCTGCGCATAGAGGCTCCAGAGACATTTGCAATGCTCTATGTGGCCTTCGCTGCCACGTCGATCGTCTGGGCTATCCAGCCACAATGGACCTGGTACACCGTCCGCTGCCTACTCGAAGTCCTCATAATTTTTCTGGCCACCCGGACCATCATCACCAACCAGCGGCGGATATCCGTGGTCGCCTGGGGTTACGTCAGCGGTTGCCTTGTCGCCATCGTTCTTCTGATCTACCAGAACCCAACAATGCCCTTGGTCGTCGGGTTCTCGACCGCCCGTTATGGCATCGACGGGATAAATGTCAACAACCTGGCCTACGCGCTGGTCACCGGTCTCGTCGTCATAATCCTGCTCTGGACCACCCACTCCTCGGCTCGATGGGCTCGATTGGTATTGGCCGCTGCCGCCGTGGCAATTGTTTTTGGGATCCTGCAAACTGGCTGTCGCGGAGCGCTTGTCGGGGTCGTTCTCGTCGCCGCTTGGCTGCCCATACATCGGTTCGTTCTTCGTCGCGGGATCTCCATTTTGTGCATTGGAATCTGTCTGACGGCACTCGTGATCTCAACTGGATTGGCGACCAGTTGGCTGCGCGCTGTTGACGCTGCGTCCGTACGTTCGACCGGGGACCTTTCTTACCGGCTGATTCTGTGGCCGCTTGCCAGACAAACGTTCATCGATCACTGGCTCCTGGGAATCGGCGCTGGTGGATTCACCACCCTCCCACCGCTACGACTCGGCGCCCACAACATAGTCCTCGAGGTCGGCACTGGGCTCGGCATTATCGGTTTGGCGATCTTCGCCGCCGTCGTCGCTACCACCCTCATCACCGGCACCCGCGGTGCTTCCGGTCGCACCCTCATCCTGGGTTCGCTGCTCGCCTGCTGGGCTCCCATGTGGTTGTCGGCACACTGGGAACTCGAACCCGCGCTCTGGCTCACGATGGCCGTCTTCTCGACCCTCCGGATCCGCAGGCCGTCAATGACAACCGCGAACGAATGTGGTGACCGCGAAGCCACGCCATTATGTCCATCCGAACTTCCAGATGGCCGGGCCGTGGTTCGTACCACTGTTCCTCATCCCCGGACTCCTCAGAAGATGCCTGACGCCGATCGCTGCCATGCTCGATCTGCCACCGGTAAGCAGTAGATCTAAAGAGACGCCAGAGGTAACCGGCGAGGGAAATGTTCGATGGCCCGGCGCAGCTCGCTGTTTCGCGCAGCATCCCCGCCTGATCACGGCCACACATCAGCCGCTCTCTCGGCCTAGGGTTCTGTCCCGCAGATCACGGCAGCCGTAGGCTCCCGACCATGCATAGCACCCTGACGGAGCACGCCCGCTGCCTCTACGGCGACGAGTACCGACCCACGCCAGAGTGCAACCTCGACCACCAGGAACGCCACTTCGTTGAGGAACTGACCTTCGCCGACCCGGACTCGATCCTCGCCATGCTGCATGAACTATGCCCACACGTCGTTGACGGCCTTCTGCCGGTCTGGGTCCGCAACCTCGCTTACCGGCTGATTCTCCTGCAGCGACCTGACGACCCAGCGATCATGCGCGAGGCGGCGGACAACCTCTACCTACACGGTCCAGACTGGGACGACATCGCTGCAGACCTGCGGCGAGCGGCCGACGCTCATGTCTGTCGGTGACGCACGCCAGCACGGCGGCGACGACACTGACGGAGTGGCGTGGCGGCCCAGGAGCCACGGCGACTTGCTTGTGTAGTGCGGCGAGGTTATCGAGCGCGAGCTCCCTTGACCGTGGTGCGTCAACGGACTACCTTGGCCTTTAAACCAATCGGTTGAAACGAGGACGATGGTGCCGGCCGACATCCTGTCCAAGGTCTTCACCGCCCTGTCAGACCCGACCCGCCGTGACATGGTGGCCCGGCTCGCGGTCGCCGACGCCACGGTGAACCAACTCGCCGAGCCGTACCAGATCAGCGTGCAGGCCGTGTACAAGCATCTGCGGGTACTGGAGCAGGCGGGCCTGGTGAGCCGGTTGCGCGGTCCACAGCCGCGCGCGGTGCACCTGGAGACTGGAGCGTTTGACCTGATGGACGAATGGATTGAGCGGTACCGTCGGCAGGCCGAGCAGCGCTACCAGCGCCTCGACCGCGTGTTGGCCGGGATGAACGAGGCCGACGAACACAAGGAGCACTAAGGCATGACCACGATCGAGGCGGACCACAAGGTCCCCATCATCCGCATCGCGCGCGAGTTCCAGGCCACACCTGAGCAGCTGTTCCGGGCACACACCGACGCCGAGCTGTTCAGGCGATGGGTCGGCCCGGACACCCTGCGCACACGCATCGACCACTGGGACGCGCGTACCGGCGGCAGCTACCGGTACGTGTCCATCGCCGGCGACGGAGCGGAGTACGCGTTCCGCGGCTGCTTCCACGACGTGCGCCCGGACCGGATCGTGCAGACGTTCACGTACGAGGGCGAACCCGATGGGGTGGCCCTGGAGACACTGTGGTTCGACGACCTCGGCAACGGCCGGAGCGGGCTGCGCGCCCAGTCGCTGGTGGACAGCTTCGAGGCCCGCGACGCCTGGCTGGAGAGCGGCATGGAGACCGGCGTGAAAGACGGCTATGCCAAGCTTGAAAGGATGCTGGCCGATGGCACTTTCTGACCTGCACCCCGCCGAGCGGCACCGCCAGATCGCCGCTGGGTTCACCGATCGCGTCCGCGGTGCCAAGCACTGGGACGCCCCCGCCCCGGTCGCCGGCTGGACCGCCCGCGACGTGGTACGCCACCTCGTCGAATGGTTCCCAGCGTTCCTTGCCGCCGGCACCAGCGTCGAGCTGCCCACCGGACCCAGCGTGGACGACGACCCGGTCGCGGCCTGGGAGACACAGTGCGCCGCAGTGCAGACGCTGCTGGATGACCCGGAGACCCCGCACCGGTTGTTGGTCAACCCGCACACCGGTGAAGTACCCCTGGACCAGGCGATCGACCGGTTCTACACCTCCGACGTGTTCATGCACACCTGGGACCTGGCCCGCGGCACCGGGCAGGACGACCAGCTCGACCCCGAGTTCTGCGCGGCGCTGCTGGCCGGTATGGAGCCGATCGACGACCTGCTGCGCGCCTCAGGCCAGTACGGTCCAGCCGTCCCTACTCCCGACGACGCTGATGCTCAAACCCGGATGCTCGGCTTCATCGGCCGCGACCCGTTCTGGACACCGCGCTGACGGGCTTCCGTTGGGCCGGCGTTGCCCGGCACGCTCAGGACCCGCGGTGGATCTGCCACCGCGGGTCCTGCTCCTAAGCGGGCTGCCGGGACAGACTCCGCAGGCCCACCGGACTGCCCGAACCGACGGTCACGTCGCCTTGGTTGTTCGCCCAGGCGTCAGAAGAGCGGCCACGACAGCTGCCACACCAGCGGCGACCGCGGCGACGACGAAACCGTTGGTAAAACCGCCGAGCGTGTTGTCGGCGAGGCTCGCCGCTGCGACGCTCGAGATGACAGCCGCTCCGAGGGAAGCACCGAACTCGTGGAACGTGCTGACGATGCCGGAAGCGATCCCGCTCTCGTGCGGAGCCACCTGCCCAAGTGCGGTCGCCGACGCGACAACGAACAATGCACCGGTCCCCGCGGCAGCGATCGCGACGCCGATCACCACGACCGCTGGGTACATCCACAGTGCGGGCACAGCCATCCCGATCGCGGCGACGATGAGCCCGGCGACGGCAAGTCGGCGCGCTCCCCATCGGGCGAGCACCCGGCCGGTGAGCTGAGCACCCAGCATCGTCGCCAGTGCGACCGGAAGAAACAGCAGACCCGTGTGCAGGGCGCCGTAACCGTTCGCGTGCTGGAAGTAGAACGTGCCGAGGAAGAACACGGCGATCATCAGCGCGGTCGCCATCAGGATGAGGAACGTGCCAGTAGCCACCGGGCGTCGGACCAGCAATGCGACGTCCATAAGGGGTGAGCGGGCGGTCTTCTGCCGCGCCACGAACGCCGCGTAGCCCACCGCGGCCAGTACGACCAGCCCGGCGTTGGCACCGGTGAGCCACCCGTGATCGCCGGCGTTGACCAGCAGGTAGATCATCGCGCCGGAGGAGGCGGTGACCAGGAGCGCCCCCAGGACATCCAGCCGGCCCCCGGGTACGGGGGTGGTCTGCCTCGGCAGCATCCGCACGAGAGCGGCCAGGATGCCCAGCCCGATCGGCACGTTTACGTAGAACACCCACGGCCAGCCCGGCCCGGCCGTGAGCAGACCACCCAGCAGAACACCGAGCGCCGCGCCGCCACCACCGAGAGCCGACCAGACCCCGAGCGCCCTGCTCCGCTCGTCGCCGTCGAACAGCGTCACCACCAGGGACAGCGCCGCCGGAGACAACAGCGCCGCGCCAACACCCTGCGCGACCCGACCGCTCAGCAGCATCATGGAGGACTGGGCGAGACCGGTCACCAGCGACGCCACCGTGAACAGCAGCAGACCGGCGAGCACCACCCGCCTGGCGCCGATCAGGTCTGCGATCCGACCACCCAGCAGCATCAGGCCACCGAAGGTCAACGTGTATGCGCTCACCGTCCAGGTCAGCGCCGCTCGGCTCAGACCAAGATCCGTCCCCATGTGCGGCAGCGCGATAGCCACCACCGTCACGTCGAGGATCAACATCAACTGGGCTACACCAAGAAAGCCCAGGATGCGCCATCGCAGCGGATGGGCCGCGCTGTGCCGCGCCGATGTCGCGCTGGCCTCGTGTTGTGTCATCGGAATCTCCCGCCTAACTCGTACATCCAAGTACGAGCTTCTAACGGGCTAGGCTAACGCGTACATTCCCGTACGAGTTAAACTGGTGGCATGTCTCCCGCCGCTGCCCGACCACGTCGGCGCGCTGACGCCGAACGCAGCATCGCCCGCATCGTCTCCGCGGCGCGCGCAACCCTGAGCGGCAACCCAGAAGCGACCATCGACGAGATCGCCAAAGCTGCGGGTGTGGGACGGATGACGCTCTACGGGCACTTCCCCAGCCGCGCCGAACTCGTCGAGGCCGCCGTGGTCGACGCCCTTCGCGACGGCGAGGCGACGCTGTCGGCCGTGGACCTCACCGGGGACGCACGCGACGCACTGGCACGGTTACTTGATTCCAGCTGGACCCTGCTCGCTGAATCCACGGCACTGCTGGCAGCAGCAGAGGGAACACTGCCCGCCGGACGCATTCGCGACTTGCACGCCGGCCCCTCCGCACGGGTCGAAGACCTTATCCGCCGCGGTCAAGCTGACGGCACCTTCCGCACTGACCTGCCGATCACCTGGCTCGTCAACGTCGTGCACTACGTCGTGCACGGCGCCGCAGACGAGGTCCACGCCGGGCGCATGAACGGCAGCGAGGTCGCGGCCACCCTCGTCGCGACGATCCATTCGATTCTGGTCGCCCCTTCCTCAGGCAGGTCCAGACAGCGCCGGCCCAGCAACCCGTGAAGGCACGTACATGACGCCTTGCATCAAGTGAGAGGTGAACGGTTCATCCCGGCCGTGCGAGTGGATGGGCGCTTCTTACGCGAACCGCCAGTGTGTCGCCCCGTGTGGGGCGGTGAGCGCGACTCCGACAGCGGTGCGGACGGCGAAACGGTAGAGATACCAGGGCGGCGGCCCAGCGCTTTGGGCACTGTACGGAGCGGTGACCGCGTCGCCGTCGCGTTCGGCGGGCCAGCCGGAATCGCGGAACAACGTGGTGACCTGGTCGAGTTCGCCCACGTCGGTGGTTCGGTGCGCCTCGCCCTCCAGCACCAGGTCGACATCGGAAAGCCGGAACGACAGGGCGCAGGCCGGATTGGCGGCCAGATTGCGGGACTTCAGGTCTTGGGGCCGCTGGTGAAGTAGAAGCCGCCATCGTGCTCGATGCAGCCGATGCCCGCCGAATGCGGGCTGCCGTCCGGTCGAACGGTCCCGAGAAACTGTGGAGTCTCCGGCCGAGGCAGGGTCTTCAACGCCTCACGCACCCGGCTCCAGGGCAACTCGGCGTCGCCGTAGATGTTGAGGTCTTTCGCCGAAATCGGCTCGGGCAGCATGGACTCTCCTCACAAGTGGCATCGCTGACACAGATCCTGACTCGGGACCGTTCCCAAACTCATCGCCCGACACGCACCTGATCGTCCAAAGTGGCTGCCTCGTATCCATCCCACGACTCGGGTCGACCGGCCCGCGCGGAAATTGCTGGCGCTACAAGGGCGGCGGAGGTACCGTCCGTAGACGCCTCTCCAGGCGACCGCCATGAGGATCGTGACGGCGCCACCCACTGATGTTCGCGCTCTCCTCACTGGATGCCCGTTAGCGGGATCAACGATCCCGAAGGCACCAGCCCTTGACCTGAAAGGAGCACCGCCATGGACGCCCGAATCCAGTTCACCGGTCCCGGGCGCGGCCCTTCTCGGATCTCCTCCGCACGCCGATAAACGCAGCGTGCCGTTGATAGATCTCGGCAAGGTGCCCTGCGTAGATCAGAAGCCGTGAAATCCATCTATCAACTCCGGCTCCAGCGGGTCACCTCAGCCGACCTCTCCCGATTCATGGCGGAACTGCGTCGACTCATTGAACCTGACGCATAGTCGCACAGCGAACACGCCCGGAAAGAAGCTCGCGGTGCCTACGGACCCGGCCTAAGCGCGTCGGCGCGTTCCTTCACTGCGCCGCTTCGATCGGGTGTTCTGGCCCAACTGTCGGGCCGAGTTGTTCTCCTGGGCCAGCAGGCGTAGTGCGGAGATGAGTGTCTCGCCGAGGATGGTTCCGATCACCACGCTTTCGGCGATCTGATCAGGGTCTGTGCGCGAGGTGACCGCCGCGACCTCCAGTTCGGTGAACCGCTCAACGGCCTCCGCATAGGAGTCCAGGGTGCCGAGCAGATGGTCCTGGCCGAGCGTCCGCAGGACGGCGATGGTCTCGACCAGAGTGCCGATGGCAGGTGCGTCCGGCTCGACCTGCCAGTCGCGGCGTTCGATGAGTTCCCGCACCTGGTCCGCGGCGGCGGTGCGCGCATCGTCACTCGCGGTCAGCCGCCGACTCGGGCTGATCGCTCGATGCACCGTACCGATCCGGGCGTGAAGGGACATCGTGTCGGAGTCGAGCACTTCCAGGACGACTCTGACCCCGGCCACGGGAACCTGCGCGAGGTCCGTCAAGGCTCGGATCAGGCGGAGTCGATGCAGGTGATGCTCGTCGTAGCTGGCCTGGTTGGGACTGGTCAGCTCGCCGGGCGGCAGCAGACCCTCCCGCAGGTAGTACTTGATCGTCGGGACCGCGATCCCTGACCGCCGGCTCAGCTCCGCGATACGCATTTGCCTTCCTCTCCGTCGTCATGGATAGTATCAGTATCCATAAACGGATACCTCAACTATCCATCAAGGTGGAAGGTCATGCTCGAACTCGTACTGGTGATCACCACACTGGGTTTCCGGCTCCTGGGCGCGCTTGGCGTACGGCGGTTCGCCAGCTGGCCGGCCAGCGCTGCGCACGGGATGGCCGTCATGCTCGTCATCACCGCGAGCGCACACTTCGTACCGGCGAGCGTCACCGCGATGCCCAACCACGCCGATCTGGTCCGGATGGTGCCGCCCGTCGTGCCGTTCGCGGACGCGATGGTGTACCTGACCGGAGTGCTGGAGTTGTTGGGTGCCGTCGGCCTGGTCGTGGCCGCGACCCGCTGGGCAGCCGGGATCAGCCTCGCCGCGCTCTACGTGCTCCTGCTTCCGGCGAACATCTACGCCGCCGTCGCGCACGTGTCGTTCAACGGAGGAGAGCCGACATCGTTGTGGCTGCGCGTTCCAGAACAGGTTCTCTACATCGCGATCGCTGTCTGGGTGGCCCGATCGGCCGACAGCACGGTGGTTCGACGCGTACTGCACCTGCCGCACCCCGGCGCCGCGGGAGCAACTCCGGTGTCCCGATAACCCTTGTCACGCTGATCGAAAGGAGTACGCCGTGGCGACCATGGCACTGAGTACCGAATCCAGGATTATCGCCGGAGCGGTTCTCCTCACCATCGTCACCATCCAGGTCGGCGGCTGGTTCATGACCCGGATCGCCCGTGGCGAGGTGCCGATGACCGACTTCCAGAAGGCCTTCGCGCGCGCCGGGCACGGCCATGCCGGCGTACTCGTGATCCTGAGCCTGGTCGGCCTGCTCTACGTGGACGCCACCGGCCTCACCGGCGTACTCCTGTGGATCGCCCGGCTGGGGGTGCCCGTCGCCGCGATCCTGATGTCGGCGGGGTTCTTCGCCTCCTCCGCCGGCCGGAACGTCACCGGACCCAACAGGTTCATCGTGGTGCTCTGGATCGGTGCGCTCTCCCTCGCCGCGGGTGTGATCAGCCTCGGCGTCGGGCTGCTGACCGCCTGACGCGTGGGTGGCAGGTGCCCCGGCTCCGATCGAATCGTGATCGTGTACTACTTGATCGCATGAGGCTGAGGGAGTTCTATCCGCCGATCGAGCCGTATGTCTCCGGTCTGCTTGATGTTGGTGACGGCAACGAGATCTACTGGGAGATCTGCGGGAATCCCGCCGGCAAGCCCGCGGTCTTCCTGCACGGCGGCCCCGGCGGCGGCCTCCTGCCAGACTTCCGCCGGCTCTTCGATCCAGACGCATACCGGATCGTGCTGTTCGACCAGCGCAACTGCGGCGCAAGCCGACCGAGTGCCGCGGACCCGCATGTCTCACTGGAGCACAACACCACCCCGCACCTGATCGAAGATATAGAGCGGCTCCGCGAGCATCTCTCCATCGACCGCTGGCTGGTCTTCGGCGGAAGCTGGGGCAGCACCCTTGCCCTTGCGTACGCCCAGGCCCACCCGGGACGCGTCACCGAACTGGTGCTGCGTGGCATCTACCTCGTCCGCCCGTCCGACGAAGCGTGGACATTCACCCCCGCCGGCATCGCCAACCTTTTCCCTGCCGAATGGGCATCCTTCCGCGACGCGATCCCCGCCGCCGAGCAGCACGACCTGATCGCCGCCTACGGCCGCCGCATCGGCGACCCGGACCCAGCAGTGCACCTCCCGGCAGCCCGTGCCTGGTTGGACTGGGAGCTCTCGGCCAACACTCTGCTCCCCGTCGAGCCGCCGAAACTCGACGACGCCACCGTTGTCACGTTCGCTCGCATCACCCACCACTACATCAGCAACGGCGGTTTCCTCGCTCACGATGCGCTTTTGTCGGGTATCGAACGTATTCGGCACATTCCTGCTGTGATCGTCAACGGCCGCTACGACATGAAGACTCCACCCAATCAGGCATGGGATCTTCACCAAGCCTGGCCTGAGGCCGAGTTCCACATTGTCGAGGACGCGGGCCACGGCGGCTCCGAGCCCGGGACCCGCCACCATCTGATCAACGCCACCGACCACTTCCGCCTCTGAACGCCTGCCAGGCTCTTTCGAAGCCCTGAGCTGATTCGGCGGACGGCGTAGATCTCTATCCGGACGGGGGCGAAGGCCCTTACGGTCTGGCGCATGGACGTCATCCAGTTGCGGCCGCGGCTCTCCTTCCTCCGGTTCCCGGTCGGGCACGCTTACCTGTGGGCGGATCCAGACGGGCTGACCCTGATCGACACCGGCATGCCCGGATCGGGCCCCTGATCGGCCTCGGCGAGCAACCAGAACCTGGACCGTTGATCAACTCCGCTAAAGCGACGGGCCATGATCATGAAGGCTTTTCGTCGCTATTTGACCAAAATCCTTCATGATTCTTGAAGGCGCAGCCTCATGTCTCACGGACCGGACTACCTGGGGCTGACTCAAGATCATTTCGGGGAAGTGGCCCACCTTTCGCGCGAGACGTGGGCCACTTCCCCGAAATGATCTTGGTTGGTTCGAGACGCGCCCACTATGCGCGAATCGGTGCGAGGGCCTTTTGAATAGGCCTCGATATGGCACGTAGCCGGAAGCGATCGCGCTGTACGAACGTTGCGGGTACGCTCCTGCAGCGCCGTACGGGAGTTATCTCGATGCGCGCCGTGGGTCAGGTGCTATCAGAAGGACCTGACCATCCATCAGTCAGATTCGCAGCCGGTTGGAACGGCCGCGAATAACTTGCAGATCAGTTGAGACGGGATTCCCCGAGGTCGAGGTGGATTTCGATGGACTCGGGTGTGTGGTGGCTGATCGTCAGGTCCAGTTGGCGCAGCATCCAATGTGCCCAATAGAGCCGCAGCAGGTGGGGTTCTAGCGTTGCGGCAAGGATCTCGTCGAGTCTGTCGATCGCAGACTGCTGAACTCCAGACCAGCGCGGGTCGATGGTGCACCAAGTGAGGGCGAAGAGCAGGCCAACGAGGGTGAAGTGCCGGTCACCGCGTAGGACATGCCAGTCGACGACGCCGGTGATCTGACCCCGGTCGTCGCAGAGGACGTTTTCGGGCCTGTAGTCGTTGTGGATGAGGTCGTCGCCTGACATCTCGTGTGGTTCTGCGGCGCCGGTCTCGCGGATCAGGTGAAGGAGCCGGCGGCTGCGCTCGCTGTGGGCCTCGAGTGTCTCGTGACGGAAGAACGCAGGCCCGCTCGCGCGTAGGTGCATCGCTGGTATGGGTACGTCGGACCGGTCGGCGAGCAGGCCGGCGAAGCGGTCATTGACGGCGACCATCGCGTCGATCGTGTCGATCGTGTCGGCGTCAACGCGGCGTAGCGGCGTACCGGAAAGGCGTTCCTGGACGATGGCCGCGGTGCCGTCGCGAAGTTCAACGATCAGGTCGTGGCGGGGTACGGGCAGACCTCGAGATCTTGCCAGGTGGAGGATGTCGGCAGTCGTGTGGAGTTGGTCGAGTGGCGCGAAGCTGCGCGTGACGACACCGTGCCTGCCATCGGGCCATCGCACATACGCCCCGCCGGAGTCGCCCCACTCGGCCATACCGAGGAACTCCAGGCCACAACCCGCCCGGGCGTTGATCTCGGCCACCACAGGTTCGGGCGCAAATCGGCTCGCAGCACCGGCCGTACGACGCGCGGCGGCACTCACTTCCGCCGCCCGACAGTGAGAAGTCCAACGAAGGTGGCGGTCAGTTGCGGCCAGCCGAGCGATTCCAGTCGGCGCCCTACGCGCGCGAGGAACTCAGCGCTTCGGGTCTCACCAAGGGCGTGAGTGCCAGACTGCGTTGCCAGGTTGGCGAGGTAACCCTCGGCGCTGTAGCGGAGGTGAAAGGGGTAGCGCAGGCTCGCCACCTCCTCGAAGAGGCTCCCGGCCGCGGATGGGAAGTGTCGCGAACCGATCTGTTCGGGAGGTGGCGGCGGGCCACCTTCGTAGTCCACTGCCTCGTAGTCCTCCTGCACATCCGCCCAGAAGGGCTCGGCGTCGGCGGGCTGTGCCCGCTGGCATCCGGCCACGACCATGGCGCCCCCGGAGCGCAGCAGCTCATAGGGTTTTGAGTAACGAAGCTGCGGGTCGATCCAGTGCAGGGAGTTGACGGCCACCACCGCATCGACCGGGGCACCTTGCGGCTGCCAGTCCTCAAACGAGCTGGTCACGACCTCGGCAGCAGGAAATCCGACCAGGCGTTGGCGGGCGGTGGCCGCCAACTCGGCACCCAGCTCCACAGCGGTGACAGCCATCCCGCGCTCGGCGAGCGGGACGGTCGCCTGCCCGGTGCCACAGCCGATCTCGATCACCCGGTCCCCCACTTTGAGTCCTGCCAGGTCGATCAGGTCGTCGAACAGCTCGGGCGGACAGACCGGTCTGGTGCGCTGGTAGTCCTCCGCCGCCCTGTCGAATCCGGTACGCAGGCCATGGCGTCTCGGATCATCGTCCATGAATCTCCTCGCTCTCCACCGTGCTCGACCTGGGCCTTGCCACACCAGCCGCGGCTGGCATTGTCCGGTGCGGAAGACACCCCGCCCGGAGGTTGACTCGACGGTAACTCCTCAGGCCTGAAACCCTGTGCTCGTGGCGGCGGTGATCCGGTCGGTGATCCGGCGCCACGAAGTGCAGTCGAAGTGAAGTGCAGTCGAAGTCTGGGGGCGGGTCGGTGTTCAGGCGGATCGCGGTGGTGAACCGTGGCGAGGCCGCGATGCGGCTGATCAACGCCGTTCGTGAGCTCAACGCGGAGGGCGGCGAGCCGATCGAGACGGTGGCGTTCTACACCGACGTCGAGCGGACGGCGACGTTCGTACGGGAGGCCGACCTCGCCTACCCGCTGGGGCCGGCCTCGGCGCGACCGTACGTCGATCTCGCGGTGCTCGAGCGCGCCCTTCGCGAGACGGAGGCGGACGCCGCGTGGGTCGGTTGGGGCTTCGTCGCCGAGGATCCCGCGTTCGCCGAGTTGTGCGAGCGGCTCGGCGTGACGTTCATCGGGCCGACGCCTGAGGCGATGCGCAGGCTCGGCGACAAGATCGCCTCCAAGCTCGTTGCTGAGGAGGTCGGTGTCCCGGTCGCGCGGTGGAGCGGCGGCCCGGTCGACACGCTGGACGCGGCACTCGCGGAGGCCGAGAAGGTCGGCTACCCGCTGATGCTCAAGGCAGCCGCCGGCGGCGGCGGTCGGGGCATCCGGGTGATCATGTCGCCCGAGGACCTCAAGCAGGCGTACGACCGCACCCGCGACGAGGCGGAGCGTGCGTTCGGCAGCGGCGTGGTGTACCTCGAGCAGCTGGTGACCGGAGCCCGCCACGTCGAGGTACAGGTGATCGCCGACGGCCAGGGCACCGCCTGGGCGCTCGGTGTGCGGGACTGCTCCGTGCAGCGCAGGAACCAGAAGGTGATCGAGGAGTCCGCCTCTCCCGTGCTGTCCGTGGCGCAGGTCGACCAGCTCAAGAGCGCGGCCGAGCGGCTCGCGCTCGCGGTCGGCTACCGCGGCGCCGGGACAGTCGAGTTCCTGTACCGTCCGAGCGACACGTTCTTCGCCTTTCTCGAGGTCAACACCCGGCTCCAGGTTGAACACCCGATCACCGAGGTGACCACCGACGTCGACCTGGTGAAGGCTCAGCTGAACATCGCCGCCGGTGGCCGGCTCGAAGGCGCGCGGCCGACCGAGAGTGGGCACGCGGTCGAGGCCCGGCTGTGTGCCGAGGACCCCGACCGCGACTTCGCCCCGTCGCCGGGCCGGATCGCACTGCTCGACCTGCCGGCGGGTCCCGGTGTGCGGGTGGACACCGGCGTCAGCGTGGGCGACACCATCCCGGCCGAGTTCGACTCGATGATCGCGAAGATCATCGCGTACGGCCGAACTCGGGAGGAGGCGCTGGCGCGGCTGCGCCGGGCGGTTGCCGCGACCACCGTGATCATCGAGGGCGGCGTCACCAACAAGAGCTTCATCCTCGCGCTGCTCGACCAACCCGAGGTGATCGACGGCAGCGCCGACACCGGCTGGATCGACCGGGTACGCCTCGAGGGCCGGCTGGTCTCCCACCGGCACTCCGGTATCGGGTTGGTCGCGGCGGCGATCGAGGGGTACGAGGAGGCCGAGCAGGTTGAGCGCCTTCGGCTGCTGGCGACCGCGCACGGCGGACGGCCCCAGGTGCAGCACGAGGTGGGCCGGGCGATCGACCTCAAACTGCGTGGGGTCGCGTACCGCGTGACCGTGGCGCAGATTGGTCCGAACCGGTTCCGCGTCGGCGTTGGCAGCGGCGTCGACGAGCAGGTGGTCTACGGCGAGCTGGAGCGGTTGGGCACGTACTCCGGTCGGCTGGTCGTCGGCGGCCGGAGCTTCCGGCTGGTCACCGCCACGCACGGTCCGGTGCATCTGGTCGAGGTGGACGGCATCACCCATCGGGTCAGCAGAGATGAGGGCGGGGTGCTGCGCTCGCCGGCACCAGCCCTGGTCGTCGCGACCCCGGTAGGGCCGGGCGCCGAGGTCGAGGCTGGTGCACCGGTGCTGGTGCTGGAGAGCATGAAGATGGAGACGGTGCTGTACGCGCCGTTCCGGGCCACCGTGCGGGAGCTTCTGGTCTCCACCGGGAGCCAGGTCGAGACCAGCGCGCCCCTGGTCCGGCTGGAGCCGGTCGCCGACGGGAGTGCCGCGAGTGACGCGAGCACCACCGCCTTGGCCATGGCGGCCACTGAAGTTGACCTGGACCTGCCGAGCGAGACCGTGGAGAAGTCCGCATCGGAGCGGGCCGAGCGCGGTCTGGACGACCTGCGCAGCATGCTCCTCGGCTTCGACATCGACCCCCGCGACGAGGGCGAGATGCTGGCCGGCTACCTGGCTGCCCGGGCCGAGTCGGCGGCTGCCGGAGAGGCCCCTGCGACGGCGGAGATCGAGCTGCTGCAGGTGTTCGCCGACTTCGCCGAGCTCAGCCGCAACCGTCCGGCTGGCGAGGAGGTCAGCACCGAGAACCGCGTCCACAGTCCGCGCGAGCACTTCCACACCTACCTGCAGAGCCTCGACCCGGACCGCGGCGGCCTGCCGGAGGAGTTCCGCGTCCGGCTCGCCCGCGTGCTCGGCCACTACGGCGTGACCGACCTGGAGCGCAGTGCCGAGTTGGAAGAGGCGGTGTTCCGGATCTTCCTCGCGCAGCAGCGATCGACGCCTGACGTGCTGCTGGTCACCGCGATGCTGCAGTGCTGGATCACCGAGCCGAGACCGGCCCCGCCGCTGGACGGTCGGGTTCGAGACGTACTCGAGCGGCTGGTGCTCGCCACCCAGCTGCGCTTCCCGGTCGTCGGCGACCTGGCCCGCAGCGTACGTTTCCGCTGGTTCGACCAGCCGTTGGTGGACGAGGCGCGGGCCGAGGTGGTGGCCGGCGTCGGCAACGAGGTCGCGTCGCTCGCGGCGAACCCGGATGCGCCGGACCGCCGGCAGCGGATCGAGGCACTCGCGGCCATCCCGGAACAGATCGCTCGGTTCCTGGCGCAGCGGCTGGAGCACCGCTGGAGTCAGAGCGGCTCGGCGAGCGAGCGAGGGACGAGCGAGGAGCCGAACGCGACCAGGAGCTCAGAGCGGGAGCCGATGCTCGAGGTGCTGATCCGCCGGCACTACCGCGAGTACGAGCTGCACAACCTGGGCCAGTCCACCGTCGACGGGAGACCGTTCGCGACGGCCGACTACTCCTTGGACGACCGTCCGCTCCACCTGGTCAGTACGGTCGGTACGGTCGCCGAGCTCGCCGACTCCGACAGCGGTCTGGTCCGTGCTCTTACCGCGCAGATCGATACCAGACCCGCCGGGCACGGGGCAGTGGTCGACCTGTACCTGTTCGGACCGGACACTCCGGAAGGACAGCAGGAGGCGTCGGACGAGTGCCGCGCTCTGGTCGCGGCCCTACCGTGGGCTCGGCGCGTACGCCGGATCTCCCTGGCCATCGCACGGGGCGGCGACCAGGCGGTGGAGTACTTCACCTACCGGCCGGCCGGCGGATCGGTCGCCGAGGACGACAACGTCCGCGGCGTCCACCCGATGGTGGGCCGGCGGCTGAACCTGTGGCGGCTTCGCGACTTTCGGATCACCCGGCTGGAGGCCCCCGAGGACGTGCTGCTCTACCACTGCGTGGCGCGGGACAACGACGCGGACCAGCGACTGGTGGCACTCGCCCAGGTCCGCCAGTTCGCCGTCGTACGCGACGACGACGGGCAGGTGACATCCCTGCCGCACGTCGAGCGGGCGATCGCGAACTGCCTGGAGGGCATTCGCCGGGCCCGCAGTACCCGCGGTACGGCCGGCGCGCGCCTGGACATGAACCACGTCTGGGTGCACATCTGGCCCGTCGTCGACGTCCAGGTCGATGAGCTGACCGCTCTGCAGCGCAACATCGCACCGCTCACCGTCGGTGCGGGCATCGAGGAGGTGTTGGCGCAGGGCCGGGTCAGGACGCCGGACGGCACTGTGGCGCCGGTGGTCGCGCGCTTCTCCTACCAGCGGGGATCCGGTGTCGTCACCTCTGTCGAGGCGCCGACGACCGAGGGACTCAAACCGCTCGACGACTACGCCCAGAAGGTCCTGCGCTCGCGTCGCCGCAACACGGTCTACCCGTACGAGCTGACCGACATGGTCGCCGGCCCGGGCGGCTCGGTCGTCGAATACGACCTGGACGACTCCGGAACGCTGGTGCCAGCCGACCGGCCACGTGGGCTCAACAAGGCGGGGCTGATCGCCGGGGTGGTCAGTACGCCAACGCTGCGCTATCCCGAGGGCGTCACCCGCGTGGTGCTCAGCGGCGACCCGACGAAGGCGCTCGGCGCCGTGGCGGAGGCCGAGTGCGCGCGGGTGATCGCGGCTCTTGACCTGGCCGAGCGGATGCGGGTTCCGGTCGAGTGGTACGCGCTGTCCGCCGGCGCCCGGATCTCGATGGACTCCGGCACCGAGAACATGGACTGGATCGCGAAGGCGCTCAAGCGGATCGTCGAGTTCACCCAGAACGGCGGCGAGATCAACGTCGTGGTCGCGGGTATCAACGTCGGCGCGCAGCCGTACTGGAACGCCGAGGCGACGATGTTGATGCACACCAAGGGCATTTTGGTGATGACGCCGGACAGCGCGATGGTGCTCACCGGCAAACAGTCGTTGGACTTCTCCGGCGGTGTCTCCGCGGAGGACAACTTCGGCATCGGCGGCTACGACAGGGTGATGGGTCCGAACGGACAGGCGCAGTACTGGGCGCCGGACCTGCAGGGTGCCCGCGACGTGCTGATGGCCCACTACGAATACACATACGTCGTTCCGGGCGAGTCGGGGCCGCGGCGGGCCGAGACGACCGATCCGGTGGACCGGGACGTCACGACGTACCCGCACGACGCGCCGGGCAGCGACTTCCGTACGGTCGGCGACATCTTCTCCGCGGTGACCAACCCGGACCGCAAGAAGGCCTTCGACATCCGTACGGTGATGCAGGCGGTCACCGACCAGGACTCCATGGTGCTGGAGCGCTGGGCTGGGATGGCTGACGCTGACACCGCCGTGGTCCAGGACGCGAGACTCGGTGGGTACCCGGTCTGCCTGCTCGGGATCGAATCCAAGTCCGTACCCCGACGGGGCTTCCCACCCACCGATGGGCCCGACACCTACACGTCGGGGACACTGTTCCCGCGCTCGTCGAAGAAGGTGGCGCGAGCGATCAACGCGGCCAGTGGGAACCGGCCTCTAGTCGTGTTGGCGAACCTGTCCGGCTTTGACGGGTCACCGGACTCGATGCGGAACCTCCAGCTGGAGTACGGCGCGGAGATCGGCCGGGCGATCGTCAACTTCGTCGGACCGATCGTGTTCTGTGTGGTGTCGCGCTACCACGGTGGGGCGTTCGTGGTGTTCTCCAAGGCACTGAATCCGAGCCTGACCGTCCTGGCGGTGGAGGGCTCGTACGCCTCTGTGATCGGTGGCGCGCCCGCGGCGGCGGTCGTGTTCGCCGGCGAGGTCGACGCCCGCACGTCGGCCGACCCCCGCGTGTCGACCCTGGCCGCGCGGGTGGCCAAGGCAGCCGGAGCGGAACGCGCGGCGATGGCGACGGAGCTGGCGGAGGTGCGGACCGCCGTCCGGGCCGAGAAGCTCGGCGAGGTCGCGGCCGGGTTCGACCGGGTGCACAGCATCCAGCGGGCCGTCGAGGTTGGCTCGGTCGACGCGGTGATCAGCGCGAACGAGCTGCGACCCCGGCTGATCGCGGCGATCGAGCGTGGCCTCGCGGCACTCGGCTGAATCCCTGCCGGTCAAGCGGGCGGTTCCAGCCAGTTTTCCGGATCAGGTAGCAGGTCTTCGGCGGCGGCCCAGAATTCGCTCGGCAGTTCCACCTGGATGGATCTCCACAAAGCGGCGAGTCGCTCGGGTTTGCTGATCCCGACGGTCGACATGTGGATGCGCGGGTCTCGAAGGGAGAACTGCAACGCGGCGGTCGCCAGGTCCGTTCCCCACTCCTTGCACAAGCACTCCAGGGCCAGCGCCGCTTCGATGGTTGCCGGTTTGGCGGGGCGGTAGCCATAGCTCTTTGGTCCGCGTGGATTCGCGAGCAGGCCGCCACCCAGGTACGCCGCGTTCACGACGCCCAAGCCCGCGGCCGCAGCGCGCGCGATGAGCGTGGCGGCGCTTCGGTCGACCAGGGAATAGCGGTTGTGGGTCAGCAACACCTCGAAGACCTCGAGGTCAAGGAAGCGGTTCATGACGGCGATGTCGCCGCCGGCGACGCCGATGTGTCCGATGACCCCTTGGTCGCGTAGGGACACCAACGCATCGACGGCGCCGCCCGGGCTGTCGAGTCCATGGTCGAGCGCGTACTCGGGATCGTGCAGGTAGACGAGCGGGAGGTGCGTGAGTCCGAGGCGCTCCATGCTCTCCTCGACGGATCGACGAATCCGTGCGCCGGAGTAGTTGCCGTCTCGCCCGTCGACCTTGGTGGCGATCCAGTGCCCGCCGGTGAGCCCTCCTACTCGCCTGATTCCCGCTCCGATTCGTCGCTCGCTCTCTCCGTCTGAGTAGCCGTTGGAGGTGTCGATAACGCGGATCGGGCCGCGGAGGATGTCCGCTACGAGATCGATCGCCTGCTGGGCGGGAACGTCGTAGCCAAACATCTGCGGCATGCTGCCGATCGGTCCGCCTCCGATGGCCACCGCGGAGACGGTGAGCCCGGTCGAGCCGAGTGGCCGGAGCCAGTCCTGACGGTTGAGGTCGTGATCGGTCATGTCAGCGGGTACGCGACGAAGGCGAACCTCGCGCTGTCCGGGGACCAGCTGTTGACGTTGATCGTGCCTTGACCGCCGAACACGGGGTAGGACTGGACAGCAGTCGACCAGTCGGTGGTCGCGACGACGCGCACCTCGACGTCGAGGTCCGGGGGATGTCCCAGCGTTCCGGCGGGAAAGACGATGTAGGAGGCGAACTGTCCGTCCGGCGACAGGTGCGGGAACCAGTCGACGGTCTCGCTGGTGACGAGCCGCTCGAGGGCTCCGCCACCGTCTGGAACGCGGGCGAGCTGGGCATGACCCGGGGCCTGGGTGAAGCTCCCGGAGTTGACGTAGATCCAGGTACCGTCCGGCGACCATTCCGGACCGTCCAGGTGACCGTCACCGGTGTCGACGACCACCGACGGCCCGTGCGGCTCCATCAGCGCGAGGCGCCCCGGTTCGCCGAAGTCGCGGAGCCTGACGTAGGCCAGCCGGGTCCCGTCGGGCGACACCCCGTGCAGGAAGTGCCAGATGCCTTCCTCGGAGGTCACCCGGACCACCTCGCCACCAGTGAGTGATCCTCGGTAGATGTGGCCGTCCATCGCCGACAAGTAGACGTTCCGCCCGTCGGGGTCGAGCACATGATCGTTGTTGATCTCGGGAAGATCGCGCAACTCGATCGGGATGAGTCCCGTGTGGGGGGCGTCGAGGTCGATCCGCCAGAGGCGGCCGTTGCCGTTGACGAACAGCGACGCTCCGTCCAGCGACCAGTTGGGCGCCTCGATCAGGATCTGGCTCGTCTCGAACAACAGCTCTGGCTCAGACATGCCGGGGCCGCCGAACCAGACCTGCGCGGTCTGCCCCGCTTGGAGAGTTCGGTAATTCATGACGTCGTACCTCCGTTGGGCCACGCGGAGCGTACCGTTGGCCGGTGGCAATGATGCGGGTGCCCGACCGAGATCAGGTCGGGAGTCGGACGCGCACCGCGGCTCGGCGATGGTTGGTCGATACCGCGGTGGTAGGTGTGGTGCTCGCCGCCGCCGAGATCGCGATCGTGACCGGGCGTGAAGCCGATTCCGCCGATCGTGACTGGTTGGCGTACGTACTCGGTGTGGCGATGGCCGCGCCGTTGCTGCTGAGGCGGCGGTTGCCGGTGGCCACGCTCTACCTGGTCGCGGTGGCCCTGTTGGTGTTCTACACGCTGGGTTATCCGGGCTTCCCGCCCTCGGTGGTGCTTGCCATCCCGTTGTACGACGCAGCGCGGGCAGGGTTCCTGTGGCGGGCGTTGCCGGTCCCCGTCGCCTTCCTGTCGGCCGGCTACTTCGTGACGGTACGTCGTGGCGAACCCCCGCTCGATGCATTCGCCATCTTCCTGCCGGAGTTCGCGTTGGCGGCCGTGGCGATGCTGCTGGGCGCGCTCGCGTGCAGTCGACGAGCGTACGCCGCAGAGGTGCGCCAGCGTCTGCGCCTGGCAGAAGAGGAGCAGGAGCTGCTCGCCCGCCAGCGGGTCGCTGAGGAACGCCTGCGCATCGCCCGAGAACTCCACGACACAGTGGCCCACGCCATCGCCACCATCACCGTACAGTCAGGCACCGCGCTGCACCTGATCGACCGTGAGCCCGACCACGCCCGTGAAGCGCTGACCGCGATCCGGCGTACCGGCAAGGAGGCGTTGGCCGAGATGCGTTCGACCCTGGCTGTCATACGAGCTGACGGTGAGCCGGCCACGATGGCAGCCCACGACGGCGGCCTTCACCGGCTGCCAGATCTGCTGGCCGCGGTAAGAGCGGCTGGCCTGGACATCACCTTCGACAGCGACCTCGACGACCCGCGACTGGCCGAGCCGACTGACCACGCGGTGTACCGGATCCTCCAGGAGTCGCTGACCAACGTGTTGCGCCACGCCGGGCCGTCGGCACGGGCGCAGGTGAGCCTGACCTGGGAGCCGGAATGGGTCACGGTCGAGGTGAGCGACGACGGCGTAGGCACCGCCGATGGCGGTTCGGGCGTGGGCACCGATGGTGTACGCACTGACGGGAAGCGCCCGAGCGGCGGGCACGGTCTGGCCGGGATGCGGGAGCGGGCCGAGGCACTCGGTGGCCAGTTCGAAGCCGGACCGAAGTCCGGACGAGGCTTCAGTGTGTGGGCGCGCCTGCCCCGGGAGGCGATGTGATCCGTCTGCTGTTGGCCGATGACCAGGCTTTGGTCCGAGCCGGCTTCCGGGCACTTCTGGAGAGTGCGACCGACATCGAGGTGGTCGGCGAAGCCGACAACGGCGGGCAGGCGATCGCCCTGACTCGCGAACTCCGGCCTGATGTGGTCCTGATGGACATTCAGATGCCGGAGGTTGACGGGGTGACAGCGACCCGCCGGATCACCACCGACCCGGGGCTGAACGCCGTGCGGGTCGTCGTCCTCACCACCTTCGCGGAGGAGGAGAACGTCTTCGCGGCGCTGCGGTCGGGTGCCAGCGGCTTCCTGGTGAAGGACATCGAGCCTGATGAGCTGCTTCAGGCCGTACGCATCGTGGCGCGCGGCGACGCGCTGCTCTCGCCAAGTATCACCAGGACCGTGATCGCCCGGTGCATCCGTGCTTCGTCGGCGGATGCCCGCCCGCGCCGGGAGCCACCAGAGCTGACTGCTCTGACCGCGCGGGAACGCGAGGTCGTCCGTCTGGTCGCGTCCGGACTGTCCAACGACGACATCGCCTCGCGGCTCGTCGTCAGCCCGCTGACGGCCAAGACCCACGTCTCGCGAGCGATGGCAAAGGTTGCCGCCCGGGACCGGGCCCAGCTGGTGGTGTTCGCGTACGAGTCCGGCCTGGTCGCGCCCGGCGCCGCCGTCTAAATCTGCTCTCGATCCACCGTATGAATCCGCCCCACCTCCATGGGATCGGGGCGGGTTGTTTCACGTCCCGTGAGGTGTCCAGGACGCTCGCTGGTGGGCGCGTCGGCTTGGCCGATCGCGGGTGCGGCGGCCATCCACAGCCCCTGCACGTCGCGCATCGTCGAGGGATAAGGACGCTGACAACGCGTCGGTCCCGCAACGAAGCCGCGCAATGTTCGACACTGAGCTGTCCGGTCCCGCCGCACATAGGGCAGATAGCACGCATGACGCACGAGTGCCCATCAAGACACGGTCGGTAAACCGTCTTCTTTGACGGCCGAGCCGCCTCGCGCATCAACTCCTACATTCAGACCGACCTGCTCAAGAGCCGCTGCAAGTAGGCCAAGGAGGCCGCGGAGTCGGTTTGCGGGTAGTACTCCAGCCCAAGACGTCCTCGGTAGCCGACATCGTGCAGGGTGTTGAGTTGGAGTGACCAGTCGATGTTCCCTGTACCAGGTTCGCCGCGTCCGGGTACGTCGGCGATCTGGACGTGCGCGATGAGGTCGCCGTTCCCGGAGAGGACCTGCTGTGGGTCTTCACCCATCATGACGGAGTGGTAGAGGTCGTAGAGAAGCCGGACGCTGCGTTGGTCGACCTCACGGATGATGTCGAGTCCTTCGCTCGTGTCGCGAAGGTAGTGGCCGCGGTGGTCGAAGGTGTTGAGGGGTTCCAGGACGAGCGTCACGCCGTAGTCGGCCGCAATGGGTGCGGCGGCGGTGAGCGCCTCGACAACTGTCGCGTGCTGGGTCGCGCGTGGGACTTCCGGCAGCTCGTCACCGGCCACGACAACGACAGCAGGTGCCGCGAGCCTGCTGGCCAGGGCGCAGGCCTGGGTGACTCCTTGGAGGAATTCCGGTCGTCGGTCGGGGTTGATAGCGGCGCCCCAGGGCTCAGCTACCAGTGAGGTTATGGACATGCCCGTGTCCTTGAGGACTGCCTGGACCTCGGCAATGTCCTGGTCTTGCCAGAACCAGAACTCCACGGCGGGCACACCGGCTGCGGCGGCCGCGCGGATGCGGTCGAGGAACGGCCGGTCATATTCGGTGAAGAGGAGCTCGATGCATGGGGAGAGTTCGTACATGGGGGTCTGTACCTCCTTGTCGTTTTCCTTGTCGAGTCCCTGCGGACGACGACGAACGAGATCGCATGGGCAAGGTTGTGGTGATCGAGCACGTGACGCTCGATGGTGTCATGCAGGCGCCGGGGCACCCGGATGAGGATCCTCGCGATGGCTTCCGGCACGGCGGTTGGGCGAGCCGTGGAGCAGATCCGGCCATGCAGGAGGTGATGAGCGCGCGCATGTCAGGCGGGTGGTCCCTGCTGGCTGGCCGTACGACGTACGAGCGATTCGCCGACTACTGGCCCAAGCAGGAGAGGAATCCGTTCACCGAGGCACTCAACCGCGTGCAGAAGTACGTGGCATCGAGGACGCTGAGCGAGCCGCTGCCCTGGCAGAACTCCACGCTGTTGAAGGGTGAAGCTTCCGACGAGGTGGCCACGCTCAAGAAGGAGCTCGAGGGGAACCTGGTGGTGTTTGGCAGCGCACGGGCCCAGGTGTGATCATCGCCATCTACCGTCCTGCCGATAACTGATCGGGGACAGCTGTGTCGCGGCGGTGTCCGGCCCGCAGGGAATTCGGGCCGGACACCCGGGCAGGCGAACTCGCCGCCCTCAGCTAGGACACGCCAAGGACGCGATCATGACGCGAGTTGAGCAAGTCTTTCGATCAAATTCGCCGCAGCACGATCGGTGCTGGCCAGGAGTGCGGCAGCCGCTGGCTTAGCGGTAGGCCTCCGCTTGGAGGTCGAACAATTCGGCGTACAACCCGTTCCTCCGAACGAGCTCGTGATGCGTGCCGACCTCCCGAACGCGGCCTTCATCGAGTACGACGATCTGGTCGGCCATCTGCACACTGGAGAACCTGTGCGTTATCAACAAGGTGATGCCGCCGACCTCCGCGACGTCTTTGGCTGCGCTCGCGAAGGTGAGGAAGATCTGGTGCTCCGCCTCGGTGTCGAGCGATGCGGTGGGTTCGTCCATGACGAGCAGGAGTGGTGTCCTGCGCATCTGGCCACGCGCCAGCGAGAGCCGCTGCCATTCCCCGCCGGAGAGGTCGACGCCTGCCTTCCAGGAGGATCCGAGCTGAGCGTCCAGGCCGTGGGCCAGGCCAGCTATGACATGCTCCGCAGTACCCCGCCTCACTGCGGTCAGGACGGCGTCCTCGTCGTCCATGCGTTCCACGTCGCCCATGCCTATGCACTCACGCGCGCGAAACTCCGGCCGGCAGAAGTCCTGAAACGCCCCGCTCGTACGCCTTCTCCACGCCTCCGGGTCGATCCCCGACAGGTCCTGGCCGTCGACCTGCACCCGTCCGGACGTCGGTTGATAAAGGCCGAGCAGGAGCTTGACAAGCGAAGTCTTTCCGGCGCCGTTCTCCCCAACGAGCCCGACCACGGTGCCTGGTTCGAACACCAACGAGACATCGCTGAGGACCTCCTTCGAGGTGCCGGGATACGTGAAGGACACCTTGTCCAGCCGGATACCCTCAGTGAGGCGGCGCGGGGGTTCGGCGGTCGGAGTGTCTGCGTCGCGTGCCTGCGTACGTCGGTAGCGAGACAGCCACTCCATCTTCGCTCCCACGATGCATACGCTGGCGACGTCACGGACCCCGTTCACGAGGCCGGAAACGAACCCCTGGGTCTGACCGGCAAGCACCAGCGTGACGATCACATCGCCGACTGTCAGTTCGCCGGCCAGGGTACGGGCGACAACCAACGCGACGGCGCCAAGGTAGCCCACTGCGAAGACGAGGTCTCCGCCGGCGCTCAGCAGAGTCGAGCGCGTGAGGGCTCTGCCTTGGGTCTGGTCCACGTGGTTTGCGAGGCGCCGCCGCCTGTCCCGCAGCTCAGTGCCGAGTCTGAAGAGGCGAGCCTCACGCGCGACCGGCATCTCGCCGGCCATTGCGACGAAGCGATGCAGCAGGCGATCGGACTCTGCCGTCTCCTCTTGGGCCACGCGGATCCAACGATTGGAGATTCCTCCGATGACGAACGACGGAAGGGCGAACAGCAGCAGGAGCAGCAGCAGTGGAGTCTGAGCGGCTAGCAGAACGCACGCGATGACCGCTTGGAACACCGTGCCGAACAAGCTCAGCGTCGCGGTGATACCGACACCGATGATGCCCGACTCTTTACGCAGGACCTGGATCTGGTTGAAGACGTCCGGCCGCTCGAAGTGCTCGATGCCAGGAAGTCCGGCGAGCATCTCGGTGAGCTGTCGCTGGACAACGAGGTCGATCTTCTTCCCGACAACGTGGATCAGGTAGACACTCAACTGCATGGAGCCGAACGCTGCCGCGGCGGCCAGCCCCGCAAGCGTCGCCGCCCAGGCGACCGACGACGCGCTGTCGATGTCGGACTCGATCAGCGCTTTCACGGCCAGCGCACCGAAAGCGGGCGAGACGTAGCTGAGCGGCAGCGACAGGCACAGAAGAATCGTCCCCACGAGATCCGCTCGGAACGCGAGGACCAGGATGAGCTTCAGGGCACGAACCGAGTCAGGAAGCCAGGGTGACTTTGGTGCGGCAGCTTCGCTCATAGGGCGTACCTCATAGCCTGGAGGCGGAACATCTCCGCGTATCTTCCGTCCAGCTCCATCAACTCCTCGTGACAACCGGTCTCGGTGATGTGTCCGTCTTCGAGGACGCAGATCCTGTCCACCTGCCGAACCGTCGAGAACCGGTGTGACACGAGCACGGTGGTCAGGCCCTTCGTCATGGTGAGGAATCCCTTGTTGAGTTCGGCTTCGGCTCTGACGTCGAGGTTGGCCGCGGGTTCGTCCAGCACGAGAATGCGAGCGCCGGACTCCGCGGCGAGCAGGGCCCGGCTCAGGGCGACGCGCTGCCACTGCCCTCCCGACAGTTGGGCACCGTTGCTGAATTCCCGCGCCAGCATGGTCTCCCAACCGTGCGGAAGCTCCGCTATCGCTCGGTCAATCCCGGCGCGACCCGCCGCCGCCAGTGCCCGCTCACGGCTCGCGGCCAGATTCCCCACCCGTATGTTGTCGATGGCGCTCATGGGGAACTGCGCGTAATCCTGGAAGATCGCCCCTATTCGTCCCTGCCATTCACTTGCGTCCATTGTCGCGATATCGATCCCGTCGGCCAGCACCGCGCCTTGTGAAGGTTCACAGAACCGACACAGCAGTTTGATCAGGGTCGTCTTTCCGGCACCATTCAGTCCGACGATCGCCAGTGAGGTCCCGACGGGTATGTCGAGGTCAACGCCACTTAGTAGAGCTCTGTCGGAGTTCGGATAGCGAAAGTGGACCCCTCGGAAGGCGACACTCGTAGAAGGCGCGTCCTTCGCTACCTGCGTGGCCGCCCTGGGTGTAGTGAGGATCGGAGCTACGTATCTCTCCTCGATCCGGCTCTCCAGCAGCGTCAGGGCCTTGAGCGGGCGGCTTGCCTCAGTCAGATCGAAGTGGGCTTGGCCTATGGACTCCACGTCGGCAAGTGGGCGCAGCACGGCCTGCGCCAGCACGGCGGCCGCGCCAATGCTGAGTGCGCCGGACGAGATCTGCACCGACGCCCAGACGAATGCCACAGAGATCACGGCCACGAGAGAGACGGTTGCCCCGATCACGCCTGGTCCCAACCGGCCCATCTTTCTGATGTCGAGCGCCAGGACGTAGGTGAGACGGCGATACCACCGATTGATGATCCATTCTCCGAAGCCGAGGACGCGTAGTTCCTTTCCCCAGGCCGGTGACATGACGATGTCCCGTTCGTAATCAAGCCTCCGGAACTCCGCCTCCCCCTCCTCGTCGATCCTTTCCAGCATCATCCTCGCGAGGTGCCTCACACTGAATGCGAGCGCGCCCAGCATCGCGACGGCCAGCGCCACCCCTATCAACCACTGGAACATTCCCACCACGATGACCGAGAAGACGACGCCGACAATCCCGCTGACGAACCGTCTCCATGCCCCTGGCGCCTCAGCGGGTCGCCAACGGCCAGCACCCAGACCGTCGGCAACCTCCGCGGCGAGATCCCGGTTGCGGTCGTCTTCCAGGTGGTCCAGCCCGGCGGGCTTCAGCACCGCAGCCATCGTCCGATCATCGAGAAGGTTGTTCAGTCGCTGACCAAGATGCCAGTCCACGATCCTCGACGCATGGCCGACGCATTGCTGCAGTACGTAAACGATCGCCACGACCGCTAGCGGGATCCAGATCTCCGTGCGTCCGGACACCGCACTCGGCAATCGATCGATGACTTCACCAACGGAAAGAATGAAGGCGACACTCAGCGCTGGATGCGCGATCGAAAAGACTAGGAGAAGAAGCGTCAATGGCTTGCTGACGGTTGGCAGGTACCGGACAGTTGTCGCGAGCACGGAGCCAGGCATCGACGCCCTTTCTCACTCGAGAGACATCCACGCTCGACGGACCATAGCCATCTCCACGAATCATCGCCATCGCTTTTTTGGGCCGTACTCGTCCCGGCTATGAGGACGGTCCTGTTGGCGCGGTCGAGCCGCAGGAGGGCCAGTTCAGTGGTGGGCCTGCCGGGTGAGACGTACGGTCATCAGGTCACCGGGCTGACACTGAAGCTCCTGGCACAGGGCGCTCAGGGTGCTGAACCGGATGGCACGGGCCCGACCGTTCTTGAGCACGGAGAGATTGGCCAGCGTCAGGCCGATCCGGTCGGCGAGCTCGGTGAGTGTCATCCCCCGCTCCGCGAGCAGCTTGTCGAGGTGCAGCTCGACCTGATGTTCCTCCGCCGGCGGCATCAGACCACCGTCTCCAGCTCGGCGCGCATCGCGTAGCCGCGCTTGACCACCTCGGCGACTGCCAACAGTCCAGATCCGATCAGGAACCAGTGCAGGGGCAGCTGCGAGAACCCGACCGCGCCGTCGGTGGTCACCGTGGTCGACAGGTTTATCGCGGCGATCAGCTCAATCAGGAATCCGAGGTAACCGCCAGCGAGCGCGAGCATCGCGAGGACCCGCAGTCGGCGCACGGTCGCCGGGGTGAACGGGTCACCGTGGCGGGCGTGCCGCACGATGCGGAGGAGCAGCGCCAAGAGTGCCGCGACCACCACCTGGGTCGGCAGCGTGGTCAGCGCCCAGACGACCCGCTGCTGGAGGCTCGGATCAGCCACTGTGACAGTCACGTCCTGCTCCGAGGCGATCGCGACTCCCGCGCGCAGTCCGTATTCGACGGTGCCGGAGACCGCCGAGGCGGGTAACTGCAGGGACAAGGAGTCGCCAACCGCCGCCGTGGCGCCGGTACCGAACACCCCCAGCGCGCCGACCACGAGCAGGCCGAGAATGAGCACGGCCTGTAGCTCCTTCAACCAGTCCGGCCGGCGGATGCTCTCCCACAACTTCATGACCCCTCCTTATCGAAAGTCGATGTCTCGATAATCGATAAGGACGGAGCCGTTGTCAAGCCCGGTGGCCACCTTCGCGGGTCAGTGTCGTGACTCCTGGACCTGTCAGTACGTTGGCGCTGACAGGGCGCCCGGATACTGCCAGCAGCAATTCGAGGGCAGGCCCGCGTACCTCTGGGCCCGTGCCGGCGCTGATGTCCGCATCCGTCGCCACAAGGCGCAGCCCCTGCGCTCGTTCCTTACCACCGCCGAGCCCCACGCCGGTGTTCAGTTGGTAACGCAATGCGGTTGCGATGTGGACAGTCGGGTAATCGCGTCTGATGTCGAGCGGGCGTCGGATGTCCTCCCCGTGTACGAACGCCTCGACCAATCGAGTGGCCAGCGCCGCCGGAGCACTGGTCGTGCGGGTGCTCACCGCCCCGAACTCGGCCAGAGTGCGGTGCGGATCGTCAGCGCGCTCCCGTGTGACCCCGGCGGCATTGAGGCGGTCGAAGTCGAAGCGCGCGGCGATAAGGTGGCGGAGAAAACCCAGGCGCGTGGTCTTCGCGTCATCAACGAGGTGGGCCAGGACATCGTGGACGTCCCAACCGGGGCACAGTGATGGCGTTGCCCACCGCTGTGGCGGCAAGGTCTCCAGATCCTGGATCAACGCCTCGCGTTCGATGTGAACCACGGACCAGATTTCGTTCATGGTCGCGCCCTCCTTCCTTGGATAGAGGTGGACGGTACGGTACCCAGGTGCCGAGGCGCGAGAGGAACCTGCATGGCCACGCCGACGAAGGCGTGCGCGTCTTCCTCGCCGCGTACGGAACGACGGACGCCACCTCCTGAGTACATTCCAGGCTCACTCGCCTTACCTGGCTGCAGGGGCGCTCGAAGTCGACGCCGTATCGGTTCTGTACCGCCACGACGGGAGCGATCGTGCTGGCCTCTGCAAGATGCTCCACGCAGACGTTGGCGAGCCTGGTTGGTGGATTTGCCCCAGCTTTGGAGCAGCGTAGGTGAGCTAGAAGGTGGCCGTGTCGATGTGAATGACGCCGAGTTCGACGACGCGCCGAAGCAACGCAGTCGTCTGGTAACGGTCGCTCGCGGTGTCGATATCGAATGCGGAACCCCGGCGAGGCATTTGGTTCCGAATCCGATCCTGTTGACCGTAAGATCGCCGATCGTCCAGGTGCCAGCAGCTGCGGCGTTGATCTCACTGCTGGGCGTTCGGCGGACGCTAGCAGGCTGCGTACTTCCGGGCTGGCAGACTGACCGGATGGATCTTCCGGCAGATAGTCACGTACACAGCGAGTGGTCATGGGACACCGATCTGGGCGCGATGGACGCCACCTGTGCCCGGGCGGTCGCCTTGGGTCTTCCGGCGGTCGCCTTTACCGAGCATGTGGATTTCACTCCGTTCCGGGCCGGCGATCTGGCCGAGAAGTTCGGTCATCTGGTCACAGACGGGATCCTCACAGCTTCCGAACTCGATGTTGAGGGCTACCTGGAGTCGGTCGAGAAGTGCCGCGCGAAGTATCCGGACCTGCGGATCCTCACCGGCATGGAGGTGGGTCAGCCACACCGCCATGCGGGCGAGATCGCTGACCTCTTGGCCCAGGGCACCTTCGACCGGATGATTGGTTCACTTCACTGCATTCCCGACGGCGACGAGTACGCCGAACCGTGGGAGCTGTTCCCCCACTATCCGGCAGACGCTGCGTTCCGTCAGTACCTAGCGGAGATTCCTCGGATGGTGGCCGAGTCCGACGTGTTCGATGTCCTCGGCCATATCGACTACCCCGTACGCTTCTGGCCCGAAGCCCTTGGCCCGTTCGATCCAAACGTGTTCGAAGACGAACTGCGGCACGCCCTTAGAGCGCTGGCTGCCGGCGAACGAGCGTTGGAGATCAACACCCGGCGCCCGCTCGACGCCACGATCCTTGCCTGGTGGCGTGAGGAGGGCGGACAACGGGTGACTTTCGGTAGCGACGCCCACCTCCCGGAGGCGCTTGGCGCGGGCTTCGCTGAGGCAGCCGCAATGGCTGAAGCTCACGGCTTCCGCCCCGACACAAAGCCTGAGAACCCCTGGGCACTCACAAACAAGCGGCGCGCCGGCCAACCTCTGCTCGCTGTCACGATCCACGACCGATCACCAGGCAACTGACCGTCGCCCCCCGACCGCTAGGAACGGGTAGCGCGGGAAGGGCAGTGCGTGACCGGGGTGAGCCAGCAGGCGTCGGAATCCAGGTAAGCGGCTAGAGTCGCCGCATGCCTGAGCTGATGGACGGCGGCCGATTCTCCAAACCTATGCGTCAGGGAGACACAGTCGAGCGCCGTCTGAGCCCGGCGAGCGCCAACGTACACGCTCTATTGCGCCATTTCGAGCGGATCGGCTTCACCCTGGCACCACGGGTCCTTGGCATCACGGCCGACGGGCGTCGGGAGGTCCTCAGCTTCATCGAGGGGAAGACCGGCTATCCCCCGCTGCCGGATGCTCAGCGCTCGGACGAGGCGTTGGTGGAGGTGGCTCGTGCGATCCGCGCCATGCATGACGCAACCCAAGGCTTCGTGCCGGTGAGACCGAATGCATGGCATGACCAAGAAGCCGCTGTCCCCGCACGTATCAACTGCATTGGACACCATGACCTCGCGCCGTGGAACATCGTCTTCGACGGCAGCCAAGTGGTCGGCATCATCGACTGGGACTCCATCCGTCCGTCCAACCGCGTGTGGGACCTGTCCTATGCGGCACACCAGTTCGTGCCCCTACACCCTCCTGCCTCGCTGGCGCCGTTCGGTTGGAACGACGAGCCAGAGCGCGCCGCACGTCTGAAACTGTTCGCTGACGCCTATGGGCTTGGAGTTACCCCGCCCGAGATTCTCGATCATGTGGTATTGCGTTTGGTTTCGATCGCCGCCCACATCGAGCAGGAGGTCCGTGCCGGCAATCCCGACTTCGAGGTGCACCGCCAGGAGAACCACGCCGAGGGCTACCGGGCAGCGGCGCAGTTCATTCTCGACAACCGCACAGCCCTACTGGTGTGATCGCGGATCACCCTGTTCACGCTGGGCCGGCCGTTCAGGCTGGCAAGCCGGTTGCCGGGGTCGGGCCCGTTGTGACACGCTCGACTCGTTCCTACAGAGCCATCTCGCGCCGTACTCGCGTGGGATGGCGGCAGTTGCTCGCAGCTGCCCACTACCCGATCGAAGGGTGTGTGGCATGCTGCGCTCATTTTCTCTGCCGGCGGATGGCCAGGACAGTGTTACCGCCAGGCAGTCTGAACCTTCCGATCTCTCCGTAACGCGGGGAGTTTGCCATCGGTCGGCATTGGCAGACGCCGTGCACGTTCGCCTGCAGCGCGGACCGAACCGCCAGCGTCTACTGGAGCTGCAAGCGGCGCTCGATGCTCATCAGACACTTTGGCGGCCGTCGCCCTTCCACGTTCGCCGACCGGACTGGTGCGCGGACCAACCTGAGCTGGCAGAGGCGGTGCTCGGCCTCGACGACCGCACGCTTGAAAAGCTGGCCCACGACCCCGACGACTGCCGCGACTGGCTCACTCCCAGGTTGCCGGTCGCCGACACACTGGGACGGCTGGCGAACCTCCCGCCCCTGCCCAAGCGTGACCTGCCTGCCATGCCCCCTCGCCTCGACCGGCGCATCCGCGGCCGCAAGCGCGCCCAGATCGAGGCTTTCGCCGCACACTCACCGGCCGCACATGCGCCCCTACTGGAGTGGTGCGCCGGCAAAGGTCACTTGGGACGACGGCTCGCATTCGCCGACCAGGTGCCCGTGCGATCGCTGGAGATCGACCCGAGGCTGTGCGCCGACGCCACGCAGCTCGCCGAGCGCGCCGGCATCGAGCAGACAGTGCTCTGCGCCGACGCCATTGACGACGCGGCCCACGCCCAGGTGAAGGGCCGCACGGTGGTCGCGCTGCACGCCTGCGGCGAACTACACCGCTGCCTTGTACGCCGCGCCGCACAAGCCGGCGCCCACGGCTACCGCATCGCCCCGTGCTGCTACCACCTTGGGATCGCTGACGCCTACCATCCGCTCGCCCGCGACTCTTCGCTGTCTCTTGACGCCGACGCCATCCGGCTGGCCGTTACCGAAACCGTGACCGCCTCGCGCCACGACCGCCGGCGCCTTGCCCGCGACCAAGCCTGGAAGTTGGGCTTCATCGCCTTGCGCAACCAGCTCGAAGGCGAAGCGGCCCGAACCTTCCGCCCAATGCCTGCACGCTGGCTGTCGGGCGACTTCGCCGATTTTTGCCACGTACTGGCCCACCGCGAAGGCGTAGACCTGCCGGCCGCAGTCGACTGGACGCATTGGCTGGCCGTCGGCGAGCAGCGCCGCGCCGAGATCCGTCGCCTCGAGCTCGTCCGCCACGCCTTTCGCCGCGCATTGGAACTGTGGCTCGTCATGGACCTCGCCGTCGGACTCGAGGAGGCCGGTTTCGAAGTACAGGTCGGCAGCTTATGCGACCGCTCCCTCACCCCACGCAACCTGATGGTGCTGGCGCAACGCTAACCGTCGCCAGCCGCTCACGTTGCTCGCCCGGTGAGGAATCGCAAGGATTAACGCGTGGACGATGATGATCGTGCGAGTTGCTGGGTGTCCCGCAGCCGAACGGATTTGGGTGCGATCAGGTCTCGAGGTGAAGGTCATGACCGATCTCAACAGCCCGGCGACACCGCCGAGAATGTCAGCACCGTCGCCTAACCTAACCCACGAAAAAGGAACTGCGGCCCGCCCGTCGATTTATCCAAAGCCAGACGGGCAGGTGGCGGTCTGGATCGGGATCTGAACAGCAGAAGGGGGCAGGGTGGCTACATTCGTGTTGATCCACGGCGCTGGCGATGTCGGATGGTACTGGCATTTGGTGGAGGCCGAACTACATGCGCGAGGCCATGAGGCCATCTCGCCGGATCTTCCATGCGATGACGACTCGGCCGGCCTGACCGAGTACGCCGACACCGTGGCTGAGGCGATCGGCGATCGGACCAATCTGATCGTTGTCGCGCAATCTTTCGGCGGCTTCACCGCCCCGCTTGTCTGCGACCGGGTGGCGGTGGAACTTCTCGTCCTGGTCGCGCCCATGATCCC
>NZ_KB892787.1 GCF_000373925.1 Actinopolymorpha alba DSM 45243 | reverse complement strand
GTTGAGGGTTCATCCCCTCTCGCGGGTTCAAATCCCGCCGCCTCCGCGCTGAGCTGCACAAACGTGCAGGCACGGACGCCGGGCCAACCCCCTCACCAGGGGCGGCCCGGCGCGTTCCGTCTCAGTCTCAGTTCCCGTCTCATCCATCAGGGTCTCGGCCAGGCATCGGCTCAGCCAGCGCCGCCCGCCCGGAAGGTGCCTGGAAGGGGTCGGCGAAGTACTGGGTCTCGTGCGTGACAAGACCGTCGGTGAACTCCATGATGCTCACCGAGTAGGTGGGCACGCCGTCATAGGTGATCACGCACTCGCTAACCCAAAGCTCGCCACCACCCAGGATCCGGAGGATGGTGAAATGGCGTTCGGCCGGGTGCCCGCCGCGTTGCGTCTTGATCCTTGACAAGCCCCGGAAGCGCTCCCCGGACTGCGGGTAGTCCAGGATCGCGTCTGCAGCGTAGATCGCGTGCTCAGCGTCGATGTCCCCGCGCTCGGAGGCCTTCCAATGCTGCTCTAGCCGGGCCCGGGTCCTGGCGTCAGGATCCATGGTCCTGCTCACCTGGGCCGATGAGCGTCCGGGCTACGTCGGTTAACAGACAGATCGAGATGACGATCAGCATGACGGTGAAGATCAAGTTTGATCCGTCCACTGTGCTTGCCTCCTTACAGTCCGCCGCACTTGTCGGGGATCGCAACGCAACGAGGCGGGCCGCGTGCCAAGACCACGGCAGACGGACCAGAATGAAGTGCCCGTGTCGGTGGACGTACCTATCGGAAACCCATAGGCGTCACACTAGCCGCTCCCAACGTGGCGGCCATGCTTCACGCGTACAGCGCCTTCCAGCTTCGTTAGGCCAGGCTCTGGCGGTGTGCGGCGAGCCAGGCGGCCTCAGTATCCAGCTCGTCAAGATCGCCTCTTGCGAGAAAGTCAGTGAACGGTGCGATGCCGGCGGCTCCGAGCGTTGCGACTCGTTGACGCTCGGCGGACTGAAGGGCGCTGAGCGCGTCGAGCACCGCTGCCGGATCAGCGCCGTACGCATCGCACAGAATCGTGAACCTGTGCCGTAGGTCTGGCTCCTCAGCAAAACCGCAGGCCCGCCAGCCAGCCTCGCCACGAAAGAACGGAACTGCGTACCACGCCGCTTGAGCCAGATCCCAGAGAGGTGGGGCTGGTTCGGCGAAGTCCCAGTCGATCAGACCGACCAACCGCTCCGCGTCCCAGATCGTGTTCCACATTCCCAGGTCGCCGTGGCGGATGCTGCCGCCTGGCAACGGGGGTCCCGCCACAGTCGTACGCCAGACTGCGCCAGGTGGAGGTGTGAAGGACTGGACCGCCTCTGCCAACTCCCGCAACATCCGACCGATTGCGCGTAGGCCATCGTCCGTGCGCAGCACTGGTGGCCACGGTCGCAACCCCGGGGCGCCATCGATGTAGGTCAGGACCTCCCGTCCGAGGTCATCGATCCCGAGCACCCTCGGGGAGTAAGGGAAGCCAACCGATTCCAGGTGACGGAGCAGTGCGTGTACGGCAGGCGTCCACGGTCCGGTCGGGCGCCTCACGGTGTCCCCGACGCGCCAGACGTCGTTGACCACACCACCAGTGAGTCTCTCTCCGAAGCTTTCAGTGCTGTCAGGCATCTGCCCAACCCTGCCCGGCGTCCTCGGCTGCGCGCAATCCACTATTGGGCGGCGCCGGTGGGGAGCCAACCGAGGAACCGCCGACCTTCCGCTATTCAGGCGGAGCATTGCGACTTGCTCAGCTGTTCAGAGAAGGTGATCGACCATGCCTGATGATCGTTCGCAGGGGCGCGGGCTGGTCGAGTGGGATGCGATGACGGTCGACTGTCCGGAGCCGAACTGTCGGGGCCTTCGGCGTCGTTAGTTCCTCCTGCATCAGCGGAGCGTGCCGTAGTGCCAGAGCTGGCGCGCGTGGGGCTCTTTCCCGTCAGACGTCGCCCACATGATCGTCCTCCCGGCGAGCATGACCTCTGCGAGTCCAGGGGCGTCGCCGAGGTTGTGCAGGCAGCCGGTCCGCAGGTCGAGGAGGTAGTTGCTGGCGGGGGCATAGCTCCCGTCACGGAACCCGACGGCGGTGGGGCCGATACTGAACGATCCCAGGTTCTCTTCGGGTGCCTCGATCTGGGCGATCTTCCGGTCTCCGGCGTAGACATAGACGGTGTCACCGGGATTGTCGTGGCCCGCGTCTCTCCCCTCGACCCAGACCACCATGTCGCCGTACGCCACGAGGCCACCCACCTGCCCGTGGGGGCGATCCCGTGAGCCGCGGTGGATCAGCGTGGTCGCTCCAGTAGTCAGCGACTTTCGGTAGATCGCGTACTCAGGATTGTTCGGATGCTCACCGTCGCCGAGGTAGTAGAGCCAGTCACCGGCCGCGACCGGCCAGGCCGCATCGTCGGCGATGATCGCGGTCCGCTCGGGTGAGTCCAGCTTCTTGCCGTAGACGACGTTGATCGGCGGCTTGCCCGTCACGGGATTCGCTCGTTGGCGTGTCCAGTAGACCCAGCCGTTGTTCAGCGTCAGGCTCGCGATGCCATCGTCGCGGTCCGCGCGGGCGACTGTGGTGACATGTCCCGTCTTCCGGTTGGCCGCATACAACGTCCAACCTGGCAGGCGTGGTTTGTATCCCTCCGTGAAGTCGATCCAGACGACATGCTCGTCGTCGAACGCTGGATCCGACGTGTGCATGTCCCGATCGACGTCTTCCGCGGCCCGGATCAGCTGGGACTTCCCAGTCCTCGGATCGATCACCGCCAGTGCGCCGGGATGCCACGAGCTGGCGTCCTGCCCGATCTTGTGACTGTGCGCACCGATCTCGACGAGCACCTCGCCCGACTCGCCGAGTGTCCGTGGCGATCCGTACGTTTCGAGCTGGCGGGCGTCGGAGGACACTCGTTCGGCGGTCACGATCCGCGAGGTCGCCAACGGGATCGCTTCGCGCGTCGTCAGTCGCAGCGGATCACAACGGGTTGGGGAGCCCGGCGATGGCGTCGGCGCTGACGTGGGCACGGATGTGGGCGCCGCCGTCGACGGAGCGGGCGACGCCACCGCCTGGACCGCGGCGACCGGCCAGGGTGTGCCGGGCGCTGGAGGCACAACCGGTTCGGGATCTGGCGAGCACGCGGTGAGAACCGCAACCGTCGCGGCCGTAACCGCAAGGATTCGCCGCATGGCAGGACCGCCCTTCACTGACAGTTCGCAGAACAACGCTCCGGAACCGCCCCACAGGCGAGCGGCCAGCGCACAGTAGCCATAAATCGCCAAGCCGCGCAGGGAAAATAGTGACTGTTCATCCGGACGACAGGAGGAGCCAGGGCCGAGCCAGGTCAACATCTCCGTACTTGCGATCAGCTACGGATCGTTGTTACCCGGGTTCGGGATCAGCTTCTGGCAGGCCACGGTCGCCGGCGCCGTCGGCGCGGTCCTGTCGTTCCTCCTTTTGGGGATCGTGTCGCTGGCCACGCTGGCGACGGCGACGGCGACGGCGACGGCGACGGTGTTCGGCCGGCTGGGTTGGTCTTACGGCACCGCGACGAAGGGGGTTGCGTTCCAATTGCTCGGGCCCCATCGCGTCGGCCAGCTACTGCCAAAAGGACTGCTCCGCCAGTCCGGCCGAGTTCACGCCCACCAGCACGTCTGCCCCGAGCCGATCTCGCTCATCGAAGGCGGCAGCCACCCCTGCGGCGACGGCCTCCAAGCAGCGCGGGCTGCCGCCGTGGCCGGAAACAGCTGTCGGGCCGCCTCAAGGAGCTCGCGGGCCTTGACGATGGCGACTTCGGCTTCCTCTAGGCCGACTTTTGACGAGTCAGGCTTTCAGATCCCAGATCCGACGTCTCGGATCCCATCGTGCGTCCTGGGTCAACATCGCGCCCAGCACGGGGTCGGTGAACGAGGCGATCGCAATGAGCGCATCGTGCAACTGCACAGGCAGGTCGTGGGTGTGGGTGTGTCGACGCCGCCAGCTGGACCATTTGGCCTGTGCCATAGCGGGCATGGCGGTCAGCGTGGGCAGTAGTGGCCGCAGACTCACCCGCCGGTAGGCAGCCACCGTCTCCAACGCCGTGCGTAGATCAACGGCCGTCATCTCGTGTCGAGCGCTGATGGTGAGAAGGTCAGCGAAGTCGCGCCATCGCGTGTTGGATTCGGCGCGCTCGAGAACGGTCACGGTCTTCTCCGCGATGACCATGGGGAGGGGATAGCCGAGAACCTGGACCGGTTCCTGCCCTAGATGCGTCAGACGGGGAAGCGTGATCGGAGTGGGTGCGGGCCAGATCGGGTCACCGAAGTTGACGTCAATCCCGATAGGGAGGCGGGCGCGCCCAAGCGCTGCGGTCAGTCGGACGCGGACGCCAGCGTAGTCTCCGTCCTCGCGGATGGTGTCCGCGGTGATTGAGGATGAGTTGAACTCCAGTCCGTCGTCGATGTCGATGGCGGCAAGCTCACGGATCCGTTCGAGCACATCATCGATCTCGTTGGCGACTCGGGTTGCCTGCAGGTCGATGTCTTTGGTCGGCCGGCGCAGGCTGAAGGCGGCAAGCAGCACACCACCTTTGAGGACGAAGTCTTCGCGGTAGCGCGAGGCGGCCAGGCGGGCCAGCAGGCCCTCGAGCGCATAGAGCGTCAGGAGTTCCTGGACATCCCCGCCGGTGCTCCGGGCGAGCTTCTGGATGGCGAGAAAGGCGTCGCCGGCAGGCGCCCCCTTCCGCGGAGCCGGGCTCACAGCAGGATCTCCAGCGCCGAACGCAACGCCGGCAAGGCGTGGGGAAATGAGCGAGCCAGTTCGAGCAGTGCCGCTGGTGTGTTGCCGCGGCGGCGCAACCATCTCTTCAACGCGTCGTTGGCGATGTCGGAGCCGATCTCGTGACGCAGGCGGAAGATGTCGATGATCGTTCGTTCTGGCGAGTAGAGCCCGATCGTAAGACCTTCAGCGGTCACCCGGTGTTGAGTGCGTCCAAGGCCGAACGTCGCACGGTCGAAGGAGTGCCAATGGATCGGCGCGAACCGGACGGATAGGGTCCGCTCGCCCCTGGGCAGGGCGATGTCTGTCTCACGTGGAATCTCGTCGGTCAAGTCGTGCAACGAGAGGGCCGACAGCAGGCAGATCGTCGCATCGGGCTTTCGGAGGCCGATCGCGGCCCAGCTCGCCGTCGTATCGTCCAGTTCGCCGGGTCGGACGTAGATTCCTGGTGCGATCTGCTCGAGCTGGCCGGCATGAGCCATCGCGTACAGCTGATGCTTGGACAAGCCAAGTTCGGCTAGGTCGGCTCGACTGATCACGGTCGGCAATGCCGCGATATCCATAACCCCACCTCGGACGAATTGCTTACAGATCGATGCTACCTGTAAGCAATTCGTTTGTCATGAGCGGGAGCACCTGCTCGTACGGTGAGGCCCGGCTCAGGCCCGCCAGCGCGGATCGCGCTCCCGATCCGGTCGCGCCTGACCGTGCAGAACGTGATCCGGGATGGGTTCAAGAACGTGAGGTTGCGTTGAGCCAAGACCGAGTCGCCCGTGAGATAGGCGTCGTTTCCGACAAGTCGGACAGCGAGCGCGTACTGGTCAAGCGCGGGGCGGCGGCGCCGCCTGCCGTCGAACGGACGGCCGCATCCTGAAGCTTTCGTTGTCGGGGCCGCTCTGGTGCGCGCAGACTAATGCGGGAAGCTCTCCGGACTGGGAGAGCGGTTTCCCAGGAGAGAAACTTCGGGTCGTCTCGGGAGAGGACTCCATGAACGACGGCAGCGCGCCCACCCCCGACACCTTCTACGACTTCGCCCCGTGGGCGTACCGCCGGCAGGCTGACGAGGCCGAGCGCAAGGTCCAGTTGGGATGGCAGGCGCAGCTCTCACAGCGCGGCGACGTCAGCTTCGCCGAGGACGCCTTCGTCTCGTCCCTCGCCGCGGTCATCCCGAAGCGACTCCGGGTGGGCGAGAGCTCTTACATCGCGGCACACGCGTACGTGCTCGTGGACGACTTCGAGATGGGCGCCGAGAGCACCCTCAACCCCTACTCCGTGGTCCGCGGGCGGGTACGCATGGGCAACCAGGTGCGGGTCGGAGCCCACACCTCCCTCCTCGGCTTCAACCATTCGATGGCGCCCGACCGTCCGGTCTGCAAGCAACCCACGACCAGCCGGGGTATCACCATCGGCGACGACGTGTGGATCGGATCGCACGTGGTCGTGGTCGACGGAGTGACCATCGGCGACCATGCGGTCATCGGAGCGGGCTCCATCGTGACCAAGGACGTCCCGGCCTGGGCCGTGGTCGCCGGCAACCCGGCCCGGCAGATCCGGGACCGTCGCGACGCCCGAGACAGCGATCGGGCCGGCGACCGGAGCGACCGGAGCGACCGGGGCGACCTGGGCGGCCGGGCGTCGGAGCGGGACCTGGCCACCCGGCTGGGGGCGTTCGCCGACAAGGCGCGCGGCCAGGCCGCCGACGTACTCTCCCGCTGCTGGCAGGCCGACTCCGACAGCGAACTCGGCGGACGGTTCCTCGATCGGCCGGATGCGGGGTCGACCGTCCGGGCCTGGTGCGACGCCGTCGAGATCGCTGACCTGCTGCTCGGATCGGCGCCACCACAGGTCGGCGGCGAGGCGATCGCGGCCCACCTACGGTCGCTCCAGGACCCCGACACCGGCCTCGTTCCGGAGTACTCCGAAGGTACGCAACCTTCCCTTGACAGTGGTGGAGGTAGCTACCACATCCTCTGTGTGGGCTACGCCCTGCAATTGTTGGGAACGTCGTTCGCGCATCCCGTGCGGGCCGTGTCCGAGATGGAACCCGCTGACCTGATCGCGCGCCTGGAATCCATGCCGTGGAATACCCGCGGCTGGCACTCCGGCTCCTGGGTCGATGCGTTCGGCACCGGCGTCTACCGCAACTTGGTCGACTTCGGCCTGCGCAGCCCGGCCGAGCCGCTCTTCGGCTGGCTGCTCGCGAACGCCGATCCGTTCCATGCCATGTGGAGCCAGCCTGATGGGCAGCAGCGTTGGCTGCAGCCAGTCAACGGGTTCTACCGGCTCACCCGTGGGACGTACGCGCAGTTCGGGCTTCCGCTGCCGTATCCGGAGCAGGCCGTCGACACGGTCCTCACCCACAGCCGAGACGCGGCGTACTTCGGAGAAGGTCGTGGCAATGCCTGCAATGTCCTCGACGTGATCCACCCACTGTGGCTGGCCGGGAAGCAGACGCGTTCCCGGCGCCAGGAGGGCGAGGTCTGGGCGCTCGGGCAGTTGGAGCGGGCGTTGCTGGGTTGGCGTGACGGCGAGGGTTTCTCCTTCGCCATGGAACGTGGGCCCGACCGTCAGCGGACTGCCGGCCTTCAGGGCACCGAGATGTGGCTCGCCATCATCTGGTTGCTCGCCGACTACCTCGGGGAAAGCGACGCGCTCGGCTATCGGCCGCGTGGCGTACACCGGCCGGAGCCGGCGGCATCGTTACGCGGACTCCAGCCGCGTTGATTGGGTCGGGGGCACCCTTGGCCAATAGAGCCGTACAAGGGCGCCCCCGACCCAGAAACCTCCGCGTCCAGGAGAAACCTCCGCGTGCTGGAGGAACCTCCGCGTCCAGGAGGCCCGCTACCTCGGGTTGATGTTGATGCCGCTGCCGGCCGGCACGGGTACGACAGAGACCTTGCCTTCCTGGACCGCCTTGTAGAGCACATAGCCTTCGGGGCCAAGGACCTTCACGAGTTCGCGGATCGACTCCAACTCCGTCCGCACGGTTTCGTTCCGCTGCTTCTGCGCGTTGTTCTGGGCCACCGCCTCCTGCTCGGCGGTCAGGGCGGCCCGGATGTTCTCCGGTGGCACCGGCGCCTGCAGGGTCAGGACAGCGTTCCCGCACGGGCCGGCACCGGCGTACGACGGCTGGCAGAAGAAGTCAGCGCCCGCCTGGTCCTTGATGAACTGCGAGGCCAGCCGGCCCACCTCGTCCTCCCACTTCTCCTTCACCGCGGGATCGGAGTAGAGGGCCTTGTAGCCGTACTTCTTCGAGGCGGCATCCATCGCCTTGTCGAGTGGCTGCCTGAGGTAGACGTTGAGCATGGTCGTCCAGCCCTCGGTGGTCTGGCCTTCGTCCATATAGGCCTGGAACTTGATGCCGATCCGCTCGTGGAACTGCCGCAGCGTCTTGCAGTCGGTGTTGAGTGCGAACGTCGCGACGCCCGTCACCGTCATCGTGACGTTGTCGCTGGTGACGACACTGATCGGGTTGCCGTCAGAGCTCTTGCCGGCGCTGAAGTCGTACGTCCGTTGGCCGAAGGGGTACGTGTAGTGCAGGTCGCCCGGGCCATCCCAGCCGCGCGTGCTCGGATTGACACACGTGTCGAACTTCGTGCTGGACAACGGGCCGGCGTTGTAGGTGAGACCCGCCTCGTCGGGCTGGGTGCTGATGCTCGTACAGCCATTGAGCGCGATGACCGCACCAACCACTCCGACAATGGTCAGGGCCAGAATGGAGCGTTTCCTCATCCGCGCAGCTCCTTCTTCTCGTAGGTGCGGATCTCGTCGATGATGATCGTGCTGAGATGGGGGTCGAGTTCGCGCTGGTCCCAGGCGAGGTCCTTCAACCGCGCGACGAGGTCCCGTAACGCGGCCTTCTCCCGTCGCAGGCGCCCGGCATGGACGAAGGCCGCGCCCGCGGCGCCCAGCGAGGCGAGGAAGACGGCGAACCACAGAGCAAGCAAGGCTGTACGCATGGTTCCCCCTGAGGACAGACTTGTCGGAGGCTCCAGGGTCAGAACCCCGAAACCTCCGACAAGTGTGGCGTATCCCGCCTACTCGGCGCCGAGCCGCTCTGTGTATATGGTCGCGTTCGGCTTCTCGTTCGCTGCGCGGGCGGCTGTGCTCGTTCCTCGCTTGCCGACCACTCCGCTCACTCGGTGCCGAGCCGCTGCTTCAAACCATCCAGCTCCGACCACAACGGCGTGGGGAGGGTGTCACCGAACTTCGCGAACCACTCCGCGATCGACGGCACCTCCGCCTTCCACTCCTCGACGTCCACGCGGACCAGCGCCTCGGCATCACGCCGGTTGAGGTCAAGGCCGCTCAGGTCGAGAGCCTCGGGCGTTGGGACGTACCCGATCGGCGTGTCGACCGCCTCCGCCGCACCCTGGAGGCGCTCGATCACCCACTTGAGCACCCGGCTGTTCTCGCCGAAGCCAGGCCACAGGAACTTTCCGGCCTCGTTGCGGCGGAACCAGTTGACGTAGAAGATCCGCGGCAACTTCGACGCATCCTGCTGCTTGCCGACGCTGATCCAGTGGCCGAAGTAGTCGCCGGCGTCGTAACCGATGAACGGCAGCATCGCCATCGGGTCGCGGCGTACGACACCCACCTGGCCCTCGGCCGCGGCCGTGGTCTCCGACGACAGGGTGGCACCCATGAAGACGCCGTGCGTCCAGTCCCGCGCCTCCGTCACCAGCGGAACCGTCGTGGCGCGGCGGCCACCGAAGAGAATCGCGGAAATGGGTACGCCGCGCGGGTCGTCGTACTCCGGCGCGACGATCGGGCATTGCATGATGGGCGTGCAGAACCTGCTGTTCGGGTGGCTGGACGGCTCGTCTGACTCAGGTGTCCAGTCGCGACCCTTCCAGTCCGTCAGGTGTGCTGGGGGTTCCTCGGAGTAGCCCTCCCACCAGACGTCGCCATCGTCGGTGAGCGCGACGTTGGTGAAGAGCGAGTTTCCGCGCTCGATGGTGCGCATCGCGTTCGGGTTCGTCTTCCAGCCGGTGCCGGGCGCGACGCCGAAGAAACCGAACTCGGGGTTCTGCGCGTAGAGCCGCCCATCCGCACCGAACCGCAGCCACGCGATGTCGTCTCCGAGGGTCTCGACCTTCCAGCCGGGGATGGTCGGCTCGAGCATCGCGAGGTTCGTCTTACCGCAGGCACTCGGAAACGCCGCGGCGACGTAGTAGACCCGCTGCTGCGGTGAGGTGAGCTTGAGGATCAGCATGTGCTCGGCAAGCCAACCCTCGTCCCGCGCGATCGCGCTCGCGATCCGCAGGGAGTAACACTTCTTGCCCAGCAACGAATTGCCGCCATATCCCGAGCCGTATGACCAGATCTCGCGCGTCTCCGGGAAATGCGAAATGTACTTGGTCTGGCTACACGGCCACGCGACATCGTCCTCGCCGGGGGCCAGCGGGGCGCCGACAGAATGCAGGCAGGGAACGAAATTCCGGTCCTCACCGAGTGCGTCAAGGGCGGCTTGCCCCATCCTCGTCATAATCCGCATCGATGCCACGACGTACGCCGAATCGGTGATCTCCACGCCGAACATGGGTTGGTGCGGTGTCGGCTGGTGGGGGTCCGGCTGACCGGAGCTGTCGGAACGTCCGCTGTCAGTATCCAGTGGACCCATGCAGAACGGTACGACGTACATCGTCCGGCCCCGCATACTGCCGCGGTACAGCTCCGTCATTGTCTCCTTCATCCGCGCGGGGTCCATCCAGTTGTTCGTGGGACCCGCGTCGGCCTCCCTGACCGAGCAGATGAACGTGCGCGACTCGACTCGGGCGACGTCGCTTGGGTCGGTACGCGCCCAGAAGGAATTGGGCTTCTTGTCAGGGTTGAGGCGCGCAAGGGTGCCGGCCGCGACCAGCTGGTCGGTGAGGCGCTGCCACTCCTCGTCGGAGCCGTCGCACCAGTACACCTGGTCCGGCTGGCACAGGTCAGCCACCTCTTGTACCCAGGCGCGCAGTCGGGCGTGGCGGGTGGGGATAGCGGCGGGAGCGTCGCCGCTGGTTCCGATCACCTTGCCGGTCGGTGTCGTCGTCGTGGACATGCGGTCACCGTAGGTGGGACACAAGCCGATCCGGCATGACTGAAGTCCTGACCACAATCACCGGAAAGGGCTGTCCGATGTGTTCTTGCGGATCGGCTGCAAAGGATTGCAAGCAGCTGTCCTGGCAAGACCAGATCAACCGCAAGGCTACTCCGCTGGTACGGACCAGGCCATACCTAAGCCGGCGCTGCGCCGTTCATCAGCTGGTGCGCCGATCGACCGGAGATGAGCACCCGATGAGGTTGGGGACCAAGGTCCTACCCAGGGACGGCGGAGATGCGGGCGGCTGTGCTGGTGTCCGAACGCCATCAGTCAGCGGCTCGGTGGTGCTCTGCTGCTCCTGGCCTGTCAGGTTCGGAGGCGTTGGTTGCGGATGGGGTTGCGTTGTTGGTCGATCCATTCGGGTGGGATGAATTCGGGTACGCCATCCGCTGCCATGCGGACTTGCCAGGTTCCTTGGTGGATGAGGCGGTGGTGGTAGCCGCACAGGAGGGTGCCGTTGGCGAGGCAGCTTCAAGACTGACGAGCAGGTCGGAAAGTTCCTGGCCGGGAACCGACCACAACAGTGCACCGGACTCCTCGTCGAGACGGGCACGTATCCGCTCGACCAGCACCGAGAACGGGTGCCGGCCCGTGTCCGCCGAGGTCGAATCCATGCCCGAACACTAGCGGCGACCACCGACAACTCCCCGGCCCCGAAAGCCCAACGAAACAAGGGCATCCGGCGGCCGGCAGGGCCATCGTTTTGGGTCGGGGGCCCCTTGGCCAATAGAGCCGTACAAGTGTGCCCCCGACCCAAACGGCAAGCATCACGGCGCCTGTACCGGCCACGGCACGCTGCCCAACAACCTGAGGGCCCATGATCATGAAGCCAGAAAGGGCTATACGTCCCGAAACCCTTCATGATCACGGACATGATCACGGAGGCGCGGGGGTAGCGCGGCGGCTACCGGCCGGCGAGTCGCTCGACGACGGGGGCGAGCTGGTCCATGAACATGCCGTTCACCGAGATGTAGGAGATGCCGAGCGCATCGCGGCGCCTGAGCAGCGTGTCCGCCATTTCGGCGGGCGACCCGGTGAGGATGGCGGCGGAACCCTTTGCCACAAGGTCGCTGGGGTCGGTCCCGAGCTGCTTCGCCATCCATGCCGGGAGGTTCTCGCCCACGCCGGCGAGGTTCATGCTGAGTTCGAGCCGGTCGAAGCGGTCGCCAGCGATGTCGCGTAGCTCGCCGACCTTCGTGGCCAGGTCGTACTCCGTCGCCTGCGGACCCAGGCCGATCGCCACGATGTCGGCTTCCCGTGCGGCGAGTTCAAGGATCCGCCGCCCGGCGCCGGCGACGAGGATCGGCGGGTACGGGCGTTGGACGGGGCGGAGTTCGCTGGGGCCCGAAGGCTTCGAAGGGCCGCCCGCTGCGTTCTCGTCGCCCTTGTCGAGGGTTTCCTTGACCGTGCGGATCGTCTCGGCCAGATGGCGGACGCGTTCGCCTGGCGTACCAAAGGAGGTCCCGAGGCGTTCGGCGTCCTTCTCCCCGCCCGGCCGGCCGGCGCCCAGGCCCAACTCGAAGCGGCCGTTGGTCAGCAGGTCCACACTGGCGGTCTCGTGTGCGACCGCAGCCGGAGAGCGGACCGGGGTGTTGAGGACGAAGGTGCCGACCCGGAGCGTGCGGGTCGCTGACGCCGCGGCTACGAGGGCAGGGGACGGCGACAGCGTCCAGAGCGTGTCCGGCGCCAGCAGGGTCGAGTAGCCGAGTTCCTCGGCGCGGCGGGCTGTGGCGGCCCATGCATCCCCGGTGGTCGCCAGCCCGGCGACGATGCCGAAGCGGAACGGACGTGTGGACATCGGGGCTCCCTTTGTGCGTACGAGTGCGCGGTCAGGTCCCAGGATCGCGGCGACAGGGGTCCGCGGTCATCGGTCGACTGGCGCGATCTGGCGTACGTCGGCAGGCGTCATCGGCGAGCCCGCGTCTACATCAACCGACGTACACATCCGGCTACCTACCCACGGTCGTCCCGCTGTTCCCGGCGTCGGTTCGCCCGCACGAAGGCTCCCGCGCTGGCCGCGGCCGCGGCAGCTTCGGCGGCGCGTTCCGCAGTGGTCCTGTCGAGGGGATCGCCGCTGATCAGGAGGCGGTAGTAGAGCGGCGCGGAGACGGCGCGGATCACCTCGTGGGTGTCCGTCCCTTCGGGTACCTCTCCCCGGTCGATCGCCCGTTGTACGCACGGCGCCCACTCCTTGATGCGAGCGTCGTAGAAGCGCTGAAGGGCCTCGGCCGTGCGGGTGTCACAGGTGGCGGCCGCGATGAGCGCCTTGAACAACGCGCCCTGGCGTGGGTCGGTCAGCGTACGCCGAACGAGCTTGGCGTTGGCCGTCAGGTCGCCCACCAGGGAGCCCGTGTTGGTACGCGGCAGGGACTGCTCAGCCATGTCCCTGAGGAGGTCGGACAGGAGGTTGTGCAGCGTTCCCCAGCGGCGGTAGACGGTCGTCCTGCCCACGTCGGCGCGCCGCGCGATGTCGGCGAGGTCGAGGCTCGCGAAGCCCTGCTCCGCCAGCGCGTCCTCAGCTGCTCGGAGCACCGCGGCGCGCACCCGCGCAGTCCGGCCGCCCGGCCGCACGGTGCCCGGCCCGGCACTTCCCTCAGGGTCCATAACGGTCCTCCAGTTTCGTTAACTCCTCAGTCTCTGTTATGGTCACTCCCATCTTAAACGGAGCTGCGGAACCGTTAAGAACCCGACCCACCACCACGACCTCCAAAGGAGCGGACAGACATGGAATTCAGACAGTTGGGCGCATCTGGGCTCAAGGTGCCCGCACTGTCCTTCGGAGCTGGCACCTTCGGTGGCCGGGGGCCGTTGTTCGGTGCCTGGGGCGACACCGACGCCAGGCAGGCGCGCCGCCTGGTGGACATCTGTCTGGATGCAGGCGTCACGATGTTCGACACCGCTGACGTCTATTCGGACGGGGCATCGGAGGAAGTGCTTGGCGAGGCCATCAAGGGCCGCCGGGACCAGGTGATCCTCTCCACCAAGACCAGCCTGCCGATGGGCGACGGGCCCAACGACGCCGGCTCGTCGCGTTCCCGCCTGATCAGGGCATGTGAAGACGCGCTCCGCCGACTCGGCACTGACTACATCGACCTCTTTCAACTGCACGCCTTCGACGCTGGAACGCCGATCGCAGAAGTGCTGTCCGCCCTCAACGATCTCGTCCGCGCGGGGAAGGTTCGCTACGTCGGCGTCTCCAACTTCGCCGGCTGGCAGCTCATGAAGTCGCTCGCGATCGCGGAGACGTATGGCTATCCGCGTTACGTCGCACACCAGGTCTACTACTCACTCGTCGGCCGGGACTACGAATGGGACCTCATGCCGCTCGGTCTCGACCAGGGCGTCGGTGCGGTCGTATGGAGCCCGCTTGGTTGGGGGAGGCTGACCGGCAAGGTGCGTCGAGGTCAGCCGCTGCCGGCCCAGAGCCGCCTGCACCAAACCGCCGGCTATGGCCCGCCGGTGGACGACGAACACCTTTACCGGATCGTCGATGTCCTCGACGAGATCGCGGACGAGACCGGCAGGGCCGTTCCACAGATCGCGCTCAACTGGCTGCTGCGGCGGCCGACCGTGGCATCGGTGATCATTGGCGCCCGCGACGAGGCGCAACTCCGCCAGAACCTCGGCGCCGTCGGGTGGGGCCTGACGCCAGAGCAGGTGGCGAAACTCGACGCGGCGAGCATCCGCACGGCGCCCTACCCGTACTTCCCTTACCAGCGTCAGGAGGGCTTTGCGCGCCTCAATCCACCACTACCGCTTACGGGCGTACCGACGCGTGGGTGCGCTGAGCCGGGATCGGCGGCGGGATAAGGGCACCCGGATTGAGGATTCCGCGCGGGTCGAGCGCTGACTTCACCGCGGAGAGTACGGCGACGCCCGCGACGCCCACCTCGGCCTCGAGATAGGGCGCATGGGCCCGGCCGACCGCGTGGTGGTGGCTGATCGTCGCGCCAGCGGCCGTGATCGCGGCGTTGGCGGCCGCCTTGGCCCGCTCCCATTGTTCGACCGCCGCCTCGGCGCCGGGCAACTGGCGGGCGAGCACAGTGAAGTAGAGCGACGCGCCGGTCGGGTAGATGTGCGACACATGGCACAGGACCAGCGAGGGGGTCCCGTGGCTGGCCAGTGTGTCGCGAAGGGCCCGGCGGACGGCGGCGTACAACTCCCGGAGCCGCGACCAGCTGGTCGCCGTCTCGACGGTCTCCACGAGGAGGCCGGCATCCAGCAGGGCGTCCCGCTGGTGCGGCCCGGAGAACCGGTGCCGCCGCCACGCCTCACCCGCGCGCCCCCCGATCCACACGGCGCCGGACTTCTGCAGGGCGGGCAGGACGAGCCGCCGGCGCCGGCGTACCGCGTCAGCGCTGCCTTCCCACCCGAGGACGCAGAACGCCGGGGTCCGGGCACCGCGCATCCGGGCGAACAGCCCGGCGGCCCGGCCCTTCGCGCCCTGCAGCGCGAGCGTCGCCTCCGTCTCCTCCTCGTCCGACAGCCGTATGACATCGGGCACCATGCCGTCCTGGACCAGCATGCGGATCACGTCGAGCCCGCGTTCGAACGCCGGGAAGGCCCACATCTCGTACTTCCGCGCGGCGGGTACCGGCCGGACCCGGAGAGTCAGCTCCGTGAGGACTCCGAGCGTGCCTTCGGAGCCGGTGAAGAGGGCGCGCAGGTCGGGCCCGGCGGCGTTCGGCGTACCCGTACCGAGGCGGAGCTCGCCCACCGGCGTCGCGACCCGCAGCGCCACCACCATGTCGTCGATCCGGCCATATCCCGTGGACGCCTGCCCGGCGGAGCGGGTCGCCACGTAGCCGCCGAGCGTCGCGCGCTCGAAGCTCTGGGGTACGTGGCCGACGGTGAGGCGGCTGCCGGTGAGCAGCGCCTCGGCGCGCGGGCCGGTGACGCCGGGCTGGAACGTCGCGGTCCGCGACACCTCGTCGACCGCGAGCAGCCGGTCCATCCGGGACAGGTCCAGCGTGACCACAGCCTCGTGCTGCCCCCGCTGCGGCTCGACTCCGCCGACAACGCTGGTGCCGCCGCCGTACGGTATGACCGCGATCCCGTGGTCGCTCGCAACGGCCAGGATCGCGGCCACCTCGTCGTGGGTGGCCGGCCACACGATCGCGTCGGGTACGACGACGTGGTGGCCGAGCCGGCGGCGGAGCAGGTCGGAGTACGACTGCCCGCCCGCGTGGGCCAGCCGGGCCGTTGGATCCTCGTCGACGTACTCCCCACCGACGGCGTCGCGGAGCGCCTCCGCCGCCGCGCGCGGTAGCCCGCTTGGTGGGACAGGAATGACCGAGACCGGCACGGCCGGCTGTGGCGTCAGCTCACCAAGGCGCTGTGCAAGCCACACTAGGACGCGGTTCGACGGCACCACATCGTGCTCTCGTCCCGCCCACCGGGAAAACGGGCGGGCACCTAGTCCTGCGTGTGCAAGCTCGTCCATGGGGAGAGCGTGACATATGGCAACCGCTGATCACCCGGATAGCGCGCAGGATGCTGCCCAGCGCGGGTCGGATCCGCCGGGCGTCGCGGAGAACCCTGACGTCGAGCAGATCCTCGCGGAGTACGACGAGGAACGCCCGGCCCGGCGGCTCTCGGGTCCAGTCGCCCTCGGCGTCACCGTGGTGTGCGGTCTGCTCAGCGTGGTCGTGCTCTATCTGGTCTTCGAACCATTGGCGAAAGGCACGCAGTACTTCCTCACGCTCTTCCTCGCCGTCACGCTGCCGTTGACGTTTCTGTCGTACCGGTCAGGGTTTCGTCGGCGTACGCGGACGGGCAACGGCGAGGCGACCGCGGCGCACGACAACCCCGGCTGGCTCGACTGGGCGCTCGCCGCGGTCTCGCTGGCGGCCGCCGCCTATCCGCTGGTTGGGTTCGACGGGTTCCTCGAACGCCGCCAGACGCCGACCACCCTCGACCTCGTGGTCGGGCTGATCCTTACCCTCCTGGTCCTGGAGGCGTGCCGGCGGACGACCGGATGGTGGTTGCCGGCGATCTGCCTGGCATTTTTCGCGTACGCCTATTACGGCGGCTATCTGCCCGTCGACTGGTCGCTCGCCCACGTCGGCTTCAACATCGACGAGATCGTGCCGCAGTTCTTTATGGGAACCAGCGGCTTCTACGGCACTCCCCTGAGTGTGGCCGCGACCTACATCGTGTTGTTCACGATCTACGGCGCGGTCCTCGACATGTCGGGAGCGGGGAAGTTCTTCATCGATCTGTCGTTCGCCCTCATGCGGGGAAAGAAAACCGCATCGGGCACCCGCGGCCCGGGCTCGCGGACGGCGCCCGGGCGTACGGTCACGCTCGCGGGTTTCCTGCTCGGCACGGTGTCGGGATCGGGTACGGCGACCGCGGTCAGCCTCGGCTCGGTGGCCTGGCCCATTCTGCGGCGGGCGGGCTATCCGAAGGAACAGGCCGGCGGCGTGCTCGCGGCGGCGGGCATCGGTGCGATCCTGTCACCGCCGACCCTGGGCGCGGCGGCGTTCATCATCGCCGAACTCCTGCGGACCAGCTATCTCACGGTGCTGGTCTACGCGATCATCCCGACGATTCTCTATTACGTCGGGATCATCCTCGCGATCGAGATCGACGCGCGAAAGCAGGGCGCCAGGCCGGTCGAGATCGCGAGTGGGTCACCGTGGCGATTGTTCCGCCGATTCGGGTATCACTTTTTGTCGCTCTTCCTGATCGTCATCTTTATGGCGCTGGACATTCCGCCGTTCAAGGCCGTGGTGTTCGCGACGATCCTGCAGTTCGTGTTCTCGTTCCTGGATCCGGCACACCGGATGACGCCGAAGCGGCTGCTCGAGGCGCTCGCGGCAGGAACGCGGAGCGTGTTGCCGGTCGCGGCGGTCTGTGCGGCGGCCGGCATCATCGTCGCGGTGGTGACGCTCACCGGGCTCGGGCTCAACCTGGCATCGATCATCGTGGACGCGGCGAGTGTGGTCGGCGACAACCCGGTGCTGGTACTCCTCCTCACGGCGCTGTTCGCGGCGGTCGCGGTGGCGGTGCTCGGCCTCGCGGTTCCGGTCACGGCGTCGTTCATCATCGCGTCGGTGATCATCACCCCGGCCCTGGTCGAACTCGGGGTCAGCCGGCCTGAGGCGTACATGTTCGTCTTCTACTACGCCGTCCTGTCGGAGGTGAGCCCGCCGACGGCGCTGGCCGCGGTCGCCGCTGCCGCGATCACCGGTGGAAACCCGATGCGGACGATGTGGGCGACCTGGAAGTACGCGCTGCCGGCGTTCCTTGTGCCGTTCGCGTTCGTCCTTACCGACAACGGTTCGTTCCTCCTCGCGCAGGGGCCGCTGGTCGGGATCGCCTGGGCCACCTTGGTCTCCGTGGTCGCGGTGGCCGCGCTCGCCGTCGCTACCGGCGGGTGGATCGTGGGGCCCGCACACGCCGCGGAGCGGGTGCTTGCGTTCGCCGCGGCCCTCCTGCTTCTGTACCTGAAACCGCTCACGATCGGCCTCGGTGTCCTGCTCCTCGTCGTCGCCGTCGCCACGCATCTTGCCCGCCGGCGGTTCGCGTCGCCGGTCCCGAACTCGAGAGGGAATCCCTTATGACATTGAGAGGTCGCGCGACCAGGGGCGCACAGCGTCGCGGAACGATCCTCCGGATTGCGGTTGCGGCGCTCGCGGGGGTACTCGCGCTGGGTGGGTGCGGCGGGAAACGGACTGACGCCGGTGACAGCGAAGGATCCAGCGGCTCCGCCAAGGGCGGGCGGCTCACCATCGCCACCGGCAACACCACCGGCGTCTACTACCAGCTCGGCGGCGGGCTCGCCCGGCTCATCGACCAGAACCTCAAGGGATACAAGGCGACCGCGAGCGAGACCGGCGCGTCGGTCCAGAACATCCAGGGCGTGGTGGGCGGGAGGTACGACATCGCCTTCTCGCTGGCCGACACCGCGAACGACGCCGTCGAGGGCCGGGGTGCCTTCTCCTCGCCGCAGCCGGTCGAGGCACTCACCCGGCTCTACCCCAACTACACGCACGTCCTCGTCCGCTCTGGCACGGGCATCGACTCCGTGGCCGACATGAAGGGCAAGCGGGTGTCGACCGGCTCGCCCAACTCCGGTACCGAGGTGATCGCGCACCGCCTGCTCGAGGCGGCCGGCCTCGATCCCGCCAAGGACATCAAGGCGCAGCGGCTCGGCCTCCCCGAGACGCAGGACGGCATGAAGGACGGCACGATCGACGCGATGTTCTGGTCGGGAGGCCTGCCGACTGGCGGCATCACCGACCTCACGACATCCATGCGGGGCAAGGTGAAGTTCCTCGACCTCTCCAGCCAGCTGCCGGCGTTGCAGGAGGAGTACGGCTCGATCTACGAGTCGGGTTCGATCCCGGCCAAGTCGTACGCGCAGCCGGCGGACGTGGCCACCATCGTCGTACCCAACGTGCTCGTCGCGAAGAAGGGCTTTGACCAGAAGCTGGCCGGGCAGCTGGTGAAGCTGATCTTCGACAAGCGGGCGGACCTGGAGAAGGTCAACCCGGCGGCGGGCGACATCTCCCTGGAGAACGCGAAGAAGACCAACCCGATCCCGCTCAACCCAGGGGCGGTCAAGGCCCTGGACAAGCTCGGCGCGAAGTAGGCGGGTTCTTTCGGGGTGGTGGGAGGATCCGCCGGGGTTTCTCATTGTGAAGACTTTGGGGTGCTCTAGGCCCCCGAAGTCTTCACGATCTCCGCTTTCACTGGCTCGGTCGCGTTCCTCCGATGCCCGGGATTGTCCGATTGCGGTGGATGAGGTAGTACGCCCCATCAAGTCCGGTTCAGCTCCGGGCGAAGGACGGCTGGGTCGCTGGCGTGGCGGGTGGGCGGTTGGCCCATGCCGGGCCGGGCGCCTGCCCGCTGGTCGAGCGTTGGGTTGGCGTGGTTCGATGGAGGGCGTCCAGACTTGGGGCATTCGCGGGCTGGCGGGTGGTACGGGGAGGCAGGCGTCCGGACCCGGGGACCACCTCGAAGTCGGCGAACCTGTACACTCCTGAGTCGGCCCAAGCGCTCGTAGCTCAACGGATAGAGCATCTGACTACGGATCAGAAGGTTGGGGGTTCGAATCCCTCCGAGCGCGCCAGCTGTCCCCGGCTCTGACCTGCATGGTTGCGATTTCCGTCAGCAGACCCATCTGATCCCGTCATTGCTCACCGTTTGATCACATCCGTTTCATGACCGAGGTGTCCTGAAGCGCAGGTGTGGGGCAACTTGCCCGGCGGCGGACGCCGATGCGAGCGGTCTCGGCGAGGCGGGCGACATCCGCTAGCGCGAACGCTAAGCGGTGCAGTGCGTGATCAAGCGGCTCAAGCGCAGCCGGGTAGTCGCGACTCGATATGGCGAGCTCGCTGTCCGCTACGAGGTCACCATCCACATCGGAGTGATCACCCACAGCGCCTGCCCCAGGGTCGAGTCGTGCCCGAGATTGAAGCACCGACCGCGCCTAGTGCTGCCGCTGTCTATCGACTTGACGGTTGCTTCGTCAAGCGACTAGACATAGCCTGGTGAAGGCACGGGAGGTCAATCGCAGGATCGAACGGCTCGGCGGGCAGATGGTCCGTCAGGTTGGCTCGCACCGCCGCTACGCAGCCACCTACACGCGCGCTGACGGTGAGAAGGCGACAGCTACGACGACGGTTGCCCAACATCCAGGTGACATCCCGGCCGGCACTTTGCGGGCGATCGAGCGCGACCTCGAACCAGCTTTCGGGAAGGGGTGGTTGAGGTGACCACGTACCGGATTGTCGTCACGAGGGAAGGCGACAACTGGCTCGCCGACGTTCCCGAACTGCAAGGCGCTCACACCTTCGCCCGCACTTTACCTGCCCTCGACCGGTACATCAGGGAAGTCATCACCTTGGCCGCCGACCTGCCCGATGAAGCGATGCCGAGCCTGGTACTGGACTGGGATTTCCGCACCGGCGACCCGATGATCGACAACGACTCCGCACGCGTCCGTGCTCTGCGATCAAGGGCTCAAGAACTCGCCGAACAGGTGAACACCTCAACAGTCGACGCCGCACAGCGACTCGTCGCACGCGGCGTATCCGTACGCGACGCGGCGATCCTGCTCGGCGTCAGTCCTCAGCGAATCTCCCAGGTAACCGGCGGCCACGCCAAGGCCAGCTAACGCCGCTCAGTGGTAAGGCGCACTCCCGGCGGGACCCGTGCGGGTGAATGCGCTGTATTCACCCACCGCATGATGTGGGCTATGGGTGGGCAGCGGCAGTACCGGCGCGAGATCGGCGGCTACGAGATCCCCACCGGCGCACGTCTTGTCATGGATGAGGCGGTCGAGCAGATCCTGGCGCATGTTGCAGAGACCGGCAGCGCCGGTATCTACGCCGGCGACGGCACCTGGCGGGGGGAGATCGATGGCCAGGTCCTCGCACCGATGCTTGAGGGACCGGCCCGGGTACGTCGGGGGGAGCGGACTGACGGCAAGGACACGATCGTGGATGTCACTCCGGATGACAGCTTCGGCGATACCCAGGACCGGATCTACCAGTCCCGGCACTACGCCAGTCCGCGCTTGTCGCCCGTATGACTGTCGCTGATGTGCTGTACGCGGGGATCGGCGCGGGCTACCTGGAGCCCGTCCCAGCGGGCCGTGTCAACGACTCCACAAGCCGTCGGTCCACGATGTCCGCGAACGTCGGGAGATACGTCGAGGAGCGAGGGGTGAAGGTCTTGGGGACTGGGACTATCTACACGGGCGTATTAACGCTGCACCTAACAGCCCGGGACATGCAGGAGGCCGATCTGCCGGATCTCGCCTGCTTCTACTCCCAGCTGGGCTTGCAGAAGATGCCCGGGGAACTTGAGCGGGCCTCCTCCCACCGTGGCAAGAAGGCGATCGAACGGCTCGCGAAACGCTTCCCGAACGCGGTCATGGTGCACACCCCGGTCCACGCCTCCTGGCTGAACCAGGTTGAGGTCTACTTCTCCGTCGTGCAACACAAAGTCGTCTCACCCAACGACTTCACCGACCTCGCTGAGGTCGAAAACCGCCTGCTGGCGTTCGAAAAACGCTACAACGCCACCGCGAAACCGTTCCGATGGAAGTTCACCAAAAACGACCTCGACGATCTACTCACCAGAATCGACCAACACCAGACAGCCGGTGTGGTTGTCGCCCCGGCAGCGAGTGCGCGCGACGTGGGCTGCGGCTTCGATGAGTTCGTGGTCGACGGGGTGGGGTCTGCGTGGTCATCTTCTCTGCCTTCGTCGGATGTCATGCGACGTTGGCCCACCCGATCGGGGCGGACGAGCCCGTGCTTGATGAACCTTGGTCGTTCTTTGCGATCATCGCTTTGAAGGCGCCGGGCTGAACGCGCGGAGGGCGTGTGCCACGAGCGTGTGGAGCTGCTCGGGGTCGGGCATGCCGAGGTGGTAGACGAGTCGGTGGTAGACGGGCCCGTAGATCAGGTCGAGAGCCACGTCGAGGTCGGCGTCGGCGGCAAGTTGGCCGTCGCGCTGAGCTTGCTGCATGCGCCTCTTGAACGCGTCGATGCGTGGCCGGATGACTCGTTCCCGCAGGTCGTGTGCCAGCTCGTCGTCGTAGAGGGCTTCGGCGATGAGCCCTGCGACGGCGGAGGTCTTCGGCGGCGTGAACAGGCCGATGACGGCGGTGAGCTGAGTGCGTAGGTCGGCGGCGAGGTCGCCGGTATCCGGGAACTTGGCGACCGTGGTCGCCATGTCGTCGACGGCCTCCAGGACGACGGCACCTCTGGAGGGCCACCACCGGTAGATCGTCTTCTTGCTGACGCCGGCGCGCGCGGCGATGGCTTCGATCGTGAGCCGTCCGTAGCCGAGTTCGGCGCACAGTTGCAGCGCCGCGTCCAGGATGGCTCGGCGGCTGGCTTCGTTGCGGCGCAGTGGGTTGGGCGATGTGGGCATGGCCTGCACTTTAGCAGGACACGGCACGTGTCGTGTTGACATCTCGGCCACACGGCACGTAGCGTGTCGCCAGCCGGCTGAGGCTACACGGCACGTAGCGTGTAGCGACTTGAAAGATCGAACGCTGTACGTCAGGAGATTCATGATGGGGACAAGGCAACAGCGGCTTCTCCGAAGCGGGGCTACGCAGACTGCGTGAGGTGCTGGCACGGCATGTCGATTCCGGGAAGATTCCCGGGCTTGTCGCCCTGGTCGGCCGGGGCGGTGAGACGCACGTCGAAGCGATCGGGACGATGCGCCATGACGGTGGCCCGCCGATGCGCCGGGACACGATCTTCCGGATGGCTTCAACCTCCAAGCCGGTTTCGATCGCGGCGGCGATGGTCCTGCTCGATGAGTGCGGGCTGCGGCTGGATGACCCGGTGGAGCCGTGGCTGCCGGAGCTCGCCGACCGTCGGGTGCTGAAGCGGATCGACGGCCCGCTGGACGACACTGTGCAGGCGCGGCGGCCGATCACCGTACGGGACGTGCTGACCTCCACGTTCGGGCTCGGCATGGATATGACGTCGCTGGGCACACCGATCATGGGCGCGGTCTTCGAGCAGGGCCTCACGCCCGATCTGCCGGAGCCGATGCCCGAGCCGGACGAGTGGATGCGCCGCCTGGGAACGCTGCCGTTGATGCACCAGCCCGGGGAGCGGTGGCAGTACCAGATCAGCAGCGATCTGGTCGGCGTGCTAGTCGCCAGGGTCACCGGCCAGTCGTTTGAGACGTTCCTGCGTGAACGCATCTTCGATCGGCTGGGGATGAAGGACACCGGTTTCCACGTGCCTGCGGACAAGATCGACCGGCTGCCGACCCTCTACGCCCCCGACCCGCAGACCGGAGAGTTCAACGTGTGGGACGAGGCCGCAGGTGGACGGTGGAGCCAGCCTCCGGCGTTCCAGGGCGGCGGTGGCGGGCTGGTCTCCACCGTCGACGACTACCACGCCTACTTCCGGATGCTGCTGAACGGCGGGATGCACGGGAGCGAACGGATCCTGTCGCGGCTCGCCGTCGAGCTGATGACCACCAACCGCCTCACACCCGAGCAACAAGCCGCCCGACACGCCATGGCCGTCAACAACGTCCATGTGTCGTTCGGCCAAGGGCAGCACGGCGGCTGGGGCTTCGGGATGGCGGTGCGCACCTACCGCGGCGACTACGCCTCCGTAGGCCAGTTCGGCTGGGACGGCGGAAGCGGCACCTCGACCTACGCCGACCCGGACAACCAGCTCACCGGAATCCTGCTCACCCAGGTCGGGCTGTCAGTCCCGAACGCGGTGCGGCTTATCCACGACTTCTGGACCACGACCTACCAGGCAATCGACGACTGACGCCGAGCCCTCGTAGACCCGCCCTCAACCCACGACATCCCATGCTGAGCTTCATGGCGGCTGAACCGTCGATGTTTCCGCGAGGTGTGGTCTTGGCCCTGTTCGCCCAAGGACTAACCGCATTCCACAGTCCGTCCGTTCAACGGAATTTCGTAACAGAGGTAAAGGAGCGCACAACCATGTCCATCACCCTGGCCGACCAGGACAACCTCACCCTGCGGACAGCCGCGCACGGCGCCGTCTCGCTGATGGCCGCCGCTGGTGCCGCCGGCTCGCCCCACAAGGTCGCCACCGCGGGCTCCATCGCCCTGGCCTCCGCGACCGGCCTGGTCGGGCACGTGCTCGCCGAAGGGTCACAGGGCACGAAACTCGACAGCAAGTCCGTAGCCACAATCGCTGACCAGGTGCTGCCAGCCCTGACCGAATCCATGAACCTGCTCAAGAAACAAGATCCGGCAGAAGCCGAGAACTTCCGCAACACCGTACTCGTCGCCATCGAAGCAGCCACCCGGGCCCACAAAGGCGAGCCCAGCCCCACCATGACCGACATCACCCGCAAAATCACCGAAGCCCTCGACGCCGCTTAACGGGAAGCCGACCCACGCTGCGCCGCCGTGTCACGGTGGTCCTCTCTGGCCCATGACACGGCGGCGCAGTGGTTCGTCCGAAGCGACTCCTGGGGCTTTCCCCTGAGAAGTGGACCCTGCTTGGGGAAAGCCCCACTTCGCGATGCTCTCGATCAGGTTGACGTGGGCTGCTCGGCCCGCCACCGCCGCCGCGCCCGCGGCTTTAGCCACCTCGCTTGGTCCGGGTCCCGAAGAGCGGGGGCCCGCGGCGGTATCCGCTGCCAGAGGGCACCCAACGAGCGAGTATGGCCTCGTGGACGAACCGCCATCGCCAGAAGAGATCCGCCGGATGGCCGACCGGCAACAAGTCCTCTGGTTGACACATGCGATTGCCTCGCCAGGGGGGTGGACGGCGCCCGAAGGGCGACGTGCCGGCTTGGACTGGGTACCGCCGCTGGGAGCCAGGCTCCGCCTAGACCGCATGCCTCGGTGGGTGCGGATCCTGCACTGGACACCCTTCGTCGACAGGTTCGCCAAGGTCTACCTGTGGAACCACGGCGGGTACGACGTGCTACCCCCAGGCGTCGACTGACAAGCAGCCGATTGGCCGCTGGGATCGACGCCTGTCGAGCTCTACGGATCAGAAGGTTGGGGTTCGAATCCCTGCGAGCGCGCCAGCTGACCCCCGGCTTTGATCTGCGCGTTTGCCTACGACCCATGCAGTCGCAGGGGTGCTCACTCGTTACGTTTCGGAGCCACGCGCACATGCGCGCGTTGACCTTGCTTGCCGATCAGGCTCAGGAACTCGACTGATCCGGCGCTGGTGGCTCCGAACCAGTGCGGGGTGCGGGTGTCGAACTCGGCGGCTTCACCGGGTGCCAGGAGGAGGTCGTGTTCGCCGAGGACCAGGCGGAGGGTGCCGTTGAGCACGTACACCCAGTCATAGCCCTCGTGGGAGCGCAGGTCCGGCTGCTGCTGGTCGGAGCCGCGAGGCAGCACGAACTTGTACGCCTGGATGCCGCCGGGCCTGCGGGTGAGCGGGAGGATGGTCGATCCGTCCGCGCACGCGACGGGGCGCAGGTTGATGCGTGGGTCGCCGGTGGGTGGTGCGTCGACGAGCTCGTCCAGCGTGACCCCGTGCACTCTGGCGAGCGGAAGCAACTGCTCTAACGTCGGACGTCGCAGCCCCGCCTCGAGCCGGGACAGCGTGCTTGCGGAGATTCCGGTCTGCTCGGACAGCTCGGCAAGCGTGACGTCGCGACGGAGCCTCAGCCGCTTCAGCCTCGGGCCCACCGCGTCGAGGGCCTGGTCCGCGTCGTGGTTCATGACCCTCCACTTTGCCATTCAGCAACGGAACTTGCCAGTCTGCCAATTGCTCGACCACTTTGGTTACGACAGCAACTTGTACCGGGGAGAGGAGTGCTCAGCGTGGCGGAGAAGATGCGGGACGTGGTGATCGTCGGCGGTGGCGCGGCGAGGTTGAGCGCCGCGCTGACGCTGGCTCGGGCACGTCGAAGCGTTGCCGAGGTCCAGTCGTACGGCGGCGAGATCGTCCAAGGACGCGTGAAGGTCGTGTCGGTGGAATCTGAGGGATTCGGCGTCTCCGTGGGTGGGGAGAGCGCGCCGCGGGGAACGTGGTCAACCCCGGCGATGCAGGTAAGCGAAGCCGCGGCCAACGGTGCGCGGGTGGCGATGACGATCAATACCGAACTGGTCTTCGCCGACGCCGATCGCGCCGTCGCGAGCACCCGGGCGGACGGGGAGGTGTGATGGCGCACTCGTTCGACAAGAACTATTGGGAACAGCACTGGGGCCAGCCGTCGGCTGTCGCTGGAGGCCACGGCGCGCACCCGAACCCCTACGTGGTCGATGCGGCCCGTGCGCTGCGGCCGGGGAAAGCTTTGGATGCCGGTTGCGGAGCCGGTGTCGAGGCGATCTGGCTGGCCGCTCACGGCTGGCAGGTCACCGGCGCAGACATCTCCGGACGCGCCCTCGCAACCGCGAAGGGGCAGGCCCATGATGCCTCCGTCGCCGACATGACGACCTGGATCGAGGCCGATCTGACCTCCTGGAACCCGCCGGACCGCTGGGATTTGGTCGTCACCAGCTACGCGCACCCAGCGATGCCGCAGTTGGCGTTCTACCAGCGCATCGCCCAGTGGGTGGCCCCTGGCGGCACGCTCCTGATCGTGGGACACCGGCACCACCATTCCGGCGATACCCACGGCCACGGGTCCACTCCTCCTGACGAAGCGAGCGTCACCCTGTCCGAAATCACGGCCAGCCTGGACCCGGCAACCTGGCGGGTCGACACCGCCGAAGAACACAGCCGGCCTCTCCCCACGCCTGGCGGCGACGCGGTGCTGCACGACGTGGTTGTGAAGGCCACCCGACTGACCTGACCAGGCACCGCGACCTCGCGGACAATCGGGCACCTGCAACGCCACCTCGGATCAGAAGGTTGGGGTTCGAATCCCTCCGAGCGCGCCGACGTCGGACCAGCACAGACCAAGTGCCTCACCCAGCCAGAAGCTCGGCTATCTGCTCGTGCCCCCGGATGATCCAGGCTGGCTTGCCGGCCTCCCGGCTGTGATGGGCACCCATCGCCGCCTGAGCCTGTGCCCAACGGATGGCCCGTTCGCGATCGATCTCGGTGGCGTCGGCGAAGATGGCCAACCGGCCCCGCAGCTCCACCTCCAGGTCGTCGGCTTGGAGCAGGCTGGCGGCACCGCGTTTGAGCACCTGGAGTGCGTCGGAGGCGAAATCTCCGGCCAGTCCCGATGGGTCGATCACCAGCCACAGCTCGCGTTGGGCGCGTACGACATTTCCGAAGTGCAGATCACCGTGGACCATGGTGTCGGGTTGCTTGCGGGCGAGGTCCTGGATGGTGGCGAGCGCCGCGCCCAGCGCATGCTGTGACAGGGGATGGCCCAGCTTCTCGGCATTCTCGCGGAGCGACTGCTCCCAACCCTCGGCCAGATCGGCCAGCCTGGGAATGCCGGGCGGGGCAGGGACGGCCAGTCGTCGGGCGAGCTGTCCCGTCACGGCGGTTGCCTGGTCGACGTCGCCGAGGTCCTCCAGCGTCTGCCATTCGCCCTGCTCCAGCAGCATGGCGAAGTTGGCGTCGTCCCGTTCGTAGAGCAGCACGGCGCCACGCCCACCCCAGACGGCATAGGCGTGAGGTTCGTACATATTGGCTGGATGGGTGAAGGAGACCTTCAGGACAGCAGGTGAGCCGTCGCGACGCTGAGTAGGCACGATGATCCCGAGATGGCCGCGAGTGATCGGGGCCGTTGGGGTGCAGCCCCACCGCACTAGCAACTCATCTACCAAGCCAGGTAGCGACGCCAACCAGGCTCGGCCGAGGTCGCCCTCACGATCGACAAGTTGCCCCGCGAAATCCTCAGGGATCGCGATCATCGCGGCAGGATAGTCGCATCGGCCGTTGCGTCGGTGAGTCGGGCGGTGAGGTCTCGGATGTGTGCGATCAGTTCGGGTGGTCCGTGGATCTGGAAGCGGAAGCCGAACAATGCGACGTAGATGGCGAGTTCGTCGAGGGAGTTGGATCCGGTATGGAGTAGGCAGGTGTGCGGGTCGACGGCTTCGATGACACCGACGGTGGGTGGGATCCGTTCGGCGGCGGTCTCGGCTGGCGCGTGCAGGGTGATCCGGGCCTGGTAGCGGTACGGCGCGGTGGACACGCCGCGGGTGAGGTAATCGGCGAGGTTGACGTCGGGCGCTTGTCGGGGTGTGAATCGCGGGCCGGCCGGGATGCGCGGACGGATCCGGTCGACGCGGTACGTACGCCAGTCGCTCCGGTCGGTGTCCCAGCCGATCAGGTACCAGCGCCGGCCGGTGTGCACCAGTCGGTGTGGCTCGGTGTCGCGTACCGAACTGGCGCCGTCGTGGCTCTGGTAGTCGAAGCGGAGCCGCTGGTGCTCGCGGCAGGCGGCGGCGACGATGGTCAGCACGTCCGGGTCCACGGTGGGGCCGGCGGCGGCGACCGTGACGGTGACCGAGTGCAGCAGGTTGACACGGTGCCGCACACGCGACGGTAGTACCTGTTCGAGCTTGGCCAGTGCGCGTAGCGAGGTTTCCTCGATGCCGGTGACCGTGCCGCTGGCGGCGGTGCGCAGCCCGATGGCAACGGCGACGGCCTCCTCGTCGTCCAGCAGCAGCGGCGGGAGTTTCGTTCCGGCGCCGAGCCGGTAGCCGGCCGCGCCAGGGGTGGCGTGCACCGGATAGCCGAGGTCGCGCAGTTTCTGGATGTCGCGGCGCACGGTCCGCACGTCGACCTCAAGGCGTTGCGCCAGGTCGGCGCCGGTCCAGTCGCGCGGGGTCTGCAGCAGCGAGAGCAGGCGAAGCAGCCGGCCGGAGGTCTCCAACATGCCCTCAAGTTTGCCATCCACCTAGGGCCGAAGCTGTCCTAGCAGGCCCCTAGCGTGGTTGTCATGAGCGAAGAGATCACCCCCTTTCAGATCGAGATCCCGCAGGATCGCCTTGACGACCTGCGCCAGCGGCTCGCCCAGACTCGCTGGCCAGACGAGCTGCCCGGCGTTGCCTGGGAGGCCGGGGTGCCGCTGGGATACCTGAAAGAGTTGGCCGACTACTGGCGTACCGGTTACGACTGGCGCGCCCACGAGGCGCGGCTGAATGAGTTTCCCCAGTTCACCACCGCCATCGACGGACAGACCGTGCACTTCCTGCACGTCCGTTCGCCCGAGCCGGGAGCGCTGCCGCTCATCATCACCCACGGCTGGCCCGGCTCGGTCGTGGAGTTCATGAAGATCATCGGCCCGCTGACCGATCCCGCTCGGTACGGCGGCGACCCCGCCGACGCCTTCCACGTGGTAGCCCCGTCGCTGCCCGGCTTTGGCTTTTCCAGCCCGCTCGCCGCCCCGGGCTGGGACACGGGCCGGGTAGCCCGCGCCTGGGCCGAACTGATGGAACGCCTCGGCTACCGCCGCTACGGCGCGCAGGGTGGGGACACCGGAGCGATCGTCTCCCCCGAGCTCGGCCGCATCGACCCCGATCATGTGGTCGGCGTGCACGTCAACAACCTGGGCACCTTCCCCTCCGGCGACCCGGCCGAGCTGGCCGGCCTCACCGAGGCTGACCAGGCCCGCCTCGAGCTCATGACGACCTGGGGCCGGGACATGAGTGGGTACGCGATCGTGCAGTCGACCCGGCCACAGACGATCTCCTACGCCCTCACCGACTCACCGGTCGGCCAGCTCGCCTGGATCGTCGAGAAGTTCAAGGAATGGACCGACCCGGCCGCCGAGCTGCCCGAAGACGCCATCGACCGTGACCAGATTCTCACCGACGTTTCGGTGTACTGGCTGACCGGCACAGCCGGGTCCGCGGCCCGCATCTACTACGAGGGGGCCCGCAGCTGGGGCCAGGCCCAGAGTCGGTCGCCGGTGCCTACCGGGGTGGCGGTGTTCCCCAACGACATCACCATCCGACCCCTCGCCGAACGCGACCACAACGTGGTGCACTGGGCCGAGTTCAGCAGCGGCGGGCACTTCGCCGCCATGGAAGCACCCGACCTCCTGGTCAATGACGTGCGGGAGTTCTTCCGCCAGCTCCGCTGACGACAACCAGTTAGGGCAAGACGACGTGCTCAACAGGCATCCGATGCCTTGACAAGGTTGGGATAAGACGATCGGCTGTCGGCGGACACCCATGGCGGGGGAGGTCCACTCGGTTGACGGAGGTGGTGGTGATGGCCGCCGATGCGCGGAAGCCGTTTCGGTTCACCACGAAGGAATTGTCGAGGCGTACGTTCGTGGACTTCGAGCGGTTCTTCTCTCAGGTGCACGGTTGCATGTGCGTGCTCTATAGCCTCGGTGGGCACATACCGAAACCAGGACGCACGGCCAAGGAGATCGCCGAGCAGCTCGGCGATCCCGATCGATCCAAGAAGCGCTTCCCGCTCCAGGAATGGAGGCGGCAGCAAGAGTCCAGGGCGATGAAGGAGCTGGTCTGGAAGGGCCAGGCGCACGGCATCTTGGTGTACGCGGACGGCGAACCTGTCGGGTGGTGTCAGTACGGTCGAACGAGTGAGCTGCCGGTGGTCGGTCCGAAGAAGGCGCCGGAGCGGTTGTTCGCCAAGGATCCCACGTCGGAATGGCGGATCACCTGCTTCACCACGCGGATGGACCACCGACGGCGAGGTGTGGCGACCATCGCGCTGGAGGCCGCCGTGGAGGCGATCCGCAAACGTGGCGGCGGCTGGATCGAGGCGCTGCCGATCGTGTTCGGCCACTACGATCCAGAGCTCCGCGAGCTGAGAAGGACGTATGGGTGGCGATCGGAGGAGGTCAAGGAGTACCTGAAGTCGTGGCCGGTGAAAGACGTGCCAGGCATTGGGCCGGTCCAGGCCGCCGAACTCACGCCGAGAACCGCGCCGCACTTCGGGGTGATGTCGATGTTCGAACGCCTCGGCTTCGTGCCAACGCAGCGCAACGGTCAAGCCGGCGTTGTCATGCGCCTCAAGGTCTGAATTCCTGCGCCTACGATTGCTCACGCTGAAGTCACACGGCGGCGTGACGCTAGAGCGCCTGGGGTGCCAGCGGCGGTTCGAGGACCAGTCCGATGTTCTTCGGGCCACGGAACGCCAGGTGCGCTCTCTCGACCACACCCCCGATTGCCTCCTGGTGGCCACTGATCGACGCAAGCAGGTCCTTCTGACCCAGCCGCTCCGAGTGGGACCAGAAGTTGCAGCATGGCACCACAAGGACCGGACGAACGGCACCCGACTCGACGACCGGCCTGAGAGCTTCGTCCGGGTGAAGACCAATGATCAGGTCGTAGTAGTCAGCCATGTCCGCGTGGTACTCCGCTTGCCGTGCCGAGACCCCGCGAAGCGACCAACCCCGTGGGTCCACGACTTCGCAGGCCACGTTGTACCGCTTGCTCAGCACTCGCGCGAGCATGCCCTGACCACCGGCCACGTCCGCCACAAAGCGAGCCGATGGGAACCGGTCCGCAACGAACGCGGCCACAACCTCGAATCGAGCCGGATCGCCGTGGTAGCGGTGGCGAGTCACAACCTCCACCTTCTCACCGGGCCGTACTCCTCGCTCGCCACCGCTGGTTTACAAACAGAACGGGTGGCCGGCGGGATCGGCGTAGGTGTTCCCATCGACCGGCATGCGGATAGCCCCGAGTCGTTCGATGCGTTCTATCTGGTCCTGGGCGCCGTCGGGGAACCGGTAGTCGACGTGCAGCTGCGCCGGATAGGCAGGGTCAGGCCAGCGAGCGGCTCGGAACTGTGCGTTCTGGAAGGCGAGATTCGGTAGACCATCGTCGTCGTCCAGGTCGATCACAACCCATTCGGGCGTGTCTTCGAGTCGGTCCCGCACGCCGAGGAAGCCTTGGTAGAAGGTCGCCAACGAGCGAGGGCTGAAGCAGTCGAAGACCAGCCGCCCCACCACCGGCCCCTCTGTAGCGGTGGACGGGTCCGGGTAGAGGCAGAATGGGTGGCCAGCGGGATCGGCGTAGGTCCGGAAGTGGTCCTGATCCTTCAGCAGCGTCGCACCCATGCCCGTCACGAGATTGTCGGCAACCTCGGCGTCCGGCACAAAGATGTCCAGGTGCAGCTGCTGCGGATACTCCGGATCGGGCCATCGAGGCGGTCGCTGATCAGACCAGCCATCGCCGTCCAGCGCGAGCTGGAACCTGCTGAGCGGCGGGGGNTTGGCGAGCTTCAGCCAACCGTACGGCTCGAACGCCTGCATGCCGAGCAGTTCGCCGTAGAAATCGGCGAGCACGTGACGTCCCTCCTTGCCGTTGAGCACCTCCGGAGCACCAATCGTGATCGTCATCGCGTCGGTGTCTCGAAGAAGATGTGCCATCTCCGCCTCCAGATGGGGTCCCATCCCCGATGCGTCCCACTCAAAAGCAGCCCGATGCGTCGATCAACCCCAGGGTCCGGCTGCCGCGCGGCCCTATCTTCCACCTCGAGCTTCACAGCGGTCTAGGGCGTGTCCTGTAGATCAGGTTTTCCGGTGGAGGACAGCCCTCTGAATGATCACGTTTACGTGGTCATTAGGGGCTTCACATGGCATGGACGCCATGCAAGGCAGGTGCTAGCCATGTGAAGTACCCGCCAGGTGTACACAATGTGAGACAACCCCCTGGATTGACCAGAAGGTGAGACAAAAGCTCGAGCAGGTTCCACCCACCCCACCGACCAGCCACCTCACACAAGATGCGTGCCGCTCGCTGACCGAGCCTGATCTACAGGACACGCCCTAGTCCACCGAGCCAGTCTCCGTACCCTCAGCCACGCTGAGGGTGAGCGCACATCTGCCGAGTACGGAAGATGGAGGTGCGACCGCGATGGGAGTGGCTCGCGGCACGAAGTGCAGAATCGTCGGAACGAAGTGGGGCGGCTCATTCCACGTCGCGATGTCCGCGTTGTTCCTGTTCCAGGACGACAGCGGATCCTGGCTCGGTATGCCCACGGGATGGTCCATAGAGCGTGCGACGAGGACCCTGCACATCCCGTACAGCCGTGTCTTCCATGTACCGAAGGGCCGGGTGTCAACGACCGGTGAAGTTTGACCCCTGGCGTCGGTTGAATGTTGACCCCTTTTCCTGCTCGGACCGCCCGGGACCGGCAAAAGCCACCTTGCGGTCGGCCTGGCGATCAGGGCCCGCCAAGCCGGTCACCGCGTCGCGTTCGCCACCGCCGCCCAATGGGTCACCACACTCGCCGACGCACACACCGCCGGCCGGCTCCAGATCGAACTGACCCGGCTCGGCCGCTACCCGCTACTCGTCATCGACGAAGTCGGCTACATCCCGTTCGAACCCGAAGCGGCGAACCTCTTCTTCCAACTCGTCTCCGCCAGCTACGAACGCGCATCCTTGATCCCCATCACCCGCGCGATCGCCTTGATCGGCATCTTCTCCGCCCGAGACAACCAACGGATCTCAGCCCAATCCTCCACTGACAACACCTACTTCCTCCCCCAGCTCGACTTGAGCCAGGGTCTCGAGAAAGGGGTCAGCTTTCGCCCGACGCCAGGATGTGGGCGCTGCCCTGTACGTGGACATCACGACTCGACCAGCATGGGGCGCGCTGGCATGATCACGGCATGGCCGACAAGAAGACGGAACCCTGGCTGGCCACCGAGCCGCGCCTGGTGGAGGTTCTCGAAGAACTACGGCAGCGCGAACCAATCTTCCATCGGCCAGAGCTGGGCACCACCCGCCCTGACTTCGAAGCTCAGACTGCGACTGACTTCTGGGAAGTCGGCGCCTCCGGACGGCGCTACAGCCGCGAGATCGTCCTGGCCACGTTAGAGGAGCGCTACGCCAACCCCGCCGGCGATGACCAGTGGCAGACCAGCGACTTCCGCTGTCGGGAGGTCGGCCCCGACACGTACCTACTCACCTACACCCTGCTGCAAGATCAGGACCGGCTGACGCGCAGGTCAACCATCTGGCAGAGGACGCACAACGGCTGGCAGATCCTGTATCACCAAGGGACGATCGTCCAGTAGCCAGGGACCGATCGACGACCGTCGGAGCGTGGAGGAGCAGCTCGTGATCAAGGTGCGTGCTTTGCCGGATGGGAGGCTGCTCAGTCGCGGTCTTGCCAGGTGCACAGGCAGACCTTGTTGCCGTCGGGATCGGACAGTACCCAGAACGATGGCGCATGCTGATCGCTGACCAGTGTTCCGCCGGCCGCTAGGGCCGCGTCGATTCGAGGCCGCACCTGTGCCGGGTTGACCCAGATGTCGGGATGCCAGCGCTGCCGGGGCTCCTCGCTGCCGGAGCGTTGGAACCAGATCAGTGGCAGTGCCTGGTTTGGGTCGCCCACGTCGGCCCATCCGTCGCCGCTGACGTGGCGCCCGTCCAGCACGGCCGCCCAGAACGGCGCGATCTTCTCGTGCTCTGGGGTGTCCAGGCCCAGCTCGATGTTGGAGATGCTTCGGCATTCGGCCTCGGCGCCGGCGGCTGCGGCGATGTCGGAGATTCTGCGGGCGAGCCTGAGGTCGTGCTCGGTCACGCCGCCGGCGTCGTGGCTGGTCAGTCGGACGTCAACCCGCGAAAAGCGCAGGTCGAGGTCGGGATGGTGGTTCATCTGCTCAGCGGCCTGGCCGATCGCGTTGACGACCTGGAGGCCGGTCGTGAAGTTCTTGGTGTGGATCCGGGTCTGGAGCGCGCCGCTGCCGTAGTGGACAAGGTAGGCCCAGCCGTCGAGGCCGGCGTCGGCGATCTGTTGCCGGGTCAGCGTCTCGGTGTTCATCGCTCCACTTTCGCGCAGGATCGCGAATCGAGTAAATGGCTCCGAAATCTGCCGGGCAGGAGTGGCTGTCGACGTGCCGGAGGACGGACGACGGGCGGCCAGCAGGCCGGCCACCGCGGGCGCGGCGAGGATTGCGCCAAGTCCAATACCTCCAATGCCGATGAACTGAGGTGTGGGCAGTCCCCCCGAGATGAGCACGCCGTAGAGCCCAACGACAGCCCCGGCGAGCAGTTGATAGACGAAGCCCGTTGGTCGGTACCGGTGCAGCGCAACCGCACCGAACGCCAGCAGGCTGAGCGGAACGAGCAAGAATATGCCGATAATCACGTTGATTATCAAGGCCAAGCCGTGAATGTCGCGGTCGGGGTAGATCAGTGTCAAGACGTATTGCGCGATAAGAAGCACAAGCAGCAGGACCGCGGCCATCAGCGCCAGAGCGTTGATTAGTTGATTGATCAGCCACACCGTCATTGCCGGTCTCCAGTTCGGCGCGTCGGGGTAGTCAGACGGAGCGCCGTCACTCTCGCCCATCCCGTCCTCCGTTGCCGAGCCTGACGCGCCAGGCCGCGGCGAAGGCCGCGACCGAACTGGTGTCGGAGAGCCCTCCCGACCTGGGTAGGCGCGAGCCATCCCCCCGCCACGCCCAGCGGCCACGGCGACGGTGCCGACGAGGACGACGAGGACGACGAGAACAACCCACAACCAAAGCACGAAGCAAGCGTGCCGCGACTGGCCATCTGAGTCCACACTGAACCACCCGGGCTGTTCAGACCTTCTGGTGGCTGAGGAAGGTGCCGCTTCCCGACCGTCCCGCCAGGTGTCATCATCAGCGCGTGAACCCAACTCGACAGGCACCACCGTGGGCCCTAGCTGGTGTTGCCGCCGCCGCTATCGCCGGCACTTTCGCCGTCGGCAGCGTCATCTGGAACATCGCAGATCAGCCGGACCTGCCCGACATGAGCGATCGTGAAGTTGTCCGGGGAGAACTGAGCCGGGTCGGTGGAATGAGACCAGTTCTTCCGGTAAGACTTCCCGCCGGGTACGACATCGCCCGCGACTACAACGCCAACACCTTTGACGACGACCCCGACCCGATGGCGCTCGACGAGACCACCACCAAGCGGGCCTCATCCTGGAGCGTCTACTTCTTCCCCAAGGAAGACGTACCAGAGCACGAACTCCCTGTCATCGTGTTCTGCGTGCAGGACCCCAGTAGCAGGGATGAGATTTGCCCAGAGAAGAGTGACGCGAGCACCCTGCAGAGGCAGTTTGGGAAAAACCACCTCGCCATCTATCGAGTAAGCGAGGGCAGCCGCGACATGACGGCATGGAGCACCCTTGAACTCACCACCGACCTCGACAAGGTGACCTGGCTGCACTAACCCGTCGGACGACCCAGACCATCAGCCGACCCCGTGACCCCTCCGCGCATGACCGCTCTGCTCATGACGGTAGCTTGCAGGTCATGACGAGTAGAGGCATTCCTCGGACGACGGGACGCGTCATTGTTGTCGATGAAAACGAGCAGGTCCTTCTTTTCGGCATGCGAGACCCGGAGAAGGTCGGATTCCAGCGGCAGTGGATCACACCGGGTGGTCGCACCAATGGGGAAGAGACGACGCGTGATGCTGCGGCGCGCGAGCTTGCAGAGGAGACAGGGCTGGTGGTCTCGCCAAACCAACTCGGGTCTCCGGTTGCATACTTCGAGACGTTGTGGGACGCGCCCGACGGGGTGGTCTATCACGTTCATGACGACTACTGGATGCTACGCACAGCCTCCTTCTCGCCCGATAATTCCGGACTGGAACCTGACGAGAGGGCGGGACTGAGCGTGCACCGCTGGTGGCCACTGGCCGATCTCAGGGGCCTTCCGCCGGCAGAGGTCTTTTTGCCCATCGGCCTTGGTGACCTCACGTCGTACCTTCTCGCGAATGGCCACCCTAAGGAGCCGGTACGCCTTCCGGGCTCGAACTGAACAAACAGGTGCGATGCTCGGCAACTGCCGGTCAGCAGGTCGCGGGCGGGACGCTCTGTTCGTACTGGAAGATGTTGTTGGGATCGTACTTCGCCTTGATCTTGCGCAGCCGGCCGAAGTTGGGTCCCCAGTAGGCGGTTTCCCAGTCCTGCATTCCGATGTTCGGCACGTTGACGTAGGCGCCGTCCACGTAGGGCCGCAGCGCCTGGCTGAACTCGGCGATCCAGGCCTGCGCCTTCGGGGTGAGCGCCTCTCCGCTGTCCTCGACTCCACGAGTTCCCCAGCCGGCGCCGGGCTCGGAGTAGAAAAGCGCGTCGCGATGCGGGAACGCCGTGCCACCGATGGGCTCGCTCGTTTGTACCGCCCCGCCGAAGGCTTGGGTGAAGAAGTTGCTGTCATCCGTGGGGGCGTCATTCATGAATGCGCCGATCAGGCTGATCGCCTTCTCCGGGAACGGCTCTCTGGTGAACTGCGAGAAGAACTTCCAGTTCGCGGGTTCGGCCTGGGTCGGAATCTGGAATCCCGCATAGATGTCAGCCCAGCCCCCGGTCTGCACCGAGACAGTGGGCTGGCCAACCGACAGGATCGGGGCCAGCAACTCCCTCGCCTCTGCCTCCGCACCGTCCGCGAGAACCGCGAACAGCAGGATCTGGGGTTTGTGGATTTCGAGCTGGGTCCCGAGGCGGTTGTCGGCGAACGGTGCTGTGCACTGCCATGCGTCGAAGACCCCCTGCAGGTCCTTCAGGCCCTCCCAGGTCACTTGCACATAGACGACCTTCTTCAGCGGAGTCACCTTGTAGGTGAGTGAGGTGACGATCCCGAAGTTGCCGTTACCTGCCCCGCGGAGTGCCCAGAGCAGATCGGAGTTCTCCTTCTCGTCTACCTTGATCGCCTTGGCTCCGTCGGCATCCGACGCGACGACAATTTCAGCCCCGATCAGGTTGTCGCAGGCCATGCCGAGGTAGCGGGTGAGGAAGCCGAATCCGCCGCCGAGTGTCGCACCGGACAGGCCTACGCTGCCTTCCGTTCCGGTCGTCGCCGCAAAGTCTTTCGCGCCGAGTGCGGTCACGGCCTCCAACTGGTTGAGCCCAGCGCCCACTGTCGCGATGCGAGAGACAGTGTCGATTTGGGCCGACTTCAGCTCGCTGACGTCGATCACGATGCCGTTGTCCACGTTCGACCAGCCCTCGAGGCTGTGGCCGCCGCTCCGCACTCGTAGCGCGACGTCATTCTGCCGGGCCCAGGTGAGGGCGTTGACTACGTCCTGAGTTTCCTGGGCGTAAACGATGACCAGCGGATAGTGAACGAAGAGCTCGTCCCAGCCGAGGCTCGCTTCCGCATACCCGGGGTCGTTGGGACGGACGATGCGGCCGGTCAGCTTCGCCGGCGGGCAGTTCGCGGATCCGGACCGATTGCTCGGGGCGGTGCCATTGGTCGGGGTGGTGCCCGGCTTGCTCGGGGTGCCGGTCGTGGAGGACGGGTCCGAGCCGTCGGCGCCCGCAGTGCCCGGGAGGACGACGGCGCCGGCGCCAGCGACCGCCGTCACCTTGAGCAGGTTGCGACGAGAAAGGGCGCTCATGCCTGTCTCCTCTCGATCGGGTTACGCCAATATTCGACTAATAGAATTCTTGCCCTCCTGCTGGCGAAGCAATCCCTTGTGGACGATTTCCTGGGCATGTAATGGGAAGGGTCGTGCATCCCCAGGAAAGACAAATTTAGAGATGTAACTAAAGTTAATCGGCTGCACTTCCTTTACGCCGGGAAAAGGGGACCAGGATGCCGCCCACTATTTGACGCTTCAGGCATCAGTCGAACCCGCGGCTCGCTGCCACCGGAGTAGTCGGTCTCGTGACCGGCCACCTGGTGATCGGCGGAGTTCTCCTAGCCATCGCGGGTCTGATGCTGGCGGCGGGACTGTTCGTCGCTCTCGACCAGCAGCCGGCGTTAGGGTCGGTCAGGTCATTTCAGGTTGTGGTCTCCCCAGAGGTGTTGCACCCCTGACCCCTTCACTATCCGTTGGCGGCGGAGAACGTGCCGTCGCTAGCGGACAGGTAAACCACGCCATTGTGGGCCGCCAAGGGTGTACCTGGTGGCGGGCTCGGATCGGACCAGCGGGTTCGGCCGGTGTCTGCGTCGAGGGCGTGCAGGGCGCTGCCGCGCCTGACATAAACGGTGGCCCCGTCCGAGACCGGGAAAAGGTCACCCGGATTGGCGGGGTCTGTGTCCCGCAAGTCACGGGTCCAACGCACTCGACCTGTCTGGTCATTCAATCCGTGTACCCTGCCGTCCCGCCTGACGATCACGATGGTCTTCGCGGCGACCACTGGCACCGTGGAAATAAGGTCACGGGCCGGGTACAACCAGCGCCGCCGGCCAGTCTGCCCGTCAAAAGAGTGCACGGCAGATTCGCCATATCCCCGCGTTCGGGTGACGTGGACGAGGCCATTAGCCGCCACGGGCCCGGATAGGTTTCCTCCCTCAAGGTTCACCTGCCAACGGACCTTGCCTGAGGCGGTATTGAGTGCGACAAGCTCGGCCCGGCTGGTACTGACAAAGACGGTGCGATCCTCGACCACGGGCTCCAACAGCTGTGCGGCGGTATCGAATCGATGACTCCAGCGAGGACGGCCTGTCCTAGCGTCCAGCGCGACTATGCGGGAGGGATCTTGGTCCCGTGTATCTCCTGTGCCATCGTCGACGCCGTCCACCGTTAGGTAGACGGCGCCGTCAGCCATAGTTCCACGCACGGCCGGACAGCGGGCGGAGGACCACGACCACAGGGAAGCTCCGTTGGCAGTGTCGAAAGTGCGCAGCTGACACTCAGGGGCGTTGGCGGCCTTGCTGAGGACGTACAAACGTGCGTCTGCTACGGCCAATGCGGAGCTGAGATCGCGAAGATCGTGTCGCCAGCGTGCAGCCCCGGACCGCGCATCCAAGGCGGCCAGCTTGCCGTGATGCGTAACAACGAAGACGTCACCGCCCGCAAACACAGGTGCGATCTCGACCGAGTCCCCCTCAAGATTGATACTCCAGTCGGCTCGATCGACCGGCACTGGCGACAAGGAGCGCGATGGCGTCGGAACTGGAGTGGTAGGCCCAGGCGGCGCCAAACCCCGCCGATCATCGGGCTTGCAACCGGCTAGCCCCGCAGCCACCACCAACATGACCAAGACCGCGCGAGCTGCTCGCTTGGCATTCACCGGCACGCGGACGATCGTAGCGGGCTACGCACCGAGGGGCGGCTTCACACACAGGTCATCGGGCCGATGGCGGCGATTCCGGCGGGGTCGTGATACCCGGGCCGTAGCTGTACTTCACTGCACTTCGCCCATGCCGACCGGGCAGGCCATGCCCTGTTCACTCTCGGAGTGGAAGGGCTCGACGATATCTTGGCTCGCCTCGCTGCCCACGGCGTCGGTCACGAGCCGGTGGAGACCTATGACAACGGAGTCAGGGACAGATTCTGGAGAATCGCTACGTGTTCGACTTCGGCATATCCGGTTATCAACCTCGGTGGCTGATCGGCCTGCCCAGCATCAGTGCCGAGCACGGCCGCCGGCTCCGCTCTCTTGTCGGGCGTCGACTGACGCAGACGTGGCTTGTCTGGGATCTCAACGACGATGAGTGGTTCGTCGACTGTCCGGCTCTCCTCGACTTCGACGGAGAGCGGGTGGAGATCAACCACAATAAGTTCGACGAGGTGTCTATCACCTGGAACTCGGCTGACCCCAGGCAACCAGTGACATGGCCCAGCTTCGACGACTACCACCCGCGCCTGGCCTGGCGCAACGACACCCCGCCGGAGCTGGTCGCGTTGCAGGGGCAGAGACTCCGAGCTATCGAGTTTCTCGAGTGACCACTCAGTTCCGACCGGTACCCCACTTAATACGTTCACTGGACGCGGTCGGGTGTGTCACGATCCAGCGCGTGACCATTGACGTGACGCGCCGGGTCCAGTCTTTGTATGTACCGGTCAGCGACGGCGTTCGGCTCGCGGTCGACGTCTGGCTGCCGGTCGAGCAGACCGCCGCTGGCGGCAGGGTCAGTACGATCGTCAAGTCGACCCGCTACCACCGTGCCCAAGCGCCGTCGGGACCCGAGCTGGAGGCGGACTCCAACGTCGCCGCCGGTGACCTGTGGAATGCCGCCGGCTTCGCGCTGGTCCTGGTCGATGCCCGTGGCACCGGAGCGTCGTTCGGCACGCGGACGGGTGAGCTTGGCGAGCGCGAGATCGCCGACTACGACGAGGTCATCACCTGGGTAGCCGCGCAGCCTTGGTCTGATGGGCGGGTGGGCGCGTACGGAGTGTCGTACGAGGGCCAGGCGGCCGAGCTCGTCGCCCGGCTCCGCAATCCTCACCTGTTCGCCGTTGCCGCGTTGTTCAGTCCCTTCGACCCGTACCGGCAGCTCTTCTATCCAGGCGGGTGCGCGACCGCGGATCGGTTCGCTCGGTGGATGTGCGAAAGCCAGCTCAAGGACCGCGTTGATGGGGCGCTGGAGCGGCTCGCGGCGGTTACCGGCCTGCCGGTGGAGGAGATCCCGCTTCCCGCTCCGGTCAAGCCGGTGGACGGGCCGAACGGCCCCGCCCTTCTTGAGCAGGCGATCAGGGAGCACCAGGCCAACGTCGATGTCCGAGAGCTGATGGGTCGCCTGCCTTTCCGCGACGACCGCGCGGACGCCCTCGACTGGGAGGCGACCGCGCCGGCTTCCGCGCGGGAGGCTATCGAGTCTGCGGGCGTCCCCATGCTGGTCCGCGCCGGCTGGCTCGACGGGGCGTTCGCGGCGGGAACGCTCGCGCGGTTCGCGACCCTCTCCAACTACCAGGAGGTCGAGATCGGACCCTGGGGCCACGGCGGAGACACCCTGGCGGACACGGTGTGCCCGGACGGCACCCTGGAGAGCGGCGACCTCAGCCCCGAGGAGCAGGACCGGCGGCTGGTGGAGTTCTTCACGAGGTACGTCCAGCGAAACGAGCAGCCCGACGGACACGGCACCTTGCGCTTCGGCACTCTCGGCACCGACGAGTGGCAGACGGTCAGCTCGTGGCCGCCCGACGGTCTCGAGGTGCGGCGACGTTACCTGGACCCGGCGGGTGGGTTGACAGAGGAGGCGGGCTCGGCAAAGACCATGCGCCACGCAGTCGACCCCACCGCGTCGTCGGGACGTACCAACAGGTGGCTTGCCATCGACCTCGGCCAGGGCGCCAGCTATCCCGACCGGAGGGCCGCCGACGACGCCCTCCTGACCTTCACCGGTACGCCGTCCCTTGCTGACGTTCACATCCTCGGTTTCCCGGTCGTGGCGCTTCGGTTGGCCACCTCAGGGTCTGACGGTGCGATCTACGTCTATCTCGAGGACGTCGGCCCCGGCGGCGAGGTGACGTACCTGACCGAAGGTTGCTTGCGGTTCATCCACCGCCAGACGGCCGGCCCCGCCGAACCAACCCGCCTTGGCGTACCACGAAGCTTCGCCCAGGCCGACTGCCTACCCGTCGTGCCCGGCCAGTACCTCGATCTTGTTGTCGAGCTGTTGCCCGTGTCTGCCATCCTCCGGGCCGGCCACCGAGTCCGGGTGGCGATCGCCGGCCACGACGCCGCGTGTTTCGCGAGGTACGGGCCGGCGGGGGAAACCTTCACCCTTGAACTGGGGCAGGACTTACCTCGATCTCCCCGTACTGAACGCGCCCTCCCCGAACCTCAAGCACGGTGGGTGATCCAGCGGATCGGGTCGCCGCCGTCGAGGTCGGTGAACCCCGCATCGTGTAGGGCACCGGCCACCAGGGTGCGGCGGTGCGCCGCGAACGTGAGGACATGCGCGATGACAGCGCCGAAGGTGTAGACCTCCACCTGATCACCCGGGCAGACGATCGCCTCGTCAAGGCGACCTTGCTCGCAGACGTCACGGACCTGGGTAAGGAAGGTTGGCCCCACCTCGGCCAACCGTGCCCGCAGGTGAGCGATGTCCTCGGGGTGCTCCACCGCGAAGTCGTACTCCCGTCCCTGGATCGCGGCGCTCCACATCTCCAGTTGGCCGACCAGCCGCGACAGCAGCGACCGCATCGTGGGCTCGTCGTCGACGCCTTCGACCGAGAGCTCGATCGGTGCGTCCACCTGGTCTGCGCGAAGCGTCTCCGCCCGCGCCAGCATCTCCCCGACCAGCCACACGTGATGCTCGACCATCGTGACCAGCATGTTCATCGCGCTCACCTTCGTCTGGGCCGGCAGCCGCAAGCTGTCCGGCGGATGGAAATGGACACCACTCGGCGCCTCGATCGGAATCCGGGTCGGGCGTTCGCGCCACTGGACGGGCGACGAGCCGTACGCCTTCGTGAAGGCACGCGTGAACGACTCATGCGTGGAGTACCCCGCCTCCACCGCGACCTCCAGCACGGACCGTTCCGTGGTCACCAGCCGGTACGCGGCGCGCTCCAACAGCACCCGCCGGCGCAACCGCGTCGGCGGCTCCCCGGCCGTCGCGGCAATCACCCGATCGAAGTGGAAGCGCGACAGGTGCACCCGCTCCGCCAGGTCAGCCCCCGTCGCATCATGGTCGTCCAGCGCCTTCGTCAATACCTCGACGAACGTGGCGAATACGTCCGGCCGTGAACCCATGACCACATAGTGCGTCCTGGACCAGGCCGACCGCTTGACCTGATTTGCTGCTCTCACGGGACGTACGCGAGGCTCGGATTCGGTACCGGTGAGCACCCGGGCGATCTTGATGGCGAAGGCGAGTCCGGCGCGGTCCGCGGTATTGCACCCTGGTGTGGTGGGCGACGTGGCAGAACTGTTGGACCGGATCTGGCGGATGGACGCGGCCGGCATGCTCGGCGCGCTCAGCCGGCGGCTCGGCGACTTCGACCGGGCCGAAGAGGCGTTGTCGGACGCGGTGGCCGAAGCGCTCAAACGCTGGCCCGACGAGGGTGTGCCGGAGAGCCCCACCGGTTGGCTGGTCACCACGGGCTGGCGCAAGGCGCTGGACCGGCTACGCCGCGACGCCGTCGGCCGCGAGAAGGTGGCACAGGTGGCCGCGGTAGCGCCGCCGGAACCGGGCGTGGACGATCGGCTGGCCATGGTTTTCGGGTGCTGCCATCCAGACCTCGCCGAGCCGGCCCGGGTCGCGCTGACGCTGTACGCCGCCAGCGGCCTGAGCACGGCCGAGATCGCCGCCGCGTTCCTGGTGCCGCTGCCGACGATGGCGCAGCGGCTTTCCCGGGCCAAACGCCAACTGCGGGAGCGCGGCATCCGGTTCGAGGTGCCACAGCCACATGAGTACGTCGACCGGCTACCGGCCGTGCTCGCGGTGATCTACCTAGTTTTCAACGAGGGATACCTGTCCAGTGGCCGGTCCGCCCAGCGGCGCGAGCTGGCCCGCGAGGGGGTCGAGCTGGCGTGCCAACTCGCCGAGCTGCTGCCCCGTGAGCCGGAGGCCGCCGGCCTGGCAGCGTTGCTGGAGCTGCACCACGCCCGCGCCGACGCGCGGTTCGACTCGTGGGGCCGCATCGTGCTGCTCGACCAGCAGGACCGGCGGTTGTGGGACAAAGCGGCGATCGAACGGGCGGCGCTGCGGCTGCGGGCGGCGGTGCGCCAGGGCCGGCCCGGGCCGTACCAACTGCAGGCCGGCATCGCCGCGCTACACGCCCTGGCCGCTTCGTACGAGGCCACCAACTGGGCCGACGTGCGGGCGCTGTACGACCGGCTGTCCGCGTTGGACCCGTCGCCGGTAGTGCTGCTGAGCCGGGCAGTGGCCACGCGGTTCGCGGTGGGCCCGGCCCCGGCCCTGGATGAGGTCGACGCTCTCGGGGACCGGCTTGCCGGTTACCACCTGTGGCACGCCGCCCGGGCCGACCTGCTGGCCACGCTCGACCGTCCGGCCGAGGCGCTGACGGCGGCGGAGCGGGCACTGGAGCTGGCGACGAACCCGGCCGAACGGGAGCTGATGTCGCGTCGGGTGGGTGAGCTGAGGCGCCGGCTGTGAGACCGGCGCCCAGCGTCGCCGCTATTCGCGGCTCATCACCGGACGGACCTCCAGTGCGCTCATCCCGGCGGCGAGTGGCCAGGTGGCCGCGATCCGCCCGGCCTCGTCAATGTCGTCGCACTCCAGCATGATGACCGCGCCGATGACCTCCTTGAGTTCCAGGTACGGCCCGTCGGTGATCACCGGCTGGCCGTTCGCGCCGGCGCGCACCGTCCTTGCTGTGTCCCGGGGCTGCAACTCGGCGCCGCCGTCGGCGATCTTGCCGGTCGGCTGCCACCGCTCGTACCACTCGTAGACCTGCTTCATTACGTCCTGCTCGTCGGCCGGGGACAGCGCGGTCCACTCGCGGTCGTCGCCGAAGATCAGCATCGCGTACTTCATCGTTGCTCCTCGTGGTTGGAAGGGGCTGCGTCGTCCGTGTAACGAACGGCCGGCACCGGTCCTCGACAGGTTCCGCCGAATTTCTTGCCGAAGTTCCGGCGGCCAACGGCGGCGCTCATCAGCCCGCCGTCAAGAACCACATCGCCACCGTCCAGCGCACGCTGGGCGTGCGTAACCGCGTGGGCGTAGCCGCTGGACGTGGGACAACGACTAGCTTCGCGAAAAGCAGATAGCGCCCCTGACCACTACTAAGGAGTGGCGTCGACCACCCCTGTCGAGGGGAGTCGTTCTCGCGAGATGTGATCGAGAATCATTGACTTCTCCACAGGAAACCGACCCGGTCAAGTCAGCGATATATCCCAGGTTGACTTGGGTTCGAACAATGCGGAGGTCGTATGAGATCGGCATTCAGATGGCTCGCCGTATTTGCGGCGTTTTCGTTCGCTCTCTTGGTTAACGCAGGCTTTGCCTCCAGCGGGCCGACGAGCGTCACCTCAACCTCGGATCCCGTTGGATCTGTTGTCGCGGAGCCTGATCCGAACCCAACCGATCCTGCGCCGCCGCAGCCTCCGCAGGACCAACCACAGGATCAGCCGCAGCCGCAGGACCAGCCGCAGCAGGACCAGCCACAGGACCAGCCGCAGCAGGA
>NZ_KB892786.1 GCF_000373925.1 Actinopolymorpha alba DSM 45243 | reverse complement strand
GCGATATTGCGCACCTGACCAGTGAGGTTCGCCGCCATGAAGTTCACCGAATCGGTCAGATCCCGCCACGTGCCAGCCACACCCGGCACCTGCGCCTGACCACCCAACCGACCGTCACTGCCCACCTCACGCGCAACCCGCGTCACCTCATCAGCGAACGCCGACAGCTGGTCAACCATCGTGTTGATCGTCGACTTCAGCTCCAGCATCTCGCCGGAGACCTCGACCGAAATCTTGCGACTGAGGTCTCCGCGAGCGACCGCCTTGGCGACCTGGGACACGTCACGTACCTGTGCGGTCAGGTTTCCGGCCATGAAGTTCACCGAATCGGTCAAATCCCGCCACGTGCCAGCCACACCCGGCACCTGCGCCTGACCACCCAACCGGCCGTCGGTGCCGATCTCCCTCGCCACTCGGGTGACCTCGGAGGCGAACAGCGACAGCTGGTCGAGCAGCCCGTTGACCGTCGTGCTCAGGTCGTCCAACTCACTGTCGGAAGGCCGGCTGGACTCGTGGAGGGGCATCCGCTGCGACAGGTCTCCCTCAGCGACCGCAGCGAGCACCCGGCTGAGTTCGGTGGTGGGCCGCTGCAGGTCCTCGATCATGTCGTTGACCGACGTCACCGCGACCGACCAGCCGCCGCGTGCCGCGTCCAGGCGCACCCGTTCGCCCAACTGACCGCCCCGCCCAGTGTCCTCGCGTACCCGCATCAACTCAGCCACGAAGTCCTGGTTGTGCTCAGCGATCTCGTTGAACACCGCGGCCAGCTTCGCGGCCACGCCGTCGCCAGTGACGGTGAGGCGACGGCGGAAGTTGCCGTCCCGCATATCCACCATTGCCGCCAGCAGCCGCTCGAGCGCCAACTCCTGCCCGCCGGGCACGTCCTGCTCGCCGCGGTCGGCGTTCACGACGTTCCGACCCATTCCGCTTGTGGTAGTCACCGAAATCTCCAAATTCCCGACCAGCAATCGGACCGCACGGTTCGCGCACCGCTGTGTTGAGCGTCGCGCTCAGGACCTGGAGGCGACGAAAGGGCAGCCCGCGCCCACACGCCACCGACCTGCTCAGCGAACAGGTGCGAGAAGTCCTTCTTGACCGTCTTGTCGATGAAAATTGCGCTGAGCCACATCTCTCAGTCGGTGTATCCGCTCAGCGGATCGATCCCTGGGCTGGTCTCCGCCCACGATGTCTTCAGCTTCAGACGACACATGACGCACTGCTCGCCGACGTAGGGTCGAAAGTCCCTGATTCAGAAGGTCATCCGGCGACACTGCGTGACGACCAGCCCCACGCTCAGACGAACGACTCGGGGCCGAAGCGGCCCCACGCGACGACGCGATCCTTGTGACAGCGCAGCAGCCTGCGTGACCCACGTCACGCAACCGCGCTGTCACAACTCGGTCGCGTCCGGCGTCTCATGGTTTCGAGCAGGCAAACCGGCAGGACAGGAGCCATCCATGAGCGAGGACGGCCGTCCCGACCCCGCTACTGAGGTGTTCGTCGCCCACCGCGCCCTGCTCTTCACGGTCGCCTACGAGATGCTCGGCTCGGCGGCGGATGCGGAGGACGTCCTCCAGGAGACCTGGCTGCGGTGGGCGGCCAGAAACCAGCAGGGTGATCTGGANACAGTGCGGGACCAGCGCGCGTACCTGGTCCGGATCACCACCCGGCAGGCGCTCTCCCGGCTGCGTACGCTCGGNCGGCGCAGGGAGTCCTACGTCGGCCCCTGGCTGCCCGAGCCNNTGCTNACCGCGCCNGACGTGGCCGAAGACATCGAGTTGGCTGACAGCGTNTCGATGGCGATGCTGCTGGTGCTGGAGACGCTGACGCCGACGGAGCGGGCGGTGTTCGTGCTGCGCGAGGTGTTCGATCTGGGGTACGACGAGATCGCGGAAGCCGTCGACAAGAATCCGGCCGCGGTCCGCCAGATCGCCCACCGGGCGCGGGCACACGTCGCCGCGCGCCGGCCGCGCGGGGTCGTCTCCCCGACCGAGACCCGAGCCGCGCTCGAGGCCTTCCAACGGGCGGTCGAAACNGGCGACCTGCAGGGCCTGCTCGACATCCTCGCNCCNGACGTCGTCGCCTTGAGCGACGGTGGCGGCGTCAAGCAGGCCATTCCGCGGCCCATCGTGGGAGCCGACAAGGTGGCTCGGTTGTTTGCCGTCGCCCTAGACATGGTCGGCGCGCAGATGTCGGTCAAACCGGCACAGATCAATGGGTCCCCAGCGCTCATCATGCGGCTCAACGGCGAGATCGACGGCGTCTACTCGGTGCGGGTCGAGAACGGCCTCATCACCGGGATCTACTACGTGCGCAACCCCGAGAAGCTGACGTGTATAGAGCGCGAAACCGCTATGAGCCGCTGAGTCCCGGGGTCCCGCTGTCGGCCGGGCGAGAGTTCTCGCCGCGGCAGCTGCCGTGGACAACCTCGGTCACAGTCGTTGACGCGCCACCGCCACCCGTGTTCACTCGCGTGGGCATGCCACTGCGGGAGTTTCGTAGGAGGTCACCTATGCGTCGCCACTTTGCGGGGCTCGCACTCGCCGCCTGTGCCAGCCTTGCCCTCGCGGCTCTGCCGCCTGCCGCGGCGACCGCGGCGGAGTCGGCTCGGGCCACCGAGCATCAGGCGGCGGGTGCGCCACCCTGTGCGCGCTCGCAGCCACCCGGAAAGGGCTGGCGACTGGCGTGGCACGACGAGTTCACGCGGCCCACGCTCGACCGCACCAAATGGAATACCACGATGGACTTTCCCGGTCGGGCGGGCGGCCGCTACCACAACTCCTCCTATGGCAGCTACGCGCTCGACGAGAACATCGTGATCCGCGATGGGCGCCTGCACCTGGTGGCTGACGACACACCTGTGGTCGGCGACGACCCGGTCGGGACGTACGCCTACACCGAGGGATTCATGTCCTCACACGACAAGTTCTTTCAGGCCTACGGCTATTGGGAGATCTGCGCGAAGTACCCCGCCGGGCGCGGTCTGTGGCCGGCGTTCTGGCTGGTGCCGCAGGACCGCAGCTGGCCGCCGGAGTTCGACGTGGCCGAGTGGTTCGGCGGCATCGACGGAATGCACCAGGGCATCGCGACCGGCTCCTGGCCGAACGTCCGCTGGGACAGCAGCTGGACCTATGACCCAGCACCGTCGACCGGCTGGCACAGGTACGCTCTGCTCTGGGAACCCGGTCGGGCGACCTTCTTCATCGACGGCCGCCCGACCGGAGAGTTCAGCGGCTCTTACGTTCCTGACAAGCCGATGTACGTCGTACTCAACAGCGGGGTCTGGGTCAATTCCGACCGGGGTGGCCCGCCTGACGCCAGCACCGTCTTTCCGAACACCTTCGACGTTGATTATGTCCGGGTGTACGACCGCCCTGGTCGGCAATAGGAGGTCACCGATACTAGCTAGCTGACCGGCTGCGGGCGGTAGGTGCCGCGGACGAATTCGTGGAGCCAGTCGTAGAGAACTCGCTGGCGTGGGTCGCTGCTGTACGCGGCCTGGAGAACGGCATCGTTGCCTTGGTAGTAAGCGAGAAAGGCGTTCTTCATGTAGCCGTACTCGACCCCGCCGTTCAGGTACCTGATGTAGCGGTTGCGGAAGACGTCATCCGTCAGCATTCGTTCGTCGAACTCCAGCTCGACGCCCATGCCGTACCGCTTGGCGATGCTGGACGCGTCGTCGATCCGCTCGGCGCTCATCTCCTCGAAGAAGTAGTTGGGCTGGAATGCCGCCGCGTCAATGCCCACCACGGACCACAGGTGGCTCTTGTACGCAAGGAAGTGTGGGATCCAGAACAGCTTGAAACCGTTGTCGTGCACTGCCGTAGTGACCCGCCGTAGCGTCTCCGGGCCGGAGGCGCTGGTGCTGATCTGCTCGGAGAGCCAGTACAGTCCGGACAACTGCAGGTGGGAGTAGCCAGCGCTCGCCCAGCGCTTCTGGACAGTGTCGATCCACCAGCGAACGATCTTCTCGCGGTTGGCAATCGCGCGGTCGCGTCCGACGGAGGCCTCGTTGACGTTCTCAGAGACACCATCACCATCGACATCTCCGAAGTCGGTCAGCCACTCACCGGGGTCCGGAATCATCAGGACAACCTTGGTGCGCAACCTGGGCTTGCCGAGACCGTTGGCGACCTCCTTGGCGGCCTCGTTCAACGCCGTCAGGTCGCCGTGTGCGGCGAACGTCTTGTCGAGATACCAGTTCCAGTCAGAGAGCGTTGTGTCCCCAGATCCGAAGTCGCGACCGTCTGGGGTTCTCAGGCCGAGATAGAGAACGCCGTCGAACAGCGGCTCGACCGGCCTTCCGGAGGTGTCGACATAAGCGAGGTATGGAATGATCCGGTCCTTGGTCCAGTTACCCTTCCCGCTTTCGTAATAGCCGTTGTACAGAAGGGCAAGGTCACTGATACCCGCCGTCGCGGTGCCCGGCGCGAGGTAAGCCGGATGGTCCGGGCGGGGGGTCACGGCCTGTTTGGTCTTACCGTCGAAGCCGAGGACCTGAACCTCGTCCAGAAGCTGCGAGGCCCGGGTGTGCACCGAGAACATCACCTTGACATATCTCGTATACGCCATTGTGCCCCTGACGTTGCGGTCCGGCAGCCCGTCGGTAGCCGCGTCCCAGGAGTACGTCTCGTCACGCGGCGGCCCATCGCCCCACAACAGCTGCGTGGACTTGTGCGCCAGCTTCGCCCACGACTGGTTGTCGTCGGACACATACATCGACACTGTCAGCGGTACGAGGATCGAGGAGGTCGGCCAGTCCTGCAGAAAATGGGCACTGATGCGGGACACCGACTGCTTGCTGCCGAGGTCGATCACCACCTCGCGGGTCTTGCCTCTGGTATGCCCCACCCACGCGGGGTCGTTGCGATCAAGGGAGCCGAACTCGCCGTCAGTGAGTTCCCTGCCCTCGTCCGGGTAGGCGGCATCCGGGGCCTGCGACCAGGCGTAGCCGAGGCCGGCGGCGAGGTTCCTGGGCTCCGGAGGTTGGTCGCTCGCCGCCACGGGTGGAGCCTGCGCGACACCCGCGAGTGTGACGATCGCGACAGCGGCGGCCGCGGGTCCGCGTGGTTTGCGCCGGCGCCGATGCCACCAGGTGCCGATCAAGTCGAGTTCGAACATGTCGACGTCTCCTCCTTATTGGTACGAACCATTTGATCCTTCTCCTCCACGATGATCAAGTCATACAGGTATGATGGCCGGCCAAGGCCGGCCAGGTAGACGAATACGTACTTACCTTTTCTTCGTTTCGAAGGTCGCTTGATCGTCTCGGGCGAGTCATAACCGGTGCTTATGTGGTGGAAGGACGCTGACCCCTACCGGCAGCGGTCGCAGGCGAGAACCCTTGGGGGTGTGATCGCGAGGAAGCACCCATGAGCCACGTCACCACTCAGGAGTCCAAGGGCGAGACCTCCGCCCGTGGCCCAAGGTCGCGTTCCCTGGTGCCGGGGCTTGCCCTTGTCGGTGCGGGCCTGCTCGCCTCAACCGCCATCAACTCCATCGTCCCGGCGATCGGTGTACCCGTAGCCGCGGTGATGTTGGGCGCGTTGCTTGTCAACCTCCGGTTCGTACCCGATACGACGCGTCCCGGCCTGGAGTTCGCCGCCAAGCGGATGCTGCGTGCCGGTGTCGTACTGATGGGCCTGCAACTCGCCATCCCCGACGTTCTGGCACTCGGCGCACCGACTCTCCTCCTTGTCACGACGGTTGTCCTGCTGACGTTCGTCGGGACCCGCTGGTTCGGTCGGTTGGCTGGGCTCAGCCCTGGCGCGTCGCTGTTGCTGGCGACCGGTACCGCCATCTGCGGTGCGTCGGCGATCGTGGCAATGGACGGCGTGACGGACAACGAGGAGGAGGATGTCGTCACGGCTCTTGCCATGGTGACGCTTTTCGGCTCGCTCGCGATCGTCGTCCTGCCACTCGTGCGAGTGCCGCTTGGCCTGTCTCCCGAGCAGTTCGGGATCTTGGTCGGCGCCAGCGTGCACGAGGTGGCCCAGGTGGTGGCCACGGCGGCGGTGGTTCCAGGCGCCGTCGCGGTCGCCGCGATTGTCAAACTCGCCCGCGTTGTGACCCTCGCCCCGATGGTGGCCGGTATGAGCGTCGTTCGACGCACCCGTGGCGCGGGCGTGGGGCGCACCAGACCACCCATGGTGCCGCTCTTCGTCGTTGGGTTTCTCGCCTGCATTGCGGTCCGCACGACCGGGGTGCTGCCCGCCGAGATCCTGCGTACGGCCAAGATCGTCGACAGCTACCTCCTCGCCGCCGCGCTGTTCGGGCTGGGGACCGGCGTGCGGTTCGCGGCGCTGCGCCGGCTTGGCGTACGCGCGGTTGGCGTCGGCCTTGCCGCTTCACTGCTGGCGTTCATTACCGCGTACGCCGGCGTCCTGGTGGTGACCTAGCGTGCAGATGACCAGCCCGTAGAGTCGGCTTATGCCGCTGTCGTCAAGCGTTCCAGATCTGGGTGCCCTGGATCTTCTGCTCTCCGTGGCGCGACTGGGCAGCATCGGTCAGGCCGCCCACGAGCATGGCATCTCCCAGCCCGCGGCCAGCCTCCGTATCCGTAACCTTGAACGCCTGCTGGGAATCGAGCTTGTCGAACGCACGCCCCGTGGTTCGCGGCTGACCCAACCCGGCACGATGGTGGCGAGTTGGGCACGCGACGTCATCGATGCGGCCTCCGCTCTGGACGAGGGCGTCCGCGCGTTGCGCGCTGGACTCCTTGCTCGGATACGGGTTGCGGCGAGCCTGACAGTCGCGGAGTACCTCCTACCCGGCTGGCTCACGACCTTGCGGGGTTACTCGCCAGACCTGGCGCTGTCGCTCCATGTCGCCAATTCCGTCGAGGTCGGTCACATGGTGCTGGATGGCCGCGCCGACATCGGATTCGTCGAAGGGCTCGGCGTTCCTCGGGGCCTCCGCTCCCGCCAGATCATGACCGATCACCTCGTTGTCGTCGTCGGACGAGGCCATCCGTGGGCCGGCCGCTCCGTGCCACTGACGCCGGAGAACTTGGCCGCGACGCCACTGATCCTCCGCGAAGTCGGCTCCGGCACCCGGGAGATCCTTGTCCGCGGGCTCGAGATGTACGCGCCGACCGCAGCGCCCGTCGCCGAGCTTTCCTCCACCACCGCGATCAAAGCGGCTGTAGCCGCCGGCGCCGGGCCCACCGTACTGAGTTCTCTGGCCGTCGTCGACGACATCACCGCGGGACGCCTCATCGAGGTCCCCGTGAACGGATTGGACCTGCGTCGACGGCTGCGCGTTGTATGGGCGTCGGGGCGAGACCTTCCAGCACCAGCACGGAATCTCATCGCCATCGCGCTTCAGGCCGGCCGAGCCTCGCGCGTGGCGGTGCAGCGTCCGCTGCCAGGTCAGCCGTCGCTTTCCCGGCCAAAGAGCACGATCTCCGCGGCTGAGGCGTAGTTCGCCACGCCCGCGGTTGCCAGGAGGCGGATGTGCCGCGCGCCGGGTGCGTTGAACGCCACCGTCTTGCGCGTCGCGTCACCCACCCAGGTGCCGCTGACCACCTCGGTGAAGGTCTCGCCATCCGTGCTCGCGAGCACCGTGTACGCCGTGATCGTGCCGTTGAGGTTGCCGTCGAGACGCGGCTGGTACGACAGCTCGGCCACGTCGTAGCTGCCGCCGAGGTCGAAGCTGATCCATTGCGGGAGGTAGGTCCGGTCCGGCCGGTATCTCGCGTGCCAGATGGTGGCGGTGGCACCGTCGATCGCCTTCTCGGCGGCGTTCTCCGGCTCCTGGGCGCTCGATGCCGTCACTGCCATCGCGCTTCGCGGAACGCACCGCCGGTCGTTCGGGGCCGACACGGCGACGGGGACCGAAAGTCGCGCCCGTGGTGCGACGGCGTTTGTTCCGAACAGCACGTCGTACTCACCGTCCGCGGCGCCCTCAGGAACGTAGATCTGGACGGGAACGGTTACCGTGCCACCTGCTGGTACGTAGGTGGAGACGCGGGTGTTCGCGCTCCACAGCGGCGCGTCTGGAGTGACGGTGAGATCGACGAACGTCGACTCCCCCGACTGGTTCGTGATCGCGACCCGCAGGGTTTCGGTCATGCACTGCCTCAGCTCGACCGCGGCCGGCTGGGACGAGAGCACGATCGACGCGCGTGGTTTGCCCGCCGCCGACGCCGGTGATGCGACAGCCGGGGGCGCCAGCGTTGCCGGCACGACACCCGCGCAGAGCAGGAGCGCGGTTGCCGCCGCCAGCAGGGCGCGCGCACGGGCACGAAGAGGACGGTCGAGCATGATGGTCGCTCCCTTGTTGTCCGTCGTACGACGGTGGGCACGCACTGGCGGCTCACGCCGTCGGGCCGCGGCCCAGTCGCTCGTCCTTGACGCGGCGTTCTTCCTCGGTTTCGAACGCCGACTCCGGCAGCGTCGGAACGGCGTTGTGGTCGGCGAGTTGGAGGCCCGGGTTTCCCGCTTCGGTGACGAAGCTCGCCCGGGTGTGGATCTCGCCGCCGGGCTGAGTGACGTACGGCACGACGCGGTAGTCGGACTGCCACGCCTGCGGGGTCACCGTGCAGCGGACATAGCCACGCTGGCCGTTGAAGAACCTGATGTGTGGGTTCTCCGCCAGGATCCGGTCGCCGCTCGGGCTGGTGTCCGCGCCGTCGCGACCGGTGGCGATCGAGGTCCCGACGAATTCCACACCGATGGTCGGTGATGCGGGATCGTCGAAGTTCGCTTTCAGGTTGTTGGCGTAGTTGGCGTGGACGTCGCCGGTAAGGACCACCGGGTTGGCGATCGAGCCCTCCGCGATGGCCCCGAGGATGCGGTCGCGGTTCGGTGCGTACCCGTCCCAGGCGTCCATGCTGAACAGCACCGCGTCATCCGCGCCGAAGTCGCGTTGCGCCATGAACACCTGCTGGGCGATGACCTTCCAGGTCGTCGTCGACGCGGCCAGGCCGTCAAGCAGCCAGGCCTCCTGCGCGGCTCCGGTGAGCGTGCGGGAGGGATCGAGGCTTTCGGGGTTGGGCGGGTCGTTACCGTCGCCGGCCGCCTGGTCGTCGCGGTACTGCCGGGTGTCCAGGACATTGAACTCCGCCAGCGTTCCGTACCGTAGGCGCCGGTAGAGCTGCATGTCCGGCCCGGCCGGCACCGAGCTTCGTCGCAGCGGCATGTGCTCGTAATAGGCGCGGTACGCATTGGCGCGTCGGACCAGGAACTCTTCCAGGGTTGGCGTCTGGCTGCCGACTTCCGGCACGAGGCCGGCATGGTTGTTCTCGACCTCGTGGTCATCCCACGTGACGATCCACGGGAACGCGGCGTGGGCGGCCTGCAGAGGCGCCTCGCTCCGGTAGACGGCGTGCTGGAGCCGGTAGCGATCCAGCGTCACCGGCTCGGTGATGAGGTAGTCCGGCAGCACCGTCGGCTGGTTACGGTAACCGCCGTTGGACGGAATGCCGTACTCGTAGATGTAGTCGCCAAGGTGCACCACGAGATCGAGGTCCTCGTTCACCATGTGGTCGTACGCGGTGAAGTAGCCCTCGGTGTACATCTGGCAGGACGCGAACGCGAAATTGAACCGCTGGAGCGACGCGCCGGGTGCGGGTGCGGTTTTCGTACGCCCCACCGGACTGATCTCGTTACCCGCGGAGAACCGGTAGAAGTACCACCGGTCAGGCTGCAGCCCCGAGACCTCGACGTGCACGGAATGGGCGAGCTCGGGATAGGCCGAGGTCGTTCCTGCGCGTACGACCGTACGGAAGCGCTCGTCCTCGGCGACCTCCCAGCGGACCGGAACGCGTACGCTCTTCATACCTCCCCCACCACTCACGTCGAGCGGCTTTGGTGCCAGGCGGGTCCAGAGCACAACACCGTCAGGCAGTGGGTCGCCGGAGGCAACTCCGAGCTGGAACGGATAGTCGGCGAATTTCTGACTGGCAAGGGTTTCCGTCGTGTATGGACCCCTGCCAAAGACCAGCGCCGCCGCCCCTGCCGAGGCCACCCCCAGGAACCTCCGCCGGTCGACATCGCTGGCCAGGAGCCACTTCCGCAGCTGGTGCCCCGCGTCCTCGTCCCGCATCGACCTCGCCCCTCCCCCCGGCGCGCACGCACCCGCGCCACACCGCACTCGGTTCGCGATCTTGGCTATCGAGAAGATAGATGAGGCGAACGGCGGCGGGAACCAGCGACGGATCCAACCGGACGACCGGTTCGGACACGACGTATCAGCGAAGGCGGGTGGGAGCGGGAATGTTGAAGTCCGTTACCGCTTGGCCCGCTCCACCTGATCTGCGTTCGGCATCAAAGCCGATGCGGCGTCTCTTTACTAGGATGAGCGACCGCCGGGGGCGGGTGGGGAGCCAGCCCTGATGAGCTTGGTGGGCTGGTGAGGGTGCTCGGATGTTCGCGTTGCTGCGTTTCTCGATAGTGGTGGCGCCACGGCTTGGTGGCGGGTTGCTGGCGCTGGCGGTCCTGAGCGCGGTGACGAGTCTCGCCGTGGCCGTTCTGATCGGTCAGGTGGTAGGTCTGACGCCGGCGTTCGTGGCCGGTGGTCCGGGTGCGCCGTCGCTGACGGCGTTCTCACTGTTGGTGGCCGCACTGGTCCTGGTGTTCACGGCGGATGGTGTCCTGACCGTGCTGTCAAGCATGGCGACAACGCGGCTGACGTACGACTCCGATGAGGTGGTCTATCGGGCGATCTCCGCGACGATGACGGCGTCGCCCAGGATCGGCCATCTGGAGTCACCGGCGGTTTCGGACGAGTCCCGGCGGGCTCGGGGTATCGGAAACCGCGCGATCTGGGTGGGGTTGTTCCCGCTGGCTGAGCTTGTTCGGTCGCGGCTGCTGGCCATCGGTTCCGCGGTGCTCGTGGGGGTGTTGTTCTCGTGGCCGGCTGCGGCCCTGCTGTTGTCGACCACGGCATTGGTCGAGTGGTGGTCGGCGCGCATGTCAGCGGTCGAGCAGGTGACGTGGCGCAGCGGGACGCGGACCGGCCGGGAAGCTGACTACGCGTACGAACTGGGCATGGGGACGGCGGCCAAGGAGCTGCGGGTGTTCGGCTTCGCGCCGTGGCTGATGGACCGGTACGTACGTGACTGGCGGGCGGGGATGGTGCCGCTGTGGCGGGTTCGTCAGGTGGCGACGTTGCGGACCATGGTGGTGTACGCGGCGCATCTGGGTGCGCTGGCGTTCGCCGTCTGGCTTCTGGTGCGGGATGTCAACGCTGGGTTGCTGGGATTGGCCGAGGTCGCGACCGTACTAACGGCGTTGTTACGCCTTGCGATGTCGGCCAACGGGGTCGCCGCGGCTTCGATGGAGCGGGCAACCTCTGCCCTGCAGTCGTTGTACCGGTTGCCTGGGACCGCACTGGCCGTACGCGAAGGCGAGCACCGGAGCGGCGAACACGCCGACGGCAAGGACGCCACCGTTGGCGCGTGGGCGGCGAGGGTCGCCGGGCCCGCGGTGGTGGATCCGCCTCGCCTGCCGTCGGGTCCGCCGGAGGTGCGGCTGGAGGGCGTGTGGTTCCGCTACCCGGGTTCGGACGTCGACGTGCTTCGCGGCCTGGATCTTCGACTGGGCGCGGGTGAGGCGATTGGTCTGGTCGGGTTGAACGGCGCCGGCAAGTCGACATTGGTGCACCTGCTGGCAGGCGCTTACCGTCCAAGCGCGGGACGGGTCGTGGTGGACGGAGTGGATCTGGCCGAGTTCGACGATCACGAGCTGGCCGCATGGCAGCGCCGGCTGGCGCCTGTCACGCAGGAGTTCCTGCGGCTGCCGCTCACCGCGTCGGAGAACGTCACCCTCGCTGAACCACCGGACCAGAAGCGGCTGGCCGCGGTGGCGGTGACCGCGAGAGTCGACGCGGCAGTGGCGACGCTACCGCGGGGTTGGGACACGGTGCTGGAGCGCTCGGTCACCGATGGTGGAGACCTGTCGGGCGGGCAGTGGCAGCGGCTGGCCCTGGCGCGGGCTCTCTATGCGGTCAACGACGGAGCCGGGTTGCTGGTGCTCGACGAGCCCGCGGCGGCTCTGGATGTCCGGTCCGAGGCGGAGCTGGTGGACCGCTACCTGAAGCTCGCCACCGGCGTGACGTCCCTGCTGATCTCGCACCGGTTCTCGGTGGTACGAAACGCGGACCGGATCTGCGTCCTCGAGGAGGGCGTGATCGCCGAACAGGGGTCACACCACGAGCTGCTGGAGATGGGCGGCCGGTACGCGGAGATGTTCGAGCTGCAGGCGGCGCGTTATGTGGGAGGCGACGGGGATGCGTGAGCGGTGGGATTCACTGGTTGCCCTGGTACGCCTGACCATTTCGGCGTCACCTTCGTTGGCGGCGACCGAGTTGTTGCTCGTGGTGGTGATGGCCATCGCGGGGCCGTTGCAGGCCTATGGTGTGGCCCGGATTGTGAACGCCGTGACCGGGCAGGGTTCGGTGACGGCGGGCGCCGCCGTCCTGTTTGGCGCGCTGGCGGTCGCTTTCGGCGGTCTGGTGCTCTCCGACGCCGTACGCCACCGGCTCGAAGACGGGATCGAGATCGGGCTGCAGCGCGAGCTTCTGGACCTGGCCACCAGGCCGCCCGGGATCGCCCATCACGAGCAGCCAGAGATCGCCGACCGGCTCGGCGCCGCCCGCGAGGAGTTCCGCCGGTTGAAAGGCACCGCGGGCACCATCGGTAGCGGGTTGGCGGTCCTGGTCAGCACCACAACCGTGCTCGTCCTCCTCGCCGGCATCCACCCGTTGCTGTTGACGCTGCCCCTGCTGGGACTCCTGCGGTTGTGGGCGTCGGCCTTTGGCGCGCGGCAGTTCCGGCATGCGATCACCGCGACGATGGAGCACCACCGGCGCATTTTCCGGCTGTTGGAGATCGTCAGTCACCCGAGGCACGGCCTGGAGGTCCGCGCGTTCGGGTTGCGTGGGCTCCTCACTGACCGGATCGCGGAGTTGTTCCGCCTGCAGAACGGCCCACGTTGGCAGGCCCGGCGGCAGAGCAACCTTCTGGAGATCGCGGCCCGCGTACTCTTCGGACTCGCCTACGGTGCCGCGATCGTCTTCGTCCTCTGGCTGGCACGACAGGGACGCGCGACACCGGGAGACGTGACGATGGTGATGCTCCTCGCGCCGCAGACCGACCAGGCCGCACAACGCCTGTCCGACTCCGTGCGCGTGCTCATCGCGATGTTGGACGTCGTCGGACACATCCGATGGCTGCGCCGATACGTTGGCGAACACGTCGCGTGGGCCGGCACCGCGGAGCCCTCGACCACTCTGCGGCGTGGCATCGAACTCCAGAACGTGTCATTCGCCTATCCAGGCACGCAACGCCCCGTGCTCCGCGATCTCAGCGTCAACCTCCCGGCAGGAAGCACCGTCGCCCTGGTCGGAGACAACGGCGCCGGCAAGACCACGATGGTGAAACTGCTGGCCCGCCTCTACGACCCGAGCGACGGCAGCATCCTCGTCGACGGCACCGACCTACGTACGCTCGACCATCAGGCCTGGCGCAACCGGATCTCGGCCGGATTCCAGGACTTCGTGCGGTACGAATACACCGCCCGAGAAGCCATCGGACTCGGCGAGCCATCAGCCCTTACCAACAACGACCTCGGCAACGAAATCGACTACGAAGCGGCCATCGACGCCGGCGACGCCCGTGCCGTGATCGACCGGCTCCCCGATGGCCTGAACACCCGCCTGGGCAAACGGTTCGGCGGCACCGAACTCTCCGGCGGCCAGTGGCAACGACTCGCACTCGCGCGCGCGTTCCTCCGCGAACGACCGCTACTCGTGCTGCTCGACGAACCCGCCTCCGTCCTCGACCCGGAATCCGAACACGCCCTCCTGGACCGTTTCAACGCCGCGTCCGCCGCCACCCGCGCCACCGGAGGCATCACCCTCCTGGTCTCACACCGGCTCTCCACCGTACGAATGGCGGACCTCATCCTCGTCTTCGATAACGGCGAGCTCACCGAGTCGGGTAGCCACGACGAGCTCATGGCCGCCGGCGGGCCCTATGCCGAGCTTTTCGACCTCCAGGCCAGCGCTTACCGATAGCGCGTTCAGGACGCGCTCCGCGGCTTCATCGCGCGTGGAGTGGTCCCTGACGTCGTGGTGAGGGCGTCTGTCGCGCGCGGGCTCTCAACGCGAGGGCGTTTGGTTGCGTGAGCGCAAGGTGAGCCGGACGATGCGGTCGTCATCCGGGACTGGCTGGTTGCGCCCGTCCCGGTTGGAGGTGGTGATCCAGATACTTCCGTCGGGTGCGTTGATCGCGGCGCGCAGCCGACCGTACTTGCCGTACAACGCTTCTTTGGGGCGGGCGGCGACACCTGCGTCGGGGCGCCAGCGGATAGTGCTCGTATCTGCTGAGCCCACGATCCGCCGGGTGTTGATGCCGACACCGATCCCGCTGTCGAGGCTCACCAGATAGATCCGCTGGCCGCGCAGGCAGGTCACGACCGCGGTGCGGCCGAGGATCGCCAGATCGTTGGAGACGCCTACCTCAGGCCGCCATGTCACGATCGGATTGACATAGCGTGGGTCGTCGCCCATGCCCTGAACCTTTGGCCAACCGTAGTTACGGCCGGGCAGGATAACGTTCAGCTCGTCCCAGACCGCTTCGCCGATCTCGGCGACGTACATGTTGCCCTGGCTGTCCCAGGCCATTCCTTCGGGATTGCGATGGCCGTACGACCACACGATGGAGCCCCGGAACGGATTGCCGGGCGGGGGCTTGCCGTCGGTGGTCATCCGCAGGATCTTTCCGCCGAGACTGCTGAGGTGCTGGGCATTCCCGGCATTGGAGGCGTCACCGGTGCTCGCGTAGAGGTAGCCATCAGGCCCAAACATCAACCGGCCGCCGTTGTGAATTCCAGACAGCGGAATGCCGGTGACGATCGGCTGGGGTCTGCCGCCGAGCCGCAGTTTCGCGATCCGGTTGTCGGACCGGGTGGTGTAGAAGATGAAGACGGTGCGATCGTGGGCGAACCGTGGCGACGCCGCGATACCCAGCAAGCCGCCTTCGTTGTGGGAGAATGCCTCCTTGATCGTGGCTACCGGCGTCACCGTAAGCTCGCCATTGGACGCCTTTTGGGGCCCAATCTTGAGGATTCGCAGTTTCTGCCGCTCCGTAACCAGCGCGCTGCCATCGGGCAGAAACGTTATCCCCCACGGGACCTCGAGGTGCTTCACCAACGTCGTCACCGAAACAAGATCATCACCGCGCGCGCCCTTGGCCGCCGGTCCAGGACGAAAGTCAGTCGGATCAGCGGTCGACCGCCGCGGCTTCGATGGATGAACGCCAACGCAGGCACCAACCATCGCGAGCATGAGGAGTATCACCGCTGCCGCCACGCGCGACGGAAGCCGCCGCCTCGGCCCACGATTCGCATGGGAGCTGTCGTCGCCCATTCCAGCTCTCAGCAATCTCCGTTCCTCCCCGCGTTCATTCGCGGTGTCCCAGGTGTCTGTCAAGGTCTATTACCCGGATCCAAGGGACAGCTATCCACAACCGCGGACGGTTGATCGCAGTCGGCAGTGTCGTACACAGAAGACCGCAGGAGCTTGCCCCGCTCCCGATCCGATCGCGATCCGCGGCGATGGCGTCGTGGACATGTTGGGGGCGAAGGTGAAGTGGGGGAAATTACATTCCGATTGCCTCCGAATGAGCTCTTTCGTGCAGGGTTTCGTCGGTGGTCGCCGATAGTGTGTAGACGATCACTTAATTCCGCCGATGCATAGGTTTGGGTGTGCCCCGGCCAGGGCCTCGAGCTGTCGCTTTTGCTCGGGGTTTCGACCGGGATCTGGCCAGGGCGCTACCGCAGCTGGTCGCGGCGGCGTGTCAGGTAGGCGGTTTCGGCGGTGTTGCCGGCCAGTTCGATGGCTTTGTCGTAGGCGGCGCGTGAGTCTTGGCTGCGGCCCAGCCGGCGTAGCAGGTCGGCGCGGGTGGCGTGGTAGGCGTGGTAGCCGGCCAGCGTGTCCTCGAGGCGGTCGACGGCGGCCAGCGCCACCTCCGGGCCGTCGAGCTCGGCGACCGCGATGGCGCGGTTGAGGGCGATGATCGGGGAGGGGTCGAGGCGGACGAGCTGGTTGTAGAGGGCGACGACCTGTGACCAGTCGGTGTCGCGTACGTCGCGGGCGCCGGTGTGCACGGCGTTGATCGCTGCGAGGATCTGGTAGCGACCCGGAGCCACCCCGGCGGCGGCAGCAGCTAATCGCTCGCGTACCAGCTGATGACCCTCGGCGACCAGCGCCGCGTCCCAGGCCCCACGGTCCTGCTCGTCCAGGGTGACCAGTTCACCGCTCGCCGAAACCCGGGCGGTGCGGCGGGCCTCGGTGAGGAGCATCAGCGCCAGCAGCCCGGCCACCTCACCATCGGTCGGCAGGAGGGCACGGATCAGACGGGTGAGCCGGATCGCCTCGGCGGTCAGCTCGTGACGTAGGGGATCGGTGTCAGGGCCGGTCGCCAGGTAGCCCTCGTTGAAGACGAGGAAGAGGACGGCGAGCACGCCGGCCACCCGTGCCGGGAGATCCTCCGCCGACGGCACCCGGTAAGGGATGCGAGCCGCCTTGATCTTGGCCTTCGCGCGGGTGATCCGCTGCCCCATGGTGGCCTCCTGCACCAGGAAGGCACGGGCGATCTCGGCCACGGTCAAACCACCGACCATCCGCAACGTCAACGCCACCCGGGTCTGCATCGCCAGCGCCGGGTGACAGCAGGTGAAGATCAGCCGGAGCCGCTCATCGTCGATCGCGCCGACAGGCTCGGGCGGGCCGTCGTCGTAGACCATGTGAGCCTCCCTGTGCTTGTCGTCGCGCTTGTTCTCCCGCCGGATCCGGTCGATGGCCTTACGGGTGGCGGTCGTGGTCAACCAGGCGCCGGGGTTAGGGGGTACGCCGTCGGCCGGCCACCGCTCGACAGCGGTCGCGAACGCCTCGGCCGCCGCCTCCTCGGCGATGTCGAGGTCACCGAAACGCCTGGCCAAGGCGGCGACCACCCGCGCCCACTCCTCGTGGTGGGCGCGGGTGATCGCCTCCCCGACCTCGACCACGCTCACAGGAACGGCCGCACCTCGACCCGCCGGTTGCAGGCCCTGGACCCCTCGGCGGCCAGCTTCAGCGCCACGTCAAGGTCGGCGGCCTCGATGATCCAGAAGCCGGCGAGGTACTCCTTCGACTCGATGAAAGGCCCGTCGGTGAACACCGCCACGTCACCCCGGTTGTCGATGACAGTGGCCGTGGCGGGCGCCCCGAGGCCACCGGCGAACACCCAGTGACCCTCCGCCTTGAGCCGGTCGTTGAACACGTCGATCGCGGCCTGCTCGTCCGGGGTGGCCAAGCCGGCCGTGTCGTCGATCACGGAAACCAGATACTGCATTCGGATCATCTCCCTGTGGTCCGGGCGCCCCTCGTGGACAGCCTCTCACCCCTGCCACGAACACCGCTCCCCCGATCCGACACCGCCTCCCGGATCTCTTACAGGGACTTTCCGGTACGCCGGATCGGAGCGAACCGACGAGAAATAGACGTCCCCCGCACCGTCCGTTGCTTCCCCGATGACGGCATCTCGTACCGGTGTCATGCCGAACGTTCCCTTCGTCGTGGCGCGGTGGGCGCCTCGGTGCCGGTCAGCCGCTGACGTGGGCGGTGTTGTCGAGCCAATGCTGGGCGAGGTCGGTGTCACCGACAACACTGATGTTGGTGGCTTCGCGGTCGGTGAGAGGGAGTCGTCGGGTCAAGGTCAGCAGCAGTGATCGTGCCGGGCCGGTCACCGTCACATCGGCCTGCTGGGTTCCGGGCTGCCATGTCGCCCCGTCAGGCCGCCGTTCGACGAACCAGGCGCCCGCGTCGTCCGCGGTGTCGGTGGCCAGCCACTGCAGGGTCTGCCCGGTGCCCCGGATGGCGTGGGCGGACTCGGACCGCTGGATCTCCCACGTGGGGGACGTGAGCATCGCGAAGTGGATGCTGATGAGCGCGGCTGCGATGTCGGGGTCAATGTCGGCCGGTCGGTCCGCCGCGTTGGCTGCGTCATAGCCGTGGACGACCGCCTCGTTGAGGGAGCTGGACATCCAGAATCGCGTCCCGGACCGCTCGTCCCCCGCGGCGTTGAACACCGGCGCGTCAAGCGCGTCATCGGAGCACGCGCTCGCGACCCGCTGCGCGGACTCCGACAGCCACGCCTGCCACTCGCGGGGGTCGGTGGGGAGTATGGCCATCTCCGTGGGCAGCTGTGTGGGATCGGTGATGCGCCGCTCGATGATCTCCGCGACCCAGTGCTGGGTCTGGCCCACGTGCTCGACCAGGTCAGTGATGGTCCACTTCGGGGTTGTCGGCACGGCGGCGTCAGGTCCGGCCGCGGCGGCCGATTCCGCCAGACGTCGGGTGTGTTCGACGATCGCTCGCCGGGCATGTTCCGCGTTCAGCTCGGTCATTGGATTGTCCGTTCCCTAGTACGGCAGCGCACTTTTGTTGATCATGGTCGCCTTGGTGGCTGATTGCCCGGGCGTCGGCGTGTCGGCTTGATCATGTGAGCAGCCGCCCCGCGACGATCATGCTGTGAACAAAGACAGTCGGGAGGCGGCTGCGGCTGCCATCGTAGAGGGGCAGCGGGCGGCGTCCAACCTGGCAGAGTTGCATGAGCGGCTGCGGCCAGCGTTCGCCAGGGTTGAGGTGCATGGGCAGGCGGGCAAATACATGAGCGCGTTGCTGGCTGACTTGCCTCGCAAGAACGGTTGGCAGATCGCTGAGTACGTCGGTGACGCGACACCGGATCGGACCCAGCGGCTGCTCAATCACGCGGAGGTCGGGATGGTGGAGGTGCTCAGGGCGTCCTGGCCACCGGTCGGGTCGCCACTTCATCAATCCGCCGTCGGGGTCCACGTCCGGTTGGTCAACACGCGAGCAACGGCCACGAACGGCGGCCGGGCACTCGTGGTCACACCGGTCCACTTGCCCAGGTAGCCCCGGAACCTGATCGGCCGCGAACGGCCCACCTCGTCGATGAGGTCGGCGTGGCGCTGCTTGACGAATTCGTAGCTCATGTAGCCGTTCATGGTCGTCCCTTTCATCGGTCGGTCTATTTGGGTGGCGCCCCTCCCGGGCGGCCTCTCACCCCAGCTGCGAACACCTCCGCCCCGATCCGACACCGCCGCCCGGACTTCTTTCGAGGATTCTGGTGAGCCTCCATCTCAGCCGGGATGGATTGGGGCTTTCCCATGTGGAGGAAACTCCGTCAGGACTGACTTAACCGCCCTGCCACAGGGGTCTGACGCGCGACAGAACAGGGCGCAGGACGTTCCAGTGGAAATGGTGGACGAATGGTTGCGACTCACCTGCCAGTCAGCCCCGGCGTGCTGACGGTGTGCTGGGCGTCGGCGGATCCAGCCGGTAGCCGTATCCACGCAAGGTCATGATCTCGGGTAACGCAAGGGACACACCGGAGGTGGCCGCCGCCGAATCCAGGCGGCGGCGCAGGGAGGAGATCGTGACGTCCAGGGTCTTGGTCGGACCGAACCAGTTCTCGTCCCATACCTGCGACATGAGCGACTCCCGGGAAACTCCCTGCCCCGGATGTTGCACCAGGACGGCAAGGAGTTCGAACTCTTTGCGGCGCAGGTCGACCTCGCGATCACCGACCCAACAGCGCCGCGCCGCGAGGTCCACCGCCAGGTCTCCGATGCGGACCGTCTCGGATGGTTCCGACGAATCGATCGGGTGGCGGCGGAGGTGGGCGCGGAGCCGGGCAAGCAGCACGGTCAGGCTGAAGGGCTTGACAAGGTAATCGTCGGCACCCGCGTCCAAGCCCGCGATCATATCGATCTCCTCGCTCCTGGCGGTCAGAATAAGGATGTGCACATCGGGAAACTCGTCGCGCAACTGCTGGGCAACGTCGATGCCGTCCATGTCAGGGAGCCCAAGATCCAGCAGGACGACATCGATCGGGAGGCGGCGCGCCTCGCTCAGACCTGAACGACCCGTTCGAGTCCAGGTCACGGCGTAACTGTTCGAGCGCAGACCTGTCTCCAGGTGCCGCCCTATGATTTCGTCGTCTTCAATGAGCAAGACAGAAATACCGTCGTTGGCCACAGTCGTACGCATGCTCCGAAGGCTAAATCTGGCCGCGCCTCAGCGCGCGGATGTCACAATCTCATGCAACCTTTTGGTGACCGGGCTGGACCTCATCCAGGATCGATTGCCCAGTCGGCGGCTGCCCGGAATGTCAAAGCCGGCAACGGTTTGGCCGCGCCTGTCTGCTGTCTAAACGACCCATCTCCGCAGGTGTCGCGCTCATCATGGGTGTATGAGACGGCGTGTGGTGCACGTGGCTGTCGTGGCGGCCATGATCGCGCTGGTTCTGCTCGCCGTCCCGCTGGCTGTGGCGATCCAGACGTCCTCCTTCGCAGAAGCGCGCGGCCAACTCGAGCGTGCTGCCCTGACTGCCGCTGTCCACGTGGACCCGAAGTTCATGGCCGGGGACGCTGTGAAGTTGCCACCTCAGGAACGCGGCACCCGGGTGGGCGTCTACGACCTCTCCGGGCGCCTGCGCGACGGCAGAGGCCCCATGGATGCGGACTCCCTGACCCGACAGGCCCTGTCCGCGGTCGTGGCACGCGGGCAGAGCGACGACGAACTCGTCGTCGTCGTACCCGTTTTGACCGCCGATCGGGTGATAGGCGTGGTTCGAGCCTCAGCTGGAACCGAGAACGTCTGGCGTCGTGTCGTTCTGGCCTGGCTGGGCCTGACCAGTCTCGCTCTGGTCGCGCTCGCCACCGGTGTTCTGGTAGCACGGCGTCAGGCGCGTACGCTCACGGCGCCGCTGGAGGAGCTGTCGGCGAAGGCCAGGGCCGTCGCCAGTGGCGACCTGACCGCCCGCGCCGACCCCAGCGCGATCGCCGAGATCGACCAAGTGGGGCGGACGCAAAACACTATGGTCGAACATCTGACCCAGTTGCTCGAGCACGAGCGGCACTTCAGCGCCAACGCCTCCCACCAGCTTCGTACGCCGCTGGCCGGCCTCCAGCTTGGATTGGAAGCGGCCGCGGGCGACCCTGACGCGAACCTCCGCGCTGCCGTGGAGGAGGCCCTGGAGGAGTCCCGGCATCTGCAGCGCACCGTCGACGAGGTGCTGCGACTGGCAAGGGCGGGGCCGGGCCCGCACGTTCTCTCGACATCCCGGCCGGTCGACGACCTGGTCGAGAGCGTAGAGCGTCGCTGGCAGGGCGCATTCGCCGCCGAAGACCGCCAGCTGGGTTTCAGCGTCGAGCGCGCCAGCGGCAGTCTGCTGGTTCCCGGCCGCATTGCCGAGCAGGCGCTGGACGTCCTACTGGACAACGCCCTACGGCACGGCCGTGGTGCCGTCAAGGTCACCGTCCGCGAGCCAGACGGCGCGGTCGCCATCGATGTCGCTGACGAAGGCTCTCTGGCACTCGACCCACGTGTGGTGTTCAAGCGGGGTGCAACCGGCGGCGCCGGCAGTGGCATCGGTTTGACGCTGGCGCGGGAGATGGCGGAGGCGGCGGGTGGCCGTCTCACTCTCACCCGGGCCACGCCCACGACCTTCACCCTGCTGTTGCCATCCTCCAGCATGGGACCCGCGGCTGATCACCCGCAGACCTGATCGCTTCGCGCTTTTGCCGGCACGTAACCCTCGCCAGAGCAAGCTCTGGTCGCCTTCTCCATAGCGTCGGAAACAGCAGCGGTGCACGCTTACGGAGGACACCCATAATGCCGGTACCGACGCAGAACGGGCAGCTTCACACCAGAGCCACGGTCGATCATCCCCCCGCACGGGTCCTGACGGAGTTCTATCGCGGCGCGCCTGGCAGCCTTCGCCTGCACCCTCGTAGCGGTGGCGCTCAAGTGGCTGGTCATCGGGCGCTACCAGCCGAGAGTGGAGCCTCTGTGGAGCATCTGGGTGCGATGCACCGAACTCATCTCCGGTCTGTACGAGAACCTCATGGTGCCCGTTTCGCTGAATCTCCTCAGCGGCACTCCGTGGGGGGGCATGATCCTGCGCCTCTCGCTCCCGGAGGGAACCCACTGGCGGGGCATTCCGGCCGTTCCATGGATTGACGTCGAGCCGGCCACCACGCCCGGACCCGTCCCATCCACTCACCATCGTGGAGGCAGCTGATGACAACGTTGCTCCAGCAGGACTTCCTGACCGCACCACATGTCAACGGTGACTTGCCCGGTCCCCGCTCTGCCGATCTCCTCGCGCACCAGGAGCAGTGGGAATCCAGCGCACGCAGCTACCCCCGTCATCTGCCCATCGCACTTGCCGATGGTGCCGGAAGCTACGTTCGGGATGTCGACGGAAACGTCTTCATCGACTTCCTTGCGGGCGCCGGTGTGCTCTCACTGGGCCACAGTCACCCGGACATCGTCCGGGTCGTCGACCGGCAACTTCATTCCCTCACTCACGGCCTTGACTTCCCCACCCCCGCCAAGGATGCCTTCACCCAGGCGCAGCTCTCCATGCTGGCGCCGGAGCTGCGGGAACGGATGAAGCTGCACTTCTGCGGGCCTACGGGAGCCGACGCCGTGGAAGCCGCCGTCAAACTGTGCAAGATCGCGACCGGCCGTAGCGACATCATCGCCTTCCAGGGGGCCTATCACGGCAGTACGCACGCCACCATGGCGCTCAGCGGGCTGCTGGCTCAAAAGGGGCCCGTGCGCAACGTCATGCCTGGCGTCCATTTCTTCCCGTACGGCTCCCGCGACCGGTGTCCTGCCGGCCCCACACCCGACAACGGCGCCATGACCTGCGCCGACTATTTCGAACAGGCACTGCGCGACAGCCACGGCGGCATCGGACTTCCGGCCGCGGTGCTGATCGAACTCGTGCAGGGCGAGGGCGGAGTCGTGCCCGCGAGCACCGACTTCGTACGTCGTGTGCGTGACGTTACGCGCTCCTTGGGCATCCCCCTGATCGTCGATGAGGTACAGACCGGATGCGGGCGTACCGGAACGTGGTTCGCGTTCGAGCAGTACGACATCGAGCCAGATGTCATCGTGGCGTCCAAGGCGCTGAGCGGCATTGGCCTGCCGGTGGCGATCATCATGTACGACGCGGCGTTGGACACCTGGGCCCCCGGTGCGCACATCGGGACCTTCCGGGGGAACCAACTGGCGTTCACAGCGGGAGTGGAGACAGTCCGAGTCATCCAGCGTGATGCTGTGCTCGGCAACGTTCGGCGGCGGGGCGACCAGATCGTGACGAGGCTCGCCGGGCTGATGACCAACCCATGGGTCCATGACGTGCGGGGCCTGGGTTTGATGTGGGGTATCGAACTGGCCGATCCCCGTGACGGCCGCCCCGCGACCGCGATCGCATCAGCCGTTCAGGCCTACGCACTCCGCCACGGGCTCATCGTCGAACTCGGAGGGCGTGGCGACGCGGTCATTCGGCTGCTCCCTCCGCTGAATGTGACGGCAGAGGTCGTCGACACAGCCTGCGCGATCATCGTGGAAGCCATCACCGCCTGTCTGCTCGGAGGTGTCGACTGATGGCGCTCATCGTCCAGAAGTACGGCGGCTCGTCGGTATGTAGCACCGAGCGGATCAAGCGCATCGCCGAACGAATCGTCGCCGCCCATGAGGCCGGGCACGATCTCGTCGTCGTGGTCTCCGCCATGGGCAACACCACGGACAGGTTGCTTCGGGCGGCGCAGGAGATGGATTCCATTCCGTCCCCACGCGAGCTGGACATGTTGTTGACGACGGGAGAGCAGGCCTCCAATGCGCTGACCGCGATGGCGATTCATGCCCTGGGCGCCCGGGCGTGCTCCTTCTCTGGCCCGCAAGCCGGTGTGATCACGACCTCAGTACACGGCGAAGCCCAGATCGTCGACGTTAAGCCGGAGCGGGTACGCGGAGCCCTTGACGGTGGTGCGATCGCACTGGTCGCGGGGTTCCAGGGGCTGTGCCGTGAGACAAAGGACGTCACAACCCTTGGCCGCGGTGGATCCGACACCACGGCTGTCGCCCTGGCGGCGGCGCTCAAGGCCGACACGTGCGAGATCTACACCGATGTCGACGGTATCTACACCGCGGATCCCAGGCTCGCACCGGAGGCGCACCTGCTCCGTCACGTGACGTACGGAGAGATGCGGAAGATGGCCGTCGACGGAGCCAAGGTGTTGGCACTGAGCAGTGTGGACTACGCCTGCCGGTACGGCGTGACCGTACACGTCCGCTCGTCCTACAACGACCGGCCCGGCACTGTGGTGTCAGACAAGGTGAACGACCTGGCGGAACCAACCGTAAGCGCTGTCGACGGTAACGGGCAGCGGCGACTGGTCGAAGCATCTGGAGGTGCGAAATGACGCCCGTAAGACCACCGCGCATCCTCGGCCGTGACCCGCTGCCCTTCGCCGTAAGGGATATGTGGCCGCCCGACACGACGGAGGTCTGGATGCTCAGCATTTCCCAATCCAGCGGCTCGGCCGTGGAATCTGACGTACGCACCAAGATCCTTGACGCTGGCGAACGGGAACGCGCCGCGGGGTTCCTTATGCCGGAAGATCAGGAGCGCTACACGGCGGCACACCTCGCCCTGCGGATGTTGCTCGGTGCCTATCTGGACGTCGAGCCCGCTACCGTTCGGTTCACCCGGGAGGCATGCACCTGCTGCGGTGGCCCGCACGGGCGGCCCACCGTCGTCGGCACCCCACTGCACTTCAGCATGTCGCGCTCCGGCGATCTGCTGCTCTTCGCCTTCGCGGGCTCGCCGATCGGCGCGGACGTGGAGACTGTGCAGCCTCTACCCGTCGTTGCGGAAGTGTCCCAGAGTCTGCACCCCGCCGAACGCGCCGAGTTGGACGCACTACCCGAGGACTGTCGGTCAGTGGGGTTCGCGCGCTGTTGGACGCGGAAGGAGGCATATCTCAAGGGCATCGGCACCGGGCTGTTCCAGGACCCCGCGTACACGTATGTCGGCACCGGCGAGCAGATGGTTTCAGTCGGTCCCTGGACGCTGGCCGACATACCCGTCACTGACGCTGACCTTGCCGACTCCTGTGGGGCGTACGCCGCCGCCTACGCGCTCCTCGGGTCGCGCGGTGCAGGCTCAGGTACGGTTGCGACATGAGCGATCTGCGCGATGAGCCGGTGGTGTGGCGTCCGTCCGCGGAGGACCTGACCGAGGTGGCTCGGGTGTTCTCCGAGGCGTCCTTTGACGAGGCCGTGTTCAGTTGGGTGATCCCCGACGAGCGGTTTCGTCGCCGGCGGGTGGAGACCGGGTTGGAGCAAACAGCGACCTGGCTTGGCAGCGTCTTGACGAGCGGCGGAGAGATCCTCGCTGTGGGCGATCAATCACGTGCGATCGCAGGTGTTTCCCTCTGGGAGCGTCTGCAAGGCCCACCGGAGCCGCCCTCGGAGGAGGCCGCGGCACAGATAGCTGAGTTCCTCAAGCACTCCTACGGTGAGTACGCACCCCGGATGGCGAAGGTTTTCGAGCTCACCGCGGAGCGCCATCCTTACAACGAGCCGCACCTTTATCTGCAGACGATCGTGGTAGTGCCCGAGTCCCGCGGGCTCGGACTCGGCGGTGCACTGATCCGGAATCGCCTGGCCGAAGCGGACGCCGAAGCTGTTCCGGTCTACCTGGAGTCGAGCACCCCGCGAAACCGCAAACTCTACGAGCGGCTGGGATTCGTCGAGATCGGTGATCCGATCGAACTACCGGACGACGGGCCCGCGCTCACTCCTATGTGGCGTTCGGTCCCGGACTGAACCTGCTTTTGCCAGCGGCTTCAGTGCCTCGCGCTCGCCCTCGCCCTTGCACGAGCGGGAGGAAGACCTCGTCGACGATCTCGACGAGGACCTCGTCGGGTGCGGTGGGGACTCCGCGCATGACGAATTCGTTTCGGAGCAGGACGATGGCCACGGTGGCGACCCGTGGATGAAGCGCTTCGGGGGCGGCTTCACCGCGGGCGACCGCGCGCCCCAGGATGGTCAGCCAGGTGGCGGCGAGGGCGTCGCTGGATTGTTCTGGTAGCTGCGACAAGAACTCCGACGTACTGCCGGCCGCGGACACTAGTTCGCGCAGGATCGCGCCGAGCGGGGAGCTCCAGTGGCGGTTCGCCCGGCGTAGGAGCTCAAGGACATCGCCGCGCAGATCGCCGGTGTCGGGGGGTTGGACTGTCGTGGCCAGTTGCCGATAGGCGGCGATGCCGAGCGCGAGGCGGTTTGGCCAGCGGCGGTAGAGCGCGTTCTTGTTGGTGCCGGCACGCTTGGCGACCTGGTCCATGGTCAGTCCGGCGTATCCGGACTCGGTGAGTTCCTCGACCGCGGCGCGCAGGATCGCCTCCTCCAGGGCAGAGCCACGTCGCCGGGTCTGTCCAGCACGTGGCTGCTTCTTCGGATCCGCCGCCATGGCCCTTCCCACAATCGGTACCGACCGTTCCTTCCAACGTTCTACTTGACATCGGGCCAAGGAGACAAGCAAGGTACGGTGAGTACCTTAAACCGTCGAGTGGAAGGGGTACGCCGCGTGCGCGCCAAGGGCATCACCTACGACACTGGCTTCGTCCGCCAAGGAGCGAACTCCCGTGAGCGTTTCGACCCGGAGATCGTCAAGCGCGAGTTGCGCATCATCCGCGACGACCTGCACTGCAATGCGGTCCGCGTCACCGGTGGCGATCCTGAACGGTTGGAGTTCGCCGCGACGTTCGCCGCCGACCTGGGCCTGGAGGTCTGGCTCTCGCCGTACCCTCTCGAGCTGACCACCGACGAGATGCTGGCGCTGTTCGCGGACTGCGCCGAGCGGGCGGAGCGGCTCCGGCAGCGGGGTGGCGAGGTCGTGTTCGTCACGGGCGCGGAGATGAGCCTGATGAACAAGGGGTTCCTGCCCGGCGACAACCTCGAGCAGCGGCTCGAACTGCTGCTGAGCCAGCCGCATCGCCTGCGCGAGCAGGCCGCCGAGGTCGGCGCACGCGTCAACGACTTTCTCGGCAAAGCCGTGGCCGTCGTCCGCGAGCGATTCGGCGGCAAGGTCACCTACGCCGCGATACCCCCTGACCGCGTCGACTGGGCACCCTTCGACATCGTGTCCGTGGATCTCTACCGGTCAGCCGAGATCGCCGATCGATTCGCCGAGGGGGTCCGTAACCTCGTCGCTCAGGGAATACCCGTCGCGATCACCGAGTTCGGCGCCGCCACCTTCCGTGGGGCCGGCGACATGGGCGCTCGCGGTCTGGAGATCGTCGAGTACGACAAGGACACCGGCGCGGCGGTTCGACTGAACGGGGAGTACGTCCGCGACGAGGCCGGCCAGGCCGCGTATCTGCGCGAGCTGCTGGAGGTCTTCGACGCCGAAGGTGTCGACAGCGCCTTTGTCTTCATCTTCGCGCTCAACGACCACCCACATCGGCCCGAAGGCGACCCCCGCGACGACCTGGACATGGCCAGCTATGGCATCGTCAAGGTTCTCGAGAACCGTCACGGAGACACCTACCCCGACATGCCGTGGGAGCCCAAAGCCGCGTTCACCGCCCTCGCTGAGCACTACCGAGGACTTTGAGACCTGCGACCTTGCAGGGCTCTGGCCGCTCACGTTTGGCATCCGCTCTCTGATCCGTCACCTGCTGTGCGCGAGGATGTGCGCATGTGGCATACGACACTGAACACGGTGCTGTCCATGTCGGGTTCCCGTCTGCTCGCACTCCTTGGCCTGCCCCGGTTGCCAGACGTACCGCCGCTGGACCCGGCGACGCACACTGCATATGAGGAGTTCACCAGCGCCTACGTTGACCCACCCGGCTCACCGGAACAACTGCAGCCGCCCGGGCAGACCACGACTTACCTGCGATGGCTCGCGAGGCACAGGCAAGTGCTGTTCCATGGCAGCCAGCGTGACAGCATCAGCGAGCTGAGGCCTGACCGCGAGTCCAACGGCACCACGGCGTTCGGTAGCCAGCGCGCGGTGTTCGCCACGGAGGATCCAGTCTGGGCAATGTGGTTTGCCCTCCTGACCCGTGGGCCAGACTTCCACTCAACCCGTAACGGCGTCTGGTCGGTACGCGGCAACAGCCAACATCGGCACTACTTCTTCTCGGTCAACAGCGACCAACCCGACGCGGAACTGCTGGCCGATGGTTGGGTGTACGTACTCCCACGGGCCGGCTTCATGGCCGAGCCCGCCGTCGCTGGACTCCTGCAGTCGGGCCAGTGGGTCAATGCCAACCCAGTCAGGCCGCTCACCCGGATCCCTGTCGCGCCCGCAGACTTCCCGTTCACCGACATCATCGGACGCCACTCCGGCAGCGAATCCATGCTCCGCACGCTCTGGAACACACGCTCGGCCTACCGCCGTCGGTGAATCCACCTCCTAAGAGTGGTGGCTGCACCGAGTCCGGGTCCCCACTTAGTACCTGGAGGCCGATAGATCGCTCAGGATCGCCTCTACTGTCTCTTCCGGCGTTTGAGAACTTGAATCGAGCCACAAGCCCCGGCGAGGTGTGTCCCGGAGTGCGAGTCGCATTGAGGCAACTGCCTCGGCGAGTGTCATGCCAGGCTTTTGCCAATCACGATAGGACGTCTTGCCCCTACGAATTTCTCGCTCCACGATGGCCTCGACCGACGGATCAAGGACCACCAGGTGACGTTCGGCGTTCTTGATCGACTCCATCCATCTGGTGACATCCTCGCCTAGAATGATGTCGGTGTAGACGAAATCGAATCCGGCCTCCGCATAGTGTTGTGCAACCAGCGCTGCCGCGTCGTATCGCAGGCGCACCTGACGGACCGCTTCTGGATCCGGGTCGGGAGTCATGTCAACGTTGCCGGCCACGACCATCCGGTAGAAGACGTCACCATCGAAGGCCGCAGAGGGCGTACCCAAGCGAGCCGCAAGCAGTGGTCCAATCGTCGACTTCCCGGCAGCCTGCATGCCCGTGACCATCACGACTTTTCGCATGGTCGCCAACCCTGTCACAACGGGGACACAGGGTGCCAGCGGGGCGCCTCCCCGTCGGTCGTAGGTGCCTCACCAAGAAGGAGGTCTACTGCGATTGGAAGATGCTGTAGTCGAGGTCGTCATTTGCCCAAGTGACGTGCGGATCGATGCGTCGGTGAAGGCGGTGCCGAATCGGCGTGAAGCCGTGCGAGCGGTAGAACGCGTCGCTGATGAGATTGGACGATGCCCAACCGACGGTGCAGTACTCATATGCGCGGTCGGCGGCCCAGCGCAATAGCACATCGAGCATGGCCGTCCCCATACCTTCGGACCTGACCGACTCCGCGACGATGTTCATTCCGATCACCACGGAACGGGCGTAGGCGTTGTCGGGTTGGGCGGACATCATCGCCACAGGGCGTTCGCCGTCATCGATCACAAGGACAGTTGCAGCGTCGTCCTCGATTGCCCAGATCAGGCTCTCACGAATCCGAGGTACGTCGAGGAGCGCTGGCTGGAACATCGGCGTGCGGGAGTGAAACTTCGTTAGCTCGATGGCCAACTGAACAAGCTCGTCGATGTCCTTCGGAGTAGCCACTCGGACATCTCGTACGTCTCGTCCGTCGTCACCTGCCGAGGACGGGACCTCCCTGTCGCCTATCGCGACCGCGCCCTTGATCTGATCGACGCCGAACCCGAGTTCAAAGAACGTGTCGAGAGCTGACGGCACACCCGCCGGGACAGGCAACGAGTGATAGGTGCAACCCACGGCCACGAGCTTCTCCGCGATCGCTTCGTACATCCGGCGGTAAGCGGGTCGAGCATGGTCAGGACGCACCGCATGGTGAGCTGGCCACAGCCGCACTGCCGTCTGACCAGGCACCGGCGGCAGCGGCGCAACCATGAACCCAACGACCGCGGACTCATCGACTGCGACAACCCCAGGACCACTTCCGATGACAGAGTCCACTGCCAGCCGCGCGGCCTCGCGATCCGCCAACGACGAAACCGGGCCGGAGCCCGACATGTGCAGCTCCGCGACTACCTCTGCTGCGGACTCGACGTGGGCGGCGCTCAGTGCGATGACCTTCACTATCGACCATCCTTCCGCGGCCAGCCCTGGTAGGGATCGGGAGGCTCGAAGGGCTCAGCCTTCCGAGATCTTTGAGGAGCGTACCAAGTGCCTGCGTCGACACAGGCGGCCAGAGATGCTTGGCGGCCATGTCGGGCAACTGCCGGCAGGTATAGGACACAAGACGTCGTATACGTGCTGGCAGCCTGGGCAACCGACGGCGATACGAGCAGGAGGAGTCAAGCGATGGTCGGTCATCTGAAGTGTTTGATTCCGACGATCGGGTCTCCCCGGTCACTGAACGGGAAGGAAGGGCGGTACGAGCTCGCCGCATTCTTCGGCGAGTTGCTCGGTATGAAGGTCGTCAACGAGGGCTGGCTGTTGATCGCGGAAGGATTGCCAACCGATGGCATCAAGTTCTTCCTCGCGCTCGACGGTGACGGCTGGTCGGATGAACGACCTCCGCGCTGGCCAGATCCGGAGTATCCACAGCAGATGCATCTGGACGTGCTCGTACCCGACGCGAAGGCCGCCGACGCGCTCGTCACCGGCATGGGCGCAAGCTTGTTGCAGGACAACACCGACTTCCGGGTGTACGCCGATCCCGTCGGTCACCCGTTCTGCCTGTATCCCGACTCGTCAACCGAGAAGCCCGTGGTGGGGCGGGTAGTGTTCGACTGCCCCAGCCCGCGCAGCTTGGCGAGCTTCTACGAGGGATTTCTCCAAGCCCGGGGACGACTCGAAGACACACCGGAGCGGGTCGTGATTGACCTGGGCGACGAGATGTTGCCGCACCTGGCGTTCCAGCACGCGCAGTATCGCGCTGCCCGTTGGCCCGATCCTGCGTATCCGGCGCAGATGCACGTCGACTACCGGTGGTACGAGGAAAGCGAGGCGGGGGCCGCCTTGAAGCGTGCCGAACGTCTTGGGGCGATCCGGCTCCCCCAACTGGCCGACACTGAAATCTATGCCGACCCAGCCAACCACCCCTTCTGTATCCAGAACGCGCCTGAGACGCCGTAGCGAAGGGAAGGAGTCGAGGCGCACCTGGCCAGACATCAGGAGCTGCTACCGGCATCAGCCGAAAGGCCCTATGTCCACCGAGTGTTCTGGGCCGAGGGGCCAGAGGTCCGGGCCGAGGAGGTAAAGGGACACGATGATCACCACGATGAGGGAGACATTGATCGGGAACACGAGGATTCGCCACACACGTAGGCGGGCTTCCTGCCGCCCGAGAAGCACTGAGACCGCGATTGAGAGCAGAAGGGCCACGAACGCGGGCCAGTTGCGAAAGTACGTATAGAGTGCCGGGCCGTAGTCGCGGAAGCTGTCTGGGTACACATATGCATATGACCATTCCCAACCGCCGAAATACCACGGACGCCTTGACCCGCTGAAGAATTCAGCCCATCTGAAATCGAGGACTAGGTGAATCAGATGCACTGCACCCCAGGCGCGTAGGACCCACACCATCCACCGCATGATCCGCGCCCGGATGCTCAGCCCATCGCCCGTGAAGAGATTGCCCACCGCTGGGGGAAGCCCACGTCTGATGGCCAGGATCATAGGTACACCGGCAAGGCTCAGCAGAGCGGCACAGAGCAACGCCAGTCTAGATGGCCTGCCGACATTGATCACCGTGTCGACGGCCAACGCGGTCCAGCCTGCCGTGAGAGCGCCGAGCCCGATCCAGAACTGCAGGCTGGCCTTGTTGATGCTCAAACCCCAGCGCCAGAGCCGGGAGACCGAACGTGGCGTGCCGTAGCCCGCGGCCTCGCGCAGCTTAAGGGCGTACTCCTCCGGTGAACCGAGTCGGCGCCGCACCGTCTCGACGTCGGCGGCAGCGTCAAGCTCCGCAATCACTTCTGACAGGTGAGTCCGGATATCGCCGATCAGCTCGTTGCGTTCCGATGCTGGCAAGTCGTCGAAGGCGGCCTGGACGGCCGCGACGTAGACGTCGATCTCCTGCTGAATCGTTCTGGTCATCATTTCGTCTCCCCGATTAGGTCGTTCATCGTGGCGGTGAACTCACGCCACGTTTTCGCCGACGCCTCGAGCTGGTGACGGCCATGGTCATTGAGCCGGTAGTAGATGCGATGGGGGCCTGCATCGCTGGGTTCGACGTACGACGTCAGCAGTCCGGCCTTGAGTAGTCGACGCAAGGTGCCGTAGACCGACGCGTCGCCGACCTCACTGAGCCCAGCATCACGCAGGCGTCTGAGTACGTCGTATCCATAGCCGTCGCGGTCACGGAGCACCGCCAAGACGGCGAGATCGAGTACACCTTTGAGCAACTGGGTGACATTCATCTCCGAACCCTCTACTGGAGGCTACTCTGCAATGCAGAGTACAGCTCGTAGCGCAAGGTCGCTACCTCGACCGGCACACGGAGTGTCCGGTCGACGAATCTGGTTTGGCGGGCGCGCACGGGCTGAGTACGGTCCGGCCATGGACCGAATCCTTGCCCACACGCGGTTGAACCGGATCAGCTGGAATGAGATCGCCCCAGCTCGCCCGCAGCAACCACCCGAGTTCTTCCTCCAAGGTGGCTCGACCCTGGAGTACTACGAACCTGGTCAACTGCCAGACGTTGCCGGCAAGCGGATGCTTCACCTCGCCTGCGCCAACGGCAACGACTCGATCTCCTGGGCCTTCCTCGGCGCCTCGGTTACCGGCGTCGACATCAGTGACGTCGCGATCCAGTCAGCGAACACCCTCGCGCGCGCGACCGGGGCAGACGCGCGGTTCATCGCGGCAGATATGTACGAGATGCCCGCGGGCTTGCGTGACTTCGACGTGATCTATGCCAGCGCCGGCGTCGTGTGCTGGCTCCCCGATCTCGACCAGTGGGCCCAGATGATCGCCGACCGTCTGCGCCCCGGCGGCACCTTCCTGCTCAATGAGCACCACCCAATCTGGGAAGTTCTCGGCGTCCGCACCGACGGCGTAGCCGTAACTGTCGACTACTTCGGCCGCAATCGACCCACCACACAGACCTATGACCAGGCCAAGCGTCCCACCGGGTCCACACCCGAGACCTCGTTCGACGCCTTCCTATGGCCGGTGAGCGACGTCGTGATGAGTCTGGTGCGCGCCGGCCTGCGCATCGAAGAGTTCTTCGAGGCGCCGTTCCCCGACATGTTTGACGGACTCGGCGACGCGTCCAGCTGGCTGCCTGCGATCTATGTGATCAAAGCCAGGAGGGAGTGAGGTTGGCTGGCATCTTTGGGACGGCGAACGCCTGACAGACACACCCGAGGTCAGGGACCCCCTTCATCAACAGCTCAAGCGCGAACCAGCAGCTCCGCCCGCCGGGCTCTGGTGGAACGCCATCCCCGTCCGCCGCACTGATCAATGGTGGAAACAGGAGGTACGAACGAAGCTTGGCTTCTTGTCGCACTCCGTACCAGCAGACCGAGGTCACGGCGGGTGGCGATCCTTCGCTCTATCCAGGCCCCTGTCTCCTCGATGCGGCCGAAAGGCCCGCTACCGATCGTATGCGTCGCGGGATCGGTGAGGTTGCGGAAGCCGAGGGCGGAGCCGCCGAGGTGTGCTGCATCAGCTTGCGTCCCTTCTTCCGGTCGGGTTCGCGGTAGGCGGCGATCATCTGCTGGTAGATCCCCCAGGCCGCCTCGACCTCGACGTGCTCGTCGGCCGCGAACAGCGCGTGGAGTCGGTCCATCTGCTTTCGGTGAGCAGGCCGGCTCCGGTGTGCAGCGTTCGTCGCGCCGCATAGAGCGGGTCGCTCTTGCGGCCACGGTGCCCGTGGATGGCCTGCTGGACCCGGCGGCGGCACTGGTCGAGCGCGTCTCCCGGCAAGTGTGCGCCGATCGACAAAGGACCACCTGGATCAGTTCAACGACACCGACCCCCCCCACCTCAGCGATACTGCCCTACGGAGATACCTCCACAGTGACTCCCGAAGGTACAGAGCCCTTGAACGTGCTGTCGCTTCCGCCGCGCAGCCAGGCATCGAAGAAGGACCGTACGTACTTGTGGACCGACTGGGCAACCTCCGCGGCCGGAGCGGTACCGATTTCGTCCTCCACCGCCTGTGCGACCCGCGGATAGGCAGCTGCGATCTGGGCCAGCACCAGTCCGTCGTCGGTCAGGCCGCGCGCGGTAGTGCCTCGAACCCCGACGAGGGCTCGCCATGCCCCAGGTACTGGCCTGCTGAGAGTGCGCTCTGGTGCAATCATCAGCACCGGGATCCGGCCTGCAGCGGTGGAGTCCACAATGGACGGAAGTGCACCGACAGACGCGATCGCGTGTACGCCGGCTATCGAGCTCAGCTGCGCCAACTGAGGTGTTCCAACCCCAGTCCAGCCAAGCAACCCCACCTGTTCAAGATTCGCCGCTCGGGCGACCTCAGCGTCGATATCAGCCAGGTGAGCAGCGACGTACTCAATATCGCGGACCCGCGTCTCGTCTGCAACATCCCTCGGTACGTCAGCCGTGGCGTCCTCCGGTTCGACGACACGTCGCTTCGGATAGAACTCCACGACCGCGCTGTCATACGGATGATCGATCGACACAACGACGTACCCGTGGCTGGCCAGATCCTCGGCAAGTCCCCGGTAGGAGGACCGCATCCGATCGGGTGCAGCCGAGAGGATCACCACCGGGTAACGCCCGTCGGCCACCGGCGCCCACTCATGGCCGTGGGTCCGAAACTGCCAGTTGACTTCATTGGGAACAAGCCCAAGCCGCTTCTCCTGCTTGGGCGCCCATTCGAGGATTCCCAGCTCGGTCGCGGCGTTCGACAGGTAGTAGTGCTCGAGGGGTAGCGACTTCCGCGTCGCAGGATAGTGCACGTCGACCATGAGTTCGCGCGACCTCGCCGGCGCCCAGGGGTCCCGCCGGCTCGTATCCATCAGGATCTTCCGGCGAGCGCCGACCGGGTGCGACCCGGTAAGACCTTGCAATGAAGGGCTGAACGTGTTCTGCCACCCACTCGTCTTTCCATGCGAAGGCATGAGCAGAGTGGTCGCAGCCGCCAGTGCGAGCGCCGCTATCGCGGGCAACACGTGTCTCTTCAGCATGTATCCATGATGAGACCCAGAATGGATGACGACCCTCCACCTTTGGGCCGAGTTCGTTGCCTCCGGCGACAGGAAAATGCCCCGAATGGCAGAGGCGAAGATGCCGCGCCGTTGACATCCTCGACTTATGAGCTCTGGATGGATCTCGCAAGCGACCTCCGGACTGCCCTCGTGGCGAGTCTGGACGCCGGTTGCGGCCTCGGCATGGTCGGTCTTCGTGTCCGCGTTGGGAGTCTACTGGTGGGCCGGCGGAGCCGGGTTTCCGTTCGGCCGCAACGACGCCGAAGGGCCTGGCAACTCGTCATTGCTGACATGGCTCGACCCTCCGATCGGGGGAGCCGCTGTCACGGCCTTCGGGCTTGTCTCGCTCTTGGTGGCGGTCCTGCTGGACCGACGTGTCGTGAGCCGGCACGGACGGTCGGCCGTCCTGGGCACCGGTGGAGCCATCGCCGTGATCCTGGCCGGTGGCGTGCTGGACGCCCGCATGATCACGATGCTTCCTCCGCTTGGTCTGCTCATTCCGGTGCAGTGGCTCAGCGCTGACTGGCCGACCGTCTTCCGCGGCATAATCACCATTGGTGCCAGCCTGTTCTTCCTGGCTACAGTCGCATTCGCACGTCATAGCGCACCCGCCGACGCCGAGGCCAAGCGACGCGAAGGACTGCGGGCGCAGCGGTGGATCAAGGCCGGTCGCATCGCCACCTTCGTCGCGATGGCCTGTCCGCTCCCCTATGCAACGATTCGGTTGGCCTGGTCACGCGGATGGGCGTTCGGGGCCCCTGAGCCGTTCGTCGCATCTCTGCTGAGAAACCAGCCGGAGAACGTCTACATCGAGCCCACCTTGGCGGGATTCGCGATCGGCGGCGTGATTCTGACCTGGGGTCTCCTGCGTCGGTGGGGAAGGGTCTTCCCCCGGTGGATGCCGCTGGTCGGTCGACGTCCTGTCCCACTGTGGTTTCCCCTCTGTCTGGGCGGATCCGCTGTCATGGGGATTTTCGGGTTCGGCCGTTCGCTGCTGACCGGGCAGCTCGGCCTCCACGTCCCGGGCGAACTGGATTCGTTCCAAGCCTGGGGACAGCCCCACGACGGCTGGGCCTATTGGGGGGCCGGTGGCTTGGGCTGGCTCCTCTTTCCGTTGTGGTCCATCTCGCTCGCATTCGCACTGGTCGGCTACTACTACCGCTATCGGGAACAAGACATGGAGCAGGGCTGATTACTGGTGCTGGTTAGGTTCCGCGACGCCTTGCTCCCACGCCCATGCGGCAATACCGACGTGAAGAGCCAGATTGGCTACATGATTCGACGCGACAGCCAGGGACTCGGGTATGCCGCTGAGGCGGCAGTTGCGGTGATGTCCGAATGTGCCAGGGCCCAGCTCGGTCGCGTGAAGGCTACCGTACGCCCCACTAACGAGGCCTCAATGCGTGTCCTTGAGCGAATCGGCATGAAGTTTGAACCGTACGGAGGAAGACGACCGGGGAGCCTTGCTCTTCCTCTCTCGAACCTTCGGCGGAGTTGGCCAGGTTTAGTACCACAGCCGTAGGTCGTGATCTCGGCTGATCAATTTGCGACAAGGGCTCTGGGATATCGAGTGTTGCCGCGCTAGCCGCTGCGCTCAGCTCGAATTGGTCAGCCAGCCTCAGTGACGGTCTATTCAATGGGACCGCGGATCGTTTAGTGAACCCTCTCGAGAGGTCACGGAAAGCAATTCATAGCTACATACAATTACATTCCGGGGAGCCTTGGAGTAGGCTACCCCCACCCTGGATCGACATCAACCAACGCCCCATCCGCACCTAAAACTACAGCCGCAGACCGGAGTTGCGGCTATGGCCCGGCCAGCACCGTCGCCGGTGAGCTAGTGTCGGCGAAGGCGCAGGCGCGCTTCTGACCGGCCAGGCAACCTCGCATTGTCATCAGGGCCGTGTAGTAGTCGATGTAACGGAAGCCGTAGGTCTCGCCGCGAGCGAACGCCTGGCCCTGGATCGCCTTCGCCCACAGCTCGAACCCCTCATCTGGGATCGTGACATACAGCGAGGGTTCGAAGCCTTCCGCGTCTTCCCAGTTCTCCGCGTACAAGAACCGCTGGACGCTGTGTCGCGGCAGTTCGTGGTCGATCGGAAGCGAGGCGAGGAACCGCCCCCGCTCGGCGATCCTCGCCGCGTGCTCGTGGTCGCGGTGGATGCTGCGCTTCCAGTGCGTGATGATCGTGTCCGGCGTCGTCTCCCGGATGATCGACGCGACCTGCATCGCGGCTTCGTCGTTGTCGGGCAGGAAGCCGTCGCTGTAATCAAGGACGCGGAAGTCCGCTCCGATACCGGCGGCGAACGCCGCGCCTTCGGCGATCTTCTGGACCTTGTACTCTTCCGGGCTGACTCGCGGGTGGCCGCGCTCCCCGTAGGTCAGCGCGACGATGGTGGCGCTGGCGCCTTCGAGCACCAGCTTCGCCAGGGTCGGTCCGGCAGTCAGGTCCATGTCACCGATATGGCCTCCGATGGCGAGTACCGACTTGCTCACATTCTCTCCAAGCCTCGAGGGGTCACTTGAGCCCGCTGAGCACGACGCCGCGGACGTAGTACTTCTGGAACACCAGGAAGATCGCCAGCACCGGCAGCGTGCTGATCACCAGTCCAGCCATCACGATCGGCATCGTGCGGTCGGGATCGAGGAAGCTCTGCAGCAGCTGGATGCCCACCGGCAGCGTCATGAGGTCCGGGTTGGAGGACGAGATCAGCAACGTCCAGATGTATTCGTTCCACATTCCAATGAACGTGATCAGCCCCAGCGTGATGGCTACCGGCCTGGTCTGCGGCAGGACAATCAGCCGCCACGTCTGCCATTGGTTCGCGCCGTCGATCCGCGCGGCTTCGAGCATCTCGTCAGGCAGCGACACCATGAACTGGCGCATCAGGAAGATTCCGAAGCCACTGACCGCAAACGGCAGGATCAGCGACACGATCGAGGTGGTAAGCCCGCCGTCACCCCCGCGACCGAGCACGTCGTTTCCACCGACCAGGGGCCAGTTCAGCATGATCAGGAAGTCTGGGATCAGCAGCAGGAACGGCGGCAGCATCATCGTCGCCAGGATGAACCGAAAAATGATCGCTCGGCCGCGAAACCGCAGCTTGGCGAGCGCGTAGCCGGCCATGCTGGAGGTGACAAGCACGCTGACTGTCACCGCCACCGTCACGATGACGCTGTTCCGGAAGAGCCGGAGCAGATCGAGCTGATCGAAGGCGGCCCGGTAATTGGCCAGGTCGAAGGAGTTCGGCAGCAGTTGGTACGGCAGCACGCCGTACTCCCCCGCCCCCTTGAACGAGCTCATCACCATGTCCAGGAAGGGCATCACCATCGCGACACCGCCGGCGATCACGACAAGGTAGGAGAACCACGGGAACCGGCTGCGTCGACGTGCCCTCATGAGGTCTCCTCACCCTTGCGACGGGCGATCCACAACTGCAGCAAGGTGATCAGAAAGATGACCACGAACAACACCATCGCCATCGCGCTCGCCGTCCCCCAAGCTCCGAACTTGAAGGCCTGCTGGTACATCTCGAACGCCGCGACATTGGTGGCGTTTACCGGACCGCCATCAGTCGTCATCACGATGATCAGCGCGAACGACTGCAGCCCACCGATGAACTGCGTGATCAGCACGAACAACAGCGAAGGCCGCAACAGTGGCAAGGTGATCTGCCAGAACATCTGCCACGAGTTCGCACCGTCCACCTCGGCCGCTTCGTAGTAGGTGCCGTCGATCGCCTTTAAGCCCGCGATCAGGATCAGGACAGCACCACCGATCGACGCCCAGGCGTGTACGACCGTGACCGCCGGCAATGCCAGGTGCGGATCGGACAGGAAGCCGACGCTGTTGACACCCAGCTTGTTGAGCAGGCCGTTGATTAGCCCGGCCGGCTGGTACATCATCTTCCAGATGTTGCCGATGGCAACCACGGTGGCAACCACGGGGAGGAAGTACAACACCCGCCAAAACCCCTGGAACCTCAGCCGGTCGATGCACGAGGCAACCAGTAGCGATCCTGCGGTGGCGAGCGCAACCGATCCGAAGGCGAAGAGCAGGGTGTTCACCAGGATCGGCTTGACGAAGGCCCCGTCCGGCTTCAGGACGTCGGCGAAGTTGTCCAGCCCCGCCCAGCGGATGGTACCGAGGTCGAAACCGCTCCAGTCCGACACCGCCAGAACCAGCGCGAACAGGAACGGCAGCACCAGGAAGACCCCGAAGAACAGCAGCGCTGGTGACAGGAAGAGGTACGCCGCAAGGCTCTCCTGCCGCGCCATCGCGGACCGCCCGGCAGATGCCTTCCCCGGTGGGTGGCGAGCACTGTCGTGCACCACCATCTCGGTCAAGGCTGCCATCGCGACTCCCTTCTCTCGGTCGTCACTGCGGCTTGACGCCCTTCACCGCTTCGGCCAGCGCATTGTCTGGGCTCTGCTCATTCACCAGCACCGTCATGATCGCTTTGTGCAGTGCGGTTTTCGCCTCGTAGGCGCCGACGAGGTTCGGCTCCGGCATCGCGTACTTCGCGGCGTCGTAGATAGGGATCAGGTTCGGATCGGACAGGGACTTCTTCAGGGACTCGACGTCCGCCGTCCGCGGCGGGATCAGCCCCATGTCGGCCATGTACTGGCCCATCCCGGTGACACCCTTGTCTGTCTTGTGCTCGTTGAGCCAGGTGAGGAATTTCCAGGCCTGCTCCTGGTGCTTGCTGCGCTGGTTCACGCCCATGAAGAAGCCGTACGCCAGCGAGCCTTTGCTGCCGGCGGCCGGGCCCGGAACGGGTGCCACGCCCACGTCGGAGTACTTGCCGCCCATCTGGGTCTTCAGGCTGCCGACCCACCAGCCGGCCTGGATCGCCATTGCCACCCGCCCGCTGCGAAACTGCTTCGTAGGTGAGATCGAGGTGTCGGTGGACTTGGCCTTGGCGAGGTCGGCCTCGAGCCGCAACGCGGCCTTGCCCTTGGCGTCGTCGAACGCCGCCGTGCCGTCCGGACCAAGGAACTGGCCACCGGCCGAATCCAGCAACGACAGGAACGGGTGTACCGACTTGTTGTCGCCGTCCTGGATCAGGCTGATGCCTTCCACCAGCACGTTGCCGTTCGCATCCCGCTTGGCGACCTTCTGGGCGTCGGTCTTCAGCTCATCCCAGGTCGCCGGCGGATTCGTGATTCCGGCCGCTTTGAGGATCGTCTTGTTGTAGAAGAGCACGTAGGTGTTGAGCTCCGTCGGGAAGCCGAGCAAGGTATCGCCGGTGGTGACCGCACCCTGAGCGGCCTCGCTGTAGCTGGCCTTGATGCTCTTCTGGACATCGTCCGGCACCTTCGCCAGCACGTTCGCCTTCTCCAGTTGTCCACCCCACAGGCCGTATGCGCTGACGATGTCGGCACCTCGACCTCCGGTCTGCCGCACCATCAGCGTGGTCAGCAGGTCGTCGAACTTGACGACCTCCGACTTCACCTGGATGTCTGGGTTCTCCTTGTTCCATTGAGAGATCATCTTGTCCAGCCCACCCTTGGCCGGCTCCGAGCCGTAGTGGCTCAGCAGCGTGAGCTGGACGGGTCCGCCAGCCGATCCGGCCCTGGAATCGCCGGACGAACACGCCGGCAGAGTGAGTGCGAGAACGCCGACCGCGATTGACAGCGTGGCCCTGATGGTGAGCCTCATCGGTTTCCTTCCTCATTGGCCCGGGCCAGCCGAGCCCGCAGGATTGTGAACGTCCGGGTAATCGTGAAACCTGTCTTGAGGTACAGCTGTCCGGCCGCCGACTTCTCACTGGTCCACAGGAACCACGCGCTGTGGGCGCCGATCGCCCGCATCTGCTCCAGGGTGAGGTGCAGGAGGACCTTGCCGAGCCCAGTGCCCCTGGCCTCCGGGACAACACCGAAGGGCCCGAAGCGCTCCGGAACGCCCTCGTACGTGCCGTGCATCGCCCAGCCCAGCAGGGATCCGGACGGGTCATGCGCGACGACCATGCGGGCAAGCGGCAAGCCCGCGACAACCGCCTCGCGGATCGCCCGGGCCCAGTCCGGGTTGAAGACCGAGCCCGCCATATCGACGAGCTCGACGAGGTCGTCACCGCTGGGTGCGCCGAACCGATAACCAGCCGTGCGCAGCTCACTGATCCGCGCTCGTACATCGGCAGGCATCTCATAGTCGACCAGACTGCGATCCATCGCGACTGCGGCGTACTGGACGCCGAAGCCGAGGCCTTCCAGCAGTGCCCGCGCCCGCGGATAACGCTTCACATCCAAGCCGGGCAGGAAGTAGTTCGGTGTGTAGGACGAGAAGTACACCTCCTCGCAGCCCTGCTCGGCGAGCCAACCCATCGCGCTGGTCAGCAGCGACCGGCCGAGGCCATTGCCCTGGTAGGCGGGACTGACGAAGAAGAAGGGAATCCATCCGGCCTGTGGCTCCAGGTCCGAACCGTAGGCCGCGATCCGTCGCCGGACGGCATACGCGGCACCCACGATCCGGCCGTGCTGCTCCGCGACCCGCAGTCCCTCAGCATCGAAGTTGCGATCAAGCAGCACCAGGTCGCGGAACCGGTCGTAGGTGATCGGGTCGCCCGGCGCGGATTCCGTCCACGCCGCTGCCAGCCCCGGCCCGTCGCCGACGGCGAAGCTGCGGATCTGGACCTCGGCCATGCTGCCTCCTCGGGAAATCAGTCGTACAGGAGTGCACCCGGCGCGACCCAGCTCTCCGGACCTTTGACGTCAGGCAGCACGGTGGTCGGGTCCACACCCGTCGAAAGCGCTAATCTGAGCGAGTCGCTGCCCCAGAGCCGATCGAGCGGATAACTCTCGCCGGGGTTGTCGACGCCTCCACCGCGCGGCACAACGTCGACGTCGTCCGGGTACAGCTCACGCAGAACCGCCAGCATCACCACCGCTGTCCGGACCGGGTCAAAGGCGACTCGGTCATACACGTGAAGTTGGACTCCGGCCAGCAGTTCGCCGGCGTACTTGTGGAACGTCGGCGAGAAGGTGGTGAACCGAAACCGCACCCCGGGAAGCTCCCGCTCAGCCAGTGCGGGGGCGAGACGCCGGTCGACGTACGGCGCTCCAATGATCTCGAAAGGTCGAGTGGTGCCGCGACCCTCGCTGAGGTTCGTCCCCTCGAACAGACCCGTTCCTGGATAGACGAGAGCCGTATCCAAGGTGGGAATGTTCGGCGATGGAAGCACCCACGGCAAACCGGTCTGATCACCGAAGGTGTGGCGTCGCCAGCCTGTCATCGCCAGCACCTGCAGGTCCACTGGGCTTCCGAGCAGCTCAGGAACAAGGGTCGCGTTCAGATGCCGGGCGAGTTCGCCGGCCGTCAAGCCATGCCTCACGGGTATGGCGGCTCGTCCCACGAAACTCTCGAAGCCCGGCTGCAGCATCGGGCCCGCCGCTACGTGACCACCGATTGGATTTGGCCGATCGAGGACGACAAAGCGTCGGCCGGTCCGGCCGGCCGCCAACAGGCAGTCGAACATCGTCCAGACGTAGGTGTAGAAGCGAGTGCCGATGTCCTGGATGTCGAACATCAGCACGTCAATGCCGGAGCTCTCCAGCAGCCGGTCAAGAGCCGCGCCGGTCTTCAGATAGGTGTCGAAGACCGGCAACCCGGAGTCGGGATCCAGATCCGCGGCTTCGCTGCCACCAGCCTGTGCTGTGCCTCTCAGCCCGTGCTCCGGGCCGAACAATGCCACCAACGGTACGCCGGCATCGAGCAGCGCCGTGAGGTTCTGGCGCAGGTCTGGCAGCACTCCGGTGTGGTTCGTCACCAGGCCGACTCTCTTGCCAGCAACGAGATCGGGCTCCGCGCACAGCCGGGCCACACCGGTCAAAACCTCGCTGGGAGTTGTCATAACGGTGATCTCACTCGTCGCATCCCGGGGTCGTCGGCCAGGAAGGAACCGTAGGAAAGTTACCGATGCGACCCTACTGGGGTCAACAAGCGACGAGCATCCCGCACTGGCCAGACATTGACCTCGAGGCGAAATGCCTCACGGCAAATCGGGCGCGGGTGGACCGCCGAGGGCTCGTCAATCGAACGTGCATGTCGCGACCGCGACCGGGTGTACGCTCCGACCGAGTACTGGTTTCTGTCACGAGCTGATTGGCCATGCGGGTACATCACCTCAAGTGCGGCACCATGCGAGGACCAGCCGACCGACGTACGACACATCGTGCTCACCCGCCATGAGCCGCCTGACCAGCGGCGAGCGTAACCGCTACCGCCCGGGCCAGTGGGCCAACGGGCCTTCCTGGGCGGCGTACGACGAAACCAGCGGCGACGACTGATTCGGCTTCGCCGCGGCACGCAAGCTCACCGACGGCCTGCCCCCGCAGATCCTCCTGATCCCCCTCGACGGGCACAGTCGCGGACATGTGGGTGTGGCCGTGGATACCTGGCCCGGCTGCGTGAACTCCGCGCGGCTCACGACCATCGGGTTGAGGTCTTCTGCGCCCACGACCCGGTGGAGCTGGAACGCTACGGCGCAATCCCTCAGTCTTGTGAGCGTTGACGTTCGGCGAGAAGGTCACGGATCTCTTGCAACAGCCGGACGTCGTCGGCTGGCGGCGCTGGTTCCTCACCACGCGACTGGCGTTCCTTGAGCTTGTTGTACGGAACGACGATCAGGAAGTACACCACTGCGGCCAGGATGAGAAACGAAACGATCGCGGTGACCAGGGCGCCGAGGGGAACACCACCTGGCCGCCAGCCCGTGAAGTCCGGCTGACCGCCTACCTTGCCAATCAAGCTCAGGACCACCGCGACCGCGCTCGTGACGACTATGCCGAACGCCGCGGCCATGACGAACGCTACCGCGAGCTCCACGAGGTTGCCCCGCATAATGAACTCTTTGAAGCCCTTGAGCATCGCTTCTCCCGCTCCGTGCGCTGAAGGCGCCAACTGGCGATGTACCCCCCGTGCCCGCCGGATGAAGGTCCGTAACTGCATACGCGGGGAAGAACTCGACCGCACCTCACGCGGCAAATTTGTCTTGCATGGTGGGGTTCATTGCCGAGACACCGCTGCCACGCCACGGAGCTTCACGGCGTGCTACCTCCCTTCGGTCCCGGCGAGTCATCGGGTCCAGTACGAGCCGATCGCTCCATGTCTGAGAGCTGCCGCACCCGCCGACGGAAATCCGGGTCGGTGCTGAAGCTCGCGGCGAGGTATGCGGCAACAACGTCCTCGGCGATCCGTGGCCCGACGATCCAGGCTCCGAGACAGGCGACGTTGACGTCGTCGTGCTCGACGCCCTGCCGGGCAACGTGGGTGTCGTGGATGACCGCGGCGCGAATGCCCGGCACCTTGTTGGCGGCAATCGCGGCGCCAACTCCGGTACCGCAGACGAGGATGCCGCGGTCGGCCCGCCCAGAGGTGATCAGGCCAGTGACTCGCTGTGTCATGAGTGGGAAGTCGACGGGCGTGTTGTCTGTCGTGCCAACGTCAATCACCTCGTGGCCGAGCCGGCTTACGGCGTCGACGATCAGCGGCTTGAGCGCGTATCCGGCGTGGTCGTTGGAGATGGCGATGCGCATCGTTAGCGGCTCCTATCCGCGCAGTCCTGTGTTTTTCTATGTCGACACTCCCGCCGGAGCGGCAGCCTCGGGAGTCGGCGAGATCGTGCCGGGCCTGGATCCCAGCGGGCGGGCCCGCCCGGCACGTACGCCATTGGCGATGACGAAAATCTCTGCAACCTCATGCACCAACACCACCGCGGCCAGACCGATGGCACCGACCAGAGCCAGCGGCACCAGAATGGCGATGATCGCCAATGACATCCAGACGTTCTGCAACATGATGTGACGAGCCCGGACGGCATGGTCGAACGCTTGGGGTAGGTGTCGTAGGTCCTCACCCATCAATGCGACATCGGCGGTCTCGATGGCGACATCGGTCCCCATGGCACCCATTGCGATCCCCAGATCGGCGGTCGCGAGGGCCGGGGCGTCGTTGACGCCGTCACCGACCATTGCCATTGGCCGCTCCCGGCCGAGCCGCCGGATCAGGTCAGCCTTGTCCTCGGGGCGCAACTCGGCGTACACCGCGTTCGCATCGATCCCCGCCTGCAGCGCAAGCGCGGCCGCGGTGGCCTGGTTGTCGCCCGTCAACATGGCAACCTGATAGTGGCTTCGGCGCAGCCGGGCGACCACCTCGGCAGCTTCGGGGCGCAGCTCGTCGCGGACGGCGATCGCGCCGATCACCTGGCCGTCGTCTTCGACGAGTACGGCAGTGGCGCCCGCCCGCTGCATCCGCTCCACCTCGCTGGTGAGCCCGCTCGCCTCAAGCCAGCCGGGCCGGCCGAGCCGGACCGTCCGTCCATCGACACGGCCGACCAGCCCAGCACCGGTCACCGCCTCGACCTCGGTGGCCGGCCGCGGATCGTTGACGGAGGCGAGGATGGCGCGGGCGAGAGGATGCTCGCTGCGCGACTCCAGCGCGGCCGCCACCGCGAGCACGTCGTCAGGGCTGGCGCCGTTCGCCGTTGCGACCTCGATGACCACCGGCTGGTTCCGGGTCAGCGTTCCGGTCTTGTCCAGCGCGATCCCCCGGATACGACCCAACGCCTCCAGGGCGGCACCGCCCTTGACCAGGACGCCGAGCTTGCTGGCGGCGCCGACCGCGGCGATGACGGTGACCGGCACAGCGATCGCCAACGCGCAGGGTGAGGCGGCCACCAGCACGACCAGCGCGCGTTCGATCCAGGTCACCGGGTCACCGAACAGGCTGCCCAGACCGGCGATGAGTGCCGCGGCGATCATGATTCCGGGCACCAAGGGCTTGGCAATGCGGTCCGCTAGCCGTTGACTGGCGCCCTTGCGGGCCTGCTCAGCTTCCACGATCCGCACGATCCGGGCCAGCGAGTTGTCCTCGGCGGTTTTGGTGACCTGGACTTCGAGTACGCCGGTGCCGTTGATCGAGCCCGCGTACACCTCGTCGTTGACACCGGCCTCGATGGGTACTGACTCACCGGTGATCGCCGACACGTCCAGGGCACTGAATCCGCTCCGGATAATGCCGTCGGTGGCGACCCGCTCGCCTGACCTGACCAGCATGACGTCACCGACCCGCAACCGCGCCGGGGCCAGGACAACTTCGGAACCGCCGCGCAGCACGGTCGCCTGCTCCGGGACCAGGGACAACAACGCCCGCAGCCCGCGCCGGGTGCGGGCAAGGGAGTATTCCTCCAAGCCCTCGCTGATGGAGAACAGGAACGCCAACATGGCCGCTTCGCCTACCTCGCCGAGGATGACCGCACCGACGGCGGCGATCGTCATCAGCGTGCCCACGCCGATCTTGCCCTTGACCAGGCGCTTGAGCGTGGACGGGACGAAGGTGTACGCACCGGCCAGCAGGGCCAGCGCTTCGAGCGCAAGCCCGACAGATTCTGGGGCGTCGACCCAGCCGGCAGTAAGGGCGGCAAGGAGCAGTACGCCAGAAACGGCCGCCGCCCGTAGCTCGGTTACCTGCCAGAGCCGTTCCGGCTCGTGTTCCTCAGACCCTGCTGCGGCACGGGGCTCATCGTCGCCGCAGCACGCGTCGCTCACCGGGCAGCGCCCGAGCCTGCGGGGTCGGGACCGGCTGCTCTGGCAGTGATGCCGTACGTCGGGCAGAGCGCAACCGCGTTTCCGGTCGCCGCCAGCAGCGTTTCGGCAGCCGCCAACAGGTCCAACAGCTCAGGACGGGCCAGCGAATAGAACACCTGCCGACCCTCGGGCCGACCCTCGACCAGGCCGCAGTCACGTAGGCAGGCCACATGCGCCGAGACTGTGGACTGCGCCAGCCCCAACTCGGCAACCAGATCAGCGACCCGAGCCTCGCCGCCCGCCAAGAGACGCACGATCGCCAACCGGGTGCCATCAGAAAGGCTGTGGAACAGCGCCACCGCCGAGTCCAGGCTCACCCCCGACCCGCACGACGACCGGCAAAGATCTTCGCTTTTCATCGCCATTCGACGATGATAGCCCCTTCGGGCGATGATCGAGCGGGGGTCGCAGCCCTGGCTTGATGGATTGCTCTTTCGCGCCGGGGCTGACCCGTGTGGCCATGGCTGGCGGCGGGCATACCCGAGGCGACCGGGTTGACACGCGAGCTCCACCTTCTCCAAAATCGACGTGTGAACAAGTCTTCAGATGAGCGTGTGTCGGCGATCGACGGTTGCAGCAACCGGCTGGTCGACCCGCACCGCGTGGCAGCCGTGTGCGCGCGGATGCCCCACGACACCGACGTCGTCGACACCGCGGACGTGTTCAGCCTGCTCGCCGACCCCGGACGGCTACGNCTGCTGGTCGCCCTCCTCGACGGCGAACTCTGCGTGTGCGACCTGGCCGCGGTCACCGGACTGAGTGAGTCCTCCACCTCACACGCCCTCCGCCTACTCCGCGCCCACCGCGTCGTCTCCGTACGCCGCGACGGGCGGATGGCCTACTACCGCCTCGACGACGCCCA
>NZ_KB892785.1 GCF_000373925.1 Actinopolymorpha alba DSM 45243 | reverse complement strand
CGGCGACCGAGACTTTCATCGCCCACCGCAACCTGCTCTTCACCGTCGCCTACGAGATGCTCGGGTCGGCGGCGGATGCCGAAGACGTCCTTCAGGAAACCTGGCTGCGGTGGGTCANGGTCGACGTGGGGCAGGTGCGNGACCAGCGTGCCTACCTGGTCCGGATCACGACCAGGCAGTCGCTCAACCGGCTGCGCACCATGAAGCGCCGCAAGGAGGCGTACGTCGGGCCCTGGCTGCCCGAACCGCTGCTCACCGCACCGGACGTGGCCGAGGACGTCGAGCTCGCCGAGAGCGTGTCGATGGCGCTCATGCTCGTCCTCGAAACACTGTCGCCGACCGAGCGTGCCGTCTTCGTGCTGCGCGAGGCCTTCGATGTCAGCTACGACGAGATCGCGGCCGCTGTCGACAAGAGCCCCGCGGCCGTCCGCCAGATCGCGCACCGCGCCCGCCAGCACGTCGAAGCCCGCCGCCCTCGCCAGGTGGTGTCCCAGAGCCAGACCCGGGCAGCTCTGGAGTCGTTCCAGCGGGCGATCGAAACCAGGGATCTCCAGGGCCGGTCATCGGTGCCGAGAAGGTGGTCCGCATGTTCTTCGGTGGGCTCGGCAAGGTCGAAGGCACCCTCACCGTTGACCCCACCGTGGTCAACGGCAACCCGGCACTCCTCGTACGCCTGGACGGCGAACTCGACGGCATCATGACGATCCGAATCGAGGACGCCCGCATCTCCGGCCTCTACTACGTCCGCAACCCAAAGAAGCTGACCCGCATCGAATCCGAGACCCCACTCACCCGGCGATGAACTCCGTCACATAGTGCGGAACCGTTCTGTCACAAAACCCCGGGGCCCGGCGTCTTGTGGGGGACAGAGAGGTGTAACCACCAACAGCGACAAGGAGTGCACTATGGAAGCTCGCCTGAACCTCCTCGACAATCCCGTCGTAGCCAAGTCCCTGAAGCACATCTTCTCAGCGGGCAAGGCGGTCGCGGATTCGACGCTTCCGGCGGCGACGCAGCAGCTGGTGGCGCTCCGCGCCAGTCAGATCAATGGTTGCGGCGTCTGCGTCGACATGCACACCAAGGAAGCCGCGCACGCCGGGGAGTCCTCGATGCGCCTCAACCTGGTCGTGGCCTGGCGGGAGGCCAGGGTGTTCACCGACGCCGAGCGCGCTGCTTTGGAACTGACGGAGCAGGGTACCCGTATCGCGGATGCGGCCGGTGGGGTCACGGACGAGGTCTGGGCGAATGCCGCCAAGCACCATGACGAAGCCCAACTCGCTGCCCTGGTGTTGCTCATCGCCATCATGAACACCGTCAACCGCCTCAACGTCATCGTCCAGCAGCCCGTCGGCGACTACCAGCCCGGCCAGCACATCCATTTCGGATAACGAGGAGTACCTCGCCGTGTCCGCTGGTGCCGCCTCGCAGTCAGCGTTCTTCCTTGGGGATCAGGATCCACAGCGCGAGGTAGATGACGAACTGCGGGCCCGGCAGGATGCAGGAGAGTACGAACGCCAGCCGCACCAGGGTGACGGGTAGGCCGAAGCGGTCGGCAAGGCCAGCGCAGACTCCGGCGATCATCTTGCCCTTGCGGGGACGAACCAGACGGGCCACGACGAGTGTCCTTTCGCTTGAGGTTCCTGTCGAAAAGGACGAAGGAGATCGTTCAGGTGCTCCCGTTCGATGCCCAACTCCGAGCTTACTCAGGGATCGATCAGGGGTCGGCCGGGATCTCCCTGACCCGCTGGCCTCTGACCTGCCACCCCTTGACCCGCCGCCGTGGTTCGCGGCGTAGGCCTATCCGGGGTCCGGAGCGCCAGTCCCGGCAAGCTTCCTCAGGAACGCCGCCGCGATCGGCCCGGCGTCGGCGCCTCCGGATCCACCATCCTCGAGCTGGACCGCCCAGGCGAGGTCGCTGGTCTCCTGGTAGCCGATCATCCAGGCGTGGGTCCGGGGCGGAACCTCCGCGCCGTACTCGGCGGTGCCGGTCTTGGCGTGCGGCCTGCCGGGGAGGTCGCGCAGTGCGTCGCCGGCGCCGCTGGTGACGACCGAACGCATCATCGACCGGAGATCGCTGACCACCTTCGGGGCAAGGGCCCTGGGCGCTTTGTACGGATGGTCGACGGCCTCGGGCACGAGCCGGGGCTGGACGAACCGGCCCGACTTCACCGTGGCCGCGACGGACGCCATCACCAGTGGCGAGGCGAGGTTCCGGCCCTGGCCGATCATGGCGGCCGCCTTGTCGTTGACGTTGGTGTTCACGGGTACGGATCCGTCGTAGCTGCTCGCCCCGGTGTCCCATGCGCCGCCGATTCCGAAGGCGGTCGCGGTCTTGGCGAGGGTGTCGTCGTCGAGCTGGTTCCGGGCCCGGACGAACGCGGTGTTGCAGGATCGGGCGAACGCGTCGCGGAACGTCGCCCCCTTGGGCAGCACGAACTCGTTCTGGTTCGCGAAGCGATAGCCGTTCACCCATTCGAACCTGGGGCAGTCGAGGACATCCGAGGGGCGCAGACCGGCTTCGAGGAGAGCGGCGGCGGTCACCACCTTGAACGTCGATCCCGGCGGGTACTTGCCGACGAGCGCACGGTTGAGGCCGCCCGGCCGGTTCGCGACGGCCAGGATATCGCCGGTGGAGGGCTTGATCGCGACGATCGACGCTGGCGTCTGGGCCCCTTCGAGCGCTGCGGCGGCCGCACGCTGCACGTTGGGGTCGATCGTGGTGCGCACGTCCTTACCCGCACGGGTGCCGGCTGTCTGCAGCGGCTTCAGCGCGTCTCCGGTGTTCCGGTCGGTGATCGCGATCGCGTACGCCGGTCCGGACCCGGCGAGTTGTTCGTTGTAACGCTTCTCGAGGCCGGACACGCCCGCGCCGGACCGCTCGTCGACCCCGCCGACGAGTGTGGCCGCGGTGAGAACCTCGCCGTTACGGTCGAGGATGGATCCGCGGTCCGACATCTTCGTGACCGCGAGCGTCTGGCCGGGTTTCAACGCCGGATGGATCATCGACGACATGAACTCGACGAGCCGCGTGCCGGAGGTCTCGACGATCCGCGCCTTCGAGTCGTACGCGTATGCACCGACGCGCGGGACCTTCATCCGTACGGTGAACGGAACGACGACGGAGCCTTTGTCCCCCTCGTCGGCTTTCCCTGTGCCGACCTCGATCCGGAAGTCCTCCGGCTCGAGGTTTCGGTTGACGGAGGCGAGGAGTGACGCCGCACGGTCGGGGGTGTCGGTGAGCTTCCCCGCCGCCGCCCAGTCGCCGGCCTGCCAGGCCCTCGTGAAGGCACGCAGCTGCTGTTCGCCGCGCGCCACCGAGGCCTGTTCCTCTGCTCGTCTCGGCTCCGCGATGACCAGTCGATAGCCGACCACGCCGCCGACGACCAGCATCGCCATCGCGACGATGCCCACGATGGCTCGGAACCACTGTCTGCGACGCCGCGCCGAGTGGTACTCCGTCACTTGCTCAACTCCCACGACACTGGGTTGGCTCGGGTCATCGACTCTCCAAACGTGAGTGGCTCGGTGCCGGCCAGGCAACCAGGCGATCAGCGGTTATGTCAAAGAGGCAATTTTCATGAGTCCATGCCTTTCTGATATGAGTGCGGTATGGACCTGCTCGCGCACTTGGCGGCTTACGTGACCGTCTGTGAGGAACGCAACTTCTCCCGCGCGGCCGAGCGGCTCGGCATCGCGCAACCGCTGCTGAGCCGGCGGATCAAGACGCTGGAGCAGCATTTTGGCGGCGAGCTCTTCGACCGGACTCGTCGTCAGATCGAGACCAGCAACCTCGGCGTACTCCTTCTTCCGCATGCGAAGGACGTCCTGAGCCGCGCCGAGCATCTGCGTGACCTCGCGCGCTCGGCACGGGAGACGGCGGTACGCGCGATCGGCGTACCACCCGACTGCGAGCCGGCCGCGCTTGCCCGCGTCATCCGCGCGGGCGCCGAGCACGGCATCGTGGTCAGCATCCAGGAGCTTCCGGCGGACGTACGTGCGGCCAGGCTGGATGACGGGTCACTCGCCTTCGCGGTGCTGCGCCTCCCGCCGGAGACCGCCCCGCTCGGCGTACCCCTCGGGCTCGCCTCCGCGGAGACGCTGGCCACGACTGCCCGCGGGCGTCCCGTCCACCTGGAGGACCTCCGCCCCCGGCGCGGCGCCGACCATGGCCCGCGACCGGCCGTCCTGATCTCGCCCGAGGACGCTCCCTTCGCCGCGGACCGGCTCCGCAAGGCCGCGGCCCGGGCCGGCCTGCCCGAGGATCGGATCCGCACGACGTCGTCGACCGCCACGGCGTTGGCCGAGACACTCGCCGGAAACGGCATGCTGCTATGCACCGAACAGTTCGCGCGGCGACACCAGGTTTCCTGGGTGCCCTTGGCCGATGCCACCCTGCACCGGGGCTACGAGCTCGCCGCCGCGCCCAGCCGTCACGGTGCCGGCGTACCGCCCGACTGGCTGGCCACCCTCCTCGCGGCCGCGCTCGGCACCACGACGCGGGCCGCTTCGAACGCACCCGCGGCCGGCCACACCGACGATGCCCGCGCCCAGCTGGCGGCCCGCGGATGAGCACCCGACTGGCGTACGTCGCCAGCGATCCCGCCCTCTTGGCGGTCGCCGAATCGGTGGCCGCCGACTGGGAACGGGTAGGCGCGCGCGGGCATCTCCTCGCTCGCAACATCGACACCGGCGAGGAGTTCGGCTTCGACGCCGACACTCTGGTGCCACTCGCGTCGGTGATCAAGGTCGCGATAGCGCTGGCGGTCCTGGACCGGACAGCCGCGGGCACGCTCGACCCCGCGTACCAGGTGACCATCTCGCCCGGGACGCGCAGCCTCGGTCCCACCGGGCTCGGCGCCTTCCGCTACCCGGCGACCCTCGCGGTCGGCGACCTCGTCCACCAGATGCTCACCGTCAGCGACAACGCTGCCGGCGACACCCTGCTCGACCTGGTGGGCATCGACGAAGTAAACCGGAGCCTCCGCGCCTGGAACTGTCCCGGCATCCGGATCCGCCACCGCCTGCACCGGTATTACGAATGCGCCGCCGGCGCTGCCGGCAACGACTTCGGGATCGCTCTGGGGCTCGCGATTCAGGATGACCGGTCCGGGAGCCACACCATCGAGATCCTCGACACCGCGCACGCCAATGTCGGCAGCGCGACGGCCCTGGTCGACCTGCTGCAACGGGTCTGGCTGGACCAGATCTCCCAGCCATCGGCGACCGCGGAGCTCCGGCGCATCATGGCCCTGCAGGTCTTCACCCAACGGCTGTCCAGCGACCTGCGCACCGACACCGTGCGGGTCAGCGGAAAGACCGGCACGTTCCTGCACCTGCGCCACGAGATCGGCGTCGTGGAAACGGACTCGGACGACCGGATCGTGATCGCCGCACTCACCAGATCGACCCGGCGGGCATCGATCGCCGCCGACATCGACCTGGCGATCGGGGCCGCCGCCCGATCGGCGTTTGAGGCCCTACGCCGCTAGGGCGTGTTTCCGAATCACGCCTGGTTGGTCCGTTTCCTGGAGCCGCTCAGCGTTCGTGGTGGTGGATGTCGAGGTGGGCGGTGAGGGCCGGCACGACCGCGTGCCAGCCTTCCGACGCAGCGGTGAGGTCGGCGGTGGCCAGGGCTCGCGCCGCGCCCGGGCGGTCCTGCGCGAGGTCGATCGCGCAGGAGACCACGAACGCTCCGGCCGGCGCGGTTGGCTTCAGGAGGTCGGTCACGTCGGTCCAGCGGCCCCACGCGGCCAGCCGGGTGAGCTCCGTCCAGGCGCTCACCAGCTGATCGGCGCTCGCTTGGTCCATCGTCGCCGTGATCGAGTCCGCGATCTCCACGAGGTCGAAGATGCAGTCGTCATGCGGGGTGAGGCTGACGTCGGAGCGGGCCGCGACGCCGGCCAACTCGACGTCGGGGATCCGGCCGGCCTGGCCGGCGGTCAGGTCGCTGCGCAGCTGGTCGAGGTCGGTCCAGACCGACACCTTGGGTGCGCCGCCGTCGCCGTTCGCCGTGCCGAGGTACGCCGGACGGCCGTCGGTGAGCGCCGTACTGCGGATCGTGTAGACCCCCTCCTCGGCCAGCCCCAGCCAGATCGTCACGGCGTCGGCGGTGTCTTCGAGGGGAGTGGGTCCGTCGGAGTCGGAGTCGTCGATGCTGGTCGACGAGGCCATGGGCGACGTGCCCGGTCCGGCCGGCCCGGACGCTCCGGACCCGTTGGGGGGATCGTCAGGAAGCGTGGGCGTGATCAGCCGGCTGGAGACCTCCGACAGGCACGACGACCAGTGCGCGTCCAGGAGTTCGACGACGTGCTGGCGGTGATGAGCGGCCCGGAAGATCGACAGGACCTCGTCGCCGGAGGCGAGCTTGCTGACATCCTCGTCGTCACGGAGCGCCTGGGCGTGCTCGTTGTCGATGTCGAGGTAGTCGAGCAGGTCGAGCATCAGGGCGAGGGTCGACCCGAGGGCGGCCTGCTCGTCAGAGTCCAGGTGGCCGTCGGCGATCTCGGGCAGCTGGGTCATGTCGTAGAGGCAGAGCCGCCTGGAGTATTCCTCCGTCGTCCAGATCCGCAGGTTCTTCATGTGCGGGCTCGGCGTGAGGTCGCTTGGCGTACCTGAGTCGACGAAGGTGACGAGATCGTCCAGCGTGCTGAAGCCGTAGACCTTCCCATGCGCGCCGAGGAACCCGGACGAGCCGTCGTCGGCGGTGTACCAGCCGGGCTGGTAGAGCGTGAAGCGGGTCCCGGTCGACAGCCGAAGCTCGAGGGGGACGATCGGGTCGGAAACGAATTCTGTGGTCACGGTCCTAAATCCCGATGGGGTGCCAGACGGTCTTGGTCTCGAGGTACGCCGTGAGCCGGTCAAGGCCCGGGTCTGCCGTCCAGTCGGGACGTCGCACCGGTGGCCGGGTCACACGCTTGAGATTATCGGCCGCCGCCCGCTCGAGGTCGGCTGCCTGGGCTTGGTCGTCGACGCCGGTGAGGTCGAGCGCGTTGACGTCCATGTGGCTGGCGAGCCAGGGCGCGACCTCGGCGGCGTTCCCGGTGAGGATGTTGATGACGCCACCCGGCAGGTCGCTGGTCGCGAGGACCTCCGCGAGCGTGATCGCCGGCAGGGGGTGACGCTCGCTGGCGAGGACTACGCAGGTGTTGCCGGTGACGATGACGGGTGCGACGACGCTGACCAGCCCGAGCAGGCTGGAGTCCTGAGGCGCGACGACGGCGACGACGCCGGTCGGCTCGGGTACGGAGAAGTCGAAGTAGGGGCCGGCGACCGGGTTGGACGCACCGACGACCTGTGCGACCTTGTCGGCCCAGCCGGCGTACCAGACCCAGCGGTCGATGCTCTCGTCAACGACGCCTTGCGCCCGGTCGCGGTCGAGCCCTTCGCCCGCGGCGACCTCGTCGACGAACTGCGACCGCCGACCCTCGAGCATCTCCGCGATGCGGTAGAGGATCTGGCCGCGGTTGTGCGCCGTCCTGCCCGACCAGCCACCGAACGCCTTGCGGGCCGCGACCACGGCGTCGCGGGCGTCCTTGCGGGACGCGAGTGCGGCATTGGCGAGGAACGCGCCTTCGGCGTCGTACACGGCATAACTCCGACCGGACTCGCTGCGCGGGAAGGCCCCGCCGACAAAGAGTTTGTACGTCTTGCGCACGGCAAGTCGAGTCATGCTCGCGCTCCCGAGAGGTAGGCGCTCAGCCCGTGCCGTCCGCCCTCGCGGCCGTAGCCGGACTCCTTGAAGCCACCGAACGGCGAGGCCGGGTCGAACTGGTTGAACGTGTTGGCCCACACGACACCGGCGCGGAGCTTGTCGGCCATCCAGAGGATGCGGGAACCCTTGTCGGTCCACACGCCCGCCGACAGGCCGTACGGCGTGTTGTTGGCCTTCTCGACCGCCTCGGCCGGCGTACGGAACGTGAGGACTGACAGCACCGGCCCGAAGATCTCCTCCCGGGCGATGCGGTGGGCCTGGGAGACGCCGGTGAAGATCGTCGGCGGGAACCAGTAGCCGTGCTCGGGCAGCTCGCACGGCGCGGACCAGCGGTCGGCGCCCTCGGATTCACCGACGTCGCTCAGCATCCGAATCTTCGCCAGCTGCTGGGGGGAGTTGATGGCGCCGACGTCGGTGTTCTTGTCGAGCGGGTCGCCGACGCGCAGCGTGCCCATCCGGCGCTTGAGGCGGCTCAGGACGTCGGTGTAGATGCTCTCTTGGACGAGCAGCCGCGATCCCGCGCAGCACACGTGTCCCTGGTTGAAGAAGATGCCGTTGACGATGCCCTCGACCGCCTGGTCGAGCGGGGCGTCCTCGAAGACGATGTTGGCGGCCTTGCCACCGAGTTCGAGGGTGACGTGCTTGTGGGTGCCGGCCACCGAGCGCGCGATCGCCTTGCCCACCTCGGTCGAGCCGGTGAAGGCCACCTTGTCAACGCCGTCATGCGTGACCAGCGCCTGCCCGGTCTCGCCGTCGCCCGTGAGGATGTTGACCACGCCGGGCGGCAGCTCGGCCTGCTGACAGATCTCCGCGAACACCAACGCCGTAAGGGGCGTCGTCTCCGCCGGCTTGAGGACGACGGTGTTGCCGCAGGCGAGCGCGGGCGCGATCTTCCAGGCCAGCATGAGGAGTGGGAAGTTCCACGGGATGACCTGGGCGGCGACCCCGAGTGGCCGTGGATCGGCGCCGAGTCCGGCGTACTGGAGCTTGTCGGCCCACCCGGCGTAGTAGAAGAAGTGCGCGGCCACCAGGGGGATGTCCACGTCGCGGGACTCACGGATCGGCTTGCCGTTGTCGAGGGACTCCAGGACCGCGAGCTCACGTGCGCGTTCCTGGATGATCCGCGCGATCCGGTAGAGGTACTTCGCGCGTTCCCGGCCCGGCATCGGTGACCAGATGCGGTCGTATGCCTGGCGTGCGGCCGCCACGGCACGGTCGACGTCCTCCTCGCCGGCCTGCGCCACCTCGGCGAGAACCTCTTCGCTGGCAGGGCTCACGGTCTTGAACCGCCGGCCGTCGGTGGGCTCGACGAACTCGCCGTTGATGAACAGGCTGTACGCCGACCTGACTCGCGCGACGTCGCGCGACTCTGGTGCTGGTGCGTACTCGAACGTGGGCATGGCCTAGTCCAAGGTGAAGTAGTCGGGACCGGCGTACCTGCCGGTGCGCAGCTTGGTGCGCTGCATGAGCAGGTCGTTGAGCAGGCTGGACGCGCCGAAACGGAACCAGTCGGGGTCGAGCCAGTCCTCGCCGGCGGTCTCGTTGACGAGAACCAGATAACGGATCGCGTCCTTGGCCGTGCGGATGCCGCCGGCCGGCTTCACACCGACCTGGCGTCCGGTGGCCTCGCGGAAGTCGCGGACGGCTTCGAGCATCACGAGCGTCACCGGCAGCGTCGCCGCGGGGGAGACCTTGCCCGTGCTGGTCTTGATGAAGTCGGCGCCGGCCAGCATCGCGAGCCATGACGCGCGGCGGACGTTGTCGTACGTCACCAGTTCGCCGGTTTCGAGGATGACCTTCAGGTGGGCGTTCGGGCCGCCGCTGGGCGAGACGCAGGCGCGTTTGATCGCGACGATCTCCTCGAACACCTCGGAGTAGCCACCAGCGAGGAACGCGCCACGGTCGATGACCATGTCGATCTCGTCCGCGCCCGCCGCCACCGCGTCGGCCGTCTCACGGACCTTGACGTCGAGGCTCGACCGGCCGGAAGGGAACGCCGTGGCCACGCTGGCAAGGTGGACCGGGCTGCCTGTCAAGGCGTCCTTGGCAACCGGAACCAGGTCGGGATAGACGCAGATCGCCGCGACCGGTGGGCAGGTCGGGTCGGCCGGGTCAGGGTGTGCCGCCTTCGCACACAATGCGCGTACCTTGCCCGGAGTGTCCTGACCTTCCAGCGTGGTGAGGTCGATCATGCGGATCGCGAGGTCGAGCGCGAACGCCTTCGCGCTCGTCTTGATGGAGCGGGTCGCAAGCGTCGCCACGCGAGCCTCGGCGCCCACCTGGTCGACGCCGGGCAGCCCGGCAAGGAACCTTCGCAGGCTCGCGTCAGACGAGGTGATCTCTGCGATCTGGCTTCCCGCGGGCGCGGCCGTCGTACTCACCGGGACAGTGTAGGGCGTCGCCCGGAGGGCCTTACCTGGCTCGTGGTCAAGAGGGCACAATCGGGGTTTCATGACGTCAGGAGGCTGCCAGTGACACGGCTCGGGCAGGGCAACGCCGGAAGATCGCGCAAGGTCATCGAGAGCTTCGCGCCAACCGCCGGGCGGGTCCTTGGGGTACTCACCATGGCGATCGGTGCCCTGATCCTCGGGGACGTCGTGGTCGAGTGGCGGACCTGGAACGGCCTCGCCACCGCTGGGATCGTCGTGGCCGTCTGCACCCTGATCTGGCTGAGCCTGGTGCGCCCCTCCGTCGTCGCCTACGAGGACGAACTCGTCCTCCGCAACATCCTCAGCGACGTACACATCCCGTGGCATCTGGTCAGGTCGGCACGGATCGCGCCGGTGCTCGCCATCGCGACCGAGGACGCGTCGTATCGCTCCGCCGCCGTTTCCGTGACCGGCGCCGACCGCCGCGCGATGCGGCGGTCCCAGCGGAACGCCGTCGAATCCGCACAGGTGGGCCGGCCGCAGAGTCCCGGCGAAGCCGATCTGGGCAGCCGGTCGCCGGCTGACTACACCACGCATCGGATCGAGACGTTGGCCGCGCAGTACGCCGAGAAGTCCAAGGACAAGGCTCAGGTGGTACGCACCTGGCGGCGGGTCGAGTTCGCCATCGTGGGCGCGGCGGTCCTCGTCACCACCGTCGCGGCCCTGCTCGGCTGAGCGGCGGTCAGAAGGGCGTGCCGGCTTCTTCTCTCGTGAGGCCTGCGCTGCTTGGGCTCGTGCGGCTGGTGGGGTAGTCGGCTTCGCATTTCCCGGCTACGCGCTCGCAGCCGGGCTTTGCCAAGGACGTCGCGGTCCTCCCCTCCGGGGTGCCTGGCGAGAATAAACCGACTGTCGGTCTATGATTCGATCGTGGGTCACAGCCCGACGGCGAGGAGTTGCGATGAGGGTGTTGATCACGGGCGGCACCGGCGTCCTCGGCCGGGAACTGGCGAAGCGGCTCCGCGACCGGGCGGAGGTGCGGATCCTGACCCGCTCGCATCGCGCCGAGCCGGGGTTCGTGCGGGGCGACCTCGAAACCGGCGAGAGCTTGGCCGAGGCCATCGCGGGCGTCGACGCGATCGCGCACTGTGCGAGCGCGGTCGACTACCGGCGTCCGTGGCGCGACGTAGCGCAGACCCGCCGACTCCTGGAGGCGCTGGGCGATGCGCGCCCGCATCTCGTGTACGTCTCGATCGTCGGCGCGGACAAGGTGCCGGTCGGGTTCCTTCGGGCGAAGCTGGAATCGGAGCAGGTGATCGAGGCGTCCGGATCGGCGTGGACCGTGCTGCGGGCCACCGAGTTCCACGACCTCATTCTGAGATTCCTGACGCCGATGGCGAGGGGGCCGGTCGCCGTCGTGCCCCGAGGAGCGTTGCTCCAGCCGGTCGAGGTCGGTGAGGTCGCCGATCGAGTCGCGGGGCTCGTCATGGGACCGCCGGCGGGCCGGGTGCGCGACCTCGGCGGGCCGCAGGTCGTGCCGATGGAGGAGCTGATGCGTACGTACCTGAAGGTCGCGGGCCGCCGTCGCCGAGTGCTCGCGATTCCGCTGCCGGGGCGACTGGGCGCCATCGCCGGAGTCGGCGATGACCTGGTTGCCGCCGACGGCGACCGGGGCGAGATGACCTTTGAGGAGTATCTGCGCTCCCGCACCGGCGTCGACGGCTCCATCGCCCATCGCTACAGCGAATGACGACGGGGGCGACGAGATGGCACGGACGGTGGACGTAGCGGCTCATGAGCGGCGTCGCAACGAGTTCCTGGACGCCGCTCAGCGGCTGATCGAGTCCCGCGGGTACGAGCAGATGAGTGTCCAGGACGTCCTGAGCGAGACGGGCGCCTCACGGGGCGCGTTCTATCACTACTTCGGATCCAAGCACGACCTGCTGTCGGCCGTGGTCGACCGGTTCTCCGACACCATCGCCGCGTTGCTCGACCCCATCACCTCAGACTCGGCACTGTCCCCGATGGAGCAACTGCGCCTGGTCTTCGCCGAACTGTCGGCCCCGGGGAGCCTTGAGCGCGAGGAACTCGCGGCCACGCTGGGAGTCTGGTACTCGGACGGCAACGTCCTCGTCCGGCAGCAGTTCCGCAGGGCGATCATCGACCGGCTGGCCCGCCTCCTGACGCGCGTCATCGCGCGAGGTGCGCGGAACGGCGTATTCGCGGTCCCCGATCCCGATCGAGCCGGCCTGATCCTGGCCACCCTGCTCCAGGACCTCAACGACGCACTCGCCGACGAGCTCTTCGTGCCCCGCTCCCACCCCGTCGACCCGCACGCCGTCGAACGCATCGTGGACGCCCACACGTGGGCTGTGGAACGAATCCTGGGTTTACCCGACGGCTCAACGGCACTCATCGACGCGACGACGTTGCTGTCCGTGGCCGATCCGGACCCCGGCCGCTCGTAGCACCCCGCACGACCGCGCCCCGCTCGCCGAGCCGCCTCTGGGTCTCAGGTGCCGAACCATCCGGCCACATCGAGTCGGAACCCGCTCGCTGGAACGACCGCACGGAGGTCTGCCTCGAGGTCGCGTACGCGTTTCGCGCCGAGCGCCTTGACCCAGCGCGCGCGAAGGTCTTCGAAGATCGTTGCCGATCGGCGGAGGGCGTCGAGTCCGTGCGGTGTGAGCTGGATCAGCTTGCGGCGGGCGTCTGACTTGTCGTCGACGCGTACGACGTAGCCGAGGTGTTCGAGGCGGTCCACGGTCTTGCCGGCGGCCTGTTTGGAGACGCCGAGCCGCCGGCCGAGTTCGGTGGCGGTGACGCCCTCGCGGCCGATCGCCTGCATGGCGAAGCCGTACGCCGGGCGTACGTCCGGATGTCCCTGACGGGCCAGTTCGGTGTGCAACTCGTCAATGAGTGAACGGAAGCCCGCGAACAGTAGGAGCGGGAGTTCGAAGGCCGGCCCGTCCTGGAGGTCGCCCGTTTGGCGGCCCCCAGTCTGGCGGCCTCTGGATTCAGGCATTGCACAACCCGACAACCTGGTTTACGGTTTGGTCAACCACGTTGTCGATTCTACGGGCGCGGTCCCCAGCTGAGGGCAGCGGGCGGCCGCGTTGAGAAACCCCTTACGAGAAACGAGAAAAGCCGTCATGCCTGAGCAGCAGTTCGTCGACCACACCCTCCAGACCGCTCCAGCCGAGTCGCGGAGAGCCATGGAAGCGACGACGAAACGTCTGGGGTACCTCCCCGCGCCCGTCGCGCGGCTCGCGTCGTCACCGCAACTGCTCGAGGGTTTCCTGAAGGTCAGCGGGCTCTTCGAGGCGACCAGTCTGGACGCCCTCTCGCGAGAGGTGCTCATCATGACCATGGCGACCCGCAATGGCTGCCACGTCTGTGTCGCCATGCATTCCGCCAGGCTGGCGGCGCTCGGAGCGAGTCCGGACCTCATCACCGCCCTGCGTCAACAGCAACCCCTGACAGATGCGCGGCTCGAGGCTCTGCGGGTCTTCACCCTCGAGGTCGTCGCGGCGGCTGGCGCGGTCGGCGACGGTCCCTTGGAGACGTTCCTGGCGCATGGCTACACCAGCCGGAACGCCCTCGAGGTCGTCCTCGGCATTGGTGCGTACACGCTGTCGACGCTGGCCAACCGGATGACCGGGGCGCCGCTGGACGACCAGCTTCAAGCGTTCGCCTGGGACCCGTCCGCGGCCTGAAAAAAAGTTCCCCGCGGACTCGGTCCGCGGGTCCCATACGGGGGACGACCCCTAGCCGATCAGCGTCTGGATGTCTGCGCGCAACACCTCGATGGCGGAGTCCGCGCCGGCGCGCGCCTCGCGGAGGTCCCCATCAACCGGAACGACGACCTCCAGGTAGCACTTCAGCTTGGGTTCGGTACCACTCGGCCGGATGACCACCCGGGCACGGTCGGCGAGAACGAACCGGAGCCCTTCGGTCGGCGGCAACCCGTCGGTCGGCCGAGCCAGGTCGTCCACCCGCTCGACCACCCGCCCACCAAGCGTGGTGGGCGCCTCGCTCCGCAGGCGTCGCAGCGTCGCGTCGATCAACGACAGGTCGCTCACCCGCACCGAGTGCTGCGCCGTCGCGTGCACGCCGTACTCCAGTGCCAGGTCGTCGAGCAGGTCGAGCAGGGTGCGGCCGTCCGCCTTGAGCGACGCGGCGAGTCCGGCCAGGCGAACCAGCGCGGAGATACCGTCCTTGTCCCGCACGGCCTCCGGGTCTACGCAGTACCCGAGCGCCTCCTCGTAGCCGAACGCGAGTCCAGGCACCCGCCCGATCCACTTGAAGCCGGTGAGCGTCTCGGCGTACGGCAGCTCGTGCCGGCCCGCGATGGACGACAGCAGGGTGGACGAGACGATCGTCGTCGCGAGAATACCGTTGGCTCCGGACTGGAGCAGGTGAACGGCGAGCAGGGCGCCCACCTCGTCGCCCGACAGTCGTCGCCAGCCGCCGCCGGAGGAGGACGTGGAGGGTACGGCGACCGCACACCGGTCGGCGTCGGGATCGTTCGCGAGTACGACGTCCGCCCCGCTCGACCGGCCAAGCTCCAGGGCGAGGTCCATCGCACCGGGTTCCTCGGGGTTGGGGAACGGCGTGGTCGGGAAGTCAGGGTCCGGCTCGGCCTGGGCTTCGACGATCGCCGGCGGCTCGAAGCCGGCACGGGCCAGGGCCGCCTGAACGACGGCCCCGCCGACCCCGTGCAACGGCGTGTAGGCGATCCGCAGGTCACGCGGCCCGGGGGCGGGCAACGACGCGACCCGCGCGAGGTACGCCTCGACGATCTCCTCGCCCAGGGTCTCCCAGCTCTCGCCGCGGGGCACGCTCGCGAGCGGCCCGACGGCATCGATCGCGGCGGCGATCTCGGTGTCGGCCGGCGGCACGATCTGCGAGCCGTCGCCGAGATAGACCTTGTAGCCGTTGTCCTGACGGGGATTGTGGGAGGCGGTCACCATGACACCGCCCACGCAGGCGAGTTCGCGGATCGCGAACGCCAGCACAGGCGTGGGTAGCGCCCGGGGGAGCAGCAGCGGTCGCAGGCCGGCGCCGGCGAGGACCGCCGCGGTGTCGGCCGCGAAGACCTCGGAGTTGTGCCGGGCGTCGTAGCCGACGACGACCGCGCCGCCGGCCTGCCCGTGCGCGGTGAGGTACGCAGCCAGACCGGCAGCGGCCCGGATGACGACCACGCGGTTCATCCGGTTGGGTCCGGCACCGAGCGCGCCGCGCAGCCCCGCCGTACCAAACCGCAGCGTCCCGGCGAACCTGTCGGCGAGATCGGCGAGGGCGCCGGCATCGGCGCGCTCCGCGGCGGTGACGACGGCGGCCAACTCAGCCCGGGTCCGCGGGTCGGGATCCTCAGCCAGCCAGGCACGGGCGCGTTCGATCAGGTGCGACGACACCGCGCAAAGCTACCGGATCGCTGGTCTGAGGGCCGGATCGGCGAGCAGGGCCTGCGCGGCGGCGCTCGGACGCCGTCCCGCCGCGACGGCCAGCGCGATCCGCCACTCGGGCACCGGCGCCCGCAGCGGCACGAACCGCGCGCGGGTCTTCTTGCCCGTGAAGCTCTGGGGCACCAGCGCGACACCGAGCCCCGCGCCCACCAGATTGAGCAGGGAGTGGACGTCGTTGACCTCGAGCGCGACCCGGCGTTCGATGTGGCTGGCGGCCAGCGCCCGGTCTGTCACGTCCCGGGTGATCCACCCAGGGTGGAAGTCGACGAACGTCTCCTCCTTCAGCTCGGCAAGGTCGATGCTCGGCTGGTCGGTGAGGGGATGGGCCGGACCGCAGGCCAGCACCATCGGCTCGCAGGCGAGCGGCGTCAGAGTCAACCCGGGCACGTCGTTCGGTGGCTCGGACACGATCGCGACGTCCATGTCACCAGCCCGCACCTGCGCGAGGAGCTCGGGTGAGCCACCCTGCCGGAGGCGGATCTCGACTCCCGGGTGGGCTTGGTGGAACCGCGCCAGGAGATCCGGCACGCTGAGCGCTCCGAGGCACTGGAGGGAGCCCACCACCAGCCGGCCGCTGAGGAGTCCCCGCACCGCGGCGACGGCCTCCCGGGCGGCGGCGACGTCGCTCAGCGTGTGCCGTGCCTCGACGAGCAGTGCCCGGCCGGCATCGGTGAGCTCGACGTTGCGGGTGTTACGGATGAACAGCTCCGCGCCGAGCTCGCGTTCGAGCGTACGGATGGAGGCCGACAGCCCGGACTGCGCCACGTGCAGGCGCTGGGCGGCCCGGGTGAAGTGGCGCTCCTCCGCGACCGTGACGAAGTACTCGAGCTGGCGAAACTCCATACCTGACCACCGCCCATGCCGTCATCCGTGCGGGTAACCTCTGCGTGCCATCGATCGCGATAGCTGATCGGTGGCATCGTGTTCTGCTGTTGGACAGCTTAATCGGCGTACGGAAGGCTGGACACCCGCAGCGATCCCTCGACGGAGGTCCGTATGGAGTACCGCACCCTGGGCAGCACCGGCACCATCGTTTCCTCGCTCTGCCTGGGCACGATGACGTTCGGGAGCGAGAGCGACGAGACCGTCTCCCACGCGCAGCTCGACCGGTTCGTGGAGCAGGGTGGCACGTTCATCGACACCGCCAACGTCTACTCGAGCGGCGTGTCAGAGGAGATCATCGGGCGCTGGCTCGCCGTCCGCCCGGACGTCCGCGACCAGGTGGTGCTCGCCACCAAGGGTCGATTCTCCCGGACCGGGGTACGCAACGAGCTCGGCCTGTCCCGGCTCCACCTGACGAAGGCGCTGGACGCGAGCCTCAAGCGGCTCGGGGTCGAGACGATCGACCTCTACCAGGCGCATGCCTGGGACCCGCTGACGCCGATCGAGGAGGCGCTGCGGTTCTTCGACGACGCCGTACGCGCCGGCAAGATCCACTACGTCGGAGTGAGCAACTTCGTCGGCTGGCAACTCCAGAAAGCCGCCCTGCTCACCCAGCACCTCGGCCTGGCGCCGATCGTCACGCTGCAGCCTCAGTACAACCTGCTCCAGCGCAGCATCGAACTCGAGCTGACCGCCGTCTGCGAGAACGAAGGCATCGGCATCCTGCCCTGGTCGCCGCTGGCGGGTGGCTGGCTCACCGGCAAGTACACGCGCGACACCCTGCCGACCGGCGCGACCCGGCTCGGCGAGAACCCCGAGCGCGGCATGGAAGGCTACGCCCGGCGGAACGCCGAGGAGCGCACCTGGCGGGTCATCGACACCGTACGCAAGGTGGCTGAGGGCAGGGACGTCTCGATGGCGCAGGTGGCGCTGGCCTGGCTGGTCGATCGGCCCGCCGTGACCTCGGTCATCCTCGGCGCCCGCACCATCGAGCAGTTGGACGACAACCTCGGCGCCGCCGGACTGCACCTGTCGGCGGAGGAGACGGAGCTGCTGACCGAGGCGAGCACGCCGTTGGTTGACGACTATCCGTACGGCGTTCCGGGCGTCAACCAGCGCGGCCGTTCGCTTTAGGCCGTGTCCCGTAGATCAGGCTTTCCCGGTGCGGGCCGACCCCCGGAATGATCACGTTTGCGTGATCATTCGCCACGAAGCGCGCCAAATTTGCCGTGTCTCGTGGGGAATGACCACGCAAACGTGATCATTCCCGCGTCCCCGCCACGGCCGATGCTCAGAGGCGGTCGAGGAAGGCGGTGAGCAGCTGGCCCATGCGGATGGCAGAGGTCCGGCCCGTCTCCAGGACCTCCTCGTGGTCGAGCGGATCGTCGGAGATCCCGGCCGCGAGGTTGGTGACGAGCGAGAGTCCGAGGACCTCGGCCCCGCCTTCGCGGGCGGCGATCGCCTCCAGCGCGGTGGACATGCCCACCAGGTCGGCGCCGATCGTCCGCAGGTAGCGGATCTCGGCGGGTGTCTCGTAGTGCGGGCCGGGCAACTGCGCGTAGACGCCCTCGTCGAGGGCGGGTTCGATGTCTCGGCACAGGTCGCGCAGGCGGCGCGCGTACAGATCGGTCAGATCGACGAAGCGCGGCCCGGTGAGCGGTGACGCGCTGGTGAGGTTCAGGTGATCGCTGATGAGGACCGGTGTGCCCGGCGCCCAGGCGTCACGGAGGCCGCCGCAGCCGTTGGTGAGGATGACCACCCGGCAGCCGGCAGCCAGGGCGGTACGGACACCGTGGACGGTCGCCGCGACACCGTGCCCTTCGTACAGATGGGTACGCCCGAGGAAGACCAGCACCCGCCGGCCGTCGGCGCTGATGCTGCGCACCTGACCGGCGTGTCCCGCGACGGCGGGAGGGGCGAAGCCGGGCAGATCGGTGACGGCCACCTGGGAGACCGGCTCACCGAGCAGGTCGGCGGCCGGGCCCCATCCGGAGCCGAGCACCACGGCGACGTCGTGCTGGGGGACTCCGGTGAGTTTGGCGAGCCGCTCAGCCGCCAGGGCGGCCGCGGCGTAGGGGTCGGGTCGTACATCCGTCACGGCCGCGACCCTACCCGCAGCCCGAACCCCGCCCGCGCGCCCCGTCCGGGTCAGAGCCAGCCGAGCTCCTTGGCCCGCCAGCCGAGCTGCAGCCGCGAGCGCGCACCACCCACGGACATCAGGTGGTGTACCCGGCGGACCACGGTGCGCCGGCTGATCCGCAGCCGGGCGCCCACCGCCTCGTCCGTCATGCCGGCCACGAGGAGGGAGAGCAGTTGCCGGTCCACGTCGCTGATCTCGCCGGGAGCCTCGACCTGGTGCTCGGGCGTGACCACCAGCGGGCTCGCGGCGTTCCACACGCTCTCGAACAGCGCGATCAGCGCGTCGAGGAGGCCGCACGGGTGGACGAGGACCGCGGTGTCCTGGGCGGCGTCCGACCACGACAGCGGCAGGAGGGCCAGCTTCCGGTCGGCGACCGCCAGCTTGATCGGAACCGTCGCGGCCAGGCGAGCCTGCTCACCGGCCAGCAGGTGCTCGGCGATGCTGGCCACGAGCTCAGGTGTGGCGAGAGCCTCCTCGGCGTACACCCCGCGGTAGGTGATGCCCGAGCTGAGCAGCGAGACCTCGACGTCGTTGAGGTCGGTGTGGGAGCCCGCGTACGGCGGCGCGTCGAGGACGAGCACCTCGGTCCGTGCGGCGCGTTGGACCCGGTCGAACGCGTGCTGGACGGCCGCGCGCCCCTGCACGATCTCGATGAGTTCCTCCGTACGCCGCCGGGTCGGCTCCGGACGGGCGAGGGCGGCGAGGATGTTCACGCTGTCGCGGACGCGGGAGAGTTCGTCGTGCCGGCGTTCGATCAACTGCGCCACCGCCACGTGGGGTGGTACGGCAACGTACGCCTCGTGCGGTGGCGGTGTGCGATGTGCCAGGCCCTTGCGCTGGAGTTCGCCGACGAGCTGGGCGACGCGGGATCCGCTGAGCCCGAGCCGGTCGGCGAGCTCGCCGCGGGTGGCGGGACCGTCACGGAGGAGTGAGGTGTACGCCTTCTCCTCGGTCGAGCTCACCCCGGCGGACGTGAGTAGGCCACTCTCCATCGGAACCTCCCCGGGGTCTCGGGCGGGGGTTGGCGGACCAGAGCCAGGGCACGCAAAGACGCCATGGCGGTGCGATCCGGGCCCGACGCTGACGCCCGGATCGGCTCAGAGGCCGGTGCTGCGGCAGGGACGCCGGCGCAGGTCCGCGGTGTAGTCGTCGGGGGCGCCCGCCGACTCCGCGGCTTCGGCGAGGATGCCCAGGTAGCGCGCGGACGGCAGTCCGCCTTCGAAGGCGTCGAGGACGTAGCTGGTCGCGGGGACGTCGCCGTCGAGGGTCTGCACCCGCACCCGGACCTTGCGGTAGAGCCCGAAGGTGGCGCCCTCCCAGTCGTCGAGGGTGCCTTCGTCGGCCGGCGCGACGTCGTACAACGCGACGAAGACCTGGGACTTCGGGTCTTCGACGACGGTGGGCAGCGCGCCCTCCCAGCCGTGGTCTTCTCCGCCGAACGTGAGCCGCCAGCCCACCAGCCAGCCAGTCCCGCGCAGCGGCGAGTGGGGGCAGCGCTCGGCCATGTCGCGCGGGCTCAGGTTGGACGCATAGGCGGCGTACAAGGTCACGGGGCCCTAGGGTAACGGGCGCGTCTGTGGCCGTGGGGGAGAATGGGGCACCGTGACTCGTGTCGTGATTGTTGGAGGCGGCCCCGGCGGCTACGAAGCCGCCCTGGTAGCCGCCCAACTCGGTGCTGATGTGTGCGTTGTCGACCGCGACGGCCTCGGTGGGTCGGCGGTCCTCACTGACTGCGTGCCGAGCAAGACCCTGGTGGCGACCGCGGAGGCCATCACACAAGTACGCGAATCGGGCGAACTCGGCCTGCGGGTCGCCGGCGCCTCGCCCGACAGCGGTGACATAAGCGTCGCCGTCGCGAAGGTCAACGCCCGGGTCAAGGCGCTCGTGCGCGCGCAGTCGGAGGACGTCGAACGCCAGCTCCAGCGCGAGGACATCCGGGTCCTGCACGGCACCGGCCGGCTCGACGGGCCTGATCGGGTGATCGCGCACCTCTCCGACGGCGATCTGGAGGTGTTGGACGCGGACGTGATCCTCCTCGCGACCGGCGCGCATCCCCGGGTGCTGCCGGACGCCCAGCCCGACGGCGAGCGGATCCTGACCTGGGAGCAGGTCTACGACCTCGACGAGCTACCCGAGCGGATGATCGTGGTCGGCTCGGGGGTGACCGGCGCGGAGTTCGCCGGCGCCTACAACGCCCTCGGCTGCGACGTCGTCCTCGTCTCCAGCCGCGACCGGGTGTTGCCGAGTGAGGATGCCGACGCGGCGACCGTGATCGAGGATGTCTTCACCCGGCGCGGCATGACGGTGCTCTCCCGCTCGCGGGCCGACAAGGTCCAACGCGTGGGCGACGGGGTCGTGGTGACCCTCACCGACGGGCGGGTGGTCGAAGGCTCGCACTGCCTGCTCGCGGTCGGGTCCGTGCCCAACACCGCCGGCATCGGGTTGGAGAAGGCGGGGGTCGCGGTCGACGGGCAGGGCTTCATCGAGGTCGACAAGGTCTCCCGCACGAGCGCGCGCGGCATCTACGCGGCCGGTGACTGCACCGGTGTCCTCATGCTCGCCTCGGTCGCGGCGATGCAGGGCCGGATCGCGATGTGGCACGCCCTCGGCGACGCCGTCCAGCCCTTGGACCTCGAACTCGTCTCCGCCACTGTCTTCACCGCGCCCGAGATCGCCACGGTCGGCTGGTCCCAGGCGGACATCGACAGCGGGCGGGTGCAGGCGGTCGGTGTCAAGCTTCCCCTGGCAGGCAACCCGCGGGCGAAGATGCAGGGCATCCACGAGGGGTTCGTGAAACTCTTCTGCCGCCCGGGCACCGGCATCGTCGTGGGTGGCGTCGTAGTGGCGCCGAGGGCGAGCGAGTTGATCCACCCGGTGTCACTCGCCATCTCCGGTCGGCTGACGGTTGACCAGGTGGCGCACGCGTTCACCGTCTATCCATCACTGACCGGTTCGATCGCGGAGTCGGCCCGGCGCCTCCACCTTCGCGACCAGTCGCCCGATCGCTGACGGGTCATTCCGCTCTGGGCGTCTCTGGTGGTCTGCGTGTGTCCGCCTGTCTGCGCGTGTCTTGATGCATGGCGCGCGGTGTGGTCGGGGAAGGGTACGAATGTCTCCGGCCGCCGAAACGGATTCTCAACCCAGGCGGCACACAAACAACTTTGGAGAGCCCTCCGTGAGAGAACTAATCGCCTCGGCTCGCCGGCGCGCCATAAGTATTACGATTCTCGTGCTCGTCGCGCTCGGGTTGTTTGGAATGACATTCCTCGCGAAGGTTTCACCGGCCGTCGGTGAAACCGATCTGTGGGAACCCACAACCTCTTCCAGTGCCAGCGTTCAGGTGACCACGTCCGGCGGCACGGAGGTACCGCTAAGCGGATCCGAATATCCGCACAGCTAGCGAACGCATTCACCGGCGGGCCGGGCGGGGTGTAACACAATTACACCCCGCATATCGGTCCGGCTTTTGTGTCCTCTCGGATCAGGCGGTCTTACGGTTTCTGCGCCTCAGCCCCATGCCGAGCACCGCGAGGCCGCACAGCGTCACGACCGCGCCGCCCAGGACATTGGCGAGAACGACCCGCGTCGTGTGGCTCGCCAGGTAGACGGCCCAGGGTGCGATGATCGTCCACACTCCAAGAATCGGCACGACCCAGCTCAGTCCGTGAGTTGTCCGAAACGTCGAGGCGAACCCCATTGCGAGCACGGCGACGGCGAGCCCGACCACCAGGTTGTTGATGGTGATGGTCGTTGATGTGTTGAAGCCGACAATCCAAGGTGAGAGTGCCACGAAAAGCCCTGCCAAAACGGTCAGTCCGGCAGCAGCCTGGACAGCCGTCGACTCGCCGATTCTTTCGTACCGGCCGCGGAGTTCGGCAATGTCAGGATGCTCCTCGATCCGGAGCCTTTCCGTCGACATTCGACTACCTCCCCTTGCGTGGAAGGCCATTCTGGTCAAGTGAAATCGGCCATTCCCCTTGACCGTAAAACCTCCAGACCCGCCCTGGCTATGCCCGACAGGGGGTTGCGTGCGGGGAGTTATTTTTGTCGGCCGGGGAATTGGTCAGGAAAGGGTAAGAACTGAGGGGTATTTTCTGGAATGTCCGGCCCCCATCTTCCGGAATGCGGTCTGTGATCTGTACGCGGGTAACCGCCCAAGGCTTGGCGCCCCGGACGGGACCCCGTGCTGGTTGAACCTTCATGCCTTCAGGTCCGCCCACGATATGGGACGTGAGGCGCGAAGTCGATCAACGGCGGCGGAACCGGACACCCGCAGCGGCGAACGCCCGAAACCAGGACCGTTGATCAACTTCGCGGATGGATGCTCGGGCCGCGGGGAGGAAGAGTCTCGTCGCCAGGTGGCCAATGGGGCAAGACGGTGGAGCATTTCCCTATGCGGAGCACCGGCAAAGCTCCACTGCTTCGGGCCCGCGTCCCCGCGACGGCCGGTTGTCTCACGCGGACGGCTGGCGGCTGGTTCAAGATCAACCTGCGGAACCGTCCAGCGCCATGATCACGAAGGCTCTCATCGACGGGTTGCCGTGCCCCGTGCCGCGCGGGGGACTTGGTGGAGGTCCCCTTGGACCCTCACGCGGCAGCGCGGCGACCAGGAGTTTGGAACAAGCCTCCCGGTGAACTCCGGTACAACCGCTAGTCCACCGCGAGCAGGTGCGACGACAGACGCCGTGGAGAGCCAGGCGGCTCAGAACCCGAAGTCGCCGCCACCGAAGTCGCCGCCGCCCAAATCTCCGCCGCCAAAGTCGCCGCCGTCGCCACCAGCGTCACCGCCGTCGCCACCGTCACCGGCATCGCCAGCGTCGCCGCCATCTCCGCCGTCACCGGAGTCGTCCGCGTATCCGCCGTCGCCGTACCCGCCCCACATGCCGCCCATCATCGAGCCCATGAGGAACGCCGGCAGCAGGCCGGACGTCGCGAAGCCGGCGAAGTAGCCCTGCATCCAGGGCGCGTAGGCGGGGCCGCCCTGCCAGTAGGGCACCCGCTCACCGTCGACCATGACCTTGCGGATGTCGGGCTCGGCGCCCGCTCTGACCCGCTCGGCGTCCGCGGCGCAGACCGGGACGGTGCGGTAGGCACCTCCGCCCGGAGCCCATTCGACGTCCTCGGCCGACGGGCCGTGCTGAGGGTTGAAGAAGCATGGTGGCCGGCGCTGGGGGAGCGGCTCGCCCTTGATCCGGGCCCGCACACAGGCGACGGCGTACTTGCCGTCCTCGAGGATCGAGGTGATGTGCTTGATGTCCTCGGGCTTCTGGGCCTCGTCGAGCGACTTCTTGGCGGTGTCGTACTCGTCGAGGGCGCGCTCGTAGTCCTGACGCGCCGCCTCGTCGAGGTCATGCCCCGCGACGTCGACGTCGAGCCGCTGGAGCTCTTCGCCGAACTTCGTGACGTCCTCGGCGGCGAAGGCCTTGACCTTCGCCAGATCGGCAGCTTCCAGCTCCCGACGCTGTGTCTGTGCTCGACGGTTGGCGACGAACGCCACGACGGCGATGATGACAACCGCGACGAGTAGGAACTCCACGCTCGGCCTCCCTTAGCCTGCCCCTAGCCTAGGGGACGCTTGAGCATACGGGTCGTGTTCCCCAGTCGCAGGATTTGTTCCGTTTGTGGAGTCCAATCCTGCCTTTCGCCGCTTGCGAGGGCCTCGTGCACATGTCCAGGACCCCAGCAGGATGAGGCCAAGACCCACGAACGTCCCGATTCCGAGCGGCTCGTCGAGCAGGAGAGCGCCGTAGGCCACGGAGAACGTCGGGGCGAGGTACGACACCAGGCTGGCCCGCTGCGGTCCGACGTCGGCGATCAGCCGGTTGTAGAGCACGAACGCTCCGCCGGTGCAGGCGACCGCGAGGACGGCGAGGGCGAGGACCGGTGTCGACCCGGGCATCCGCGTCGGGAGTCCGGCCATCGCGAACGGCGCGAGCAGGACGGCTGAGGTCGACATCGTCGCGCCGGTCAGCGCCACCGGGTCGACTCCCTGCATCCAGCGCCGGACCGCCGCACCGCCCACGGCGTACAACACCGCGGCCGCCAGCACCATCGTCGCGCCGCCGAGGTGGACGTCCGCGCCGGTCCCGATGCCGCCAAGCAGGATCGCGACCCCGGCCAGACCAATCAGCGTCCCGCCGACGGCGCGGCCGCCAGGCCGTCCAAGACCGAGCGCCGGCGCGAGCACCACCAGCCACAGGGGTTGCGTCGCGATCAGCGTGCCCGCGAGGCCGGAGTCGATGTGTAGCTCGCCGGCACTGATGAGGACGAACGGCAGGACGACCTGGGGCAGTGCGATCAATGGAAGGTACTTCCACCGGCCGGCCAGTGACGCCCGTCGCACCCACAGGATCGGCAGGAGTAGGAGCGCGGCGCCCGCGGCACGGACGAAGACGAGGAAGACCGGCCCGACCCCCTCCAGCGCGAGGCTGATGAAGAGGTACGACGAGCCCCAGAGGGCCGAGAGCACGAGGAGTTGGGCCAGGGAACGACGTGGCATGCCCCCACCCTGCTCATGGATACGACCGGTTGCTGGCGGAAATCGGACCATGCGCTCCACTGTGCCGGCCGGTCCTCTGTAGGAGAACTACGGATCTGCGGACCAGGTTGTTAGCGTGCCTTCATGCTCGACGTGAATCGGCTCCGCGTCCTTCACGAGGTCGCCCGCGCCGGTAGCTTCTCGGCCGCTGCCCGCGCTCTGCACATCACACCCTCCGCCGTCTCCCAGCAGGTCGCCGCGCTCGAACGCTCGGTCGGGCTTCCTGTCGTGATCCGGAGCCCGCGGGGCGTCCGCCTCACCGAGCCGGGCCGGCTGTTGGCGGAGGCCACCGCGAGCATGGTGGCCGGCCTCACCCAGGTCGAACGCCAGGTCGCCGCGTACGTCGACGGTGTCGTGGGGCGGCTCGCGGTCGCGACGTTCCCTAGTGCTGGGCAGTCGCTGCTGCCCTGGGCGCTGGCGCCGCTGACCGGTCGGGCCGATGTCGAGCTGACCTTCCGTGAGGCGGAGACCGAGGACGCCCTCTCGCTCGTCCGTGACGGCGCGGCCGACCTCGCGCTCGTCTACCACTTCTTCACGCCGGCCGCCCCAGAGGAGTGGCTCCGCGACCTCGACTACACCCCACTCCTGGAGGAGGAGATGTTCGCGGCTCTCCCGGAGCGCCACGAACTGGCCGGGGCCGACGAGATCCCGTTGACCGCGCTCGCCGGCGAAGCCTGGCTGAAGGGGACCGGCGACTGCGGGCGCCAGGTCGAGCAGTTCTTCCTCTCCGCGGGCATCCAGGCCCGGACCGCCTGCCGCAGCGGCGACTACACGTTCGTCCAGACGCTGGTGGCTGGAGGCGTGGGCGTCGCGCTCATCCCCTCGCTCGCACTGGCCCCGCACATCGACGGCATCCGCTTTGTCCGGGTGTCGCCAGCGCTGAGGAGGTATGTCGGCGTCGTCCGTAGGAAGGAACGCTGGCAGCCGCCCCTGGTGCGGGAACTCCTCGGTCTGCTGCGTGAGGCGGCTGGTTCGCTCGACCTTCCCGGCCTGAGCCAGCTCTGACCGGGAAGGCCGACGCTGGCCTGACCAGGTTTGTGATCATTTCGTGACCAACCTTTCACCTTCCATGTCGGTCATAAAAGCAACGGGCGCAGTGAGGCGCGCGTAAATACTTTGCGACCGCCGCGGCGGCGTGGGTGGGGGTAGGGGATGGCGAGATCTCAGGCACGGTTGATTCGTGTCATCGCGGCGGCGGTTGCCGTGGCCGCGATCGCGGGTGGGATGGGCGCGGGACCGGCGGGAGCATCCGCCCCCACATGGACGGCGGCACCGGCGAGCCAGGCGACCACGTCGCAACCGGCGGCCCGCTCTGCGGCGACCACCCGGTCGGCGACCGCGGGCATGCGCACCGTCACGTTGATCACCGGGGACACCGTCCAGATCGGGCCGGGCAAGCCTGGCCGCGAACGCATCACGTTCGTGCCGCGGCGGGGGAGTAGCTCAGACTCCGCGCAGATTCTGCGCCGCCCGGACCGGACGTACGTCGTACCCCACGCGGCCCGGCCCTACCTCCAGGCCAAGCGCCTGGATCCGGCGTTGTTCGACGTCACCACGCTGGTGGCGCAGGGGTACGACGACCAGCGGGCCCGGACGCTTCCGCTGCTGGTGCAGTACGCCGGTCCGCTGGCGCAGGCGACTGCCCGGGCTCAGGCGACCACACTCCCAGGCGTCCGCAAGGGGCGGGTGCTCACGAGCATCGGCGCGGCCGCCGTACGCCAGGACCGGCGTACCCCGGAGACGTTCTGGGAGTCGGTGAACGACGACCGGCCGGCGGTACGGCAGGGCGAGGCACAGGCCCGCCTCGCGAACGGCGTCTCCTACATCTGGCTCGACCAGAAGATGCACGCCAGGCTGGACCGGAGCGCGCGGCAGATCGGTGCGCCGACCGCGTGGGCGAAGGGGCTCAAGGGCAATGGCGTGAAGATCGCGGTCAACGACACCGGGATCGACCCCACCCATCCTGACCTCAAGGGCAGGATCGCCGCGGCCAAGAACTTCTCCGAGTCACCGGACGTCGACGACCACTACGGTCACGGCACGCACGTCGCGTCGATCGCGGCTGGCACGGGCGCCGGGCAGTCCGGGAAGTACACCGGGATCGCCCCGGCCGCGCAGCTGATCTCGGCGAAGGTGCTCGACGACTACGGCTACGGCTACTGGTCAAGCATCATCGCCGGCATGGAGTGGTCGGTTGGCGCGGGGGCGAAGGTCGTCAACCTGAGTTTGGGTGGTGGACCCAGCGACGGCAACGATCCGGTCGACCAGGCGGTCAACCGCCTCACCGCGCAGACCGGGGCGTTGTTCGTGATCGCGGCGGGCAACGACGGGGACATTCCCGGCTCGGTGTCGAGCCCGGCCACCGCGGACGCGGCGCTCGCCGTGGGGGCGGTCGAGCGTGACGACAACCTGGCGGACTTCTCCAGCATCGGTCCGCGCAAGATCAACGGCGGCATCAAGCCGGAGATCACCGCGCCCGGCGTCGAGATCGTCGCCGCGCGGGCGGCCGGCAGCGACCTCGGCGAACTCGTCGGCGAGAAGTACATGGCACTGAGTGGTACGTCGATGGCGACACCCCACGTCGCGGGCGCCGCGGCCATCCTCGCTCAGCAGCACCCGGACTGGAAGGCCGAGCAGATCAAGGCCGCCCTCATGACGACCGCGAAGCCGAACAGGTCGCTGAGCGTCTACCAGCAGGGTGCCGGCCGGGTCGACGTCGGCCGGGCGGTGACGGCAACGCTGCGGGCGGATGCCGGCAAGCTGGAGTTCGGCTACTTCCGCTGGCCGCACACCAACCTCGCTCCGGTGGCCAAGACGGTCACCTACACCAACGACGCGGCGGCACCCGTCACCCTCGACCTCAGCGCGGCGGCCTCCTCGCCGGACGGCCCGGTGCCGGCGGCCGCGCTCGCCCTCAGCACCCGCAAGCTCACCGTGCCGGCGAAGGGCAAGGCCGCCGTACGCCTGACCGTCGACCCGCGCACGCTCGCCGTTGCGAACTACGGCGGTGCGCTCACGGCGAAGGTGGCCGCGACCGGTGCGACGATCGCGACGCCGATCGGGTGGTACATCGAGCCGGAGATGTACGACGTCACGGTGCGCGGCATCAACCGCGACGGCCAGCCTGCCAACGAGTACCTCGACGTGCTCGATGTCGATGACGGGGAGTGGTACGACCAGTCGTTCACCGTCCTCGAAGACGGCAAGGTCACTCTCCGGCTTCCGCCGGGTGCGTACAGCTTCGGCTCGACGTTCATGCTCGAGGCGACCGACACGAGCCCCGCGCGGTTCAGCCTCGTCAGCGCGCCGGACGTCAACGTCACCAAGGACGTGACGGTGGTCCTCGACGCGCGGAAGGCGGTGCCCGTCACGACCACGGTGAAGGGTGCGCCGGACAGCACCTCGCGAGAGAGCACCTTCGGCTATACCCGAGTCGCCGAAAGCGAGTTGAACGGCAGCCAACTCGGTGTCTCCGTACTCGACGCGGACAAGAACAGCTTCTTCGCCACGCCGACCGCTCCGGTCCGGCACGGGCAGTTCGAGTTCATCACCGGGGCCCGGCTCGAGGCGCCGCCGATCAGGGCGAGCGTCGTGGGCCGGCCCGCGTTCGACCTGCCGACGAGCTACTACGACACGTCGAACCGCCTCGACGGGACCCGCCGACTTCCGCTGGTCGACCTGGGGTCCGCCCGACCCGCCAACCTGGCCGGCGTACCCGCCAGCCTGGTTCCCAAGGGATTCGTGGCCCTCGTCCGCCGCGATCCCGCGGTCGCGTCGGGCAAGCAGGCGGCCGCCGCGGTGAAGGCGGGAGCCCGGGTGGTGCTGTTCTACGACGAAACCCGGGCCGGCGTCACAGCGGAATGGCTGTGGCCCGAGGTGTCGGTGCCCGTGCTCGGAACCAGCCGGACCGCGGCGCGGGCGTTGCGGGATCTCCTCGCGGGCGGGTCCGTCCAGGTGCAGCTGACCGGCATCGCACCCACGCCGTACGTCTACGACCTGCTGGTGCCGGCGTCCGGGCGGATTCCCGACAGGCCGCAGTGGACCTTCGACCAGAGCGCCTTCGCGCGGGTCGACGTGGGCTTCGGTGCGCACGCGCCGGTCAATCTGACGTCGGAGACGCGTAACGGCTGGACCAGGCTGGGGTCGCAGGTCGGTGGTTGGCTGCTGCCGACGTTCCGGTCGCCATCCGAACGGACCGACTATGTCCTCGCCAACCAGACGACCTGGGCGCAGATGGTGCTTCCGTACAACTTCTCGGACTCTGAGAACGGCGGGATCGTCGAGCTGGACGACCGCAACCGCAGCTACCGGCCCGGAACCCGGCAGTCGGTACGTTTCGGGTACGCGGTCGCCACGTCGTCCCTGCCGAACTACGAGAGCTGGAATTCCGAGGTCACGAGGTACGGCGGCGAGGGGATCTGGGTCGCTCTCAACGGGTTCGTCAACGATCCGGCACTGGATCAGTTAGGCCGAACTGACCACGAGGCCTACCAGATGGGGCTTTACCGCAACGGCAAGCTGCTCGGCCGAGTGCCCGATCGGTACGCGTTCTTCGACGTCCCGGCCGGTGCTGCGACGTTCCGGTTGGAGCTCGACGCCGCCCGGGTGGAGAAGTGGTGGACGTATTCCACGAAGGTGAAGTCGGCATGGACGTTCCGCTCGGCCGGGGTCGACGCTGAGGAGGGCGAGCATCTACCGCTGCTGCTGGTCGACTACGGCGTCCCGGCGGCCGACGCGTCCAGTCGGGTGCGCGTGGGGCAGCCGCACGCGATCACCCTGGGCGTACGGCACCAACCGGGCGCGGCCGTCGCACGGATCGCGGGCGTCACCCTGGAACTGTCGTACGACGACGGCAAGACCTGGCGAAGTGCGCCGGTCACGGCCACCACCAAGAACCGCTACACCGCCACGGTCACGCACCCGACCTCGCGGCTGGGGAGCGCGGTCACCCTGCGGGTCACGGCGCGCGACGCCAACGGCAACCGGCTCACCCAGACGGTGACGCGGGCGTTCGGGCTGAAGCGGTAGGGGGCGCGGGGCAGCGGGGCGCCGGCGTTGGACCGGTGCCCCGCGTGGCCCCGCTGCTGCGAGCGGCTTATTCAAAACACCATGCGGGGTCCAGGTCCCCTCGGTTGAGACCCCAAATGATCACGTTTACGTGGTCATTACCTGCTTCGCATGGTGTCGGTGCCATGCAAGGCATGCAATGACCACGTATACGTGGTCATTCGGACCCTCACACGGCAGCGCGGCGACCAGGGGGTTGCGCGACCCCTCAGTCCTTGATCTCGCAGAGCACCGCGCCGGCGGTGACGCTCGTGCCGACCTGTGCGGTGAGGCCCGAGACCTTGCCGGACTTGTGCGCGTTGACCGGCTGCTCCATCTTCATCGCCTCCAGGACGACCACCAGGTCGCCGGCCTCGACCGTCTGGCCTTCCTCCACGGCCACCTTGACCAGCGTGCCCTGCATGGGGGAGGTCAGCGTGTCGCCGGACGCGGTGGCCATGGCCTTGCCGCCGGCACTGCGTCGGGGCGGCCGGCGGTTGCCCGTCGTCGCGCCCGCCGAACCCAGGTCGGCCGGAAGGACCACCTCGAGGCGCTTGCCGTCGACCTCGACCGTGACGCGTTCCCGAGCGGCGGGCTCGGCCGCCTCGGGCACCCCGGCGTACGGCGCGATCGGAGTGTCGAACTCCGTCTCGATCCAGCGGGTGTGCACCCCGAAGGCCCCCTGGGCGGCGGTGAACGCGGGATCCTCCACGACCGCCTGGTGGAACGGAATCACCGTCGGCATGCCCTCGACCACGAACTCCGCCAGCGCCCGGCGCGCGCGCTCGAGCGCCTGCGTACGGTCGCGGCCGGTGACGATCAGCTTGGCGATCAGCGAGTCGAACACCGTGGGAACGGTCTCACCCTGGTCGTAGCCGCCATCCAACCGGACGCCGGGCCCGTACGGCGGGTGCCAGCGGGTCAGCGTGCCGGCGGCGGGAAGGAAGCCGCGACCGGCGTCCTCTGCGTTGATCCGGAACTCGATGGAGTGCCCGCGCAGCGGCGGGTCGTCGTAGCCGAGGGGTTCGCCGGCCGCGATCCGGAACTGCTCGCGGACCAGGTCGATCCCGGTGACCTCCTCGGTGACCGGGTGCTCCACCTGGAGGCGGGTGTTGACCTCGAGGAAGCTGATCGTGCCGTCCTGCCCGACGAGGAACTCGCAGGTGCCGGCGCCGACATAGCCCGCCTCGGCGAGAATCGCCTTGCTGGCTTGGTAGAGCGTGCGGATCTGCTGGTCATCGAGGAACGGCGCGGGTGCCTCCTCGACCAGCTTCTGGTGCCGGCGTTGCAGGGAGCAATCCCGGGTTGACACCACGACCACGTTGCCGTGCTGGTCGGCCAGGCACTGCGTCTCGACGTGTCGCGGGCGGTCGAGGTAGCGCTCGACGAAGCACTCGCCGCGTCCGAACGCCGTCACTGCCTCGCGGACGGCTGAGTCGAAAAGTTCAGGAATCTCCTCGAGGGTGCGGGCCACCTTGAGCCCGCGGCCGCCACCGCCGTACGCCGCCTTGATCGCGACCGGCAGCCCATGCTCGCGAGCGAACGCCACCACCTCGTCGGCACCGGCGACAGGGTTTGGTGTGCCGGCGACGAGCGGCGCCCCGACGTTCTGCGCGATGTGGCGGGCCTTGACCTTGTCCCCGAGCGCGTCGATGGCCTCCGGGGGAGGGCCGATCCAGACCAGGCCGGCGGCCAGGACCGCGCGGGCGAAGTCGGCGTTCTCAGCGAGGAAGCCGTAACCGGGGTGGACCGCATCGGCCCCGGTCCGCCGGGCGACGTCGAGGAGCTTGTCGATCGCGAGGTAGCTCTCGCCAGGGGCGGTGCCGCCCAGTGCGTACGCCTCATCGGCGACCCGCACGTGCAGCGCGTCCCGGTCGGGGTCGGCGTACACCGCGACGCTGGCCAGGCCGGTGTCCTGGCACGCCCGCGCGATGCGTACGGCGATCTCTCCGCGGTTGGCGATGAGCACCTTGCTGATGGTTGACACGCTCTCGGCTCCTCCCTCAGAGGTCGTACGGCGATCGTCATGGGCGGTCAAGCCGCCCGACGCAGCCCCTTCCCGCACGACCTTCCAGACTTCCCGGAGTCTAGTGTCCTGTGTCAGAGGTCCCTTGTTGCCGTGGGCGCCGTCGCCGTACCGCTCGCCCGATCGAGACCACGGTGAGGATCACCACGATGCCGCTGAGTACCGCGACGGCGATCAGGCGGGGCCGGGAGATCGAGGCGAGGAACGGGAGCGCGGTGTCGGACTGACCAGACGCCGGCCCGTTTGTGGAGGACCCGTCGTTGCCGGGACCGCTGTCCGGCTGGGGTTCGGCGGCCGCGGCTGGCCCGCTGGCGGTGACGGCCTGGAACCGCGTCGGTCCGCCGTCGGGTCCGGGTACGAGGATCGAGTCCCCGCCGGCGTAGCGCGGCGCACCCATCCCGGCCGTACCCTCCACGCCGATCGCCACTTCGACGGGGAGGAGATAGGACTCGTCGTCACGGTCGGCGGCGAGGGAGATCGCGACAAAATAGTCGCCTGGTAGAGCGACGCTCTTCTGGGACTCGCTGCCGGCGTCGCGGTTGACGTATCTCACCTCGACCGCCATGGTGCGGGCTTCGGCGTCGGCATGGTCGTCGAGGAAGGTTTGGTTCTTGCCGGCGACGTTGCTGAGTGCCGCCTGCGCCTTCCCCCGCACCGGGCTGATCATCCGGATGTCGAGTACCTGCGGGTTGTCGGTGAGTGCGGCGAGCTTCGGCGACGGCTTGGGTGCGCGGACGGCTGCCTCCAACCGCTGGCCCCACTGGAGGCGCACCTTGAAGAACTGCACCTCCCCTGGAAAGAGGGAGGAGGTGTACCGCCCGGCGTCGACGAGTGGCGCGTCGGAGAAGGACGCGCCCGCGGTGATCTCGGTCGTGTTACCCGCTGGCAGGTTGGTCCACGTCGGCCGGCCATCCGCCTCCGGAGGCAGGCCGTCCTTGGACGTGACGGGGGGTTCCTCGATCACCACGATCTCGACGGGTACGCCGCCGAGGGTGTCCTCGGCCGCGTCGACCGCGCCGGGGCGGTTGGACTGCGAGAGCGCCACCACCAGTTCGGTGGCGTCCTGGCAGGCCGATTGGTAGGAAGTGAACTGATCCCAACTCGAGGTCGCGGCGGTGACGACGGGGTTGGTCCGGGTGTAGCTGACCTCGGTACCCAACCCGTAGCCGCAGCTACCGCCCTGCGAAGTTTTCGTCTCCAGGCGGATCGAGGACACCGCGTTCCCCGGTGCCGGCCGGGCGCTCGCCCCGATGTGCAGGGTGGAGGCCTTGATCGTGCGCCGTACCCGGTAGAACTTCGTCTCCTCCCGCCGCGGTGCGCTGTCGACGTACTGCCCGGCGGTCAGAGTCGGCCCGGCCTCGGGCTCCGGCGCGCCGCTGACCGCCCGGCCGCTGACCCGGAAGGGGCGGAACGCCCGCACCGAGAGCCGGTGGAGGCTGGCCGCGAGCGTCTCGGCGTCGCTGGTTTCGTAGAACGTCCCGCTGCCGGCGTCGGCGATGCAGCGGAGCTGGTCACGGGCCTCGCGGTTGATCCGGAAGCCCACGACGTCGATCTTGAGGTTGATACCGAGTCCGGCGATCTGGCGCGCGGTCGCGCACGGGTTGGGGTCGCAGGTCTCCTCTCCGTCGGAGACCAGCAGGATCGTGCGCTTGCCGGTGGTTCCAAGGTCTTTGGCCGCCTGCTGCAGGCTGTAAGAGATCGGGGTTTCGCCGTACGGGCGGAATCCTTCGACGGCCCTTGTCAAGGCGTCCTTGTCAGCGGGACCGATGGGTACGGCGAGCTGGGTGTCGCGGCAGGCTCCGGGGGCGTTGCGGTCGTAGATCGTGGCGCCGTACACCCGCAGCCCGACCTCGCCGGCGGCGGGCAGGCGGGGAATGAGCCGGCGGAACGCGCCCCTGGCGGCCTCGATCTTGGTCGTGCCGTCGTCGTCCAGGTCCTTCATCGAACCAGATGAGTCGAACAGCAGCAGGAGCTTGTGTGAGGCGTCGCCCTCGTTGGTCCGTGCGGCCTGCGCCTGGGGCGGTGGCGCGGCTGACACCGGGGTGAGGGCGGTCGCAGGACTGGCGGCGGCTGGAGCAGCCGACGCCGATGCGACCGATCCGCCGGCGACCAGGCCGGTGAGGACGGCGAAGGAACCACATACCGCGAGGAGTCTGGGCGGCCAGGTCGACATCGCTCTCCAGATGTGGAGTACCAATGAGCACGACGAGACCTGTGGAGCTTGCCAGACTTTGTGGCGGAATGGCTACAGAACGTCCGTTAGGTCACACCTCCTTCGGTCGGCGAGGGCGGTCGGCGGGCGCGGTTGGCGTGGTCGGCGCCCAGCCGACGAGCACCGCGAACCGCAGGTTCTGGTACGCACAGAAGGCGTCGACCAGGCCCGCCTCGGTCACCCAGTCCAGCTGTGCGGCCACCGTCGCCGGCCGGTCGAAGGCCATCCGCACCCGGGCCGCCGCCACCTCCTGGTCGTCCGAGCCGAATGCGCGGGCGTCGGCCTCCCACAGGGAGTCGTACATCCGGTCCAGGCGGGGCGTGGGTCCCGCGACCTGCTCGGCGTTCACGAAGACCCCGCCCGGGGCGAGGATGCCGCGCACCCGCCGGTAGAGGTCACGCTTGCCCGGGTCGTCGACGTGGTGGATGGCGAGCGCCGAGATCACGGCGTCGAACTGCCCGTCGGGCAGGGGGTCCGCCAGGTCCTGGTGCCGAAGGTCAGCTGCGATGCCGAGGCCGCTCAGCGCGCGCCCGGCCGCGTCGAGCATCGGGGCGGCGGAGTCGACCAGCGTCAACGACACCTTCGGTCGTACGCCGGCGACCAGAGCTGCGAACAACCCCGTGCCGGCACCCAGGTCCAGCACCCGGGGTGCCTCCGGCAGATCGAGCGTGACGAACCTGAGCGCCGTCCGATAGAAGTCGTCGAAGCAGGGGACCAATCGCCGCCGGCTCGCGTCGTACGTCGTGGCGGCGGCACCGAACGCCTCGGCGACCGTCTTGTGCTGCGCGGTCTCTTGACGATGCGCGGCTGTCTTGTTATGTGAGACGTCAATCTCGCTCATTGGACGAACCTACTCCTGAGCTTGTTCCGACAACCCTGCGGCTCCCATAAAGGTGGTCGCACGCGGCATCTCCCCGCGAAGCATGCGGTGTGGGTTGTGGGGGCGAAGTTGATCAAGGGTCCCGAATTCGGACACCCACTGCCAGGAGCGCCCGTTGTGTGGACCGTTGATCAACTTCGCCGAAGCGCTGCAATCGGGTCACAGCGACCTGTCAATCACGAGGGTTCTGAATAGGCCTCTATGCGGCTTACTCAAACTCGTGGCCCTGGCCTCTCTTCGGAGAACATTGTGAAGACTTTGGGGTCCCATAGCACCCCAAAGTCTTCACAATCCGATCTCCGCGCGGGACCTTCGGACAAGTCGCGGCCCGCCTCAGCTCGCGGCCCGCCCCAGCTCGCGGCTCGCCTCAGTCAGCGCGAGGACGGGAGCAGGCGGACGCGGCGGAGGAGTTGGGCGTTCAGCGCGACGATGATCGTCGAGAGCGACATGAGCACCGCACCGACGGCTGGGCTGAGACTGACGCCCGCCCACGCCAGCGCTCCGGCCGCGAGCGGGATGGCGAGGATGTTGTAGCCCGCGGCCCAGCCGAGGTTCTGGAGCATCTTGCGGTACGACGCCTTCGACAGCCTGATCACGCCGGCCACCGCCTGCGGATCGGAGCTCGCGAGGACGACATCAGCGGACTCGATGGCGACGTCGGTTCCGGCGCCGATCGCGATGCCGACATCGGCACGGGCCAGAGCCGGTGCGTCGTTAACCCCGTCACCGACCATCGCGACGGTGAGGCCGCGATCCTGGAGTTCGGCGACGGCGCGGTCCTTGTCCGCGGGCAACACCTCGGCGAACACCTCGTCCACGTTGGGCTGGAAGCCCAGATCGGACGCGACTGCCTGGGCCACCTGGCGAGCGTCCCCGGTGATCATCGCGATCTTCTTCACGCCCAGGGCTCGGAGTTGGTTGATGGCTTCCCGCGCCTCCGGTCGTACCTCGTCCTCGAGAGCGAACGCGCCCAGAACGCTGGTGCCCGTGCTACCCGTGTTACCCGTGCTGCCCGGATTGGTGCTGTTGCCGTCCAGGCGCAGGAGATAGAGCACCGCCGCGCCCCGCTGGGACCAGGTCCGTGTCTCGTCGAGCAGTCCGTCGGGCACCGTCACATCGGTTTCCCGCAGGAGGGCGGGGCCGCCGACGGCGTACGTCGAGCCGTCAACCCTGGCTTGCACCCCGCGCCCGGTGAGGGAACGGAAGTTGGTCGCGCGGGCTGGTTTGCCACGCTCGGCTGCGGCGGTCACGATCGCGCGGGCCAACGGGTGTTCGCTGTCGGACTCGACACCAGCGGCCAGGTGGAGTACGTCGTTCTCGCTCATGCCGTCCGCCGCAGCGACAGCGGCGACCCGGTGCTGGCCCTTGGTCAAGGTGCCGGTCTTGTCGAAGAGAACCGCGTCGACGGTCCGCATCCGCTCCAGTGCCAACCTGTCCTTGACAAGGATTCCCGACTTGGCGGCGACCGCGGTGGACAGTGAGATCACCAGCGGGATGGCCAGACCGAGGGCGTGGGGGCAGGCGATGACGAGGACTGTGACGGTACGTACGACAGACTCGTCGGGGTTACCCAACACCCACCAGGCAAGGAACGTCAGCACACCGGCCGCGCTCGCGACGTAGAAGAGCAGCGCCGCGAACCGGTCAGCCAGCACCTGCGCGCGGCCGCGCGACGCCTGCGCCTGGGCGACCAGCCGCTGGATCCCGGCGAGCGCGGTGTCCTCACCCACGGCGTCAATCCGGACCCGGATCGCCGAGTCGGTCGCGACCGTCCCCGCGACCACGCGGTCACGCGTACCCCGAAAGACCGGACGGGACTCGCCCGTGATCATCGACTCGTCGACCTCGGCGCCGCCGTCGACGATGTGGCCGTCTGCGGGGATGCGGGCACCCGGGCGAACGAGGACCACATCGCCTACCGTGAGATCGGTGACGCTGACGCGTTCGGTGCCGTGCTTGGTAACGCGTTCGGCATCATCAGGCAGGAGCGCGGCGAGGGCCGCAAGGGCGCCTTGCGCCTGGCCGATCGCCTTCATCTCCTGCCAGTGGCCGAGCAACATGATGCTGACCAGCGCCGCGAGCTCCCACCAGAACTCCAGGTTGAAGAACCCAAGGCTGGTGGCCAGCGAGGCGACGTACGCGACAACGATCGCCATCGAGATCAGCAACATCATGCCTGGCGCGCGGTCCCGGACCTCCGAGACGCCGCCGGCGAGGAACGGCCAGCCACCGTAGAAGAAAACGACCGAGCCAAGAACCGGCCCGACCCACATGATGCCGGGGAAGTCGAGGGTGTAGCCGAACCACCCCATCACCATGTGGCTCGTGAGCACGATCGGGATGGTGAGGATCAGGCTCAGCCAGAACCTCCGCCGGAACATCTCCGGGTCATGGCCGGCGTGCTTGTCGTGGCCGGCGTGGGCATCGTGATTCGCGTGGCCGGCGCTTGCGTGGCCGGTAGGGCTTGATGCGTGGCCGGCGGGACTGGCATGGTCGGGGTGGGCGGGGCCGGTGTGAGCGGCCTGCGCTTCCTGGCCCTCGGCATGGCCTCGCTGACCGTGGGCGTGCTGATGCTCTGCCGCGTGTTCGTGCCCTGTCGGGGTTTCGCGCATGAGCCCTCTCCGTTCTCGACAACTCCTACACCATACCCCCAGGGGGTAGCGACCTGTCCAATCGTGGCGGGGCTCGATCTATGCCCGGCCGGCTCAGAAGATCCGCGCGACGGGGGAGAGCTTTGTGCTGGGCGAGGATGAACCGACCACAAATCTGTCCAGATGCCGCTTGATGAACCCACTGGAAGCTCGTGATGACCCGGTCGAGATCATTTCGGGGAAGTGGCCCACGTTCCGCGCGAAGCGTGGGCCACTTCCCCGAAATGATCTCGAAACTTGCGGCCTAGTTCGTGATCAACTTCGCCAAGGGGTTGCCCGATGCCTCAGCATCCGGATGGGCAGGTCGTACGCCATGCGAGACGAGCGCGATCTCACGCGGCAAGTCCCCACCTCGCACGGCAAATTCGCCGGCGCCGAGCCGCTCGGTGCTTGTGGTCGCGTTCGGCTTCTTGTTCGCTGCGCGGGCGGCGGTGCTCGTGCCTTGCTTGCCGACCGCTTCGCTCACTCGGCGCCGAGCCGCTGGGTGCTTGTGGTCGCGTTCGGCTTCTCGTTCGCTGCGCGGGCGGCGGTGCTCGTACCTCGCTTGCCGACCGCTTCGCTCACTCGGCGCCGAGCCGCTCCACTTCCTCGCGGCAGCGGCGCTCCACCCCGGCGAGTTCGCGGAGGGTCTTGTCGATGTCGCGGCGCCGCTGCAGGAGTTCCTTCCGGCGAACGCCGATCTGCTCCAGCAGATATCGGAGTTGCCCCAACTCGCCGGGTTCGGCGTCGTACATGTCGATGATCGTGGCGATCTCCTGCAGCGAGAAGCCGAGCCGCTTCCCGCGCAGGATCAGTCCCAGGCGCACATGGTCGCGCGGATGAAACACCCGCTGGCTGCCGCGTCGCTCGGGGGAGAGCAGGCCCTGGTCCTCGTAGAAGCGGATGGTCCGCAACGTCACCGCGTAATCCGCCGCGAGTTCGGTGATCGTCCAGATGCGGGGTCCGGCTGTGCCGATGTCCTTTCCCTCGCCCATGTCCTTCCCCTTGCTCGTGCCCATTCTCTTGCGCCAGTCGCCCGGTCAGGCTTACGTTTACGTAAGCGTAAGCCCGAGCGTTACGGGGGTCCATGATGACGGCCTTCGAGCTATCCCCTGAGCATGAGGAATTTCGTCAGGTCGTACGCGAGTTCGCGCGCGCCGAGATCGCGCCGTACGCCGCGGACTGGGACGAACACCACCACTTTCCCGTCGACACGGTGCGGGCCATGGGCAAGCTGGGGTTGTTCGGCCTGATCGTCCCTGAGGAGTACGGCGGCGCCGGCGGCGACTTCACCAGCGTCTGCGTGGCGATCGAGGAGATCGGCCGGGTCGACCAGTCGTTGGGTGTGACCCTCGAGGCGGGGGTGGGTCTGGGCATCGGCCCGATCCTGCGCTGGGGCACCGACGAACAGAAACGTCGTTGGCTTCCCGACCTTGCGGCTGGGCATGCCCTCGCCGGGTTCGGGCTCACCGAGCCGGAGGCTGGCTCGGACGCCGGCGCGACGAGGACCCGCGCGGCACTCGAAGGCGACCAGTGGGTGATCAACGGCGCCAAGCAGTTCATCACCAACTCGGGTACGCCGATCACGTCGCTCGTGACTGTCACCGCCCGCACCGGTGACGACGAAATCTCCGCGATCATCGTCCCGACGGGCACGCCGGGCTTCGTCGTCGAACCCTCGTACCGCAAGCTCGGCTGGCACGCGTCCGACACCCATCCGCTCACGTTCGACAACTGCCGGGTCCCCGCCGACCACCTGCTGGGGGAGCGGGGCGCGGGGTTCAAGCAGTTCCTCGCCGCGCTCGACGAGGGCCGGATCGCCCTTGCCGCATTGGCGGTTGGGCTCGCGCAAGGCTGCCTTGACGAGGCGGTGGAGTACGCCAGCACCCGGAGTTCGTTCGGCCGGCCGATCGGTGCGCGGCAGGGTGTCGCGTTCCAGATCGCTGATCTGAAGGTGGCGGTGGAGGCCGGCAGGCTCCTTACCTACAAGGCGGCGGCCGCCAAGGACGCGGGCCGGCCGGCGGCCGAGGTCAAACAGGCCGCCGCGATGGCCAAGCTCTTCGCCAGCGAGGCGGCGATGGCGGCGGCGCGGACGGCGACCCAGGTCTTCGGAGGGTACGGCTTCATGGAGGAGTACCCCGTCGCCCGCTTCTACCGGGACGCGAAGATCCTCGAGATCGGCGAGGGAACGAGCGAGATCCAGCGCATGCTGATCGCCCGTGGCCTCGGCCTCCCGGTTGAGTAACCTGGCCCGAGAAAGTAGGCGTCATGGACGATTCCGGGCACCAGCGCAAGGATCATGTCAAGGCGGTCGCCGCGGCGAAGGATGCGACACTGCGGCCGTCCGGCAGGGGCGCGGCCAAGCTCGCGAGCCAGGGAAAGCTGTACGTCCGCGACCGGATCGGGTTGCTCGTCGACCCGGACACGTTCGTCGAGGACGGCCAGTTCGCCAACGCGCTCGCAGACGGGCTGCCGGCCGACGGCGTGGTGACCGGGCGCGCCCTGGTCGACGGCCGACCGGTCCTGGTGGTGGCCAACGACCCGACGGTGAAGGCGGGTTCGTGGGGTGCCCGCACGGTGGAGAAGATCGTGCGTACGACTGAGATCGCCCTCCGCGATGAGCTCCCGATCTTCTGGTTCATCGACTCGGCGGGCGCTCGCATCACCGACCAGGTGGAGCTTTTCCCGGGGCGGCGCGGGGCCGGCCGGATCTTCGCCAACCAGGTGGCCCTTTCGGGCAAGGTGGCGCAGATCTGCTGCCTTTTCGGGCCGTCGGCGGCGGGCGGGGCATACATCCCGTCGTTCTGCGACATCGTGATCATGGTCGAAGGAAACGCGTCGATGTATCTCGGCTCGCCGCGGATGGCCGAGATGGTCGTGGGCGAGAAGGTCTCCCTGGAGGAGATGGGCGGCGCCCGGATGCACGCGTCAATCTCGGGTTGCGGTGACCTGCTCGCGGCTGACGACGCCGAGGCGATCGAGATCGCGAAGGCGTACTTCTCCTACCTGCCGTCGAACTGGCGTGAGCAGCCGCCGTCGTACGCCGCCCACCCGCCGGCCAGGGAGTTCACCGCCGATCTGGTGCCGGAGCAGGACAGTGTGGGGTACGACATGCACGCGGTGCTCGACGCGCTGCTCGACGCCGACACGTTCTTCGAGGTGAAACCGCTGTTCGCACCGGAGCTGGTCGTCGGGTTCGGTTGTCTGGAAGGCCAGGTCGTCGGCGTCCTCGCCAACAACCCCGCGGTGAAGGGTGGGGTGTTGTTCGTGGACAGCGCGGACAAGGCCGCGCGATTCATCTGGCTGTGCGACGCGTTCAACGTCCCGCTGCTCTACCTCGCTGACGTACCCGGCTTCATGATCGGTAGCGAGGTCGAGCGCCAGGGCATCATCCGGGCCGGCGCCAAGATGATCACGGCGGTGGCCGAGGCGACGGTGCCCACGGTGTCGGTCATCGTACGAAAGGCTTACGGCGCGGGGCTTTACGCGATGTGCGGTCCTGGATTCTCACCCGATGCGTGCATCGCTCTGCCCACGGCCAAGATCGCGGTGATGGGCCCGGAGGCGGCGATCAACGCGGTCTACTTCAACAAGCTCGCGGAAATCTCCGACCCGGCGGAGCGGGAGGCTTATGTCGCGGCCCTGCGGGAGGAGTACGAGGACGACATCGACATCCTCCGCCTTGCCTCCGACCTCGTGATCGACGCCATTGTCGAGCCGCACGAACTCCGCACCCAGATCGTCGCCCGGCTTGCCGCCGCGCAGACGAAGGACCGGCGCGGGCCGGACAAGAGGCATGGGGTGCCACCGGTCTGAGCTGGTAGCGCCGCGGCGTGCGGGAGCCGTTGGTGCGCCCCGCGATATCCCGTTGCCTTACGCCGTTGGCCTTGGGGATCGTGTGGACGTGAAACGATGCGAGTACGCGGGTTCGGTCGAACTCCGGGCGATGCAGTCCCTTCCGGTCGGTACGCATCCCGACCACCGGCGGCGAGGACTCGCGCGGGCTGTGTGTACGGCGGTGCTGCACGCCTTCGCGGCGGCTGGTGGTGAACGGGTTGTGGTGTGCTCCCGGGGCGACGCCGCGCATCCGGTGCCCAAACTGGTGTATGAGTCGATGGGCTTCATACCCCAGGCGCGCACTATGACCTATTCCCGCTCGGCGTAAAGCGCCCGCGTCGGGGGAGTCGAGGTGGCGGAGGATTGTCGGCTTCTTTACCGAGGACTCTCTGTCACGTCAGGGTTACGCCGGTGGCAGTCTTCTGCCCGGTCGCTGGCTGGTTTGCCAGTGCCGGATTCGGGTGCGGCCGCGATGGAACAGGCGGATCGGTTGATGCGCGTGGCCGATCTGATCGGGCTTTCCGTCGACTTTCGGGTCGGAGTGGTCGATCGGCTGGGTGAAGCCAAAGCGGCCGGATATTCTTCGACGTCGGCCTGGTTGCGCTCGGGTGGGCGAATGAATTCTCGTGCCGCGTCGAGTCATCGCCAAAATGGACGGCAGTTCCATCGTCTTTCGGCGACGGCCGCGGCGGCGGCTGGGGAACTGTCGTACGGCATGGCGACCGCGATCGCCGCCGCGGTCAAGGTGCTCACCGACGATGCGGATGCGCGAATCGCCGAAGAGACCTTGCTGAACCTCGCCCGCGATGAATTCTCGACGGTGGAGAAGGTCTCCCGCGCCGGCAAATATCTGCGGCAGGTCCTGAACCCAGACGGCCACCTGCGGGATGAGGAAAGGGCGCACCGGGATCGGTACCTCACTGCCCGCCTGGACGAGGATGGCAGTATCTCCGGCTCCTTTAAATTGCCTCCAGAGGCCGCCGCTCGGCTCCAGGCATTGCTGGATGCGTACGCCCGCAAGAGCGGCGCCGATGACACCCGCACCCAGTCGCAGCGAAACGCCGATGTCCTGATCCAGCTGTTGGTGCAGGCCGTCACCGCCGAACTCCTCGTCATCGTCAATGCCGAAACCCTTCCCGATGATGTCGATGCACAGGAAGCCCCGGCGGATTGTGATGGCATGGACGACGATCAGGTTCGTGAGCGCGGGCAACCCGACGACCGCGAGGAACCAGATGATCGCGGGGAACCCGGGGAACCCGACGAGCGCGGGCAACCCGGCGATGGTGGTGAGCCGCGCGTCGGTGACAGCGCCGCTGATCGAAGGAAACGCTGGTGGGGAGGCCGCGATGTCGCGGCGATACTCGACCTTGGTTCGGCCGTACGCCTCGCACCACGTTGGATGCGTCGCGCCATCCTCGCCACGTACGACATTTGCGCCTACGACAGCTGCCCGGTTCCGGCGAAGTGGTGCGAACTCGACCACGTGCGGCCCTGGTCCAGCCACCGCAGCACCCGACTCGAGGACATCGCACCGGCCTGCGACCACCACAACCGCGACCGGGCGAAGAACCCACACAGGTACGAAATCCGCCGCCGAGCAGACGGCCGCTGGCACCTCACCACGACCGAGCGCTACCGCAGATAGAAAGAAGCGCGACCGCCGGGATAATCGCTCGCGATGACGGGCGTGGGGGCCCCAAGATCCCTCCCATGGATGGCTCCCGTTTGCGGTCATGGTGGCGTTCTGACCTGGATGACCCCGACTTCCTCCAGAGCGAGCATCCAGACGTACGGCGCATCGTCGACGACATCGCGCCGGGATCTCTGGTGTCCGACCTCGGCGGATGGACGAGCACCAACCTGCACCTGCACTCGGTCGGGCTCGTTCTCCGCATCCACCAGCGCTTCATCACCCGCCGCCGGGTCGCTGCTCTCCAAGACGTCCGCCGCCAGCTTCTGGACCGGGGCCTCCTCGTGGCCGAACCGCAGACGTGGCGAGGGGAGTGGGTGCTCACCTGCCGCGGACGCCAGGCGGAGTTGGAAACCTTCGTTCCCCACAGTGGCCGCGAAGCGTCCTGGGCGGTCACCCTGTGGACGTTTGCGGCGATGGGTCGGCTTCATCACGCCCTGGCCCGGGTCGAGGTCGACGTACCCTGGCCGCTCGACTCGCAGTACGGCACACCGGGATCCCTGCGCCGCTGGATGTCCGCCACCGAGGGCGCCGTGCAAGCACCACCCAGAAACCCTGGAGGTGGCCAGGTTTGCCAGCGGGCTGGTCCGATCGCTGCGGACCCAGTGGATCCCCGCGTTGCGCCTTCCTTGTCAGGTCGTCCACGGAGACATCAATCTGGCCAACATCGGTCGAACCCCAGACGGAGAAACCGTCTATCTCGACTTCGGGTGTGCGGCAAACCGCCCACGCATTCACGATCTGGCCGCCGCGTTGTTCTATGCCGTGGTGGGTCCTGGTGACCAGGGGGCTCCGGAAGAATTCGCGTGGGACCGCCTACCCGAGCTGATCAGTACGTACGAGGAGGCCAGCCGCAGCAGGCTCACTCCCGTCGAGCGTCAGGCGCTCGGGCCTTACCTGGCAGCGGTCCCGCTCTCCGTCGCCGCACGCGCCGGTTATCTCCCGGATCCGACCGTCCTGCGTTATCGGGAACGCCGAGCTGGCCTACGAATCAGCGAGTGGGTGCTCGCCAACCAACGCGCCGTCGCCGGAGAGACTGGAGCCACTCATTTTTCGGCGAAATGAGCCACCTCACCAGGATCTGTCGCTGTCCTCTCGCGGACGTGGCGTCTCATGCACTGGGACGCTGTTCGGGTGCGCAGAGCGCTCAGGCAGGATGGGCGGGACTGGCTGTCAGCAGCACCCTGCTCACCACGACGGAGCGTGAAAGATATGGCGACACCCCTCGCCCTGCAGCTATACACCGTGCGGAACGCACTCGCCGAGGACCGCGCCGCGGCGCTGGCCCGCGCCGCCGAGCAGGGCTTCCGAGCCGTCGAGGCATTCGGTATCGGTAACCCCCAGCGCGACGTGGCCGAACGGCTGGCCGACGCCCGGGAGTTCCGAGCCCAGCTGGATGACAACGGCCTGAAGGTCATCGCCGTACACGGCTCGGTGTCCTCAGACGACTCCGCTGACGCCGTCTATGACGAGCTGGAGATCCTCGGCACCGACCGCCTCATCGCGCCGGTCCCGGCGTCCGTCGCGGGCGTCGGCTCGGGGATGGGCGTGGAGATCCTGAGCACGGCGGGTGGCGTGAAGCAGCTTGCCGACGGGCTCAACGCCGCCGCCGAGCGGGCCGCGGCGCGTGGCGTCAAGATCGGCTACCACAACCACGACTTCGAATGGAGCCCCGTCGAGGACGGCACGCCGGCCTACGACGTCCTGGTGAGCCACCTCGACCCCCGGGTGTTCCTCGAGCTCGATGTCTACTGGGCACACACCGCGGGACTGACCCCGGCCGAGGTCATCACGTCGTACGTCGACCGGGTCTACACCCTGCACGTCAAGGACGGCCCGGGTGTGCGCGGCCAGCTGCAGACCGCCGTCGGCGAGGGGTCGGTCGAAAACGCGGCCGCCATCGGGGCGGGTAAGAACGTCGCCTACCACGTCGTGGAGCTCGACGAGGCGCCCGGCGACCCGTTCGACGTGGCCCGGGCCGGCGCCGACTGGCTGATCGCGAACGGCTACTCCACCTGGTCGCTCTGACCCGTTCAGCCGCCGGAAGCGAATGTGGCCGCCTGAAGCGACGAGGATGCCGAGGGCGAGGACCGTGTCAAGGAGGATTCGCACGTGCAGCTGTTGCGTCTGGGGGCGCCTGGTGAAGAGCGCCCCGCCGTCCGCGCTGAGGATGGCACGGTTTTCGACCTCTCGCCGCTGACCGGTGACATCGACGGTCGCTTCCTCGCCGGTGGCGGGATCGGCGCGGTGCGCGAGGCTCTCGCCGCCGGCCGGTTGTCGCCGCTGGACGATCCCGGTGACGGCACCGGCCTGCGGGTCGGCGCGCCGATCGCCAAGCCGGGCGCGGTGATCTGCATCGGCCAGAACTACGCCGCCCACGCGGCCGAGTCAGGCGCCGCGCCACCCAAGACGCCGATCATCTTCTTCAAGCACCCCAACACCGTGGTCGGGCCCTACGACGACGTCCTGATCCCGCGGGGGTCGGTCAAGACCGACTGGGAAGTCGAGCTGGGTGTGGTGATCGGCAAGACCGCGCGCTACCTCGAGTCCCCGGAGGAGGCGCTGGACCACGTCGCGGGATACGTGGTCTCCAACGACGTCTCCGAACGCACCTTCCAGGTCGAGCAGTCCGGCGGCCAGTGGTCGAAGGGCAAGTGTGCGGAGACCTTCAACCCCCTCGGCCCCTGGCTGGTCCCGGCCGACGAGGTGCGCCCGCAGGAGCTCGGGCTGCGGTCGTTCGTCAACGACGATCCCCGCCAGGAGTCCACGACCGCCGACATGATCTTCGACGTGGCGTACCTCGTCTGGCACCTCTCGCAGTACCTCGTCCTCGATCCGGGCGATCTGCTCAACACCGGCACTCCGCAGGGCGTGGCCTTGTCTGGACGCTTCCCGTTCCTGAAGGCCGGCGACGTGATGGAGATCGAGATCGGCGGGCTGGGCCGGCAGCGCCAAGCCCTGGTCCAGGCCTGACCGCGGGAGATAGGTGCTGACATGGGTGACTTCGACGGGCTGGTCGCGGCTGTCACCGGGGGCGCTTCCGGGATTGGTCTCGCGGCGGCCCAGCTGCTCGCCGACCGGGGCGCTCAGGTGGCCTGCCTCGATCTGAACGCCGCTGACGTGAAGGATCCGTTGTACGGCGTCGCCTGCGACGTCACCGACGGCAGGTCTGTGCAAGCCGCGGTTGACGCGGTGGTGGAACGCTTCGGGCGCCTGGACATCGTGGTCAACAACGCCGGCATCGGTGCCCAGGGCACGGTCGCGGACAACGACGACGCCGAATGGCACCGGGTCCTTGACGTCAATGTGGTCGGCATCGCCCGGGTGAGCCGGGCCGCGCTGCCACACCTACGCCAGTCCGGAGCGGCCGCGATCGTCAACACCTGCTCGATCGCCGCGACCGCCGGCATCCCGCAACGCGCCCTTTACAGTGCGTCGAAGGGCGCGGTTCGCGCGCTGACGTTCGCGATGGCGGCCGACCACGTACCCGACGGCATCCGCGTCAACTGCGTCAACCCCGGAACGGCGGACACCCCGTGGGTGGCGCGCCTGCTGGCGAAGGCGGATGACCCGGAGGCGGAACGGAAGGCGCTCGAAGCCCGCCAGCCGATGGGCCGGCTGGTGTCGGCCGACGAGGTGGCGCAGGCGATCGCCTACCTCGCTTCGCCGGCGGCCGGATCCAGCACCGGCGTGGAGGTCTGCGTCGACGGAGGCATGCAGAACCTCCGCCTTCGCCCCCGCGGGTAGGACCCCTCAACGGCGACCTCATTGGGTCGGGGGCTCGTCCAGCAGGGGCATCTCTACCGGCTACGACCGCCGACCGCGGATGGGTTGACGGCGGTGGAGTACGTCGCGCGGGACGGCTCGGAGGTGGTCGTGATCGCGTGGCTGCACAGGCCGATCTTCGAGCCAGCCGTCCGGTACGCCAGCCAGAATGTGGACGGCTCGAGGGTGAGCTCCGCCGAGCCTTGAGTAGATGACCAGCTTCAGGTCGAAAGTGGTCATCTACTCAAGGTTCAATCCGCGACCCGGTATCCGCGAAACAAGCGAGAGGCCACGAGTTTTGAATGAGCGCGGCAGCCTGGTGATGAGCGGGTCATCTGTGATCGTGAAGATTCTGGGGTGCTATGGAGCCTGTCGCGTAACTGGGGGTTGCGGGCTGTCAAGGATGTTGGGCCGGCGTGTTCCGTCGGCTTGTCGGCCGGGAGCCGCGGTCGGAGGACGATTGACGGCGGTGTCTTGGGTTCGCCGATTGGGGTGCGGAAGCATTTCCTGGTTCGGGTTTCGCGGGCTTCTTTCGTCCGATCCTGATTTACTTCGGGTTGATCTTCGGGCATAGTCTGTTTATGGTTTTTGTGGACGTTGACCACAGTGATGGGGAATTGTTTTCGATCTCCTCGGACATGCGGGAATGGCTGCCCGATGACCATGTGGCGTGGGAGATTGTGTCGCTGGTCGGCGAGGCGGACCTGTCGGCTTTCTATGAGGCGTATCGCGCGGACGGT
>NZ_KB892784.1 GCF_000373925.1 Actinopolymorpha alba DSM 45243 | reverse complement strand
GCTGTATCCGCTCCTGCGCCGTGTCAATGCCTACTTGATGCGGTGGCTGCGAAAGAAATTTAGGCGGTTACGAGGGTTCCGTAAAGCCCACGCGTGCTGGCGGCGAGTCACTCGCCAGTACCCCGGAGCTTTCGCCCACTGGGCATGGACCCACGCCTTTTGGTGACCAGGATGACAAGAGCCCGGTGACGGGAGACTGTCACGCCGGGATCTGCGGGGGCCTGGGGGTGAGATTCCCCCGGGCTACCCGACACCCCGAGGCGGCGAAACAACGTCACAAGAGGGCCCGCGAAGACCGGGGCGTGGACATCTACCCGTCTCTGGACGGCGTCTCCGACCTACGCATCCGTGGCATCTCCCACGACGTGGCCGCCCAGATCTGGGGATATCTGGACGCCATCGCTCGGACGATGAAGTCCTCCGGCGACGAGCGCACCCTGCCACAGTTGCGCGCCGATATCGCTAGCTCCCTGCTGTCAGGTGAGGCCGACGTGATCGTCTGCAACGGTGGGGAAGAAGCCCGCGAAGACAGCGACTGCGGGAACGGCGAAGACTCTGGCGCTTGTCAAGAGTCCTTTGACGATCTGCTTGATGAGCAGGACAAGGCCGACAGCCCGGCCCAGGCCGAGGATGCGCAGGACCGTCCTGTCTCCGAGCAGGATGGGTGCCGGCACACCGGGCGCGACCACGACCAACACCTCGAAGGTTGCCCGTGTGAAGACTGCAAACCCGCCACCTACACCCACCCACTTGACCAACCAGTGCCCCAGGCCCGCAACGACAGGCCGGCCCGCGAGAACGCTGATGGGGAGCTGATCCCCGAGCAGGAAATCCCGGCGGCGTTCCGCTCGTGGAGAGCCGCGATCAAGGCGAAACTCCAGCTGAATGTTCCGATCACGACCCTGTTCGAGCTGGCCAAGCGGCCGGCTGAGCTTGGCGGGTTCGGGCCCGTACTCACCGAAACAGCGCGGCGCCTGATCGCCAACCATCTCAACAACCCCGACGCGATGTTCGCGATCGGGGTCACCCACCCGGTCACCGGGCGGTTGATGAGCCTGCATCCGATGTCGCAACGGTTCCTGCGCGGTCTTGCGGCGGAGCTGGTGCAGTCGTTGAACCAGCGGTGCACGTGGATGCTATGTAGGCGCCCAGCCATCTCCTGCGACCTCGACCATACGAAGTCCTACGCCGAAGGCGGCGAAACCTCCGTGGCGAACATGGCACCACTGTGCCGCCGACACCACCGGGTGAAAACCGAAGGCCACTGGAAGGTCGAGCAAACCAGTCCGGGACACCTCAGGTACACCGACCCGCACGGCCGGGAGTACGAGGTCACCCCACCACGACTCACCGACCCCGTAGAACCCGACGATCCCGATCCCCCACCGTTCTAACCGGCACGGGGAAGCGGGACAAGCAAACAACCGGCAGGCTCGATAACCCTTGAAAACAAGGGATTTTCGAGCCTGCCAGCACGCATGTCCGGAGCGGCAGCTACTCAACAAATGGGCCGGCTGTAGGCAGCGAAGACTTTTCCGGGTCGGAACACGGAGGTCTCCACTCCTTCGGCCGCATCGACCTCGGATCACCCCTGGAACAGCCCACCCCAGCACCAGGCTCGACGACCTCGCACCCGCCTGCGACCACCACAACCGCGACCGCGCCAAGAACCCCCACAAATACCAAGCCCGCCGAGCGGCCACCGGCCGCTGGCATATCACCACCACCAGCCGGTGGCGCAGTTAGGAAGCTTCGGTCAGCAGTCGCAGGCGACGGCATTCACCGGAGCCGTCAACGGGTCCGCCGGGCGTTGGGTGAGACCCTCGGTTGTCTCGACGGCGAGGCCCTCCCGGATCCAGTACTCAATGCCGCCACGCATCTCCTTGACCCGGAATCCCAACCGCGCAAGGGCGAGCGCCGCCTTCGCAGCACCGTCGCACCCAGGTCCCCAGCAGTAGGTCACGACGGGTACGCCGGGATCGAGAAGCGCATGCGCCCGGGTCGGGATCTCGGCCGTCGGTAGATGGATCGCACCCGGAATGTGCCCCTGCGCCCACGCCACCTGGCCGCGAGAGTCCACCAGGGCAAAGCCCGGCTCATCCAGGTCCAGGGCCGCCCGCACGTCAGAGACGTCGGTCTGGAACGCGAGGTTCGCGGAAAAGTACGCCACAGCATCCTCCGGGGCCCGTGTGGGCACCGCGAGGATGGGGCTCGTGATCGTCGTTGTCGCCATGCCCAGAACGCTATGGCGGGAGGTCCCCAGCATGAAGGCCAGAACCACGGCCATTCCCTTGATCGGCCGCCCATCTCCTGGTATCCAAGTCAGATGACCGTGGAATCCCTGGACGACACCGATTGGCGGCTCATCGAGGCGCTCCAGCACAACGGCCGGGCCAGCTTCGCCGAACTCGCCCGCGCCGTCTCGATGTCGCCGAGCGCCGTCACCGAGCGCGTCCGTCGCCTTGAGGAGAGCGGCGTCATCGCGGGCTACTCCGCCGTCATCGACCCAGACCGCCTGGGCTTCGGCATCCTCGCGCTGGTCCGCCTGCGCTACCCGACCAGCAACTACAAGCCGTTCCACGACCTGCTGGCCACCACCGCCGAGATTGTCGAGGCGCACCACGTGACCGGCGAGGACTGCTTCGTGCTCAAGGTGCTCGCGCGCTCCATCCGCCACCTGGAGGAGATCACCGGACGGATCAGCGGAGTGGGGTCTGTAACGACGAGCGTCGTCTTCTCCAGCCCGCTCCCCCGGCGCAACCTCACCGCCGGGCGGGCCGGCACGACAGGTTAGGGTCCTGCGACGAGACCCCCGCTCGAACCGAAACGAGGCTCCCCATGGCGAAGGAAGAAATCCGCACCGACAACGCACCAAACCCCGCGGGCGCCTACTCCCAAGGCATCGTCGCCAACGGCTTCCTCTACACCGCGGGGTTCGGCCCGGCCGACCCCGCCACTGGCAAGCTGGTCGAGGGCGGCGTGGCCGAGCAGACCGCCCAGGTGATGCGCAACGTCGCCGCGGTGCTGGCGGAGAAGGGCCTGACGTTCGCCGATGTCGTCAAGGCGACGGTGCACCTGGCCGACCTCAGCGACTTCGCGGAGTTCAACAAGGCCTACGAGTCGTTCCTGGAGAAGCCCTACCCCGTCCGTACCACCGTCGGCTCGACCCTCAACGGCATTCTCGTCGAGATCGATGTGGTCGCGGCGCTCCGCTCCTGACCGACCGCGCGGTTGGCGGTGGGACGGGTGGGACACACCGCGATACCACCGCCAACCGCGCGGCTGCGCCCCAGCGTCAGTCGCAGCCCGCACGCGGTGGCAGGCCCTTGACCTCCACCGGCAGGTAACCTCCACCGCGCGCACGCCCGGTCAACACCTCCACCAGTGCACGGAACGCGCCCGGTGTCCTGCCATACAGTGCGATCCGTGCGGTGCCGGCACGACTCCGTCCCAGACCGTACGGCGTGTCAAGGGCGACCACGACGTCACCGGACCCGCTCGAACTCCCCCGGCTGAGCAGACGTACGACGTCACCCGTCGTTCCCACCTGGAGTCCGGCAGCGCGGGCAGCAGCGGTGAACCCGGCCTGGTCGGACTCCCGCCCGCCCACCACCTGGACCTGCTGCCCGACGAGCCGGCCGGCACATGGCCCAGAGGCGACGGTGAGTCCCCGCAATGACACCGTTTCGGAGAGCTTGGACGCCGTACCCACCACGTCCATCGATGGCGCGTTGGAGGCCGCCAGCTGGTGCAGCATGAGCGCGGCCGACCGGGCCGCGGCCTCGTCAAGCCGGGCTTGCGGAAGTCGACCGGACCGCACCGCCCGCATCACCGCGGCGTGGGTGGCGGCCACGTCCACGGGCATGAGGAGGACATCGGCGCCGGCCAGTAGAGCGCGGACCCCGGCCTCCGCGCTGCCGTACTTGTCGGCGATCCCGGCCATCTCCAGCGCGTCCGTGACGACGGCGCCCTCGAATCCCAGACGGTCCCGCAAGAGCCCCTTGACGACCTTGCCCGACACCGAGGACGGCGTACCCGGATCAACGTCACGCACGTCAATGTGCGCCACCATCACCGCGGGCGCGCCTGCCTTGACCGCCGACGCGAACGGCACGAGGTCACGCTTGGCCAGCTCGGCCAGCGAAGCGCGCTGGACCGGCAGGCTCACGTGGCTGTCGGCAGGGACGCTCCCGTGTCCGGGAAAGTGCTTGGGTACGGCGACGATCCCGGCATCTGCGTAGCCCCGCAAGGAGCCGTTGACGATGGACGCGACGAGAGCGGGATCGCTGCCAGCCGAGCGGCTCCCGATGGTTGGGTCCGACGGGCCGTCAGTCACGTCGGCGTCCGGCGCGAAGACCATCGTGAATCCGAGAGCCCGGAGTTCGTCGCCGCTGGCGCGAGCGGCCTTCCTTGCCAGCGCGGCGTCCCGGCTCGCACCCAGCGTCATGTACGTCGGGAACTCCGTCAACGGCTCCTCGATCCGCGCGACGGTCCCGCCCTCCTGGTCAATCCCGATGGCAAGCGGCCAGCCACGCCCCTGCCCGCGCGCCTCTTCCTGCAGGGCGCGGTTGACGGAGCGGACCTGATCCGCGGACGCGACGTTGTATCCCATGATGATGACGCCGCCCAGGTGGTAGCGCCGGACCAGTGAGGTCGGGGCGCTGGTCCCGCCGAAGCCCGCGACGATCACCTGTCCCGCCTTCTCGGCGAGGCTCATCCGGGCCACCAGCCGCTTCGCCCGCGCCCATTCGGCCTCGGTCGGCCCCCACGAGGTGACCGGCGGTGCCGTAGGTGTGGGGGTGGGAGCCCTGGTCGACGTCGGACTCTCCGAAGCGCTCGCGGAGCCCGTAGCGGTCGGCGTGGCGGACTTACTGTCCGTACCGCTCCCGATCCCCAGCGCGCCGCAGCCTGTCGACAGCAGGAACGCCAGCACGAGCGGTACTGCCCGTGCCGTTCCAGCCCATCGGTCCATGCTCGGCACCCGCCTATGGTGCCAAACCATCCCGGCGATCTCTGGGCGGGCTCGCACGATGTATTGATTCAGCTCATGCAACCTTGACGCGGGCTCACCGCATCCACTCAGCGAAAGGGCGGAGGGCCGAGGGGGAAGGCAGGGGACGGACGTGACCGAGACGGCCGAGGAGTTCAGCGCGTATGTCGCGACCCGGCAACGCGCCCTGATCAGGACGGCGTACCTGCTGACCGGCGACCACCACAGCGCTGAGGATCTCGTCCAGATCGCGCTCGCCCGCACCTACGTCGCCTGGAACCGGATCCGCGACAAGCAGGGACTGGACGCGTACGTACGCCGGACGATGATCAACGAGCACACCGGCTGGTGGCGGCGTGCCTGGCGGCGCCTCGAGCACAGCACCGACGTCGTTCCCGACCATTCCACTCGGCCCGGCACCGACCACGCGGCGTCCAGCGCGGACCGCGACGAGATGTGGGACCTCGTCTGCACGTTGCCGCCCCGCCAGCGAGCAGCCGTCGTCCTGCGCTACTTCGAGGACCTGAGCGAGGCCGAAACCGCCGAAGCCCTCGGCTGTTCCGTCGGCACAGTCAAGAGCCAGACCAGTCGAGCACTCGCGACCCTGCGCGCCCGCCTGCACCAACTCGCGGCCGCCACCACGGAGGAGGGATCCCGATGACCGACCAGCTGGAGCAACAGCTCACCCACTCCCTGCACCGTCAGGCCGACCGTGTCGATGAGCTCAGCCAGCGCAACCTCGCGCCAGCGGCGTTCCAACTCGGCCGCCGGATGCGGCAGCGTCGGCGAGTTGGTACGGCGGTAGCGGCCGGGGTGGCCGCGGTCGCGGTCCTCGTGCCCGCGACGTACGCGCTCACCGGCGGCCCTGGCGAGCGCACCCGGGTGGAGCCCGCCGCGACCATGACGGCTCCGACTCCCTCCACGCCCTCCGCGTCCCCCAGCCCGTCCAGCCCGTCCAGCCCGTCGAACCGCACACCGTCCCCGAGGGCGTCGTCGTCCGTGACCCTCGAATTCAGCCGGCTCGCACTCGGGAAGACGCCGACCATTCCGTGGCTCGCGGAGCAACAGATCTTCAACGGCTCCACTACGACGCCCGTCAAGGCCACTCATCCGGTCAGCTTCCAGCCGGTCGCCGGTGGGTACGTCCTGCACGACCTGAGCACAGATCCGTCTCGCGTCCGGCTGATCGGCATCGACGGCACCGAGAAGCTCAGCGTGCCGGGCTCCTACCCTGTGGTCTCCCGCGACGGCCGCTATGTGGCCTGGGCCGACCTGGACAAGGGCTTCCTGGTCCTGGCCGATGCTCTCAACGGCGAGGCCCTCGAGCGGGCGGATGTGGGTCGGGCCACGCCGATCGGGTTCCTGCGCGGGCTGGTCGTCTTCACACCTAATACGGCCGACAGCCCGAACCCGCAAGCCTGGAATCCGGAGACCGGCGAGATCACGACGTGGAAGGGTCTGTACAACGTGAGCGACGTCGCTGACGGCCCGGGTCTGGCCGCCGTACGCACCGAGGACCCCGCGGTCACCAGGGGCGTCGCGTGCTCGGCTGTCGTCGACCTCAACGCCAGTAATCGCCGGCTGTGGCGCACCTGTACCAGCCACGTCCAGTGGCTCTCCTCCGACGGCCGCTACGCCGTGACCTACGCTCCAGAAATGGACGGGCTCGGGGCCAGGGAGTACACCTTCGTCGAGGCCAGGACGGGGCAGCCAGTGCTCACCCTCAAGGCAGCTGTCCTGCAAAACATCAGCTGGGAAGGCGATGGCCGCTTCCTCGTCGAGGTGTGGGACAACGACCGAGCGTCGCTGGTGCGTTGCTCGATGACCGGCGCCTGCGAGCTGGCCCTCGGGCCACGAAAGTCACCGGCTCCCGAGGATGGGGCGCCCTACCAGCTCCCCAGCCGCTGACCGTACGTCACGCTGGCGAAGCGGATACGCCTCCGCGCAGCGCCCCTGGACGCGTTCCCAACGGCGGGCACCGTCTCGGGGTGCGGAGTCAGGAACGCCGGCGAAACCCGCGGTTCCTAGACTGCTTGTCGGACGGGTCAGCGAGCGAGCAGGGCGAGCGAGGCAGGGCAGTTGATGGAAGATTTCAGGTCGTACGCCAGCAGGGAACCCTCGCCACCGGAATTCCTCCATCCAGACTCGCCCTGGCGGACCCCGCCGGAGGAGGGGAAAGGCCGCGAGACGGTACTCGCCGGGGTGCGGTTCTACCAGGAGCGGACAGCGCCGCTCGTCCGCCCGCTCCTCGCTGGGCTGGCCGCCGGGCAGCAGCCGCGAGCGTTCTGCGTGAGCTGTGTCGACTCCCGGGTGCTGCCCGACCTCCTGACCGCGAGCGGCCCGGGTGATCTGCTCACGCTCCGCAACGTTGGCAATGTCGTCCCGCCGTACGATGCCACCCACCTTCCGGCCGACCTGTCGGTGCCGGCGGCGGTGGAGTTCGCAGTGAGCATCCTGCGGGTGCCGGCGATCGTCGTCTGCGGCCACTCCGGGTGTGCCGGACTCCAGGCCCTGCACCAGGGGACCGACCTTGGCAGGGACGCCGGAACGCTGCGCGCGTGGCTGCGGTTGGCCGAACCCAGCCTGGCCCGGTGGGCGGCCGGCGATCCGGTGCGGGACGTCGCCGCCCGCGAGGGCTGGGCCGACCTCGACCAGATCGTGATGGTCAACGTCGTCGAACAGCTCGACCACCTCATGTCGTACCCCCTCGTCGCCGACGCGGTCGCGTCCGGGCAGACCCAGCTGGTCGGTCTGTACCTCGACATCGCGACGGCGCGTGTGCTCGTCTACGAACCCGCGGACCATCGCTTCGTTCCGGTCACCGACAAGGACCTGCACTGAAGGTTGCCGATGCACCCGGATCCCGAGGCCGTCGAGGAGATCGATGTCGCCGCCGCGCGCGCCCGGTGGGAAGCCGGGGACCCGATCGTCGACGTACGCACCGCGGAAGAGTACGCCGCCGGACACATCCCGGGGGCCCTCAACGTCCCGCTGGACCGCATCCCGGTCCGGGCCGGCACGCTCCCACGGGGTGAGGTGGTCACGGCGTGCTCGATGGGGAACCGCTCGCGCCAAGGCGCCGAACGTCTCGCTCGACAAGGCCGTACGGCGGTCTCACTCCGTGGCGGCACGAAGGCGTGGGCGGCCGCCGGACTCCCGGTCGTCACCGGACCCGAGCCCGGTCCCCGAAGGCCCGCCGGCCCGGTGAGCCGCCTTCTCCGGCGGCTCCGGCTCGCATGAGGGTGTCACGGTGGGGAAGAGCTTCTTTGGTACGACCCTTTTCCCATCAATCCGAGGAGAAGCTCCATGCGTCGTTCGCCCCTCTCCAGGCGGGTCCTCGGTGGCGGCCTGGCCGGCGTACTCGCGACCGGACTCGCGGCCCTGACAATCCTCGCCGCAGCCCCTGCGGGCGCCGGGACCGACGACGCGCCAGCTGTCGCGCGCCAGGGGCTTCCGGACAAGTCGCGGCGTACGGTCGACGTCCGGCATCTCCAGCAGGGGCGCCCACCGGCCGTCCCCTGGATAGCCGACCAGACGCTCCACGATGGTGCGACCACAGTCCGGCTGAGCGGCGGCACGCGCGCCGAGTCGTTCATCAAGCTCACCGACGGGTACGTCATCCGCAGCCCGTTCGACGAGCAGGCGGGCACCTGGCGGCTCGACTTCGTACGCCCGAACGGACGCTCCACGATCCTCGACAAGGGACGCGTCTCGGCACCGGGCGGGCGAGCGGACCGCGACCGGTTCCTGTGGACGAAAAGCCTGGTCCCCCCGGACGGCGCCAATGTCGTCAACCTCTACAGCGGCCACGGAGACGGCCAGCCCGACTCCGACGGCGTCACCGTCGGGCTGGTCACCAGGGCCGACTACACGCCGGTCGGGTACCTCAACTACGAGCTGGGATTCCTGCTGACTCCCGAGGGACCCCGCGCCGACGTCGCGGCGTACGAACCCGACTCCGACATGATCACGAACTTCGCCAGCAGCGTCGGCGTGACAGCGGTGTCCGAGGCTCGCGGCCTCGCGGCGTTCGTCCGCGACTACGACCAGCAGGACCGGCCCTGCGTCGCGACGGCCAGGGTCGACTTCTTCGACCTCACCGACCTGTGGCGCAGCTGCGAGATCACCCCGATCAGCTTCTCCCCTGACGGCAGGCAGGCGGTCGCGGTCGACTCCCGCTCCGATGGGCTGGGGTTCAGCGAGTTGCTGATCGTCAGCGCCACCACGGGCGTACGCCGCCTCCAACTGGACGTTGGGCTCACCCAGCAGGTCGTCTGGGAGCGGCCGGGCTGGCTGCTCTTCGACGCGTGGACGGGCACCAAGGTGGCGCTGGTGCGCTGCTCGGTCGGTGGCGCCTGCGAACGCGCCACCCCGATCCGCCGGCACTCCCCCGACGAGGACCCGCGGTCGCCGTACGTCCTACCCCACCCATAAGCCCACGGATCCGAGCCAAGGCTGATCCGCTCACAGGGCCGATCCGCTCAGAGGGCCACGCCGTGGCCGCGGAGTACGTCGTTGAGCGCCGCCTTGTCGTGGCGTTCTCCCTCAGCCAGGCGCTTGATCACCAGGACGCACGGGAGCCCGAAGGTGCCGCCGCCGAACTCCCGCGGCCGGGTCGCGAAGACGGCGACCGTCCAGGGCGGGACGACGCCGCGGCTGAGCTCCACCCCGGTCTCCGCGTCGATCACCGGAATCGAGTCGTTCAGGATGACGCCTGACCCGAGGACGGCGCCCCTCCCGACCCGGGCGCCGTTGGTGATCATGCACCGGCTCCCGACGAAGGCGTCGTCCTCGATGACCACTGGCGCCGCCATCGGGGGTTCGAGGACGCCGCCGAGGCCGACCCCGCCGGAGAGGTGGACGTTGCGGCCCACCTGGGCACACGAGCCGACTGTGGCCCAGGTGTCGACCATGGTGTTCTCGCCGACGTACGCGCCGATGTTGATGTAACTCGGCATCATCACCACGCCGGGTGCCTGGTAGCTGCCCCAGCGTGCGGAGGCACCGGGGACCACCCGTACGCCGCGCGCCTGGTAGCCGCGCTTGAGCGGGATCCGGTCGGCGTACTCGAACGGCCCCAACTCGGTCGTCTCCATCCTGGCCTGCGAGAACAGCAGGAGGATGGCGAGCTTCAGCCACTGGTGGACGACGACCTCGTCGTCGACGATCTCGGCCACCCGCGCCTGGCCAGTGTCGAGCAGGTTGATCGCCTCATGGACGGCGGCCACGGCGGCCGGATCGTCGGGAGCGACCTCCGTCCGGCGTTGCCACAGGTCTTCGATCCGCTCAGCAAGCTCAGGCACGGGCACAGTCAAAAGGCTAGCGGGCGCGCGTTCCTGTCAGCGCAGGCTCTGCGGGCCTACGACGCAACGGAATCCCAGATGGCAGGCGGCCGAGTCGGCCGGGAGACCCTGCCTGGCCGCCGGCCGGTAGCGCAGACAGTAGGTCGGTGAGCAGAGGTACGACCCACCCTTGATCACCCGGACCGCGGGTCGGTTCGCTCCTCCCTCGCGTCCGGCGTCGCCATCCGTCGGAGCTTCGCCGGTGCGCTGTTGGGGAAGGTGTATCCCCCAGCGGTAGGGCGCGCAGCTCGCCTTCGCATCCCGCGTGGACGGCTGGAACGCGAAGAGATCGCTGGTCCATTCCCAGACGTTCCCCGTCATGTCATACAGCCCGTAGCCGTTGGGCGGGTATCTGATGACGGGAGAGGTGCTGTCGTACCCGGTCTGTGCGTTCTGCCACGGAAAATGGCCCTGCCAGGTGTTCGCCATCACGTACCCGTTCGGGCTGAACTCGTCGCCCCACGCATAGATCGCGCCGTCGAGCCCGCCCCGCGCGGCGTACTCCCACTCCGCTTCGGTCGGCAGGCGTTTGCCCGCCCAGGTGGCGTACGCCTGCGCGTCTTCGTACGCGACATGAGTGACTGGATGGCGTTCGCGGCCATGGGCCGAACTCCCCGGCCCTTCCGGTCGCCGCCAGGACGCATCCGGCACGAACGACCACCACGACCGGTAGTCGGAAAGATCAACCGGCCCAGGGGTCATATGAAAGACCAGCGATCCGGGTTGGCGTAACCGCGGATCGACGGCCGGGTAGAGGTTCGGTGATACCCGCCGCTCGGCCAACGTGACGTAGCCGGTGGCCCGGACGAAACGCCGGAACTCCGCCACCGTGACCGGATGTTCGTCCATCCAGAAACCCGCGACCACGACGGAACGAGCCGGAGCCTCTTCGGGATAGAAGTCGTCGGAGCCCATCTGGAACGTCCCACCGGGCACCCATGCCATATTTTTGCCCGGCCGAGGGCCGGGCAGAGCCGCCGGTTGTGTCGCCGCATTGGTCGCCATGGCGGCTCCTGTTGCTTCCTTCGACCGTGAAGGCGGGTCCTAGGCCTCCTGGAGGTTCCCTTTTCCTGTTCCGGTGAAGATCAATCGTCAAGCTGGGCGGCTGCCTAAAAAGGCAAAACCGCCTTGCCCGCTGTCAACGGCCTGCTGTCAACGAACCGCTGTCAACGCGCGACGACGGTCACCGGCATGGAGGAGTCTGCGAGGAGGTCGAGGCCCGACGGCGTACGCCCACGCGCCACCATCTGTGCTCCCAAAGCGGCGACCATCGCGCCGTTGTCGGTGCACAGCTTGGGCCTTGGGACCCGCACGCGAACTCCCGCGGCGCCACAGCGTTCCTCCGCCATCGCCCGCAACCTGGAGTTGGCAGCCACGCCGCCACCGATGAGCAGGTCGTTGACGCCGTGGGTACGGCAGGCATCCAGCGCCTTGCGCACCAGCACGTCGCAGACCGCCTCCTGGAACGCCGCCGCGACATCGTCTACCGGCACCGGCTGGCCCTCGCGTTCCCGGGTCTCGACCCAGCGTGCGACCGCGGTCTTGAGGCCGGAGAAGGAGAAGTCGAACCGGTGGCGTTCAAGATCGCGTGGGCTCGTGAGCCCGCGTGGGAAGACGACGTACGCCGGATCCCCCGTCCTTGCCGCCCGATCGACGTAAGGCCCGCCCGGGAACGGCAATCCGAGCAGGCGCGCCACCTTGTCGAATGCCTCACCGGCCGCGTCGTCAATGGTGGCGCCGAGCGGCGTGACCGTCTGCGTGACATCCTCGACGAGGAGCAGGGAGGAATGTCCCCCCGACACGAGCAGCGCGATGCAGGGTTGGGGCAGCGGGCCGTGCTCGAGGGTGTCAACCGCGACGTGTGCGGCCAGGTGGTTGACACCGAACAACGGCTTCCCGAGCCCGAGTGCGAGCGCCTTCGCGGACGCGACCCCGACCAGGAGGGCACCCGCGAGCCCCGGCCCGCTGGTCACCGCCACCGCGTCCACGTCGTCCAGGCGTACGCCGGCCTCGCGGCTGGCCCGCTCCAGCGCGGGGACCATCGCCTCCAGATGCGCCCGGCTCGCCACCTCGGGTACGACACCGCCGAAGCGGGCGTGTTCGTCCAGACTCGACGCCACCGCGTCGGCCAGCAGCGTGCCGCCACGGACGATCCCGACGCCGGTTTCGTCACAGGACGTCTCGATCCCGAGCACCAGCGGCTCGCTCGTCATGATGAATCTGCTCCAGCGGCGTCTCGACGGCCTTCGTGTCCACCACGAAGTACAGCACGACCGACGCCCGCGGAGAGGCCCTGGGTTGCCGGGGCCTCTCCGGCTGGCTACGTCCCTATCCGCGCGACCTCATTACTGCTGGTGTTGCTCGGGGTTGTCCCAGAACCACGTCTCGGGGTCGTAGACCGCCGGGGTCGGGTGGATCCACGGTGCCGCGAAACCACCCATAGCGAGATTCTCCTTGGCCGGCACGTTCTTCATGTCCTCATGGACGAGAACGATGTACGGCGTGTTGGCGCACACACCCAACAGGTACGGGCCGTCCGTGATGTGAATCTTGATCATTTCCCACACGAGCTGGTGCCGCTTCATCTCGTCGGGCTCGATCTTGCTCTGGTCGTACAGCTTCCACAACCGCTCGACCGGACCATCCGGCACGGGTTCCATCCGCGGCGGGGTCCGCTTGTAGGGATCGACGTTCTTTTCCGCCTTCTCCTTGGGCGTGCCCCGGACGTTGTAGAACTCCCCCTGCAGCGGCGCCCATCGCGACGACTCGATCGGCACCATCCACTGCGGGTAGACCAGACAGTTAGGACCATCGCCGGTCTCCCACGTCGTGTGGGTCATCAGCTTTCCGAACCGCCACTGATCCCCGAACCCTTCGGGCGCGACGGGGTTCATCCGGGTGTCGACGCCGATCGCGTCCCAGTCGCGCTTGAGAAGCGTGTTCTTCTTCACGTGCTCGGATGAGGCATCTGCCTGGTAGTCCAGACGGACGACGAGCTTGGATCCGTCGGGCATCTCCCGCTTGCCGTCACCGTCCTTGTCGACCACACCGATCTCGTCCAGGATCTTCTTGGCCAGCTCGGGATCGTATTTCACGTAGCTGTCCCGCCAGCTCTTGTAGACCTGCTTACCCTCGTCGTTGACGTGGAACTCAATGCCCTTGGGGCTCATCGTTCCGGTCGTCAGCTCACCGGTGTTGTAATAGACGGACTTCTGGACGTCCTTACGGTTGTACGCATACGAAAGCGCCTGCCGGAACTTCGGGTTGCGGATCAGCCCTCGCATCTTGGCGTCGTGGTAGTCCTGGTTGAAGAACACCAGTGAGCCACTGCCGTCCCCTGCGTCCCAGAGGAGCACCTTCAGCTTGGTCTTGGCCTCGGCCTGCTTCAGCGCGGAGATGTCGCTGAGAAAGATCGAGGTGAACCCCGCGTAGAGGAAGTTCAGCTTGCCCTCGACCGCCTGGAGCTTCTGGACTTCGGCATTCTGGACGACGTTGAAGTTGATGGTGTCGATGTATGGCAGCTGTGCGCCGTCTGGAGAAACGCACCAGTAATAAGGGTTGCGCTCGAACACGACCCGACGACCCTCGCTGAACGACTTGCACTTCCAGCCGGTCATGGTCGGGCAGTCGGGATTACGGATCCATGCCCGCTTGTCGTCGAACTCGCCCTTGTCGGTGGCCCAGTCCTTAGGGACCTTCTTGTTGTACTTCGGATGGAACTGCTTCATGTAGTGCTTGGGTTCCATCCACACCGGACCGTTGCCGCGTTTGACCCACATCGCCAGCCGGTCGGCGGTCAACGGAGCCGGTGCGTCGAACTTCATCACGATCGTGAGCTTGTCGGGCGCCGTCATCGTCATGAGCGTGCCCTTGCCCGACCGTGCCTCGTCTGGCGGCACCTCTCCGTGCTCCTCGTTGAGGACCATGTCCTCCCACCAGAACATGATGTCCTCGGTGGACCACGGTTGACCGTCCGACCACTTCAGCCCGTCCCTGAAGTGCAACGTCCACTCGGTGGCGTCAGCGTTGGAATCCCAGCTCTCGACCAGGCCCGACGCGATGTCCTTTCCATCATTGAGCCAGCGCAACAGTGAATGGCCGTACATGAACTCCGCGTGGGTCGTCGAATCACTCGCGGAGGTCACTGTGCTGATCGCGCCGCCGTACTTTCCTGGCTTGATCCAGTTGTGCGGAACGACGTACGGCTTGGTTGGCAACCTGTCCTTGACAGGCGGGAGCTTGCCGGCGGCAACGAGTTTCGCCAGCTCGGGGGCTTCCTTGAATGCGGACGGAATCGGTAGGGCGGTGGTCTTCGAACCCTTGACAGTTGGCGGCGCCGAACTGGTCGGGCTCGCCTTGCTGTTACCGCTGCCACCGGGTTGGTTTCCGGCCGTACAGCCGGCCAGGATCACGCCTCCGGCGGTTGCCGCCGAGAGGTGCAGGAGGGTTCGCCGGCTGAGCCCATCTCGATTGTCCATTCTTTCCTTCCACTGTGGACGTTCCGCGCCGCGAGGCGGAGGTCCGCGGGGCAGCGACACGTGAGGGAGGTGGCAGTCGAATATTCAGGTTCTCGTGCCGGCCGCTCCGATGGCGTGGTCTACGCGGAGGTACCGGAGCCTCTGGCAATCGATTTCTGGTAGAAGCTAGGAGGCGCCCGCCGGGATGTCAACGTTTACCGAGATGCCGTCCGACATCGGCAACACCAACAACAGCGGCCACCCCACGCACCTCGCGGGGGCGTCACCGCCGGGTCGGCGACAGCCGCTATCCGGGCGTGCTGCCGAGTGCGAGCCGGAGAACGAGCGCATCAGCCTGCCCGCCGTAATAGCCGCGACGACGGGCGATGACGACGAAGCCGAACGTCTCGTACATCGCGATGGCGCCGGCATTGTCGTCGCGTACCTCCAGCAACGCTTCGACACAGCCGCGGTCCCGCGCCTCGCACACCAACACGTCCAGGAGCCCCCGTCCGATCCCGTGCCGCTGGCAGTCGGGGCGGACCGCGATCCGCTGGACGTCGGCCGTGGTGTCGATGGCCAGCAGCGAGGCATAACCGACAACCGCGCCGGCGTCCTCGGCGACCAGTACGTACCTCGTCTCGGGTACGCCGTCGAACTCTCCCCGCAATGCCTGCTCGCCCCAGGCCTCGCGGCCGAAGCAGGCGGTCTCGAGCTCCCGCAACGCGGTGAGATCCGCGGGCTGGGCCGGACGAAGCGAGACCATCTCCGGGGGTCCTTACCTCGCTGTCAAGACACTCTTGCGGGCGGTGGGCTCGGCCACGTCAGGGCGCCGGAGATAGAGGGGAACCGGCTCCAGCACCGGCACCGAGCCAGTCGCGACCAGCCTGGCCAGGTCGGCGGCCGAGGGGTCGAGCGGACCAGCGGCGTTCGGAAACGCGTCCGGATAGAGCGTCGCTCCGCGACCCACCACCACGTCTGGGGTGGCGACCTCGGCGGGTCGGCTCACGTGTGGACCGTCGACGCGGGTGCGGCGGTCGGAGTAGCGCGCCCAGTAGACCTCCTTGCGCCGCGCGTCCGTCGCGACCAGGAACGACCCGACCTGCCCCTCGTCGACCTCCGCCGCCGCGGCGAGGACGTCGAGCGTGCACACGCCATGGACCGGAATGTCCAGGACGTGGCCCAACGTCCGCGCGGTGACCAGGCCAACCCGCAACCCGGTGAACGGGCCTGGCCCGACACCGACCGCGATCCCGGTCAGGTCAGACCGGTCGGCCCCCGCCTCGCGCAACACCGTCGCGATGCCGGGTGCGAGCAGCTCTCCATGCCGCATGGCGTCGACGATGGTCGAGGTGGCCAGGACCGACCGGCCGTCGTGCAGGGCGACCGTGACGGCCGGAGTGGCGGTGTCGAACGCGAGGAGCAGCACGTTCGTCAGGCTAGTCCGCGCGTTCAGGCCGGCTGGAGGCCGGGGCGGCCCGCCTCGACCACGAACGACGCGCCGGTCTCCACCGGCGAGTCGGCGGTGGTGACGTACGGCAGGACCTGGAAGTCGGTCCGCCACTGGTCCTGCCGGATCTCGCACCGTACGTACCCCCGGCGCTCGTGGGCGTACGGGATGTGCGGGTTCTCCCGCATGATCCGCGAAACCCAGGCGCTGCTGGGATTGCCGTTACCCCCAGATGCGACGGACGTCGCCACGAACTCTGACGCCACCGCGGGCGCGGCCGGGTCCGCGTAATCCGCGTCCCGCTTGATGTCCGCCGCCAGATGCCGGTGGATCTCGCCGCCGATCACGATGCCGTTCAGCGACGGCCGTTCGGCGAGAACGTCGACGATCTTCTGGCGGGCGGCCGGGAAGTAGTTCCAGTTGTCCTTGCCGAATCTGAAACCGTCCCCTTCGAGCTCGTCGAGTTGGGTGAACGGCACCTGCTGGACGAGGACGTTCCAGGTGGACCGACTGCGCCGCAGGCCGTCGAGCAGCCAGCGTTCCTGCTGGCTGCCGAGCATCGTCCGGTCAGGGTCGGTACGCCCCTCGCAGTCCATCGGGTCGGCGCAGGGCAGTTGCGGGTCGCGGTACTGCCGGCCGTCGAGCACCTGGAAGGTGGCGAGGTTGCCGTACCGGAACCTGCGGTACAGCGGGATCTCCGTACCCCGCGGCTGGCGCGACGGCCGCAGCGGAAGGTGTTCGTAGTACGCCTGGAACGCCTGGGTACGCCGGAGGAGGAACTCCTCGATCGAGACCTCCGGGTAGAACTCCGAGATCGGGCCGGCCCAGTTGTTGTCGACCTCGTGGTCGTCGTAGGTGAAGATCCAGGGCAGCTGGACGTGCGCCCGCTGCAGGTCGGGGTCGGTTTTGTACTGCGCGTACCGCAGGCGGTAGGCACGCAGGTCGTAGGGCTCGCCGACCACGTGCGTCCGCGGCCGCACCGCAAGACCCGACGGCGACTCGTAGATGTAGTCACCGCAGTGCGCGACCAGATCCGGGTCGTCGGCGAGGAGATGGCGGTACGCCGAGAAGTAGCCCTCCTCGTAGTGCTGGCAGGAGACGAACGCGAACCTCAGGTCACCCACCCGTGCGTCCTCGGCGGGCGCGGTGCGGGTGCGGCCGACGGGGCTGGTCTCGCTACCTGCCCGGAAGCGGTAGAAGTACTCCCGGCCGGGACGCAGGCCCCTCGCGTCGATGTGCACCGAGTGCGCGAGTTCGGGAACCGCCGCCGCCTCACCCCGGGCGACGACCTCGCGGAACCGCTCGTCCGTCGCGACCTCGTACCGCACGACGACCTTCCGCGCCGGCATCCCACCGAGCCCGTCCTCGGCCAGCGGCTCCGGGGCCAGGCGGGTCCACAGCACCACGCTGTCAGGTAGTGGATCGCCAGAGGCCACACCGAGGGAGAACGGATATCCCGGCATCGGCCCCGCGGCCTTCGCGCGACCGGCGCCCACCGTGCCGGTCCCGAGCAGTAACGCGGCGGCGCTCACCCCGCCGAGCCCGATGAACCCGCGACGTCCCAACCGGTTCGGCGTTCCGGATCCTGCCCCACCCTGCCGGCGTACCCCACCCATGGCTCCCCTTTCCCCGCCGCCCATGGCGTTCGTCGACACAGCCCATGGCGCCCGTCGGCACAGCCGCTGGCGTTCGTCGGCACAGCCCGTGGCGTTCGTAGACACAGCCGCCGGCGCCTCGTTCAACCGCCATGATCAAAACTTCGGACGGTGACTGGAACCTCACTGGCCAGTGTTGGCCGGCTGTCGCTTCGCGTCAGGCGGCTCCACCAGCGTCGGGCGAAAGGCTCGCCCGCAGCGGGGCGTCGACCCAGCGGCGGCCCACCGGGATGATCCGGACCCAGCGCGGATCCGCGGATTCGCCGTCGCTGGGGACACCGGCCGCCGCTCCAGTCGAGCGGGTCAGCACCACCTCGAGCCGGTCCTCGGCGAGGCCTTCGGCCAGTCCTTCGCCCCATTCCACGACGGTGACCGCCTCGTCCAGGGACATGTCCAGGTCGAGGTCGTCGAGCTCGGCCACCCCGCCCAGACGGTAGGCGTCCACGTGTACGAGCGGTGGCCCGCTGACGGTCGACGGGTGGACGCGGGAGATGACGAACGTCGGCGACGTCACCTCGCCCCGCACCGCGAGTCCGGCGCCAAGCCCCTGCGTCAACGTGGTCTTGCCGGCACCGAGTTCGCCGGCGAGCAGCACGAGGTCGCCGGGGCGCACCACGCCGGCCAGGCGTTCACCCACCGCGCGCATGTCGGTGGCCGTCGGCACGGCGAACTCGACGGGTATCCGTTTGACCAGAGCGACGTTCGGTCCGCTGCGCCCCGCCTCGACGTAGCCGCGGTGGCGCCAGAACGCCAGTGTCGCGGGTAGCTCCGCCCGCGCGACCAGGCGTACGCCGTCGACCGAGCGCCCCTCGGCCACCTCCTCGGCACAGCCCACCATCGCGGTCGCGACGCCACGGTGCTGGAACCTCGGGTGCACCGAGACCCGTCGCAGCTCAAGCCACCTCGCACCCCCGTCAGGGTCCGAGTCGTCACGGGGCGGGGTGCTCCCGGAAATCGGGGTTGACTCGGAGAAGAGGATCGCGCCGGCGGGTTCACCGTCGACCCGGGCCAGCAGGCCGCCGTACTCCCGCACGGCCGCCTCGACGGTCGCGGCCGTCTCCTGCATGGCGGTGCCCGGCGGGTCGAGAGGTGGGCGGGCGCCGAACGCCGCGTGGATGACCTCCACGAGGTACGGCGCGTCGGCGGGCTTCGCCTCGACGACGTGCAGATCGATCACGGCAGGCCGCTCCAGTCGGTGTCTTGGCGGTGCGGGCAGATCATGACGGCCACCAGGCCTCCAGGCTCACGACGTCATCGTCCGTGCGGCCTCACGGGCCCGCTCCACCAGCTCGCACAAGGCCGCGTTGACGACCTCGGGATACTCGATGAGGAACATGTGCCCGGCGTTCGACAGCTCGATGTACTCCGCCGCGGGATGGCGCTCGGCGATCTCCCGGCTGTGCTCGACCGGCGTGATGAGGTCGTTGCGACCGCCGATCACCAGCGTCTCCACGCCGTTCAGAGCCTCCAGCGCGTGGTACTTGTCATGCTCGGCGAACCCCGGATAGAAGTCCGCCACCACCTCGATCGGCGTGGCCGCGAGCATCTCCGCGACGAACTCCACCCGCGACGACGGCACCTTCGAGCCGAATGAATACCGCTTGGCCAGGAGATACCCGATGTCGCTCCCCGCCTTGCGGCTGTGCTCCACCAGGTCGGGCACCCGCGCCAGGGCCGCGACGACGGCCGGGGTGAGCCGGTGGACGAGCCGGCCGACGGGCCCGGGCACGCCCAGCGTCACTCGGTCGAGGCCGCCGGCGCTGGTCGCCAGCAGTCCGACACCCACCACCCGCTCGGCGAAGAGCTCGGGCTGCTGGTCGGCGAGCGCCAGGACGGACATCCCGCCCATGGAGTGTCCGACGAGGACGAGCGGGCCGTCAGGGGCGATGTCCTCCAGAACCCCCGCGAGATCCTTGCCGAGCTGGTCGACGTTGCACAGGTCGCGCGGCGAACGCCCGGAGCGGCCGTGGGAACGCTGGTCATAGAAGACCAGCCGGGCCTCGCCGGCGAGGGCGATCCGCTGGAAGTGCCAGCAGTCGAGGTTCAGGGCGTACCCATGGCAGAAGACCACCGTGAGCGGGGCGTCAGCCACGCTCACGGACACGTTGTCGACCTCGGCGTACAACTCGACGCCGTCGCGGGTCTTGACGATGGTGGGGGTACCGCGGCGCGAGCCGAGCGGCTCCTCCAGCTCGGGATCGCGGGCGCGCCGCCGGCCGACGACGTAGCGCTCGACGGCGAGTCCGGCAGCTGCCCCCGCCGCGGCACCGGCCGCCAGGACGCCGGTCGCGACGCCCAGTAGGCCGGTGCGCCGGCCGAGGAGGTTGCCGCCACCGCCACTCATCGCGGCTCCTCGCCGGCATAGCGGCGGGGAACCCGCGCACCGATCCGGGTGACGATCTCGTACGAGATCGTGCCGGTCGCCTCCGCCCAGTCCTGTGCGGTGGGCTCACCGGACGTACCCGGGCCGAACAGCACCACCTCGTCCCCCGCGACCGCCGGGTCGTCATCGAGGTCGAGGACGAACTGATCCATGCAGACCACGCCGGCGATGGTCCGGCGACTCCCGGCCGCCCACACCGGGCCGACGCCGCTCGCGGCGCGCGGCACCCCGTCGGCGTAGCCCAGCGGAACCAGTCCCAACGTCGTCTCCCGTGGCGTGACGTACTTATGGCCGTACGACACACCTTCTCCCGCTCGCACCCGTTTGACCAGCGCGAATCTCGCTCGCAGCGTCATGGCGGGCACCAGGCCGAGCTGGTCGGACGGCGCCGTCTCGGGGATCGGTGACAGGCCATAGACCGCGATGCCGGGGCGGACGAGATCGAAGTGTGCGTCCGGGACGGTGAGGGTGGCCGCGGAGTTGGCGAGGTGGCGGACCTCGGGCTGGATGCCGACGCGTTCGGCGAACGCCACCGCCTCGCGGAAGGCGTCGAGCTGCTGGGTGATCGACGGGTGACCCGGCTCGTCGGCCCGGGCGAGGTGGGACCACAGCCCAACGACCGCGACGGTGCCGTCAGCCTGCGCGCTGAGGGCGGCGTCGACGAGGGCGGGCCAGTCGCGCGGGTGGGCGCCGCCGCGGTTGAGGCCGGAGTCGATCTTGAGGTGCACCCGCGCGGCTACGCCCCGGCTCGCCGCCGCCTCGGCGATCTCGGAAAGCTGCCACGGGGAATACGCCGCGACGTCGACCTTGGCAGCCAGCGCCTCGGTCCACCGCTCCCCCGGCGTAGCCAGCCAGGACAGGATCCGCGGCTCGGTGATGCCGGCGGTGCGGAGGGCTACCGCCTCCTCGACGTTGGAGACGCCGAGCCAGGTGGCGCCTCCGGCGAGCGCGGCGCGGGCGGAGGGCACGAGCCCGTGGCCGTAGCCGTCGGCCTTCACCACGGCCATGACCTCGGCGCCGGGTGCGCGCTCGCGGAGCACGGTGACATTCGCGCGGATCGCCGCGAGATCGACGCGTGCCTCGGCTCGGACTGCTGCTTCCATGACGGCTCTAGTGTTCCAGGCGACTCCCCCACCCAATCTCCGACGCCCCGCGCGACCTGCCGCGCCCGTGATCATGATTCAGATCATGAAGCTGTAAGGGGTTATATGTCCGGAAAGCCTTCATCGCCGCGATCATGATCACGAAGGGACTGGGAGCTGGCCTAGGGTGGGTGCCTGTGGACGCGAAGGCGAACCCGTACGGCGCACTCACCGACGTTCCAGGTGTCCTCGTCGGGCAGGCGGAGCGGATCGGTGACGGCTGGCTGACCGGTGTCACCGCCGTCATCCCTCCACCTGGCACGCTCGGCGCGGTGGACGTGCGTGGCGGCGGACCAGGTACGCACGAGACCGACACTCTCGCACCCGGCACGCTCGTCGACACGGTGGACGCCGTGACGCTGGCGGGCGGGAGTTCGTACGGCCTGGTCGCGGCGGTCGGGGTCCAGCGCTGGTGCGAGGAACACGGCCGCGGCGTGCCGGTCGGCCCCGGGGTGGTCGTCCCCGTCGTACCCGCGGCCATCGTCTTCGATCTCGGCAAGGGCGGAGACCCCACCGCCCGCCCCGACGCCGACCTCGGCTACCAGGCGGCGACCAATGCCGCTGGCGGCGCGATCCGGACCGGCTGCGTGGGTGCCGGCACGGGCGCGGCGTTCAGTATCTCCAGCCTGAAGGGTGGCATCGGCACCGCGAGCATCCGGCTCGACGGCGGTGTCATCGTCGGTGCCCTTGCGGTGGCCAACGCGTTCGGATCGCCGTGCCTGCCGGATTCGGGAGCACTGCTCGCGGCGCAGTACGTCGAGGACGAGTCGCTGCGCCCCCGCGTTCCCGACCCGTCCGAGGCCGCCGCGCACACGTCGGCACCGCTCTCGGGCGACCAGCTCAACACCACCCTCGCCGTGGTCGCCACGAACGCCCGACTCAGCCATCCCCAGCTGGGACGGATGGCGTCGGCCGCCCATGACGGACTCGCCCGAGCGGTCCGGCCCGTTCACACGCTTGTCGACGGCGACAGCATCTTCGCGCTCGCCACCGGCCAGATCGAGCCCCGCGTGGCCGCCCTCGGATCCTGGCCTGGCGCCGCCGAGGTCGGTGGAATCGCGGCCGTGCAGGCAGCCGCCGCAGACGCAGTGACACTCGCGATCGTCGACGCGGTGCTCGCGGCGACGGCGGTACGAACCCCCGCGATCGACCTGGCGGCCTACCTCGACAGGTACCCCTCCGCACGGCCCTCGGCGTACCCCCACCGCCCGCCGTCCACCTGACCATCAGGCCAGCTGACCAGGTGACTGGTCAGACAGGTATCACGGCGACCCGCTCTGATCTCGGCCGATGCGGCTCATCCAGCAGGCGGTTGAGGTCATCGGGATCGCTCGTGAGCAGGAGTACGGGTCGAGGCTGCTCGAGCGCGGTGGACGCAACCACCGCGTCGATCAACCGACTGGTAGTCCAACCGGCGCTTCGCTCGTCGCGATCAGGCCGGCGAACCAGCCCGGGTGAGGGCAAGGCGGACGGCCACCGGCAGCGTACGCACCAGGTCGAACGCCGTGATCGGACCGCCCTGGGATGCCAACACCCCGGCCGCGGCATGGAGGTACGCGCCGACGCTTCCCGCCTCGAGCGGATCGAGCCCGGCGGCGAGCAGGGAGCCGCACACCCCCGAGAGCACGTCGCCCGAGCCGGCGGTCCCGAGCCAGGGCGTTCCGACCGTGTTGACCCGGACCCGTCCGTCGGGGGCCGCGACCAGGGTGGCGGCGCCCTTGAGGAGGACCGTCGAGTTCCATCGCCGGGCCGCGGCCCGCGCCGACGCCAACCGGCGGGCCGCCACCTCCTCGCGAGGAACCTCCAGCATCCGGGCCAGCTCGCCTTCGTGCGGGGTCAGCAGGACCGGTCGGGGAGGTACGTCGTTCCTCCCGGTGTCCCCTCCCCGGTTGTCCCGTCCCCCGATGCCCCCTGGCCGGCTGTCCTGGGCGGGCGGCACGTGCCGCAACCCGTCCGCGTCGACGAGCACCGGCAGGTCGCTGGCCAGGATCCGGCGTACGTCCTCGGCGCGCGCGGGGTCGTCGCCCAGCCCGGAGCCCACCACCCAGGCCTGGACCCGCCCCTCCCCCACGACCACCTCGGGCCAGCGCTGCCGGACGAACACCGCCGACTCCTCCGGTCCGACGTACCGCACCATTCCCGCCGGCCCACCGAGCGCTCCACCTACCGCCAGGACTGCCGCGCCGGTGTACTGCCGGGAGCCCGCGACCACACCGAGAACGCCACGGGAGTACTTGTGCGAGTCGCGTTCGGGCACCGGAATCCGGGCCGCCACGTCATCCGCCTGGAGCGCCTCCACCGCAGGCGCGGGGAGATACGGCGCCAGCCCGATGTCGACCAGGTGGACCGCTCCTGCCGCCGTCGCTCCCGGGTCCACGAACAGCCCGATCTTGTGCGTGCCAAACGTCACCGTCAGCGTCGCCCGTACATGCCGCGCCGGCGCCTCCCCCGTGTCGACGTCGATGCCGCTGGGCACGTCGACCGCGACGACAGGAACGGCGTACGCCTCCACCAGGTCGATCAGCGCGGCAGCGGCCGGCCGCAAGCCGGGCTTGCCGCCGATCCCGACGATCCCGTCGAGGACGAGGTCGGCGCTGGCCAGGCTCGCGGCGTACGACTCTGCCTCGATGACCCGACCGCCCGCGCGCCCCAACGCGGCCAGCCCCCCCGGATGCGCCTTCGCCGGATCGAGCAACACCGCACCTACCCGGGCGCCGCGGCGGGCGAGCCGCGCGGCGGCGTACAACGCGTCGCCGCCGTTGTCACCCGACCCGGCCAACACCACAATGTCGGCGCCGTAGACGCCGCCGAGGAAATCCGCGCACGCGGTGGCGAGCCCGGCGGCCGCCCGCTGCATCAGCGTGCCCTCGGGAACGGTGGCCATGAGGGCCGCCTCGGCGGCCCGAACCTGTGCGACTGTGTGGGCGGTACGCATGAGTCAGGAGCACCGTCACTTCTCGAGGACGACGACCGCTGAGGCGATGCCCGCGTCGTGGGAGATCGACAGGTGCATCCCGGTGACGCCGAGCCTGGCCGTCTGCGCGGCAACCGTGCCCCGAACCTCAAGCCAGGGCCGGCCGTCGGTGTCCGTCACCACCTCCGCGTCCTGCCAGTGCAGGCCGACGGGTGCGCCGAGCGCCTTGGCCAGAGCCTCCTTGGCCGCGAACCGCGCCGCGAGTGAGGCGATCGGCCGCCCCTGCTCGGCATCGGTGAACAACCGCGTGCGGAGTCCCGGCGTACGCTCCAGAGTTTCCTCGAACCGCGCCACATCCACGACATCGATCCCCAAGCCGACGATCACCGCTCCATCCTCGCGTATCCGACCCGCCACCTCAGCGGACGCGCCGGAAAACCCTTGGCAGCGGGTCAGGGGTTCTGGTGGGGTACGTGGCGATGACGTCTCCACAGCAGCACCCCAAGCGCCGTCGCCTGAACGGACGCGTCGCACTCGTCACCGGCACGAGCCGCCAGATCGGCATCGGTGCGGCGATCGCCCGCCGGTTGGCCAGCGACGGCGCCGCGTTGTTCCTCACCTCGTGGTCCCCGCACGACGCGGAGATGCCGTGGGGCGCTGAGCCGGACAGCACTGAAGCTCTCGTGGTCGAACTCCGGGCCGAGGGGCACCAGGTCGAGCATCTCGCCGCGGACCTTGCCGACCCCGACGTTCCGGCCGCCGTGGTAGCCGCCGTGATCCAGGCGTACGGCGCGCTCGACATCCTCGTCGCCAACCACGCCCGGTCGTCGACGTACGACCTCGAACACCTCACAGCCGCCGAGATCGACCTGACGTACGCCGTCAACACCCGGGCCACCCTGCTCCTGGTCAAGGAGTACGCCGCCCGCCACGACGACACTCGAGCCGGGAGCGTCGTGCTCTTCACCAGCGGCCAGCACAAGGGACCTATGCCGGGCGAGTTGCCATACGCCGCGAGCAAGGGTGCGCTCCACCAACTGACCGCCAGCCTGGCGGCGCACCTTCTGCCACGGGGAGTGACGGTCAACACGGTCAATCCCGGACCGACCGACACGGGCTGGGCGTCCCCGGAGCAGGTGGCGTGGGTTCGTGAGCACAGCCTGTCGGGTCGCTGGGGCACTCCCGAGGACGCGGCTCGCCTGGTCAGCTGGCTGGTGTCGGACGAGGCGCGGTGGATCACGGGGCAGGTGATCGACTCCGAAGGCGGCTTCGGCTGGGGTTCCCGCTGACCCGCGACGCCAACATCGCTAAGCCTTGCCTCGCTACCGAACGTAGCCATTGCGGACTAGCCTGCCCCGCATGAGCGAGCGAATCGTTCAACACAGCGCCCTGAGTGCCTCATGCGCGCTCGCCGCGAAGCGAGGAAAAGCATGAACGGTGTCGAGCAGATTCCCAACGGCGCGCATCCTGATGAGCCGGATCTCCACATCGGGAGCGTGACCGGGCGCCTGAACTGGCTCCGGGCAGGAGTCCTCGGCGCCAACGACGGCATCGTCTCCGTGGCCGGCATCGTCGTCGGCGTCGCGGCGGCCACGACGAACCTCTCCGCGATCCTGGTCGCCGGTATCGCCGGGCTGCTTGCTGGTGCGTTCTCGATGGCCGCCGGAGAGTACGTCTCGGTGAGTACCCAGCGGGACACCGAGCAGGCACTCCTCGCGAAGGAGAAGTGGGAGCTCGCGCACCTTCCCGACTCAGAACTGGACGAGTTGGCCAGCATCTACGAGGACAAGGGCATCTCACCCGAACTCGCCCGCCAGGTAGCCAAAGAACTCACCGAGCATGACGCCCTCCGCGCCCACGCCGAGGCCGAACTCGGGATCGACCCGGACGACCTGACGAGCCCGTGGCAGGCGGCGGGTGCGTCGTTCGCGGCGTTCACCGTCGGCGCGATCCTCCCGATGCTGGCGATCACGCTGCCGCCGGTCTCGGCGCGCATCCCGGTCTGCTTCGCCGCCGTGATCGTGGCCCTGATCCTCACCGGCACCGTGAGCGCCCGGCTCGGCGGCGCCAACCCGCGCCGCGCCGCGCTTCGTACCGTCGCGGGCGGCGCGCTGGCGATGGTCGTGACCTACGGCGTCGGCCACCTGGTGGGCATCGCCCTCTGACCCGGCGTGTGGGCTACTCCACGGTGACGCTCTTGGCGAGGTTGCGCGGTTGGTCAACGTCGTTGCCCCGGGCCATCGCCAGCTCGCAGGCGAAGATCTGCAGCGGGACCGTCGCGACCAGCGGCTGCAGGAGCGTCGGCACCTTCGGCAGCTGGATCAACGTGTCGCTCCACGGCGCCACGGTGTCGTCGCCCTCCTCGGCGAGCACGATGGTGCGGGCACCGCGGGCGCGGATCTCCTGGATGTTGCTGACGATCTTGTCGTGCAAAGCGTCGCGGCCACGGGGGGGTACGACGACCACCACGGGCAGCCCGTCCTCGATCAACGCGATCGGGCCATGCTTGAGCTCGCCCGCGGCGAACGCCTCGGCATGCATGTAGGCGAGTTCCTTGAGCTTGAGCGCACCCTCCAGCGCGACCGGATAGCCGACGTGCCGGCCGATGAACAGCACCGACTTGCTGTCGGAGAGTTCGCGGGCCAGCGCCCGGATCTGCTCCATCGTCTCCAACGCCTGCTCCACCGCGGCGGGCATCCTGTCGAGCTGATCGACCTCGATGGCCACCTCGTCCCCGAACTTCGTCTCCCGCACCTGCGCGAGATAGAGCCCGATGAGGTAGCACGCGACCACCTGGGTGAGGAACGTCTTGGTCGCGGCGACACCGACCTCGGGCCCGGCGTGGGTGTAGAGGACCGCGTCGGACTCGCGTGGAATGGTCGAGCCGTTGGTGTTGCAGATGGCCAGGACCCGAGCCCGCTGCTCGCGGGCGTGCCGCAGAGCCATCAGCGTGTCCATCGTCTCGCCTGACTGCGAGATCGCGATGACGAGCGTGGACCGGTCGACGATCGGGTCGCGGTAACGGAACTCGCTGGACAGCTCCACCTCACACGGGATGCGGGTCCAGTGTTCGATGGCGTACTTCGCCGTCAGCCCGGCATAGAACGCCGTACCACAGGCGATGATGATGATCTTGTCGATCTCGCGCAGCTCGTCGTCGGACAGCCGCATCTCGTCCAGGCTCAGCCGGCCGTCGGGCGTGAGGCGTCCGAGCAGCGTGTCGGCGACCGCCTTGGGCTGCTCGGCGATCTCCTTGAGCATGAAGTAGTCGTGGCCGCCCTTCTCGGCGGCCGAGATGTCCCAGTCGACGTGGTATTCACGGGTCTGGACAACCTGACCGTAGAAGTCGGTCACCGTGACGTCGGCCGAGGTGATCGCCACGACCTGGTCCTGGCCGAGTTCGATGGCGTCCCGGGTGTAGGCGATGAACGCCGCCACGTCGGACGCGAGGAAGTTCTCACCTTGCCCCCGGCCGACCACGAGCGGCGAGTTGCGCCGGGCACCCACCACCAGGTCAGGCGCGTCCGCGTGGACGGCGACCAGGGTGAAGGCGCCCTCCAGGCGGCGGCAGACCTGGCGCATCGCCTCAGCCAGGTCGCCCCCGCTCGCCTCGCAGGCGTCCTCGAGCAAGTGCGCGACCGCCTCGGTGTCGGTCTCGGAGGTGAGGTGGTGACCGGCGGCTTCGAGCTCAGCCCTGAGCGTCGCGAAGTTCTCGATGATGCCGTTGTGGACGACCGCGAGCCGGCCGTGGCAGTCGATGTGCGGGTGGGCGTTCGGGTCGGTCGGCGCACCATGAGTGGCCCAGCGGGTGTGTCCCATCGCCGAGCTGCTCGCCGGCAGCGGGTCGTCGGCCAGCGCGCCCTCGAGGTTGACGAGCTTCCCGGCCCGCTTGCTCACCCTGACCCGGGCGCCATCAGGCACCGCGACCCCGGCCGAGTCATACCCGCGATACTCCAGCCGGCGCAGGCCCTCAACCACGATGTCGACAGCCCGAGACGACCCAACGTAACCGACGATTCCACACATGGGGCCCCAGCGTAGCCACCCCTGGTGAACGGCAGGCGACCATCCGGAACTTCCAACGCCAGCGACCCACCCGGCGATGTACCCATCCTGGGGCAGCAGGGAAGAATCGCTGTCATGCAACGCACCCGGGAGGCTCGTTCCGCCGCCGGCACGGCCACACCGTACGTCGAACTCGACCGGGCCGCCTGGGCACGCCTGGCCGCACAGACACCGCTCCCGCTCAGCGCCGGCGAGGTCGAGCGCCTCCGCGGCCTCGCCGACGAGATCGACCTCACCGAGGTGCGCGAGGTCTACCTGCCGCTCACCCGGCTGCTCAACCTGTACGTCCGCGCGACGGGAGCCCTCCACCGAGCGACCCAGACCTTCCTGTCCGCGGACGCGCACGCCGACGGTGAGGACGTCACGGCCGCGCGGACGCCGTTCGTCATCGGCATCGCCGGCTCCGTCGCGGTGGGCAAGAGCACGGTCGCGCGGCTCCTGCGCGAACTCCTCGCCCGCTGGCCCGACCACCCGCGGGTCTCGCTGGTGACGACCGACGGCTTCTTGTTGCCGAACGCCGAACTCGAACGCCGTGGTCTCCTGCAACGCAAGGGCTTCCCGGAGTCGTACGACCAGCGCGCCCTGCTGCGCTTCATCGTCGCGGTGAAGTCGGGCGTTCCGGTGGTGACCGCCCCGATCTACTCGCACCTGAAGTACGACATCGTTCCCGGCGAACACCTCGAGGTGCGCTCACCCGACATCCTGCTCGTCGAGGGCCTCAACGTGCTGGCGCCGGCCCGCACCAGGGCGGACGGGCGGCAGGGCCTCGCGGTCAGCGACTTCTTCGACTTCTCGATCTACCTCGACGCCTCGCCGGCTGATGTCCGCGAGTGGTACGTACGTCGGTTCCTCGCGCTGCGGGAGACGGCGTTCCGTGACGAGGCGTCGTACTTCCGCAGGTACGCCGACCTCGACCACGACGCCGCGGTCGCCCGGGCCAGCTTCTTGTGGGACACGATCAACGGCCCCAATCTCGAGCAGAACATCGCGCCGACGCGGGGCCGTGCCACCCTGGTGCTGCACAAGGGTTCGGAGCACACGGTGACCCGCGTCCGCCTGCGCAAGGTCTGACGTCCCGACCCGAAATGATCACGTAAACGTGGTCATTCCCCACGATGCGCGGCAAATTGACCTAGCCTGGTGTGGAATGACCACGTTTACGTGATCATTCTCGGCCGGCTCAGAGGTCGCGCTGCCACTCCTGGGACTCCTCGACGACCTGGAACCCGAGTTCCACGTTCACCGCGACCATGGGACCGTTCTGGACGGCGTTCCAGGTGTCGATCCGGCCGACCTCAGGGTGCTGCTCGCTCAACACCCGCGTGTTGGCGACCTTGAGGGCCAGCCCCAGCCGGTGACCGCGATGCTTGGTCAGCACGAGCGTGTCCCACTGGAACGCCCGCCCCAGGTCGTGCCGCGGCACGGCGAGTTGCGTGTGACCGGCGATCACGCCGTCGGCTGCCAGCGCGATCGTGGTGTGGAGAGTGCGTCCCTGTGCGACGGCGTATGCCTCGGTCTCCCGCAGCCGGTCGACGTCCCAGACCTCCTGCTCGTAGTCGAGGTCGCCGGTGGGAGCTTCCTTCATCAGGAGCCCCTTGAGCTGCGCGTACTGCTCGGCGTACTCGTCGGGACACCTGCCGGACCAGGAGACCAGCTGGTACGCCGACGCCCGCTCGGCGGCCTTCGCGGCCAGCGCGTCGAGGTGGGCTGGCGGGATCGGAAGCCGCAACTGGCGGCGGATCTCGGTGTTCCGCAAGGTGAAGCCGCGGCGGCTCAGGAAGCCGATGCCCGGCCAGTCCGCCGGCTCGACACCGTCAGGCAGGCTCACGTCGGTGAGCAGGCTGGACCGGCCGTCGGAGCGGGCGCGTTCCTGGACGTACGCGTACATGGCCGTGCCGATCCCGCGACCTCGATGGGCCGGAGGCACCGCGAGCTCGAACATCGCCAGATTGGTGTTCTCGCGCAGGGGCAACTCGAGGTCACCCCCGCCGACGACCACGTCGCCGTCGTACGCCGCGAACGCCTCCCGGCGAAGGCTCTCGGAGCGACGCTGGAAGCTCGCCAACGCCTCGGGGTAGGTCCACAGCGGCGGGTCCACCCGGTCGGCTCCACGACCGGCCGAGATCGCCTCATGCCACGCGTGGAACCTCGCCTCGTCATCCGGATCGACTGGTACGACCTTGATCTCAGGAACCTGCACGGCCGTGAGCCTGCCACCTGCCGCCGTCCGCACGCCACGCAATATCGGTATCGACGATGCGCTGGCTGTTGTCAAGAATCAGCTGAGGGCGAGGGCATGCTCGACGGTGCGCGCGAGGTCATCGGCGACCCGTTGGGCATCCTCAAACGTCGGTGCCTCGACCATGACCCGCACCACCGGCTCGGTGCCGGACGGTCGCAGGATCACCCGGCCGGTCTCGCCGAGTTCGGCCGAGGCCGCCTTCACGGCCGCCAGCACCGCCGGGTCGGAGTCCGCTCGCGCCTTGTCGACACCACGGACGTTGACCAGAACCTGCGGGAGCCGCGTCATGACGCTGGCCAGCTCACCGAGCGACCGGCCGCTCGCCGCCACCCGGGCGAGCAGGTGGGCGGCGGTGAGGACACCATCGCCGGTGGTGGCGTGGTCGAGGAGTAGGACGTGCCCCGACTGCTCGCCGCCCAGCGTGAACGATCCCGCCTTCATCGCCTCGAGGACGTACCGGTCGCCGACCTTCGTCTGCTCCACAGCGATGCCCTCGCGCTGCATGGCGAGCATGAATCCGAGGTTGCTCAGGACCGTCGCCACCACGGTGTCACCGTTTAGCGCACCAGCCTCCCGCATGGCGACGGCGAGGATGGCGAGGATCTGGTCACCGTCGATGACGTTCCCCTGCGCGTCGACCGCGAGACACCGGTCGGCGTCGCCGTCGTGGGCGATGCCCGCGTCGGCACCCTCCTCGACCACGGCGGCGGCCAGCGACTCCAGATGGGTCGAGCCGCAGCGCTCGTTGATGTTCCAGCCGTCGGGCTCGGCGTGGATCGGGATCACCCTGGCGCCCAGCCGGCGCAGCGTCTCGGGGGCGGTGCGGTAGGCGGCGCCATTGGCGCAGTCGACGACCACGGTCAGGCCGTCGAGGCGGTGCGGGACGGTGGTCACGAGGTGGTCGACGTAAGTCTCGAAACCGTCGTGGTCTTCGCGGACCCGGCCCACCCCGAAACCGGTCGGGCGCTGCCAGGGCTCCCGCAGCCGGGCTTCGATGAGGTCCTCGATCGCATCGTCGAGCTTGTGCCCGCCGCGCGAGAAGAACTTGATGCCGTTGTCGGGCATCGGGTTATGGGAGGCCGACAGCATCACGCCGACGTCGGCGCCCATGCTCGCGGTCAGGTGAGCGACGCCGGGGGTCGGGAGGATTCCCAGGCGTACGACGTCGATGCCGGCGCTCGCCAGCCCAGCCACCACCGCGGCTTCAAGGAACTCACCGGAGGCGCGGGGGTCCCGACCGACCACAGCGGTCGGTCGGTGCCCCTCGAAGACTCCGGCCTCGCCCAGCACATGCGCGGCGGCGACGGACAGGTCGAGGGCGAGCTCAGCCGTGATCTCGCCATTGGCCAGCCCGCGAACGCCGTCGGTACCGAAGAGCCGGCCCACGATGCCGCCGTGCTTACCGCTTGGAGTACTGCGGAGCCTTACGGGCCTTCTTGAGCCCGGCCTTGCGGCGCTCCTTCGCGCGCGGGTCGCGGGTCAACATGCCGGCCCGCTTCAGCGGCGGCCGGTTGGTGTCGACGTCCACCTCGTTGAGCGCGCGGGAGATGCCCAGCCGCAGTGCGCCAGCCTGGCCCGTGACGCCACCGCCGTCGATGCGGGCGATCACGTCGTACTGTCCGTCAAGCTCGAGGAGCACGAACGGCTCGTTGACGTGCTGCTGGTGCACCTTGTTTGGGAAGTACTGCTCGAGGGTGCGGCCGTTGATCCGCCACTGGCCGGTGCCCGGGAACACTCGTACCCGCGCCACGGCCTCCTTGCGACGCCCGGTGGCGGCGGCCGGTCCGATCGCGACCGGACGGGGCGCGCTCGCCGGGGCCGGAGCGCTCTCGGAGCTGTAGGCGACGGTGCTGTCGCCGTCGCCGGGCTGACCAGCGTCAGCGGGCGCGTCGGCCTCGACGGCGACGCCCTCGGCCTCGACAGGAGTGGTGGTGGACTCGGCCACGAGATTCCTCACTTCGGCGCAGCGATCACTGCGAGATCTGGGTGATGTCGTACGTCTGGGGCTGCTGGGCCTTGTGCGGGTGGTCAGGCCCCGCGTAGACCTTCAGCTTCTTCAGTAGCTTCCGGCCGAGGCGGTTCTTGGGGAGCATGCCCCAGACTGCCCGCTCGATGGCCTTACGGGGATCCTTGTCGAGAAGCTCGCCGTAAGGGACGGCCGTGAGACCGCCGGGGTAACCGGAGTGCCGGTAAGCGAACTTGGTCTCGCGCTTGTTGCCCGACAACGCGACCTTGCCCGCGTTGACGATGATGACGAAGTCACCGGTGTCGACGTGCGGCGCGAAGGTCGGCTTGTGCTTGCCGCGCAACAGCGTCGCCGTCTGGCTCGCGAGCCGACCGAGGACGACGTCGGTCGCGTCGATGACGTGCCACTCGCGTGGGACGTCGCCGGGCTTGGGGCTGTAGGTGCGCACAGTCGTCGGCCTTCGCTGCTCGTCGTGTTACGCCATGTCTACCTGACATGGCAGGTCTTGGGTGTCAAAGCTCCGCAAATGCGGACTGCGCCAGACGCCGGCAATGCCTGCCCAGGGACGACCCTGGGACCTCCGGACGACCGCCGGCAAGCGCAACGACCGCCCAGAATACTCGCGGCTCGGCAGTGTGGTCAAAATGACCCCCGGCGTCCGGCCGCGAGGCGCGGCCGAGCGGCGATTTGTCCGAGGATTCGACCCCTGTCCGAAGCAGGAGCCTTCGGACAAGTCGCCGATTTCCGGTCGGTCGTCCGTCGACGCACGGGCCCGGTGACGCGCCGGGACGCGGCGATTCCAGGTTTATCCGAACGACAACCAGGTCCCGGCCAGGCCCTGCTGCTCGATCCCCGGTGCCGACCAGTCGCAGACGCCGTCAGGGAAGATGCCGCGCAGTCTGGACAGCTGCTCGCCGTTGAGTCGCCCGGCGTACACCCGCGGATCGACGGCCTGTCGCTGGCAGGCCACGATGTCGTTGGCGGTCGACCCGCCCGCGACCATCCGCGGTGACGGCCACACCGGATAGAGGGTGTTGCAGGTCGTCGTACCAACCCCCTCGACCTGGGGCTGGGCGATCTTGCGTGGCTCCGCGTCGCGGGTCCAGCACGCGTCGACGAGGCTGCCCGGTTTGTTCCGCATGAGCCGGGCCCGTGCGTTGCCGGGCCGGGTGTCACCCGCGATCGCCGTGAGCCAGGCGTCCATCTGGGTGAGGGCGTCCGCGACGACCGGACTCTGTGTACTGAACAGTCCGTACCTGTCGTCCTCCACCAGCATCACCTGGTTGGCATGGGTGCCGTTGACACTTTCCAGCCGCGCCCGCGTGGAGAACGACTGGAACCGCATGTGGATGTCACCGTTCGACGCGTCGTCGGTGTAGGCCCGGTAGTCGATGATCGGCATCGTCGCCAGACCGGCGCCGCCGTTGAGGAGCCGGCCGGTCCGGTACGCCGCTCGGGTGGCGCCAAGGTCGGCGACAGTCCGCTCGGCGACGTGGTTGGCGTCCGCGTCGAAGCCGCCGACCCTGGCATTGAGGTCGAGGAACTGCTCGGCGCTGATCGTGCCGTCAAGGAGAGCTTGCAGGCCGTACTGGATCCCCACGTTGTCGAGTGGCCGCCGGGCGAATCCGGTCTCCGAATCCCGGCCGTAGGCGTTCACCGTGTGGCTGTAGACGTCACACCGCGCGCCGGTCGGGTTGGTCGCCGGGTCGTAGCGCAGTGCGGCGGGAAGCTGGCCCGGGCAGAAGATCCGCGGGTCGATCCGCCCGCCCCCGCCGGCGAGGTTGGCGATGCTTTCCCACTTCCCGAAGCCGGACACGGCCCGCTGCTGCTCCCGGAGGAACGCGCCCGGCGCGAGCACCTTGAAGTAGTGGTCGAGCAGTCGGGCGTCGCTGATGGTGTGGATCGTCCCGAACCCCACCTCCGGGAAGCTGCAGGCGGCGACGATGCCGTCGAGCAGGCCCGGATAGTTGTCGCCGATCTGGTGCACCTGGTAGGAGCCGCCCGAGCAGCCCCACCCGATCGTGAACGCCGGAACGCCGTACGCCTCGACGAAGCGTTCTTTCACCATGCTCATCGTCTCCGCGGCGAGCAGGTCGTCGCAGTTGTTGCCGAAGACGTTGAGGGACGCCGACGCGACGGCGTACCCCTGCCGCAGCATCAGGTCGTCCATCACTCCACCGGTGTTGCGGCCCTGGATGTACCACCCACCCGCGCAGCCGCCACCGAACGTGTAGATGAGCCGGCCGTTCCATCCGGGCGAGCGCTGCCAGGCATCGGGTGCGGGAGACTCCGGATCGTGCAGGATCGCCGTCTCGTAGATGGCGCGGTTGATGGTGCCCGTCTCGACCCGGACGACGTACGGCACCCGGCGCCCCGCACTCGTCGTCGTCCACGCGAGGTCGGCCGGGCGGGTGGTGCCGGCGGGCAGGGGTACGAACCGGCCGTCCGTCGTTCGGTAGACGTAGTCGACGCGAGTGCGCACCGAGCACTCATCGTCGAGCGGCGCCCCCAGCTTGGCGCCGGTCACCAGCGTGAACTCCGCCGTGTCGCAGATGAACGGCTGCTGGTGCGGGCCCGCGAAGACCGGCCCGGTGATCGGATGGTTCGTCACGTCGAGCCGGCCCGCCGCTCCCCCACCTGACGCGGTCAGCGTGTTGTGTCCGAGCCGGAGCCCCTCGACGAGCCCGTCTCCGATGCGGGCCCGCGGATCGAACCTGAAGGCTGCGGTCACGTCCTCGCCGTTCAGATACACGTGAACGCCGGTCAGGGGTACGTCCGCTGGCGTGGACACCCGGACCAGCGCGTCACCTCCGCTCACCACAGCGGGGCGGGACGAGACGACGCTGAGGCCGATCCGTGCGGAGGCGTCGGCGTTCGCTGGGCCGGCGTTCGCTGTGCCGGCAGATGTCGCGGCGGCGTTGTTGCCGGCCACGGCACCTGGCGCCGGAGCGAGCGCGAGACCAAGGGCGGGAAGGACGGCGACGGCGAGGAGTCGACGTAACATGTCCGTCACAATGATCGATGGTCGGACCGCCGACCAGAAGCTTGTCCGCTTCCAGCACGTCCCATCCGGACGTCCAGGTGATGCCGCCGATCAGGACACGCCCGCGCCTCGGACACGCCGAGCGCCCTCCTTGGGCAGGTTTCGACCGACTTCGCTCCGGGGACCGCAGGGAATTATGGCCGGGATGATCGACCTTGATCCAGCACTCCAGCAGTGGCTGGGTGCGACGCCGTGGGAGTCCCCGCTACCCGGATGGACCCGCACGGGTGCGGCGGCACGGCTCAAAGCGCTGGCGACCGCGCACAACCTCACCCTCACCGCGTACGAACCCCCCGAGGAGGAGTGGGTCTGTGTCCGCGCCCACGACGCGACCGCGATCGCCTCCACGCTGTTTCCGTTAGCCTTCGTGACCGTCGGGCTGGATGAGGTTGTGTGCCGGTGGCTACCGGGGCTCACCGTCCTACCCCTCGCCTCGATGGTCGCGGCCGACTACCGCGCCTCGCCCGAACTACTCCGTGCCACGCTCCTGCGGTTCGGTTGGACGAACGACTTCTCCTCCGAAGGGTTCTGCGTGTCCGACCTCGTCGTGGAGAGCGTGGAGGGCGCGCTCACGGCGTGGTAGGGCTCACCGCGCCCGGCGGACGCGACCTTCGTCCCAGACCGGCTCGTCGGCCTCATAGACGTCGCCGTCGGCGCCGAAGATGAGGAACCGGTCGAACCCCCGGGCGAACCACCGATCATGGGTGACCGCGAGCACCGTTCCCTCGTACGCCGCGAGGCCTTCCTCGAGCGCGTCCGCCGACGCGACGTCCAGGTTGTCCGTCGGCTCGTCGAGGAGGAGCAGGGTCGCGCCGGACAGCTCCAGCAACAGGATCTGGAACCTCGCCTGCTGCCCGCCCGAGAGCGACTCGAAGGTCTGCTCGCTCGCCACCGCAAGCTCGTAGCGGTCAAGTGCGCGGGCCGCCTCCTCGCGTGGCATGCCGGCGCGATGCTCGTCGCCCCGATGGAGAATCTCCAGGAGGGTACGCCCGACCAGCTCAGGATGCTCGTGGGTCTGCGCGAACCACCCCGGACGCACCCGCGCGCCCAGCTTCGCCCGACCGTTGTGCGACACCGGCGCCACGACTATCTCGCCGACCGGCAGGTGCTCGGGTTCGGGCAGCGTGCCGCCGGCCGCGAGGAGGCGGAGGAAGTGCGACTTTCCCGAGCCATTCGAGCCGAGCACGGCCACCCGTTCGCCGTACCACACCTCCAGGTCGAACGGCTTCATCAACGCCGCGCCCGGAGCCACCTCACCTGTGTTGTTCGAGCTTTCAGCTTCGCTGCTGCCCATCCCCACCGCGAGCTCAAGCGCCTCACACACGACCGACCGCTTGCCGGTACGCCCGCCGCGCAACCTCATCTTGACGTTCTGCTCGCGCGGGATGGCCTGCGGTGGTCCGGCCTCCTCGAACTTGCGGAGCCGGGTCTGCGCCGCCTTGTACGCCTGGGCGGCGCCGTCGTTGACCATGGCCCGGCGCTTCATCAACGCCACGAACGCCTTGAGCTTGGCGTGCTGTTCGTCCCAGCGGCGGCGGAGTTCCTCGAGCTTCTCGAACCGCGCCCGGCGGGCCTCGTGGTAGCTCGCATAACCCTGCGGATGGGTCCAGACCGAGTTGCCGCCAGCCTGGAGTTCGACGGTGACGATCCGGGTCGCGGTGTTGGCGAGCAGCTCGCGGTCGTGACTGACGTACAACACGGTCTTGGGCGACTCGCGAAGGCGTTCCTCCAGCCAGCGCTTGGCGAGAACGTCGAGATAGTTGTCGGGCTCGTCGAGCAGCAACACCTCGTCGGGGCCACGGAGCAACGCCTCGAGGACGAGCCGCTTCTGCTCGCCACCGGACAGGGTGCGTACCTCCCGCCAGCGGGCCCGCTCGTACGGCACGCCGATCGCCTCGGTGCAACAGACGTCCCACAACACCTCGGCGTCGTACCCTCCGGCGTCCGCCCAGTCGGCGAGCGTCTGGGCGTAGCGCAGCTGGGTCGGCTCGTCGTCGCGCTCCATCATCGCCAGCTCGGCCCGCTCAACCGCCCGCGCGGCCTTCTGGATCGGCGGCGGCGCTACTGACAGCAGCAGCCCGGCGACGGTCGTATCGTCCCGCACGGATCCGACGAACTGCCGCATCACGCCCAATCCACCCGCCCGACTCACGCTCCCCGCGTGAGGGGCGAGGTCGTCGGCCACGATCCGCAGCAGCGTCGTCTTGCCGGATCCGTTGGCGCCCACGAGCGCGACCTTGGCGCCCTCGCCAACCCGGAAGGACACGTCATCCAGGAGCACCCGGCCATCGGGGAGTTCGTAGCGGACACCGGCGACATCGACATAACCCACGCGCGCAAGTCTTACGGCTGACCGGGGTGGAGCGCGAATCCTTTAGCATCGCCGCCCCTCTCCAACGCCTGCGCGGCCGGTCGGTGTAATCGGGAGGAGTCGGAGTCCGACCCCCAGCGCTGCGAGACCCATGACTCGCTGAAGGTACAGGCACATCAGGGGTGCGAACGAGAAGTCGGAGGCGGTAAACCATGAGCCCGGTGAGGCCGATCGCCGGCAGCTGGCGCTGCCCACGAGGCGGTCGGGGCCTCGGTGCAATGTCAGTTAGGCAGGTCGGCAATCCGGGTCGATAACGTGCGCAGCACCGCGAGTTCGTCGGAGCTCAAATGATCGAGGAAACGTGAGCGCACGGCGACGACATGGTGCGGGGCGGCTTCCTCCAAAACCCTGAAGCCACCGTCGGCCAGGTGCAGGATGCAGCCCCGCGCGTCCTGCGGATCGGGCTCCTTATCGATAAGTCCCCGTCCCTGCATGCGGGCCGCGTGGTGGGACAGTCGGCTGCGCGACCACTCCATCTTGGCGGCGAGGTCCTTGAGCGCCCATCGACGGTTTGGCTTCTCCGACAGTGTGCTCAGCACCTCGTAGTCCGCCGATGACAGCCCCGAGTCGCGGGCCAGGTCCCGGCCGAGCCGTGCCGGCAGCGCTATCAGCAGGCGTCGGAAAGCACGCCAAGCGTGTTCCTCGTCCTCGCTCAGCCAGGCAGTGTCCACCCGGTCACCGTACCCCTCGTTGACACGTCATAGAAATTCGACGTACGGTCGTTGACATGTCATCGAAAGCTCCGAACGCGCCCCTGAACGTCCTTGTCATCGTCGCCAGTACCCGCCCCGGGCGCCTCGGACCCGCGATCGCCGACTGGTTTGTCCGGGCAACCCTCCCGGAAGCCGCAGGCGACGGGATCATCGTCGACGTCGCGGACCTGGCCGACATCGGGCTGCCGCTGCTCGACGAGCCCGAGCATCCCTCCAGCGGCATCTACGTTCACGAACACACCCGCGCGTGGAGCCGGCGGGTGGCCGCGGCCGACGCGTTCGTGGTGGTCACACCTGAGTACAACTACGGCATGCCTGCGGCATTGAAAAACGCCTTCGATTTCCTCTACCACGAGTGGGCGTGGAAGCCGGTGGGGTTCGTCAGCTACGGCAACACTTCGGCCGGCACCCGGTCGGTACAGATGACCAAGCAGGTCGTCACAACCTTGAAGATGATGCCCATCGGCGCCACCGTCGCCCTACGTATCGCCGACAGCACCCACAACGGGCAGGTCATCGAGTCCGCAGGACTCGATGAAGCCGCTCGTGGAGTACTACATGAGCTGACCCGGGTGGCCTCAGCGATGCGATCCTTGCGCACCGGGACCGACAGTGACGACACCAGCATTCCCGGACCGGTCGACGGACTGAGGCTGACCACCGCCCGGCCTGACGACCTGGCCGAACTGCTCGTGCTCCAACGGTGCTGCTGGGTGCAGGAGGCCCTCGCGAACGACACCCTCGACCTGCAGCCGCTCCGGGAGACACTCGATGACCTGCGCGCATCGATGTCGACCTGGCAGCTGTGGTGCGTACGCCGGCACGGCCGCCTCGTCGCGGCGGTCCGAGCCCGGGCACATGAGCGGGCGTGGCTGATCGGTCGCCTCATGGTGGCTCCCGACCAGGCCGGGAACGGCATCGGTTCCTGGCTGCTCTCGTACGTCGAACGGCAGGCCCCCGAGGAAACCACGCACTGCGAACTGTTCACCGGCCACCGAAGCACGCGCAACATCAAGCTCTACGAGCGCGCCGGCTATGCCCTCACCGCCGCCGACGGAACCCCGGACGGCAGCGTCTACCTCACCAAACAGCGCCAGCTGAGTGCCTGAATCCCCGTGGTCAACGGGGCACCCAGGTGCGAGAGCCGAACCAAGAACGAGCGGGACAGCGCGATTTCTGGTCGGAGTTAGCCGAGTTGGAAGTGCCAGACGGCCACGGCGTGGTTGGTCCAGGCGGCGCGGGTTGCCTCGGGTACGAGGCAAAGTAGGGTCCAGGGCCAGTCCTGCCAGCCACCGATCTCTTGGGTCGGCTCTGGAACTGGCCTGACATCGGCTGTACCTCAGTGAGACCGTGGAAACTCCAGGGGGTCATAGCACTGCGGAAGCTCCACGATCTGGGCTGGCGCGCCCATCGCGAAAGCTGCCGCGCCCGCATCTTGCTGGACCTCACGCGCCGGTCGTCGTCAGCAAGACCCATCCAGGAACGCGCCAAGGCCCGCAAGCTGCGCCCGCGCCGTCTCCTCGGGAAGTTCCGCACCCTGCCAGGTGTCGCTGAACTCCGACTCGACGACGATCCAGCCCGTGTAGCCGACGTTCCGCAGCGCCCGCAGGATCGCACCCATGTCGAGCCGGCCCCGGCCGATCTCGGTGAACGCAGGCCCGGTCGAGTGATCCGTGACGTCGCGGAGATGGAGGTACGCCAGACGAGAGCCGAACCGCTCGACAAACTCCGGAACGTCCATCCCGGCGTACGCCACCCACCCAAGGTCGGCTCCGAGCGTGATGTCCTCGGCGGGGCAGCGTTCCACGATCGCGGAGATCACTCGGGCCCCGTCCGCGATCTCCCTGGCATGGTTGTGCACCGCCACCTCCACACCGGCCGCCTCACGGCAGGCACGACCGAGCCGGGTCAGGCTGGCCGCGAGCTGGTCGAGCTGGCTCTCGGACGGGCGGGCCGGAAGCGCGTTAATGCTCACGACCAGCCGGTGACAGCCCAACGCCGGTAAGAGCGAGGCCTGCGCGACGTGGGCGTCGACCGCGGACGCGTCGTCGGGGTCCCACCACCGAGCACCGGCGTGAGCACCTGTCAGGACAAGGCCGCCAGCCCACTCGGACATTTCCGCGAACGCCCGCGGCTCCCGCACTGGAAGGCAACGCAGGGCGGTCTCGAAGCCGGCGTACCCGATCCGGCCGATCTCCCCCATCACCTCGCCCAGCCGAGCGGTGAGCCCAGCGTCCCCAAGAGTCTGCAACCACGGGCGAGCCTGGCAACCGACGGACCACCTGGGCACCGCGTCTCCGGAATCCACGCCGCACATCTCCCCTCAGAGCCTCACTGTTTGACTGCGCCGGCGATACCTTCGACGAAATAGCGCTGGAGAAAGAGGAACACGATGATGACGGGCAGCAGGCTGATCGTGCTGGCCGCGTTCATCTGCGCGTAGCTGGTGAAGTTCTCACCCTGGAACGAATAGACCGCGACCGCGAGGGTCCGCAGGTCCGGCTGGCTCAGGGTGAGCACCAACGGCAGCAGGAAATCATTCCAGCTCGCGATGAACTGCAGGATGATGACCGTGGCGGTCACCGGCTTGGCCAGCGGCAGGAAGATCTGGACGAAGATCCGGAAGAAACCCGCCCCGTCCATCGTGGCCGACTCCTCGAGTTCCTTGGGGAGTTGGCGAAAGTAGCCAGCGTAGAGCAGGAGTTGGATGATGTGCGCCTGCCCGCTCTCGGCAAGGATGATGCCGAACAACGTGCCGTCAAGATTGAGTTTCGTGATGAGGTCGAAGATCGGAATGATCGTGTAGCCCTGCGGCAGGAACACCAGCGCGGCGAGTATTCCCACCAGAATCCTTCGGCCAGGGAACGCATACCTGCCAAGCGCATAGCCCATCGTCGCCGTCGTACACACCACGATCGCCACGCCGCTCACCGTCACGACGACGGTGTTGAGGAAGTATTTCCCGATCTCGGCGTCGACCCAGGCCGCGGCGTAGTTACTCCAGTACCACTTGGTCGGAAACAACCCCAGGCCGGCGAACACCTTGCCGTTCGGCCGGACTGACGCCGACATCATCCAGAGGAACGGATAGATCCACACGAACGCGAGCGGGGTGAGGATGGCGTACGTCACCAGCCTCCGGACTCGACCCGCGGTCACCGCGGTGCTCCCGCGAACCCACCGCCGCCCCGGCGAAACTTCCGGACCGCGAAGATCTGCGCGACCGCGACCACGATCAGCAGGATCCCGAACAACACGCCCGCGGCGGACGCATAACCGAGCCGCTGCGTCGACACCTGGCCCTGCGCGCCGAACGCCATGCGATAGATGTAAAGCTCCATCACTTCGGTGGAGAAATACGGCCCGCCGTGGGTCAGCGCCTGCATGAAAGCGAAGACCTGCATGTTGCCGACCAGGACCACGAGCGTGATGATGATCGCGAACGGCGTCAGCATCGGCGCGGTGATCGAGATCGTACGCCGCCACCAACCGGCGCCGTCGACCTGCGCGGCTTCATACAACTCTTGCGGGATGGTCTGGAGCCCGGCCAGCCAGTAGATCATCGGCTGGCCGAGCCATTTCCACACGAACAACCCGATTGCCGTCCACATCACGGTGCGCGGGTCGGTGAGGAATCCGATCGGCTCGTCGATCAACCGCAACGACTGGAGGGCCTGGTTGGCTGGACCGTTGAAACTCGAGAACACCATGCTCATGACGATGCTGACGATCGCCGTGGTCGTGACGACCGGAATGAAGAACAACGTGCGGAACACCGGCGCCAGCTTCAGCGAACGATCGTTGAGGACGATCGCGAGCGCCAGCGACAGCGCCAACTCGATCGGCGTCGCCACGGCCGCGAACCACGCCGAACGCCCGAACGCCTTCCAGAAATATTCGTCGGCCATCAGGTCGCGGAAGTTCTGGAATCCAACGAAATACTTCGCGGCGTCGAGCCCACTCCAGTCGAAGAACGCGTAATACCACGACATGACCAACGGATAGAACGAAAACATCAGGATCAGCACGAAGCCCGGCAGCATCAGCAGATAGACGGCACGCGCGTCCCAGATCCGCTGGCCCAGCCCAGTCCGCCGCCTGGCGGGCACGTCAAGCCGCACCTGATCCGATGTGGTCATCAGCCGTCATCCCCAGCCGTCACCCTCGGGCGCCATCCGCGGCGGTCATTTCTCGTAGAGCGTGGTGTAGGCCTGCCTGGGATCCCAGTCGGCGAACACCCAGTCGTCACGGTCGACCTCGGCGCCACGTGACCGGGCCTTCTTGATCGCGTCCTCGAGCGATTTCTCCAGCCGGTCGTTCAGGCCGCGCATCGCGTGTTCGACGCTGCCCTTGATCCGCCCGGTGTAGAGGCCGACGAGCGTGTCACTGAAGCCGGGTTGGGCCGGCACCTGGGATTCATACACCTTCGTGACGTCAGGATTGCGAACGGCGGCTTCCGGGCGGAGCACCGTGTGGTCGGCGCCGAGTTCGAGCGCCTTCTGCTGCAGCTCGTCCAGCTCGAGCTTGGCGACCGCCTGCGGGAACTGCGGTGGGTCGGCGGCGCCATTCCGCAGACCCCACTGCACCTGTCCTTCGACGGTGGACAGGTAGCTCATCACATCAGCGATCACCGACCCGAGAGTGGATTTGCTCGAGAAGACGTAGCTGTTCGAACCACCGGGGCCGTACGTCAACGGCCAGACGTCGTCATGATCACGCTGGGGCGGCAGGTTGAGTCCCAGGTGGAATTCGGGATTCTCCTCCCGCCAGGGAACGATGTTCCACGGCCCCTGCATCATGATGCCCGCCTGGCCCTGAGGCATCCGGGCCCGTGCTCCCGGCGCGTCGAGATTCACCGAATCCGGATGTGCACTGCCGTCGGACCTGATCGCGAGCATCAACTCGATCGCCTCGATGACGATCGGATTGGTGACGTTGTAGGTGCCGGTACGCAGGTCGATGCCGTCGGCGCCGCCGTGTACCCCGGCCATCTCGCACATCGCGTTGACCGGGCCGGAAAGGCCGCCCGGCTGCGCGAGGCCGAAGATGATGCCGTAGTAGCGGCCCTTTCCCTGCTTGGTGATCTGCTTCGCCACGTCGCGAAGCTGCGGCCAACTAAGGATCTCGGCGTTCAGATCGACATCGAGGTCCTTGACCAGATCCTGGTTGAACAGCAGCAGGTTGTTGATGCGCGCCTGGCCGGTCAGCGGCAGCGCGTACGTCTTGCCTCCGAAGTCGGTCACGCCGGCCGCGAAGGCACCAGCCGGATAGCGTGCCTTGACCGCCGCGAAATCCGGGATGATGTCGTCGTACGCCCCGATCCAGTCGTTCGACACCGCCATTCCCATGGTGATCTGACCCGGCAGCTGAAAGACATCCGGCGCCGTGCCGTTACGTACGCCAAGGGTGACCACCTGGGTGATCTGGTTCCAGTTCGTGCCGTCGTACCGCACCGAGATATTGGGGCGTTTCTTTTCGTATTCGGCGAAGAACGCCTCGAAGAATCGCGCCTTCATGTCGCCGCTGTCCATCCAGCGCAATTCCACCTTGCCGGTCGGCAGGTCGACCTTGGCGTCGGGAATGCGGATCCGGCTGGCCGCCGAGCCGCCCTTGCTCGGGCTCGGCGCGGCGCCCTCCTGGCCGGTGTCAGAGGTGTCGACGCACGCGGCGGTGGCAAGGCCCGCACAACCAGCGCCGAGCAGCCCCAACACCCTCCTCCGGGAAAGTCGTCCAGTGAAGACGCTCGGGTCCGGTACGCGGGTCATCTCACCCTCCCTCTCCTGCCTGTCGAGTCGACCGGCCGGCCGGCAAGGTCACCATCGGTCCACGCCGTGAACATGGGTGCCATCGGCACGGGCCCGATGCTCCCGGTACTGCGCGACGACCGTCAATCCCTAGTTCACTGGTCGGGATTAACGAGTCGGATCGCCGCCAGCCGCCGCACCGGGCACCGGCATGATCCTCGGGTCGTCAGGCGGGTCGGCCATGAACTCCTCCAGACTCACGACCGTGCCAGTGACGGCTGAGTAGTTGGCGGCCAGCGAGACACAGATACTCTTCGCGGCCTCCCGGGCGGTCGCCCGAATCGCACCGGGATCGTTGCGCCGCAGGATCGAGACGAACTCCTGGTCGATGTTCCAACCAGCCGGCGCCGGCGTCTGGCTCGGATCGGCACCTGGCCGGAAGACGGTTGTCCCGCCCAGGTTGATGCGGACGAGAAGGTTCCGCGCCGCGACGTCGACGCCGTTCGAGCCGGGAATTCCGGGAAAGAGGGCGTAGGTCGTGTGCAGGCTGCCGACGGCGCCGTTCGCGAACCGCAGGCTGACCGCGCTCGCGTCCCAGTTGGGCAACTCCTCGTGCGGGATGGCGTTGTCGGCGTAGGTCGCGTAGACCTCTTTGACGTCCCCGGCGAAGTACCGCATGAGGTCGATCAGGTGCGTGGCCTGCTCGAACACCTGGCCCCCGCCGATCCGCCGGTCCCTGATCCAGGGGATCGGCGGGATCGTCCAGTACCACCACCCGGCGAGCATCGTCGGCGGACTCTCGCCCAGCGCCGCACGGGCCGTGTCGGTGACGGGGCTGTAGCGCCACTGGTAGCCGACCGTACAGAGAACGCCGTACCGCTCCACCGCGTCCGCGGCTGCCTGCGCCGCCCGCACTGACGGCGCCAGCGGCTTCTCGACGAAGAGGTTGATCCCGCGTTCCGCGGCGAAGGTGATCTGCTCCGCGTGCTCGTCGGCCGGCGTACACAGGTATGCGACGTCCGGCTTGGTCCGCTCGAGCAGCTCGCGGTAGTCGCAGGCTGACGCCGCACCGAACTCGTGGGCGAGCGCGTCGGCGGCGTCCTGGCGTACGTCAGCGCAGCCCACCACGCGGACGTCCGGCATCTCGGAGAGGTTGTTCGCGTGCGCACGGCCCATCCGGCCCGAACCGATGATCACTGCCGAGATTGTCATCAGGCCGTCCTCCGGTCCGCGGCTGCCGCCGGCAACAGCGCGCGAAGATGGTTGACCGACCGGCGCAACTCGTCGACGCCGTCGGCCGGACGGCATTCGAGCCCCATCCAGCCCCGGTAACCGCGCTCGTGAAGGGCGGCGAGTACGGCGCCGAAGTCGATCCGGCCGGTGCCCGGCAGACGGCGCTCGGTGTCTGACAGATGCAGAAGCGCGAGCTGGTCCCCGGCCGCGGCGATCTTGCTCGGGATGTCCTGGGCTTCGCGCTCGCAGTGATAGGTGTCCACCATCGTCGCGATCCGCGGCGAGCCGATGGCGTCGCACAATGCGGCACCCCGGGTCGGGTCGGTAAGGAAGTGCGTCTCAGCCTGGTTGAGTGGTTCGATCGTGACTGTGACGGGGAGGTCCGCGACCCGCTCGGCGATCTCGGCGAGTCCGGTGAGCAGCACCGCGGTCTCGAGTTCGACCAAGGGGACCACCGGATCGAACGCCGGCAGCCGTGGTCCACCGAAGACCGGCACCACGATGAGGTTGGAGGCGCCCACGGCCGCCGCCGCCTCGGCGTACTCGACCACCCGATCGCAGGCCACCGCCCGCTCAGCGGAGCTGCGGGACAGCAGGCAGGGATCGCGCAGCTGCGAGTAGACGGCACCAACCGGCAGGCCGCTCTCGCTCAGCGTGCGGCGGTTGGCCGCCTCGGTGAGGGTCACCATCCGGACGTCGATGCCGTCGAACCCCGCCTCCCGGACGAGCCCGATCTTGTCCTCGAGCGAACGATCACCCAGCATCTGCTCGGCACACGACAGCAGCACGGCCCAACACCCCTTGAACGTCGTCGGTGGTCAGCGGTTGGCGGTGCGGTCTCTCGACCCCGCGGCATGAATCCGGCCGGCTGTTCACCACCAACCGTCGGGTACAGGAGCGTTGGTCGAGCCACGCCGTGGGAGAATTGCGTGATTGTTTCAACAAATATGGATCGCTCACGGGCATCGTCAAGATGGAAAGGCGGACTTGGCGTAATGCGGCCGGGCTGGGGCTACGCGGACACCAAAGGCAGCGGGGATGCCAAGGGCAACGGGGGCGCCAACAGCTATGCGGGCGCCAACCACCAGAGCGTCAAGCACCGCAACCGCGCGCTCATCTTCCGCGCGATCCACGCTCTCGGCCCGATCGCGCGGGTCGATCTGGCCCAGCAGACGGGGCTCAACCCGGCGACCGTCTCGCACATCGTCGAGGATCTCCTCGCCGGCGGCCTCGCCCGGGAGACGGGTTACCGGTCCTCCTCCAGAGCGGGGCGCCGTCCGGTCTCCCTCGAGATCAATCCCGCCGCGAGGTACGCGATCGGCGTTGACCTCGCGCGCAACGCCATCACGGCCGCGGTGGTCGACCTCTCCGGGCGGGTACGCGAGCGGCTCGTCGAGTCGGCCGACAGTCCCTGGCGTGGTGACCTCGCCCTGCCCACCGCGGGGCGAATGGTCGAGGAGTTGCTCAGCCAGCTCACCGCGGCCGAACGCGCCGCCCTCATCGGCATCGGCATCGGCGCCCCTGGGCCGGTGAGCATCCGCTCAGGCCGCTACCTCGCTCCCAGGTCGTTCCACGCTTGGTACGACCTGGACCTCGTCAAGGACCTGCAGGACCGGCTCCGGCTTCCGGCGTACGTCGACAACAACGCCAACACCAGCGCGCTCGCCGAGCTTTGGTTCGGCGCCGGGCAGGGCACCGACAACTTCGTCCTGTTGAACATCGGCACCGGCGTCGGCACCGGCCTCGTCCTCGACGGCGACCTCTACCGCGGCAACCACGATCTGGCCGGTGAGGCCGGCCACCTCAGCGTCAACCTCGACGGCCCACGCTGCCGGTGCGGCAACTCCGGCTGCCTGGAGATGTACGTCGCCGTTCCCCGAGTCCTCGCCGCACTGCGGGCGGCGCGCGGCGGCCTGGACGGCGACGTGACGATCGAGCAGGCGATCTCGGCGCTGCGCCAGGGCGATCCGCTGACCCACCGCGTCTTCGCCGAGGTGGCCCGCCATCTCGCTGCCGGCATCGTCACCATCATCTACACGCTGGATCCCCAGCTGATCCTGCTCGGTCGTGAGCTGTCGACCGCGGGCGAGGCCCTGCTCGCGCCCGTTCGCGCGGAGGTACGCCGCCGAGTCTTTCCCGCGCTCCGGGACGCGGTCACGATCGAGCAGGCCACCCTGCCGGACGCGCCCGTCATCGGCGCGGCCACGCTGGCCCTCCGGGAGTTCTTCCAGGCCCCACTCGACCAGCCCACCGCACTCCCCCACTGACGAGCGACCGGCGTTTCAGGGGTCCGGCATTCCAGGGGTCCGGCATTCCAGGGGCGCATGCATAGCGGCGAGGCGGACCCGGCGTCTACATGGGTGGCAGGTCAACGGAGGGAGCCACGTGGACGCGCGATCTGAAGCCGAGTTTCGTGAATTCGTCGAGGCCAGGTCACTCGCTCTCTTACGAACGGCGTACCTGCTCTGCGGCGACCAGCACCGGGCCGAGGACCTCGTGCAGGGCGCGCTCGCCAAGCTGGCGCCGCGCTGGCGGAAGGTCGAGGAGCCCGAGGCATACGTCCGGCGCGTTTTGTACCACGACCAGGTGAGCTGGTGGCGGCGCCGGAGCCGATCCAGCGAACACCTCGTCGAGCGTCCACCGGAGTCTCCCGCCAGTACCGCCGCCAGCCAGCACCCCACCGATCACGCTTCCGCGGTCGACCGCCGGATTGACGTACGCGCTGCGTTGTCGAAGCTCGGCCCGCGCCAACGAGCGGTGCTCGCGCTGCGGTACTTCGAGGATCTCCCCGAAGCCGAGGTCGCGCACATGCTGGGGTGTTCGGTCGGCACCGTTCGCAGCCAGACCGCACGGGCCCTGGCCAGGCTGCGAACCGTGGCCCCCGAGCTGGCTGACCCCAGGCCCCAGTCATCCACTCCCGCGGAGGTACACCCGTGAACGAACAACTGATCCGCGAGGCCATGACAGGTCTTGCGCACGAGGTCCGGCCGGTACCTGGGATGGCCGACCTGGCCCTGCGCCAGGCCCGCCGGCGCCGGCACGCCAAGCGGGTAGCGGTCGCCGGTGGCGCGGCGCTCGCGCTGGTCGGGACGGTCGCGGTGCCCGGCGCCGTGGCCGGCCTGCAGCGGACGTTCTTCGCGCCGGCGGGCGGCGACAGTCCGAGGACACCACCGACTCCGACTCCCGCGCCGACCACGACGCCGACCACAGCGCCTCAGCCCACGCCGACGACAACGCCCACCAGTTCACCCACTCCGACAAAGGCGCCCACCGCGACGCCCACGGCGCCCGAGCCGACTCCCACGGCGCCCGAGCCGACGCCCACCAGCTCACCCACCCCGACAAAGAGGCCCACCGCGACGCCCACGGCGCCCGAGCCGTACCCCTCCCCGAGTCCGACCCGTCCCACCCAGCGTTAAACCGGCGGAGGGCGCCGGGCACGGCGCACTGTCGTCGGGCCCGGCCCTTCCCTAGACGACTGATTCCTAACTCAGTGGTCGTAGGCGATGAGGGATCGGGTGATGGGGGTGCCGGTGTTGTGGTTGTGCCAGATGGCGGTGGCGAGGGCGAGGAGGCGTTGGGCGATGCGGGCGTAGAGGCTTTCGGGGGTGCGGGCGCCGTGTAGTTCGAGGGAGAGCTGGCCTTTGCCGGTGTCGAAGACTGATTCGATGAGCTGGCGGATGCCGGCGAGGTTGCCGAA
>NZ_KB892783.1 GCF_000373925.1 Actinopolymorpha alba DSM 45243 | reverse complement strand
TCCCCAAAAGGAAAGAGCTGCGCACCGTCTTCCTGATCCCCACCTGACACCCTCAATTGGACGCCTTTTCCCACATCGCTCACCACGACAGTCTTCAGCTAACGCAGCAGTGGGCGGTTTGAAGCCACCCCCCGCACGGGCGACTCCGAAGGGCCAACCTTCATCTCCTGCACAGCACCGCCATCCAGAACCCGTACCTACATCCAGGCTCCTTCCCGCGTCCGTGACGCACTCACCTTCAAGATCTCGGCTTCGATATGCAGCCGCAGCAGCCCCGCGCGGAGCTTCAACACCTCGGGGAAGATCGCCGCATCCACCGCCGCACGATCAGCCGGGGGTAGAAGGGAGAGCCGGTCGGCGATCGTCCGGACCTCAGAAAACTCGAGGTCGCCGCGTTCCAACGCCTGCCGGATGTTCGGCAGGTCGGTCAGGGTGAGGGCGATCAGCATGAACTGATCAGCGCGGTAGTTGGTCCACCCCAACAAAGGCGCCAACATCTCAGCCGTCTGCGGCTCCGGCCGAGCTGACCGTTCAGGCTCGTCGTCTTTGAAGCACGGCGGGCAATGCGCCAACGCACCAGTCACATCAAGACTCAGCGACTCGGCCCAGCAGGCAAGCTTCCGCGCGGCCTTAAGCAGCACCCCAAGCTCATACCCATTACACGCCGACCGGTCGATGCCAGCGAATGCCACCGCCAACTCCGGACCGGGAAGCATGTCGCCAAAACCGGGCGGGAGCGGTGAGATCCGCACACCATCACCGTCGCTCATGCGTTCGATCCTACCCCGTCAAGATCATTGAAACAACCGGTGGCAGCTGCCAAACACCCTTATTTTAAAGCGGCCTGACGACCATCATGGAAACCCGCATAAGCCATTGTGTCCGAGGTGGATTCGATAAGTCCCTTGCGAATATCCACAGCTAATGCACGGTAAATATCCCCAGGGGGCTTCTAGCTATCCACCGAAATCTCGATATCCACAGGCCGGTAAGCGCGGCTGCGTCGAATTCTGGTATGTCAGCCCGCCATTTCAATTTCTGTGCGCGGGCTCGGCCAGCAATACGACTGCTCCCTGGTCCGTTCGCGTGACGATGAGCGTGACAGCACGCTGCCCGCGGGCGCCGAGTCGTTTCCGCAGGGTCTCCGGGTCGATGTCGACACCGCGCTTCTTGACGGTGACCGTGCCGGCGTCCCGCGCTCGCAGTGCGCGCTTGATCGTCTTGAGGTCGTACGGCAGGACTTCCTCGACGCGGTACGCAGTCGCGAACGGCGTTGCCACGAACTGGTCGGACGTGAGGTAGGCGATCTTCGGATGGAGCAAGGCGCCGTCGATAAGTGGGGCCACGGCCGTGACAAGACCGGCCCGGATCACGGCGCCGTCGGGTTCGTAGACGTACGCCCGTGGCGACGCCACCGGGACGCCGCCAACCCCATCGCGGCCACCCGAGTCCACGCCACCGCCATCCGCCCCACCGCCATCCGCCGCACCGGGATCATCGGCGTCCGTCAGTGACCAGACCTCGACTGGCCTCGGCGTCGCCAGCAAGGTGGCGCCGCCGCGCCCCACCCGCACGCCCGCCGAGTCCGACCGCACCAGCACCGTGGCGCGTCGGCGTACTCCCGCCCCACTCGCGAGCGCACCGGACCACAGCGCCGCCTCCTTGACCTCGCCGCCTTCGCTGATCCACTCGGCTTCAACCCCGGCAGGTATGAGCCGGTGCGGGATGATCGGGGCGGTTTTGACGCAGGCGGTGCCACCCAGGAGGTCGAGCACGAACGACCACGGCGGCGAGTAGTCCGCGGGATCGAAGACCCGCCCACGGGCGGACCGCCGGGCGGGATCGGCGATCACCCGCCCGTACGCCGAGCGGTCGAACGTCGTCACGTCGGCGAGTTCGACGCTGGCCTGGTCTGACAGATCGAACGCGGCCAGGTTGGCCCGGGCGATCTCGACCGTCAAGGGATCCTTGTCGACGCCGGTGACCTGGCAGCCGGACCGTGCCAGCGCGATCAGGTCTCCGCCGATCCCGCAGCAGAGGTCGGCCACCGGCGCCGCGGTGGGTCCGGAACCCCCGGCCGGCGACGCCTGGTTGATCCGCTGGGCGCGGTACGCCGCCACCGCCGCGGTCGTCGCCTGCTCGAAGCCGTCCCGCGTGAAGAACATCCGCTCCGCGTCCGAGCCCCACTTCGCCCGGGCGCGCCGCCGCAGGGCGACCTGGGTCAGGGCCGCGGCCACCAGGTCGGGGGCGTTCAGCCGGCGCAGCCGGGTGGCGAGCGCGACCGCGGTGCGTTCGTCGTACTCCGTCCCCACCTCGGTGAACAGGTCATCGCCGGCGGGGGTGAGCAGCGCCCGGAACATCTCGAGATCCACGCGGGCAGTCCTCCTTCGCGGGTTGCGGCGCCCATCGAACTCGCCCAGCGACGTTGTACGCCGTCCACTCGGACGCCCGTCGAGGCGGCCGTTGTCGATCTTGGTTGGCGTTCGGATGCGGTCGAACGCCGCGACACGATCCAGGTTGTCTGGCACTCAGGTTGACCGAGTGCTAAGGACCGCCTAGATTCGTCGTTGGCACTCTCGACCTTAGGGTGCCAACGAACCAGCCCGCGACGAGGCGGCCGGCGCCCGCGACGACGGTACGCCCGAGTCGCTCCATACGGTGAAAGCACAAACCGTGACATCCCGTGAAGGGGGAGGTCAGCAAGTGTCGGTCTCCATCAAGCCGCTCGAGGACCGCATCGTCGTCAAGGCTCTCGAAGCCGAGGAAACGACGGCGTCCGGGCTCGTCATTCCCGACACCGCGAAGGAGAAGCCCCAAGAGGGCGAGGTCCTTTCGGTCGGACCGGGACGCATCGACGACAAGGGCAACCGCGTCCCGCTGGACGTCAAGGTCGGCGACAAGGTCATCTACAGCAAGTACGGCGGCACCGAGGTGAAGTACGCCGGCGAGGAGTACCTCATCCTGTCCGCTCGTGACGTCCTCGCCATCGTCGAGAAGTAATTCCACCGGTTCGCTTTGCACGTCCCGCGGTCACCCAGGCCGCAAGAGCAAACCGTTGACCTGACGACTAGCACCGCCCCGGCGGCCACACTGGTTGGGGCCCCCGGGGCGGCGTCGCGGAAGGACCTAAAGACCAATGCCGAAGATCCTGGAGTTCGACGAGAACGCCCGGCGCGCGCTCGAGCGCGGCGTCGATGCTCTCGCGAACACCGTCAAGGTGACGCTGGGCCCCAAGGGCCGCAATGTCGTCATCGACAAGAAGTGGGGCGCCCCGACCATCACCAACGATGGTGTGACGGTCGCCCGTGAGGTGGAGCTCGAGAACCCGTTCGAGAACCTCGGCGCTCAGCTCGTCAAGGAAGTCGCCACCAAGACCAACGACATCGCCGGTGATGGCACCACGACGGCGACGGTGCTCGCTCAGGCGATGGTGCACGTCGGTCTGCGCGCGGTCGCGGCGGGCGCCAACCCGATGGCGCTGAAGAAGGGCATCGACCAGGCGGTCGAGGCCATCAACTCCACGCTGCTGAAGCAGGCCAAGCCGGTCGACACCAAGGACGAGATGGCCCACGTGGCCACGATCTCGGCCCAGGACGCCCAGATCGGCCAGCTCATCGCTGAGGCGTTCGACAAGGTCGGCAAGGACGGTGTCATCACCGTCGAGGAGTCCAACACTCTCGGTACCGAACTCGAGTTCACCGAGGGTATGCAGTTCGACAAGGGCTTCATCTCGCCGAACTTCGTCACGGACGCCGAGCGCCAGGAGGCTGTCCTCGAGGACCCCTACATCCTCATCAACTCGGGCAAGATCTCCTCGATGGCCGACCTGCTTCCGTTGCTGGAGAAGGTCGTCCAGTCGGGCAGGCCGCTGCTGATCATCTCCGAGGACGTCGAGGGTGAGGCACTCGCCACCCTGGTCGTCAACAAGATCCGCGGCATCTTCACCTCGGTCGGGGTGAAGGCGCCCGGGTTCGGTGACCGCCGTAAGGCGATGCTCGAGGACATCGCGGCCCTGACCGGCGGTCAGGTCGTGTCTCCCGAGATCGGCCTCAAGCTCGACCAGGTGGGTCTCGAGGTTCTCGGGACCGCGCGTCGCGTCGTCGTCACCAAGGACGACACGACGATCATCGACGGTGCCGGCGCTGCTGACGCCGTCGCTGGCCGGATCGCGCAGATCCGGGCCGAGATCGAGCAGACCGACTCCGACTGGGACCGCGAGAAGCTCCAGGAGCGGCTCGCGAAGCTGGCCGGCGGTGTCTGCGTGATCAAGGTTGGCGCGGCCACCGAGGTCGAGCTCAAGGAGAAGAAGCACCGGATCGAGGACGCCGTGTCCGCGACCCGGGCGGCGATCGAGGAGGGCATCGTCACCGGTGGTGGCGCCGCTCTCGTCCACGCCGCGGCCGCTGTCGAATCCGAGCTTCCGACCAGCGGTGACGAGAAGGTCGGTGCCAACCTGGTCCGGACCGCGGCGGTCGAGCCGCTGCGGTGGATCGCCGAGAACGCCGGCCGCGAGGGCTACGTCGTCGTGGAGAAGGTCCGCGAGGCTGGCCCTGGCAAGGGCTACAACGCCGCCACCGGTGAGTACGGCGACCTGCTCGCGCAGGGTGTCATCGACCCGGTGAAGGTCACCCGCTCGGCGCTCGCCAACGCGGCGTCGATCGCGGCAATGCTGCTCACCACCGAGACGCTCGTCGTGGAGAAGCCGGAGGAGCCGGAGCCGGCTCCCGCCGGTGCGGGCCACGGTCACGGTCACTGAGCCGCGTTCCAACGGTACGAAAGTCGAAAGGGCCTGGTTCTTCCGCGGAAGAACCAGGCCCTTTCGCATTCCTTGAATCCCGCGATATCAGCGCGGCGCCTCACATCACGGCCTTCGTGTCGGAGACGGCGCGTTATCGTGCGGCCTAGCCCCAGCGGAAGCCAGGGAGCAGGTAGCGGCCGGCCAGGTGGTCCGTCTTGCGGGCCTTGGTGGCAAGCTCGCATTCGCCTTGGAGCGTGCAACGGGCGATGGCGTTTTTGGGATTGGTTAGGTCCTGATATGCGTCCGCGACGAAGAGAATGCTGCCATCGGGCTCCCAGGTTGGCGCCTCGAAGCGGAGGAGCCCGCTGATCTCGAGCACCGTACGGCTTTCCTTGAGGTCGAAGATGACCGCCTTCCCGGTGTCGCGTTTGGTTTCGTAATTGGTCTCGTACGTGGTGCCGAAGACGTATCGCCCGTCTGGCGAGACCGACATCACCTCGGCCCCGTCGAAGTCGCAGCCGTCCCACAACCGACGACTGTTGCCGGCTATGTCAATCACGCCTTGGCAGTCCATCCCGGTGTGCTCTGGAGCAGGCTGGACCTCGGTTAGGAGCAACTCGCCGCCGTTTGTTCTGTGGGAACGCAGGGCTCCCTTGACGGTGGAGATCTCGTCGGTCTCAGGGTCCCAGAGTTCGGTCGTACCTTTGTCCGACCTCTGCTCGGTCACGGCCACCAGGTCTCCAAGGAAGCCCACCGGATAAGGGAACCGCGGGTCGACATCCGCGCGATGCAGCACCTTGCCGGTGATGCCGTCGACAATTGCCAGCGACGTCCCGCTTGGCTGGTCACCAGCCATCCCTGCCCAGGCGAGGAGACGGCCATCACCCGAAACCACCGGGAAAGTCACCTCTGGGAGAGTCTTCCGCACTGCCCCATCGGAGGCGATCAAGGTCGTACGACTCGTGCTGTCGCCGATTCCCTCGCAGCAGCCCACCTCGACGACATAACCGCCTGCAGTGGGGACGAAGGTCAGGTCTCCGCCATCCTTGACCCCGGCCACAGGGGCGGTCTGGTTGCCGTCACGGATCACGCCGTCGTCGTACCACGGCACCTTGGGCGCTTCGCCCCTCGGCAGCTTGTCGAGGTCGAGGGTGACCTTGACCGGCGTCGCGCGTCCCGATGGCCGCGGCGCCGGCGACTGTGTGCCGGCTGGACCGACGTGGGTCTTGCTGGTCGTACGCAGATCCAGCACGTCGAGCCCGACCGGAATCGCGACGGCGAGCGCCACACAGGCGACCCCGGCGATGATGCGGCGGCGGATCCGGATCCGCCGGGCCTCGCGGTAGGCGACCTGCGCGAACGGCCGGTCAGATGCGCCGACCTGATCGGCGTGGCGTCGCAACGAATCGGTGAACAGCTGCTCGGTCGTGGGCATCAGGCGGCTCCTTCCTCGGCGGTGACGCGGCTCGAGGGCTCACCCAGCTCGGCGTACCTCGCCCGTAGTGCGGCGATCGCGCGGCTGGTCTGGCTCGCGACTGTCCCGACCGAGCAGCCCAGCGTCGCGGCGATCTCCGCCGGGCTCAGGTCCTCGTAGAAGCGGAGGACGACAATCGCGCGTTGTCGTGGCGGGAGGGTGCGGACGAGATCCCAGACCTCGTCACGATCGGCGAGGTCGATAGGGGAGTCAGCCGGTCGCTCGGGCAGGTCGGCCGTGCTGCGTTCGGTACGTCGCCAGGCGCGGCGCCACCAGCTGGTGTGCTCGTTGACCATGGTGCGGCGTACGTACGCGTCGACGGCGTTCCGCTCGCGGATCCGGTGCCAGGCGAGGAACGTGCGGGTCAGCGTCGCCTGCACCAGATCCTCGGCGTCGTGTCGGTCTCCGGTGAGCAGGTACGCCGTCCGGACCAGCACGTGCTTGCGGGCGGCAACGTACGCGTTGAACTCCTCCGCCACGTCGGTCACGGGCCGTCCTCCTCTCTCGATGCGCCGGTGGACAAGATGGTCATGCCTGAGGGACGCGACGATCGGGTCATTTCTTGCATCCACTGACTGACGAATCCAATCGGCTGCGGCAGACGCCTTGCGAGCGTCTTACTCGCGCCCGTATAGTCGCAGACGAGTAATCGTCAACGAGGTTAGTGGCTGATGGTGGGTTGGCGAGGTCAGCGAGTCTGATCGACGACCTGGTCGGCGAGGTCAGCTGAGCGAGGTGGTCCCGATGGCACGGCGGCGCAAGGTGGGCAACCTGCTGGCCCTCGCTGTGCTCTCGACGGTTGCTGAGCGGCCAATGCACCCGTATGAGATGGCGTCCCTTCTCCGCGCCCGCGGCAAGGAGCAGGACATGAACATCAAGTGGGGCTCCTTCTACACCGTCGTACGAAACCTCGAAAAGCACGGCATGCTCGAGGCGGTCGAGAGCGTCCGGCAGGGCGCCCGGCCGGAGCGGACCATCTACCGGATCACCGACGCCGGCCGCGACGAACTCCTCGACTGGGTCCGCGAACTCATCTCCACGCCCGAGCCGGAGAAGCCAAGGTTCGAAGCCGGCCTCTCCGTGCTGCCCGTCCTCCCTCCGGAGGAGGCGACGACTCTGCTCCAGCAACGGCTCCGCCAACTCGAGGCGGAGATCGCCGCGCAGAAGGAGTCGCTGGAGCGCTGCGCCGGCGAGATTCCACGACTGTTCCTGGTGGAGGTGGAGTACGACCTCGCGATCCGCGAGGCGGAGGCCACCTGGGTTCGCTCTCTCATCGCTGACCTCACGGCCGGCTCGTTCCCTGGGCTCGCGAAATGGCGGGCCTGGCATGAGACCGGGGAGATCCCCGATGAGCTGGCTGAACTCGCCGAGAGGGGCCGCCCACCCGACTGAGCTGAGCGGTGAACGCCCCAACGCTGGACAGGCAACCCAAGCGCCAGGCACACAACAGAAAATGAAGGACCTCGGCGGGGTGCGGGAACACCGCCGCCAAGGTCCTCAGACCTCGAACCGAACTCGCGCGAGCGGCGCCCGGTCACAAGGTGGCAACCGCAAGGATAGCTGGGCGCTAGTCGCGGGCCGGTTCGGACAACCCTGAATCCGAACCCGGAGGACCCGCATGAAGACCGTGAAAGACGTTGCCCAGAAGCGCTTCCGCATGCCGTCGATGGAGGGAAGGACGGCACGGTGGTACGCCCAGATTCGGGGTACGGCGATCCAGCGGGAGGTGTATCGCCGGCAGGCCGCGGAGTTCGGCGCCAACCTGCCGACCGGCGCCGACATCCTCGAGGTGGCGCCCGGCCCTGGATTCTTCGCGATCGAGCTCGCCCGCCTCGGGTCGTTCCGCGTGACCGGGCTGGACATCAGCCGTTCATTCGTGGACATCGCGAGTGAGAACGCCCGGCAGGCGGGGGTGAGCGTCGACTTCCAGCACGGCACGGTGGAGAGCATGCCGTTCGGCTCCGAGTCGTTCGACGTGATCGTCTGCCAGGCCGCGTTCAAGAACTTCATCCGGCCGATCAAGGCCCTCGACGAGATGCATCGCGTCCTACGCCCCGGCGGAACCGCGGTGATCCAGGACATGAACCACGAGTCCTCTGGCGCCGCCATCGACGAGGAGGTCGCGCGGATGGGTCTGAGTCCGCTCAACGCCTTCATGACCAGGCGGAGCCTCGGGATGCTCCGGCTCCGAGCCCTGTCGTCGGCGCAGTTCGAAGGCCTTGCCGCCGACAGCGCCTTCCGTACCTGTTCCGTCCAGGCGGAGGGGATCGGTCTGGAGGTACGCCTGCAGAAGCCGGCCGCGAGCTGAGCGCAGCGAGCCGCCCCGTGCTGGGCGTCGTGGGGCGGAATGATCACGTATACGTGGTCATTACCAGCTTCACGTGGCATCGACGCCATGTGAAGCAACCAATGACCACGTATACGTGATCATTCCGCGCGCGATGTCCGGATGCTGGAGCGTCGACGCCGTCCGATGGCTCGATGGGTGACAATGACGTCTGATGTCAGAACAGATCACCCTCCGGTCAATCGGCGTTCGGGTGTATCTCCCATCCCTGCTCTACGGCATCGGCCAGGGTGCGATCGCACCCATCGTCGCGCTGTCCGCGCGTGACCTCGGCGCCTCCGTCGGCGTTGCCGGTCTCGTGGTCGCGGCGGCGGGCGCCGGGCAGCTGATCGGCGACCTACCGGCTGGCGCGCTCGCCGGCCGGATCGGGGAACGCCGGGCGATGCTCGCCGCCACCGGGCTGGTGATCGCCGCACTGGCGGCCTGCCTGTTCGCAGGATCGCTGTGGGTCCTCGGAGTCGGGATCTTCTGTACGGGCCTGGCTGCGGCGGTGTGGGGACTGGCCCGCCAGGCGTACCTCGCCGAGGTCGTGCCGTTCCACCTGCGTGCCCGCGCGATGTCCACCCTGGGCGGCGTCCAACGGATCGGTGCCTTCCTCGGGCCGTTCCTTGGCGCGGGAGCGGTCCACCTCTGGGGCACCGACAGCCCGTACGGACTCCACATCGTGGCCGCGGTGATCGCCGCGGGCCTACTTCTCACCCTGCCCGATCCGCCCGGTCGGGCGCAGCTCTCCGAGCAACCCGCCAAGGGCTCGGTGCGGACGTTGGAGGTGGCGAGGGCCCACCTGTCGGTGTTGCGCACCCTGGGCATGGCCACCCTGATGGTCGGTGCCGTCCGCGCGTCCCGGCAGGTCGTGATCCCGCTGTGGGCCGACACGATCGGACTGGACGCCGCGACCACCAGTCTGATCTTCGGGGTGGCCGGCGCCGTCGACATGCTGCTCTTCTATCCCGCCGGCAAGGTGATGGACCGCGTGGGCCGGGCCTTCGTCGCCGTACCCTCGATGCTCGTCCTCGGCGTGGCCCACCTCCTGCTGCCGCTCACGCACAGCGCGCAGACCCTCGCCCTGGTCGCCCTGGTGATGGGGTTCGGCAACGGCATCGGGAGCGGCATCATCATGACGCTCGGCGCCGACCTGTCACCGCCGGTCGGGCGTACGGCGTTCCTCGGTGCGTGGCGGCTGTGCTCGGACGCCGGCGGCAGCGCGGGTCCGCTGGTGATCGCCGCTGTCAGCGCATCACTCGCCCTCGCACCCGCCATCGCGCTGATGGGCGGTGTGGGTCTCGTCGGAGCCTGGTTGCTGGGTCGCTGGATCCCGCGGCACGTGCCGACGCCGCAGCGGGCGTGAGCGAGCGAATCATTCAACACAGCGCCGTGAGTGCCTCACGCGCGTCCGCGGCGAAGCGAGGACGCGCATGAGCTGCGTCAAAGCGGGCGGAGTGCACTGGTAAGGCGCATGAACGACAGCGGTGAGCGCACCGCTAGCATGAGGAGACGTTCGCGACCGGAGGAATCATGGAGCCCAATCCCCGGCTGGAAGACGCCGACGTCCCCAACCCCTTCTCCGCCATCGGCCTGACCTACGACGACGTCCTACTCCTGCCGGGACAGTCTGACGTCATCCCCAACGAGATCGACACCACCAGCCGGATTTCCCGGCGAATCAGCGTCCGGATCCCCCTGCTGTCCAGTCCTATGGACACGGTGACCGAGGCGAAAATGGCCATCGCGATGGCCCGGCAGGGCGGTATCGGCGTCCTGCACCGCAACCTCTCCATCGACGACCAGGCCCAGCAGGTCGACCTCGTCAAGCGTTCCGAAGCCGGCATGGTCGCCCAGCCGATCACCATCGGGCCCGACGCGACGATCGGGGAGGCGGACGCGCTGTGCGCTCAGTACCGCATCTCCGGCGTACCCGTCGTCGCTCCCGACCGCCAGCTCCTCGGCATTGTCACCAACCGCGACATGCGGTTCGAAACCGACCGCACCCGGCTGATCCGTGACGTCATGACCACGATGCCGCTGGTGACCGGGCGGGTCGGCATCTCCGCCGACGAGGCGATGGGCCTGCTCCGCCAGCACAAGATCGAGAAGCTGCCGCTCGTCGACGAACGTGACCGGCTTCTGGGGCTCATCACCCTCAAGGACTTCGTCAAGCGCGACCAGTTCCCGCTGGCCACCAAGGACGACTCCGGTCGTCTGCGGGTGGCGGCCGCGGTCGGCTTCTTCGGCGATGGCTGGAAGCGCGTGATGACCCTGGTCGAGGCCGGCGTCGACCTGCTCGTCGTCGACACAGCACACGGGCACACCTCGGGCGTCCTCGACATGATCCGCGCGCTCAAGGCCGAGCCGGCCGCGCGTGACGTCGACGTCATCGGCGGAAACGTCGCGACCCGGGCGGGCGCCCAGGCGATCGTCGACGCCGGCGCTGACGGTGTGCGCGTGGGTGTCGGGCCGGGTTCGATCTGTACGACGCGGGTGGTGGCCGGTGTGGGTGCGCCGCAGGTGACGGCGATCTACGAAGCGTCCCTCGCGGCCCGGCCGGCTGGCGTTCCGATCATTGGCGACGGCGGTCTGCAGTACTCCGGCGACATCGCCAAGGCGATCGTCGCGGGCGCCGACTCGGTGATGCTCGGCTCGCTGCTCGCGGGATGCGAGGAGAGCCCGGGCGACCTGGTCTTCATCAACGGCAAGCAGTTCAAGTCCTACCGCGGCATGGGGTCGCTGGGGGCGATGAGCTCGCGCGGCAAGGCGCAGTCGTTCTCCAAGGACCGCTACTTCCAGGCCGACGTCCCCTCCGACGACAAGCTGGTCCCGCAGGGCATCGAAGGTCAGGTTCCGTTCCGCGGACCGCTCGCCGCGGTGGCGCACCAGCTCGTCGGCGGGTTGCGGCACTCGATGTTCTACGTCGGCGCCCAGACGGTGCCCGAGCTGCAGGCAAAGGGGAAGTTCATCCGCATCACCCCGGCCGGGCTCAAGGAAAGCCACCCGCACGACATCCAGATGACGGTCGAGGCGCCCAACTACTGGGGCCGCTGAGCTTGCGAGCGCGGACGGAGGCCGCCCGTGGTGGGAGGGCCTCGCGGGCGGCCGGTCGGCGTAGGGGAGAATCAAGGCCGTGACCGAGATCGAGATCGGCCGTGGCAAGCGCGGTCGCCGCGCGTACTCCTTCGACGACATCGCGATCGTGCCCAGCCGGCGCACCCGCGACCCCGAGGAGGTGTCGACGGCCTGGCAGATCGACGCCTACCGCTTCGAGATGCCGGTCGTCGCGGCTCCGATGGACTCCGTGATGTCCCCGCAGACCGTGATCGCCCTGGGCCAGAGCGGCGGGTTGGGCGTCCTCAACCTCGAAGGTCTGTGGACGCGGTACGACGACCCGGAGCCGCTGCTCGCGGAGATCGTCGGTCTCGACGCGGCGGCCGCCACGCAGCGGATGCAGGAGATCTACGCCGAGCCGATCAAACCCGACCTGATCGCGGCCCGGCTGGCGGAGATCCGGAACGCCGGGGTCACGGTGGCGGCGGCGCTCTCGCCGTCGCGGACCAAGCAGCTGTGGAAGACCGTCGTCGATGCCGGGGTCGACATCTTCGTGATCCGGGGTACGACGGTCTCGGCCGAGCACGTCTCGCACCAGACAGAGCCGCTCAACCTCAAGCAGTTCATCTACGAGCTCGACGTACCCGTCATCGTTGGCGGCTGCGCGACGTACCAAGCGGCTCTCCACCTGATGCGGACCGGTGCGGCCGGCGTGCTGGTGGGGTTCGGTGGCGGCGCGGCGCACACGACCCGCGGTGTGTTGGGGGTCGCGGTGCCGATGGCCTCGGCCGTCGCCGATGTGGCCGCGGCCCGGCGCGACTACCTCGACGAGTCCGGCGGGCGCTACGTCCACGTGATCGCTGACGGGTCGGTCGGGCGTTCGGGTGACATCGCGAAGGCCGTCGCCTGCGGTGCGGACGCGGTCATGCTGGGGTCGCCGCTCGCGCGTGCGCAGGAAGCACCCGGCCGGGGATTCCACTGGGGGATGGAGGCCCACCACGGCGAGCTGCCGCGTGGCGCCCGGGTCGAGGTCGGCACGATCGGCACGTTGCAGGAGATTCTCTTCGGGCCGTCCCGTATCTCCGACGGCACGATGAACCTCGTCGGCGCTCTGCGTCGGGCGATGGCGACCACTGGGTACACCGAACTCAAGGAATTCCAGCGGATCGAGGTCGTCGTCCAGTAGCGCCCCCGTTCGGGCCAGCTCCGGGCTGGCGCGGCTACGACCTGTCGGTGGTTCCCGGCTCGCCTACCGGGTGGGCCCGGGGCGGACGCGGCAGCACGGAGAGGCTCACCCCGTGGAGCCCGGCCGAGGCCCTTCAGCCGGAGGCCTCTTCAAACCCCTTCACTTCGACAGATCGTGGCATCGTGAAGGGGACGGGAGTCGAGTTGGCGGAGGTGTCTTGCCCTCTTTGGCGACAGACCTCCGCCAAGTCACCGCACCTCGGTGGGCGATCTCGCATGGTGAGCAACTCGAGCCCGATCAAGATCATTTCGGGGAAGCGGCCCACGTATCGCGCGAAACGTGGGCCGCTTCCCCGAAATGATCTTGAGTTAACGCAAGCCGGCACCCCGCTTCATGATCAACTTGCAGAAATCGACCACGATTCGCGCGGGTCGTGGTCAACTTCTGCAAGTTGATCATGGTCTGGGTCATGCTTCAGTCAGATCCAGCAATCCGGTGCGGCGCCGCCAGAGGTTTTACCGGGCCTACTCGATGAGAGGTAGCCCGTCAGCGTGTTCGGTAGGCGGCTGAGCGGTGTCGGATGTCGAGGACGATCACGGCGTGCTTGGTGTCGTCGATCTCGTACAGCACCCGCCAGTCCCGCCCGAGTCGAGCGCTGTAGATGCCGGTCAGTTCCTCACGAAGGGGTTTGCCGACCTGCTGGGGGTTGTCCAGGAGCGGTCCGGTGATGAACTCCACGGCTGCAGCGGCGACGTCAGAGGGTAGCCGCTCGGACAGGGCCCGCCGAGCCGGTGGGGCTGTTCCCAGCTCGTACGGTTGGGTCACGAAACTCGGCGTTGTTTGAGTAGCGCCCGTACGGCGGCTGTGCCGTAAACCACGTCGCCTTCCCGGACAGCTTCGCGTGCCTCAGCGAGTGCTCGTAGGGCGTCAGGATCGGCCTTGATCTCGGCGGTTTCCCGTAGGGCCAGCCAGGTTTCGATGGCAACTACCACCGTCTGGTGCACGCTGCGGTGATCTTCTTTCGCAACGGCGCGGAGTTCGGCCTCCAGTTCGGGCGGAAGCCGTAGCGTCATAGGCATACCGAAACGGTATCATGGCGCACCAGATTGATGCTTTTCTTCACGTACGAAGGGCTAGCCAGCTCCGGGGCCGCTCCCGTCGGGGGCTCGGCTGCTCGCCGAACGACGGCCGGGACGAACGAGGCGAATGACCGAGATCTCGGCGCGGCCTACATCGAGCAGGGTCGGTTCGCTGACGCGGTGCGCCATCTGGAACGTGCTCTGACACACTGCCGTGAAGGCGGAGATCACCTTTGTGGCGCACGGCGCTCGAGCGTCGTCGTGACGAGAGGGCACTCACCACACAGGAACTCGAGCGGATTCTCGCCGCACCCGTTCCCGAGCGGCCAGCGGCTCTCCGCGAGTACTAGAAGCCAACCCTGACCTGGCTTTAGCGATGCTTTAGCGACCTCGTAGAGCCTGCTTGGCGCGCACGCATCGAAGCCGAGGGAAGGCGACAACAACGGTCATGGGCAGTTCCGCGAGCACACGACAGGCCGTCTTGATAGCGCTATCCGTCGCCGCACTCATCACGGTTGGCGTCGTGGCGGTGGCTGTCGCAAACGGCGGCCCGCAGACCGGCGGCCCGACAGCGACCATCACGGTCGCAACGACTGAACCAACAAAGCCGTCGGCACCCGCCGAGAAGAGTCCTGCCGAGAAGAGCCCCGCCGAAACGGCGAGCCCCACCTGCGGACCCAGCGAGACCGGGTGCGGGAAGTACAAACCTGTGAACGACTTGTGTGAGCGGGCCGATTTCTCGGCCATCAAAGCTATCGCCCAGTTCGACGGCAAACTGAAGCAGAACGGCCCACATGGCCCGGAGAGCGCCGTCTACAAGTCGGTGAGTTGTATGGCTCCCGTCACGGGCACCGTTGACGGGCAGCGGGCGAGTGGATATCTCAGGGTTGAGGTTCAATATCTCCCGCATCCGGCGGTAGCTCAATCCACGTACCCACAACAGGTCCGGAGCAGCCTCGGCGAGGCCAAGCGGGTAAGAGAAGTTCTGGGAGACTGGGAGCAGGCCAGGGCCGGCATCGCGGTGAACAGAATCAGCCCGACGGCCAGCCCCACGTACGTCAGGATGGTCCTCCAGGACAGCAATCTGGTGCTCGCCATCGACTTTTCGCTGAGCTCTGTCAACGTCAACGAAAAGGCGTTTTCGGCCGTCCAAAAGACAGCCGAAAGCATCCTGGCTCTTTCTGGCTCCTAGCTAGTCGTCGCGCATTGGCTTTTGGGAAACGAGGTCTGTCAGCATGTACGCCCAACCGCCACAACTCCGCGGGCAATGTCGGTAGGCGGATCGACGAAGGGTTCGGCTTCGTCGGAAAGGCCAAGCGCGGTGATCTGCTGATCCTCTTCGTCATGCGAAAAGGAGGCACGATGGTCGCCATCAGCGCAGACGGCGGGGACCGCGCCCTTCCGTCTGACGTACGCGATGCCGCACTTGGCGCGGTAGCGAGCATGAGATTCGACGAGCGACCTGACGTGGCGACGCCCGTACCATCCACGCGGACGCGACGTTAGCGGAGCTTTAGTGCTGTCCGGCAGGCTGGTGAGATGAGATCATCGTCCCGGCCGGTCATGCGTTCCAAGCCGACCGCCGTTCCCGCGTTGACGGTGCTTGTGGGTGTGTTGGCGGCGGCCGGGTGCGCTGTCGGCGCACCGGAATCTGCGCCGTCTCCCTCCACCACCGCCACCCGGAGCACACCCCCACCGTCGCCGTCGCCCACACCAACGCCGACGGAGTTGTTGCCGGTCTACCGCCTGGCGCAGTGGAAGGTCGAACTCGAGGACGACCCGCAGAAGCAGGGGAGTGGTTGGGCGAGGGGAAATGTCGTCCAGGCGGGCGAGATGTATCTCGTGAGTGCTGGACCGACCCTGGTGGGCCTGGACAAGGACGGCAAGGAGCGCTGGCGGCGCACCTTTCCGAAGGTCGAGTCGGGTCTGAGCAAGGGAGACAACAGCGTCAGCGTCCAGGTGAGCGGCGGTGTCGTGGTCGTGACGTACACACATCCGACCGATGATCGATGGCCGCACCCTGACGTCGTCGAGGCGCTGGACCCGGCGACGGGCGCTCGGCTGTGGAAGCAAACCGCGTCGCCGTACATCACAGTGACCGACCGGACGGTGTTCACGCCGGTGTGCCGGGGGAAGCAGACCGGCCGGTCGGACGACTGCCGGCTCAGTGCGCGGGATCCACGGACCGGGCGGGCCCGCTGGACGGTGGACGCCGAGCATGTGGCGAGGGTCGAGGCCGCGTCCGAGCGGGTGGTGTTGGTGTCGACGAAACCAATGGGCTTCCGCGGCAAGTCGTGGATCACCACGCTCGACGCGTCGACCGGTAGGCGACTGGGTGTACGGGTGGAGACAGCGAAGTTCGGCGGTGGGCTCTACCCGGCGGGAGCCGAGCGGGTCGTGAAGTTCAAAGACCTGGCCGGCGACACCGTGGTCCTGGGCAGCACGGACGAGAAGGGTGACGAGAAGTGCATGGCCGACCTGGAGGGGCGGGATCCGCGTTCGGGTGAGCGCCGGTGGAAGACCACGTTGCAGCTCGCGAAGCCGACGAAGGACGAGACCTGCCGGTACGGCCTGCCCGACGGCATCGACACGACGCTGTTCGCGACGACGGCTGACGGGCGGCCACAGGTGTTCGACCTGCGGAAGGGCAGGACATTGTGGCGTGGGCCCGAAGAGGGCACCATCGTCGCCGGTGATGGGCGGGTCGTGCTGGTCCGCGATGACGAGACCGTCCGGCTCACGGCGTACGACCTGTCGACCAGCAAGGCGCGTTGGAGTGTCGCCGGTCCCTCGGTCGGCGACCGCACCTTTGTCAGGGCCCAGCTGCTCGAGGACCGGCTCCTGCTGTGGGAGAGCGGGTGGTCCACCTGCGCGTCCAAGTTGCCGGCAGGGCGACGTTCCGACGGCTGTGCCGACGTGTTCGATCTCGCCGACGGTACGAAGACGCTGACGACCGAAGGTGCTCCGGCCGGCTCCGGTCCGGGCTGGGTCATCGCCCGGCAGCGCACCAAGTCTGGCGGTGCCTTCTCCCTCTACACCACCAACTGATCACCAAAGCGATCGCGCACAGCCAATGAGGCGCTCCCATACCTGGAGCAGGCGGTCACGGTGCTCGAGCCGCGAGGTTCTCGGCGACCGTGGCCGCCACCTGGGTCCGATCGCTGTCGGCATCGGCCAGAACCGAGACAATCACGCGGTCGACCCGCAACCTGATCGTGGCGGCGTCCGTTTGGTACGCCTCGTCGGCGTCAGGGACCTCGACGCGGGGGTACGTCGGGTGCGCCGGACCACCGAAGATGTCGGCGGCGAGCTGCTCGGTGGCACCGACCCATTCGACCTTGACGGTGGCGTAGGTGGAGTTCGGCAGCATGGCCTCGCACCTGGTCCAGGGGATGACAGCATCATCGATGGTCGTGCGTCCCGTGGGGGTCCTCTTCGGCTTGGCCTGGTGGGTCGGCACTCCGTCGAGCAACGCACACGGGTCGGGCCATTCGTCGGGCCGCACCCCGCCAAGGGCAATCGGCTCCCTGACCGGGCCCCGGTCCTTCGGGGCGTACGACGCAATCGTCGCGGCGCCGACAGGGCCGCGCTGGAGGGTGAACACCCTTCCGCCGGCAACCGCCAAAACGTCCGGCCTATCGCTCGCCGTGTCACTGCCGATCGGCAACGGCGACTGGGTGAACGTGCCGTCGTGGCTGGTGGTCAGCGCCAACGGCAGCAGGTCGTAGTCGTCGTCACCGCGGATCCTGCCTTCCAGCGGTTGGATGGCGTGGAGCCGGCCACCGGCCATCTCCCACCTGGGATACGGATCGAGCGGCGTCTGTGTCGTCCGGCCGGAGCGCAGGTCGACGGTGACCGCGATCCGGGTCCTGGACGAGCCCCCCTCGTCCTCGGTGAGCACCACGACAGCCTGCCCTGCGGCGGTGAAGAGTTGGCAGGGTTCGAGAGTCATGCAGTCGCCCGCCCCGGCCGGAAGACGCAGCCGTCTGCCGTCCGGGCCGATCAGCTCGGGCGCGGCCCCGCGGCGCTGCAACAGCGTGACGCCGTTGCGGAAGTCAGTCTGCGAGTGCGAGTGCCAGGTCACAGACCGGGTCCAACGGGGTTTCCCGGTCTCGGTATCCAGCGCGGCGAGCCCACGTGGTCTGGCGCTGGCTCCCGGATCGCCGCAGGAGAACGTGACCAGGACCAGTTCGTCCTTGCCCGGCGTGCCCTTGGTGGACTCGCAGTTCTCGGTCAGGTCGGCTGCCTGGACTCGCCAACGTTCGTCACCGGTACGTGCGTCGACACCGATCGGGTCCCAGTTTTCTCCAGACCGGACGACCACGATCCCTCCGGCGGCCATCCCGGTCTCGCCGGAGTCAGTCATTCCGTCGCTCGGGGGATGCCACGGCTCGCGGTTCTCCCACAGCAGCTTGCCGGTGCTGGCCTCGAGACCGACCGTGTGGCGGACGTCCTCCTCCCACGCCTCGGAGTCGTTCGCCGTACCACTGAGCACCACCAGCACACCGTCCGTCGAGGCGATCCGCTCGACCTCGCGACCCGGCTCGCGGTAGTGCCAGCTCGGCTTGCCCGTCCGCGCGTCGTACGCCCGCACACCAGACCACCTGCCGGTCACGACGATCTGACCGTCGACCAGCTGGAAAGTGGGATCACGATCAATGTCGTCGGAAGTATCGACCCTGGTCTGCCAGAGCCTCTCGAGCTGGCCGGGGGTCGGGCTCCTGTCGGCCAACGGACTCACCGCCGCCGCCGCCGTCGTGTGCTCGACCTCGAACTCAGCCTCTTCTCCAGAGCATCCGGCGACTACGACGACGGCCACGCACACGGCGCCCGCGATCCAGCGCATCCCCATGGCCGGCAAGCGTCCACGACGCCGCTAAAGTCGCGCTAAACCCCCGCGAAACCGGGCTGAGGGTCAGAAGCCACTGCGGTGCAGGTTCTCGGCGACTTTGGCCGCCAGGTTCCCGGCACCATCGCCCTCAGAGACCCGGACCGAGACAATCACGCGGCCGACCCGCAGCATGATCGTGCTGAACGTGCGTTTGCTCGTTCGGTATGCCTCGTCGGCACCGGGTACGTCGACGCGGTGGTACGCCGGATTCGTCGGACCAGCGACGATGTCGGCGGCGATCTGCTCGGTGGCACCCACCCATTCGACGGACACGTCCGCTGGGGTGGAGCTCGGCAGCATGGCCTCGCACGTGGTCCAGGGGATGACAGCAGCTCCGACGGCCATACGCCCGGAGGGGGTCTTCTTCGGGGTGCGCGGGTCGGTTCGCACTCCGTCGAGCAAGGCACACGGGTCTGGCCATTCGTCGGGCTGCACCCCGCCAAGGGCGATCGGTTCCCTGACCGGGCCCTTCGGGGCGTACGACGCAACGGTCGCGGTGCCGCCGTCGCGACGCTGGAGGGTGAACACCCGGCCACCCGCGACGGTCAACAGCCTCTGGCGCGCATCCGGTCCGCGGCTGCCGATCGGCAACGGCGCTTGGGTGACCGTCCCGCCCACCTGGCGGATCGTCAGCGCCAACGGCAGCATCGAGAGCGGTTCGAGCTGGTCGATGGTGTGAAGCTGCCCCTCGGCCAGCACCCATTCGCGAATCCCCCCGAACGAGATCTGCGTCGTCCGACCAGAACCTAGATCGATAGTGGTAACGCCAGTGGCAAATGGGACCTTGCTCCGCGTGTCGTGGAAGACCAGGACGGCCTTTCCCGCGGCGGCGAAGAGCTGGCAGGGCCTGGCCATGCAGTCGGTCGCCCCGGCCGGAAGGCCCAGCCGCTTGCCATCCGGACCGATCAGCTCGGGCGCGGCATCGCGGTCACCCTGGAACAGCGCGACCCCGTTGCGGAATTCAACCTGCGAACCCGAAGTCGCCGACCGGATCCAACGCGGCTTTCCGTTCTCGGCATCCAGCGCGGCGAGCACCGTACGGCGGGGCGACGAGGCCACCGCCGGCTCTTCGCAGTCGAGCACGACCAGGACCAGCTCACCCTTGCCCGGCGTACCTTCGGTCGGCTCGCAGTTCTCCGCCAGGTCAGCAACGTGGACGGTCCAACGTTTGTCACCGGTACGTACGTCGACACCGATCCGGTCCGAGTCATCCCGAGACCGGACGACCACGATCCCGCCGGCGGCCATCCCGGTCTCTCCCGAGCGAATCACTCCGTCGCTCGGGGGGTACCACTGCTCGCTGTTCTCCCACAGCAGCTTTCCGGTGCTGACCTCGAGACCCACCAGGTGCCGGACCTTCTCCACAGCCTCGGAGTCGCTCGCCGGGTCGCTGACGGCCACCAGCACACCGTCGGTCGAGGCGATGCCGTCGACCTCGCGACCCGGCTCGCGGTAGTGCCAGCTCGGCTTGCCCGTCCGCGCGTCGTACGCCTGCACGCCAGACTTGCTGGTCGCCACGATCCGACCACCGATCAGCTGAACAGCCGACCGAACATAGGTATCGGTGCCGTCGGTGTCGTCGGCCAGGTCGATCTCGGTCTGCCAGACCTTCTCGAACGGACCCAGGCGCGGACTCTTGTCGGCCAACGGATTCACCGCGGCCGCCGTCTTGTGCTCCACCTCGAACTCAACGCCTCGTCCAGAGCACCCGGCCAGAACAANAACAACCACGCACATGGCACCCGCGATCCATCGCATCCCCATGACCGGCAAGCGTCCACGACGCCGCTAAACCCCTACTAAACCGGCCCGGGACCGGCGAGGTCGCGGAACCGACCAGAGGGTCGGCCGTTATGAAGCTCGTACATCGCGGCCACCTTGTACGGCAACCTGATCGGCGAGCGGGTAGAGCCGCATCGGGGGAGGGGTTCGACGTCGTCGATCTGCACCGGTAGCTGTGTGTGCGGCACCTCGACGTCTCCTCGCGACTTTGTGCGGTGTCGTGGACCACAAGGTGGACCTCTTTCGCACGATCGTGCAGTCGAGTTCCTGACCGACCTTCGGCAGCGCAGCGCCCGCGGGGAGGACGTCCGCTCCCTGTGGGGACCAGGACAGACACCCAACTAGGACGACATTTCCCGTGTTGCTGGCCGAATTGAGCAATCGGACCGCTCGCAGTGAGCAGCGCTGGCTATTGGACATCCTCGAGCTGCCCCGGCCAGGCTAGGTCGCCGGCTGGTGCCCCGACGACGGCTTGCGCAACGCGGGCGCTCTGGCAAGGACTGATCACACTGGGCGAGGGAGAACGATGTCTCACACACTTGCCACTCGACAGCTCGGTTCCACGGGCCTGGAAGTGACCAGGCTGGGATTCGGTGCCATGGAGATCCGTGGCGAGCGGATCTGGGGCGGTCGGCCGGTACGAGACGAACAGGCCCGCGACATCCTCGGCGCCGTTCTGGACGCCGGGATCACGTTCGTCGACACCGCGAACGACTACGGGCGGAGCGAGGCCTACATCGGTCGCTACGTCTCGGAACGACGGGACGAGTACGTCCTGGCGACGAAGTGTGGATGTTCGATGGTCCCGGCCGGCGACCACGACGAGACCCCGCACCAGTGGGACCGGGAACACCTGCTGGGCAACATCGACGACAGCCTGGCCAAGCTCGGCACGGACCACGTCGACCTGCTGCAGTTGCACAACCCCTCGATCGCACTCGCCGAGGAACACCGGCTCGTCGACACCCTCCGCGAGATCCAGGCCTCGGGCAAGGCGAGGTTCATCGGGGCCTCGTCGACGTCGCCCGACCTCGGCACGTACGTCGACTGGGGTGTCTTCGACGCGTTCCAGATCCCGTACTCGGCACTCGAACGACGCCACGAGAACCTCATCACCAAGGCGCACGCTGCCGGTGCCGGCACGATCATCCGCGGCGGTGTCGCGCGAGGTGAGCCCGGCGCGGGCCTGGGCGCGACCGATCGGTGGGCCACCTGGGAGCGGGCGAAGTTGGACGAACTCCTGGACGAGGGCGAGAGCCGTACGCAGTGGCTGCTGAGGTTCACGCTCAGCCACCCGGGCGTCGACACGATCATCGTCGGCACCCTCAATCCCGCGCACCTCGCGGAGAACGTCCGGGCGGCTCAGGCGGGCGCGCTCGCCGACGACGTTTACGACGAGGCCAAGCGACGGCTCGGCGAGGCAGGGGAGTCCCCGGAGGAAGGCTGACACCGACGACCGAGAACGCGCATTCCACACTGCGGCGGCCTCCTGCGAGGCCTGCCCAGACGTGAGGTCGGCCGAGACGAAAGCGGCGGGAAAGGACGAGTATGCGGATCCTGGTGACGGGTGCGGGCGGCAACATCGGAAAGGGAATCGTGCCGAGGCTGCACGCCGCCGGGCACAGTCTGGTGTTGTCCGACGTCAACCGGCTTCCGGACGAGCCGCCGTTCGCCGACCTGCCGTTCGTGCAGTGCGACGTACAGGCCGGGTTCGGTCTCGAAGGAGCCGCGCAGGGTTGCGACCTGCTGCTGCACCTGCCCGCCTGGCACGGCATCCACTCCCGGGCCAAGACCGAGGCCGACTTCTGGCGGCTGAACGTCGACGGCACGTTCTGGGCGCTGCAGGCGGCGCGTGCGGCCGGGATCCGCAGGCTGGTGTTCCTGTCCTCGCAGTCGTGGCATGACCACTACGGCAAGTACGGTTTCACCAAGCAGGTCGGTGAGGAGCTTTGCGAGTACCACCGGCGCAACCACGGCCTGCGGTACGTCGCGATCCGGCCGGCCGACTTCACGCCCTGGGGAGACGACTACCTGAACCGCTACGGCGCCCGCCTGCTCTACGGCGGGGTCGACCGGGAGGACGTTCTCGGATACGTCGAGGCGGCGGTCGAGCACTTGGGGCCTGACCTCCCCGACGGTGGGAGTCCCGAAGCCCTCATCGTCGACGCCGTACGGCCCGACGCGTTCACCGCCGAGCAGGTGCGCGACTGGGAGGACGACCACCTGACTGCCTGCGAACGCGTGTTCCCGGGTTCGCGCGACCTTTTGGAGCGGTACGCGATCGACGTGCGCCGACGGCCCTCCGTCGTGGCCGGCGGCGAGGACGGACCGGGCGCCGCGATCGGCTACACGCCGACCCGGCACTTCGGCACGTTCCTGGACGACCTGCGGAGGCTGGACGCCACCGGCGAGCCGGACGCGGTCCGCGCGATCACCTGCCCGTACTGAACCGCGTCGACGCGCACCTTCCTGGCGGCCGGGGCCGCGCAGTGCCCGACACAGACGGAGGTGATGGCTGGCGATCGGCGCGGACACGTCGGGTTGCGCGCCCGGTGCTACGGTCCGGCACCGGGCCTCGGTGTGGTTGGGCAGGAACGGTTCCTCCGGGAGGCAGGATGAACGAGGTACGGGACCTGAGCGGTCAGGTAGCGATCGTGACCGGTGCGAGCAGTGGGCTGGGCGAGTCCACCGCGGTGCGTCTGGCCGAGATGGGGGCTCGGGTCGCGCTGCTGGCGAACCGCCGCGCTGCGGCCGGACAAGCGGTGACAGCACGCCAAGCGGTGCAAGGAAGCGTCAACCGCAACTCCCCACCTCCAGGGGGTGCCGGTCAATACAGTCGCCTCATAGCGGATGGCCAGGCCCGAGCCCGTGCGGACACCCCGGGTAGGTGTCTCCCGCGGATCGAGGTCGTCGTCCAGTAGCCCGCTCAGACAGTCAACAGTCCCCAGTACGTTGCCCACGGGACGAACAGCACCCCACCCGCGGTGAGCACTGCCAGCCGGGCGAGCGCAGCGCCTCGCCACTGGTCCGGCGTCTCCGCCAGCCCACGGCGATCACTGTCGTGGTGACGATGGCGGCGACCGCGCAGAGCTGCAGGACCAGCCAGGCCGGTGGCCGGCCGAGGACCGTCGAACCGATCTCCGTGGCACCGGTGGCGACGATCTGGAACAGGTAGGGGCTTGGTGATCTTCATCGGAGGGGACGATCGTCCCCTCCCGATACGCTTGGCATCTGTGTCCGGCGGTTCGGGGGGTTGCCATGCGGTTTGGCGTACTCGGTCCGATCGAGGTCCTGGACGACGATGGCTTCCCGGTGGATCTTGGTTGGCCGAAGCAGCGTCTGGTTCTCGCGATTCTGCTCTCTGATCCTGGTCGGGCTGTTTCTGTTGATCGGTTGATTGATGTGGTGTGGTCGGGGGAGCCGCCGCGAAGCGCCCGGACCAGCTTGCAGATCCTCGTTCAGCGGCTTCGTCGTGCTCTGGGTGACTCGTCGCGAATCGTTCACCAGGCCGCGGCTTATGCGCTGGACGTGCGGCAGGGTGAGCTGGACGTCGAGCGGTTCGAGCGGTTGGTGGCCGACGGCCGGATGGCCCGTGAAGCGGGGGATCTGGCCAAGGCGGCTGATTTGTTGGATGAGGCGTTGTCGTTGTGGCGGGGTGAGGCGTACGCCGACGTCGCCGTGGCGGAGGTCGTCCGGGAAGAGGCGGGTCGGCTGGCTGAGGTTCGGTTGGCCGCGCTGGGGGATCGGCTGGACGCCGACCTCGCGCTCGGCCGGCACGCCGAGGTGGTGGCGGAGCTTCGTACCCTCGTGGCGCGGAATCCGTTCGGTGAGCGGCTGCGTGCGTTGCTGATGCTGGCGCTCTACCGTTCGGGTCGGGCGGCCGAGGCGCTTGAGGTCTACCGCCAGGGACGGCAGGTGCTGGTCGATGAGCTCGGGCTCGAGCCGGGCACCGAGTTGCGGGAGTTGGAACAGGCGATCCTCACCGAGGATCCGAGTCTGGATCGGCCGTCTGGGAACGCCGCGGTCGCGACCGGTTCGGCGCCCCGCGTCGTGCCGGCGGAGTTGCCACCGACGGCGCGGACGTTTACCGGACGTCAGGCCGATCTCGCTCGTCTGACCGGGTGGCTGGCCCAGCATCACGAGGACGCGACACCGGTGACTGTGGCGATCAGCGGCCTTGGCGGGATCGGCAAGTCCGCGTTGGCCGTCCAGGCCGCGCAGGCCGTCGCCGCCGATTTTCCCGACGGCCAGTTGTACGTCAACCTGCACGGTGCGACGCCCGGGCTCGCACCGCTGGCGCCGCATGAGGTAATCAGTCGGTTCCTGCGCTCGCTCGGCCTGAGCGACGATCAGATCCCGGCCGAGCTGGAGGAGGCGGCGGCGAGGTTCCGCACCTTGACCTCCGGCCGGCGGCTGCTGGTGGTGCTCGACGACGCGGTGGACGCGGCTCACGTACGCCCCCTGCTGCCGGGCGGAGCCGATTCCGCCGTACTGATCACCAGCCGGACTGTCCTGGCCGCCGTCGACAATGCCACGCATCTTCACCTTGAGCTGCTGTCCGACGACGAGGCCGTGGTCCTGCTGTCCCGCTTGGTGGGCCCTCGCCGGGTGGCTGCCGAGTCCGATGCCGCCGCGCGAATCGCGGAGCTCTGCGGCCGGCTCCCGCTGGCCCTCAGGATCGCCGGCGCCAGACTTGCTGCCCGTCCGGATCTGCCGTTGACGTCGATGGTCGATCGAATCACGGACGCTCGGGGACGGCTCGACGAACTCGCGTACGCCGATCTCGGCGTGCGGGCCAGCTTTGCCGTGAGCTGTCAAGCGCTTCCCGCTGGGGCCGCCAGGTTGTTCGAGCTGCTCGGTCTGTTGGATCTTCCCGATCTCACCTTGCCGGTCGCCGGTGCGCTCGTAGACCGCCCCGCCGGGAAGGTACGGCGGGATCTGGATCGGCTGGTGGATGCTCAGCTCGTGACGGCCGGAGCGGGTGACCGCTACTCGTTGCACGACCTGCTGCGGCTCTTCGCCCGGGAGCAGGCCGCCGAGCGACTACCCGAAATTGAACGCACTGAGGCCCTACGTCGCGTCTTGCATTGGTATCTCGCCACGGCTCGCCAGGCTATGCGGCGGTTATCAGAAAGCTTCGGTCGCCGAGACTCGGCCGGAATTCCAGACTCGGAGCTTCGCCAGCGCGGCCTGGAGTTAGACGGTGCCCAGGGGGCCGCGCAGTGGATCACGATCGAAGCCAACAATGTCCTCGCCGCCGCGCGGCAGGCCCTCAAGCTCCCGGGAGACGGTCCGAGCATCGTCGCCGGGCTGGCCGCCGCCGTGTATATGCCCCTTCACAAAACCGGCCGGTGGAATGAGCTCATCGGTGTCAATCAGTTGGCGCTGGTCGCGTCCGAACACACCGGAGAACAGCTGTGGAAGGCCCGTGCACACAACGACATGGGTTGGGCGTACCGCGAACTCCGCCGATTCGGGGAAGCATTGAACCACCTCGAAGAGGCGTTGGACGCCTATCGTGCGGTCGGCTATCTCGCCGGTGAGGCCCACGCGCTCAACGGCCTCGGTGCGGCTTACAAGGAAAGCGGCCGGCTGGACACGGCGATCGAGATTTACCGAGCCGCCCTCGCCATCCGGCGCAAACTCCAGGACTCCAGAGGCGAGGTAGTGGTGTTGAACAACATTTCCGACCTCCTGCGGAAACAAGGAAAGCTCGAGGAAGCGATTGCGCACAGCCACCAATGCCTGGCGATCCACGAGGAACTTGGGGAGAGCACCAGCATGGGAATCACCCTCGGAAACCTCGGCAAGGCGCTGCACCGTTCCGGCCGCGCCGATGAGGCGCTTCCCCGCTTGGAGCAGGCGATCACGGTGTTGAGGAGAACCGCCACCTACAGGGTCCTTCCGGAGCTTCTGTGGGACTTGGGCAGCGTTCTTCACGAGTTGGGTCGCCTTGAGGATGCCCGCGACCGCTGGCGCGAGGCGCTCGACGCTCTCTGCGAGATGAGTGCCATGACCACTGCCGAAGCCGATCGCATTCTCTCCGAACCGGTGCCTACGCAGCCCGATATCCTCCGATAGAGCCACGGTACTCACCGCTGCCTCCAACGTCTTGCTAGGCGCGACCGCGGGCTACGGCGCACTGGCTGCCGTGGGACGTCTTGGCGCAGACCTTGATCGATCTTCATTCCTTCCTTGATGTTCTGGCCGATGTCGTTGACGCACCACGTCGGGGAGCTGTCGTATCCCCAGTTGAGGCACCCGTCGCTCCCGGGTTGAAGGTTGCCATTCGTGATGGTCCGCCACGTTCCGTCCGCCGGCCGCTGATACTTCAGCGAGTAGCAGGCGTCCTTGCTGGTGATGGACGATCCGAAAACCGGCAGCCGTTCACACGGTCAGCCCCTCCGAGGTCGTCGGATTCGCTGGCGTGATCTGACTGTCACGTCGAGCCTGCGTCGAGCTGCTATAGATCCGCTAAACGTCCACTAGTGCTCCCTCGACGCGGCCTGCCTCGCCGAGGCCACCGCCGTGCGGTCCCATGGGATAACCGAAGCGCCAAGCGCGGTCAGGTACGTGGGTGACCCGAGCAACGACCGCGCGGACTGTCAAGGTCTGCTGATGTCTTTGACACCGGAGTCGGCCCCGAATTCTCGGGGTCGGCGTCGGCGTGGCTTTAGTACTGCTCAAGCGCAGCTTTAGCGGACTCGTCGATTCTGCTGGCATCGCGTTCGCTATAAGAGCGACCAGCGGAGGGTTGAACGATGTCGGGGTCACCAATGGCGGCAATGCCGGTGGCAGCTCCTGCCGTAACCCCGGCCCCGCCAGTTGCGCTCGGCGCCCGGCTCCACAGGGACGAGGTTCGGGGGGAGCCCGCCGATGCCTGACTCCGGCGAATGGCTCGTCTTCCTCGGCACCGCGGCGTTGTTCGCGCCAGTCCGGGGCCGGCCATTCTCTACGTACTCGCGCGCACTCTCCATGGCGGGCGCCGGGACGGAGTGCTCTCCGCGATCGGTAATGGCCTGGACCACCGTGCACGTCGTGGCGGCCGCACTCGGTTTGTCAGCCCTGCTGGCGGCCGCTCCGGCTGCCTTCACCGTCGTCAAATGCGCTGGCTCGGCGTACCTGGTCTTTCTCGGCGTACAGGCAATTCGTCGCCACAGCAGCGGTGGTCCGCCGTTCTCGCCTGGATTCGGACCCCGCTCCGCCCGATCGCCGCTGATGCAGGGCCTGACCATCGAACTGCTCAACCCCAAGACGGCGTTGTACTTCATGGCGCTCCTGCCGCATTTCGTGCACCCAGAACGCGCGCCCGCTCCATTGGTGTTCACGGTGTTGGGACTCGTCGCGGCCGCGATGGCCCTGATCGCCGATCTGGTCGTCGTGGTGTTCGCGAGTCAGATCCGCGGCAGACTGTCGAGGAGCTTCCGGTGGCAGGAACGCCAGCGAGCCGTCAGCGGCTTTCTGATGATCGGGCTCGGCTGCTTCGCCGCGGTCGCCTGAGCGGCACCCCCCTGCCCAGTGATCATGTTCGTGATCATGAAGCCGAACGGGTTCTATGTGACCGTTTCCCTTCATGACCTTCGCCAAGATCATCGCGGTCTGCTCGTCGAGGCAGGGAGTCGCCCAGCGCCGGTGATCATGAAGGCGTAGCGGGCCAGATGTCCCGACGGCCTTCATGATCACGATCATGATCACCGAGGCGGCGAAAGGGGTGGCGAATTGGGATGCAAGCCATGCGACCGCCCGGGCTGGAACAGGCGCAGGGCCTAGCTCAGCTGGGCTCGACGTCGCCACGGTGGGCGCCGCCGTACCCTCGCCTCCTTGGTGGCCGGGCGTCGGGTGGGACCTGGCCGGGCGGAATCCGGTCGGGCGGGACCTGGCCGGGTGGGACCTGGTCGGGCGGGATCCGGTCGGGCGGCAGGCCGTTCGGCGGACGTGGGTCGGGTGGCAGGTTGCCCGGCCACGTCGATTCGGCGGGCGGGCCTGGCGGACCCGTACCCGTACCCGAGGCCGGCTGTGGGGGAAGCCACGCGCTGTCCGGCCGTCCGGCGTACGCACCTCCCGCGGGCTCCGAAACCGGAGCAGGCGCGGGAGCCTCAGCACCCGCCAGCGTCCTCCGGACCCGCTTACCGCCGCCCGTGCCTCGGGCCCCACCAGGCTTGCGCTTCCCGCCCCGGTCGCGCCGGGGAGGACGGGGAGTACGCCGTGACCGGCGTTCCTTGAACTCCTCCACCATCGTGTAGAGCGTCGGCACGAGCACCAGCGTCAGCAGGGTGGAGCTGACCAGGCCGCCGATCACCACGATCGCGAGCGGCTGCGAGATGAACACGCCCCCGCCGGTCAGCCCCAGCGACATCGGGATCAGTGCGCAGATCGTCGCCAGCGCCGTCATGAGGATGGGCCGGAGCCGCTTCCGGCCGCCCTCGATGACCGCCTCGCGGACGTCCAGGCCCCGGTCGCGGTACTGGTTGATGAGGTCGATCAGCACGATCGCGTTCGTCACGACGATGCCGACCAGCATGAGGATGCCGATGAGGGCGGGTACGCCGAGCGGTGTGTTGGTCGCGAGCAGCAGCGACAGTGCTCCGGTGGCCGCGAACGGCACCGACACCAGGAGGATCAGCGGCTGCACGACACTCCGGAACGTCGCGACCATGACCAGGAACACGATCGCGATCGCGGCGAGCGTCGCGAGACCCAACTGCGCGAACGCCTCGCTCTGCTCCGAGCTCACACCGCCGAGCCGCCAGCTGGCGCCTCCGGGCAGGGACAGTCCGTCAAGGGTGCGTTGCAGGTCGCCGGAGACCTTGCCGACATCCGTTCCGGAGGGGGTCGCGCTGATCGTTGCGCTGCGTTCGCCGTCGATGCGGGTGAGCTGTGCGGGCCGGCTCACCTGCGACACGTCCGCCAGCTCCTCCAGACGCACGGTGGTGCCGAGCGGGGTGGCGAGGCGGAGCGCGCGGAGTTGGGCGAGGTTGACGGGTGCCTTGGCGGTGTAGAGAACGACGTCCCGCTGGGCCGAGTCGAGCAGGACCTTCGCCGTCTGCTGTCCCTCGAACGCCTGGCGGACGGCCTGGCCGATCTGGCCTTCGGAGAGCCCGAGCTGTGCGGCGGCGGGCCGGCGTACCTTCACCTCGATCGTGGGCAGGTCGGGGCTGAGGTTGTTGGTGACGTCGGTGGCGCCGGGTACGCCCTTGACCGCCTTCTCCACTCTGTCGGCAGCGGTCTTGAGCGCGCCATCCGTGGGCGCGGTGATGATCACCTCGAGCGCGCTGGAGCCGAACCCTGACCCGCCGGCTTGGACCGCGAGCGAGCCGGCACCGTCCAGCTTGGACAGCCGGCGGCGCAGGTCGTCCTGGAACGCCGCCTGGTCAATGCCGTCCTTGGTGGTGAGGGAGAAGGTCGCTTCGTTCGACCCGCCGCCGGCGGAGAAACCACCGAAGTCCGACGAGCCGACCGTGGTTTGGTACGACGACACCTGGTCCAGCTGCTCGAGGAGGAGTTCGACCTTCCTGGCGGCCCGGTTGGTCTCCCCGAGGGAGGTCGCGACCGGCATGGTCTGGGAAACCGTGACGGTGTTCTGACCACTGTCATCGAGGAAGTTGGTCTTGAGCAGCGGGGTCGCGGCGATGGTGGCGACGAAGACAACCACCCCGCCGAGGATCGTGAGGGTCTTGTGCCGGGTCGTCCAGCTGATCACGGGCACGTACGTACGCTGCAGCGGGTTGCGGGCTTCGGAGGCAACCGCGTCCGCACGGGCACGCTCCGCCTCGCCCGGATCGAGGACCGGCTGCCGGAGGAACCAGTACGCCAGCACCGGGACGATCGTGAGGGACACCAGCAGCGAGGCCAGCAGCGCGATGGTGACGGTCACCGCGAACGGCCGGAAGAGTTCGCCGACCTGTCCGCCCACGAACGCGATCGGCAGGAAGACGCCGACTGTCGTGATCGTCGAGGCGGTGACCGCGCCGGCGACCTCCCTGACGGCGTTCAGGATTGCCTGCTGCTTCTCCTCGCCGTACCCGAGGTGCCGTTTGATGTTCTCCAGCACCACGATCGAGTCGTCGACGACCCGCCCGACGGCCACGGTGAGCGCGCCCAGGGTCAGGATATTGAGCGAGTAGCCGCCGGCGTACAACCCGATCATCGCGACGAGCAACGAGAACGGGATCGACACCGCGGTGACCAGCGTCGACCGCAGCGACAGCAGGAAGACCAGGATCACCAGGACGGCGAAGATCAGCCCGATCGTGCCCTCGGTGGTGAGGCCCTCGATCGACTCCTCGATGAACGGCGCCTGGTCGAAGACCACGGTGATCGCGGTCTTGTCGCCCACGGCCGACCTGAGGTCCTTGAGCTTGTCCTGCACCGCGTGGGAGACGGCGACGGTGTTGCCGTCGGCGGTCTTGGTGACCGAGATCCCGAGGGTACGCCGGCCGTTGGTCCGGGTGATCGAGGTCGACGGCGCCGGAACGGTCCGCACGGTCGCGACCTCGGCGAGCCTGACCGGACGAGGTGGCGGTGCGGATGCTCGCTGCCGGGCGCCGGTGCCGCCGGACGTACGCCCAGACGACGCATCGCCCGGCCCGGAGTCTGACCCTCGGGAGCCGGCGCTGGTGGCCGGCGCCGCGGGGAGGAGCGCGAGGTCGCGGATCTCCTCCACCGAGCTGAACGGCGTACCGACGTCCACGGCGAACGTACGGCTGCCGGACTCGAGCTCGCCGCCCGGGACGCTCACGCCGTTGGCCTGGAGGGCCGCGGCGACGCTCTCGGGGGTGAGCCCGTGCGCGGCGAGCTTGGCGCCGTCGATGGTGATCGCGACCTGCTCGGCGCGCGCGCCGGTGACCTGCACGTCACGGACGTCGGTGAGCTTCTCGAGTTCGGGTACCACCCGCTCGTTGAGCCGGCGGGCGAGCTCCTGCTCGGTCGCGTCCGCGCTGACCGCGAGCAGGACGACCGGCACGTCGTCGAAGCTGCCGGCCTGCACGGTGGGGTCGACGTCATCTGGTAGCTGGCCGCGCAGCCGGTTGACCGACTGCTGCACGGACTGGACGGCGCGGCCGATGTCGGTGCCGTAGCTGAACTCCGCCTGCACCATCGAGAAGCCGTTGCTCGACGTCGACGTGGTCTTGTCCAGCCCGTCCACGCCCGCGATCGCCGACTCGATCGGCACGGTGATCTCGCGCTCGACGATCTCCGGCGACGCGCCGGGGTAGGCCGTGGTGATGAAGGCGCCGGGCAGCTCAAGGCTTGGGATGAGCTCCTGCTTGAGCGCGCCGGTGGAGATGAGGCCGAATCCGAGGATCGCGACCGAGACGAGGGCAACCAGGCTGCGGTACGCCAGGCTCAGGCTGGCCAGTCTGGACATGCGGTTTCTCCCTCGGAGGTCCCTGGCTCCGGCCGCGGGTCGTTCCTGTGGCTCTGACGTGGTGGCTCTGACCGGCTGCTGTACGTCGATGAGGGTACTGCGGGTAATCCGGATGACCGTTACGAAGCGTTATTTCTCGGCCTATTAACCCCCATATTCATCCCCAGGTAGGACACGGGAACACGTACCGTCGTCGACCATGCTCGCAGCGCGGCGGAGATCGAAGTCGCCGAATGACCCGATCCACCGGATTACGCTGAAGCCATGACCGCGCCGACACAGGAGTTTCCGCGCCTTTCCGCCGAGCGGGTTGCCGCGCTCACCGGCCGGGTTTTCTCGACGTCGGGGGAGACGATCGCCTCGGTCACCCCCGTCACCGGTGAGAAGCTCGCCGACGTCCCGTTGTCGAGCGTCGACGACGTGGCCGCGGCGTTCGCCCGGGCCCGCAAAGCCCAGGCGGAGTGGGCCCGGGTCCCGATCACCGAGCGGGCCGAGCTCCTCCTCCGGCTCCACGACCTGGTCTTCGAACGCCAGCGCGACATCCTCGACATCGTCCAGTGGGAGTCGGGCAAGGCGCGCAAGCACGCGTTCGAGGAGCTGTGCGACGTCGCGATGAACGCCCGCTACTACGCGCGGGTCGCCCAGCAGCACCTCCTCCCGACCCGGCGGGCCGGCCTCTTCCCGCTGCTCACCCACACTGTGGAGCTGCGGCATCCCAAGGGTGTGATCGGCGTGATCGCGCCGTGGAACTACCCGCTCACGATGGCGATCTCTGACGCGCTCCCGGCGCTCGTCGCCGGCAACGCGGTCATCACCAAGCCAGCGACCCAGACCGTGCTGTCCGGCCTGCTGGGCGCCGAACTCCTCGCCGACGCGGGGCTGCCCGAGGACGTCTGGCAGGTGGTGGTGGGCGAAGGCCGGCGGGTCGGTGCGGCGCTCATCGACCAGGCCGACTTCGTGTGCTTCACCGGCTCGACGGAGACCGGGCGCTCGGTGGCCCGGCGCTGTGGTGAACGCCTGATCGGCTGCACACTCGAACTCGGTGGCAAGAACCCCCTGCTGGTCCTCGACGACGCCGACGTTGACAAGGCGGCCGAATGCGCCGTCCGCGGGTGCTTCTCCAACGCCGGCCAGCTGTGCATCTCGATCGAACGCCTCTACGTCGCGGCGCCGGTCTACGACGCCTTCCTCGAACGCTTCGTCGCCCGGGTCGAGGCGATGCGGGTGGAGCCGGCGTTCACCTTCGACGCCGACATGGGCTCGCTGATCTCGGAGCAGCAGCTGGCGACCGTCACCGCACACGTGGAGGACGCCGTCAGCAAGGGCGCGCAGGTGCTGGCAGGTGGCAAGGCCCGACCCGATCTCGGCCCCTACTTCTTCGAGCCGACGGTCCTTACCGACGTCACTCCGGAGATGACCTGCTTCGCCTCCGAGACGTTCGGCCCGGTCGTGTCGGTCTATCGCGTCGCGGACGACGACGAGGCGGTGGCGGCGGCCAACGACTCGCCGTACGGCCTCAACGCCTCGGTCCACGGTCGCGACCTCCGCCGGGCCCGGGCGGTGGCCAGCCGCCTCCGGGCCGGCACGGTCAACATCAACGAGGCCTACGCCGCCGCCTGGGGCAGCATCGACTCCCCGATGGGTGGCGTCGGTGATTCGGGCCTTGGTCGCCGGCACGGCGTGGACGGGCTTCTGAAGTACACCGAGCCCCAGACGATCGCGGTCCAGCGGGTGCCGGTGGCGCCGCCGGGCAGGGTTCCGTACGACGTGTTCGCCCGCGCGATCACGACCGGCCTGCGCGCACTCCGGAAGGCTGGTCGCCGGTGAGGAGGGGGATCATCCGCTCCCGGCGCTCCAGGCCGCGCGGAGCGGGAGCCGCCGAACCCGCCGAGCGGCGGTACGACGTCCTGATCATCGGGTCCGGGTTCGGGGGCAGCGTCGCGGCGCTCCGTCTGACAGAGAAGGGTTACCGCGTCGGCGTCCTCGAGGCCGGCGGGAGGTTCGAGGAGTCGACGGACGCGGACGACCGGCAGGCTCGCAGCCAGCGGGCTGATGCCCGGGAAGCTGACGACCGGCAGGCTGACGATCAGCACGTCAGGGCACTGCCCGCGCCCCTGCCGCGTACGTCGTGGGAGCTACGGAGGTTCCTCTTCGCGCCGAAGCTGGGCTGTCTCGGCATCCAGCGGATCACCTTGCTGCGCGACGTTCTCGTCCTCTCGGGCGCCGGTGTGGGCGGCGGCTCGCTGGTGTACGCCAACACGTTGTACGAACCCCTCGACGACTTCTACGACGACCCGCAGTGGCGCGAGCTCACCGACTGGCGGGCCGAACTCGCGCCGTACTACGACCAGGCCAAGCGGATGCTCGGCGTCACGACCAACCCCACGACCACGCCGTCCGACGTCGTGATGCGGACCGTCGCCGCGGAGTTGGGGGTCGGCGAGACGTTCCGTCCGACGCCGGTCGCGGTCTTCTACGGGATGCCGGGCATGGCGCCGGGCACGACCACGGAGGATCCGTACTTCGGTGGTGCGGGCCCGCGCCGCACGTCCTGCATCGAGTGCGGCGAGTGCATGACCGGCTGCCGCCACAACGCCAAGAACACCTTGACGAGGAACTACCTCTACCTCGCCGAACGCGCGGGCGCTTCCGTCCACCCGCTGACCACTGTCACGGCCGTCCGCCCGCTTGCCCGAGGCGGATACGCCATCGACACCGAACGCACCGCGGGTCGCCCGGGCCAGGGCCGGCGTACCTTCGAGGCCGACCAGGTCATCTTCGCCGCGGGCGCGCTCGGAACCCAGTCGCTGCTCCATGCGATGAAAGCCGATGGCTGGCTGCCGAACCTCTCGCCCATGCTCGGCGTTCTGACCCGCACCAACTCCGAGTCGATCGTCGGCGCGGTGGCGCGCCAGCGCACGACCGACTATTCGCAGGGTGTGGCCATCACCTCGTCGTTCCATCCCGATCCGCGCACGCACGTGGAGCCGGTGAGGTACGGCAAAGGGAGTAACGCGATGGGGCTCCTGCAGACCGTGCTCACCGACGGTGGAGGACGTAAGCCGAGATGGCTGACGTGGCTCGCGACCGTCGCCCGGCATCCGGGGATGTGGCTTCGGACGTTCAATCTCCGGCACTGGTCGGAACGCACCATCATCGCGCTGGTGATGCAGTCCCTGGACAACTCGCTGACGGTCAGGTTGGGCCGGAGTTGGTTCGGGGGAAGGCGCCTCACCTCGAAACAGGGCCACGGCGAACCCAACCCCACCTGGATTCCGGTGGCCAACCAGGTGGTACGCCGGATCGCCGAGCTCATCGACGGATCGCCCGGTGGCACGGTGGGCGAGATCGCCAACATTCCGTTGACAGCGCACATCATTGGCGGCTGCGTGATCGGAGAGTCGCCAAAGACCGGTGTCGTGGACGGCTACCAGCGGGCGTTCGGTCACCCGGGCCTTCATGTCATCGACGGGGCCGCCGTCTCTGCGAACCTTGGCGTCAACCCGTCCTTGACAATCACCGCCCAGGCCGAACGCGCCGTCGCGTTGTGGCCGAATCGCGGTGAGGTAGACCCAAGACCGCCGTTGGGAACGCCGTATCGCCGGGTGGACCCGGTGCCGCCCCGGCGGCCGGTGGTACCGGAGAACGCGCCGGGTGCCCTGCGGCTCGGACCCTCCTCGGGTGGGTCATCCTCGGGTGGCGGAGGCGAGTCGGTTGCCCTACCGAGAAGCCTCCGCCAACGTCGCGGATGAGCCGGGTCTGCTCAGCGCGAGCAGGGGGAGCTTGCGCTGACCTTCTCACCCTCACGGATGGCGGACGCAGAGGTGAGAACGTCGTTCAGCAGCTTGAAAAGCTCGCGATACTCCTGCTGCCCGCCCTCGGCGAGGTCCTTGAACCGGATCTGCTTGTCGCCCACCACCAGGGTGAGGTGGATGGCGTCGGGGATCGGCGTCTTCCAGTCCTTGCTCCGCGTTGACGACGCCTGAGGCGACTCAGCCGCGGCCTTGGCCGCGCCGTCGAGCTTCGCCTTCGCCGCCGGATTGACCGTGCAGCTGACGGGTTTTTTACCACGGCTCTTGAGCGTCGCCTTGCCGTCCGGGGTGACGGTGAGCTCGTCGTTGAAGCCGGCGAAGCCACCGGTGCGCCGTAGCGTCAGCGTGGTGGACATGCTCGTTCCTGAAGTGGGTTGAGGGCTCGCGGTAGAGGTGGGTTGTGCCTCCGTGGTCGTCGCCTGCCTGGTGCCGCACCCCGCGACACCAAGGACGAGGACCCCCGTGAGCGCGGCGAAAGCGCCGCGTCGAAGTACGGAAAGCATCATGCTGCTGCGACGTTCCTCCACTCTTTGTGGTTCCGTGCGCGCGAGGTTGGAGTCATGGTCAGCCATCATCGCAGCTCCATGATTTCAGAGGCCCGGCTCCTGCAGGCAAGGAGCCGGGCCCGAACGCGCGAGGCACCGCGAGGCCGCGAGCGATTGCCGTCGCACGGACGGTGACAGGCCGGACGAACCAGCAGTACACCGTCGTTCCACCAACGAGCGACTGGTAGTGACAGTTACGACCAGTCGGCCATGTGACGAATTCGTAATGCCGCCAGGGCCGTCCGTCGAGGGAGGCGGGTAATGATCACGTAGCCGCTCGGGGTCGTGGGGTGGGCTCGGAGAGGCCGGCCGATAGACTCCGAGAATTCCCCAAGCGGCACAGTGCTCAGCGGCACCATCCGAAAGGTCACCGTGACCGACCACGATCTCGTCCTCGTCGTCGACTACGGCGCGCAGTACGCCCAACTCATCGCCCGTCGCGTCCGTGAGGCACGGGTCTATTCCGAGATCGTCCCGCACACCGTGCCGGTGGAGCAGATGCTCGCCCGCAACCCGAAGGCGATCATCCTGTCCGGCGGGCCGCAGTCGGTCTACGCCGAAGGTGCTCCCCAGGTCGACCCGTCCGTCTTCGCCGCCGGCGTTCCGGCGTTCGGCATCTGCTACGGCTTCCAGGCGATGGCCCGGGCCCTCGGCGGCGACGTGCGACGCACCGGCAGCTCGGAGTTCGGGCGCACCTCCGTCGACATCACCTCCGGCGGCACGCTCCTCGCGGGGCTGCCCACGAATCCCACGGTCTGGATGAGTCACGGCGACTCGGTGGTGGCAGCGCCGGACGGATTCGCGGTGCTGGCGTCGAGCGAGGGCGCGCCGGTCGCGGCGTTCGAGGACACCGAACGCGGGCTGGCCGGCGTGCAGTGGCACCCGGAGGTCCTGCACTCCGAGCATGGCCAGAAGGTGCTCGAGCACTTCCTGCACGAGATCGCCGGCTGCGAGCAGACCTGGACGATGGTGAACATCGTCGACGAGCAGGTGGAGACGATCCGCGAGCAGATCGGCGACGGCCGCGCGCTCTGCGCGCTCTCCGGTGGCGTCGACTCCGCGGTGGCCGCGGCGATCGTGCAGCGCGCGATCGGTGACCGGCTCACCTGCGTCTACGTCGACCACGGGATGATGCGCCAGGGCGAGACCGAGCAGGTCAAGCGCGACTTCGAGGCGGCGTTCGACTCGCTCGACGTGGTCGACGCCTCCGGCCAGTTCCTCGGCGCGCTCGAGGGCGTGATCGACCCGGAGGAGAAGCGGAAGATCATCGGCCGCGAGTTCATCCGGGCGTTCGAGGCGGCCGAGGTCCGGGTCTTCGGCGAGACCGCGCGGGCGGGGGACACGGCGTACCTCGTGCAGGGCACTCTCTACCCCGACGTGGTCGAGTCCGGCGGCGGCGCGGGCACCTCCAACATCAAGTCGCACCACAACGTCGGCGGGCTGCCGGACGACCTCCAGTTCGAGCTGGTCGAGCCGCTGCGCACGCTGTTCAAGGACGAGGTGCGGATGGTCGGCGAGCAACTCGGCCTGCCCGCGTCGATGGTGCACCGGCAGCCGTTCCCGGGCCCTGGCCTCGGCATCCGGATCATCGGCGAGGTCACCCGCGAGCGCCTCGACATCCTGCGCCGGGCCGACGCGATCGCCCGCGAGGAGCTGACCCGGGCCGGCCTCGACCGCGACATCTGGCAGATGCCCGTCGTGCTGCTGGCCGACGTCCGCTCGGTCGGCGTCCAGGGCGACGGCCGCACCTACGGCCACCCCGCCGTGCTGCGGCCGGTCACGTCCGAGGACGCGATGACCGCCGACTGGGCGCGGCTCCCGTTCGACCTGCTGGAGCGGATCTCCACCCGGATCACCAACGAGGTCCGCGAGATCAACCGCGTCGTCCTCGACGTGACCAGCAAGCCGCCCGGCACCATCGAGTGGGAGTAGCCAGCCCGCCGTGAAAGCCGTTGTCTACGACGCGCATGGCGAGGTCCCGGTGGTCCGTGAGCTGCCCGATCCCGTTCCGGACCCGGCCGGCGCCGTCATCCGGGTCGAGGCCACCGGCGTCTGCCGTAGCGACTGGCACGCCTGGATGGGACACGACCAGGTGCCGTTGCCCCACGTCGGCGGGCACGAGTTCGCCGGTGTCGTGACGGCGGTGGGGCCGCTGGTTGGTGGCTGGCAACCTGGCCAGCGGGTGACGGCACCGTTCGTCTGCGCCTGTGGCACCTGCGAGGAGTGCGCGAGCGGCAACCAGCAGGTCTGTGAACGCCAGACCCAACCAGGGTTCACTTATGGGGGTTCGTTCGCGGAGTACGTCGCGATCGATCATGCCGATGTCAACCTCGTCCTGCTCCCCGACGCGCTCGACTTCGTGACGGCCTCGGCGCTCGGATGCCGTTTCGGTACGGCGTTCCGCGCGGTCCTGCGTCAAGGTCGGGTTGCGGCGGGGGAGTGGGTCGCGGTCCATGGCTGCGGCGGCGCGGGACTGTCGGCGGTGATGATCGCGGCCGCGGCGGGAGCGCGGGTGGTCGCGGTCGACATCGCGCCCGCAGCACTCGAGCTGGCCCGGGAGTTCGGTGCCGTGGCGACTGTCGACGCATCCGTCGACGGCGATCCGGCGGCCGTCGTACGTGACCTCACCGGTGGTGGCGCGCACGTGTCCCTTGACTGTCTTGGACTTCCGGACACCTGCGCGGCGTCAGTGTCGAGCCTGCGCCGGCGCGGGCGGCACGTCCAGGTGGGCCTCATGCCGCTCGGTCCCGCGCCGGTCCCGATGGACCGCGTGATCGCCTTCGAACTCGAACTCCTCGGCAGCCACGGCCTGCAGGCGTACGAATACCCCACGATGCTGGGCATGGTGGAGAGCGGTCTGCTGCGGCCGGACCTGCTGGTACGCCAGCGGATCGGGCTCGACGGAATCCCCGCGGCCCTGGTCGCGATGGGGTCGCCGTCGCGGGCACCGGGCATTACGGTCGCGGTCACGGGCTGATCGTTTCGGTGCCTGGCCGGAGGGGAGCGGCTGGGGGAGACTGGGACGCATGGTTGGATCCCCGCACGCATCAGCGCGGCGCTCGTCAGCGCAGCTTGCGTCAGCGCAGTTCGCGAAGGAGACCGGCAGCCGCGGCGAGTTCGTCCGGCAGGGCAACAGGTTCACCAGCCGGATCACCGCCGACGGATCCTCCGGTTGGAAGGCCGAGCCGGGGAGGTACCGCCTGGTCTGGTCGCGCGCCTGCCCCTGGGCACATCGCGCCGTAATCGTGCGCGGCCTGCTGGGGTTGGAGGACGCCATCTCGCTCGCGACCGTCGACCCGATCCGGGACGAACGGGGCTGGCGGTTCAGCCTCGACCCTGGTGGCCGCGATCCGGTACTCGGGATCGAGTTTCTTGCCGAGGCGTATCTCGCGACCGATCCGGAGTACGACGGGCGGGTCACGGTGCCGTGCCTCGTCGACACCCGGACCGGTGCCGTCGTGACCAACGACTATCCGCAGATCACCTTGGACTTCTCGACCGAGTGGCGGGAATTCCACCGGCCCGGCGCGCCCGACCTTTATCCGGAGGACCTTCGCGAGGAAATCGGCCGCGTTGCCGACCTCATCTTCCGTGACGTCAACAACGGCGTTTACCGGTGCGGGTTCGCGACGACGCAGCGAGCCTATGAGGAGGCGTTTGACGCGCTCTTCGGTCGACTCGACTGGCTGGAGAATCTCCTGCGTGACCGGCGTTATCTCTGCGGCGACCGGCTCACCGAAGCCGACGTACGCCTCTTCACCACGCTGGTTCGGTTCGACGCCGTTTATCACGGCCATTTCAAGTGCAACCGGAACAAGCTGACGGAGTTTCCGGTGCTGTGGGCGTACGCGCGGGATCTTTTCCAGACTCCGGGGTTCGGTGAGACGGTCGACTTCGACCAGATCAAGCGACACTATTACCTCACCCACCACCGGATCAATCCCACCGGCATCGTCCCGAAGGGACCTGACCTTTCCGGCTGGACGACCAGACCAGACGCCTAGCCCGCACACATGATGCGGCTGGCGGTGGATTTCCCAGGCATTTCCGTCGCCTGGTCAACCACCGCCAGCCTGTCTGCACAACCTGGTCAATGTGGGTTGGGATGGGGAATGGCTCAGGGCGATTGGTCGCCTCCGGCCGCCGCATGTCAGAAAGCCGGCGTTTCCTCTTCCGGAATGATGATCCAGCCGGCGAGGTAGATCAGCGCGCCCGCGCCACCAAAGATCACCAGTGCCACCATCGCGAGCCGGATGATCACCGGATCGACATTGGCGTAGCGGGCGATACCACCACAGACACCGGCAATCATGCGGTCGTTCTTAGTACGGACAAGCTTCTTGGGAGTCGATGTTTCGTTCATGTCCTCAAGCCTCCTGTATCCGTTGACTCGCGACCATCCGGAACGCTCCTTACCGATCCCGGAGCCATACCCCGAGCGATCTCCGGGGACGCACTGGCGTCTCCCGCCAACGTGCTCATCGCCGCCGCCGGGTGCCGCCCCGAAGGGACGCCACGAGGCCAACGATTCCAGCGCCGATGAAGATGACGGGCACCAGCAGACCCAGGTCGCTCAGACGAAGCTCGCCGGACTCGACCAACCACCAGGCGAGCGCGATACCGCAGAAGACGACGCCCGCCACAAGCGAGGCGACGTTGACGGGGGTACGCCGCCGAGCCACGGGATGCCTAGCCACGCTCCACCGCCAATCGTCCGATGCCGACGTCAGCCTTGAGGGTGAGGACACCGCCGCCCGGCCCGTCAGCGCCATAGTCGACCGTGGACCGGGAGAGGTCAGGGCCGGACTCGGAATTACCAAACACCGTGAGGTCACCCACCCCCACGTCTCCGCTGAACCGCACGTCGACATGGGGCGGCACGATCACCGTCACGTCACCGGCGCCCATGTCGACCGACGTCGTGACGTTCTGCCTGTCCTGGAAGGGAACCGCTGACAGGTCGACCGACAGGCGACCGGTCGGATAGTCGTAGGTCGGCTCGATCCCCGCGACACTCACGGGTCGGACAGTCAGATCCACGCTCTCGTTCACGACGCGCTGGGCAACGCTCGCGGGGATGAGCGCGAGAGCGAGCAGGATGCCCACGGCGATGAGGCCGGCCGACCGCCCGAACCACGTGCCGACGATGAGGCCGAGACCGACGACCGCGAGCGCCACGGCGATGTACCCGGCCGCTGGAATGTCGGTGGCGCGTCCGCTGCTGGCGACGCCGAGACGGTCGATCATCGCCATCACGCTGAGGACTAGGAACGTCGTCACCATCGTGGCGAAGAAGAGGACGAAGCGGCGGCGCCGCGGCGCGGGAGCCGCCGACACCTCTGGGTCCCGCAGCGGCGTCCAGTCCTGGTCGCCGGGATCGGGTTGCGCCTCCAGGCCGAGCGGGTCCGGTTGGTTCCAGAACTCCGGCGGTGCTGGTAGGGCCGTTCGCCAGGACTCGGTCACGGGGCCGTGATCCGTGCCGCCCCCGCTTGTGGTCGTGACCAGACCCGGCCGTGGGACGTTGCCGGTGGTTCGAGGGCGAACGCCGGAGTGTGGCGCGGCACCGGGAGGAGGTGTGGGGAGGCCGGCGTGCGAGGGAAGTGGCGCGGTGGCGGGTTCCGGTGTCCCCTCAGCTGGCCGGGAGGTGTCGGCGGCCGGGTGCGGGCCGCCGGTCCCTTCGGTTGCGCGTGGGATCGGCATGGTCGCGGTGTCGCCGTGCCCGGAAGGGACCACCGAGGTCGCGCCGGCGCCGCCATGGAAGGGGAACGGCGAGGTCGCCGGGCCATCCGCCGGCCCCGCACCTGGTGGTGCCGCGCCCGGATCCGTGCCCGGTGTCCCGCCAGCCGGCCCCCTGTGCTCGGCGTTGCGACGAAGCAGCACCACCAGCCCGAGAACGCTGAGCACCAGCAGCGTCGGCACGTGCCAGGGGAGCCCCCACCAGGGCAGGCTCAGCACGAGGAGGCCGAGGACGACCAGGCCACCGACGAACACCGCGTTGTCGGGGCTGCCGTTGCGGCGCCGCCCGAGTTGTTGTTCGAGGATGGAGCGATCCGCGCCCTCGTCGGGAAGCAGCAGCCAGCCGCCGGCGTACAGCAGGATCCCCACGCCGCCAAAGAGCGCGAGCACCGCGAGCGCGACGCGCAGGACGACCGGATCGACGTTGAGCCGACGACCGAGTCCGCCACAGACGCCGGCGATGACCCGTCCGTCCCGCACGCGACGGAGTTGTCGGAGATCGGCGAGGATTCCATCAGCAAGGGCGCCCGGGCTCCGGGAAGGCTCACCCTGCTCTGGGCGTGGAGTGCGCTCAGACATACACCCGATCTTCCGTCGAGGGGCCGTGACCCGTCATCCGGGATGTCCCCGGGGTTCCCCTGGGCGGGGTTCGGGTGCGGCTCGGGGAGCGTCCTGGTGGCTGCGACGTGGTGTCTCATGTGACCATCGGAGGGGACAACGCCGCCCAACCGGCGGTGACAACGACCGAAAGCCTGGCCTACCGGCACGATACGCCACAGAGTGGAAGTCCTTGAGGAGGAAGCCATCTTCACCGACCCGAGTGCCGGCGCCGCCGGCACGCCCCCGGTCGCGGCAGCGAGGGACGACAGCGTCTCCCGCTGCTTTCGGCGTACCGACGGGAAGTGGATCGGTGGTGTCGCGAGCGGGCTCGCCGAGCATCTCGGACTGCAGCCGCTGCACGTGCGCCTGGCGTTCGTGGCGCTGACCGCGGCGGGTGGGTTCGGCCTCCTTCTGTACGCCGCCCTCTGGGTGGTGCTTCCGCAGGACACCAGAGCGGCTGCCTCTGCCCAGCCGGCCGGGATCACGGCCGCCACCCGCAAAGGTCTGCGTACCGAGCGCCCTCGCCGGCGACGGCGCCAGGACACCGGACAGCTGATCTCGATCGCGGTCCTGGCCATCGGCGTCATCTCGATGTACCCCCATCTGGGTGGGGTCTCGGCGCAGGTGTTCTGGCCGCTGGTCCTTGGCGGCGGCGGGCTGGCGCTGCTGTGGCGGCAGGCGGACGAGTCCCAGCGAACTCGCTGGACGTCCTCGGCGCCCATGCGGTTCAAGTGGCTGTGGCCGCTGTTCACGACCGGTGGCTGGGTGTCCGTACTCCGGTCCGTGGTCGGCCTCGGGTTGATCGTGGTCGCGCTGTCGTGGGGGCTCGCCTCCATGGGCGGCATCAGTGAGGTCAACGCGGCCCTGCTGGCGGTCCTCGGTGCGGGCATCGGGGTCGGCCTGATCGTCGGGCCCTGGGCCTGGCGGCTGGCTGGCGACCTGTCAGAGGAACGCCGGGAGCGGATCCGGTCGCAGGAACGCGCCGACATGGCGGCCCACCTGCATGATTCGGTACTCCAGACGCTCGCGCTGATCCAGAAGCAGGCTCATGACCAGCGGGCCGTCGTACGCCTCGCGCGGGCCCAGGAGCGCGACCTGCGGCAATGGCTGTACGGCGAGGAGAACGACGCCGACGCGACCCTGCGAAGCGAGCTGCGCCGGGCGGCCGCCGAGGTCGAGGACCAGCATGGGACGCCGGTCGAGGTGGTGATGGTGGGTGACGCCCCGATGGACACCGCGCTGGTGGCCGTCGTGCGCGCGGCCCGCGAGGCGATGGTCAACGCGGCGAAGCACTCCGGCGCTCCTAAGATCGACGTGTATGCGGAGGTCGAGGCGGGTCGGATCGATGTGTTCGTCCGTGACCGGGGTGCCGGTTTCGATCCCGACCAGGTGGGTGATGACCGGCTCGGTGTGCGTCGCAGCATTTATGAGCGGATGGAACGCCACGGGGGCAAGGCCGACATCCGCAGCGCGCCGGGTGAGGGTACTGAGGTCCGCCTCACCGTCGACCGGAGCGGCTCGGGGACGAGCGAGGAACGAGCGAGGAGCCGAACGCGACCATGAGGATGGGGCGGCGGCGAGCGAGGAACGAGCGAGGAGCCGAACGCGACCATGAGGATGGGGCGGCGGCGAGCGAGGAACGAGCGAGGAGCCGAACGCGACCATGAGGATGGGGCGGCGGCGAGCGAGGAACGAGCGAGGAGCCGAACGCGACCATGAGGATGGGGCGGCGGCGAGCGAGGGGCCGAACGCGACCATGAACCCGACCATCTTCGCGGTCGGCTGGCGAGAGGAAGATTCCGTGACCATCAATTCTGACAGCCGGCGTCGGGTCGTCCTTGTCGACGATCATGCGATGTTCCGGACCGGTGTGCGTACCGAAATCGGCGCGGCCGTGGACATCGTGGGTGAGGCTGGCGACGTCGATGAGGCGGTCAAGGTGATCCTCGAGACGAAGCCGGAGGTCGTGCTGCTCGACGTCCACCTTCCGGGCGGGGGTGGCGCGGAGGTGTGCCGCCGGGTCCTGGCCGCGGATCCGGACGTGCGGTTCCTGGCGCTGAGCGTGTCTGACGCGCCCGAGGACGTGATCGGTGTGATCCGGGCGGGCGCGCGCGGTTATGTGACCAAGACGATCACGGGTGAGGAGATCGTCGATGGGGTCCGCCGGATCGCGGACGGGGACGCGGTCTTTTCGCCGCGGCTGGCGGGGTTCGTGCTGGACGCGTTCGCGGGTGCGGTCGACCCGGGCAGCATCGACGAGGAGCTGGACCGGCTGACGCAACGCGAGAGGGAGGTGCTCCGCCTCATCGCCCGCGGCTACGCGTACAAGGAAGTGGCGAAGGAGCTCTTCATCTCCGTCAAGACGGTGGAGACGCACGTGTCGTCGGTGTTGCGCAAGCTGCAGCTGTCCAACCGCTACGAGCTGACCCGCTGGGCGACGGATCGCCGCCTGGTCTGACGGGCCAGCCGCAGGGTCCGAACCCACGATCGCTATCATCAACCCAGATCATTACTACTTCGCGTAGTAGCAATTCGGATTATGGTGACCCGCCGGGTCTGGGAGGCGTGCCGTCGTGGAGTTCGTTCGCCAGTTGCTCCTGTTCGTCCACTTCATCGGACTTGCCAGCCTGCTTGGCGGGCTTCTCTTTCAGATGAAGGGGCCCGAACGCCGGATTAACAGCGGGATCCTGCACGGCGCCCTGACACAGGTGGTGTCGGGCGTCCTGCTGGTCGGCGTTCTCCAGGGACTCGACGACCCGGTCAACAACGCGAAGGTCGGCGTGAAGCTCGTCGTCGTCCTTGTCATCACGGCTCTGGCCTGGCTCAACCGCAAGAAGCCGACGATCCCGTCGGGGCTGTTCGTCGGGCTGACCGCCCTGGCGATGCTGAACGTCGGCATCGCGGTCTTCTGGCGCTGATCAGCCGGTTGGTACGACGAAGAAGCTTTCGGCGAGCCGCCCCTCCGGTAGCCCAGCCTCGCGCGCACCCCGGGTGAGCCAGTCGCGCACCCGGGGAGCGAGCTGGTCGGGCTGCGGGTGCTGGCTCTTGTGGGCAAGGAGCGCCGCGATCTTGCGGTCGAAGGTGTCGGTCACGTCCACGGCATGGTTGGACGTGGGGTGGGCGGACAGCCAGACCTCCCGGACCGTCCAGGGCTCGAGGCCGGCGGCGGCGAGTCCGGGGAACGCGAACGGATTACGGGCCGCCGGGTAGACCGCCCGGATCGCCGCCTCGCCCGCGGCCAGGTGGTCGGGGTGGCTTCGAGGGAGCAGGGCCCAGTCGCGTTCGGGGCTCTGGATGATCATCCGGTCGGGGCGTACCTCCCGGATCACCGCGGTGAGCGCGCTGACGAGCTCGAGACTGGGCTCGAGTTCGCCGTCAACCAGGCCGAGGAAGCGGACGTCGCGCACTCCCACCTGAGCGGCGGCCTCCTCCTGTTCCGCCCGCCGGATGCGGGGGATCTCGGAGCGGGGGAGGTCGAGGTCGAATCCTCCCGCCTGGCCGTCAGTGCACACGCAGTAGACGACCTGGATACCGGCGTCGGTGAAGCGCGCGACGGTGCCGGCCGCGCCGAAGTCGATGTCGTCAGGATGCGCGGTGACGGCGAGCACCCGGGAGATCTCTGAGTCTGGGAGTACGTCGTACATCACCGGAGGAACCTACCTGACCCCGCCGGGATCCGGCCGGCTTGCCTCTGTAGGCGACGGCACCGCGGGCCGCGCTCAAGTCCCACCCATCCTGCTCGGGCGCAGCGGCGTTGGTACCAACGCGAGTCTGTAGCCGACCCCGCGGACGGAGGTCACCGTCAACTGCCCGGTCACGCGACTGAGCCGCTGCCGTAGCCGCTTGACGGCCGAGACGACGGCATCGGCGTCACCGATGTACGGGCGCTGCCATACGGCCCGGGTGAGGTCGGCGAAGCTCCACACCCGGCCGCCGTCACGAGCCAGGGTGGCGAGCAGGTCGAACTGCCGGGCCGAGAGTTCGATGGGACGGCCGCGCCAGGACACCTCCCGGAGGTTCTCCTCCAGGCGGAGTGGCCCGAACTCCACCACCCGGTCCGGCTTCCTGGCCTGGGCGCGCGGTGCGTCGCGTCGGCTGGTGAGCATGCGGACGGCGCTCTCGGCATCAGCGACCACGAGAACGGCGGCGTCACTCCCGACGTTCGCGACAACCGTCGAGGAGACGTCCGTACCGAGACCGATGCAGAGGATCAGTCCGGTCGGCGGAGCCGGCGATTCGGGATTGCTGTCGAGCGCAGAGTCAAACAACGGTCCACCCCCCATGGGCGCTACCGTCACCCGCCGCGCGGAGGACGGTCCGAGTAACTTTCGGACAACTCCCCGTAACCGAAGGATTCTGACACGCAAGATCGTCTGATGAAAGAGGGCGACGTCACCTGTAACACAGCTGGACACGGCCGTTTACGTATCTGGTTGAGCGCCTCGCCGACTTGTGGGCGCTTCCCGGTCTGCCGGCCCTGAACTGCCCTTCGACCGACCACGCCGCGCCCTGTCCGGCCCGCCGGTTTCGGAGTTCTCTCACTGCCAGGAACCCTTGTCGCCCGCCGACCGAGACCCGGAAGGCGGGCTTTCGCAGGTCCTTCGAGGAGGGAACGTGTTCAGACGAAGGGACCGAGGTAGCGCCAGCCCACCAATGGCGACGGCGCGACGGTTCAGGAGAACGCTCGGATCCGTTGCCATGTCGGCGTTGGCGTTGACGTTGACCGCAGGGATGCTGTCACCGTCCAACGCCGTCGCGGGGGAGGCCCCGCAGGCCAAGGCATCGATCGAGAAGTCGCTACAAAACAAGCTCGACAGCAAAGGCACCGCCGACCTCTGGGTCGTGTTCGACGAGAAGGCCGACCTCACCAAGGCTTCCGCCGTCAAGGACTGGACCGCGCGCGGTGACGCCGTGGTCAAGGCCCTGCAGGCCACCGCCAGTGAGAGTCAGGCGAAGGCCAAGGAGACGTTGAAGGCCGCCGGGGCGAGCTTCACGCCGTACTGGGCCTCCAACCGGATCCTCGTACGTGACGCCACCGAGGCGCTCACGGACAAGCTGGCCGCGCTGCCAGGCGTCAGCAAGGTCGCCGCGACGCGGACCTGGGCGATCGATCCGCCGGCCAAGGGCAAGGCGGAAAAGGAAGTGAACGCCGTCGAGTGGGGTATCGCGGCGATCAACGCGGACGACGTGTGGGGGCAGTACGACGTTCGTGGTGAAGGGATCACGGTCGCCAGCGTCGACAGCGGCGTGCAGTTCGACCACCCGGCGGTGGTCGGCAAGTACCGCGGCAACCAGGGCAACGGGACGTTCGACCACAACTACAACTGGTTCGACCCGTCTCGCGTGTGCGGCAACCCCTCGCTCGCGCCCTGCGACAACAACAGCCACGGGACCCACACGATGGGCACCATGGTCGGTGACGACGGAGGCAGCAACCAGATCGGTGTGGCGCCGGGCGCCCGCTGGATCGCGGCGAAGGGCTGCGAGTCCAACGGCTGCTCCGACACCGCGCTGCTCGCCTCCGGCCAGTGGATGCTCGCGCCGACAGACCTCAACGGTCAGAACCCGCGGGCGGACCTGCGTCCCAACATCGTCAACAACTCCTGGGGCGCGTCCAACGGGTCGGCGGTCGACCCGTGGTACGACGACATCGTGACCGGCTGGACCGCGTCCGGCATCTTCGGCATCTTCTCCAACGGCAACGCGGGTCCTGGATGTGACACGGCCGGCTCGCCGGCCGACTCGCCGTTCGCCTACGGTGTCGGCGCGTTCAACTCCGGCGGGGCGATCGCCAGCTTCTCCAGCCGGGGTCCGGGTGCCAACAACCTGATCCGCCCGAACGTCTCGGCGCCGGGTGTGAACGTCCGGTCGTCGGTGCCCACCAACGGCTACGCCAACTTCGACGGAACGTCGATGGCCGCGCCACACGTCGCCGGCGCAGTCGCGCTGGTCTGGTCGGCGGCGCCCGCACTGGTCGGCGACATCGAGGCGACGCGGACTCTCCTCAACGAGACCGCGGTGGATGTCAGCGACCTCACCTGTGGTGGAACAGCGGGCAACAACAACGTCTGGGGTGAGGGCAAGGTCGATGCCCTCGCGGCGGTGACGGCCGCGCCCCGCGGTGACACCGGTGTCCTGACCGGCACCATCACCGACGCGGGTGACGGCGACCCGATCGCCGGCGCGAAGGTGGACCTGGAAGGGCCGCTCAACCGGTCCACGACGACCGGACCTGACGGCACTTACAGCCTCACCCTGTCGGTCGGTGACTACTCGATCGACGTACACGCGTTCGGCTACACGGACGCTTCTGGTACGGCGACCGTCACCACGGGCGAGACGACCACGAAGGACTTCGCGCTCGTCGCTGCCCCGTCGTACGGCGTCACCGGCACGATCGCCGACGCGCGGGGACAGCCGGTCTCCGGTGTCAAGGTGAGCGTCGAGGGCACACCGATTCCGCCGGTCACCACCAACGCGGAGGGCGCGTACGCCTTCGAGTCGGTGCCGGCTGGTTCGTACACCCTCAAGGCGACAGCGTCGGGGTGTCTTGCGGCGCAGAGCAAGGACGTCGTGGTCGACGCGGCGAAGGTGGTCGACTTCGCGCTCGCCGACCGGACCGACAACTACGGCTACCGGTGCGTGGTGGAGCCGTCGGCCTACGTCGAAGGTGACACCGCCTTGTCGCTCAGCGGCGATGACGCCAGCGCCGTGGTCGACCTGCCCTTCCCAGTGGTGTTCTACGGGCAGAGCTACAGCCGGCTGAACGCCTCGACCAACGGCCACCTGAGCTTCACGGCGGCATCCACGTCGTACGCGAACTCGCCGATCCCGTCGACGACGCCACCGAACGGTGCGATCTATCCGTTCTGGGACGACCTCCTCATCGACGCCAGCGCGAAGCTCTACACCAAGGCGATCGGCCAGGCACCCAACCGGTCGTTCGTCCTGGAGTGGCGCAACGCGCTGATCTATGGCACGCAAGGCCGGGTTGACGCCGAGGTGGTCCTGAAGGAGAACGGCGACATCGTCCTGGCGTGGCGCAACATCGATCCCGCGCTGCCGGCCGAGCAGGGCCTGTCGGCGACCGCGGGCATCGAGAACCCCACCGGCACAGACGCTCTGCAGTACTCCCACAACTCGGCGGTCCTGTCGGATTCGGCCGCGGTCAGGTTCACCCTGCCGCCGAACGGATTCGTCAAGGGCACCGTGACGGACAAGAACGACGGCAACCCGGTCGCCAACGCGACGGTCAAGGTGACCGAGGGCGACACGACCGTGCGCGAGCTCAAGACGGGCGCGGACGGGACCTACCTCGGTCAGGTCTGGGTTGGTTCCTACACGCTCACGGTGGAGGCGCGGAACTACACCACGTCCTCCAGCGCGGTCTCGGTCGCGGACGGACAGACCGTGACCAAGAACTTCGCCCTCACGACCGCGCGGGCCGAGCTCGACGTCCCGGAACCGCTGAAGTGGGTCCTGCCGGAAGGGAACAAGCAGGAGGTCAAGATCCCCCTGTCCAACACGGGTTCGGCGAACCTCGAATTTGAGGTCGCCGAAAGCGGAGGCGGCCGGGTGACGGCGACGACGCCCCAGCAGTCCGCGACGCTGGCCGCCAAGGCCGACCCGAACGCCCTGACCGCGAAGGAGCGCTACTCCTCCTCCGTGGCGGCCGCCGCCGTACCCCAGGCACCAGGTGATGTCCTGGCGTCCTGGCCCGCGCAGGGTCTCTCACCCGCGTGGGGCGTCGGCTACGCCGGGACGGTGTGGATCTCCGACCCCAACACCAAGCGCAACCACGAGTTCAGCACCGCCGGTGCGGCGACCGGCCGGACGTGGAACGCGTCGTGGGCGGGGACGTGGAACGCCGACATGGCCTACGACAGCCGGCGTGGCCAGATGTGCCAGGTCAACGTGGGTGGCGACAACGGCATCTACTGCTGGGACCAGGCGACGGGCACGGTGTCGTACAAGCTCACCGGCTCGCCGTGGGCGGGCATCTCCCAGCGGGGTCTTGCCTACCGGGCCGACGATGACTCGTTCTACATCGCCGGCTGGAACCAGGACGTCATCTACCACGTGGCGGGAGCATCGCACGCCACTCCGGGCGCGACCCTCGGGCAGTGCGCGGCGTCCGCCGGCACCGCCGTCGCGGGGCTGGCCTACAACAACACCGCCGGTGTGCTGTGGGTGACCACGAACACGCCGACGAGCCCCATCCTGCAGCTCAACCCGGCCACCTGCGAGGTGATCTCGTCGTTCGGGTTCCCCGAGCAGGAGCAGTACGCCGGAGCGGGCGCGGAGTTGGACAGTGCGGGCAACCTGTGGGTGACCTCTCAGGTGACCAACACCGCGTACCTCATCGAAACCGGGGTTCCGGAGTCGTCTGACGTGCCGTGGCTGTCGGTCGCACCGGCGAGCGGCACCATCGCGCCGGGCGGCTCCAAGGAGCTCACGGTCACGGTGGACACGACCGGCCTGGCCGCGGGCGTGTACCGCGCGAACCTGCTCGTGCAGACCAACAGCGGACGGCAGCCGAATCTCCAGGTCCCGGTCGAGATCGTGGTGGCCGGTTACTGGAAGGGCGTGGACGTTGGCGGTGCGGCCTACACCGACACTAAGCTTGTTGTTTAACCTTTTTGGTTGGTCGCTGTGGTGACTGGTGTGTCCGTTTTGGTGATCTTCCCGACGTGGCGTACGACGGCGCGTTGCTTGTTGGGTGAGTTGGGGGGACGGCCTGGGCCAGGGTGGGAGGGTTTCGGGACGCCGGCCGGAAGCACCATGGTCGGGCGGATGTTGCGAAATCCTCGACGGGTCTGGGCGGGGGTGAGCCGGCGGGGATCGCGG
>NZ_KB892782.1 GCF_000373925.1 Actinopolymorpha alba DSM 45243 | reverse complement strand
CTTCAGCCGCTTGATCTCCGTGTTCTCCTCACTGCTGACACCCGGCCGCTGCCCGGCATCGATCTCGGACTGCCGGACCCACTTCCGCAGGGTTTCCGCCGACCCGATCCCCAACTTCGAAGCGATCGACTTGATCGCCTCGAACTCAGATCCATAGTCATCCCTGTGCTCAGCGACCATCCGCACCGCGCGCTCACGCAGCTCAACAGGATACGAAGACGAACGTGCCATGAGAGTCATCCTTCCAAGGAATGAGCTCTCCGGACACTCCGGGGCGATTCAGTTCGGAACTGGTCCAGGATCGGAATTCGGCGGGATGTGGTACATCCACAACTACGTACTGATGCAGCTTGCACACCGCTACGCCGACGAGTTGCTGCTGTGGGACGGTTGGGGTGCCGTGAGCTTGCCGGGCGGGCCCGACGACGCCACGCTGGACCTCGTCGACGACATCGCCAACCTGCTGATCGCGGTCGAGTCCGCCGCTTCACCTGCGGAAGCGAGTCTGCTGGATGCCGTGTTGCGCAAGCGGTACGACGATGACGAGCGGCTGCACCCTGGCACGTCCGTGACGCAGTATTCCCCGTACGGCGGTCCGCCAATGACCGTGCCGATCGCGCAGGGCCCAGCGCACCATCCGATTCGTGGGGGGTCTCTTGATGGGTGATGGCAAGCTGACGGAGGTCCAACTTTCTGCGGGTCGTGTCATCTCTCGACGCTTTGGCGAGCTTGCAGACGTTTGGCCGCACTTGACGTGGGGCGAATCAGTCGTGGTCGGCGCTCGACTCACGAACGACGAGGAAGTCGTTCTGAAAGCGAGTGGAGAGCATTCGGTCGCCGCAGAGGCCAACACACTCCGGATGGCCGCTGATGCCGGGGCTCTGGTACCACCCATCTTGGCTGAGGGCGAAGATGAGCATCTTCCCGGTGGCCATTGGATGATTCTCCGCAAGGCTCGAGGGCAGCCTTGGGCGCTGCCAGACCGCACAGCGGACGCCTCTCCTCGCACACAGGACGATGTTGGGCGGGTGTTCTCGCTGCTTCATGCTCGGGAGCTACCTGGCCGTGGTCCGCTTACCAAGAATGGCGAGGGCAGTTACGTACGATGGTCCGACTGGCTCCGCGAGTCGCTGGACCCTTGGTTGCGATTCCTGCAGTCGGGCGGACACTATGACCGCGGGCTTATCCTACGAGTGAGCCGCCTCTTCTCCAGCCGAGCAGCGATGCTGGACGAGAGGCCCGGTGTTCTTGTCCACGGTGACCTGGGAAACATGGAGATCTTTGTCGACGAGAGCGATCGGGTTGTTGACATCGTGGACTTCGGGAAATCCGCTGTCGGCGACCCGGTTTTCGATTTCGTTCGTTTCTGCGGCGGCGGTCCAATCGATGATCCGCGCCCGGACGCGCTCCTTCCGAGAGTACGGCGGTCCTACGTGGCTCACGGTGGTGTCGAGCCGGAGAACTGGGACGAACTGTTTTGGATCTACAGCGTCTTCAATGCCGTTGACAACTCGGCGTGGAGTATTCGCGAGGACTTTCCCTGGCTCCCGGGCCTTCAGAAGAAGGTCTCCTATCTGCTGGACCTTATCGAAGGTGGCCTGGAGTAACCCGGATGATCCCTCTCTGGACCGTCGTCGCTCGCCGGTGCAGGTCGTTGGGGTCGCGCGCTGGGGTCAGCCCGCCGGGGTCGGCCAGGTCGTTGCGTTCACAGGCAGGGTGGGTAGTTGCCAGTGCGCCTCTCGCCGCCAGGACCGCCAGCGTTCATCGAATGGCCCGGTCCGCTGGTCGAGCAGCGCGAGCACTTGCTCACGTGCCTGCTGCACTTGATGGTGTTCGTCATCGGTGATGATGCCGAGCTGGCGGGCCTGTGTGTACTCGCCTTCGTCCTTCCACCGATAGGACGTGTCTGGCTCGATGACCAGATCTAACATGAGGTCGAAGGTGTCGATCCCGATCGGGGTGCGCTGGAAGGGACGCTCAAAGTTGACGTACCACATCACCAGGTCGCCAGGGTCACGGAAGAAGAGGTCGACACTGAAGTAGGCGCCGGGTACCAGGAGAGTCAGCTTGGTGTTGGTCTCCCAGGTCCAGGCGGCCAGCTCCCACTTCCCGGCGGCCAGGTTAGGTAGCACGAGATTGCGAACGGTCTCCTCCCTCCGAGACGAGGAAAGGGCTGGCTGATGAGTGGGAGCGAGCCTCTCCACCCCAGGCCAGAGGGCTAGTGCGAGGAGATCGCTGCTATCACTCACGACTCGGAACGGTGTAGCCGTCCACACCTTGCCGCGGAAGATGTCACGACGCACGGCCGTGCTTCCCGCCGCGAACGTCATGTCTGTGTGCCTCATGGCGAGCCACCCTAGCGATGCGATAGCAACGGCCATCTGAAGTCGAGGGATGTTGTCGGTGGTCGCCGGTAGTGTTCGGGCAGGGAGCTTGAGGTGCTCGACGACCACGAGCCTGGCCACTCATGACCCAAGTGGCCTGAGGGCCTTCTGCCTGAGATGGACTTCAACTCGTCATCCCCTCATGGCCCGTTCGTATCGGGTGCCGCGTTCTGAGGGAGTAGCGGCACGAGCGTGAGCGCGAGCCTTCCTACTTTTCCTGCTGTCGGCGCACCATCGCGGTGATCCAGATGGGCACGAACGGAGACGTGCAGCCCGGGGGAGTCGGGTAGTCCTTGAGCACTTCCAGGCGCTCACCGATGTCGATTGCACGGGCGCGGTGCTCGGCGTGCTCGATCCCGATATGACCCAGGCACTCGTTCATCGCCCACTGCAGGCGATCCGGGGCGTCTTTCATCTCCGCCTCGATGACGTCGAGCAGTCCTGCGAGGTCGAGGCCCTCGGGCTTCTTCGTCACGCGTTCGGTGGTCAGCGCCCAGCCGGCACTCGCGACCACTGGATCCGGATCGGCGAACCAGGCCAGGCGCAGTTCTTCGGAGTGCGGGTTCTTCTTCACCACATAGTTCACGAGCCAGTCCTGCACCTTGGGTGTGCGCGCCTTGCGCAACATGACGTCCAACTCGTCACGTTCGAACGCCTTCGGGCGGCAGATCAGGATCGCCACCAGTCTCGCCGCGGTGTCACCCGTCTCCCAGAGCTGGCACGCGAGTTCCTGCTGCGTCTTCAGCCGCTTCGCGAGCGCGCGCAGCTTGCTGAGGTTCACACCGTGATCGTCACCGTGTCTCTCGTTCACCTCGCGTATCTTCGGGTCCTCGAGCTTGGTCAGCTCGGCCATCACCTCGGCCACCATCGTCTCGGCCACCTCTGCCTCCTGTCCATCACGTGCGAGATTCAGCCTACGACGGAGTCATACGGGCGACGTTGCGGGATCTCATGGCTAACACGCGACGTCGGACCCCGGAGGGAGGTCTCAAAACCGAAGGTCCACTGAGGTGAATCCGATTGAGTTGACGTGAGACGTGACAGTACATTCCAGCGATGCGAGAAGGACAGAGCTACGAAGACCTGGTGTCCGAGGCCCTCGCGGCGCCGTTCACTGGCTGGGACTTCAGCTTCGTCGAAGATCGCCTGCGCGGCGGCGATCTTCCCTGGTGCTACGACGACATGGCCAGTGCCGAGATCTCGGAATCAACCCGGCTGCTCGATCTGGACACCGGCGGCGGTGAGACGCTGGCCGGTGTGCTGGCATCGATGCTGGTGTCCGGTCGTCGTCCGGCACACGTCGTCGCCACCGAGTCGTGGCTACCTAACGTCCCCCTCGCTCGTGAACGCCTCGAACGGCTTGGCATCGCCGTACGACAGAGCACCTCAGGGTCGCCGCTGCCGGCCGACGACGCGGAGTTTGACCTCGTACTCAACCGGCACGGCGGATGTCCCCCGACCGAGCTACGCCGGGTCCTCGCGCCGGGCGGGGTCTACCTGACCCAGGGCGTGGGCCGACGCAACGACATCGAATTCAACACCGCACTCGGTGGACCCCCACCCCGATATTCCGAGACCGCCACGCTTGATCATGCGGTCACCACACTGGAGCACCACGGTTTCGAGATCGCCGAGGCTGAGGAGGTGTTCGTCGAAGTCGGCTTCCGCGACATAGGAGCGGTCGTCTTCCATCTCAGTGCCGTGTCGTGGCAGGTACCTGGATTCGATGTGACGACGTACGACGGTCCGCTGCGAGAGCTCGATGCCCGGATTCGCAGGGAGGGACCGTTCGTCGTACGAAATCACCGCTTCATGGTCAAAGCGATTCGGCGCTGAACTCACCTGGGACTCCTCGTGCCCACGCGATCGGTTGTCTGAGGGGTCTATCGGCGGACTGGTCGAGGACGGCCGTTCATGTGTCCGTCACGTCATCTCGGGTCGCCTTGGCCGGCAATGGTTGCTGGCGTTGCTGTGCTTCGTTGCTGTACGGACCCCTGCCTTGCAAAGAACCTCGCAGGCTCCCGCTCGGCTGAGCGCAAATCGTCGCCGCCACCGGGTCTGCGCGTTCTGACGCCATTGACCGCAGGGACCATGATCGGCCCTGGCTTGGGGCACGCGGAGGGCACGTCGTGGCTTCGCGGTTCGAACCACAGCGGACAGAAGACGACCGCTCACCTCGAGCAGCTCGAGCACGTCCGACGGCGTTGCGTCCTCCAGAGCGCGGGAGAAGAAGCTCACCTGGTGTGTCCGTGTCTTGCTGACGAGCTGGATCGCGTACGCCGGCAGGCAGTGCGCGGTGTGATCGGCGGTGAACCGGCAGGTCCACTCCAGGGGACCGGCCGTTGTCTGCCAGTTGTGGCTCGTTCCTGATCGCAGTGCGGCGACGGCGCTGCCGACTGCCCGATCGAGATGATCGGCTGACTCCATGGTCACTCCTCGATCGATGCGTTCGGCCCATCCCCCGACCTGGAGGCCAACTAGCTCGGCCAGACATTTGCTGGCCAGGAAAGGGCCGCCCCGCGTGGCTCGTCTGTTGTTACGGCCTCGACTGTCCCCGAGCGCACGATCCTGATTGGCCCCATGCTCGGGGACGCGGAGGTGTGAGCGACCAGGCTGCCCCGTTCGTCCTCGCAACCAGCCAGATTGACGGCCGGAGTGGCGGCCGGAGACTGGCGTGCGTGGATGAGGCGTGCACTTTACGACCCCTCGGTTATTGGCTGGCGCTGTCGGATTCTTGGTTTGTAGCGTGCCGGGATGCTGGTTCGGGACTGCACCGCTGATGACGTGGAGGCGTTGGAGCAGACATCGCCGACGGGTCCGAACCGTCACCATGCGCTGAAGGTGGAGCGGCAACGGATGGGTGAGTGCACCTACCTGGTGGCATGGGATGGTGGCGTTCCGCTCGGGCACGGCGAGGTTCTCTGGCAGGGGTGCAAGAGCGCGGAGGTCCGGGACGCGTACCCGGGCTGCCCGGAGATCAACGGCCTGCTCGTCTACTGCGCCGAGATGCGGGGCAGAGGCATCGGCTCGGCGCTTATCCGCACCGCCGAGGACCGTGCCCGGGATCGTGGCTTCAAGTGGATCGGCGTCGGCGCAGGTGACGACAATCCCCGCGCCATGGCGTTGTACGAGAGGCTCGGCTACAGCGCAGGCATCCGCTATGTCGACGTGTGGAGCTACAAGGACGATGCCGAGGTCAGGCACGTCGTCGAGGACCCGTGCACGTTTCTTGTGAAGGACCTACCCGGATAGCGCCGGGCCCTGTGCTGTCCGCTCGGCAAGCCCGAGGACGGCGCCCCGGCTACCGCCCTTGCGGGCGGCCCTAGGTCGTGCACACCACCAGGGACCCGCGGGCCGGCTAATTGACAAACTGATTTTTCTAGTGGCACCGTGAGGCCATGACCAAGGGACTTGACGTCCTGCGCGGGGCCGACTTGCGTGGGGCGCTGTCACCGCTGCGCAGGCGGATCCTCGCCGAGGTGCGAGAGCCCGCGTCAGCGACCGTGGTGGCCGCCCAGATCGGCGAGAGCCGGCAGCGGGTCAACTACCACCTGCGCGAACTCGAGAAGGCCGGGCTCGTCGAACTGGTCGAGACCCGGCAGCGGCGGGGACGCACCGAGCGGGTGGTACGCGCCACGGCGCGGACCGTGGTGGTCGCCCCGGAGGTCCTTGGCGACCTCCCGACCGACGACCAGGACCAGTTCGCCGCCGAGACCCTGCTCGCGACAACCGCCCGCACGTTCCGCGAGGTCGCCGCGATGCGCGACCAGGCCAGCGATGCTGGCAAGCGACTGGTGACCTTCACGATCACGGCCGACGTCGGGTTCTCCGAACCGGCCGACATCGCGCGGTTCGCCGAAGATCTCGCGGCGCGTGTCGCCGACCTGGCGGCCGCGTACGACGCACCACGGGCGCGCCGGCGGTACCGCGTCATCATCGGCGGCCACCCCGCGGCCAACCCGACCGAGCAACCTGACCCGAACCCCACTGGGCGCACCTGACCCGAACCCACCGACATACCCGAGTCGAAGTCACCTAAGGAGGTACCTGATGAACACCAGTAGCCCGAAAGGCGACACCAAGCGACCGATCCTCGAGTTGGTGGTCAACGCGTCACAGGGCGAGGTCTGGCGGGCGGTGAGCACCGCCGAAGCCCTACGTGAGTGGTTCGGCTACGACTACGACGACCGACACGGTGGCCGTCCGGAGCGTCCCGCCGCCGGGCTCGATGACGAGGTACGCGCCTTCGTGGAAGACTCGACGCTCTTCCCGCCCGGACGCATCGTGTTCGACGACGACACCGAACTCACCCTCACCGCCGACGGACCGCGCACCATCGTGCGCCTCGTGGTACCCGAGGTCGCGGACGCGACATGGGAGGAGCTGTACGAGGGCGTCGCAGAGGGCTGGCGCTTCTACCTGGAACAGCTGCGCTTCTGGCTGGAGGCGGCACCCGAGGGCGCTCGCCGCACCGTCTACCTGGCCGGCGAGGCGACGGGACCAGAGGTGATCGCGCTGGTCGGTCCGGGCACTCCGTGGTACGAGGCCAGCGTGGTCACCCGCGACGGCTGGCTGGTTTCCGTCGGCGCCGATCCGAACGCTGTGGAGCCCGCCCAGGTCAACGTGATCGTCTCCACCTACGGTCTCGATGACACTGCTTTCGCCGCTGTCCGGGAGGGCTGGGCGACCCGGTGGCGCACCGCGGTCAAGAACCCCGAGGTCATCACCGTGGAACGCACGACGAGCTAGCGCAGCTTCGCGGCGTTGGCTGATCAACGGCGGCGGAATCGGACGTCCCAGGCGCGGAGTGTCCGATTCCGGGATACGGCGGCCGCGCTCGGCCAACGGCGAACCCCCAGGTCAGAAAGTTGGCTCTGACGGCGTGGCGGCTTCCGGCTTCGGAGACTCCAGCAATGCCGTGACCTCATCTGGCGTTGGGCAGTACCCGTTTCGGTAGCAGGCCCGCCAAGGCCTGTAGCCACGGTCGTAGCCGGCGCGCATAGCGGGATCTTGGGGATTGAGGCCGGCGAACAGCACCTGCGGCGTCTCAGCCGTGCCAACCTGCGATCCGTTCCATCATCTGGTACGGATAGTTCGGCGTCAGCGGCGCGCTGACTTCGGTGAGCCGGGTAGTCGCCTTCTCGTCAAGGTGCAGCGCGGCTGCGGCGAGCGACTCGCGCAACTGCGCGACGGTACGCGCGCCAACGATCGGCGCTGTGACGCCCGGACGGTCGGCGACCCACGCGAGTGCCGCCTGGCCGGGCGTCACCCCGTGCGTGTGGGCGACGTCGCGGAGCACGTCGATGACTGACCACACCTCCTCGGTGTTCCTCCGGTGCCACGCCTCACTCGTCGATTCTCCGGCTTGGGCGACACGTGTGCCGGCCGGTGGCTGCTGGTCGCGCTGGTACTTCCCGGTGAGCCACCCCTGCGCCAGCGGGCCATACAACAACGTGCCCAGGCCGGCGTCCACACCAGCCGGAAGGACCTCCCACTCGACCGCCCGGGCCAGCAGGCTGTATTGGATCTGCTGGGAGACCAGAGGCGGGCCGCCCTGCTCTCCCAGTAGCCGCGCGAGCTTGGCGACCTGCCACCCGGCAAAGTTGCTGACGCCGACGTAGCGGGCCTTGCCCGCGGTGACGATCTCGGCGAGAAACTCTACGATCTCGTCGACCCGGTGCTGGTCGTCTGGACCGTGCAGCTGGTAGAGATCGACGTGATCGACGCCGAGCCGGGAGAGGCTGGCGTCGATCGCGGTGCGCAGGTACGTCGGCGTCAGGCTCGCGCCGGGATATCCGAAGCGGCCTTTGGTCGCGAGCAGTACGCGCTCGCGCACGCCGGGCCGGGCACTCAGCCACCGGCCAACGATGCGCTCCGACGCGCCGCTCCCGTAGTTGTCGGCGGTATCGATCAGAGTGCCACCCGCATCGACGTACACGTCGAGCACCTCGTGGCTCGCCGCCTCGTCCGTGTCACCACCGAACGTCATCGCCCCCAGCGCGAACCGGGACACGGCCGGACCCGAACTGCCTAGCTGACGAGTCTCCATCTGCACACCCTTTCCGTCGTCGCCGCGATACTGGCAGTTAGAGTGCGCTCGAAGTCAAGGCCGAACCCGTACCGGGGCAGGTCCCGCTCGGCTGGCCGTCGGACGCTCATGAGGGTGGCCCGTGAGTAGCCGTGTCTGCCCTTCGAAGCCGAGGCGAACAGCACGCAGATAGCACGACGGCGCGTCCACAGCGTTCGTCTGCCGTGGCAGTCTCCTTAGGGTCTGCGCGGGAATAACTTGGTTATCCCTGCGTTTGGCCGTCTCGTGTGGCCTCGGAGCCGACCCGGCCCCGGTCGTGCTGTATCGGTTCAAGCGGGCGCCAGCCGGGGTCGCGCTGTGTCGGTTCGCCGCCGTCGTAGACGTGGGCTAGGTCGTGGTAGCGGTGGTGAGCCAGCTTGGCGCCACGCGGTTTCGCAGGCTCGGGCCCGGTCGGCGATGTTGGCTGCGGCGTTGAGGTCCGCATGCGCGGTATGCGCGCAACGCTGGCACACGAACACGTCTCGGCTCTGCCGGTTGTTCTTGTCGGTGTGGCCGCAGCGGGCGCATTGCTGGGAGGTGTGCGCGGGGTCGACCAGCCAGGTGCGGCGTCCAGCTTCTTCCGCTTTGACGCACACCCATGTCGCTAGCCGTCCCAGCGCCGCGTCCTGCAGCGCGCGGTTCAACCCGGACTTGGCGGCTACGTTGCGGCCCGGGTTGTCGATCGTTCCCTTCGCCGAACGGGTCATCGACGCCAGGTCGAGGTTCTCCAACGCCATAACCTCAGCCTGTGCGACCAGCTGCCGGGCGGTCTCGCGGGCCCAGTTGTCGGTGCGCTGGGCGACCTTGCGGTACTCCCGAGCGATCCTCTTCGCCAGTGCACGCCAGGACCGCGAAAACTTCACCTTCCGGGCCTGGCGTCGCTGCAACGCGACAATCCTCTCTCGGCTCTGCCGCATCCAGGCCGGCATCACCAGCAGCTGCCCGTTCGAGGCGGCAACGCCACCGCCACACCACGATCGGCACCCACCACCTGCCCGTCACCGGGCTGCGAAGCGGCGCGGACTGGTGTGACGTCCTTGAACCCGACGCTGGCCCGCCACACCCATTTCGGATGCTCGCTGGTGCCGCCGGCACGGCGGCGGGTCACGCTCAACGTCACCGGAACCCCGCCACGCCCGGCCAGCCTGGCGAACTGACGAGCGGCGGATTTGGGTAGCCGAATCGTGCCGACACCCTGAATGCGTAACCTGCGCTGATCGACGTCGACCTTCCACGACGCCGGCTCGTCCCAGCAGGCCGTATTGAACCGGCGGCGTGACTTGAACCGCGGGTACCCCGGCGCCTGCCCCAACTTGATGCGGCGGTAGAACCCAACAAACGCCTCATCCAACCGCCGCAACGCCCCACGGATCGGTTGGATCCCCCTGGCCAGCACGTCATCGCGCACCCCGCGCAACCCGGTGATCTGGGTGAACTGATCGAACAGCGACACGCTCGTGTTGGCGCGTTGCCAGGCCTTCACGGCGTTCCTGCAAGCCGGCGTTGTACACCTCACAACATGCGCTGAGCAGCGCCAACAAGCCCCGCTCCTGCGCTGGCGACGGGTCGAACGCGAACGTCGCCTTCCGACACACCGTCGCATCCTGGCCGTCGACCACCAGACGGCCAGGGCCGTACCGCGGCGCACCCTGCTTCGGAAAGATCACGACCAGGATCATGCCGGACGGCACCGACAACACAGGACGACACAGGCTGGCCAGCCGAAAGAAGCCGAAGGTCTGGAACGACCAGCTAATTTACGGAAGTCCCCTTACCGGGGGATTCTTGGGCTTCGCCCCCCCAGACCCCGCTTACGGCTGGAAGTACTCCGACATCATGCGGCTGACCCATTCCGGCTGCTTGATGTTCACCGGGCGGAACTCCGCCATGGTCGGCTTCAGATCGATGACCGGGGTGCCCGAAACCGCGTCGAGGCCCACTACCGTCAGTTCGCGGCGCCGGACGGATTCGATGGCGCAGCACGTTGACCCGATGCGGTTTGGTCTGCGGGGGCCGCGGCCGGCGAAGACGCCGACGGGCGGGAGGTCGGAGCGGCCGCGGTAGGGGCGGGGTTCGCGGTAGTGGTCGAGTTCCGGGAACTGGTCGAAGATGAAGAGGACTTCCACGTGGGAGAAGCCCTCCAGGCCCTGGAGGCACGCATCGCCGAAGCGCTCGTCGACGGTGATCGTGCTGCGGACGGCACCCCAGTTGTCCGTGTGCTGGACGTCTGTCCGGTCGTTCCGGACCGTACCTACCGGTGTGATCTCGAAGCTCGGCATGGCTGGAGGCTATCTTCACGGCGCCCATGCCAGCGTCGAGGCGATCGGCACCGTCATGGACCCCGGAATGCCTCGGCCTGAGATGACCTCAATCAGTCGTACTGGCCATTGGGGTCACGGGCGGGCAGTGCGCATGCGGCAGACTTGGTAGGTGCCAGCGCAGCTTGTGGTTCGCAGGGTCCGCTTTGAGGTCCGTTCGTGGAGAGATGGTCCGTACCCAGAGCGGGAACTGTTGCCGTGCATCGACGGCGTGAGCCTTGTTGACATGGTGTCGGGGTATGAGCATGCTGCCGGTCACGACGTGCCAGGCCAGTACGCCGGGCTTGTGCTCGACCGCTTCAAGTTCGGCGATCTGACCGGCTACCTCTGTGGGCGGCCGGACTCCGCGTACTGGCAGCAGGTCGGTGCGATCGCCTTGCTCGGGTGCGACTGTGGGGAAGTCGGCTGCTGGCCCCTGCAGGCGCAGGTGCTCACTGGTGATGACTCAGTGATCTGGCGCAGTTTCGCCCAGCCGTACCGTCCAAGCCGGGATTACACGAGTTTCGGTCCCTTCGTGTTTCGCCGCAGTCAGTACGAAGGTGCAGCTCGCAAAGCCGCGCTGGAAGCAGAGATGGAGCAACCTTCGTAGGGCTTCTCTCCCGCCGGTCGGACAGCTCGTCCGCACCCGGAACCTGTGCAGGGCCGCCAGGCTCGACCCGTCGACCGCTCGCGGCTCCGGCCTGGCGGCCCTGCACAGGTTCCGGGTAGGTCAACTCAGCAACGCAGGGCTGTGGGGGAATGTGCTGTGCCATCTGATTCTTGACAGTCGTGTGCCACCACATGCTTGACATCGAGTGGCTTCGGTCATCCTGAGCGTCGAAGGCTCGGGGAGCGCTGAGGGTCTTGTCGGTTCTCCTTGGCGGCCGTGTGTCGGCCCGGCATCCTGGTGCGAGCCCGTGCGATGATCTCTCGCCATGTCGGTGGTGAGGATCGCGGTGGCGCAGGGTGTCGGACCAATGGGCTCGCCGGACGCGGATTCGATTCGGGAGCAGGGGCGTCGGGTTCGGGAGCTGATGGGTCTGGCGGCTGACGGCGGCGCTCGGCTCGTCGTGTTCACGGAGGGGGCGTTGTCGGGTCTTCCGGACAGGCGGCTCATGTCGAGCGATCCGGATCGGGTGGCGGAGTCGGACTGGTCTCGAGTGGACTGGCAGACGCTCGCGGCGGAGCGACAGCAGACGATCGAGCGCGCCGGCGAGCTCGGACTGTGGGCCGTTGTCGGTTCGCTGCACCGCGAGCCCGGTTTTGGACGGCCGTTCAACAGCTTGTACGTGATCAGTGATGGTGGGGTCCTGGTCGGCAGGTACGACAAGCGGTTTCTGTCGAACAACGAGTCATCGTTCATGTACGCAGCAGGTGATCACGCGACCGTCTTCTCGGTCGATGGGATGCGCTTCGGATGCGCCATATGCATCGAAGCACGCTGGCCGGAAGTGTTCATCGAGTACGAGTCGCTGGGGGTGGACTGTGTGCTGCTGGCCAGCTACAGCGGTGGATCGGCAGCAGAGTCACTGGATGATCGGCGACCGTTGGCACATGCGCTGTTGACTGAGATGTGGATCGCGTTCGCCGTTCCTGGCACTGCCCCGGGAGCTATGCCATCGGGTGTCGCGGCCCCAGATGATCGCTGGTTGGCTCAGGGCAGGTCCGATGGAACACTTCAGGTCGTGTTCGCCGACCTCGACCCGAACAATCGGACTGTGCATGCGGGCTACGACTCCGGACGAGCTTGGCGAGCACGTCACGTCACCGCAACGCGGAGTCGACTCGGCAGGCTTGAGTTGCTTGGCTCATCTGGGCCATCTGAGTGATCCGGGTGCAGCGGCTGCTAGCGACAACGCCGGCGTCATCTGAATCCTCGGCCATCGCATCGAGCTAGGACGCGACTACGCACCTGTTCGAGGCCATGGCTTGGCCCGGTATCTCTTCAGGCGACATCAAGTACTGGCGGCCCGGCAACTCGGTGAGGCGCTGTTTAACCATTGGGATTAGGCGACGTCAGGTCATCGCACCAGGTCGTCCTTTGCTGCACCACCCTCACTGTCAGCTTGGGAAACGTACATCTACGGCTCTGTAAGCCCGTTCCACGCCCGCGAGTGTCCTGGAGTGACCTGCCCGGCCCTGGGCTAATGGCCCGCTAATGGCCCGGGGGCGGCGCCGTCTGCCACGATGCCCGGGTGGCGACGTTGCTGGGTGACAAGCTCAAGTTCGCCGCCGAGGTCGGCAACTGGGACAGTCCGGAGCTTTGTCGAATCGACCTGTGGGCCGCCAGCCAGTGGTTGACCTGTGACGACAACACCGCCTTCGTCCCGCAATTCCGAATCGCGGTGAGCGACACCGCTGCCTGGGTGCGGTCCGGCCAGGGTTCGCCTCCGCCTTTTGCCGGCCTGTCTCTAGTAGCCACGCATCAGCGGCTGCTCGCCGGGTTCGCAATCGACCCGGAGGAGGACGACGGGCTGCGCGAGGAGTTTTGGATCCTCCAGTGGGGACCCACGACCGACAACATCTCGGCCCTCGGTTTTCGCGAAGGGACTCGCCTGGCGATCACGTTCCAGTTCTGGCGGGATGAGCACCTGGTGAAGCATCCCGAACATGCGGGAACGGTCTTCGTGGTCGAGATGGAGGCCGCGGAGTTCGCCGCGACCCTCGACGATCTCACCGCCGTTCTGGACCGTGGGCCCGCGGGCCACCTCTGATCAAATGACTGGACGGTTACGCACGCCATGCTCATCGGCCGACCGTCCATGGTCGCTTGAGCTACGCATTACGAGTGGGTTCTCGTGCGCAGGTCGCCGCCTCGTCTCGCTGCCGCCGAGCGTGGATCGACGCTGGCGAGTGTTGATCATTGACGGCTGTTGATGGCCGTTCGGGGGCACGTCAGGGGCACCGTCCCGCCGCGGGACAGTCTGCTCAGGAATCTGAGGTGGGGTCACGCGCGACCGGTCGCCCGACAGCACGCCTGACCATGCGCGATGCGAACTGTCGCGACCAGTCGATCAGACGTACGGCGGCCTAGAATTCCGGCGTGGGAGTTAATGTGGATGGCGAGGACGACGCCAGCCGTGCCCATGTTCACGTGTATGAACCGCTGGAGTGGACCCCTCGGCCTGAAGAGATTGACGCAGCCTTCGACCGACGTGAACCCTCAGTCGGAGTCGACCTTCTCAGGCTCGCGCTCAACCACCACGACCCGCACGACATCCTGCCCCGAGTCGCCCGAGCCCTCGGATCAGACAACCAAGGACTCCGAGTGCAGGGAGTTGTCGCGCTGGCGCATGTAGCCCGCTTGCACCGCACAGTGGACCGACGTTGCCTGGAGCTGCTCCGCACGTACCCGCGTGGCAACGAAGCAGACGACGATCTGTGGCAGTTCGTGTCTCGTCACCGGCTGCCGACGTGGCTCTGGCGCTATCACTTCACGCAGAGGGTGAGATGGCTCCTACGCGACCAGTGGCGGAACTAGCCACCTGCCTGGAGCTGGCGCCGGGATGACCAGCTTGGAAGATGTCGAAACTGTGCTCGCACCGATGGGATCGCGCGTACGTACCCGGCCTTGAGTGGCCTGGAGCGACCTCGGCGTACCTGGTCTGATGGCACGTGGATGGCACGCCCGCGTCACGCGGGCCTGGCCGGCGATCGTGGTGAGTCGCGGCTCGCCGGTAGGCGTTCGTGAGTGCTGAACGCTGCAATGATGATGCCGTGGATGAGGTGCTGCGCGAGGCGATGGAGCCGGTATTCCGTGATCTTCGAAGCACCGGCATCAGCTTGCCGAGGGTCGAGGACAACGACTGGGCGGAGTGCGGGGCGATGCTGCGGAGTCCGGACGGCACCGGGGCCGGCGTTTCGCTGGACCGTTCCGCTCCCGAGTTCGAGCGCGTCGCGATGATCGCCGATCAGGTTCAGGAGTGGGTGATCGAGGAGCTGTGGGGTCGGGCGCCGACGAACTGGCCGCGATGCCCGCATCACCCGGACAGCCACCCACTCGAGGCCTCGGTCCGCGACCGAGTGGCGGTGTGGATGTGTCCGGCCGACCAGACGCCGGTCGCACCGGTCGGCGGGCTGTAGCCGATCAACTCGCTCGCTTGCGGCCGTAACTCGGCGCCTCGGGATGACACGCGGTTGAGGAACCCATGCTCACCTGTCCAGATCAGTCCAGATTAGTCCGCCCGCTTGTTGCACGCGGGTTGCACGACAGGACCCCTGCCTTGCAAAGGACCGTCGGTCGCTCAGGCTGCGCTGAGCGTGGATCGTCCCCGTGTTCGAGGTCAGTCATCATGACCGTCATTGACCGCTGCGGACCATGATCGGCCCTGGCTTGGGGCACGCGGAGGGCACGCCGTCGGTGAGGCTCTGGTCACCAAGTCGCGACGGCGGCGACCTCTTGGTTAACATTCCGGGAATGCGGGTGCGCATTCAGGAGATCATGATCGACTGCCACAACCCAGCTACGCTCGCCCGGTTCTGGGCCGACCTGATGAAGTGCCGCTGGGGCAGCATCGACGAGCGTCTCGCGGTGGTCGAGGCCGAGCCGGTGCGGCTCACGTTTCAACGCGTCCCGGAGTCAAAGCAGGTCAAGAATCGTCTACACCTCGACGTCCAGGTGGCCGACGCCGACGAAGCCTGCGCGCGGGCGATCGACCTCGGCGCACAACGCAGTGGGCAACAGCAGCTCGATGACGCGAGCAACGGCTACGTCGGGATGCTTGACCCCGAGGGGAACGAATTCTGCTTCGTCGTCGACAACGCCGGCGGTTGGGAGCAGCTTGCCACCGAGGCGCTGGCCCAGAACGACTCACGGACCGTCACTGCCAGTAGCACATCACGGACTTTGTGACAGATCCACGTTCAGGTGAGCGGTGGATGGCAGCCGTGGAGAAGGTGGGAGTGCCGGGCCAAGCCAAAGGCCCAGGTCAGAGCCATGATCAGCTCGCCTGGGCCTTCGTCATGATCCGTCCAAGATCAGACGGAGCTACACAGCACGGCTGTGGCTGGCCCCACTTACCGCTGTTGACCACTGGTGGCCGCCCACCACCGCCCGATCGGGCACGCATCGGGCACGCTCCGTCTGCCGACCTCTACGAGATCAAGGCGCCGCTGACGCGGCGCAGCCGTCCGGCCGCCCTGCGGGCGGCACTGGCGCGCCGTCCTCGGGCTCACCGGGCCGCATGGCTGACGCTCCGGTCAATCCCAACGAGTCAGGTTGTCGCCAACCGCTCCTCCGGTCGCCAGACGTGACGGCGCACAGCTGGCGGGAGGAGTGCAGCCACCTGCACAGCGTTGAGCAACACGAAGCCGCTCAAGCGTGCATCCCAGCCCGTAGCAACCAACATCAGAAACAATGCGAAACCGCCGTGCCAGGCCAGTAGCAGACTCCACACCACGCGGCTACGACGCCACACCAGCCATGCCAGTCCCGACGCCACAAGAGTCCCGCCAATGTGCCTCGCTAGAGGCACTCCCTCGCTATCGCCGGTCCGGATGTAGATCAGAACCAGCCAATCCAGCAGCACGTACGCGGCCAGCAACGGGCCCGCCGATCGCCGCCACACCTGAGCAACATCCACGCTCCAGCGCCTCCCACCCGACACGCAGAAGGGGTTGTGTCAGGCCGAGCCGGATGCGTGGGATGGATCCGGCACCCGAGGCCGGGCTATGTGCTTGCGCACGGCCGGAGACAGAAGTGCCGCCATCTGAGTGGCGATGATCAGCACGATCGGTACCAGGTACGCGGGCCAGGTGTCACCACCCAGGACAAGCGCCACGAGCGCCCAACCGCCCAGCACGACCTTGAGGCCCCACGCGATCCGGCTGCGGCGCCACACGAGCAAGGTGAGTCCGGTCGCGATGAGCGTTCCGAACGCCTGCTCCGCCACTGGAATGCCCTCATTGATCGCTGCCCCGACTGTTCGCGTGTAGAGCAGTAGCAGCCAGTCCAGCAGGACCATGGTGACCAGCAAAGGCATTGGCGAGTGCTTCCAGATCCGGCCAACGTTCACAGCCGCGCCTCCCTCTAACTAACCACGCCGGCCACATCCCGCGTGTCCCGAAGAGAATAGGGCCAATCAGTCGACCCGGAACCCCCGCCAAGGACTTCGGGGCCTCTGCGAATCGCTAGACGCTGCAACGCCTCCGGCCTACGCTCAGGCCATGACATTTCGTAGTGTCTACAACGCCACCATGGTGGCGTTCGCTGCCGCCGGAGTAGTCGGGCTCGCGACCGGCCGCACGGTGATCGGGGGAGTACTCCTAGCGATCGCCGGTTTGATTCTGGTGGTGGGAATGTTCGCCGCGTTCCGCACCGACTAACAGGCGCCAGATGCTCTGTCTCATTCAGCTCTGATCGCGGTCGTTCATGCAGGACCCGGCGGCCACGCCGCATGCGTACGTGGTTGCCCGGACGAGCATGGTGAGCGCCATTCAGCGTTCCTAAACCGCTGCTCGTCCTGACCCCAACGACCAGCAGTGTCCGACGACGAGCACCTGGTGGACGTCGTGCGGAGCGCAAGCTAGTCCTTCAGGGACCGGGCTTGCTAACGCCGTTGCAAACACAGGGTCTTACCTGTCGATGACACGTGCGCTGTCCTCATCTGCTGGCCAGGCCTGCCCGAGGACAGGTGTCCATGCCGCCCACGGAACTTGTATTGCCCGGAATCCCCGACGACGTAGAGCGTGAACGACTCGTGGGTCGTCCTCCACTACGATGTCCACCGTGCGGGTGCGGGATAGGTCGGCAACCTGCTCTGGCTTCACATCCACCGACGAGCGAGAATCGCCCTCAGGATGCATTATCAGGGCTCCGGAGGGCATGCCATTCCTCTTCAGCCAGTCCTCAGTTACCTCGCGAATTCTCTCGGGACGACCCGTTAGCCAGACGATTTCGTGATCCTGGCTTAGCTGTCGTGCTAATTCGCGGCCCTCGGCGATTGGGATATCCGCTGTAGCAGCGGCAAAGAAGTCGATCCACCTCGTAGGAGAACCATTATTGAGAAGCGGCAGGCGGTGCTCGACATTCACCTCTGCGGTGCGTGGCGGCGAGCCGACTCGCGTCAGCCCTCTCCCTCGGTAGATCGCCAAGCGATCATGCGATCCGCGACACCGCGCCAGTCCATCGGCTCCCCGCGCTCCTCCGCATGCTCGACGTACTCGGCGAGCCGTTGAAAGAGGACTTCGGCCGTGACTCCCTGCCAGCGGCCGGGATGGTCATGAGCGTCGTCACGGAGGTCCCAAAGCTGTCCACAAGCCTGCGCTCGACGTTCGCCACGACAGGATCCTAAGCCGCCGACGTCCGGCAGCTCATCGGCAGATCCGAGCGCGGACAGCGGCATGAGAGTGCGCCCGACACCGCGCACGAGTGGAACACTCTGGGGCATGTGGGGAGAAGCAGCCGGGCCGTACCACGTTCACGCTGCCTGGAGGTCGAGCGAACCGATTCGAGACGGGACGTTGGAGGCCATTGGCTCGGGGTTGCAGCCCGATGACGAAACGTTCTGCTTCTGGGTCGACGAGAAGGATCCGCACTGCGTGATCGCGAGCTGGGACTTGCGGGCCACTTCAATAGAGGAGGCAGCCCGGCTCTGCAAAGCGGCTGTTGAACACCTGCCGCGGTCGAGCGGCTTCGAGCCTGACTTGATCGAAATCGGCGTGTCCACGGACGAGGGCTACTGGGTGTCTACCGACCCCGAGGCCGATATCCCAGCCTGAACTCAGGTGCCCGTTCATCGGCACAACAAGCAGGTTCGAGCGGATCGCGGCAGATCCGTGCGTTGCAGTCCGTCATGTGGTGGGCAGGCTTCTAGGCTGCACCAGGCCAGCCCCAGTAGGAGCCGACAGCGGATGGCGGTCCGTCGCTCGCATCGGGCACGTAACGGGCACGCAGTCGCCTTCGGACCCCTTCGACGACGAAGCCCCAGGCCGGCAATGTGCCGCTGACCTGGGCCTTTGTCTTGGAGCGGGTGAGGAGAATCGAACTCCCACTGTCAGCTTGGGAAGCTGATGTTCTGCCATTGAACTACACCCGCAGCCGGCTGCCCGAAGACAACCACCGCCACCCGAAGGCGACGAGCGCTCAGAATACTACCCATCCCCGCACACGTACCCACGGCGTGTCGAACATCGAGACGGTAGTTCGGTAAGTTGCCAGCGTGCTCCTCTCAGACCGTGACATCCGGCTCGAGATCGACAAGGGCCGGGTCGTGCTCGATCCGTTCGATCCGGCGTTCGTCCAGCCGTCCAGTGTCGACGTACGCATGGACCGCTACTTCCGGGTGTTCGAGAACCACCGATACCCCCATATCGACCCGGCGGAGGAGCAGCCTGACCTCACCCGTCTCATCGAGTGTGAGCAGGGCGAGCCGTTCATCCTGCACCCGGGGGAGTTCGTTCTCGCATCGACGTACGAAGTCGTCACCCTGCCCGACGACATCGCCGCCCGCTTGGAGGGCAAGTCCAGCCTCGGCCGGCTCGGCCTCCTGACCCACTCCACCGCGGGCTGGATCGATCCGGGCTTCTCCGGCCATGTGACCCTCGAGCTCTCGAACGTCGCGACGCTCCCGATCAAGCTCTGGCCGGGCATGAAGATCGGGCAACTGTGCTTCTTCCGGCTTTCTTCACCGGCCGAGCGGCCGTACGGCGCGACGGAGTACGGCTCGAGGTACCAAGGCCAGCGGGGTCCCACAGCGTCCCGGTCGTACCGGAACTTCCACCGCGCCGACGTCTGACGAATCGCCCATCCCAGGCGAATCACGACAGCGGACAGCGGGCCCCATCAGGGGCCAGAAGCCCTCGAAACCCCCTGGGCGGAAGGGCCCCTGAACTCCGGTCCGCACGGCTCTTTCGAGTCCTGGTGTCCGGCACAAGTCTGGTGAGAAAGGACTGTCCGAACGCCGGAGGTGGATCATGGCCGGCGGTACTCGTGCCGCGTCGAAGCCGAGCGCAGCCCCCGACCGGGTGATGGATCGTGTCCTCCCGGCACCGAGGGTAGTCGAGGTCGACAGCGTCGACCTGGCGATGTCTCTGGAGGACGCCTGGGAGCTGATCCGGCACGGCGAGATCCTCGAGCAGTCGCCGTTCGTACGCGGCGTCTTCGCGATCCGCAGGCTGCCTGCCCGCTTCAGGAGCCTCCGGCCATCACGTGGTGGTGGCGCGAACCAAGGCGAGGAGCAGCCGCGGCACCGGATCGACGATCTTCTCGCGGCCCCCGGGCGGCCAGGCTTCCACATCCTGGCTGAGGACCCGCCGCGCGAGGTGGTCGCGGGTGCCGTCGCGAGGGTACGCGGCAACCGCATGCGCTTCCTCGACATCCCGTCAGCGGACACGTTCAGGACCTTCGACGAGCCCGACTCGGTCAAGCTGGCCTGGGCCATCCGGCTGGTGCCGTTCGGACCCGAGACCACCCGGGTCACGATGGAGGTCCGCGTCGACGCGTCTGACGAGGAGGCGTGGCGGGCGTTCCGGCGTTATCTGCGGATGTTCGGATCGACCTCCCGGATGGTACGCCGCCAGCTGCTCGCTGGTCTCGAGCGTGAGCACGGCACCCGGGAACGCGAGGAAGCCGCCGGACGCGCGGCCGCCGAGCGGGCGCTGCCAGGTGACGAACTTCTGCCGGACGCCGACCACGTGGTGACCGAGAAGATCACCATCCGGGCCCGTCCCGAGCAGGTCTGGCCGTGGCTCGTCCAGATGGGCTGCCACCGCGCGGGGTTCTACGGCATCGACGTCCTCGACAACGGCGGCCGGCGCAGCGCCCGGGAGATCCATCCGGAGTTGCAGGACCTCCGGGTCGGCGACGTCCTCCCGGCGACCCCGAGGGGCGACCTGGGCTTGGAGGTCCTCCAGTTCGAACCCAACCGCGCCCTCGTCCTCGCCGGGTTGTTCGACGTCGACGGACGCCAGCAACTGCCGTTCAGTGGGCCGCGACCGGAGCGGTACTGGCAGCTGACGTGGGCGTTCGTCCTCGACCCGCTGGATGGCAGGACGAGGTTGACGGTACGGGCGAAGGGCGCGTCCGCCGGGCTGGGACGCATGGGCAGGGCCTGGAAGGGCGCACTGCGCCGCTGGTTGCAGTTCGTCCAGCTGCGGCACCTCCGCGATCGGGCCGAGGGTCGAGTCGGGCGGGACGACTGGCGGGACGTCGGTGAGGGTGTCACCGGTGCCGGCGTGATGGCGGCCGGGCTGGTCACGCCGTTCCTGCGCCCGCGCCGCCGGCGTTGGGGTGTGAACGCCGCCGCGGAGCGTGCCACCCATCCAGGGGATGAGCTTGTCGCCGAACCCCGCTGGGGTTTCACCCACGGCGTGGAGATCGACGCGTCGGTCGAGGAGGTCTGGCCCTGGGTGACCCAGATCGGCTCGGACCGAGCCGGCTTCTACAGCTACCAGTGGCTGGGCAACCTCGCCGGCGGCCGGCTCCGGAATGCCGAGGCCCTGCATCCTGAGTGGGCGCTCCACGAAGGCGACGAACTCCGCCTCCACCCGAAGCTGCCTCCGATGCGCGTGGTGACTGTGGACCCCAACCGCGCGCTGGTGGCGTACTACGGTCCCGACCAGGAAGACCTCGAGCGCGCCAAGCCCTGGGCGGCAACCAGCTGGCTCCTCCAGCTGGAGCCGCTCGACGCGCACCGCACCCGCCTCGTGAGTAGGTACCGCAGCGCGTTCTCCGACGACCGGGCGACCCGGCTCGGGTTCGGCCCGACGTTCAGGGAGCCGATCAGCTTCGCGTTGGACCGCCGGATGCTGCTCGGGATCAAGTCCCGGGCCGAGCGGGCCCACCGGAGGTTCGGCCTGCCCCGGCCGCGCCGGGGCTGACCTGGATGGCTGGACCGTTACCGATCCCGGTCGGGTCGGTGACGAAGGTGGTCGGGCGTGCCCAGAGTACGAAAGGCTGGCGGGCGTGGTGAACCGTCGTACGTCAGATGCTCAGCCGAATCCGCTCGTCGGGCCCGCCGAGGCTCCGGCCCTCCACGTGATGTCGTTCAACCTCCGGAACGCCGGTGACGGCCTGCCCGATCCGTGGGTCGAGCGCCGCCCGACGACCGCCGCGCTGCTGCGGTCGGAGTGCCCGACAGTGATGGGTACCCAGGAGGGCCTGCACCACCAACTGCTCGAGGTCGCCGACGACCTCCCGGACGGATACGAGTGGGTGGGTACGGGGCGCGAGGGCGGCAACCGCGGCGAGTTCATGGCCATCTTCTTCGACGCCCGCCGGCTCGCGGTTCGCGAACTCGATCAGTTCTGGTTGTCTGACACCCCCGATGTGGTGGGCTCCACGACCTGGGGCAACTACGTCGTACGCATGGCAACGTGGGTGAGGTTCACCGACCAGGCGACCGGCCGGGAGTTCGTCGTCCTCAACACCCACCTCGACCACGAGATCGAGAAGGCCCAGCGTCGAGGTGCCGAACTCGTCGCGCAGCGGCTCGCGGAGTTCGACGCCGACCTTCCCGTGATCGTCACCGGCGACTTCAACGTGCCGGCCGAGGCGTCCGAGCCCTACGACATCCTGGTGGGCTCCGCTGGTCTGCGGGACAGCTGGACAGCTGCGGAGGAACGCCGTACGCCGGCGTACGGCACGTTCCACGGCTACCAGCCGCCGGTCGTCGGTGGGCACCGCATCGACTGGATTCTCGCCCGGTCGGAGACGCGGGTCCGGTCCGCCGCGATCAACGCCTTCACCCTCGAGGGCCGCTGGGCCTCTGACCACTGGCCGGTCCACGCTCTGATCGACCTGGCCTAGGTCGCACCTGCCCTGTGTCGTACCTGCCCTGGGTCGCACCCCCCGCTCAGTTGGTGCGCGGGTGTTGGGTGGGGATGCGGACCAGGTGGGCCGGGCGCGACCGTGTTGGTTCGATGCGGTCGGCCAGCAGGCGCAGGCTCCGTGCGAAGCGATCTCGGACACCGGGGCCGATACGCCGCGGCGGGCCGTGGCGTACGCCGGTCCTCCGGTCCCTCCGGCCTGTCAAGCCGCCGTTGATGATCTCGTCCTGCCGTTGCCGGGCCAGGTGGTAGATCGCGTAGTCGTTCAACATGGTGATTGCTCCAGTCCTGGGTCGCTTCTGATGAACGGGTCTGGGTCAGCGTGCGCGGCTGATCGTGATGTCGCCGCTGAGCGTGCGGGCGCGGATCTCGACGGTTTCCTCGGTGTCGCCGGGCTGGTCGGCCTCGTCGAGTGCGGACCGGACGTCGCCGGAGAGCGAGGAGACGTCGAGCCAGGCGGCGGTGCCCTTCTGGACTCCGATCCGGATGTCACCGGAGGCGCCGTTCGCTGCGACCTGCCCCCGCTGGACCGAACCGATGCGCACGTCGCCGGAGGCGGTGGTGGTCTCGACCGAGTCGTGCGCCGCGTCGACAGTGGCGTCGCCCGAGGCGGTTTGCAGGCGAAGCAGGCTGTGGACCTGGCCGAGTTGGACGTCGCCGGACGCCGTGGACACCATTGCCTGGCCGTGGATCTCCCGGATCGACACGTCGCCGGAGGCGGTCTGGACCTTGGCGTCCCCAACGATCTGGCGGCCGATGACGTCACCGCTCGCGGTCTGGGCGGTAAGTGCTGCCGCCTCCTCCAGGCGGAGGTCGCCGGACGCGGTGTTGACCTCGACGTCGCCGAGCCGACCGGTCGCGCGTACGTCGGCGGAGGCGGTGGATCCGCGCAGGTGCGAACCCTTGGGCAGGGCAACCCGGATATGGAGGGACGGCGTGGAGCCGAACCAGCGGGTGCGGTCGCGGTCCTCTGGCGCCTCGATGACGATCGTGCCGTCCCGGTGCTCGACCAGGGTGTTCGCGGCGGCCTCGACGTCGACCGACTTGTTGGGGTTACCCGGACGGACCTCGACCTCGGTCTCGTTCCTCGCCGAAGCATCGATCGTGAGGTCGCCGGAGGCGAGCTTCACGCGCAGGCTGATGGGTTCTGGGGTCGCGAAAGTAGGCATGCTGAACTCCCGGTGGGTGTCGGGTGGCGCGATGGATGTGGGGCACCTGCCGGGTGCGGAGGCGGCCGCTGGTGCGGAGGCAGCCGCGCGCTCGAGGCAGGTGTGACGTGCGGACCGGCGAGCCGGCCTAGCGGGCCCAGCCGGTCAGACGCTGGCCGATGTGCGGGCCGACGCGCGAGCTGGGACCCCGTGGGGCCCGGCGTTCCGGCGGGGGCTCGGCCAGGGCGGCACTGACCGCGCGGACGAGCCAGGTGTTGACCGAGATGCCCTCGCGGGCGGCCGCCTCTTCGGCCCGGGCCTTGAGGGGTTCGGGGAGGCGGAGGGTCACCCGGGCCGTGCCCTGCTCGCCTTCCGGCATGGGCGGGACTGGCGGGATGGGTGGCTCCGGCGGGGTGGGGATCTCCGGCTCACCCGGCGGCGGCGTCACCACGAACTCCGGGTTCCGGCCGCGGAGTCTGACCTCCACCGAGCCGGGCGCCAGGTCACGGGTGATCTCTTCGGCTGCCGTCGAGAGTGCCTCCATCAGAGCAAGCCGTACGGCGGCATCCAGCGCGGCCGTCAGGCGCTCTGCTGCTGCGCGGGCATCGGCCCCCGCCACCTCCGCGGCGACGGCGAGGTCGCGGCGGATGCTTTCGATGTACGGCGTGATTTCCATGACGCCATCTTGGCGTCAACTTGGCGTCAGGTCAAGCGCCAAATGTGGCAGCATCGTGAACTCAGCTCGACACCGGCCCGCTGGAAGCCTCGTTACCCTCGCTGACCTGGGGTTTCTCCTCGCGAGGCGGGATCGTCCCGCGGCGTACCGACTCCAGGAGTAGCTGGGCGACGTCGATCACCTCGACGTCCTGGCCGGCTGATCCGTCCGCCTGCTGCTGGGTGACGCCATCGGACAGCATCACCTTGCAGAACGGACAGCCGGTGGCGATCCGCTCAGCCCCGGTGGCGACCGCTTCGGAGGTGCGCTCGAGGTTGACCCGGCTGCCGATGCGTTCCTCCATCCACATCCGGGCACCGCCCGCGCCGCAGCAGAACGACGTGCTCCCGCTGCGTGGCATCTCGCGGACCTCGACGCCGGGTAGTGCGCCGAGGAGTTCGCGCGGGGGTTCGTAGACCTGGTTGTGCCGGCCGAGGTAGCAGGGGTCGTGGTACGTCACCGGCTGGAGGGACTCGCCGCGGCGGCCGTCACCGTTGCTGTCCGCGGGCGGCGGCACTGGCGTCAGCCTGCCGTCACGCACCAGTCGGTTGAGCAGCTGGGTGTGGTGGACCACCTCGAGCTCGAGGCCGAGCTGGCGGTACTCGTTCTTGATCGTGTTGAAGCAGTGGGCGCAGGTCACGACGGCCTTCGTCGCGCCCGCCTCGCGCAGCGTCTCGACGTTCTGCTGGGCGAGCATCTGGTAGACGAACTCGTTGCCCGACCGCCGGGCCGGATCGCCAGTGCACGTCTCGGCCTGCCCGAGGACGGCGAACGACACGCCCGCCATGTGCAGCAGCTCCGCCACCGCCTGCGTGGTCTTCTTCGCCCGGTCGTCGTACGCGCCCGCGCACCCCACCCAGAAGAGGTACTCCACCTCGCCGAGGCTCTCGACGCCGCTGCCGAGTACGGGTACCTCGAACGGCAGGTTCTTCGCCCAGTCCATCCGACCCGAGGCGTTCATGTTCCACGGGTTGCCCTTGCTCTCCAGGCCGCGGAAGAGTTGGTTCAGCTCGCTCGGGAACTCCGACTCGACCAGCACCTGATGCCGGCGTACATCCACGATGTGATCGACGTGCTCGATGTCAACCGGACATTGCTCCACGCAGGCGCCGCAGGTCGTGCACGACCAGAGCACGTCGGGATCGATCACGGCGCCCGGCGAGCCGTCCGCACTGGCGTCGGTCGGGCCGACCAGCGCGCGGGCCGCCTCGGCCTTCAGTGCGGCGGGCAGGGCGTCGCGTTCGGTCTCGGGCGTCTGGAGGTAGGGGGCCTTCGCGTGCGCGTGGTCGCGCAGGCCGAGGACGAAGAGCTTGGGGGACAGCGGCTTGCCGGTGTTCCAGGCCGGGCAGACCGACTGGCAGCGGCCGCACTCGGTGCAGGTTGTGAAGTCGAGCAGGCCCTTCCAGGTGAACTCCTCGACCGCGCCGGCACCGAAGATGTCGTCCTCGCCGGGGTCCTCGAAGTTGATCGGCTGCCCCTTGGAGTACATCGGCTGCAGTGGACCGAGCGCCGTACCGCCGTCGGCATTCCGCTTGAACCAGATGTTGAAGAACGCCGTGAACCGGTGCCAGGCCACGCCCATCGTGGGGTTGGCGGCGATCACGATGAGCCACGCCGCCGAGACGGCGATCTTGATGGTCGCCACAATCCAGATCGCGTTGGCCAGCGCGGCCGGGCTCATCCCGGAGAACGCCGCGACGAGCGGATAGCTCAGGGCGAAGTGCGGACTCCACCCGGTGCCGGCGAGCGCGCCCTCGAAGCCACGCAGGAGCAGGATGCAGACCGCAACCGCCAGGATCGTGTACTCGACGTAATAGGCCTGCCAGAACGTCGACCCGGTGAACCTGCTCGATCGCCCGAGCCGGCGCGGATGGGCGCGTTGCCGGATCACGATCAGGGTGAGGATCGCCACCAGGGTCAGCACGGCGATGAGTTCGGAGGCGAGTTCGTACGGCCACCAGTGGCCGATGATCGGCAGGGCCCAGTCGGCGCCGGCGTACACCTGGCCGTATGCCGTCACCAGGGTGAAGAACAGAAACCCGAACCCCACGAACACGAACCAGTGCGCGGCCCCGATGAGGTTCCACTTGAGCAGCCGGGTGTGTCCCAGGGTTTCGCGCAGCATGGTGCGCCAGCGCTGCGCCGGTTGGTTCGTACGCCCGACCGCGGGCTGGCCGAGCCGGATCACACCGACCATCGAGGCGACGGTGCGGGCGACCAGCGCGACGGCCACAAGGGTCAGCACGGTGGAGACGATGATCGCGGCGGCTCGCATCCGGGCAGCTCCTCTGCGTCGCTGAGGTGGCAGGGCCAGGTCGAGCGTACGGCGGGCGGGGCGCCGGCCGGGGTACGCCGTTCCCAGCACTGACCTTACTCGCGGGTAACTTACCCGGGCTCTCTGTGGGCTCGGTAGTCCCGACCTCGCTGATCCCCAGCGGTGCGCGGCAAGGCGGCTGCGCCGAAGTGGGTGCGGCGGAGTGGCCTTGCCGGGTTGTCATAGGTATCTCGGCTAAGAGACCGAGATACCTATGACAACCCGGGAGGCCTACTCGCTCCTCCTGGTCGCCGCACTGCTGTGTTGGGTCCCCCGTCTCGCACCGCGTACCCCAATTGTTTCGGATGTTGAGACGTCAGGGCTCTTGTCTCATATCGTGGGCAGGCCTGGAGGTCTCGCAATGAGCACGGTGCCTGTCGGTTGTGGCGCCGCCCGCTTCAGGAAATCCGGCTGATCGCCATCGCGAATCCCGCCGCGTCGATGAGAGAACCGCCTCACCACACGTCGTCGCCAAGTTCCAAGCCGGCTTCCGCTTCGTCAGACCGCGCCACGCCGCGAGGGTGCGGCCACGACCGCGAACGCGGTTGGCTGTCCGACCACTCTGCGTCGCGGCGCGAGCGGAGGTCCGGCTGCGAGGTCCGGTCCCGAGGTCCGCCCGTTGAGGGCGATGCCTGTCGGAAGCACCTGGTTAGGGTGGTGCGCGTACGACGGCGCCCGTCGGGGGGTTCGGGTCGTGCCGTGCCCCGAGGACCGAGGAGGTCCGACGTGATCGAGTTCGATGCGGTCACCAAGCGTTACCCCGACGGCACCGTCGCGGTGGACTCGGTGGATCTGCATGTCCCTTCCGGCAAGATCACGGTGCTGGTGGGACCGTCCGGCTGTGGCAAGACCACATCTCTCCGGATGATCAACCGCATGGTCGAGCCGACCGGCGGGCGGATCCTCATCGACGGCACGGACACGAACACGAGTGACCCGGCCACGCTCCGTCGCGGCATCGGCTACGTCATCCAGCACGCGGGACTGTTCCCGCACCGCACTGTCGTCGACAACGTCGCGACCGTCCCGATCCTCCTGGGCTGGCGGCGCAAGAAGGCCCGGCAGCGGGCGATGGAACTCCTCGAGCTCGTCGGGCTCCCTCCCGAGCTCTCCGACCGCTACCCCTCCCAGCTCTCGGGCGGGCAGCAGCAGCGGGTCGGAGTCGCCCGGGCGCTCGGGGCCGACCCGCCGATCATGCTGATGGATGAGCCATTCAGCGCGGTTGACCCGGTGGTTCGCGAAAGCCTGCAGGACGAGTTCCTCCGGCTTCAGCAGGACCTCGGCAAGACCATCGTGTTCGTCACCCACGACATCGACGAGGCGATCAAGCTTGGCGACCAGGTGGCGGTCTTCCAGGCCGGCGGGCATCTTGCCCAGGTGGCCACCCCGCCAGACCTCCTGGCCGACCCGGCCGACGACTTCGTGGCGGGATTCGTGGGCAAGGACCGTGGTTACCGTGCGTTGTCGTTCACACCGGCTGACGGGCTGCCGCTGGAGAAGGAGCCGACGGTGGAGGTCGGTGCCGACGCGGAGGTGGCCAGGCGTACGTCCGTGGAGGGGTGGGTGCTGGTGCTCGACGACGCCCGCCGTCCCCAGGGCTGGCTGGATGTCTCCCGCCTGACCGGCGAGGACGAGGTGACCCCGACCGTCCTGCACCGCGGCGGCACCGTCGCGAGCGCGACCGGCTCCCTGCGCGGCGCCCTCGACGCGGCGCTGTCCTCCCCGACGGGACGAGGCGTGATCGTCGACGACATCGGCGCGCTGCTCGGCACCGTCCGGCCAGCGCAGGTGCTCGTCCAGATCGAGAACGCCGCCGCCGAGGCGGAGGCTCGCCACTGATGGACTGGCTCGAGGTCGTCGTCCTCTTCCTCCAGCATCTGTGGCTGTCGGTCGTGCCGCTGCTGCTCGGGCTCGCGGTGGCGATCCCGTTGGGGTGGTTGGCCCGCCGCTATCGCCGGCTCTACGCGCCGATGCTCGGCGTGACGGGGCTCGCCTACACCATCCCGTCGCTCGCGTTGTTCGTCGCGCTGCCGGTGATCCTCGGCACCCAGATCCTCTCGCCCGTCAACGTCGTCGTCGCGCTCACCATCTACACCCTCGCCCTGCTGGTCAGGACGGTGGCTGACGGGCTGGGCGCGGTGCCCGACGACGTACGCCAGGCGGCCCTGGCGATGGGCTACCGCCCGCTCCCGCGGTTCCTCCGGGTCGAGCTGCCCGTCGCGGTGCCGGTCATCGGTGCCGGCCTGCGGGTCGCCGCCGTCTCCAACGTCAGCCTGGTGACCGTGTCGGCGCTGCTCGGCGTTCCACAGCTTGGGGCGCTGTTCGTCGACGGTCTCAACCGCGCCTACCTTGCGCCGCTGATCACCGGCATCGTGCTGTGCGTCGTACTCGCCCTGTTGCTCGACGGACTCATCCTCCTCGGCACCAGAGCACTCACGCCGTGGCAGCGGGAGAGGGGCGCCACATGATCGGCGAGTTCCTTCAATGGTTCACCGACCCGGTGCACTGGACGGGCCAGGACGGCATCCCCAACCGCCTGCTCGAACACCTCGGCTACTCCGTCCTCGCGCTGGTCATCGCCGCCGCGATCGGCATCGCGCTTGGTCTGTACGTCGGCCACACCGGTAAGGGCACCTTCATGGTGGCCGGGTTCGCGAACGCCCTGCGTGCCCTTCCGAGCCTCGGCCTGCTCTTCCTGGTCACGCTCGTACTCCTCGACGCGCTTCCCAACACCCTCGGGCAGTTCCTGCCGGCACTCCTCGTGCTGGTGATCCTTGCCGTTCCGCCGATCCTCACCAGCACGTACGCCGGAGTACAGAACGTCGACCCGGCGGCCCGGGACGCTGCGTACGGCATGGGCATGACCGGGCGTGAGGTCCTGGTCAAGGTCGAGGCTCCGTGCGCGTTGCCGCTGGTGTTCTCCGGACTGCGCAGCGCGATGTTGCAGATCGTCTCGACGGCCACGCTCGCCGCGTGGGTCGGCCTTGGTGGGCTCGGCCGGCTTCTGCAGGACGGCCAGTCAGTTCAGGACTACCCGCAGATGCTGGCCGGAGCCGTCCTGGTGGCGCTGCTGGCGCTGGTCATGGAGGCGCTGCTCGCGGGTGTCCAGCGGTTCAGCGTGCCCCGCGGACTCACCGGACGCGGCGCCCGACGGGCGCGAGCCACAACCGCGTCGGAGGTAACGAAGCCCACATTCAGCACCGAACCGGAAGACGAACCCGTCGCGGCACGTTGACGGGTCGAATGACGAACGCCCCAACAGGAGAGATCCGGACAATGAAACCGATCAGGACGATGCTCGCTGCCCTGGCGGCGGCGGGGCTGCTCGCGCTCACGGCGTGCGGGGGTGGCGGCAATCCGCTGACTACCGAAACCACCAAGGCAGGCGAGGAACCCGCGACGAAGGCGGCGAGCGACACCATCATCGTGGGCTCGGCGAACTTCCCCGAAGCGGTGCTTCTCGGTGAGATCTACGCCGGAGCGCTCTCCGCCAAGGGCGTCAAGGTCGACAAGAAGCTCAACATCGGCAGCCGGGAGACCTACATCAAGGGCCTGCAGGACGGCTCGATCGACCTCGCGCCCGAGTACACCGGCGTTCTCCTGCAGTACTTCGACAAGAAGACCAAGGCGGTGAAGCCGGACGAGGTGTACGCCGCACTGCAGAAGGCCCTGCCTGGCACGCTGACCGTCCTGGAGAAGTCCAACGCGGAGGACAAGGACGCCGTGGTGGTCACCCAGGAAACCGCCAAGAAGTACAACCTCACGACGATCGCCGACCTGGGCCCGGTCGCGAAGGACCTCGTGCTCGGTGGGCCGCCGGAGTGGAAGAACCGCCAGTCCGGCGTTCCTGGGCTCAAGCAGGTCTACGGCCTGAACTTCAAGTCGTTCCAGCCGCTCGACGTGGCGGGACCGCTCACGGTGGCCGCGTTGAAGAGTGGCCGGGTGGACGCGGCGAACCTCTTCACCACGCAGTCGGCGATCAAGGCGAACGACTTCGTGGTGCTCGAGGATCCGAAGAACTTCTTCGCCGCCCAGAACGTCGTACCCCTGATCAGCAAGGCGAAGGCGTCCGAGACCGTGAAGGGCGCCCTCGACGCGGTGTCGGCGAAGCTCGACACCCCGACGCTGGCCGGCCTTGTCAAGGAGGTCGAGGTCGACAAGAAGGATCCCGCCGTGGTCGCGAAGGAATGGCTCACCGGCAACAACCTGGGCTGATCACGAGGCTCGGGTCAGGCCGAACGTGACCGACAGGGTGCCCGCACCAGTCGCGTGGTGAGGGCACCCTGTCGGCGGCCGCCGCTAGGGTGCCCGCACCAGTCGCGTGGTGAGGGCACCCTGTCGGCGGCCGCCGCTATCTTCACCGAGATGAGCGCCCCTCTGGACGAACCCCCCGCCGACCTGGCAGACCCGGCCGAGCTGCTCGCTGCATACCTCGACTATTACCGCGACGTCATTCTCCGCAAGCTGGACGGCATGTCCGAGGCGGAGCTGCGGACGAGCCGGTTGCCGTCCGGATGGACACCGTTGCAGCTGCTGAAGCACCTCACGTATGTCGAGCGCCGATGGTTCCGGTGGGGATTCGCCGCCGAGCAGGTGAGTGACCCGTGGGGCGATCACGGCGCGATCGAACGTTGGCATGTGGAGCCGGACGAGTCACCGCGGGAGCTGGTGGCCGCATTCCTGGAGCAGGCCGACGTTTCGCGCACCATCGCCGGGTCGGCACGACTCTCCGACCCGGCACGCTACGGCGGACGATTCCAGGAGGGTCGTGGCCCTCGCCCGACGCTGGCCTGGATTCTGTTCCACGTGTTGCAGGAGTACGCCCGCCACGCCGGCCACCTCGACGTCGTACGCGAACTCTCCGACGGGGCAGTGGGCGAATAAGAGGTCGCGCGAGCGAGTCATCGACATCAGGGCGGGGATCGCCGCCCGGCGCTGCGGGACGGCCCCAAATGACCACGTTTACGTGATCATTTGGGGGCCTGCGACTGAGGGCCATCAGGTGTCGGCGTACGTCACCGCGGCCTCGCCCATGCCGCGCACCCGGGCCATCCGCGCGGCCTCGTCCTCGACCGCCGCCCGCACCGCGCGCGGCAGGGAGCCGAACGCCTGCACCGTGACTGTCAACCGCTTCTTGCCCGCCGCGCGTGCCCGCCACGTCCCGGCGATCTCGCCGTTCACGATCAGGGCACCCGGACTCCCGAGAATCCGCCATAACTCCTTCTGCCGGGCCGGATCGGGGACGAGCAGGTCACGGTCACGCGACTGGACGAACGGGTCGTAGGTCGGCAGCAGGCGCACGTACGCCGGCGAGGGCGCGGCCCGCAGGGCGTCGAGCTGGTCTTCGGGAAGCCAGGTACGGCGCCCGTCGACCGTCACTTCGGCCAGCCCGTCCGGCCACTCCGGCCGGAGCGCCGCCTGGGAGGTTCCGAGGTAGCTGGCCGCTTCGGCGAGGGTGGCCGGGCCGTGCAGCCGGAGGTACGCGCGGATGAACGCGCCGACTCCCTTGGCGGACGTGGGAATCGGGGGCCGGCCCTCCAGAGGCGCGAGGATCGGCGGCGAGGTGTCCGGCTCGTGGCGTACCCCCGCGGGCAGCCCGACCAGCTGGAAGAGCCCGCCGTAGACGTGTCGCGCCCGGCACCCCCGACAGTCGTACGCATACGCGTCAGGCAGCCGAGCCGTCACCGCGGCGCTCACGTCGCCCTTGCCGAGGGGCTTGGTCACGACGGCCCGCACCGCCTGCGCCGCGGCGGTGAACGCGTCCAGCGCGGGAATGCCCGCCGCCTTCAGCGCCTTCCGCTCCGCGGCGAGGCGGGCCGTCGCATCGGCCTCGCTGCGAGGCCAGAGAGCGCGCGCCAGGCCGGGAAGGTCGGCCCGCCGGTGCACGTGCGGCGCACCGCGGACCGACCAGAGCAGGGCGAACGTCTCCTCGTCCGCCAGCGGGTCCTCACCGCCCGGCAACGGCTCCGGCAGCCGGGCGGCGAGTGCCAGCCGCGCGGTCCCGAAGGTCGTGTCCTGGACGCCGAGGTCGAAGACGCCGAGCTTCGCCGGATCCGCGGTCGCCCGGTCGAGTCCCTGCGCCGCCGCGCGGTAGGCCATGACCTGGGTGCGGCCGATGTCGAGCACCATGAGGAGATTCTCCGTCTCAGAGGTCTCCGTCTCAGAGGTCGCCGTCTCAGACCGACCAGCCGCCGTCAGGTGCGGCGAGTGCGGCTGTCAAGGTCGGCTTGCCTACTCGTCGAGTGGCGTGTCCCGGAATTCGCCGAACATCGTCAAAGCCGGCAGGTAAGGCGTCGCGTCGTCCACCGACCAGTCGAGCGCGCGTACCTGATCCTTCGTACGCCGTCCGCTGATCGTGCGTAGGAGTTCGAACGCCGAGACCCGCAGGGTGGCGGCTGGCTCGCCCGCACCGATGACCTGCTCCGTTGCGCCATCCACCACCAGGCGGACAGCGGCCCCGCCGGCTTCCCGGCGCTTACGGTCGACCTCCTGCAACGGCCGCTCGAGCGCGGCGCGTACACCTGGCTCGTCGCGGGCGCCCGGCTGGCCCAACGCCGTCCGGAGGTCGTGCTCATGCGACACGACCTCAGCCACCAGGACACCGCCCATGGGAGAGGCGAGGAGTTCGTCGGCGGTGGCGCGGTGCCGCTGCCACTCCGCGAGGGCGTCTTCGACGGACTGATCGCGCCGCTCGCGGACCGTCCGTTCGCCGAAGTCGTCGCCCTCCTCCACCTCGAACCTGCGGGTCAGGAAGTCGCCAAGCCCACCGGCAAGATGGCTGATGAGGTCCTTCGCGGTCCAGCCGGGGCACGCGGCGACCGGGGCGCCGGGATCGCCGGCCCGGATAAGGGCGACGATCCGAACCCGGCTCGCGTCGTAGAGTTGCGCGTTGCTCATGCCCGCCCTCGCTTTGCTGCGGGCGCGCATGAGGCACTCGAGGCGCTGTGTTGGATTGTTCGCTCGCTGCGTTCGCTCACGAAGGCATTCCTCTCAGTTGGTGACGAACTCGTACTCGAAGGTGTACGCCGTGGACGCTTCGCCGTGCTTGGAGACGAAGCCGCCCTTGCCGCGCAGGCCGGTGAGTTCGGCCGTGCCCGAACCCTCCACGACTGACCAGGTCGCCCGAACAGTGCTGTCACCGAAGTCGCCGGTGTGCTCGAGGACGAAGCTCCCGGACCGACCGCCGACCTCCCCGGTGATCTGCTCATACCCGTGGTACGTGCCCGATCCCCAACCCTCGCCCTGGCCGGAGTAATACATCACGTGGTCGGCGGTGGTGGTGCCTTCGATCACGCCGTCGAACTTGTTGGTCGTGTGGGCGTGGCTGATGCGCGGGCTTCCCCCTGGTTCCTCGGGGAGCTTCTCGTCCCAGCTGATGGGGGTGAAGGTGCCGTCCTGGGCCGTCATCGCTGATCTCCGTTCGTCAATGCCAGGTTGCGCTGTGTGGTCGCCGGGGCTTGGTGCGCCCGCCGCCCGATCCGGGACCCAGCCTGGCCGGTGAACCTGTCAGCTCCTGTCAGGTTCAATGGGGTGAAATGAAGAGGTCGCGCGACCTCTACATCGCGTGGGAGACGACCGGGAGGAGGACTGGCGTGCGCGCGAGTCGACTGCTGTCGCTCCTCCTGCTCCTGCAGACCCGGGGTCGGATGACGGCGCCTGAGCTGGCCGAGGAGCTGGAGGTGTCCGTCCGTACCGTCTACCGCGACATCGACTCGCTGTCCGCCGCGGGCGTCCCCGTGTACGCCGACCGCGGTCCTGCCGGCGGCTACCAACTCCTCGACGGCTACCGCACCCGGCTCACCGGGCTGACCGGCGACGAGGCGGAGTCGCTCTTCCTCACCGGCATGCCCGGGCAGGCCGCCGCCGAACTCGGGCTGGGTTCGGTCCTGGCGGCGACCGAGCTCAAGCTGATGGCGGCGCTGCCTCCTGAGCTCCGGTCGAGGGCCGGCCGGATCAGGGAACGCTTCCACCTCGACGCGCCGTCGTGGTTTCGCGAGATGGAGCGACCCGAGCACCTCGCCGCCGTCGCCGACGCCGTGTGGAACCAGCGGATGATCAGGATCCGGTACGAACGCTGGGGCCAGACGGTGGTCACCCGGACGCTCGAACCGTACGGCCTGGTCCTCAAGACGGGGGTCTGGTACGTCGCGGCCAGAGCAACCAGGCCCGAGGGAAGCGGCCGGCCTGACGAGGGAAGCGGCCGGCCTGACGAGGGAAGCGGCCGGCCTGACGAGGGAAGCGGCCGGCCTGACGAGGGGAGCGCCCGGCCAGACGAGGGGAGCGCCCGGCCAGACGAGGAGTCTCGGCCCGACGGGGACGTACGGACGTACCGCATCGCGCGGATCCGCACGCTCACCCCGCTCGACGCGCGGTTCGACCGGGCCCTCGACTTCGACCTCGCGGCGTACTGGCAGGACTGGTCCGAGCGCTACCGCGAGCGGCTCTACCGCGCCGAGGCCGTCGTGCGGCTGTCGCCGTTCGCTCAGGACCTGATCCCCTACTACCTCGGTCCGGTGGCGGCTCGGGCCGCCCGCGAGACGGCCGGGCCGCCTGACGAGGCCGGCTGGGTGCGCGCGGTGATTCCGGTCGAGTCGATCAGGCACGCCAAGCTCGCGTTCTTCCGCTTCGGCCCGGAGGTCGAGGTGCTCGAACCCACGGAGCTGCGCGACCTCATGCGGGAGACGGCCGAGGCCGTCCACCGGATGTACGCGGCGGACGGGCCAGACGCCGAGTAGCTGATCAGCTCCGGGCCAGGCCGGCGCGGAGCCGCTCCACCGCCTCCGACAACACCTCGTCCTGCTTACAGAACGCCCAGCGCACGAGCGGCCGCCCGGCGGTCTTGTCGTCGTAGAAGACCTCGTGCGGAATCGCGACCACGCCGCACCGGGCGGGCAGCATCCGGCAGAACTCCACCCCGTCGGAGTATCCCAGCGGCCGCACGTCCGTCGTCACGAAGTAGGTCCCCTGGGGTGCGAACACGTCCAGACCGAGGGACGCGAGCCCCGCACAGAGCAGGTCGCGCTTGGCCAGCAGGGACGCTCGCAGCCCCAGGTAGTAGTCGTCGCCCAGCCGGAGCGCCTCGGCGACCGCCGGCTGGAACGGCCCACCGGAGACGTACGTCAGGAACTGCTTGGCGGTGCGGACCGCCGCCACCAGGTCGGGCGTGGCGCAGACCCAGCCGATCTTCCAGCCGGTGACCGCGAAGGTCTTGCCCGCACTGGAGATCGTGACCGTCCGCTCGCGCATCCCTGGGAACGTCGCGAGGGGGAGGTGCGGCGCGCCGTCGTACGTCAGGTGTTCGTAGACCTCGTCGGTGATGACCAGCAGGTCCCGCTCGCAGGCGAGTTCGGCGACCGCGGCCAACTCGTCCCGCGTCAACACCGTGCCGGTGGGGTTGTGCGGGGTGTTGATGAGCAGCACCTTGGTCCGGCTGGTGACGGCCGCGCGGAGGGCGTCGAGGTCGAGCCGGAAGTCTGGCGCGCACAGCGTGATCGGCACCCGTCGCCCACCGGCCATCGCGATGCAGGCGGCGTAGGAGTCGTAATAGGGCTCCAGCGCGATCACCTCGTCGCCGGGCTCGACGAGCGCGAGCAGCGCGGCCGCGATCGCCTCGGTCGCGCCGGCGGTGACGAGAACCTCGGAGTCGGCGTCGACGTCGAGGCCGTAGAACCTGCTCTGGTGGTTGGCGACGGCGTGCCGCAGGGCGCCGATCCCGATGCCGGGAGGGTACTGATTGTGCTCACCGGACCGGATCGCGGCGATCGCGGCCTCCAGCATCGAGGCGGGCCCGTCGGTGTCGGGGAAACCCTGGCCGAGGTTGATCGAACCAGTGCTCACCGCGAGCGCCGACATCTCCGCGAAGATCGTCGTCCCGAGCCCGTGCAGGCGGGCCGCCATCCGAGGGTGCGTCACGGGCAACGAGCTTAGACGCCGCGCACCTGGGGAAGTCCCGGGCGGCGGGTGCCACTGAGTGGATTCGGGGGGTACGCGGGGCCGCTCCCGGCGCGTCCGAGGTTGGCCGCCCCGGCTGCCCACCGAAGATGGCAGGGTTGCAGTTCGGTGTACGAAGGATGTCGGGCGTACCCCGGACGTTGGGCGTAGGAATGAAGTCGGGGCGGACCAGCGCCCGCGCAGTGACCAACCGTGCGGGTAAGACGTTCGAGGAAGCGAGGACGGGCATGAGCGAGCGAAGCGAGCTCATCATCAAGCACAGCGCCTTGGGTGCCTCATGCGCGCCCGCAGCGAAGCGAGGACGGGCATGAGCGAGCGAAGCGAGCTCATTATCAAGCACAGCGCCTTGGGTGCCTCATGCGCGCCCGCAGCGAAGCGAGGACGGGCATGAGCGAGCGGAAGCCACCCGGTGAGGGGGACAAGCCCTCGCGCGGCATGCCCACCTGGCCGAGCGGCGAGGGGGACGCCGCACCGTCGCCGACCGAGAAGCCGCGGGTGGTCATGATCGCGGTGCTGCTGATGTACTTCGGCGCCGCCTTGTCGGCGGTCGGGGCGCTGTCCGTCTTCTGGTACCGGGACGAGCTGCGAGCCGGGGCCAGGCGGGCACTGCAGCAGCAGGACAAGCGGGCCACGCCCGAGGCGGTCGAGTCGTTCGCCACCAACGCGATGACGCTCATCCTTGTGTTCGGCCTGATCGCGATCGCGATCTGGGTATTCATGGCGCTCATGAACGATCGCGGCAAGGGGTGGGCCCGCCTGACCGCCACCGGCCTGGCGGTGGCCAACGTCGTGTACAGCCTGCAGACGCTGTCGATCCTCTCGCTCGCGTCGGTGCTCGTCGGCATCGTCGCGGCCGGTCTGCTGTGGACGCCGGCGGCGCGCCAGTGGTTCGACGGCGCCCAGCGGTCGAGGGTGTAGCGGTCGATGCCGACCGCGCTCGTCACCGGGCCGACCGCGGGGCTCGGGCGCGCCTACGCGGAGGCGCTCGCCGGACGCGGGTTCGACCTCGTCCTCGTCGCCCGCGACGTCGCCCGGCTGACCGCGCTCGCCGACGAGCTGACCGGTAGGTACGCCGTGCGCTGCGAGGTCCTGGCCGCGGACCTCGCCGATCGGGTGGAGCTCCGGGCCGTCGAGGAGCGGCTGGCCGACGGAACCCCCGGCGTCGACCTGCTGCTCAACAACGCGGGGTTCGGGCTGGGCGCCGGCTTCCGTGCCAGCTCGGTCGACGACGAGCAGCGCCTGCTGGATGTCCTCGCGGGCGCGGTGCTGCGGCTCACCAAGGCCGCGCTGCCCGGCATGCTCGAACGCCGGTCCGGGACCATCGTGAACGTGTCCAGTGTGGCGGGGTTCGCGCCGTACGGCACGTATGGCGCGGTCAAGGCCTGGGTGACCGCCTTCAGCGAGGGCATCACGTCAGATCTCGCCGGCACCGGCATCCGGGTGCTCGCGGTTTGTCCGGGGTACGTGCGGACGGAGTTCCACGAGCGGGCCGGACTGAGGGTGCAGGGCATGCCGAGCTGGATGTGGCTGCGTACCAACGAGGTGGTCGACGCCACCTTCCGGCACCTCGACGCCGGCCGGCGCTCGCCCGTGCTGGTGCCCACGTTGCGCTATCGGGCGCTGGTCGCCGCGACCCGGCACTTCCCGCGCTCGCTCGTCCTCGCGGTCGCGCGGGGCGTCCGGATGCGTACGCCCTGACGCGGTATCCCGAAGACAAGGCTTTCCCGGTGGAGGCCAGCGCCTGAATGATCACGTTTACGTGGTCATTCAGGTCTTCGCACGGCGGCCGGGGCGGTCCTAGGTCTCTGCATGCACCTTGGCGGGTCGTTCGTGGTGCTCTGGCGCCGGGTTGTCTCACATTGTGTACACCCTGCGGCGCCTTGCATGGCTGGTACCTGCTTCACATGGCATGGACGCCGCGCAAAGCAGGTGCTAGCCATGTGAGGCACCCGCCAGGCGTACACCATGTGAGACAACTCCTTGGATTGACCAGAGTGTGAGACGAAGCTGGTGTGAGCGGGTCCCCGCTCACACCACCGACCAGCCACTTCACAAAGCGCCCGCGCAGCGCCGCCTCGCCGGCGTGTCCGGCAGTGCCCGGCACTCCGCGGTCCGGTCGGGCGTTGTCGACGCGAGGGCCGGTACGGAGTGCGAGGGGGAGTTCGTGGCGTGGGATCCCGATCGTCCGGATAGTTCCGGCTCCTCCGCTGACCGATACCAACCGGCCAACCCTGGTGGGCGTCCCGACGCGCACCGCGTGGACCAGCACGGCGTGGACCAGCACGGCGTGGACCAGCACGGCGTGGACCAGCGAGGCGTGGACCGGCAAGGCGTCGGTCGGCAAGGCGTCGGTCGGCGGGTGGCGCTCGTCGCGGTCGCCGGCGCCCTCGTCATCGCGCTCGGCGCCATGGGCTGGGTCGCCTGGGGCTGGTTGGGGAGCGGACTTCCGCGCCTGGGTCCCCTCGAAGGCTTCGGCGTCGACGAACCCGGACCGCGACCCGACTTCAAGCTCCCCTTCGCCTGCGGACAGCGCTGGCGGATCAGCACCTACCGCGGGCACAACCCCGACGAGATGAAGCTGGACATGTTCCGGAGCGGGGGTACGACCGGCGGTGCGGTCGTCAGGGCGTCGGCGCCGGGTCGCGTCCGCCAGCTGGTGAGTCCGGGTGGAGTGAAGATCGACCACGGCGGCCGGTGGTACACGCTGTACCTCCACATGGACGACATCACGGTCCGGCCGGGCCAGGAGATCGCCCAGGGGCAGGAGATCGGCCGGGTCGGCGCGGTCGGCACCCGGGTGGCCCACCTGCACTACGAGCAGCTCTTCGACGCCAACGGTGACGGCAACGCACGGACGCCGGAGATGGTGCATCCGGTGCTCGAGGGGGTCCCCTACCAGCTCCAGCCGGGCGGGCCGTTCCCCGTCGTACGCAGCACCAACGCCTGCTGACCGCGGTCTGGCCCAGCACGTTCTAAGCTTCGACATCGTGCCCAGCGATCGTGACACCGTGACCGAACGCGCCAGCCTACTCGACCACATCAAGGCCAAGGCGATCATCCACGAGCGGGTGGTGCTGTCCTCCGGGCGGACCGCCGACTACTACATCGACCTGCGCCGGATCACGCTCGACGGGGCCGCGGCGCCGCTCGTCGGCCGGCAGATGCTCGACCTCACCAGAGATCTCGAGTACGACGCCGTAGGTGGTCTGACACTGGGTGCCGACCCGCTGGCGACGTCGATGCTGCACGCCGCGGTGTCCGAGGGACGCCAGCTGGACGCGTTCGTCGTACGCAAGGAGGAGAAGCGGCACGGGCTGCAGCGCCGGATCGAGGGGCCCGACGTGACCGGGCGGCGGGTGCTCGCGGTCGAGGACACCTCCACGACCGGCGCGTCGGTCCTCACCGCGGTCGAGGCGCTCCGGGAGGCCGGTGCCGAGGTCGTCGCGGTGGCAGTGCTCGCCGACCGGGACACCGGCGCTCGCCAGAACGTCGAGGCGGCCGGGCTCCCTTACCGGTTCGTGTACGGGCTGGCTGACCTGGGCCTCGGCTCGCACTGAGGCGCGCCGTCGGCAGCTGAACGTGGGCATAGCGGTGCACACGTCGGGCGGCGCGCGGGGCCCCGGAGGAAGGTCCGTGGTTTCGCTTCTTCGCCCGATTGAGGCACTAATATCCCCCCTGCCAGGCCGTCGACCAGCAAGGGCTCCGCGTGATCGGGATTATCGTCGCCGTCGTCATCGTCGCCATCGCACTGGCGGCCGGCTGGGTCGTGTCCCACAACCGCTTCGTGAGCCAGCGCAAGCTCGTGCGCGAGTCCTGGCGGCAGGTCGACGTCGAGCTGCACCGTCGCTACGAGCTGGTCCCGAGCCTGGCCCAGGCCGTCCGGGCCCACGCCTCAGCGGAGAGCGGGGTCTTCGACGAGGTCGCCCAGCTGCGGACCGCGGCAATGGAAGGTGACGACGACCTCGCGCGCCGGGCGCGGCAGGAGTCCGCGCTGTCAGAGGGGCTGCGGGAGCTGTTCGCGGTGGCGGAGAGTTGTCCTGGCCTTGCCTCTGACCAGCAGTTCCTCGGTCTGCGGCAACAGCTCGCCGAGACGGAGGACCGGATCGCGGCGGGGCGGCGCTTCTACAACGCCAACGTGCGTGCCTACAACACCCGGGTCGAGGCGTTCCCCTCCAGCATTGTGGCGTCGCGGTCACGCTTCGCCACAGCGGAGTGCTTCGAGGTCGAGGAGGCGGAGGTGCGGGCCACACCCGCGACCGACTTCACCGATCTTGGTGCCGCCGCGTCTAACGGCGCGCAACCGGGCCTGGCCGCGCCGGCGCCGGGTTCGACGCAGGCCTCATCAACACCCGACCGTGCTGAGGCGCAGCGCGACGCCGAGGTCGACCACGAGCGGTCCGACGACCAGGGGGATCGGCGTACGCCCGGCTTGACGTGAGAACTTCTACGGCGGGGTGGCCGCCGCTCTGGGCGGCGCGGGCGTCGATCGAGGTCAGCCGCGTTCCCGAACCCTCGCCTGGGGCTCCTCGGTGTCACCGGCCCGAGCGTGCTCGGCTCGCGCCTTCACCCGCGCCCGGAGGACTTCGATCCCGATCGGGATGACCGACACGAGCACGATCACGATCAGCATGAGTTCGATGTTGGTGCGGACGGCCTCGATCTGGCCGAGGAAGTAGCCGAGCACCGTCACCCCGGCGCCCCACAGAACCCCACCAATCGTCGTATAGGTCGCGTAGCGGCGGAAGTCCATCCGGCCAACGCCCGCGATCACCGTGATGAAGGTACGTACGATTGGAACGAACCGCGCCAGGACGATCGCCCGGGCGCCGTACTTCTCGAAGAAGCCGTGGGTCTTTTCGACGTACTCCCGCTTGAAGAGCCTGGAGTCGGGTCGGCTGAAGATCGCGGGTCCGGCGCGGTAGCCGATGCCGTAGCCGAGCAGGTTGCCGGCGCAGGCGGCCACCACGATCAGCAGGGCGACGAGCCAGAGGGGCGCCTTGATCGCCCCATTGGCGACGAGAAGCCCGGCGGTGAAGAGCAGGGAGTCGCCGGGAAGGAAGAATCCGATCAACAACCCACACTCGGCGAACACGATGATGAGCACCCCGATGAGGGCATAGGGCCCGAGGGTTTCGAGGATTTTATGGGCATCGAGCCAGTCGGGCATCAGCGCAAGCGTCGTCGGCGGCACCCAGCGAGCCTAACGGTGCTCGCTGAGCGATTCCTGAGTCCTAGGTCCCTGCTCCCGGGTGTCGGCGTCCGCAGCCTTGTCCGAAGGAACGACACCTTGGGTCCGAATGATCACGTAAACGTGGTCATCGCCCGTCTCGCATGGTGTCGGTGCCATGCAAGGCATGCAATGACCACGTTTACGTGATCATTCGGGCCTTCACGCAGCTGACCGCTGCCCGGCTGACGGTCACCGAAGGCGGTGCATCGAAGATGGACGGGTGGAACGCATTGACGACGTTCGGGAGACCGTCCCCGATGAGCCGACCGACGGGCTGAGCGCCTCCGTCGGGGTGGGACCGTGGGATGGTCCGTGGCCGAGCGATCCCCACTACGACCCTGAGCTTCTCGCGCACGGGGACCGGCGCAACGTCGTCGACAGGTTCCGCTACTGGCGCCGCGACGCGGTGGTCGCTGACCTCGACACCCGCCGGCACGATTTCCACGTCGCCATCGAGAACTGGCAGCACGACTTCAACATCGGCTCGGTCGTGCGTACCGCCAACGCGTTCCTGGCCAAGGAGGTCCACGTGGTCGGCCGGCGGCGCTGGAACCGCCGCGGCGCCATGGTGACGGATCGGTACCAGCACGTACGCCACCACGCCGACCTCGAGGCGCTCGCGGCGTGGGCCCACGAGCAAGGGCTGCCCCTCCTCGGGATCGACAACCTGCCCGGTGCGGTGCCGCTCGAGACGTACGACCTGCCGCGCAGCTGCGTCCTACTCTTCGGGCAGGAGGGACCCGGGTTGTCGGACGCCGCGTGGAACGCCTGCGACGCCGTACTCTCCATCGCGCAGTACGGCTCCACCAGGTCGATCAACGCCGGTGCCGCCGCCGCGATCGCCATGCACAGTTGGGTACGCCGGCATCTGTTCGACCAGAAGCCGGCCTGAGCGTCAGACCTGGTCCACCAGGTCGGCGATCGAGTTGACCACCAGTGACGGGCGGTAGGGGAAACGCGGGATGTCTTCGCGCCGGGTGACACCGCTGAGGACGAGCACCGTGCTGAGCCCGGCTTCGATGCCGGAGACGATGTCGGTGTCCATCCGGTCGCCCACCATCGCCGTCGACTCCGAGTGCGCCTCCACCCGGTTGAGCGCACTCCGCATCATCAGCGGATTGGGCTTGCCGATGAAGTACGGCTCGACGCCCGTCGCCTTCGTGATGAGCGCGGCCACCGCACCGCACGCCGGCAACGGGCCCTCGGGGGTGGGGCCCACCGTGTCAGGGTTCGTCGCGACGAACCGCGAGCCCTTGTCGACCAGCCGGATCGCCGTGGTGATCGCCGAGAAGCTGTAGGTGCGGGTCTCGCCGAGGACCACGAAGTCGGGGTTCCGGTCGGTGAGGACGTACCCGATCTGGTGCAGGGCGGTGGTGAGGCCCGCCTCGCCGATGACGAACGCGCTCCCGCCCGGTGACTGCGTGTCGAGGAAATTCGCCGTCGCGAGCGCGGATGTCCAGATCGCCTCCTCGGGGAGTTCGAGGCCGGCGGCGAGCAGCCGGGCGCGCAGGTCCCGCGGCGTGTAGATGGAGTTGTTCGTCAGCACGAGGAACCGTTTGTGCGACGCGTGTAGGGCCGCGACGAACTCCGGCGCTCCGGGCACGGGATGTCCCTCGTGCATGAGTACGCCGTCCATGTCGGCGAGCCAGCAGTCGATCGCCATACGTTCAAACATCGCCACCTCCGGCCTGCGGTGGGGGTGGGCCCGGACGGGCGGAGCCCGAGCGGGGCCGGAACCACACAACCCGCACCCACGGTAGTCGGCAGCCACCCGCCGGGGCGGCGTCCGTCAGACTCCGAGCCGGGCGTAGAGCCGGGCGGCCAGGTCAGCGGCGAGATCGGTGACGGGAGTGTTGTCGGACGATTCGGCGAGGAGTTCCAGGAGGCGGGCGACAACCATGGCCTCGGGCTGGCTGAGGACCGGCACCCGGTCCAGATGTGCGCTTCCACCGCTCACCCGGTCGTGCCCGGGTGCCTCGGTCATCCACCCGCGCAGCGTGGCCACGAGTTCGGCCGGCGATTGCATGCGTCCATCACGACGCGTCACCCTCGGGTGAAAGGACGACATGCACCGCCTCCCGACGTGCGTGCGCGGCTCCCTCTCCGGTGGGCAGAGGTAATTCCGGCCCCACACGGGCTTCGCCCGTCTGGGCCCACCCCCACCTCGGGAGTGAAGCCTGTTCCTGGTCAATGCGGCCACGAAGCTGGCCCGTCCCCCGTTCGGGCCAGCTTCGTGTGACGGGAACTCCTCCGGGCCGGCTCTCTGGGCATCGGACCAACGGGCCCTGCCCACCAGTGCCGTCCGGGTGGTGCGCCCGCCGTAGACCGTGGCGGGTGGCACGAGCGGATCCGCCTCCGAATCCGCTTGTGCCACCCTGCCCGGCCGGCGGAGACGCCCCCTTCAGTGGCCAGGCCGGAGCGAACATCCGCGTACACGTCATCGGGGCCAGCGGTCACCCCCCTCCTGCGACCGCTCGACCTCGAATGGTCGTGTGCGAAGACGGCTCGTCCCGTGAACGCCTGGCCGCTATCCCGCCGTGGAATGCACGGATGCGGTCACGCGTGACGGTGGTGCGCGGTAGCGCGACGAAACGCGGCTGTGTGAACGAAGTCGAATGGCCGCCGATGGGCCTGAGGGCTCGCCGTCGCGACGCCAACCGATGCGCCTGGTCGGCGTCGTGCGTCGGTGGTGGTGCCAAAGCGACCATGGAAGCTCGCTCGACACCCGACCCCCTGGATCGCAGCCATGTCTCAACGTGCTTTGTCAGGCTGCCGGGGTCTGGGGCGGCAACGCGCGACCGTTCAAAATGAACCGCCGCAGTGACGAGAGTAACGCTCCGAGTAGCCGAACCCCAACCCGGGGTCCACATCATTCGGACGTACCGGCATCTACCGGATCCGGTCACCAGCCCGGAGGACGCGTTTCCGGCGTCCGCTGGACAACCGCCGGACTACCGCTGGAAGAGCCCGACCAGGGTGCCGCGGGCGAGGGCAACCTTGTCAGCGACACGGTGTATGTCGTCCGCGCTCGGGTGCCTGGGGAGCCTCACGGGGCCGGGCAGGGCGTACAGCCGGAAGAAGTACCGATGTGCGCGATCCCCCGGCGGCGGCGCCGGGCCACCCCATCCCAGCTCGCCGAAGGCGTTCTGCCAGGCGTGGCCACCCCGTGGCGGCCGGCCCTCGGGCGCGCCGCTGGAACCCGGGTCGATGCCGGTCACCAGCCAGTGGAGGAACGTTCCCGCCGGCGCGTCCGGATCTTCGCACAGCAGGAGGAGTTCGGCTGACTCGTCGGGAACGTTCGACCATTCGAGCGCGGGGGAGATGTTGTCGCCCGCGTGCCCGTGCCGGCCAGGGATGAACGTGTGATCGCTGAACGCGGGGCTATGAAGCTCGATTACCGTCATGATCGCCACCCGTGTTGAGTTGGTTCGGCCGGCCCTCTCGCCCGCTGGCGATTTCTTTCTTTGAGCTGATATTGGCATTCTTTCGGGAATTTAGTTTTCGTTCGCCGAGCGGTGTGCGACTTGCGAGCCCGAATAAACCTGCGGCCGGTGTGGTTTTTATTATCGGTTCGCTTGCCAGGCTCTTTCGCCTGGCTGTGTCGTACGAGAGCGAGAGGCTGATGGCCGCCGAGTTGGATCCCGTCATCGCGGCCGCCACGCGCTGGTTGATCCGCGCTTACCCGCCAGGTGACGGCTTCAACACCGCGCTTGCCGAGACACAGGCCCGGCAAGCGGTGACGATTGCCGCGTGGCTGCGGTATCCGACCGCGATTGACGCCGGCCTGGTCGCTTTGACAGGTCCTGGGGGTTCTGCTCGGCTCGACTGGATCGCTGGCACAGATCATGACGATCCGCTTGACGAGGAGCATGCCTGGCGTACCTGGGTGGACGAGGTCGTCGTCAGCTGGGCCGCCTGCCTGCTCTCCGATCATCAGCTGGCGCGGACCGCGGTCGCCGCGAGCGCGCGTACTGAACACATGTCCGGAATGCACCGGGACTTCCGCCGCCTGATGGCGCCGGACGAGCACGACTGGTCCGCCGCGACGCTCCTGCGCCACCCCGACCTGGTGGCGCCCATCGCCGACCTGCACCGCGCCGAGCTGCTCGCACTCCTCCACGCCAACACCGCGGGCGCGGCCTGAGAGCCTGGTCATCGGTAGCCGCGCGCCTGGAGTTTGTAGAGCTCGGCGTAATGGCCGTTGGCTGCGAGGAGTTCGGCGTGAGTTCCTTGTTCGGTGATGCGCCCGCTTTCCAGGACGACGACGAGATCCGCGGCGGCGACGGTGGAGAATCGGTGCGTGACGAGGAGCGTGATGCCGCCATTTCTTCGGTTGGCCCTCGCAGCCGCGGCGTAACGCTCGAAGAGCGCATGCTCGGTGGTGGCATCCAGCGCGGCGGTTGGTTCGTCCAGGATCAGGAGCAGCGGTTGATGTCGCATCATGCCGCGGGCCAGCGCGAGACGCTGCCATTGACCTCCGGAGAGCCCGACGCCTCCCGGCCAGGTGGCGCCGAGTTGGGTGGCAAGCTCCTGCGGAAGTGACTGGATGACCTGCTCGGCAGCGCCTGTTTCGACGGCCGCGTGGACGCGTACGTCGTCGTACAGGCGGTCGACATCCCCGAGCCCCACGGTTTCTCTGGCGGTGAGCTCGAGTGTCGCGTAGTCCTGGAAGGCGCCCGCGATCCGGCTGCGCCAGCTGGCGAGAACGAGATCAGTGAGGTCGATGCCGTCGACGAGGATCCTCCCGGTGGTGGGTCGGTAGAGGCCCGTGAGGAGTTTCGCGAGCGTGGATTTCCCGGCGCCGTTCTCTCCAACCACGGCCACGACGAGACCGGGCCGAAGGTGAACGGAAATGTTGTCGATCGCGGCGCGCTCCCGGTTCGGATAGGAGAAGCTCAGGTTCTCCAGTGTGATGCCCCGGGACAGGTGGACAGGGGCGGGAACTCTGCCGGCGTGCTCGTTCTGAACCTTCCGCGCGTAGTCGAGAAGCCACAGGAAGCGGCCCGCGGTGCGGATCACACCAGCCACCCCACGGGTTGATTCCTGAAAGTCGGCCGCGGCCGCCTTGAGGCGGCCGATGAGCATGAGGGAGAGTACGAGCGTTCCCACGCTGGTGGTGCCGCTGATCACGTCATGGGTGAGCCAGGCGAGCACGCTACCGGCCGCTCCGAAGAAGACGGCATTGTTGACGATCTCGAGGACCGCCTGACGGCGAGCCTGAACGACAAAGGGATATCGCCATCCGCGAGCCGCATCGCGCAGTCGAGTGCGGATCTCGTCTGACAACCCGAACACCCGAAGCTCGGCGCCAGCCGTCGCGTCGAACCCGAGGCTGAGCAGATGCTGGGAGAGACGGCCCGGCTGGGCCGACGCCTTCTCCGCTTCGGCCGCCCAACGAACCTGCCATTTCACCGCGAGGACCGAAGGGACTCCTGCCGCGGCCACCAGCATCAGGCGCCAGTCGGCTGATGCCGCCAACCCGAGCACGGCGACCACCCGGGTCACGTCGGCAAGGACATTGAGGAGGGTGTTGAACGCGACGCCGAGCGATCCTTCCTGGTCGCGAAGGGTCTGCAGCTGGTCGAGGTACCGAGGCGACTCAAGGTGGTCGAGAGTCGGGATGCGGGCCCTGACCTCCGCGATGCGGGTGCTGAACGCATAGCCGACTCGCTCGAGTTGGCCTATCCGGGCATGGGCGCCGACGAGAAGCAGGATCCGCTCGACGGCGATCGACATGACGAATGCGGCTGCCGCCACCGTCACCCCTACCGCGTCACGGCTGATCGCACCGGTGATTATCCAGGTGAGGAACACCGGTTGCAGCACCTGCAGGACGTTGCCCGCCGATTCACCGAGGCAGATCAGGGACTGCCAGGGACTGACTCGTACCGCCGTTGCGACCACCAACCAGAGCGCACGTAAAGAGCGAACCATTGCCGGTCACAGCCCCTCGACGATCGGAGTCCCCGTGGAATCGCGGAGCGACTTCGTGGGGTGAGACTCGTGCGCGAATCGGGAAGCCTGCAAGGAGAACAGCTCGGCGTACATGCCGCCCCGCGCCAGGAGGTCGTCGTGGCTGCCGTCCTCCACCACCTGCGCGCCGCCATCCACGCCAGCGCCCAGAACGACGATCCTCTCCGCGTGCCGCACACTGGACAGCCGATGGCTCACCAGGAGAGTCGTGGCGCCACGAGTAACCTCCAGGAACCTGTCGAACACCGCTGCCTCGACCCGGACATCCAGCGCCGACGTCGGTTCATCGAGCACCAGAACGCCTGCTCCCGAGCGAAGTGCGGCGAATGCCCGCGACCCGCTGCCACTGGCCGCCGGACAGGTCGGTGCCTCCGTCGTACTCCGCCGACAACACCGTGTCCCAACCATGCTCGAGGCTGGCGAGCACGGAGGGGCCGCCGGCGTCCCTCAGCGCCTCCTCCACAAGCCGCTGGTCGCTGACCGCTGCGGACCCCGCGCCCATGGCAACGTTGTCGCGCAGCGGCAGGTGATAGCGGACGAAGTCCTGGAAGATCACCGCTATCCGCTGCCGCGTGCGCTCGTCGACGCCAGGGTCCGCGTCGTCGAGCCGCACGGTGCCCTGATCCGGCCGATAGAGCCCGCACAGAAGTTTGATCAACGTCGACTTGCCGACGCCGTTCACGCCGATCAGCGCGACTGACTGGCCGGCCGGGATTTCCAGGCTCAGCTTGCTGAGAGTGGGGCGATCCTCGGACGGGTACGTGAAACTCACGTCGTGGAGCGCGATCGACGCCGCCCGGTTCTCTTGCCGATTCGGAGCTACGTTGTGCTCAGGATTCTGTCCAGGTGAAGGTTCCTGACTCGGGAAGGCTCTGTGTGGAGGGCTTTGGCGTGAAGGACCTGTGCGGGGAAGTGGTGTCAACCAGTGCTTGCTTCGAAGTCGCGCGAGCTCCGACACCACGGCCATGGTGTGGGCAAGGAACAGTTGCGGGTCCTGCTGTGGACCGAAGGCGCTCATGGCCAGGACCGCCTGCGCGAGCGTCACGACCGTACCCGCCCCGATAACGCCGGTCCATGCTTCGCGAGCGAGTAGAAGGACAACCATCACGTTGACTGCCAACGGAACCAACATCACCAGGAGGGTGGTGCGGAGACCACGGGTACGGTGCGCCCAGACCGGTCGCATGGCGTTGTGCCACGTGGCTACGTACCGGTCGATCAGCCATCCTGTCAGGTCGAAGAGGCGTACTTCTTTCGCCGATGGGAGTTCGGTCAGGAGCGATCGGAGGTAACCAGCGCGCCGCCGATCGTTGCCCGTCACCTCGAGCAGGTTGTCGAAGATCGTGTTGCTCCATTGGCCAAAGGCCCTGCTCAGCAACAGCCATCCGGCGAGCAAAGTGGCAGCCACCCACCACGACCAGCCGGCCAGGACGATGAACGCGCCGACACCTCCGAGCCGGATCGACAGCAAGGTCCAACCAGCATGGACACCTGCAATGAAGAGCCAGTCCTCGGAGGCTCGGGTCACCGCGGTGAGTTCACCCGCCGAACGGGGTTCCTCAAGATGTGCCACGCCGTGGGGATGGGTGCCCACCTCTATGGTCATGTCGAGTACGGCCAGCAGATACCGTGCCGACACCGCTTGACCCACAGCGGCGAGCGCCGCCACCGAGACCGGGGCGGCGACGAACAACGCGGCAGTGGTGATCAGCCAGTTCCAGGCGACATCCGCCGCGGGCGACCCGAACCCGCCAGCCAGCGCGGCCGGAAATGACGCCACCAGACGTCCGGTCGTCACCATCGCGGCTGTGCCCGCGCCGGCCGCTACCACGGCCAGAACCAAGCAGAGCAATGGCGGCAGTGGTGCGCACTGCCAGAGCAGCAACACGTGCAACGTGTGCCGGCGGATTACCGCCAAAGAAAAGGAGCGCAGCATGCCACAAACCCTTCGATCGGTCTGTGGGCAGCTGCGGGCAACTGCCATCGCACCGCGCGGGATAGACGCGATACGAGTGGATTAGAACGCGCCCAGGATGGCACAGGGGGCCTACCTCCGCAAGCAGGCAGTCCTGGAACTCCGCGGGCGCATGCGGCTCCCCGTCACGCGACCTGCTTGGTAATGCCACCTACTTCCCCCGCCTGGCAATAGAGGGCCACCTCCGATGATCATGATCGTGATCATGAAGGTCTTCGGGAGCATTGGCCCCTTTTGGCTTCATGATCAATGGTGCGGCGATGGGGCTGGAGGCGAGGTCGAACCGACCTTCGCATGTTGGCGCCGATACTGACCTGCGTCGGGTGGTGAATGCGCGGCGGTGGCTGGCCGCGCCGCTGCCGGATGGAATCTTGCTGGAGCTGGTGTCGACGATCAGGCAGTTCCCCAGAATCGACGATTTCCGATCACGATCTTCCCCACCCAGCCAGTCACGAAGCTCCTCACGGGGACGACGATCGGACCACTCCACGAGCTTGAGTTTCGGGGTGGGAATCGCCCCCAGGGCTTCGGTCGTGGTTTCCACATGAACGACGTACACCGCGATCGCCGTCCCTGTGCGGACGAGCGTTGCCGTGATCCTGGCCTCGACGGCGTCCGGATAGCCCCGCTGCCTGAGCGTCGTTGCGTACCACCTATGTGAGACGCCGCTGGTCACGGCGCGGTCGCTTCCCGCGCGCGCACGGGCTACGGATCTTTGGGGTTCCCCTTCCGTACGCCCGGTCGAGGCTGCAGAGCAGCCAGCCATGCCCTTCGTTGACTTGCCGAGCACGTGACGGCGACCGCTGCCGGGCGGAGGCCCCGTGAGAATTTTCTGCCGGCAGCCTGTCGGATCCGGAGCGAGGCGTTCGTAGCAGGGGTGAGAAGGTGGCCGGAGGAGGCCGCCGGGACAAGGAAGTGATGAGATGACGCGGAAACTGACCTTTGGCATGAACCTGAGCCTGGACGGCTACATCGCCGCGCCCGGCGACGACCTCGGCTGGAGCGTGCCGAGCGACGAGTGGTTCCAGTGGTGGTCCGACCGGGTGGGGGCGACGGGCCTGGCGCTGTACGGGCGCAAACTGTGGGAGGGGATGAGCTCCCACTGGCCGACCGCCGACCAGCAGCCTGGCGCCACACCGGCTCAGATCGAGTACGCCCGCCGCTGGCGGGACATGCCGAAGGTGGTGTTCTCCTCCACGACCAGCGCGGTCGACTGGAACGCCCGCCTGGTCACCGGCGACGCTGTCACCGAGATCACCCGGCTCAAGAGTGAGGATGGCGGTCCCATGGACGTCGCCGGCGCCACCCTCGCCGCGGCGGCCATGCGGGCCGGGCTGATCGACGAGTACGCGATCGTCACCCACCCGGTCCTGGTGGGCGGCGGCACGCCGTTCTTCACGGCCCTGGACAACTGGGTGAACCTGAACCTGGTGGAGACCCGGACGTTTCCCGGCGGCGTGCTCCTGACCAGGTACGAGACCAGGCGCTGAATACCCGACCTCGGATCGGCGCGGGCTCGGGCCACCCAAGGATCCCGTGGCCAAGCGGGATCGGTGTACTCCGCATGGGGTCGGCGATCAAGCAGACGGGCAGGCTCGATAACCCTTCCATATAAGGGTTATCGCGCCTGCCGATGTGAGGTGGTGCGAATCCATGTACGTCGGTTAGAAGGGCGGGGGATCGGGGTCGGCGGGTTCTACGGGGTCGGTGAGGCGTGGTGGGGTGACCTTGTATTGCCGGCTGTGGGGGTCGGTGTAGGTGAGGTGGCCTGGGCTGGTTTGCTCGACTTTCCAGTCGCCCTCGGTTTTGACGCGGTGGTGGCGGCGGCATAGTGGTGCCACGTTCGCGACGGAGGCCTCACCGCCCTCGGAGTATGGCTTCGTGTGGTCGAGGTCGCAGCTGATGGCTGGGCGTCGGCATAGCATCCAGGTGCAGCGTTGGTTCAGCGACTGAACCAGCTCCGCCGGGAGACCGCGTAGGAAACGTTGCGCCATCGGATGCAGGCTCAACAACTGGCCCGTGACCGGGTGGGTGACCCCGACCGCGAACATCGCGTCAGGGTTGTCGAGGTGGTTGGCGAGTAGCCGTCTCGCCACTTCGGTGAAGATCGGACCGAACCCGCCAAGCTCTGCTGGCCGCTTCGCCCACTCCATCAGCGTCGGGAACGGCACATTCAGCTG
>NZ_KB892781.1 GCF_000373925.1 Actinopolymorpha alba DSM 45243 | reverse complement strand
CGGTCACCGATACTCCTGGGCAAAGAAGGCCGCGGCTTTTCCCAAGAACTCGTTCTTCAGCCGCAGCTCACGGACCTCTTTCTCCAATTCCCGAAGCCGGGCCCGCTCGCTCACCGACAACGGCGGCTCCTCGCCAGCGTGATCCTTCCGGTAGGCGTTCACCCAGTTCCTGAGCGTCTGCTCATTCACGCCGATCTCGCGAGCTACCTCTGCCACCTTCCGCGACTGATCGATCACAGCCTTCGCCGCCTCTCCCTTAAACTCAAGAGAAAACGACCGCCGAGCTTTCGACATCCCGAAACCCTTCCCATCTATTCCGACATACCCTAGTGGGGACCACAATCCGGAAAGAACGGGGCAGGTCAGAGGTCTTCTTTGTACAGATTCGTGGAAGCTTCGTCGGCTATATGGCAAAGCGCCCACCTCACGTAACGCCGCCTACAGGTTCGGTGCTGTACCTAATCATCATCGCCGAGAAGTGGTGGGTCCATGAGTGGGGTATCACGAACGACCCGAAGGACCTTGGTTTGCTGGGATCAGTATGACGTCTCGGTCTGTCCCGGGAAACACGCTAGCGCCCGGGGCCCGTGATCATGAAGGCAGAAGGGGCTGTACATCCCGAAACCCTTCACGATCACGAACATGATCACGGAACCCGGGTGGGTGATGGTGGTGGCACCTCTCCGGCTCAGGCCCAGTCTTCGCTGCCGCGGAACGGGAAATGCTCTCCTGCGACATAGCGCGGACGAGGGTGGTAGACGTTGACGCCGGCTTCGCCGCGCAGCAGGAAGGCGCTGGGGAACGGCTGCTCCTCGCTGGTGATCCGGGTCGAGGTCGGGATGTAGCGGATGGTCAATCCACATCGCCGGTTGGGCGAGGTGTTCGCGTTGCTGCCGTGGACGATGGTGGGATGGTGCACTTCGACATCCCCGGGGGCAAGCACGATGTCCACCGCGCGGGACTCGTCAAAATCCTCGGTCGGGATCTCGACGCCGAGCACGTTCTCCACCCGGTCGTTGATCAGCACCTCACTGAAGCGCCCCTTGTGGCTTCCTGGAACGAGGCGTACGCAGCCATTGTCAGGCGTTGAATGGTCCACGGCGAGCCACAGGGTCACCACCTCCACCGGGTCGAGCGGCCACAGCGAGCCGTCCTGGTGCCACAGGACGGGCTTGCCGGAATACGGCGGCTTGCTGATGTAGTGCGACGCGAACAACCCGATATTTGGACCGATGAACAGCTCGGCGATGTCCAGCAGCCGGTCGTCACTGATCAGCCGCACCCAGAACGGATCATCCTTGACGTACAAATGACCGAGATTTTCTGGCCGTACGTCAGGATGGCGTTGCTGGAGCCAGGCGACGTGGTCGTTCGCCTCGGCGACCAGCTCGGCATCAAGGACGTTCCTGAAGATCACGTAACCGTCCTGGTCGTACTTTTCCCGAGCGGACGCCCGCTCCTGCGTCGATACCGTCATCGACGGCTCCCCTCTCAGTTGAACTCCCGTGGCCCACGGGTCTCGATGTCACAGTGCCCCGACAGCGACGTCAGGTCCAGACTTAGTCCGCTGGCAGCCGAACGCTGGTCCAGCGCCCGGCTTCCCCGAACACCAGCGCGGCTTCCTGCGGCAGGCATCCGAGCTCTTCGAAAATCACCAGCTGGTTGTCAGCGGTCATCCAACTGCGCGGCAGGTAATAATGCTCCTGCGAGCGGCCGGCACTCCAGAATCGCCCCACGTTGTGGCCGTTCAGGAACACCTGGCCCTTCCGCAGCTCCCCGATGGCCAGATGGACCGGCCGGTCCCCGGCAGGCATCGGAAAGCGGGTCTCGTACCACGCCGGCGTCAACGACCTGTTCTTCCTCGCCAGCTGTCCGCCGGCCGGCAGCAACACCAGCACGGGATCCTTCTCCGTCTCATCGGCCCGAATGGTTGCCGCGGAACCTGCGTCGGCGTCATGCCGCCAGGGCTGCCAGCGCCATCCCGTGCACCGACCACAGCGGGGTACGACGTACACCGTGAGGTTCTCCAGGACAGCCTGCGCCGATCCGCCGGCGTGCTGGATGCGCATCACGCTGGACTCACCAGCCCGCCGGGCAGGTAGCTGCCAGCTGTGCCACCGCTTGATCGCGGAGAACATCGTCCACGGCGACTCCGGATACGACATCGGCAGAATGTCAACGCCGTCCACCGTGACCCAGGCGTGCACACCGTGGATGGTGACGAAAGCGTCTTCGTCGGGCCCGAGCAGCAGGTCGAATTCCACCGCGGGCAAGGGATCTGGCTTGCGATAGAAACGGTCATACAGGAAGGCGTACGCCTCGGCCGAGACCGCGAACGGACCGACGTCGCGCACATTGTCGATCTCGACCCGTCGTGAACCCACGTAGACCGGCCCCTGGATGCCGACCGGGACCGGCACGTCGTAGTTGTGTCCGAGATCGTCGGACAGGAACACCAGCGTGTTCGTGCCGGGGTTGAGGCGTACGGTCAACTCCTCGAACGCCCAATCCGCCGGGTGCGCGTACTCGTCCCGCATCCGGACAGACCGATGCTCGGCATGAGTGCCGGAGTAGGTGCCGTTCACGAACACGGACACGCGGTTCGGGGCATGGGTCAGCAGGAGCGTGTCAACCCCGCCTTTCGCGGACTCCACCTCTGCCGCATACCACACGTACCCCTGGGTGATGCCGAGTTCCTCATGCGCGAGCGGCGCGTCGATACTGGTCCATCCGGGCGACCGGCCCAGCGTGAGGTCAGTGCACGGAAACCTCCGCCACGTGGAAAGCTCGGGCAGGTCGACCTCGTCGACCCGGGTCTCGCACCGCTGCCGCACCGGCGCGCCCGCGGTATCGAGTCGGACGACCTCCGGCGACTCCGGGCTCACCTTCAGCTCCAGCGAGCCATCCTCCGCCACGTCAGCCACGTAATCCGGGCCGAAGACGACGTGCCCGCCCGCGATCCAACAGCGCCTGGCCAGTTCCTCGTCGACGACGAGCAGGCTGAGGTCGTCGACCTGCCGGTGCTCAACGGCGCCACGGCGTACCGGGATCGACAGCTCGTCACCGTTCACGCTGATGACACCCAGGCTGCCAGCCGGGCCGAAGAGGACCAACGCCCGCCTGGCCTCGTCCCGCGCCAGCAAGGTCAGGTTGCTGTAGTCGACGGTGACCCTGTCGAACACAGCGAGGTTCAGCGGGAGGACCACGGCGGCCACCTCTCCGAACGGAACCAGAACACTTCGCCCGTCTGGTAAGCCCAGAACGGCATCCGGCCGACCGTCGCCCACGGACAGGAAGACCAGATCCCCTCTGTCGCACCGCCGCACAACCACGCGAGCCCCGCCTGGACAGGTGACACCCGCGGCCTCCGGGACCTCAACACTGTCCGCAAGAAGCTCGGCGAACTCGCTCGCGAACAGGTTGGCGGGACGGATCGCGTAGTACTTGTCGGTGAGCAGGCCACCGTCGCCGACCGGATAGCCGGAGGCGTACGACGTCACGATGTTGTTGCCCGCCCAGAATCCGAAATTGGTGCCGCCCTCGAACATGTAGTAGACGACCTGCGTCCCGGCCGACGCGTACTCGTAGGCCGCTCGTGCGAGGGAGCGGGCGTCTGGCCAGTCAGCGACCGGATCGCCCCAATAGTGCGGCGCCCCCGACCAGAATTCCGTCGCGATGAGCGGCGCATCGGGCTGTCGCGCCTTCAGGTCATACACCGGCTCAACAACCGTGTGATGGTTGTAGGTGAGGATCATGTCCGGCTCGATCAGCTGATCTCGGGGATCAGTGGAGCTGTTGATCTTTATCGTCGTGTCGGTCGCGGCGTGCACGTTGCAGGCAAGGATGGGAATCTCGATGCCATGCTTACGGAACAGCTCGTTGAGCCGCCGCACGTATCGTCGCATCGAGTCGTCCCAGCCACCGGGATACTCGTTCTCGTTCTGGATCGTGATGACGGGCCCGCCCCTGGTGACCTGGCGTTCGCTGATGAGCGGGATCAGCCGGTCGAACCACCGCTCCACCGCCGCCATGTAGACCGGATCGTCCTCACGGAACCTGCGTACCGGCCTGGCACACAGCCACACCGGGAGCCCGCCGCCGTCCCACTCACTGCAGATATAGGGACCAGGCCGCACCATCGCCAGCATGCCGAGGTCGCCGATCAGATCGAGGTAGGAACCCAGATCCCTGTCTCCGCTGAAATCCATGACCCCTTCGCGCGGTTCGTGGAAGTTCCACGGAACGTACGTCGCGATGGTGTTGAGGCCAGCTCGCTTCGCGCGGAGAAGAACATCCCGCCACTCCGCACGCGGATGCCGGAAATAGTGAACCTCACCGCCGACGATCCAGATCCGCTCGCCGTCGCGCCTGAAGGACTTCGAGTCGTACGTGAACGTTGCCAAGATTCCGCTCCAGCGAACGATGGTGCGGTGTGCCGCCCCAGTCCCTGGGACGGCACACCGGTGGAGATTGCCGCTATGACGTGATGTCGACCCGGTCCGCGACCGTCCACGTGCCGGCGGCGCTGGGGTTCTGGGTGCCGGTAACGCGAACCTTCAGGATGTGTTGTCCCGATTCGAGCACCGGGCTGGTGTAGACGAGAACGTTGCCCGACGACGTAGGCGCGTAGTTGTCGACCATCGTCTCCGCCCCGCCGTCAACCGACACACCGACGATCCCCATCACGCTGCCCAACTCGGAGTAGAGCCTGATCTGCGTGCCAGTGAAGCGCACCTGGTAGTAGTCGTCCGTGATCATCGAGAAGGTCACATCACCTTGGTACGCCGTGGGGTTGGTGTTGGTCCCCCACGTGCCGACGAACTCGAACTCGTTCTGGCCGGTGCCTGTCGTGTGGTCGTTGACCCGGATGAGCCCGTCGGGCGGCGGCTCGTCGTTCCTGATGGTGACGACGCCGGTGCCATCAGAGATGGTCGCGCCACCGGTGGGATTCGACAGGGTGACGTTGAACCTCTCGTCTGGTTCGTCGAGCGTGTCACCGACGATGGTGAACTCGACATCCTTGCTGGTCTGCCCTGGCGCGAACGTCAACGTCCCGTTGGCGGCAATGTAGTCGTCCGGCGCGACCGCCGTGCCGTCGGAGGTCGCGTAGTCGACCGTGACCGTACTCGAGCTCGGGCGTGACAACCGAACCTTGACGGTTGCCGTTGTCGTACCCGAATCCCCTTCTGGGACGGCGGTGTCGCCCACGCTCAGCGTGATCGGCGGCGCGTACACGGAGAGGTCGTCCACCCACGCGTACCCTCCGGTCGTCGGCTTGTAACCGTAGATCGTGGCGCTGGTGTTGGTCGGACCCGTCGCGAAGGTGAGGGTCTTGTCCGCCCACGTCGTGGTGCCGTGCTCCTCGTAGACGTCGGGACCGCCGTAGTCCTTCACGCCAAGGCGCACCTTCTGGTCGTCGGAGTTGGCCCGCAGAAAGCCGCGGAGTTCGTATGTCGTGTTGGGCTTCAGTCCGGTGATGGTCTGCTCGATCCCGTCCTCGCCCGTACCCAGGGCAACCCCGGTCTTGAAGTGGTAGCGGGCGGACACTGCCCCGTCGGCGTGGTCGTACGTCGGCTGCGCGGTCTTCGAGTGCGTCCTGGTCCAGCCGAGCAGGCTGTTCACCCGTGGGTCCTGCAGACGGTTCAGATCCAGGCCGCCGTTGACGAGCAGATCCTTGTAGTCGGTGTCGAGGAGCTGATACGTCGGGTTCGGTGGGTTGACGAAGTCGTGACCCGCCGTCCAGGTCGCACCGCCGGCTTCGTACGCACCGATGTCGGGGGCGCTGCCCACGAAGCCGTCAGTGATCCCGCGGACCGGCGTTCCCGTGTCCCTCGCCGGGGATCCCGGCTTGAGTTGGAAGTCATTCGCCGATGGGTCGACGTACTGCGGATCCCCGGCTGCCAGGTTGTGGCTGAACACCGCCCCGATGTCGGTGGCGCCGGTACCAAGCTCCTGCGTGGCGATGTTGTTCTGGATGCGGTCGCCGTAGGCGTCAAGACCGTACGTCGGCTCCGAGACCCGGATGCCCGACCTGTCGTAGGTCGTGTTGTTGTATACCTGGACGAAGTTCGACAGACGGTTGACGACGATGCCCGCCCAGTCGAGGTTCCAGGTCACGTTGTTGTAGATCAACGCGCTTGTCGAGGACTCATCCAGGTAGATCCCGCAGGTCCAGTCGCCCTCGCCGTTGCTGCGGTGCACGTTGTCGTGCCAGTAGTTGTGATGGATCTCGGAGTTCCCGAGGTCGTTGTGCGCGGTGTAGAGCAGCCCGGTGTCGTGCGCGAAGTAGTTTCCGTGATGGAAGTCGTTGTACTGGATGACGTTTGCGGAGAATTCCCCGCCAATCAACGACCGACCGGAGTTGTAGACGGTGTTGTGGCTGACCAGATGTCCTCGACCGAGCAACTCGATCGCCGAGTTGAAGACGATCCCGCCGTACGTGCCGTCGTGGATGAGGTTGTTGACGAGGCGGTGGTCTCGGCCCTTCATGGTCACCAGCGAGCCGGACGCGTAGGCGATCTCGCTGTTCTTCAGGGTGTCGCTCGTGCCGCACAAGCAGATGCCGCCGCCGCGCCCGGCGCCGATGGCGAGGTTGTACTCGTTGACGTACTTCGCCTTGATGCCGTCAATGACGTTGTGCGATCCCCGGGCGGTGTCGATCGTCGACGCGAACAGCTTGACGCCCTTGATATGGACGTACGACCGCTCCGTCAGGTCGAACGCCAGAGTACGCGATTTGTACTCCACCCTGTGCTTCTTGGGATTGTCGCTGCCCGTCGTGCGGAGGTAGAGCTGGTGCGCAGCCTTGTCGTAGTACCACTCCCCCGGATAGTCGAGAGCGGCGAGCTTGCCCATGATGAAGTACTCCGACCCGCCGAGACCCCAGTCCGCGAGGTCGATGACCCACCCCTGCGAGAGTTCCTTGCGGAAGATCAGCGAGACGATGCCTTCCGTCGTTGGCTTCATGTCCGCCGAGTAGGTGAAGTCCTTGGCCGGCTTGGTGGTCTCATAGACGGTTGAGGCACCCTTCGACTGCGGCTGCGTGAATCCGTGCATGGTGGTGCCGTCCGACTCCCACCAACCCGTCTCCTCGCCCTTCATCCAACCGTCGATGTTGCTGGCGAAGGTCGGCGCGCTCAGGCCGGCCGGCTCGTGCGCCGGATCAGCACCGGCGATCGTGGCGTCGACGTTGGTGAAGTCGGCTTTCGCCGCGACCGTCGCACTGCTTGACTCCACACCAATCCCGAAGGTGCCCTCTGCGACCTCGGAGTTCGTCACCGAGATCACCGGCTCCGGGCCATCGTCGACGTACACCTTGAGTTGATCGCCAATGGCGCTGACCTTCAGCTTGTACGTGGTGTTCGGGGAGACCGTCATGCTGTGCGTGCCGAGCACGGCGCCGCCGGGGCCGATCAGCCGGACCGTGTTGTCGTACGTCGACAGCTTCACGGCGTACGAATCCTGCGACCTGTCCAGCTTGAGTTTGCCGGGGGTGGAGCTCTCGACCAGGGCGGTGCTGAAGTTCCACGAACCGGAGTCCTCGACGAACAACGCCGCGCCGTCCCAGGTGCCCGCCGGCTGATCCAGATTCTTCGGATCACTCAACAAGCTGCCGTTCGACGCGGACGCATCCCGATCCCACAACTTCGGGTCGTACAAGTTGCCCACCGGCGTGTTCGGCGACCGCGCCAGATTGTTCGCCACGCCATCCACATACACCTGATCGAGGAAATCCCCCATCGGCAACGACGCCGCCGTCCGATACACGCTGCCCGACAGTCCGGTCCACGACCCGCTCAGCAGATCGGCACCACTGACCGTCACATCCGCACCCGTGTCCGGCTCGAACGTGATCGGACTCCCCGACGACCCCGAATTCGCCGGGCGCACCGTCTCTCGATACGTTCCCGAACGAATCCGCACCGTGTCACCGGCCCGCGCCACTCCCGCCGCCTTTGAAATCGTCTTCCACGGCGACTTCGAACTGCCGTTGCCCTTGACGTCACTGCCCTTGGCCGCGTCGACGTAGTGAACCGACGCGGCAGCGGCCGGCGTGGCCACGACCGACAGCGCCGGCGCCGACAGCAACGCGACGCCGGCCAGAAACACGATGAGTCGTCTCAGCATGACAACCACCACCTCGGAAGCGATGAACCAGCGGTGCGGGGGCACCCCAGGAGCGGGCGCGGAGGTCTACGTGTACTTCTTGGTATAGGCGTCCTGCTGGATCGCGAGGTAGTTCTTCACACCCATGCGATCCAGGATCTTCAGGTAGTTGTTCCACTCGTTGTCGTCGTTGACGTCAACCTCGCCGATGGTGAACTTCGCGGTCATCTGGCTGACGTGGTTGTTGATCGTGGTGGCGAGTTCGCCCACCTGAGCCGCTTGTTCCTCGTTCAGACTCAACGGTGGCAGTTGCTTGGCCTTGTCCTGGCGGTAGGCGTAATAGTCTCGCTCGGTGAAGTCGTGGAGGAACTTCTCGAACGTCGGCACCTTCGGATCGGATGCCTGCGCCACTCGGAAGTCGTTCGAGCGGTACTGAACGCCCTTCTGGTTCCACGTCCGCCCGGTGAGTTTCTGCGAGCCGTATTCCACCAGTGCGGTCCATACCGCCTGCTTGCCGGTGAGTCCGGTCTCGCTCTCCTTCGCCCATCTCCAGTCTTCATCCAGCACTCCCGAGTTGGACCGGATGATGGCCTCGAGTTCGTACTGCGCATCCGCCCACATGAGAGCGATCTCGGGGTTCTTGCACGCCTTGGTGATCGCGAAGGTGCCGGTCGAGACCGCGCCGTAGTAGTTCCACGGACCAACCCTGGTGCCGTCAGGCCCCTTGAGGATCGGGACGGTCACGTAGTCTCGCCAGCGGGCCTTCGGGCTCTGGTCGTCGAGGGTGAGGAACGATCCCTGATAGAACGCCCGCACCGAGCCGAGGATCGGTGCGGGCGCGGCGTTGCCCACCCGCTTCAACGCCTCCTCGTCCTGCGTGAAACTCGCCTTGGGGAGCAGGCCTTCCTTGTAGAGCTTGTTGAGATAGCGCAGGCCCTCCCGCCACTCCGGCTTGTCGAAGGTCACCTCGACGGTGCCGTCGTTCAGGACCAGCCACGGCGTGCCGGGGTTGTAGAGGAAGGAGCTCATGATGAAGGCGTCGAGACCCTCCCACGAATAGCCCATGAACGGCACCTCGTCGGCTTTGCCGTTCCCGTTGGGGTCCTTGGTCTTGAATGCGCGCAGGACCTCCTCGAAGTCCTGGAGGTTCTGCGGAACTCCCAGGCCGAGCTTGTCCAACCAGGGCTGGTATATCCAGGTCCGCGCGGCTCCCGCCGAACAATGGAAGCAGTCGTTGAGATTCGGCAGTGAATAGATGTTCTTGTCGGTCGACGTGATGATTCTCTTGGTGTCGGGGTAGTCCTGGAATACTCGCTTGATCTCGACGCCGTATTCGTCGATGTACTTGTTGAGCGGCCGGAACAACCCCTGCGATCCGTAGAGCATCTCCTGGGCGGGGCTGAACCCGATCGACATGAAGGCGTCCGGCAGGTCCCCGGCCGCGATCATGGCGTTCACCTTCGTCATCGAGTCGTCGCCGGCCACGACCTTCCACTCGATGTGCACGTTGGTGCGTTGCTCGAACCACTTCGTGAACGCGTTCTTGCTCCAGTCACCGACAAACGGGTCCTGTGGCACCACTACCCGCAGTGTCACCGGATCCTTGGTGAGCGTGCCCTTCTTCGAAGCAATCGGCCCGACGTAACCCTCGGGGTAGGGGACGTCGCTTCGGGGACTCGTCGTGGGCGTCTTGACAGTAGCCGGGGGCGAGGCGCCCTTCTCCTCGTCACCGGAGCAGGCCGCCAGCGCGGATGCCATGCCGGTCGCGGAGAGGCCGAGCGCACAACCGCGTACCACGAAGTCCCGTCGAGTGATGCCTCTGCGCAGAAAGTGGCCGCCAAGATCCCTATTTTCACCGTCGGTCGGCATCGCCGCCTCCTACGGTCGTGTCGCTGTTGCGCGAAGCTGCTGATTTGTGATGGCGACGTTGCGGCGCCTATGTGCCAGGCTGGTGGCTCACCATCACGACGCGGTCGCACGTTGCGCCAGGAGCAGGGCACGAGGTGTTGCCGTAAGACGATGCGCTGCGACAGCCAATGATTACCGCCACGGCTGCCCACTTGAACCGCTAGCTGACAGGCCTACGTTCAGGCCTTGATCAATCGTTTGAGTGGCTTGCGTGGCCGACACGCTAGTGACGTCAAGATCGGGCTGTCAAGGGCGAATCCCTAAGCAGACAGGCGATTCGCGGTGGCCCGTATCGGTCACCGCCGCGTCGCCCACAGCGTTCAAGAATTGACAACTCTTGCCGGCAGATCCGTGTCCCGTCCCGACGGCCACCCGGCACAGAACCCAGCCGTTCATCCCAATGACCCGTTTTTTGCAAGTACCGCCGCATCCGACATCCTCCGCCACCTGTCGTGTCCGACGTTTGAGGGATAGACTCCCTCGTATGTCGGACGTCAATCACGACCAGCTCTACCGGCTCGCGGAGTCGCAGGCCGGGTACTTCACGACAGGTCAGGCGGAGGAAGCCGGAATGGATCGCACCACCCTGCGGTATCACGCCCGCCCAGGCGGACGGTATGAGCGGGTTCGACGAGGCCTGTATCGGCTACGACACTTCCCGTCCAGCCAGTTCGAACACGTTGTCGCCGCCTGGCTGCCCCTCCGCTCAACTGGCGGCGTCGTCTCGCATGCCACCGCACTTGAGCTCTACGACCTCGCGGACGTGATCCCCGACATCGTGCACGTATCGGTGTCCAGGTCCAGGCGTGGACAGCGGCCGCGCCCAGGAGTGCGGATTCACACCTTCCAACATGCTCCAGATCCCGGCCAGGTACGCAGCGCTCATGGCGTGCCAGTAACGAGCCCAGAGCGCAGCATCATTGATTCACTGGAAAACGGTGCGCAGCCAGAACAACTGGAACTCGCCATCTACCAAGCTCTCGACCGCGGGCTCACGACGCCGCGCCGGCTCCGCGCGGCTGCAGCCGACCGGACGACCAACGCACGTCTGTTCATCGATGCGGCGCTGAAGGCGCGGCCATGAAGTACGCCGACCCCGCAAGCTTTCGCCGTGCGCTAGAAGATCGCCTCAAGACTCACGCCCGAGGCGACGGGGCACTCATCGCTCGAAACAGGAAGCGGGTCGTCTTTGACCGTTTCCTCGCCCGGCTCTGCGTCATAGCCCCAAACCGGTGGCTTCTCAAAGGAGGATTCGCACTCGACCTCCGCCTCGCAGAGAGGGGCCGGGCCACCAAAGACGTCGACCTGGACTGGTACGACGTCGCGGACGAACTCCTCGACACGCTTCTCGATGCCGCCATCCACGACACCGGGGACTACTTCACCTTCAAAGTCGAGCGCACGAGCATGCCACCCGAACGCCTCGGCGGCAGCCACCGCTTCCGAGTCACCGGAACACTAGCCGGCCGGGAATTCGACACGTTCCTGCTCGACATCGGCGAGTCCACAGGTCCGATCGGGCACGTCGAAACCATCCCTACACCCGACCTGCTCGGTTTCGCCGGAATCGAGCCGGTGGCCATACCCACCGTCCCGCTCACGCGGCAAGTCGCGGAGAAACTGCACGCCTATACCCGAACCTACGACGGAGGTCGAGCCAGCACCCGAACGAAGGACCTGGTTGACCTCGCGCTCATCGCTCAACTCTTCCCACTTGACGCCGACCACCTCAGACGCGCGATCGATGCGACCTTCGCAAGCCGGGCAACACATGACCGACCCACTACACTGTCGCCGCCACCCACCCAATGGAGCCGGCCGTTCCGCGAACTCGCCCAAGGCGTGGGAGTAGCCGGTGACCTCACGACCGGGCACCGGATCGCCGCCAATCTGCTGAACCCCCTCCTTAGCGGCCGCATCACTTCAGGTTCCTGGCGCCCGGGCGAACAGCAATGGGTAACTCAAAGACACCACGGGCAGCGCAATCAGCCTTGAATGATCGGCGCGCTCAGCAGCGGTTTGACGTCAAGATCAGGCTGTCAAGGGGAAGCCCTTGACGCTCATGGAAGGCCACGGACTCGTGAACATTGCTCGTGACGAGCGCGATACGTCAACTGAGGTGCACTACGGGCCAGGCCAGCGCCCATCGACACGTCCTGAACGCAGCCGCACGATCGTCATCGCGGTCGCCGTTCTCGGGTCCCTCCTGCTCGTCGCGGGATGCGGCGTCACGGTGTGGCGCTATTTCCACGGGCGTGACGCCGACGCAGGTGCGAACAGGACTACACCGAGCACGACTAAACCCTCGCACAACGTGGACGCCGCCAAGGTCGAGGCCGTGCTGAGAGAGCACGACTACTCCTGCTACGAGACCATGACAGAGCCGAGCGTGGTGCGGTCCTGCTACCACACCGCCAACGACGGCGCGCAGCTCGCCGTGCGGATACAGGCAGGGCCTGGCGGCGAGACAGTCAAGGTAGCAATCAAGGGGTGGCAATCAGGATTCGCGCCGGCGCAACCTCGAGGCAACCTGACCGAGCCATCCACACAGATCGTCACGGCCATCAGCCAGGTGCTACTAGGCAATGAGGCAACCAAGGTCCTGAAGATCGAGGACGGAGGGACGCAGCGCGGCGCATCCGCGGTGTGGGGAACTGTGCAGTTCGGGTTGTTTCCAGAAGGCGCGTTCGCGACCTTCGTCAAGGCCGGAAGCAAACCGCTCACGGGCGCCTATCCCCTGCCTGTCCCGAGTGCGGAGGTCATGCGACGGCTCGGCGAGGAGGGGTTCAGCTGCGAGGTGGGCTTCCGGCGACACTGCGACAAGGAGATCGATGGTACGAGCATCTCCGCAGCGATCCGAAAGAACGAAGTGAGCCTCACCATCTGGGGCGCGCATCCCCTCACCGATGCCCTCCTTCGCGCGCAGGTCGAGATGGCGATCGGCCAGCTTGTCAGCGGAGCCGACCGTTCTGCCGCAACCTCCTGGGCGCACTCGAACCTGAACCCAGACCTCGGCGTCGTGCAAGGCGACGCCGGCGGGCTGCACATCGAGATCGCGCGCGAAGTCTTTCTGACGAGCGGGCGGGAGGCCGCCAAGATCACTCTTCAGTCCGCCCAGCCGGGCTTCTCCCCGTGAGGCACCAAGGCCGCCTCGCTGACAGGCTCGGCGCCTGAGGTAGGGGCGAGGAAATTCCTCGGGAGGTTGTCGTATCGGGCGCTTCGCCAATCGTCTTCGACGTAGGGGCCTGACGGGCCCGTACGTTTGGTTCGCCGAGTTGACCCTGTACGTCACAACAAGGAGATATCCGATGGCACCAACAGCCAAGCCTCAACCGATCCCGGACACGTACCGGCGGGTCACACCAGCCCTCATCGTCAGGGGTGCCGCCAAGGCGCTCGAGTTCTATGCCGAGGTGTTCGGAGCGACCGAGCGCATGCGTTTCCCCGGCCCGGACGGGTCGATTGCTCACGCCGAGATCCAGATCGGGGATTCGGTCATCATCGTCGAGGACGAGTCCCCGATGTTGGGAACCAAGGCTCCGCCGCCCGGCGGACTTGATGGTTCCCCGTCCTTCCTCTTCATCTATGTCGAGGACGTGGATGCGGTCGTCGAGCGGGCCGTGAAGCTTGGCGCTGAGCTCAAACGTCCGCCTCAGGACCAGTTCTACGGCGACCGGGACGGGTACATCATCGACCCGTTCGGGCACGGCTGGACCGTTGCGACGCACGTCGAGGACGTAGCGCCGGAGGAGCTGATGCGTCGGATGGCCGAGTTCTGAAAACCACGCTCAGGTGCCTACCAGTTGGCCTCCTCGGCTACTGGTAGGCCTTGGCCTGGATTCCGTCCGTCGAGCTCGCGGTGATCCGCCCGCCGGCAGTGTTGCTGCGTGCGCGCCGGCACACATCGTACGCTTCGCCCCGATTTGAAACCTTTACGATTGTCGCGGTCAGCCAGCGCGATGCTGAAGGGGGCGGATGTGGCGAGCCGGTGCGGCGCTCTGCTGCGCAAGTGGCGGCAGCGGGCCGGATTGAGCCAGGAGGCCCTCGCCGAGCGGGCTGTGCTTGGAGTCCGCACTATCCGTGGTCTGGAGACCGGTGAGCGGGGAGACCCGCGCGTGGGCACCCTGCGGGTACTGGCCGACGCGTTGCAGTTGAACCGGACCGAGCGCGCCGAGCTGTTCGGCGCCGCCGGGCGTACCGAGCCCTCCCCTGCCGAGGGAATGGCCCAGCGAGTGCCTGCCGGTCGGGCGACAACGGACGGGTTCTGCGAGCGGATCGGCGGGGCGAGCCAGTCGCCTCATGGGCCGACCTTGATCGCTGATCGGCTGGCTGAGGCAGCCGACGCGCTCGCCTACGCCGTACACACTCGCTGGCAACGGGAGGAGGAGCGGCGGCAGATCCATGATCCGGTCCCGCTACCGGTTCGCTGGTGTTCGGCGCCCGCCTCGCTACGGGACAGTTGGGCCAACGTCCGAATGGCTAAGCCAGGTGAGACCGTGCGCCGGGTCGACCTGGACGGGCAGCTCGACCAGATCGTCGAGGTTTACCAGCGGATTCCCTCTCGCCGGTTGGTGGTACTCGGGCGTGCCGGGTCCGGCAAGACGATCCTGACCATGCGGTTCGTGCTCGATCTGCTGGCCGCGCGGGATCCGGCCAGTCCAGTCCCGGTGATCTTCAGTCTCGGTTCGTGGAACCCGGCTCGCACCGGGCTGCGAGACTGGCTTGCCGAGCAGTTGGTGCGTGACCACCCTGGCCTTGCCGCACCCGGTCCCGGTGGAGCGACGCTGGCCGCCGCGTTGGTGGATGCCCATCGTGTCCTGCCGGTGCTGGACGGGTTCGACGAGATCGCCGACGGGCTGCACCGCGCGGCGCTGGCCGCATTGAACGCCACCACCCTGCCGCTGCTGCTGACCAGTCGGGGTGACGAGTACCGCGCCGCGGTCGAAGCCACCGACGTGTTGACGGCGGCCGGGGCGGTGGAGCTCGCGGACGTCACCGCGGCCGACCTGGCTCAGTACCTGCCGCGCACCACCCAGAAGACCGGCCACGCGGGCAATGTCTGGCAAGCGGTACTCGACAAAGTACGAGCCGATCCGGGCGGCGCCCTCGCGTCCGTGCTGACCACGCCGCTGATGGTGGCGCTCGCACGCCGGATCTACAGCGACACCCCCGACCATGATCCGGCGGAGTTGCTCGACGTCGACCGGTTCGGCGAGAGAACGGCGATCGAGCTCCACCTGCTCGGCAGCTTCGTACCAGCGGTCTACCAGGGGCGCCGCGGCATCCGTTCCTACGACCTCGATCATGTCCGGCGCTGGCTCGGCTTCCTCGCCCACCACCTCGATCGGCTCGGTACGCACGACCTCGCCTGGTGGCAGCTCGGCAGCCGGATCCCGGGCTGGCTGCGGATGCTGGTGAGCGGGCTGGTGCTCGGCATCGCAGCCGGCTTCGCCGCGGCATTCATCATTGGTCTGATCCATACCGCCGGGCTCGGCACAGCCGGCGCGGGGTTCGGCAACGGGCTGTCCGCCGGACTCGCGGCCGGGCCGTTGGAGGGTCTCGCGTTGGGCCTGACCGTCGGCTTGGGGCACGGCGCCGTGCTCGTGTTCGGCGGCACGGTGTTCGAACCATCGCGGGTCCGGATCCAGCTGCGTGGGGCAAGCCACTTCGGCGCGACATTCCTGCGCCGGGGGGCGGTCGGGCTCGCGGTCGGCGTGGGGCTCGGTGCCGGCCTCGGCATCGCGAGCAAGCTCGGCGCGACCTTCTGGATCGTCGGCCGGGTCGGGGTGACGACCGGGACCGCCGCGCTCTTCGGGCTGACGCTCGGCCTGGCGTGGGGGCTGACCTGGGTGGTGATGGCCAGCTTCGAGGCACCGGTCGACATCAGCTCGGCGGCGAGCCCGATGAACCTGCTGAATGCCAACCGCCGGACTGTCGCTGTCCAGTCCCTGATCTTCGGGTTGGTGACCTGCGCCGGCTACACGATCGTGGTCGTCGCGCTGCACGGGCCCTGGTACGGGCTGGCGTACGGCCTCTCCTACGGGTTGGTACTCGGGCTCGGGGTCGGACTTGGGGCCGCCAGCCTGACCGCGTGGGGTACGTGGATGGTGTTCGCGCGGGTCTGGTTGCCCCTGAACGGGCGGTTGCCCTGGTCGCTTCCGGCGTTCCTCGAGGACGCCTACCGGCGGGGCGTGTTACGCCGATCCGGTGCGGTGTATCAGTTCCGGCACGCCCGCCTCCAGGATCACCTGACCAAGGCGTACCGCGCGGGTCGTTGAGCCCGTTTTCCCTGGTCAGGGCCGCCGGCCAGATATGGCCGCCGCGCTGGCCTGTCCTTGTTTCCCGCCCGGCCGTGAGCCTGGCCAGGCCGGCGACGGCCGGCTATGGGGAACGAAAATGGAGGCGATCATGAATCTCGTGGACTCCACACTGTGTGAGGGGGAGACATGATGCGGTGGAGATTGGTCGGGTCTGCTGTCATGCTCACCGCCGCCACCGTCGGGCTGCTCGGCGGCGGGCCGACCGCGCAGGCCGCGGGCGCGCAGACGTCAGGCGCGAAGACAGCGGGCGCGCAGGCGGCGGGTCCCCTGCCGGTGTTCACCGACGGGCAGGGGCTGACGGTGGTCGATCAGCCGCGGTGGGTGGAGCGGAGCGAGCGCACGTTCGTGTTCACCGTACGCACCGGCGAGGTGCCGACGTACTCGGTGCTGGACGGCCAGGACCCCAACAAGCACGTGATCATGGTGACGTTGCCGGAGGGCTACGGCGACAACGCCGGCACCCGTTATCCGGTGCAGTACCACCTGCACGGTCACCCGGACCGCCCGAACACGAGAATGAACCTGCAGATGTTCGAGGAGTCGACGGCCGGCGGCGTTCCGCTGATCACCGTGGCACCCAACGGCTCCGGCCGCGGCTGGTACACGAACTGGGTGAACCCGCCGGCCGAGCTCCGCCCCCAGAACTGGGAGAACTTCCACCTGAACCAGCTGATCCCGTTCATCGACGCGAACCTGCGGACGATCTCGACGCGGGACGGCAGGGCGATCTCCGGGCATTCGATGGGTGGCTTCGGCGCGTTCCACTACGCCGAGCGCCGGCCGGAGCTGTTCGCTTATGTGGGCAGCTTCTCCGGCGGGCTCGACCTGCTGAACCAGGCTCAGCGGGTGGCGGTCATCGGCACCACGGCGCTCCCCATGAGCGGTGTACCCACCGTGCCGCCGGACGCGATCTTCGGGCCGCCGGTGTGGCCACTGGACGGCGTGTGGAACTCCGAAAGCCCAGCCCAGCACGTCGAGGCGCTGCGTGGCATGGGAGTGGCGATGTACACCGGCGACGGCGGCAATCTCGCTGAGGTGCCGGACAAGGCGCTCATTGAGAAGGGCGCGCGGGATACCAACCTCGTCACCCGGGACTACCTGGTCGCCGCGGGAATCCCGCACACGTTCATCGACTACGGCAACGGCAGCGGCTGGGCCGAAGGCTGCACCGGCAAGCATGCCCAGGCGCCCTGCCTGGTGGCCGACATGAAGCACTTCGTGTCGCTCCTCATGGAAACCCTCACCCACCCATAGGCGCGAGCCGAGGCAGTTGGGCGCGTCGGCGCACGGATCGCGAGCCGTAGGGGGAGCTCGCGCTCCGTGCGCCGATCGCTACTTGTAGGCCTTGGCCTGGATGCCGTAGAGCTCGGCGTACGTACCCCCGGCAGCTATCAGCTGTTCGTGTGATCCGGCCTCGACGAGCTGGGAGCCTTGCAGCACGAGGATGAGGTCAGCCATCCGTACCGTCGAGAACCGATGGGAAACGAGGATGGTGATCCGCCCGCCGGTGGTGCCGTTGCGCGCCTGCCGGGCGAAACTCTCGAAGAGCGCGTGCTCGGTTTCGGCATCGAGCGCCGCCGTGGGTTCGTCGAGGATCTGCAGGAGGGTTCCGTCCCGCATGAAGCCGCGCGCGAGTGCGATCTTCTGCCACTGCCCGAACGACAGGTCGACGCCGCCGTCCCAGGTCGGCCCGAGCTGGGTGTCGAGCCCGGCCCGCAGACGCGCGATGACATCCTCAGCACCTGCCCGGCGGACGGCATCCTTCACCGCCGGGCGGTCCTCCACGCGCGGTAGGTCCCCCACACCGATCGATCGATGAGCGGGGAACTCGAAACTGAAGAAGTCCTGGTAGGCACCGGCCATCCGGGCCCGCCACTGGGCGGCGGGCAGCCGTCGCAGGTCCACGCCGTCGATGGTGATGCGACCGCTCGCCGGCTCGTAGAACCGCGACAGCAGCTTCATCAACGTCGACTTGCCCGCGCCGTTCTCACCGACGACGGCGACCACCGCGCCGGCGGGCAGCGTGACGCTGACCTCCTCCAGCGCCCACCGGTCCGTGCCCGGATAGCGGAACGACACCTTGTCGAAGGCGATCCCCTCGCTTAGCCGAGGGGGTACGACGCCGTCCGCCTCGTCGCGGTGTTCGCGCGCGTACGACTCCAGCCAGACCAGCCGCTGCGACGCGTCGAGCCACATGCGTACGAAGTCCGCGCTGCCGGCCGTCATCGCGACGTACTGCGAGAGCCGGCTGCCCGCGGTCACCACGAGGAGCACCTGCGCGGCCGACCCGGACAGTACCGTCGCGGTCAGGCCAACGGCTGCGACATAGGCGGCAGCGAAGAGCGCCCAACTCGCCGCCTGCCACCAGGAGGTACGCCACCGGGTGCGGGCGAGCGGCGCGTACCACGACTCCCACGCCGACCGGCGCCGGCGCACCAGGTCGTCATCGATGCGGGAGAGGCGTACCTCCTTGGCCGGCGCCTGCGTCGTACCCAGGGTGAAGAGGTGGCGGTGCCGGCGCTCGTGCGGAGCCACCTCCTCGGTCACCCGCTGGGTCACGGCGGATCGCCGCGCCGACACCCACACCGTCGGCAGCGCGAAGACCAGCAGCAACACCATCACCGGATGCACCGACATCACCAGGCCGAGGGTGATCAGCAGCCGGACCGCCGCGCCGAGCACGTTGAACACCGCGAGGTACATGTGGTCGAGCTGGTAGGTCTGCTCCTTCAGAACCGACAGCCGGTCGAGGTAGTCAGGGCGTTCCTGATGCTCGATCGTGGGAACCTTCGCCTGCAGCCCGGCGACATGGCCCTCGAGCGTCGCTCCGACGCGCATCCGGAACGTGCGCTGGACGCGGCCCGCCAACGTCTGCAGGAGCCACGATCCGACCGCCGAGCCGGCAAGGCCAAGGCAGCCGAGGTAGATCGAGCTGGACCTGCCCTCCGAGATCCCCTCGGCGAGCACCATCAGCCAGACCGCGAAAAGGCTGTCGGGCACCGCTTCCAGCAGCGCCATGCCGAGGGAGAGCGTGATCAGCTTGGGTTCGGCTTCGTACGCGAGCCGCATCGACCGGCGAAGGGTCGGCAAGGTGCGGGGCAGCGCCTGGTCAGTGGCCGTCACGCGTCCTCCTCGCCGACAAGACCGTCGGAGCCGTCGTTGAAGCGCGCCGCCTGCAGATCGAACATCGTCCGGTAGCGCCCGCCGGCGGCCATCAGCTCCTCGTGGGTGCCCAACTCGACCACGCGCCCACCTTCGAGGACGCAAATGCGGTCGGCGTGCCGCACGGTCGAGAACCGGTGCGAGACGAGGATGGTCGTCAACCCGCGGGTGGCCCGCAGGATGCGGTCGAACACCTCCGCCTCGCCGCGTACGTCCAGTTGCGCGGTCGGCTCGTCGAGGATCACCACCCGGGCGCCCTGGGCCACCGTGGCCAGCGCCCGAGCGAGCGCGACCCGCTGCCACTGCCCTCCCGACAGGTCGGTGCCGCCGGCGAACTGCTTCGACAGGACGGTGTCGAGTTCGGCCAGGTCCGCCGCACCCGCGTCTTCCAGTGCCGTACGTACGACGTCATCCGGCGCTCCCGACGGCGCGACGTTCTCGCGGAGCGGAAGCTGGTAGCGAACGAAGTCCTGGAAGGCCGCGGCGACCTGGGCCCGCCACGAGTCCGGTGCGAAGGTCCGCACGTCGATGCCGTCGGCGGTCACCGTCCCGGAGGTCGGGTCGTACAGGCGCGCGAGCAGCTTGACGAGCGTCGTCTTGCCGGCGCCGTTCTGGCCGACGATCGCCAGCGAGGTGCCGGCCTCGATCGTCAGATCGAGCCCGTCGAGGATCGGCCGCGAGTCGGCCCGGTAGGAGAAGGAGACGTTGTCGAACCTGATCTCGCGTACGGGCAACCCGCGCGCGGAGGTCGTTCCGGCGGGCAGGTCACCGATGCGGAGCATGGCCGGCTCCAGCGAGGCCACGACCGGCACTGGGCGCGAGCCGTCCGCGAGCCACCAGTCGAACTCCATCGTGGCCAGCGCACTGACCCCGATCGCCGTACCCGCGTACGCCACCAGCTGCGACAGGCTGAGGTCACCCGCGGCCGCCGCGCGCGCCATCGCCCAGTAGACGAGGCCGTTGCCGGCGACGAGGACGAGCAGGGTGAGCGTGATCGAACGCTCCTTCAGGCGCATGGCCTGCAGGGAGATGGCAAGCAACGCCTTACGCCGCTCGGCGAAGCGGGCCGCCGTCCAGTCGGCCAGGCCGAACAGCCGGACCTCCTTGGCGGCTGGGGAGTCCACTGCCATGCGGTAGGCGTACTCCGCGTGCCGCTGGTGTTCCTTGACCTCGTCGGAACGCCAGTCGTTCCAGGCGATGCTGTCGCGCAGCAGGATGTGCGGCGCGATCCAGACGGCGAGCAGGAGCAGCCCGGCCCACCAGCGGAATCCGGTGACGACAACCGCCGAGACGATGCCGGCGCCGAAGCTGACGAACCCCGACCCGATGTACCCCATGCAGATCCGCAGCTGCGGCGAGGTGATGCCCAGGTCGAAGTCGCGGGCGAGGCTGAAGTCGCTCGCCAGGTCGGGGTCCTCCAGATGTGCGATGCCGACCGGGCGTACGGCGGCGGTGATCAGGCGGTCCTGCAGGGCGGCTGCGGTGCGGTCCCCGAGGTTGGTGGCGAGCTCGGTGTGCAGCGGGCCCAGGGTCTGCATCAGTGCGAAGAGCACGCCGACCGCGACAAGTGGCAGCAGCAACGAGTCGTCGCCGGCGATCGAGCCGACCAGCCAACCGGTGGCCACCGCGAGCCCCGGCGGCAGCACCGCCCGGAGCACGATCAGCGCCCACCACGCGACGGCCAGCCGGCGGTCGGCCTGCCAGATGGCGCGGAAGAGCAGCTGCCATTCCGCGGAGTTCCGGAGCCGTGCCAACCATGAGCCTTTGACGTGGGAGCCCTTGACGTCACCGGTTGGTTGGGCCGCTACCGCCATCGCCTCATCCGTTCCTCCTCCGCTGCGCGCGACCAGGCTGCGTCACCGTCGGTGCTGGCGTCTTGGAAAAATCTGCAGCCGGTTATCGCTTCGGCGGTCAGGAATCCGACGGTTGCAGCGACGCGGTCAACGTCAACTCGTACCCGTCGGGGTCGAGAACCCCCGCCTCCCGTACACCCCACGGCTGATCGGCCGGCTCACTGGAAATCCGGTGGCCGGCCGACCGCAGTCGTTCGATGGTGCTGTCAACGTCGTCGACCGCGAAGGTTCCAATCGCATGCGGAACCGGCATGCCGTCATGCCGCGGATGCAGCAATATCCACGCGCCCTGAGGGTCACCTTTGGTAGGCAGGTGCAGGGTCACGTCGCCATCCGCCGACTCCCGAAAGAGTCCGAGAGCGCCCTCGTAGAACTCTGCCGACGCAGCGACGTCGGCGCAGAAGATGATGATTCCGTCGAACGCTACGGTGCCCATGTGGCCGAATCCTCTCGCCGTACACACCGCTCCTATGCGACGTGCGCAGTGCGCATACTAGTCACATGACCTACCCGCTACCAGTCCTCGCCGATGCGCGACCGGCTCCAGTTCTGCGCGTCGCGGCGCCCACCTTGGCCGCGACCATGCCGACCGCGATGCTGCTGGTCGACTACGCGCTGGCCTGGAAGGCCATGCCCACACCTGAGCTGCAGACGCTGGCCGAACGCCTACCAGCCGACATCGTCGAGGCGAGCTGGCCCGTCCGGGCCGCGATGGCACACGGCTCGGTCCTGCGCAGCGTGTTGCTACACCAGCTCCCCGCGGACCACCCCGGACACACCGACTGGTCCGAGCTGCGTCGATGGCTCGCCGCCTGGCAGGACGAGTTCGTCCTCGGCCTGATCGACTGGGGCATCGACTCGAACATGCATTACGACAAGCCACCGCGGGATCCCGAGCCGACGGCAGCGGAGATCGGGTCTCTGTCCGAACCCTCCGTCGCGATGCGCCGAGACGCCGCGGCGGTCCTGCGCAGCTGGAACGTCCCGCATCCAAAGGAGCGGGCGGGCGAACTGCTCGATGCCGGAACGTTCCGGTCGGCGTTGCTCGACCTACTCGACGCGATCTGGCACGGATGGCTCGATCGTGCCTGGCACGATTCGCTCGACGCGATGCGCGCGACGGTCGCGGCCACGCCGTCACCACCACCCGGGTGTGGCGCCGCCCAGTGGATCAGCCTCGTAACTGGTCTGCGTCCCGACGAGCAGTACGCCGCGGCGGCCGAAGCCGCGACCGAACTCGTCGTGATGCCCTCACCCGGCCTCGGGCGTAGCCTCTCGCTCTTTGCCGACCAGACCACGTGGGTGCTCTTCACCCCGCGCCACACACCAACCGCGCAGTCGGCTAAGGCCGACGCAGGCGCAACCGCACGGACCGGCATCTCGGTAGGCCGCCTCGCGGCGTTGGCGCCCACCATGCACGCCCTTGGCGATCGCACCCGGCTCGCCATCACCCTGCACCTGCTCGAAAACGGGCCGCTCACCATGCAGCAGCTGGCCGACGCGCTCGAAGTGCACCAGAGCACGATCTCGCGACAGGTCACCGCGCTGCGGCGCGCCGGCCTGGTCGAGTTGCGGGACGACCGGCGCATCACCGTACGGCGGGACGCGATCCGCCAGACCTGCCAAACTCTGCTCACCGCCCTGGACTGAAAGGTGCCAGCCCAAGTTGTCATAGGTTTCTCGGCTGTCTCGAATGGCGTACATCTGTTGTATCGGATGGTGAGAAGCCGAGACTTTGTCTCACATTGTGTACACCCTTTGAGTGCCTCACGCGGCAAGTCTCCACCTCACTAGGCAAATTTGCCTTGCCTGGTAGGGAAATGCCCCGCCTCGCACCGGAGATGGTGTACACAATGTGAGAAAACGCCAACCTTGCCTCACATCGTGGGCAGACCTGAAGGCGTCCATGCCTGCACCGGTCGCTGATATCGGAAGCGAGTTCTGATGGACTTTCCGCCCATGCCACCCGTCCGCCAAATTGCCCATGGCAGCGCACCTGGCGGCGGACATTGGACCCTTGAAATAGGCGGCTCACCAGACGGGCCCTTCACGATCATCAATCTCGAGTATCCCGACGGCCGCCGTCACGGTGGAGGCATCGGAGCGGGCGTCCTGCAACAGGACACGGTGATGGCCACCTATTTCGGCAGGTCGAGCGAAACGCCACTGAGCATCGTCTGCCGCGCAAAACCAAAGGTCGCACGCTTACGCGTTGAAGGATCCAATCTGCCAGGCGAAAGTCTGGACCTCACCCCTGTCGCCAGCCTCCCGGAGATCGGAACCGCTGGCGAAGTGTTCTTCGCTGCGGTCCTCCCACCCGATGCTCGGCTCTCATCCTTCCGGGCCCTCGATGCTGACGGACACACGCTCGATACGACCATCGCCGCGCAGCCACCCAGCTGGAACTAGCGCGCCTCCCGTAGATCAAGCTTCCCAGCACCGGGTCGTCCCACATTTTGTACACCTAGCGGGGCGCCTTGAGGGTTATTCAAAACATGCAGGCTCGGCGGCTTTCGTGATGGGCAGGTCATCTCTGATCGTGGAGACTCAGGAGTGCTATAACCCCCTGGAGTCTCCACGATCTCGCTGAGGTACAGCCGATGTGAGGCAGCTTGGTCCTCGTTGCACCCAGGTGTCCCAACGCAAGGCGAATTCAGCGTGCTTCGTGGAAAGATACCGCGTGAGGTGGTGGCCGTCTCGAATGGCGTACACCCGGCTGTATCGGATAGTGAGAAAAGAGGCTCCTGTCTCACATTGTGTACACCGTTTGGAGACCCCAGGCGGCAAGTCCCCACCTCACTAGGCAAATTTGCCTTGCCTGGTGGGAAAATGCCCTGCCTCGCATCACAGAAGGTGTACACAATGTGAGACAACCCTGGATCGACCAAAGTGTGAGACGACAAAACCCGAGCGGGGTCCCACTCACTCCACCGACCAGACACCCCGCAAAGCGAGGCCGACGCCGACCCCGGAGGAGCTAAATCAACGGTCCCGTAATCGAAAACACCTCCCGCTGCGGATGGCCGAATCACGTGCCGTTGATCAACTCCGCTCCTTCGCAGCGGCAGCTTCAGCCGCCGCTCTCGCCGCAGCTTCCTCACGGGCCCGAGGAACGCGGCCCACCCGCGCGGGACGGACCTGATCGAACCCCACCATCAGATGCCGCGGCCCACGCAACACCGCGTTCGGCCGGTACGGCGGCGGATCGGCGAGCAGGCGCGGGTTGTCCAGCCTGCTGACCAGCTCCGACAGGGCGACCTGCGTCTCCACCCGGGCAAGCGGCGCGCCGAAACAGTAGTGGACTCCGCCACCGAAACCCAGGTGCTGGTTGCCGCCACGTCTGAGCACGAACCGCTCGGGATCGATGCGCTCCGGGTTGAACCGGTCCGGGTCCCACACGTGGTCGGGGTCCCGGCTACCCGCCGCGAGGACCAGCGTGATGGGCGCACCAGCCGGGATGACGGTGCCGGCGATCTCGATGTCATCCAGCGCCACTCGATCAGGCAGGATCTGCACCGGTGGTTCGTACCGCAGCAACTCCTCGACAGTCCGGATGACGAGCTCCGGCCGCTGCCGGATCCGTTCCAGGACGTGCGGGTGTCGAAGCAGGGTGAGCATCCCGTTGGTGATGAGGTTGACGGTGGTCTCATGGCCGGCGATGAGCAGCAGGGCCGCATTGCTCGCCAGCTCGGCACGTGACATCCGCCCAAGCACCGCGTCGTCGGTGGCGAGGGCAGAGAGCAGGTCGTCACGGGGATGCCGGCGATGGAACTCAATGAGCCCGCTGAGGTACGCCCGAAGCTCGACGATGGCCGCGTCGCGTTTCGCGTACAACCTTTCCTGCTCGGCACCCACCGGCCCGATCGCCTCGACAACGGCGTCAGCCCAGACCCTGAACCGCGGCTCGTCTTCCCGTGGAACGCCAAGCAGCCGGCAGATCACCGTCACCGGGAACGGATAGGCGAACTCGTCCACCATGTCCACCTGGTCTTTGCCCGCGAACCGGTCGATCAGCTCAGTGACGATCTCGAGGAGTTCCGGACGCATACCGTCGATCCGTCCGGGGGTTTCCGGCGGGCCGAAATGGCGGTTCAGGACGCGACGGATCCGGTCGTGTTCAGGAGGATCCAGCCGGATGAAGCTCGGCGGCTCCTCCGATTCCTTACGAACAGAGCTCACCCGTGGATCGTGGAGGAGCGCGACGATTTCCCTGTACGTACTGACGACGTACCGGCCGTCGTCCTCGCGGATCACCGGTGTCCGGCGGAGTTCGGCGTACAGCGGGTACGGATCGGCTCGGTTGGCATAGTCGAGTACCTGTTGAAAAACGCTGGGCGCCATCCGCGATCCCCTCCCGTCTTCCTTTGCCCGCACCGTCAGCCGGACGGATGCACCAGCCGGGCGCGCCGTTCGCTGGGGTGGTGGCCGGTGACCATGACGGTGGCGTGGTACGGCACGGCTTGGATAGGTATCGCGGCTGGCACCGGGCCCGCCGCCACCGGGGGCTTGGCCTTCGCTGGGTGGTCGACGCCGCGGAACTCCGGCGGGAACGGCGCCGAGCGTTCGATCAACCCGGCATAGAACTCCAGCCACTTCGACTGGTTGAACGTCACCGCCGCGGTCACGCGACCGTCCTTGCCGTACACCGCGACGAACCGCCGCTCGGCTGTGGAACCCTGCGTAACCAGCACTTCGTCGGAGAACGTCGGGACGCCCACCGACTTGATCTCGACGCCGAACTGCGTGGACCAGAAGACGGGCAGTGCGAGGTGCGGCCAGCGGTCGGACTCGTCGCTGATCATGTTGTGGGCCGCGATCTCGGCCTGGTTGAGCGCGTTGCTCCAGTGTTCGAGGGCAAGCAGTTGGTACTCGTAGAGCGGATGCGGGAAGCGTGCCACGTCACCGGCGACGAAGATGTCGTCGGTGACAACGCCGTTCACGTCGAAGGCGCGGCACCCGGCGTCGCACGCCACTCCCCATGGACCAGCCGCGAGACCAGAGTCGCGCAACCATTCGACGTTGCGTACCGCACCCAGCGCCGCGACCGCGAGATCGACGTCGAGCGTGCTGCCGTCAGACAGCCGCGCCCGCACCAGCCGTGCGTCCGCGTCACCCTCGAGCGCCTCCACGGCGACGCCGCACCGCAGGTCGACGCCGTTCGCGCGTTGCAGTTCCGCCGCGACCGCACCGAGGACGCCGCCGAACGCGCCAACCAGTGGTTGCGGTCCCCGCTCCACGACGGTCACTGGGATGCCGAGGTCGCAGCAGTCGGACGCCACCTCCGAGCCGAGGAACCCACCCCCGATGACCAGAACACGCTGAGGACCGGCGGCGAGCCGTTCCCGAAGTTCAGCCGCGTCGTCCCGGCCGCGTACGACGAACACGCCGTCCAGCGCGGCCTCCGCGACATTCGGCCAGGGGCGGGCACGCACCCCCGTGGCGATCAGCACCCGGTCGAAGTCCACCTCGCCACCGCCAGCGACATGAACGCGCCTGCGAGCGCGGTCGAGCCCGATCGCTGGCTGGCCGAGCCGCCAGTCGACGTCGAGCCCGGTTGACCGTGGCAACACGGTCCGCTGTGCCGGGACCTGCCCGGTCAGGACCTGTTTCGACAGCGGCGGACGGTCGTAGGGACGGTGTGGTTCGTCCCCGATCAGTGTCAACGAGCCGGTGAATCCGCCGGTACGTAACGCATGCGCGGCACGGAGCCCAGCGAGGGACGCCCCGACGATGACGATCCGTTCGACGGCTGCGGCCGTGCCGGACCGGTTCGCCTCGGCTGCGGCGGGTCGGGCTTCTCGCTCGTCGCGGTGGTCAAGGATGATCGCCTGCACCGGGCAGGCCGCGGCGGCCCGAAGAATCCGCTCCCGCTGGATGTCGTCGGGGTTGGCGTCGTACAACAACGCCTCGTCGCCGCTCATCGTGAAGACGTCGGGCGCGAGGAACGCACATTGCGCATATCCCTGGCATCGGGTGAGATCGACCGCAAGCCTCATGGCATCCTTTCCGGGCCTTCTGGCGCGGTCTGCCGCCTCGGCGGCCGACCGGCTGGGGCCGCTCACTTACCCCCAGGCTTGGGTGGGCTCTCGACGACGCCATCACCCACACCGGGTGAACCCCAGGGTGAGGCCCGAGTCCGCCGAGATGCCGAGAGCGGTCGGCGGAATTCGCCGTCACTCTGTCCATCGGCCGATGCGCTCGGCCCGTACGCCTGGCGACGCTGATGCCATGACAGATGTGCGGCTATCTTCCGGCGGCGAGCGTCAAGGCCGCCTTGCTCGCGGCGGGGTCGTCCGACTCGCCTGCCTCCTGCCCGCGGTCGGGAGTACGGCGTACGCGTTCGCCGGGCTTTTCTGGATGGCTGGCGGGGGTGGATTTCCCTTTGGCACAGCACACGATCCGCTGGCCCGTCGACAGTCCATTCTCGAGAACGTCACGCAAGAGTCCGCGGCGCCGTGGGTGGTCGCGCTCGGGCTGCTTGGAACAGTCATCGCGCTGGCCATGTGTCAGGTGCGAAGGCGCGGGCCGTTGGCGTCACTTCTGCTTGTCCTGGCAGGCGTCCAGGGCGCGACGTACGCGTTCGTCATTCCGGACGGTCGTCCCCTCATCGCGGCGGCCCACATCCCGATCCTGTTGGCGGGTAAGCCGTTCGGTTGGCCGCCAGGTGTCACGATCTCCAGCCAGGTGTCGTGGCCGGTCGCCAACCAGCTGCTGCTGATTCTCCTGGGTGCCTCGTGGTTCGCGGCGGCCGTGGTGTTTCACCGTACGGTCGCCCGCGCGTGCCAGGTCTGCGGTCGTCACGACGCGAGCCCCGCGTGGACCAGGCCGGAGCGGGCAGCGCGCTGGGGCCGCTGGGCGGTCGCCGCCGCGATCGCGGTGCCGGCGTTGTACGCGATGACCCGGCTCGCATGGGCGCTGGGCATCCCGCTCGGGGTGTCGCGACGGTTCCTCACAGAGGAGGCGGCCGACTCGCCCGAGATCTTCATCGCGGGTGCCTTCATGGCGATGCTCGCCCTGGGCGGTGCCACGCTGACGCTAGGCCTGGTTCAGAAATGGGGCGAGGTCTACCCGCGCTGGATCCCGTGGCTGCGCGGTAATCCGGTCAGGCCGCGTACCGCGATCGTGCCCGCGACCGTAGTGGCGTTCATCATCATCGGTCCGGGCGTCGGCTGGATTCGGACCGCGCTCCTTGGGTATTTTCCACCGGGCGCGCTCAGCGAGGACTGGGGCACCGTCGCACCCGGAGCGCTCTGGCCGGTGTGGGGAGTCGGCCTCGCCCTCGCGACATACGCGTACTACCTACGACGCCGTGGCCGCTGCCGTGCCTGCCGCCGCTCGTAAGGAAACGACGTCGACGCTCAGCTCGGGTCCTCAGCCTCCCGGCGTCTATCGCTGCACGAGAATCGAAGTGATGTAGCTGGTCGCCACCCAGACCGCGGCCACGATTCCGATCCATGGAAGGCCTGGGTCGATGCGTCTCCGTGAGTGGGCGAGTGGTTGGTACTCGTTGCGCCTTCCGATCTCGGTGCGTAGGGAGTCAATGAGCTCCTCCTCGCGTGACTGGCTCCGCCACTCCGCCATCAACCCGTTGCTCTCCCACGAAATACCATGGCGCGCGGTCGAGACCGTTGAAACCTATAACAGCCTGACCATCGTGCTGTGGGACAGACGCGAAATACGAGTCTTCGCTTTCTCCGGCTCTATGATTGCCGACCTGCTCGGCGACCGGACGCTGGTCCGCGCCCAACGACTGATTGCCGCGGCGCGACGCGGGGCCCCTGCTGGGCCAGAGACGTTGATGCTGCTGCCTCGCTGCCGACTTCACCTGCAGTGGTGGCTCCTACCCATCATCATCGGCCTCGCCGTGGGCTCAGTCTGGATCGCATGGATGATAGACCCACTTGGCGGACCCGTCACGTAAAGCCCCAAACGACCGCTACGCGACGAGGCACCGTCGTCATGGCGTACCACCGCGGTGCGTCAGGATCATTCAGCGGTTACCAACGAGACGTCGACGGTGCGTACCGGTGACGACGTGAGCGGCCACACCTGACCCTGAAGGCGTTCGTACGGCAGACGGATGAGGTCGGAGTCGGTGACACCGGCCGTCGCGACGGGGATGAACCTGCGGGTGAGCGGACTCCAGCCGGCTCGGAGTGCCGATGCCCCCTTGAGCAGGACGGCGTCGTACGTCTCCGGTGTGAGTCCGGCGCTGCGGAACATCTCCGGATCGTTGGGCTGTGTGGCCCTGCCCTGCAGGAGAATGTCGAGCCGTGGCAGGCGCAGGACCACGGACCTGCCCATGTCGACCCGCCTCCCGGTCGCCATCGGCCCACGGTTGACGAACGTTCCGTCCACCCGGGCGTGGAGCAGTGCGGTCTCCTCCCCGGTCGCCTCAGCAAGGACTGGCGGCAGCACGATGGCCGCGCCGTCCGTCGAGTCGAGCGCCCGGCGTAACAACTCCGGATGCGTCCAGGTGGTGAGGCACCGCAACGGGCTTTCCCTGGCTGCCGCGAGGAGCTCGACCTCGTCCCCTGCGCTGCCGCCGTTGATGTTGTCGCCGGTGTCGGCGAACGCCACCAGTCCCCGGCCCTTGTCCGTGCTCTCGTCAGTGCCGGCCACCGCGCTGGCGACCGCCTCGGCCGGAGTCGGTAGGTGCGTACGCAGGTCCTCCCGCAGGTCCCAGGCCAGCTGGCAGAGTTCCGCGGCCGTGTCGGTCGCGAGCGAACGCGCGCCCCGGGTAGTCACCGTGACGGCCATGCCGGCGTGCGGCACGTCGGCATACGCGTACCCACCGTGGAGCGTGACGTCGAGCAGGTCGTGGCGGCGCTCGAGTTCGCGGGCGCGCAGCAGCCAGGTGACCAACGGCCAGGCCGACGTCGCCTGGGCGATGGCGGGTGCGAGCACGGGCACGCTGCCGAACGCCACACACGGACGCGGCGCGCCGTCAAGCCGGTCCGCGAGGTGGCGCGCGGCGGCCCGCCCGGTCTCCCACGTGTCGATGTGGGGATTGGTGCGATAGCCGGTGAGGAGATCGAGGGATCTGAGCCGTCGTGCGGTCATATTCGCGTGGAAGTCAGTGACCGCGACCACGGGCCGGTGGCCGGCAAGCTGCCGGATCTCTTCACAGACAAGGCTTTCGGGGTCTCCCGCGCTTTCGGTGACAAGGGCGCCGTGTAACTCAACCAGGATCCCGTCGAATGGCTCGCAGGCCCGCAGACCGTCGACAAGCGCGGTACGGATTGCCTCGAACGCCTCAGTGCTCACCGTGCCGGCCGGGACGGCGTACGCACCGAACGCCCCGCGGGCCTGGTGTCCGCGTTCCCGTAGTCCCTCAAGGAACCCACCCACGACGGTCCGACTGCCGGCGTACCGGTGGAGCAGGTCGTCGCGGTGATACCACCCCTCGGCCTCGAAGGCCGCGCGATCGGTGACGGCGCGGCTGAACGTATTGGTCTCGTGGAACATCGCCACGACCGCCACTGTGCCCATCGACCGTCACCCTCCTCGGCGTGCGCCCGTCATCCAACCGCCCCAAGGGCACCTTGCGATCATCATGGCGCGTCAACGGTCATGGGTGCGCGCTCCTCCCGGCTGTCGGCGGACATTACGCCGTTGCGGACGTGGTATCACGCGCAGTTGCGCGGGTGATCGATGAGATCGAGAAAGGGTTCACCGAAGTTGGGGAGCCATTGCAGCTTGGTCTCTGGCTAAAGATGTCCGCGGGTTAGGGGCTCATAGTGATGTCTCGTGGCACGAGACACCACCAGTTTTACTCAACCACTCACCGATCGGCGCGCTGGAAGATCGTGATCGGGATGCCCTCGCCGACCGTCTTCGTCTCAATCAGCTTCAGCCGCCGGGAGCTTGCACCACGCCGTCGAGCGAGATGAACGCGGTCACGGCGATTTCCCCATCTTCAATCGCTTTCTCGTTGGATCGAGCCGCCGCGGCGTCGAGGGCCAGGACCGCAACGACCAGCCGAACACCACAGCGGGCGCGCCGGCATCAGCGATCAGCGCGTAGGCGTACACCCGAAACTCGTCGCTCAGCAGCATCCCAACCTCGGCGTTGATCGGGTTGACGGCGCGATAGGCGGTCGCGCCCCACCTGATGGCGCCCACTGCTGATCAGTGGCGGTGGTGGTGTGTGTACTCGTGGCGGCGGAACAACATCGCCGCGGCCATGCCCACGAACATCAGGACATGCCCGGCCATCATGTGCGTCATTTCGCTGATCGCGCCGATCCACAACGGCACCAGCAGGAGTAGGAATGGTACGTCCATGCCGGCCGACATCTCCGCGATCAGGCGCCAGCGGTGACCACGGATTCGCATCCAGAGAGACATCGTCACCGTCATGTTCGCGGCCATCAGCAGCGCGCTCACCGTCGTGCCGTCCAAAGCGTCCGGACGGCCGAGGGCCTGGGCAAGCAGGCGTTCGAGTGGGCCGAGAGCAACCATCCCGACCACCATCGCCACCACCATCTCCAGGTAGTGCAGAGCGAACCGGAACACTGCCCTGCGCTGATTCGACCTCGGCCGCTCTCCAACCCCTTCAATGGCCGAGGCAGGGATGTCGGCGGTTGGGTCAGAAGGGCTTGTCATGAACCTTCTCCGATCAACAAGGAAGGAAACCAGGCGATGATATTCGGACATGCTCGCCGCGCCGGCGATCCCGACCAGACCTTCGGACCGCGCCGCGTCCGGTTTTCTGGGATTCTTGTCTGCCGGACACCGGCATACTCGCCTACAGTGGTGACGTGAACAGCCGACGTGTCGTGGTGGTGGGGTACGACGGGGTCGAGCTCATCGACGTCGCGTGCGTGACCAGCGGCTTCTACTACGCGAACCAGTTGGGCGCCGCTCAGGCGTACCACGTGGTGCTCGCCACCTCAGCGGGCCGGTCGATGCGCTGCGACTCTGGTCTCGAGCTGCGCAGCGAGAGCCGGCTCGACGGGATCCACGGCAGGATCGACACGCTGGTCGTCTCGGGTGGGCGAGGCCACGAAGCCGCCGCCGACAACCCCCGGCTGGTCGGTCAGGTCCGGCGCCTGGCCGAGTCGGCGCGGCGGGTCGCGTCGGTGTGCACCGGCGCCACCGTCCTGGCCGCCGCGGGCCTGCTCGACGGCCGCCGGGCCACCACGCACTGGGACTATGCCCGTCGGCTGGCCGAGCGCTTCCCCAAGGTGAACGTCGACGCCGCGCCGATCTACATCCGCGACAGAGAGGTCGCCACGTCGGGTGGCGTCACGGCGGCGCTCGACCTCACCCTGGCATTCATTGAAGAGGACCACGGGGCCGAACTCGCCCGCTGGGTGGCCATGGGCATGGTCACCTACCTTCAGCGTCCGGGCAACCAGGCGCAGATGAGTTTGTTCACCAGCATCCCGCGTGCCCCCGAGCAGGTCCTGGTCCGCCGGGTGGTCGACCACGTGGTCAGCCATCTCGACGCAGACCTCAGCGCCGCGAACCTTGCTGCGTTGGTAGGCGTCAGCGAACGGCACCTCAGCCGGCTGTTCGCCGAACACGTCGGCCAGACACCCGGACGGCTGGTGCGCCACGCCCGCCTCGAAGCCGCCTCCCGACTCCTTGCCGACACGCGCGAGCCACTCAGCACCATCGCTCGGCAGTGCGGTTTCACCTCTGCCGAGTCGCTACGCCAGGCGTTCGTCGCGGGATTCGGCATCCCGCCGTCGAGATTTCGGGCAGCGCACAGGACCGGACTCGGGTCGTCTCGCGGAGCGTAGACCCCACGGCGACGAGGATGTTGATGAAACGAGAGCCTGTCGATTCATGACCTGCCGGTTGCGGGTGCCCGTCGGCGCGGAGGTGGCGCACTACCCACCGGGGGCGACGTACGGCCCACGCACGCTCGTCGACTTCGAGTTCGTGTGGCTGCTGCACGGAAGCGCCTGGTGGGACTGCGGCGACACCAGGTTCCGCCTGAGGCCAGGGACGCTGCTCCTCGCCAGGCCCGGCATGCGCGACCACTTCGTGTGGGACTCCGAGCGGGGATCCAGCCACGCGTACGTCCACTTCCACCTGGCTGACGCGGGCGATCTCGGGGCGCCGGACAGCTGGCCACTCACGCGGCCGATCGGCCCCAGCGACTCTGCCACCTCGGTCGCTCCGCTGGCCGCGCTCTGCGGATACGCCCTCTGGCTCGGCAGTAGCCGATCCCCTGCCATGCTCGACCGGACGGCGGACGTCGTGGCCTGGCTCCTCGACCTCTTCGTCCGCGGCCCGATGCCGACCACGGACGCCGCCGAAGCACTCCCATCACATCTCACCCGCCTGGCCGCCCAGATCCGGCGCGCCTGGCGCGACGGCGGCATTCGCCCGCTCACCCTGGCCGAGCTTGCCGCCGCTGCCGGCGTCTCACCAGGTCACCTGAGCCGGATGTTCCGCAAGGAGTACGCCATCGGGCCCGTCGCCGCGATCGAACTCATCCGCCTCGTCCGCGCGGCGACCCTTCTCCAGCGCAGCAACCTCACTGTCGGGGCGGTCGCGGCCGCCTGCGGATTCGCGAACCCCTTCCACTTCTCCCGCCGCTTCCGTGTGGTCTACGGCGTTCCTCCCCGCACCTACCGGACGTCCCACAACGCCGAGGATCCGCACCAGCCGCTCAGCCGCTCCGGCCTGCTCGTCCTCGCCCATCACCTCGGCCGCGTCGAGTAGGTACGCCGAGTAGGTACGCCGAGAAGTCAGGATCAGGCAGGTTTTTGCCCCTCCTATGCATGGCCTGACTCAAAGCGCCCGCGCATAGTAGCTGACCACTGTCTCGGAAAACGCTCGCCCCACAACGCAGAACACCAGTGCCGGGGGACCGACGTACGCACCCTCACCACACCTGGCCATGGGAACTACCCCGCGCGGGAGGTTCGAATGGATGTAACTGGATCGTGGCCCGCCGAGCCGAGATCCTCGCGATCCGCGGCACCACGCGGCTCTCACGGAATGACCCGTCGGCATGCGCTGCGGCTTCTGGGTGGATCCGCTGTGGCCGGTGCGGTGGGGGTCACGTCAGCCGGGTGTACGCCACCCAGCACGCCCACGTCTAAAGGCGACCTCGACCTGTGGACCTTCGCCGACACCCACGCCGGGTGGTTCAAGGAGATGGCCAAGGAATTCGAGCAGGAAACCGGCATCCGGGTCGCGGTGAGTCTGATTCCTGGTTCCTCACTCTTCCAACAGCTGCTCATCAACCTCAAGGCAGGCGGCCTCAACACACCTGACCTGTGCGACATCGAGCAGGGTGCGTTCGGCAGTTTCCTGATCGGTAGGTCGGTTCCCTTCGTCGACCTCGGCCCGGCACTGCGCCAGAAGGGGTACGACAAACAGTTGGTCACGGCCCGGCAGGCGCTCTACAGCTGGAAGGATGGTGTCTACGGCATCGAGCACGCGTTGACGCCGGTCACGTTGTTCTATCTACGGGAGCCGTGGGAGCGTGCCGGCATCGATCCGGCCACCCTGCACACCTGGAACGATTTCGGCGCCGCCGTCCGCGAGACCTTCCCACCACGCACGCGGGGTCTACCACTTCCCGGCCATGACGTGATGCTCCGCCAACGCAGCGGGGACTATTTCGATGGCGACGGCCAGGTGGCGCTCGACAGCGATCTCTCGATCGACACCATGGAATGGCTTCTCGACCAGGAACGACGCGGCACCCTGGCTCGCCCACCCGGCTGGATCACCGAGGGACTGAATCCAGCGGCCTGGGCGGAATTCCGGGCCGGCAAGGTCGTTTCCCTCGTCTCGCCCGACTGGTACGCCGGCGCGATCCAGTCACAGGCTGACGACCTGGCTGGGAAGTGGGGAGCCTGCCCGTTGCCGGCGTTCGAGCCGGGCGGCCGGCGGGCCAGCTGCCTCGGTGGCACCGGCCTCACGATCCTCAAGACGAGCAAGCGACAGGACACGGCCTGGCGATTCCTTGAGTTCTCGATGCTTCGCGTGCCTGCGGTCGTGAAGCGTTACAAGGCGATCAACCTGTATCCGCCGTTCATCCCCGCCTGGTCGGATCCGCGCATGCACGATCCGATTCCCTTCTTCGACGGGCAGGACATCGGTGCGTTGTACGCCGACGTCGGGCGGGAGGTGCCACCGCAGTACCAAAGTCCGTACCGCCCGCAGCTCACGTCGCAGGAGCTTGGCCCGCGGATGCTCGACGTCTATCAGCACAAGCGATCGGCCCGCGAGGTCTTCACCGAGGTGGCGCGCGCGGTGCGCGCACGCATGGAAAGAGGTGGGCGCGTTGGCTAGGACCATGCCGTCGACCACGGACGCACCAGCCGGGGCACACACCGCGCGTCGACCCCGCAGCAGGGTACGCCCGCGGTGGACGCCGTACTTCTTCATCGCGCCGTTCTTCGTTCTTTTCGGGGTCTTCTTCGGCCTTCCGACACTCCGATCCCTCCAGCTCAGCTTCTATACCGAACGCGGCGTCGACACGTCGGCCACCTTCTCCGGCCTGGACAACTACACGACCCTGGTGGGCGATCCGACGTTCTACAAGGGTCTGGTCAACACGAGCTACTACGCGCTCGGGAGCATCCTGATCATCCTGCCGCTCGCCCTTAGTCTCGCTCTCCTGCTGCGGACGCGCGGGCTGCTGCTCCGGGAGTTCTTCCGGCTGTCGTTCTTTCTTCCCAACGCCATCTCCGGCATCGTGGTCGCGATCGTGTTCCGGCTGGTTTTCGACCAGGAGTACGGCCTGCTCAACAACTGGCTGCTCGCGCCCCTCGGCCTACCGAAGATCGCCTGGCTGGCCGATCCCACCTTCATCATGCCGAGCATCATCCTGCTGGGTATCTGGCAGTTCACCGGCCTGAACGCGTTGTACTTCATGGTCGGGTTACAGAACCAAGATCCCGGAATTCACGAGGCCGCCATCGTCGATGGAGCTGGCCCCTGGCAACGCTTCCGCTACATCACTCTGCCGCTGTTGCGGCCCACGACAGTCTTCGTGGTGACCTTCGCGATTATCGGTTCGTACCAACTCTTCGCCCAGCCGGTGGCACTGGTCGGTGAGGGCGGAGGTCCTGACCGCGCCGGCCTCACCCTCACGATGTACCTCTACGAGACGGCGTTCACCAATCTCGATCTCGGTTACGGCGCTGCCATCGGATATGCGATCACGCTGATCATCGTCGTCCTCAGCGTGCTCCAGATGTGGGCGCAGGGATTCTTCCGGAAGGAGTCGACATGAGCGAGGGCAGCACTCCCCACGCGACACTCGCCATCCGCCTGCGTCGCCTGGCCGTCTATGTCACGCTGCTCGCCGCGGTGGCGCTGACGCTCCTGCCCTACGTCTATCTCGTCACGGGTACGGTCAAGTCGCCCGGCGAGATCTTCCGGCTGCCGGTGCGGTTGTTCCCGTCGGCGATCACCACCGAGCACTACAGCAAGCTCTTCGCCAGTGAGCTCATACCGTTCGCCCGGCAGGTGGGCAACAGCGTGGTGATCGCGACGCTGACCACCCTTCTGGTCCTCGCGGTCTCGGCCTCGGTGGGCTGGGGGTTCGCGAAGTACGAGTTCCCGCTGCGCAACACGCTCTTCGTCGTCCTCCTTGCGACGCTGACCCTGCCGCTGCAGGTCGCGCTGGTTCCGTTGTTCCAGATGATGGTGTCCCTCAACTGGCTGGACACCTTCCAGGGCGTGGTGCTGCCGAGCGGGGCCAGTGCGTTCGGGGCCTTCTTCATCCGTCAAGCCATGCTTGCGGTGCCTGACGACATGGTGCAGGCCGCGAGGATCGACGGCGCGTCGGAGTTCCGGATCTTCCTGACGATGGGCGTACCCCTGGCCAAGGGTGCGCTGTCGGTGCTGGCGGTGTTGACGTTCCTGGGGTCGTGGAACGACTTTCTCTGGCCCTCCATCGTGCTCCGCAGCGCCGAACGCCAGACCTATCCGGTCGGCCTGGCGAACCTCGTCGGCTTCTACAACACGGAGTACGGCACCATCCTGGCCGGATCGTTCCTCGTCACCGTGCCGATCATCATCGTCTTCGTCGCCGGCCGTAAACACATCCTTGACAACCTGATGATCGGCTCGGTCAAGAGCTGAGCCTTTCGATGGCGGCGTGCCGTCAGGTGACGAGACCGGATTGGTAGGCGAAGACGACCAGCTGGGCGCGGTCCCTCGCGCCCAGCTTGATCATCGCCCGGCTGACGTGGGTGCGAGAGGTCGCTGGACTGACCACCAGCCGTTCGGCGATCTCGTCGTTGTTAAGCCCTTCACCCACGAGACCGACGATCTCGCGTTCGCGTTCCGTGAGCGTCGAGAGCCTCGGATGTGGCTTCACCTTGCGGACCGGCCGGTTCACGAACTCCCGGACCAGGCGCTGGGTCACCGACGGCGACAACAGAGCACCGCCGTCTGCCACGAGGCGGATCGCCTGCAACAGCTCGCCCGGCGTGGTGTCCTTGAGCAGGAACCCGCTGGCGCCGTAGCGAAGCGCGTCGAAGACGTACTCGTCGATCTCGAACGTCGTCAACACGATCACGCGGGTGCCGACGAGTTCAGGATCCGCACAGATCCGCCGGGTCGCCTCCAGCCCGTCAACGCCGGCCATCCGGATGTCCATCAGGACGACGTCCGGCCGGTGTTCACGAACGGCGGCCACGGCGGCAAGCCCGTCGGATGCCTCGCCGGCGATTGAGAACCCGTCTTCGTTCTCTAGGAGGGTACGAAGGCCGAGGCGGACCAGATCCTGGTCGTCCACCACGAGTACCGAAATCACGTCGTCTCCTCTGTCGATGCCCGGCCTTGTGCCGGTCCCGAAACCCGACCCTGCGCCGGCGCCGATGCCCGGTCAGGTGGCGTTGGCGATACCGGTTCCGCTGTCGGAAGGGTGGCCCGGACCTCGAAGACCTCCTCCGCGGTGAGCCCGGCGGAGAACTCCCCGCCCAGCGCGTGCACCCGCCGCCGCATCCCCGGAATCCCGTAGCCACCCTCCGGACGATCCGACGGACTCCGCACCGTGACAGCTGGGTTCGATACGGCGAGGATCACTGCGGCAGTCTCGTAGACGATCCGAACCCTTGCAACCTTCTCCACGCCGTGACGGAGCACGTTCGTCAAGGACTCCTGGACGATCCGGTAACCCGTCAGATCCACGGCAGCCGGTACGGGCCGGGGTTCACCGGTCACGTCAATCTCCACGTCGACGCCGGCGTCGATCATCCGCTGGCGCAGCTCCTCCAGCCGATCCAGTCCGGGCGAGGGTGACGTCATGATCCGCCCGTCGGTGCGCCGAACCACCCCCAACGTCGCCCGCAGCTCGTCCAGCGCTTCGCTACTCGTCCGGCTGATGGCGTTCAGCGCCGCCTCCGCTTGCTCAGGCCGCTTCGGCAGGAGGTGCAGGGCGACGTCCGCCTGCATCTTGATGGCGGCCAGGCCGTGTCCCACGATGTCGTGCACCTCCTGCGCCATCCGCAGGCGTTCTCCGGCGATGCCCTGCCGGACCACCTCCGCCCGCGCCCGGGCCGCGGAGTCCTTCGCCAGCCGCACGGTCGTGCCGACCGCGAACGGCACCACCACCCACGCCGAGCCCGGAACGATGCCGAGGAGTCCCGGCAGCGCGGCGCTGTTGGTGAAGAGGTGGCTCAGCAGCCCCGCCAGCACGATCAACGCGGCGGGCAGCGCGGTCGTCAGGGGCCGCCACCGTGCCACCGTGTAGACGGCGACGAGCAGCACTACCAGGATCGGCCCGTAGACGTAGCCGACGATGAGGTACGCCGAGGCGAACGTGGCGGTGAGCGCCAGCGTCATGAGCGGCCACCGCCGTCGTACGGCCAGGGCGAGGGCGGCCGCCGCGACCAGGGTGTACCCACCGGAATCGAGCGGCCGGTCGGCCGGCACGAAATTCTCGGCGTACGACGTCCACACGATCGCGACGACCGCGAGCACGACCGCGAGAGTGAGATCGCCCAGCTGCCTGCGCGTGGGTCTCCTCCGCTCTGGTCCTGCCCTCTGCCCTGCCTGCGTCCTGAGGGGCTCGTACGACCGATGCTGCCCGACCAGCGGCGCACTCGCGTCCGCCGGCGAGCGTCACCGAGCGTACGCCCCAGGACGTAGCGCGAGAATCCGGAGCCTGACGCGAAGGTCATGGTTCAGATGGCGGCCACGAAGTGGTGGTGTCCGGAGCCAAGCTCGCGTTCCTCGCCGTTGGGCAGGGTCACCTCCGCGACGGCGTTCACGGGTACGCGGACCTCGAGAGCGAGCTCGTGCCCGCTTCGTTCCCACGACGTGGCGACCTGCCCGCGCACAGTGTCGAGGGAGACCTCGGCCTTGCGCAGTGCGCCGAACGCCCGTGGCGCGATCCGGAACCTCCGCCAGCCCGGCTCCAGCAGCTCGACGCCGAGGACCCGCTCGACCAGCCAGGTCAGCGGTGCGCTGAGGGTGGGGTCGTTGTGCCCCCGCGAGGACGCCTCCCACGACTCCCACAGCGTGGTGGCTCCAAGGCCGCGCAGATAGCCGTACGACGGATAGTCCCGCTGGGTCAGGACAGCGTGCGCGAGGTCGGCGCGGCCATGGTCGGACAGCGCGTACGGCAACGCGCCCGTGCCCACCCCGCCCGTGTCGAGATGCCGATCCTTGGCCTCTACGTCGCGCACGAGACCCGCGACCACCGCGTCCACGTGCGTGGCGGGCACCAGTCCGAACGCGAGCGGCACCGCGTTGCTGGTCTGCCGGTAGCCCGCGTCGACGCTGGTGCGGTAATGCCCGACCTCGACGTCGAGGAACGTCTGGTTGAACCCCTGGACGAGGGACTCGGTGCGGGTACGCCAGGCCCGTGCCGGCTCGGTCGCCCCGACCAGCTCGGCGAGCGCCACCGCATCCCGCAGGGTTTCGATGACGTACGCCGTCGCCACCAGCGTGCCGCCCTCCGGTGCCGCCGGGGTGTCGCCGGGCCGGGGCGGATACCAGTCGCCGAACGGGTCGTCGGCGATGCCGTCCTGGAGCTTGCCGAGCAGCCACTCGACGTACCGCCGTACGCCGTCGAAGTGCTTCTCCGGCACCGTGCGGTCGCCGTAGGTGAGCCAGTAGCGGCGGACGAGGTACGGATACACGCCGGTCGAGGTCGGTGTCAGCAGAAGGCCGCCCGACAGCTCGCCCTGCGGCACGATCAGCGGGATCTCACCGTCGGGTGCCTGCGCGAGCCGGATGTCGTCCAACCAGGTGGCGAAGAGGTTCGCCGTCCTGAACTGATAGAGCATCGGTTGGACGGCACGGAAGGTGCCACCAGTCCAGCCGAGCTTGGTGAACATCGGTGAGATGACGGGATGTCCCTGCAGGCCGTTGCGCGTTGTCTGGCGTACCGCGTCGGCGATCCACTGGAGCTCGCGGTTATCGACGCGGAGGTCCATGGTGCTGGCGAGGTCGCTGCCGACCGGGATCGCCGCCAGGTCGAGCGGCTGCGTCGTGCCGGTCACCTCGACGTAGCGGAATCCCTTGTACGTAAAGGATGGCTGCCAGGTCTCCTCGCCGCCTCCGGCGGCGATGTACTCGTCCACCTGGAAGCGCCCGTCCACCGACGCGTTCTCGTTGCCGGCGGGGGTCCCGACCTCGATCCGGCCGCTGCTGCCGATCTTCTCGCTGGCGAGGAGCCGCACGGTGGTGCCCGCCGGGAAGGTGCCACCCAGCCGGACCCAACCGGCACGTACGGCCCCGAAGTCGTAGACCCGCACCCCGTCGACCGGCTGGCGTACCGCGACCGGCCGGATCGGCTCGCCCGCGCGGAGGGGTTCGCAGGGGTACGCCTGCAACCGGCCCTCGGGCGCGTCGACGACGGCGGCTGAGCGCCAGCCGGAGGAGTCGAACCCCGGCGACGTCCAACCGGCGAGCCGGGCCGCGCGGCGGGCGTCGTAGGTCTCACCGGAGTAGACACCGTCGTACGTCGTTGGCCCTTCGGTCAGCCTCCAGTCGCCACCGGTACGCACGGTGATCCGGCGCCCGCCCGCGAGCGTCACCTCCAGCTGCGCCCGCAGTCGCGGTTCAGCCATCCAGGGGACAAGATTGCTCCCGTCGGTGTCCGGCGCGCGGGTCGCGAAGAAACCGCGGCCGAGCGCGACACCGATCGCGTTCACCCCCTGCCGGACCTGCGTCGTGACGTCGTAGGTCGAGTAGAGGACCCGCCGGTCGTAGTCGGTAGCGGGCGGGGTCAGCTGGGCGTCACCCACCCGTTTGCCGTTGATCCAGGCCACGGAGTGGCCGAGCCCGACGATGTGGAGCCGCGCGGACACGACGGGTGTGGCCAGGCTGAACTCCTTGCGGAGCAGCGGATTCGCGGGTGGGTTGGGTGGGATGCCGTACACCCAGCGGTCGCCGGCCACCTTCGAGCCATCGGTGTGCGCGGACCCGCCGTCGTAGCTGTCGTACGGCAGACCCAGCCAGCCGATGCTGCCCCAGGGCTCGGACAGCTCCAGGTAGTACGTGCCGGGAGGAGCGACCTCGGGAAGGTCCAGCCGACCCTGCGCGTTGCCGTACCGGTCGCCGACAAGGTTGGACACGGCGGCCCGTGCGACCACCTCTCCCGACGGGTCGTCACGCCGCAGGGTGAGTTCGCAGCTCGCGGTCTCCTTCGCCGGCACCTCGAGCAGGACGGTCACCGCCACCAGGCTGCTCTCCGACTCGAAACTCTGCCCCAGCGTGTGACCGGGAAGCAGAGCGGTCGCCTCGTAGAGCCGAGGCGGCAGGACCCGCGGCGGTGGTGGAACGACAATCCCGCTGCCGATCCAGTCCGCGGTCCATTCGTCCTGACTCAGCAGAGCCGTCTCGAACCACGCGACCTCACTCAACGGTCCTTGCATGCCGGCCTCGTCCCAGACCCGGACTGTCCAGAAGTACCTTGTCCGGGACGTGAGCTGTGGACCGGCGTACCCCCGGGCGGTCTGCTCGGCGGAGTTGACGCGTCCTGAGTCCCAGACGTCCGGCCGCAGCGCGGCAGCTCGTTCCCGCGTGCTGGCCACCATGATCCGGTACGCCGACTGCGCGCGGTTCTCGCCCGACGCCACCAGGCGCCAACCGAACCTCGGCACGACCGCGTCCATGCCGAGCGGGTTGACCAGGTGATCCGTGGTCAACCCGACCGGCTTCATCGGGCCGCGGATGCCGTCAGGCGGACCGCTTCCACGGCTGCCCGGCGCCCCTACCTCTCGGCCCGGGGGCACGGCGTCGGCCCGGCCCCCCAGCACTCCGGATGGAAACACCGACAGCGCGGTGCCAGCCATCCCGCCAAGAACACCCCGACGGCTCACCTCACCCACGACTCGACCTCCTGTTTGCCCTTCGGCGTTCTGTGCGCCGCAGTGTCGCAACCGCGCGAGTGGTGAATCCTCCGTTGAGAAGCGGCTCATGACGTACGCCGGCCGACGTACATCCAGCGGGGTTAGCCGCCCTGGTTTGTCAGAGGTTTCTCGGTCTCTTAGCCGAGAAACCTCTGACAGCTCCAGGTACCTCTGACAACTCGACGTTGCTCAGCTCGGAGTTACCGGGTCCGTCGGTGCGGACGCCGCTCCCGTACCGACCAGGTTGGTCGCCGCGACCGTGAAGGTGTACGCCTGACCCGCGGACAGTCCTGGTACCACAACCCGCCTCGCCGTCTCCCCAACCAGCACAGGCGAAAGCGCCGCGCCATCCCGGTGCGGCGTCACGACGTACCCCGTGACCGGGGCTCCACCGTCAAAGGCCGGCGGCCGCCACGAGACCGTCACCTCTCCCTGACCCGCGACCGTCGACACCTCGGCCGGCGCCCGCGGCGCAGCGGGGAAAGCGTAGACCTCGAACTCCGACAGCCCGCCGTTCGGACCGGTGCCACCTTCGACCTGGAACCGCACCCACGTGAACGTCTTGGCGTCAAACGTCACCGTCTTGGGATCGCCGTTCGGGGGCACGCCGCTCACCTGGACCGTGGTGCCGTCGCTGAAGGTGAGCCGCCCGCCATTCACGTCATCGATGCCGGCCCTGTCATACAGCACGATCCGGTCCGCCTTGATCGGCTGGTCCCAGTCCAGCTGGACCCACGGATTCGCCTCGCCCGCCGACGCCCAGTCGCCGCCATCGGGTTGGCCGATCACGCCGTCCCGCACGTTGTCGCCGCCGTAGCTGCTGTTGTACGCCGACGAGACGGTGACACTGGCATCGGGCCATCGGGCGGCATTGCCACGCAGGAGCGCCGCGTCGAGGTCGAGCCGCACGGTTTTGCTCGACCGCGCGCCCGCCCCGTCAGCGGCCGTGGCCGTCACCAGCACATCGCCGCTGCGATGGTTGACCGTCAGAACGCCGTCCTCGTTAATGGTTGCCTTGTCGGTCGGCGACCCGTTGGGCTCGGTCACCGACCACAAGGCCTGCTTGAGCGAGTTCTCTGGCACGAACTCCGCCGTGAACGCAGCCGAACTGTAGGGCGCCCTGATGAGCTCCGGCCCGGCGATGGTGATCCGGGTGACATCCTGGCAGCGGTTCAGCCCTTGCCGGGTCAGGACAGACCGCACCGCGTCCGCGATGAGAGCGTGGCCCGCGTCGTTCGGATGGACACCGTCCTTGGCGATGTGCGCGGGCGACCAACCGGTTCGTACGTCGACGACCCGCGCGTTCGGGAATTCCTTCGCGACGCTCTGGAGTTTCTGGACGTACGCGTCCGCGACCGCCTGACTGCCCTTGTCGTACGGCGGATACGCCTTCCAGGCCGACTCCGCGATACCAGGATCGGCAACGAGTACGACGGGAATCGCCTTACCCGTACCCGCTGCTCGCGCGAACTCAAGCATTTCCTTGATGTGCCGGCCATATCGGTTGAGGAGATCGCCGTCGGGCCCAAACAGCCGGACGTCATTGATCCCAGCCTCGATCACCGCGACATCCGTCGGGCGGATCGAATTCACCGCCATCAGGAGTTGGTTCTCGGTTTCGGCGGAGAGGTCGCTGGAGACTGCCTTGTTGACAAGGGGCCGGCAGGTGCCTCCCGCGACGAGGGACGCCCATGCCTTGGCTGGTTTCGACGCACCGAGCCCGGCGACATAGGAATGCCCGAACGTCAGCAGCCGACCAGACTGCTCCGTCGCAGCGGTCTCCGCAGAGACCGGCGCCACGGCCGGCGGCGCGTCCTCGCCGCCCGACAAGCCAGTGAGGTAAGGGAGAAGGGCAACCCCGGCCGTGATTGTCACGGCCGCCAGGAAGTTGCCGCGCATCGCTCGAGCCACGTGACCTCCCAGGTGGACACGTCAGGTAAAGAAGGGTCAGTTTGGAACGACTGGCGGAGTTTTCGCCGATCCGGGACCAGCGCCCATGACGTTGGTCGCGGCGACACTGAACTCATATGCCTGCCCAGCGGTCAGCCCGGGAACCACCACGCTGCTGGCCTCCGCGTCGACGCTGATCGGCTCCATCGGAACGCCGTTGTGGTACGCCGTCACCACGTAGCCCGTAACGGGTGTACCACCGTCGAACTCCGGCGGCCACCACGAAACGGTGGCCTTCGACGCCCCCGCCACGGCCGTCACCTCGACGGGAACCCCTGGCGGGAAGGGCTTGGCGTACACCTCAAACTCCAGCAGCCCCACGTTAGGTCCAGAGCCACCCTCGACCTGGAATCGCACCCACTCGAAGGTCTTCTGGTCAAAGCTCACCCGCTTGGCGCTGCCGTTGGTCGGCACACCATCGATCCGCACGGTGCTGCCGTCGCTGAAGCTGAGCGTTCCGCCATGCACGTCGTCGATGCCGGGTCGGTCGTACACCACCACCGTGTCCGCCTGGATGGGACGATCCCAGGTCAGTTGGACCCAGGGATTCTGTTCCCCGGCCGACGCCCACTCCCCGGACGACGACCCGAACCCGTCGTGCACCTTCGCCGGGCGATAGTCGTCGTTGTAGCGCGAGGACGCGGTCGCGGTGACACCTGGCCAGCGGGCGGCGTTGGCACGCAGCAGAGCGGGGTCGAGGTCGATCGTCACGGTGGTGGTCGCGCTGACCTTGCCCGCGTCCAGGGCGGTTGCCTTGACGAGCACGTCTCCGTCGCGGTGGTTGACCGTGAGCACGCCATCCTTGGTGATCGACGCCTTGTCGGTCGGCGAACCATCGGGTTCGGTCACCGACCATTCCGCCTTCTTGAGCGTCGTGTCTTCAGGCGTGAAGGTCGCCTCGAACCGCGCCGAGCCGTACGGCTCCGACATCTTCTCCGGCCCGACGATGGTGATGTCCGTCGCAATGACCGGCTCCCCGCGTTCTGGACCGGTGCCGATGAGGTTCCTCGCGGCGACGGTGAAGGTGGTGGCATCAGCGTCGGCGAGGCCGGAAACGACCGCCTGGTTGGCGTTCTCGCCCGCCTCGACCGTCTTGGTGAGCGCGCCGTCGGTGTAGGCCCGTACGACATATCCCGTCACTGGTGCGCCGCCGTTGAACGCCGGTGGCTTCCAGGACACCGTGGCCTGCGTGCCATCTCTCGCGGCTGACACGTCCAGAGGAGCCTCGGGCGCCGAGGGTACGGCGTACACCTCGATCTCCGACATTCCCGGATTGAGGCCGGTGCCACCGCGCACCTGGAACCGCATCCAGGTGAAGGTCTTCATCCCGAACGTCACCGTCTTGCCGGAACCACCGCGCGGAAGGTCCGCCACGTCGACGGTGCTGCCGTCGCTGAAGCTCAGCGTGCCGGCGTTCGCGTCGTCATCGCCCGGACGGTCGTAGAGCACCACCCTGTCGGCTTTGATCGGCTTCGTCCAGTCCAGTTGGACCCACGGCGCACGCTCGCCCCGCGAGGCCCAGTCGCCACCGTCCTTCGATCCGATCACACCGTCGTGCACCTTGGCGGCGCGGTAACCGGCGCTGTATTCGGACGAGGCCTTCGCCGTGACACCCGGCCAGCGGGCAGCGTTGCCGCGTAGCTTCGCCACATCGAGGTCGAGGGTCACCGTCTTGCTGGTGCGTACCACCGGACCGCTGTCGGAATTCCTCGCTGTCACGACGATCTCGCCATCGCGGCGGTTGACCTTCAGGATGCCATCATCGTCGATGACCGCCCTGTCGGTCGGCGAACCGTCGGGCTCCGTCACCGACCAGAACACCCGCTGCCAGGTGGTGTTCTCAGGCTGGAACGTCGGGGTGAAACGGACCGATCCGTACGGCTCCTCGATCCGGTCCGGGCCCTCGATCCCGAGGGCGGTCGCGTAGACAGGTTTCTTGACTTCCGAAGCGGACTCCGATGGTGGAAGTCCGCCGGATCCCCAACTCTTGTTGGGCTTGTCACCCATCCACAGCTCCAGCGTGCCACCATCGGCCAGCTGGTCGTGACGGAACCACGCCTGGTCGAGCGCCTTGCCGTCGAGTTGGGCCCGCTGGATGTACATGTTGCGGGCCGAGTTGTTGTGCGTGACGATCCGGAATTCCTTGCCGGAGTAGTAGTCGCCGTTCAGCTTGATTTTGATCTCGTCGAACACCGGCGAGGTGATGTCGTAGACCGGCCGCGAATGCCCGCCACCTGTCACCTCGAAGAGACCAATAGCCATCAGGGCGCTCACGGCTCCCATCTGACCCTGGTCCTCGTCATGGTGCCCGTAGCCGTCGGTGGTGGAAATCGAGCCGTACGTCTTCTCCTTGACCTGGCGCACCCAGTACTGCGTCAACCACGGCTTGCCCACGTAGTTGAACAGGTGAGCCACCTGGAGTCCGGGCTGGTTGCCGTAACTCACATAGCCCTGGCCGTAGACGCCGATGAAGTTCGCGGCCTGGGCGCGTTCGAACGCGTAGTTGAGCCGATCCGCGTACGCCGTCTCACCACCCATCAGGTTGGCCAGCCCCATCACGTCGTGCGAGGTGAACCACGTGGCCTGCCAGGAGTTCGCCTCGACGAAGTCGCTCGGGCTCAGCGGATCGAAGTCCTCCAGGAACGTTCCATCCGGGTACCGGGGGCGGATGAAGCCGGTGGACGGGTCGAACAGGTTGCGCCAGTTGCGCGATCGGTTACGGAGGTAGCTCGCGGTGTCGGTGTCGTCCCAGACCTCGACGTCGTTCAGCCCGACGTTGCTACCGCTCCCTCCCGTGGCCTCGAACCTCACCCAGGTGGCCTTCTTGTTGCCCACCTGGACGACCTTGCTGGTGCCGTCGGCGGGAATGCTGCTCACGTTGACAGACGAACCGTCGCTGAAGGTCAGCCGACCCGAGTTTGCGTTGGACGTGGGATCCGCGCGGTCGCTCAGCACCACCTTCCGGATCGTCCGCGGCTGCTCCCAGCTGAGCTTGATCCACGGCCGGGCCTCTCCGGCCGAGGCCCACTCGACACCCTCACCGCTGCTGCGGCCCGACCGGATCGGCCGGCCGTCGACCGCCCGCTCCGCCGCGAAGCCCGGAGCGCTCCCCTGCGACGACGCCTGGACCTTGGCGAACGGCGCGATGTTGAGGCCCTTCTTCTCCAGCTGCTTCGCCAGCTGGGACAGGGTCCAGTCCTGGAAGGCGTACTCCAGGGTTTGTCCGGCGCCGCCGTTGAGGCCGGCACCCTGGCGATACCCGACGTATCCCTTGTCGAGGTACTCCCGGATTCCGCCGGCTCCGGTCCATCCCTGGTATTCCAGCGCGCCCTTGTCGAAGAGACCGCCAACGGAGTGTGCGTCGAGCATCGCGTCGTAGGCGAGGTTGATGTCGAAGTCCCGGATGCCCTTGTTCCACGCGCCGCTGATGAACGACGTCACCGGTGAACTGGTCATGATCAGCGAATCATTGCCAGCGACCGGTCCACGCGGAAGCAGGCCACCGTCCTTGTACATCTGCAGCTGTGACTGCACGAAGCTGCTGTAGATCTCTGGATAGGCGAGACCTAGTACGGAGTTGAGGTTCCACTGCGTGAGCCACAGGGCGTCGTAGTTGTACATCGCGAACTTCGGCTTGCCCTGCTTGTCGAGCGGGATCTGCTTGACGGTGTTGTGGTTCCAGGTGTCGTCCATGTACTTGCCGTCGACGTCGCTGATCACGCTCCGCCCGCACAACACGTGGAAGAGGTCGGTGTAGAACTTCACCTGCTGCTGCTTCGTGCCGCCGCGTACGTCGATGCGTCCCAGCATGTCGTTCCAGTGTCGCTGCGAGGCCGCCTTGACGTCGTCGAAGGACCAGCCCGGCAGCTCCCCCTCGAGATTCTTCCGCGCACCAGCGGTGCCGGTCAGCGAGAGGCCGACCTTGGTCTGGATCACGGTGCCGGCGTCGAGGTGGTTGTAGCGGGCGTAGACGCCCAGGTTGTTGCCTGACAACTCCTCGATCGGTGCGCCGCCGCGGGCCAGGGCGCCGTTCGCCCATCCACGCAAGGAGTCGAACGGCCGGTCGAACCGCATGACGAAGTACAACCTGGCGTCGTGATCGGCGTAGAAGTCGCCGCGCTGGTTGACGTAGCCCTCGATCTCCTGATTGCTGACCTTGCTGACATGGGCGTCCTTCATGATCGCCTCACCAAGAGTGCCACCCAGGTTGAGGATGATCTCGCTCGCGCCCGCCCGGTCGTAGGTGTACCGGTGGAGCCCAACCCGGTCGGTCACGGTCAGCTCGGCGGTGATGTCGTAGCGGTCGAGACGAACCTTGTGATAGCCGGGTTCGGCGACCTCGCTTTGGTCATGCTCCACGTGGGACTGCCACCCGGTGTCGCCGTTGGTCTTGGGCACGCTCGCACCCGAGGTCGGCATCACCTGGATCCCCGAGAACTGCCAGTCGTGAACGTGGCTGAAGCCCTTGATGTCATGTTCGGTCGTGCGGTAGCCGGTGCCGCCGCTCGCGTGCGTGCTCGTGTCCGGGCGCAGCTTCACGAAGCCGAACGGATTACTCGCCGACTGGAAGAAGAAGTAGCGCGCGATGTCGGCTTCGATCCAGGGGTTGACCAGGCTCACGTAGTCACGTTCACCCCGCGCCGACGCTTGTTCCGGTCCGTTGAGGGCACCCACCGCGACGGCCACCATTGTCAGGGCAACGAGCAACCGTAACCGCCATATCCGCGATCTCGACCTGGTCTTCACTGTTGTCACACTCCTCGTTTGATCCGGTGACCTCAGCCGACCGGCCGGAGACTTGACACGAAGAAACGCTGGAACGCGAGGAAGAGCACGACCGTCGGGAGCGAGACGCTGAGATAGGCGCCTGGTGAGTCCGAGGTATCGATACCGAGTGGTTGTGGTCGTTGACCGTACAAGAGAAGCCGAGACTCACGGCATGTCGCGTCGCCAGGTCGGCCGAATGTGGTCTTGTTTCAGAGGATGTTCGGGCGCCTGGCCGGTCCTGGCATATCGGGTTGGTCTTGCGCGGAGCGCACACCAACCGGCATGGTGTCGTTACCATCGCTTGTCACAAGGGGGATCAACCTTGGCGGGGACAGTCACCTACGATGCCAATCCGGCGTACCCGCCACGTGGCGACAGCGTGGTCCGCGGCTGGGCGGACGCGATCGCGGCCCTGCCCGCCACGCCGTTCGTCCTCGCGGTCGACGGTCCCGCCATCCTCGACTGGACGACGTTGGTCACCGGACTGGCCGCAGTGTTCCCGGCCGAGATCCCGACACACACCCTCGACCTACGGGACAGCTTCGTGCCGTGGCAGAAGGTCGTCGACGTCACCGCGTCCGCGGCCCTACCCGAGGACCCGGACTTCACCACCCTGGCCACGCAGAACCTCGTCGACCTCTTCGAGCACCTGCCGGATGCTGCCTCGCCAGACGGTGGTGTCCTCATCGTCTTCGGGCCGGGCGCCGCGCTCGTACGACACGACATCCTGTGGTACGCCGATCTCCCGAAGCGGTACGCCGAGGCCGCGATCGTCGCAGGCACGGCCCGCAACCTGGGCCAACGTGCCGGCGACGGCACGGGCACGACGAAGCGGCTCTTCTACATCGACTGGCCGATCCTCGACCGGCACCGGGACGCGATCGCCGGCCGGATCGACCGGTGGATCGACGCCCAGGATGCAGCGAGCCCAACGTCGCTTGATGGTACGACGCTCCGGCGTACCATCGCCGACCTCGCGACCAGGCCGTTTCGCACCAGGCCGACGTTCAACACCACCTCGTGGGGCGGCCACTGGGCACAGCAGACTCTCGGCTTCAACCGCGACGCCCGCAACACCGCGCTCGGGTACGAACTCATCGCACCCGAAAGCGGCGTCCTCATCGGCCCCGACTCGGGCCCGCAGGTCGAGGTGCCGTTCCAACTCCTCGTCAGCCAGGCCCCGGTCGAGTTGCTCGGTGAGCGGGTCCACGCGGACTTCGGCACGTCGTTCCCGATCCGCTTCGACTACCTCGACACGGTGGGCGGTGGCAACCTGTCTGTCCACTGCCACCCGCAACCCGACTACATGCGGGCGATCTTCGGCTGGCCCTACACCCAGCACGAGACCTACTACATCCTGGTGGGCGGCGATGGGCGGCGGATCTTCCTGGGCCTGCACGACGGCGTGGACATCGAGACCTTCCAGGCCCGGGCGCGCGACGCCGACGAGCATGGGGTGGCGTTCGACATCGAGGAGTACGTCCAGACCTTCCCGGCCACTCCGCACCAGCTCTTCATGATTCCCGCCGGCACGCCGCACGGCAGCGGTGAGGGGAACGTCGTCCTCGAGATCAGCGCCACGCCGTACCTCTACAGCCTGCGTTTCTATGACTGGTTACGCCGCGACGAAGCGGAACGCCAGCGGCCCGTGCATGTGGGGCACGCGTTCGCCAATCTCGACACCCGCCGGCAGGGGCCCGCGGTGCGTGAGCGCCTGATCCAACAACCACGTGCGCTTCGCACCGGCCCAGGATGGCAGGAGGAGCTGATCGGATCGGCGCCCGAGATGTTCTTCGAGGTACGCCGAATCGGCGTAGCGGCAGGCAAGACCGCCGAGGACGACACCGGCGGGCGGTTCCACGTTCTCAACGTCGTCGAGGGCGACGGTGTCGCGGTGGAGACGGCGAGCGGTCGCCGCCATGACCTGGCCTATGCCGAAACGATGGTGGTGCCGGCGTCTGTCGGCGCGTATCGCCTGCGAGCCCTCGGCCCACACGACGTCCGGGTCGTCAAGTCGCTCGTGACACCATGACAAGCTCTCCCGACGCCAGGACAAAACTCGTTCCTGTCATGGACATCGGCGGTACGCACGTGACGGCCGGGTTGTTCGAGCCCGACGCGCAAGGCATCCTTGACGGCAGCCGGCAGCGGCTTCCGCTTGATGCGTCAGCGCCGGCTGCCGCCATCGTGGAGCGGATCGTGCGTTGTGGCGACGCTCTTGACGCGCCGTCGGGGATGGCGTGGGGCATCGCCCTGCCCGGACCGTTCGACTACGAACGCGGAATCGGGTGGTACGAAGGGGTCGGGAAGTTCGACGCCCTGCACGGTGTCGAACTCGGCCGGGCTCTGCGCGACGGCCTGCGTGCGGCGCCAGCCCGGACGCGTTTCCTCAACGATGCCAACGCGTTCGCGCTCGGCGAATGGGCGTCGGGCGCGGCAGTGGGACAGGCTCGGGTACTCGCCCTCACGCTCGGCACCGGGATCGGGTCTGCCTTTGTCGCGCACGGCCGGATTGTCGAGGACGGCCCCGAGGTGCCGCCGGAGGGCCGGGCCGATCTCCTCACCATCGACGGGCGACCCTTGGAGGAAACGGTGTCGCGGCGCGCCGTCCTCGCGCGCTACGCGACCCTCGCCGGCGGCGGAACCCGTCCGGAGCCGGCGGTCGGAGTGGATGTCGAGGACATCGCCCGGCGGGCCGAGCAGGGCGACGCCGTAGCGGCGAACGTGCTGGGCGCGGCGTTCCATGCCCTCGGCGCCGCACTTCGACCGTGGGTCGAGCGGTTCGGTGCGACGCTGCTGGTGGTCGGCGGCTCGATGGCGAAATCCTGGGACCTCGTGGCGGCACCCCTGCGTTCGGGCCTGGGCGGACCAGTGGGCCCCGCCGTCGTTCCTGCCCGGCACGGCGACGACGCCACCCTCATCGGCGCCGGCATCCACGCCCTCCGCTGAAGGCCAACCGGCAGAGGCGACGGCACGACGCTAGGCAGACTTCTTCCGACGTTCGCGGATCCGGACCGACGTGCGGGACAGCAGGGTGGGGTTGACGTTGTCGAGGACGACTTCGCGGGTGACGATGACCCGGGCCACGTCGTCGCGGCTGGGCACCTCATACATCACGTTGAGCAGGACCTCTTCGATGATCGCCCGGGTCGCCCGGGCACCAGTCCCCCGCAACAACGCCTGCTCAGCGATCGCGGCAACCGCGTCATCGGTGAACTCCAGCTCCACCCCATCGATCTCGAACAACTTCTGATACTGCTTGATCAACGCGTTCCGCGGCTCGGTCAGGATCCGCATCAACGCCGACCGATCCAACGGCTGCACCGTCGCCGCCACCGGCAA
>NZ_KB892780.1 GCF_000373925.1 Actinopolymorpha alba DSM 45243 | reverse complement strand
CGATCCCAGACCGCCCAGTCGACGCGGCCATCCCTGACATCGGCCGACCAGCCCCACACCGACCAGGCCATGATCCCGCTTACCTGCAACGAAATCCGACACAAACGCGCCACCTACACCCGACCTCGCCACCACCCATGGCACACCGAACGATGGAGCCGATACCGCCGACTCCACCAACACCGAGCCAAACTCTGCCACTACCACCGACGAAACCAAGATCACGATCTACGGCTGTAGTACTAGGAGGAATTCAGATCCACCCGGCCTTCCAGGGCAACGGAATCGGCACCCACCTCATCACCGCACTGATCCAGGAGAGCCGATCCACCGCCAAACCTCTGCATCTCGACGTCGACAGGAACAATGTGAGAGCGCGCAGGCTCTACGAGCGCTTGGGCTTCGAGCAGCACGCCGAGTCCGAGAGGGACTTTCACATGACGTTCCACCCGGATCGCGTCGTACGGCAAGAACAAGCCGGCGAGGACCTCAACCGCTGACCGGCCGACGTTCGCCCTTCCCGGTATGTACGTGCCCGCATCGGGTCTCATGAGGGTCAAGTTGCCTCTGACCTGCAAAGGCGCCACACCAGCGTCGACGAAACCGGCCGACATTCGCGACGAGACCGCCGAAAGCCCGCAGCTGCAGACCTCGGCTCCGAGGACCGGACGCGGGTAGACGCGAGACGTGGGTCACGAACACGAACAAGACAGTAGGTGTCCGGATCAGCCCATAGCGTCGGTGACTCCAGCCGAACCCGGAGTCCCTTGGAGGTTCGATGAGTGGTGCCGACAGGAAGGGCTGATGAGAGTATGAATGGCATTGCGGAAATGAGTACAACTCTAGGTTTGCTTGGCGTTCCGTCGAGCGCGGCGGCCCACTGGCCCGGACAGGAGAAGGCGCCGGCAGCATTAAGGGCGGCCGGTCTGATCCGCCTATTAGGCGAAGCCGGGCTTGAGGTGGAGGACCATGGCGACCGCCCGGTCGTCCGGTGGCGGCCGCACCCGACCGAGCGGCGGCCGCACAACCTGAGTCAGGTCCTGCAGGTCCTGTCCGACGCCCGAGCGCAGATCAATTCGATCTTCGAGGCCGGCCAGCTCCCGCTCGTGGTAGGCGGGGAGTGCACGCTTGCGATCGCGCTCTACAGCGCCGCGGTTGCGCACGACGAGGACGTGGCGTTGCTGTACTTCGATGGCGGTCAGGACCTGTCCAATGCCCCGGACAACCCGGAGAGCGTCCTGGACGGGCTCGGCGTCGGTCACATGCTTGACCTACCGGGCACGGCTCCCGCCCTGGCCAGTTTCGGGCCCCGACGGCCGCTGCTGAGTCCGGAACGGCTGTGCTTCTTCGGATACGGTGACCCGGAGGAGGATCGGGAGGGCCTGGTTCCGAGCACTCGTTTCCCGGCCAGCGACGTCAGGCCCGACCCTCGAAGCGCCGCGCGCCGGGCCGTGCAGGCCCTCGGCGCGGATCGCTTCGTGGTGCACTTCGACGTGGATGTGATCGACTTCTACGACCTTCCCGTCGCCGACGTACCGCTGTACAACAGAGGGCTGACGAAGGCCGAGGCGATGACCGCACTGTCGGAGTTCGTGGCACATCCGGGGTTCGCCGGTATGACGTTCGCCGAGTTCAATCCCGACCATGGCGAGCCGGACGGCTCCACGGCCCACGTTCTTGCCAAGGCTCTCGCCCAGGCCCTCGGGCCGTTGGCGAAACCGTAGCGCCCGAGCGCTCGCGCCCGGCTTCGGCCCGCGGCAGCGCAACGGTTGCGGCGGCGGCGCCCAGGCGCCGCCGCCGCAACTCGGTCGACTTCCAGATGCCCTGAACCAGCCGCCTTCAGCCGGAGGTTCCAGCGCACGAGCTCGCCCCGTTCCGGTTCTCCCAGCGTTTGCTCTCATCTCGTCGAGGTCGCCGGCTGCCTGTAGATGAGGGAGTACCTCCAAAAGACGCGACGTCGGATGACGGCGCCGGGCAGAAGCCGTGCCGCTTCTGTTCTGATCTCCGGCAGCGTCATCTGCGCATTCATCGACGGTGCCGGTCCGGAGCCTGCCACCCGGCTGCCAAAGCGGGCCTTCGCCCGCACGACCGCTTTCGCAGCCAGGTTCGCCGGGGCCGCGACCAGGTCGGGCAGGTAGTCGGCTCGTGTCGCATAACGGCAAAGGCCCAGGATGGCCAGCACGCCACCAGGGGTCAACGCATCACGCAGTTTCGTGATCGTCTCCGCGAACGGCATGTGATGGACGCTGGCGAGGCCGGAAATGAAGTCATAACGCGCAGTGCCCAGGTCGTAGTCGGCAAGGTCTGCCTCGGCGTAGCGGACGTTGGGTGTGTCGTGGGACAGCGCACGCGCCTGGGCGATCACTTCGGGCGCACGATCGATGGCTTCAACCGTTTGTGCACGCTGAGCCAATCGCCTGGCGAACAAGCCGGTTCCGCATCCGATGTCGAGTGCTCGATCGCATTGCCGTGGTACCTGGCGCAGCAGATACCGGTGATAGAAGTCGTTGTGGTTGAAGTCAGGCTGTGCGTTCGTGTCAGGCATGCGGATGACGCTCCCTTTCGGCGGTCGTACCGGTGCGAAGCGGCTGGTGGTTCGTCAGCTTGCCACGAGGATGCAGGTTCAAGCGCACGCCAATCACTGCACCGTCCCGGGCAGGTCGCACAGGGGGACCAGGTACCCCGCCTCTTCAATATCTAGAGCCGGTCGCAGGCGATGGTCTGCCCGTTCTGGTCGAACGTGAGAGCGCCGTCGCAATTCAGGCGCAGCTTCGTCTCGGTCGCCACCGAGTTGAACACCGTGGTGCCGTCGTCGTTCGTACCCGTGAACGTGAACGTCATTGGTGCTTGTCCGTTGAACGTCACCCGCAAGTTGTAGTCGGCTGGCGTGATCTCCAGCTCGACCCCGTCGCGCAGTCGGTAGCGGCCCGCGATCTTGGCGAGGGTCGATTCGGTGGGCAGCTCGGGATCGTCGACAGTCATCGGGAAGTCCGGCCAGTCGTACACCTTCGCAATCGCGGCGAACGCGCGTTGCACCACGTAGATTCCGAGGTCGCTGTTTGTCATCACTGCCGCGCCGACACCGGCGTCTTGGTAGGCGAGCAGGTGGCACTTGAAGCCTTCGTTCCCGCCGCTGTGCCCGAACCTCGCTGCCCCACCGACGGAGACGAACGGGCCGAGGCCGACCGCGGACAACCCTCCGATCCGCTCCGTCGCGGGGACCTGCGGGGTCAGCATCTCGCGCGCGAGATGCTGCGAGATCAGCGCACCCGGCGCGCCGGCGTAAGCTGCCCGGACCGCGAGCGCGTACCTGCACAGGTCGCTCGGCGTCGTCCACAGGCCGGCGGTCGCCATCTCGGGGTAGACGTGCCAGCCGCCCGCGACGACAGCGCCGGCGATGTCGTGGCCCGACGCCAGCCTGTCGTACGCCTCCGCCGGTGGCGGCTGGGTGTAGTCACTGTCGCCCATGCAGAGCGGGTCGAGGACGAGCTCGCGCATCAGCGCTGGGAAAGGCGTGCCGGTCACATCCTCGAGCAGCAGCTGCATCGCGAGCGTTCCGCCGCCGGAGTAGCGGAACTGTGTCCCCGGGACGGTGTCCACGCGGACGTCGAACGTGTTCGCCGGATGGCTTCCGCAGAGGATCTGCACCGTGGTCGGCAGCTCATCGGTTCGCTTGTAGCCCGGGAACCCGGACGTCGTGAGGCCCGCCGAGTGGCTCGCCAGCTGTCGCAGCGTCACGACAGGCTGCCAGTCTGCGTTGCGCGGCAGCCGCCATGAGGTCAGGTAGGCGTTGATGTCGGAGTCCAGGTCGAGCACGCCACGATCGACCAGCCGCAGCATCGCCAGCGCGGCGATCGGTTTGCTGATCGAGCACGCCTGGAATCTCGTCGTGCCGGTCACCGGCCGCGTCTCACCGGCCGCCTGAACCCCCGACGTCCCAGCCCTGGCGATCTGGCCGCTGTCGATCACCACCCAGCTCACTCCAGGCACACCGAACTCGGCGCGCGCCTCCTCGATGACGGTCCCATAGGTGGGCTCACTCATCCCGTGTCCCTTCCGTCCCGTGGCATATGGTGTCGTCCATATGACACCGTATCGACGTCAGTCAACGCCTATATAGCGTCATTTGGCCGTCACCATGGCCCCGATCGGCCGACCCAATGCCGCTATCGCCTCGGTCTGAGTGACTGGCCGTCCGCGCCGTCCGCGCCGTCCGCGCCGTCCGCGCCGTCCGCGCCGTCCGCCGGCGTCGGTGGGAGCATCGTCGGGGCTACGGGCGGGTCTCCCCAGGCGATCTTTGTGCCGCCGTGCGGTGACTGGATCGCGGTCTCGTGGTTCTGGGTCCCATACCAGCGGCCAGCTCAGCGCCTCGCTCCAGAAGGGGCCGACCTCCCGGGTGCCGTCGCCGCTGTCGGGTCAGCGCAGCAGTTCGACCAGGCGCTCCAGGCCCCCTCTGATCAGCTGCCCATACTCGTCATCGCCAAGCGCGCCGATCGTGGCCTGCGCCTGCTGGAGGTGTTCACGAGCACGGTCGAGATCGCCCAGCTTGCGGTAGCACTCGCTCAGGTTCAGGTGCAACGACGGGTACAACCCCGCCACCGGAAGCGTCACCCCAGCCTGCGCCACGCGCGCGTCGGTGAGCAGGTCGGCAGCCGCTAGCGCTCGCTGGTCCCAGACCAGCTCCTGGCGCACGTCGTCTTGCACATCGGCCATCGCGTGCGCGAGTGTGCAACGGTGCAGGGGGTCCCCTTGCTCGCCGCCGATCTCGTCCCAGATCTCTGTGAACAGGAGGCGAGCGGCTTCCCGCTCGCCCTGATGGCTGCGCTGCACCACCTCGCCGATCCGGAGGATCGTTGGATCCGTGATCACTAGTGGATTCCTTCCTGCGAAGTTCGCGGGCGAGCGCCTCGGTGACGGTCTCTCTGGGGTCGAGGTGGCCGCGGGGGATCGCCCACTGGCCACAGTCAGACCGACGTATCAGCAGCACCTGGTGGTCGGCGCCGTCACCGGAGGCTCCCACTCGATCCCGTTCCGTCACTGACACACTACTCTCCGCAGTCGTCCTCGCACGCCAGGCTCCGGCCTGCACTCCGCGAGTCGCGGGGAGTATGCAGAGAGCCTCCGATGCCGTACGTCCTCCTGGACTGCGGGGAAAACGCTTGGAGCTCGGCCACTTCGCTGATCCGTAGGGTCGCGAGGATGGTCACGACGTCGCCCAGCACCGATGTCCGCCGGCCTCGATCGCCTTAGTTACAAGGCGATCCAGCGTCGCCACGTCGGGGAGAGCGAGCTCGCGCGGGTTCTGTGGCTCGTCGTCAGCTTCGCCATGGGATCGCTTGCCGACGGTCTTACGCCGCACTCGCGCAGCCGTAGCCCAGCCGAGTACGGGTCGTAGGTCGACGTGGAATCGATCGCTCTCGACGTTGCTGAACCACTTCGATGTCGACGGTGAGTCGGACGCCGAGCGGGGGAGTCCTCTCCGGGGAGAGTGGTCAGCCACAGGAAAGGCCACGCAGAGGCTGTCGACGCTGGCGAATAGCTGTCCGGGCGAAGGGAGAACGGCTCTCAGGAGATCCGTCCGGGTCCAGCCTGGGCCCGGATAATGTCCACAGGTACGGGCCGGTTACCGCGTTGCATTCAGAGAAGGCGATGCTTGTCGGCGATCAGCCGGGCGACGTCCGCCGCGTTGACGTGCGTGGTATCGATGACGTCGCCAGCTTGGTCAAGCCACGGCCGGGCACCGTGGTAGGCGGCAAGGTGGTCGAGACGCCACTGGCGATTGTTGGGGAAGGCAGTGTTATTTTCGTCGTCCCCCTCGATGCGCTTGACGAGGGTGTCGTGGTCCGCGTGGAGGACGACGTGGTGGACCTGGACATCAGCCTTTTCCAGGCCGGAGCGGATCTCTGTCCAGTACTGCTCGACGAGCACAGACTGGACGACCACGAGAACCCCGCCGAGATACTTGAGGAGTTGTGAAGCGGTCTCCACGACCAGGTGACGCCATGGCGGCCAGTGCTGGAAGTCCCCCAGCTGTGGCAGATCCCGGACGTGCCTCAGCATGCCGCCGACCTCTTCAGCGTCGAAAATCCTCGATGCTGGGACGAGTTTGACGAGTTCGTTGGCGGTGGTCGTCTTTCCTGCGCCGAAGGTCCCGTTCATCCAAATAATCACATCGCGAGCCTAGCCACGTGTTCCCCGTGTGATCCAGTCGTCCGCGTTCGGGCCAGGTCACGGCGTGGCTGGCCATGTGCGGGGGAGTGGCGGGGGGAGAGAAGTACGGACCAGATGCGTGCGGGGTCCTGGTGACCCGCGACCCGCTGGAGGATGTGCAGCTCGATCACGGTGTCCGCCATCCAGGTGAGCGTTGTGTGTTGGAGTCCGTGCCGGACCAGGCCGGGGAGCCCGAGGTCGGTGACGAGGGTGTCCCACCCGGTCGCGTGTCTGAGTGTCGCTGTCGTGATCACGCCCCCGGGCGGACCCGCGAGCAGCCTTGCCTGAGGACGCCGCTCGTGCACCAGGACGTTGCAGCGTCGGACGTAGCGGCTCGGTGATCGGTACCGTCCGGCGACGACGACCCTTTGTCTCCTTCGTGACCAGGCCGCCCCTGCCGGGGTAGGTCTGGCGGTGCAGAGCAGACCAGTTCCGAGACCTACCGCGTCGCCTGGCTCATCCCCGACCTGATCCGCGACCGCATGACCGAGGCATACGCCGTACGCCTCCTCGACGCCCTGGACGACCCAGACCACCCGATCTCCGCACGCACGACGGCGTACACCTCCTCACCGCCTCGGCCGGAAGCTGGGGGACTCCGGAGGTCAGCTCTTGTCCTGTACCAGGTGATACGCGACCGGGCGAGCATGTTCCAGTTGGCAGCGGGTTCAGCTGGGCTGCGATGGCCGGGCTTCCTCGACGTCCTCGCGAAATCGTCCGCGGCTGCGCATGAGTTCGAGTGCTTGAATCGCGGCCGGCCGGATCGTGGCTGGCCATCCGGAACGAATGAATTCGCTGTCCGAGCAGAACGTGGTGTTGCTTCGCACGCCGCCTTGAGTAGACGCTGGACTCGATCGAGCGTCTGGACCTCATTGGGCGTGAAGTAGGACCATTCCCGCCAGTGCCACGGCAGATCATCGTTGATCACGTCGAAGAACTCCTCGACATACTCCACGATGCCAACCGTTCGAACGCCTTCATCACCGTCGCTCAGTGCCTCAAGCGCTTCCATAGCGCGGTTGCGCAGCCGTTGCTCAACAAGGCGCTTGCTCGGGCAGTCGGGGCTGTTCATGCCTGAACCATAGTGAGCAGCTGGGACAGTGCTGTTGGATGGTTTCGCGACCTCTTCAAGCCCACGTCGGCCCGAATGAGGCTGGCTCAGCCGGTTCGGACGAAAGTAGAACGGCCTCGACGCTGTAGACCTCACGCCCTCCCTCGCCAACGCCGCCGCCCACGAGAAGGGTCGCCAACCAGCGAAGGCCAAACGCGGCCAGTGTCAACCATCACCCGAGACGCGGACCGTCAAGCATCACCTGAGCCAGGACACCGAGGTCAGCTCTTGTCTTGCGACACCTGATGCCGCGACAATTTCCCGCCAGCTGATGCGCGACGGGTGGTCTAGATAGCTTAGGAGGCCGTTCGCGGCGACCTGCCGTGATCGTAGCCGCAGTAGGCCGGGCTTGCCGGAATGGACCAGCGACTGAATCCGGGGTTCGGAGCGATTGGCCTGTGGGGAGGCGTGGTGGGAGATCTGTCGCATGTTCTTTGGATCGGTGGCCCGGCTGCTGCTGGTAAGACGACGGTGAGTCGCCTGCTGGCGAGGCGTCACGGCTTGCGTTGGTACAGCGTTGATGACCACACGTGGCAGTACTGGGATCGGGCCGCAGCGGCAGGTGTGGCGTTGCCGAGCAGTGGCCCGGGCGACTTCGACCGTGGTCCCATGATCGGTAAGGACCTGCTGTCACTATCCTGGCCGCTGGTGGTGGTCGAAGGTGCCCTCGTTACTCCGGACCTGGCCACGCCCACGGGCAATGCGGTGTGGCTGATGCCCTCGCAAGAGGAGCAGCGAGCCAGGCTTGAAAAGCGCCACCCGGAGGGCGTGCACCATGGATATCTGTGGGGCTGGCAGCTGGTCCGGAATCAACTAGATGCCGCTCCGGACGCGGCCACGATCATCGTCGACAACCAGACTGTGAGCCAGACACTCGCCGCGGTTGAGAATCACTTCGCCGAGTGCCTCGCAGCGGGCCCAACAGCGCGGAGCGTGCGTGAACGGCAATCCCTGCTGCGCTACGCCAATGAGGTCGCCGTCACCCACTCCCTCACAGGGGTTGCGCGAGCCCCTGTACCGCGGGATGCCAGCACGGTCATCCGCGCGTTCGACTGCGAATGCGCCGCACCGACCTGTGACGCCCTGGTAGATCTACCCGTCAGCGACGCGGCCGCTGCGCTGGCCGCCCCACCGCCAGCGCTCCTCGCGCCCGGACATCACGCTCCCATCCGGTGATGTCTAGCCTGCGACCACAAGCCGGGACACGACGCGACGGTGCGGGTGTCTAGATGCGTTGGGACAGGCGTTGCCCGCACACGGAGATGACGCCGGTGCGGTCGGCCAGCCGCTGCACTCGCACATGTTCCCCGACGGCGGTACCACCAGGTCGAACTCGACCGGCCCACCGCCCCAGTCCTGTCGCGCCGGCAGGAGCTGCTCCTCGAGCGCTTCTGGCTTCTTGCGCACAGCTTTTTCTCGAGCGCGGTCTGCTCGACTGGGCAGAGTGGTGGTTCGGTCGGCGCAGGTTCGGATCCAGCCACGACCGTCGGCGGCAGCCACAATTCGACCAGGTTCTGCTGTTCGGCAAGGCTCCGCTCTCATCGGACGGCCACCGCAAGCGGTTACCCGGAACCTGCACAGGGTCGCAAGGCCAAGCCTGACGGTCTCCGATGTCGAGCCTTGCCACCCTGCCCAGAACCCGGGTACGGGAGAGGAGTCCTTTCAGGGCCGCTCTGTTCTGTCAGGATTGTCGCGAGCCAACAGCGACAAGCACCGCACCTGCGTTCACGATGGGCGCCCCGAGGGACAACAAAAGCCAGCCCGGTCTGGGCGGGAGGAGAGAAGCTAATGGCAGCGATTCGCGAGATCGTGTTCGACTGCGAGCGCCCATCCAAGCTGGCGTGCTTTTGGGCTGGCGTGCTTGATGGGTACGACGTCCGGGCCTACGACAGTGCCGAGATCGAACGGCTGGCAAGCCTGGGGCTGACCCCGGAGACCGATCCGACGGTCGCTGTGGACGGTCCAGGACCGATCCTGTTCTTCCAGCAGGTCCCTGAGCACAAGTCGACGAAGAATCGAGTCCACCTCGATGTCGAGGCGGCAAGTCGGCACGAGGAAGTCGCCCGGCTGGTGGCGCTCGGTGCGTCAGTCCGGAAGGAATTCGATGGGCGGACGCTCATGCAGGACCCGGAGGGGAATGAGTTCTGTGTTACTGAGGCACGTTGACGGCAGCAATCCGACGGAATTGAGGCGTGGCGCGGGGTCGATCGCCTCCACGCAAACATGGCCCCCACGTGCTCCTGAACGGCCCTAATCAGTCCTCAACAACCAACGTTAATAACGAGCAGTCCACGGTCAGTAGTTCTGGAACCGGCGGGTGACCTGCGCACGAGAACCCACTCGTAATGCGTTGGTCTGGGGAGTAGCACCGGGGGAGTGGTGAAATGATGCATAGTTGGGCGGCATGACGCAACGCGAGCGCGTGAAGCATCTGACGAGTCCGGGCCTACCGGACGAGCAGCTGGTCGCAGACGTCACGAACGCGTTCGGATTGGGCAGCCCCTCGAGACTGGAGCCACTGACCACTGGCTTCATGAACCGCAGTTGGCAGGTGACGACATCGGCAGGCACGTTCGCGGTCAAGCAGATCCTCGACCACAGCCCCGACCAGGCCAGGTGTCAGCACGCCGTCCTCGATGCCCTGGCGGCACGGGGGTTTCCGGCACCGACCCCGGTGGTCTTGCCCGACGGTGACACCTTGCTCGACCACGCGTGCGGCAGCTTCACGCTCACCCCGTGGATGCCAGGGGTACTCCGCGAGGGTGTCGATCTCACACCAGCCGAGTGCACGGCGGCTGGCCACCTGCTCAGTGAGCTGCACCACCACCTGGACGCCGTGCTCCCGTCTGAGCCAGACGCCGCCGTATCCCACCACCGCGAACCCGCCACGGATCCACGCGCGGCGCTCGACGCCATCGACCACTACGCAAGCCTGATTGAGGCCCGACCGGTACCCGACGAGTTCGACGAGCAGGCCCGCCGGTTGCTCCGGACTCGGCGCGAGCACATCACCGCGCAGTCGCATCGACGGCCCGTCGGCAGTACCTGGCTGGGCCCGTACGGCTGGATGCATGGCGACTTCCAGCAGTTCAACCTGCTGTGGGAGCACGGGCGCATCAACGCCGTTCTGGACTGGGACCGGCTCTGTTTCGGCTCGCTGCTCGGTGAAGTCGTACGCGCGGCGGTCTTCCTGTTCATGAGCCGTGAGCGAGGTAACGTCGATCTGGACCGGGTGTCGGCGTTCATCGCCGGTTACCGTGCGACCAGGCCTGTGACCGACGCGCAATTGGCTGACGCCGTGCACCGCTGGTGGTGGGAGTACCTCTGCGGGCTCTGGCCGTTGGACTGGCACTACGACCACGGTGACACCTCCTGCGACCAGTTCTTCCTCGCCGGATCGGCCCTGCTGTCGTGGTGGTATGAGCACCACAACGCAGTCGTCGAGTCCTTCACGCGTCCATGACCCGACGCCCGGCGGGGTGTGCCCCGCTGGGCGTCGGGTCAGTAGCGGCGGCGGCCACGTTTGTAGGGGGTGAAGCTGGCCGGTTCCTCGTTGCCGATCCAGGCGCCGTCGGCCAATCGGCGGAGGCTGCACTCGAGGTCGAAGGTGAGCCATCGGGAGAGCTGCGGGTGGGCTTGGTGTTCCCAGAGGCCGTAGAGGCCTCGAAGTGTTTCGAGCCAGGTGACGAGGTCGCGTACGCGGCGGTCATCAGCGGAGACGCCGCATCGGGAGGCGAGGTCGAGGAGGAAGGCGAGATCGAAGGTGACGTAGAAGGTGACCTGTCCCATCGCCCGCTCAAGCCCGATCAGCCGGGAGACTTCCCAGCCGAGGGTCGATTCGTCTCGGGTCTCCCGTGCGAGGAGGTGGCCGACGCCGACGCGGGCCGCGTCGGATCGGTTGCGCTGGGGGTGCAGCGCGAGGCAGGCCACCGCGCCAGTTGTCGCCGAGCGGCACCCCTCCCCGTGTGTGAGCCGCCGGTAGTCCTTTTCCGGCAGTGAGGGCCGTCCGGGACCTCCGAGGTCGGCTTTGGGTCCGGCGGGCCAGGATCCGTCGGGGAGGCGTTCGCGGAGGAGCCATTCGTAGGCGCGTTCAGTGCGAGGGTCGGCGGCGAACCCGGCCGCGGCGATACCCCGCAACGGCACGACGGTCTGCATGGTGACGAAGCGCGGGCCGTCGGATGGTGCCAACCCCGGTGGCGCTCCCCTTCTCGGCTTGCGTGCGGGCTGGTCGTTGTCGTCGTCGAGCCGCAGTGGCCACGAGCCGTCCGGCTGCTGGTTGGCGAAGATGGCGTCGACGGCAGTGGCAAGTTCGGGGCCGCGGTAGCCGAGGTACGCGAGCTGGCAGAGCAGGTAGCCGGCGGCTTGAGGCCGCCGCTCGGCCGCCGACAGTCGTGCGAGGAGCGACTGGACCGCGAGGCTCTCTCCGATCTCGCCCCGCCAGGCCTTGACGTCGTCATCGTCATCGGGGGCGCCCTCGAGCTCGATAGCCGTACGCCACCGCAACGACGGGGACGGATCTCCGAGCAGGAGCGTTGTCATGTTCATGTGAGGGCTTCGAGGATGTACGGCGCGGTTGCTGTGTCGGCCTCGGCGAGTTCTTCGGGCCGGCCCTCGAAGACGATCTCGCCACCGTCTGGTCCGGCACCGGGCCCCAGCTCGATGAGCCAGTCGCAGGTTGCGAGTAGGACGGGATCGTGCTCGACGACCAAGACGGTGTTGCCTGCTTCGACGATCGCGTCGAGGGCGCGGGCGAGCCCCGCGACGTCGGTTACCTGCAGACCGACGGTGGGCTCATCGAGTACGTAGAGGCTGCCCGCCTTGGTGGGGCGGGCGAGCTCCTTGGCGAGCTTGAGCCGCTGCGCTTCACCGCCTGAGAGGCTCCAACCGGGCTGGCGGACGATGAGGTAGCCGAGGCCGAGCGCGACTGCGGCGCCGCCCACGCGATGGACGCCGTCGATGTCGCCCCACTCCTCGAGGAGTTCACCGATGGTGAGGGCTTCGATGTCGGCGAGGGTTCGGCCCCGCTCGACGAGGGCGGCGACCTCGCGGCGGTAGCCGGAGCCGCCGCACGCGTCGCAGGTCTGGGTCACCGACGGCAGGAACGACATGTCCTCTTGCCAGGTCCCTTTGCCGCCGCAGGCGTCGCAGCCGTAGGCGAGGTCCTTGATCGTGATGCCCTGCTCGCGGGCCACTTCGCTCGCGGCGAACGACTTGCGGGCGGCGTTGATCAGCCCGAGGAACATGCCGGGTGAGGTGATCTCAGCGCGGGCTTGGTCGGCGACGACGGTGCGGACGGGCGCGCCCGAAATAGCGTCGTGGAGACCAGGTGCGACGCGGATGACGCCGCTGCGGGGGATGTTGGTCTTTGGTCGCGCCAGCCCCAGTGCGATGGTGTCGACGACGAGCGAGGACTTTCCCGAGCCGGACACACCGCAGACGCCGACTTGCACACCGAGCGGGATGCGGACATCGAGGCCGCGCAGGTTGTTCTCCCGCGCGCCTGTGACGTACATCCACCCTGTTGGCTCGCGGCGGTCGCGGCGAGGGATCGAGACGCGTCCGTCGAGTACTGCCCGGGTGACCGACTGGGGGCTGTCGAGGTCGATGAGGCGGCCGCCGGCTCGTCCGGGACCGGGACCTATCTCGATGACATCGTCGGCGGCGCGGATGAGCGTGGGGTCGTGTTCGACGGCGATCACGGTGTTGCCGGCGTCGCGGAGCTCGGTCAAGGTGCGGGAGAGCGCGCTCACTTCTCGCGGATGCAGGCCTCGGGATGGTTCGTCGAGCAGCACGGTCATGCCGACGAGGCCGCTGCCGAGCACCGACGCCAGCTTGATCCGCTGCGCCTCACCCGCGGACAAGGTCCAGGTCGCCCGGTTCAGGTGGAGGTAGCCGAGCCCGACAGAGCGCAAGTAGTCGAGACGGTGCAGCGCGACTGTGCGTGCGTCCGCCGCGTGTTTGTCGTCCGGCTCGTCCATCGATGCCAGTAGGTCTTCGAGCTCGACGAGCGACGCCGAGAACAGGTCGTTGCGGTCGCGACCTTCGAGGCGAGTCGTCAAGTAGGGAGCGCGCAGCCGCTTGCCGCTGCACTCGGCGCAGGGGAAGGCCTTGGTGTCCGCGCCGCCCAGGTCGTACTGGGCCCAGTGGTTCATCCCGATCCAGGACACCAAGGAGAACTCGTTGGTGGGCGACGGGTCGCCGAACATGAACGTCTGGCGGGCTTCTTCGGTCAGCTCCGACCACGGCGTGGTCTCGAGGTCGAACCCGTGCCGCTCGGCGAACGCACGCAGCGAGGCGTGGCCGCCGGTGCCTTCCTTGCAGAAGTAGCCGAGCAACGCCATCGATGCCGACGTCATCGCCGACGGACCCCGGCCGCTCGCGCGGAAGCAGCCGGCGCAGATCGGTGAATCGGGCTGCACGACCCACCTGTCGAAATGGAACTGCCGCGTCACGCCGAGCCCCACGCACTGCGGACAGATGGCAACCGGCGACCCCATGAGGTGGCGCGGCTCGATCGGCACCGCGCTCGTCACGCAGTCGCCGCAGGCCCACGCTGCTTCCGGCGTCGGTGAGGACCGGCGAACGTTGTCGCCACCGCACGCGAGGCACGAGCGCACACCGGCACGCGCCAGGACGAGGGACATGAGACGGTCGAGGTCGCTGGACCGGCCGACGGTCGTCCGGGCGGCATCCCAGACGTAATTCCCGGGCCCACCTGAGTCGAAGATCGTGCCGGAAGCGTCGATGCTCATCGTCGGACCCAGCCCGGTGAGCGAGTCGACTGGAGCTTCCGGTCCTTCGCGCACCGACTGGCGCTCGTAGACCGACAGGCACTCGAGCAGCCGCCGGTTGGCCTCCGCCGCGACGACGTCGCGGACCAACGACGACTTGCCCGAACCCGACACGCCCGTCACAACGGTGAATCGGCCCTTGGCGAACTCGACGTCGACACCCTGCAGGTTGTGGGCGCGGGCGCTCCGCACCCGGATGGCATCGCTCGACCGCCTTCGCGTGCGTGGCTTGGCCCGCGGCGTCACCTTCGATCGTTTCTCGGCAACGGGCGTGCCGCAGTGCTGCAGTCGTCCGCCCTCAGGGCCACCGCCCGGGCCGAGATCGATGCGCCAGTCGGCGGAGGCGATCACGTCTGCCTGGTGTTCGACGACGACCACCGTGCAGCCGTTGACCGTCAGCTTGTCGAGCACGCTGAGGAGTCGGTCCAGGTCGCCAGGGTGAAGCCCCGTGGTGGGCTCGTCGAGCAGCACGAGGTCGCCGGCCTTGGCCTTGGTCACCTCGCGGGCCAGCCGCACTCGTTGCGCTTCGCCACCGGAGAGGCTGGGCGAGGGTTGGCCGAGCGTGACGTAGCCGAGTCCAACCTCCTGCAAGGTCTGGAGGATGCGGGTCACCGACCGGTGCTCGACGAACAGCGCGTTGGCCTCGTCGACGCTCAACTCCAATACCTCGGCGATCGACCGACCTTCCCATGTTGCTTCGAGGACCTCGGGCCGGTACCGGCGGCCGTCGCAGGCCTCGCACGGCACCCAGATGGGCGCCAGGTGGCTGAGGCTGATGGCGACCGCCCCCATCCCCTCGCACTCCGGGCACGCCCCTTCGGCTCGGTTGAACGTGAACTCCGACGCGGACCGCCCGGTCTCCTTCGCGAACACGTCGCGGATCCTGTCGAACACCTTCGTATAGGTCGCCGGATTCGAACGCGGGTTGTTGCCCAGGGGTTTCTGATCGACAGCGACCGCGCGCACCGGCGGCGCGTCGAACGTGACGCAGCCGACCGGCGCGCCTTCGCGCAGAGACGCCAGCAACACCTCACGCGCCAAGGTGGTCTTACCGGCTCCCGACGGACCGGTGATCACCGTGAGCGATCCCACCGGGATCTCGCAGTCGACGTTGCGCAGGTTGCGCAAGCTGGCGCCGGTGATGCCGATCCGCTGATCACCGATCACATGGGGCGCGCGCTGGACACGGGTTGGCGCCGAGAAGCCGCGGCCCGATGCGGTGTCGGCGCGCCACAGCGCGGCGGGTGCCCCTTGGAAGACGAGTTCGCCACCGCCGCGGCCTCCGGCAGGGCCGATCTCGACGACATCGTCGGCCATCGCGATCGCGGTGCGGTCGTGTTCGACCATCAGCACCGGCCCCGGCAACGATGCGATGGCATCGAGGAGTCGTGTGAGATCGGTGTGGTGCAGTCCGATGGTCGGCTCGTCGAGGACATGCAGGAGGTCTTCGAGCCGGCCCCCGAGCACGACCGCGAGTCGCGTCCGTTGTGCCTCTCCGCGCGACAGCGTCGGCATGGACCGGTCAAGCGTGAGATGACCGAGTCCCAACGTGACCAGGGGCCGCAGCCGCCGCAGCAGCTCATCCTGCACTCGTGCCGCACGGAGTCTGACCGGAAGTTGCTCGACGAACTCGAGGACCTCGCTCACCGAGCGCGCAAGCAACGCGGTCAGGGTGACACCGGCGATGCGATGCGACGACGTGTCCACCGACGCATCACGAAACGCCGGCGGCTCCAGCGGCCGGACCCAGCCCGAGCAGCTCGGACAGATCGGCGCCCGCAGCACCGGCGTGCCGCCGAGACGGACCTCTGGTGAGCCCAACGCGTCGGCGCGCTCGAGGATGGCGCGAACCTCCGCCGCGGGGGCGCCCGCGTGGAGTGTGGCGATGCGTACGACCACATCGTGCGGGACCGTCGGGTCGAGCCGCGGCACGCGGCTGGAGTTGTTCGCCGCCCACGGACGCCCGTCGATCGTGACCGCATCGAATTGGCCCCGCAGGCCGGCTAGGAGACGCGCGTGGCTCCGGCGAAGGCCGCGGACGACCGCCACTTCCACCGAGAGGCGGCCTGCAGCGGCGAGCATGTCCAAGGCGATCGCGAGCCGCTCTTCGCGCGACACCGCCCGTACTGGCACCTGGCAACGCGGGCAGGTGACATCCGCGAATCGGGCGTAGAGAATGCGCAGGAAAGGGTGCAAGCCAACTGATGTCGCGACAGTCGAAGCCGGGTTGACGTTCAGCACGTTCTGGGCAATCGCCACCGCCGGCCCCAAGCCCTCGATGCTGCGTACCTGCGCGGCTGGCACGCGTGCCCCTGGACGTCCCAGCCCCAGCGACTCGAGGAACCGACGCCGCGCCTCGGTGTAGACCACGTCGAACGCGAGCGACGACTTCCCCGAGCCGGACACACCGACGACGGCGGTCATGCCGGGACCGAACGTGACGTCGACGTCCCGCAGGTTGTGCTCGGACGCGCCGAGAACCTTCAGCTCTTTCCCCATCGCCGCGGACCCGATCTATTTGCGGAACGCGGCTCGAGTCGCGGCTGCGGCTGCGCGGATGTACTCGGGATCGAACCACTCGACCTCGCCGCCGTGGTGCCTATCGATGTGACGCCGGTAGTCGAAGCCCATGAGGTACAGCGGCCGTATGTACATCACTGCCTCGAGTCGGTCGAGTTCGTCGTCGGTCAGCTCGACGTGTCGGCGGTAGGCGTTGACGCCCGCGTCGATCATTTCCTCATTGAGCCAGGTGCCCCACATCAGATAGGCGAAGTCGGCGAGTCGCGGACCCCGCCCAGATGCCTTCCAGTTGATTGCGACTGGCCCTTGCTCGCTCACGACTGCGTGATCGGGGGCGTGGAGGAGGTTGCCGTGGAGCAACGCCTCGGGAAGACCGTGACCGTCGTCGGCCGAGCGCACCTGGTCCCGGATCTGCTCGAATCGCCTGCGATGGGCCGCCGCGACCTTCGTGTCCACGGCGTCGAGAAACGACAGGGTGGCCAGCAGATCCTGACGCGGCGTGCCCTCACGGCTGGGGTCCTCACCACTCGCTCCGCCTGGGCGGCTGACGGACTCGTCGAGCGGCAGCGCGTGCAGCCGTCCGAGCAGGTCACCCATAATGGCGAACTTCTCGGCACCATCGGGAAGCGGGACGCCTTGGATGTGCCGGGTCACGAGGACCGCGCTTCCGTCGAAGTCAGACACAGCGTCGTCGACCGCCAGACGCTCCGCGGGGAAGTCGTGCCGCTCCAGGAATCGCAGGATCGTGGCGTCGCCCTCGACGCCGGCCCTCGGACGGGCGGGAGGGAACGCGCGGGCGATCCACGGGTCGCCGTCATTCCTGTCGATGCGGAAGACGTAGGTCTTGTGCACACTGACCTTCGTCGCCGCGACCGGGTCGATGCCGTAGCGATCCCGAAGGTGGGCGAGCAGTCGCTCAGCAGTGGGCTCGTGGTGCATGCGGGTACCGAGACCCTCTAGATCGGTCAGCGCTTCGGTGTAGCGCTGCCCCGTCTCCTTAGCGTGACGCCGGACAACCTTCTTGAAGCTGCCGTCCCTGGTCATGACAAGCCTTCCCCTTGACACCCTTGCCCCCCAGCGACGCGGTGTTGAGAGATGGCCTGTTGACAATCGACGACCGAGAGGGCAACTCCCCTTCGCTACTGGAACCCCAGCTGGGGCGGATGTTCCACAGCTCGGCGACCGGTCGGCGCCGTGGCGCCAATCTCCCCGACCGGCGTAGCGCTTGTCAAGCGTTCCGCTGCGAGTCGGAGCGCCACTCGAAAGTGCTGCGATCAGCGGTGCCGGCGCCGTCCGTCGTCTGATAGGAACAGGCAGGCTCCTCGGGTTCGCCACCCAAAGGTCAGCACTCCGATCGTTGGCGCGCGGGCAGATCGATCGCGGAGGGTGACGGTGCCGGCGCTGTCGATAACGGAGTATCACCCCTTCACCGACCATCCACAGCTCTCCGGTTGGCTCTCTTTCGAAAAGGATCGAGGTGCGAGTCATGGAGACCAAGCAGCCATCGGCGCGAACGGTGACGAAGCGGTGCGGATCGACCCGATAGCGGGGGAGCTCGTCACCGAGACGTTCGAGTACGACGGCGGGCGGCAGGCCACGGTGTACGTGCCTCCCGATCCGCCGGAGGCAGTCGTGTTCGCCGGTGACGGTCAGTTGATCTCGCAGTGGGGCGGGTACCTCGAGGCGGTCGACGTACCGCACACGATGATCGTCGGTGCCTACCGGACGGCCGATGAGGATGAGATGGCGCGCATCAAGGAGTACTCACCGCCATTCGACGAGGAACGGTTCGCGGCGCACGAGAGGTTCTTCGTCGAGGACGTCCGCAGCTGGGTGCGGTCGCGCTTCGGCGTCGCGTTGCCGGCCGAACGCACAGCGGTCTGCGGCGTGTCGGCGAGTGGAGAACTCGCGCTCGCCATGGGGCTTCGGCATCCGGACATCTACGGTGCGGTCTTCTCCGCCTCGCCGGGCGGCGGCTACCGCCCGCCAGCCGTGATGCCGAACCCACTTCCACGCACCTACCTCGTCGCCGGCACGTTGGAGCCGTTCTTCCTCGAGAACGCGACCCGGTGGGCGGACGCGCTGCGCGATGCCGGTGCGGACGTTGTGATGACCGAGCGGGTCGGGACCCACGGTGACCCGTTCTGGCAAGCCGAGTTCCCGCTGATGGTGGCCTGGGCGTTCGGACGCTGAAGCAATCGTGCTCGAAGGCGCAGGACGCGTTGACACCACCGCCGCGCCTGCGATCGCCGGGTCGAACGATCAGCGGCACCAAGGGTTGAGGAGCTGCGGCCGATGATGTCATGGTTCGCCGACCTCGTGCCGGTTGTTCCGGAGGGCGGCTCGGGGGATCCCCGTTCCTGCGGCGCAGCAAGCGCTCGACGGCTCGTACACCTCCGAGCACCGTGGCCGGCGCTACGCGCTGTTCCCGTTCGTCGACGGCCGCCGAGGAACGTGGAACGACGCCGACGCGATCGCGCAGGCCCCGATGCGTCGGTCGACGAGATTTGCGGCGCGACCGATGCGGGAACACGTCGATCCGCGCTTCAGGGTCGGGGAATCCATCGCTTCGGCGAACCGACGAAGGAGCTCGCACGCCCCAACCGGGAGAGTGGTCCGCGTGGGCAGGAGCTAATGTCTGCCACCATGCCGACAGCTCATCTGATCCACGGCTACATCGGAGCGGGCAAGACCACCTTCGCCAAGAGGATCGAGCAGGACGCCGCGGCAGTTCGGTTCTCGGCTGACGAGTGGCTCACCACTCTCTACGGCGACGACGAGGCCGAAATAGACGTCGGGGCGATCACGGACAGGCTTCTGATCGCGATGGAGCCGGTTTGGAGCCGCTGCCTGAAGCGTGTGACGCAGCCATCCAGCTCTATCACGTTCGATGCGACGATGAGATCGCATGGTGCCGCGTCGAGAGTCGCAACGCGAATCCGTCGGGAAGCATTCGCATGGTGCGCAACACCTTCGATGTGCTCAAGGCGAGAGTCGAACCCCTCGGACCGGACGAGCCACACATCGTCATCGAGACGTGAATGTCAAAGGGGCTGGCCGATCTTCGGCGGCCTACGGATCAGGTGGCCGACAGCACCTGATTGAGCTCGGCGACGAGCTTCTTCGGCGCGACGTTGCGGTAACTCTCGTCGATCCAGTCGCACAGGAGGTCGAGGTCGACGCCAGCAAGGGGGACCGTCAGCCAGCCCCACTGCCCAAGGCCGCTCATCGTCATCGGCGTCGCACGGCCGACCGCGACTGCCTGGTCGTAGGAGGCCTTGAGCTTCACAGACACCGCCGGCACAGGCGCCTTTCGCCTACCAAGCCACAGGAACATCGGCCCATACACCAGCCCGTTCGCCATCCGGCGAGGCGGGTGATCGACCTTAACGACCAGCTCCCCCCGGGGAATGTCCTCGACCGCACGCGGCAGGCCAAGCGCGAACGCCTGCACGTGATCCCATGCCCGGGTGGTCATCGATCCACCTTACGTGGAGTTCCTGGCCGACAGCCTCAACGAGGAGTCGCGATGGGCGAACCCCTGCGGACTGTGGGATCTCGCCCTGGATGCGGAACCCGCGGCGAATATGACTACTTCGCCCCAACCGGCGTACTGTGTCAACGCTTCGCGAAAACTGACCCCCGGTGGTTCGGGCGGGAGAATAGTGGATCACGTCGATCAACGACCTGTACATGATCACGAGCTGTGGGAGTCGGTGGTTTCGGCGGCTAGGGACAGGGTCGGCCAGCGACAAGCAGCGATGGTCTCCGACCACGGTCTCAGTGGCGATGTGCAGTACGGCTGGTCGATGGACGACGCCAGCATCGTCTGGTCGCGCGGTGGACGAGACTTCCTCCACGGCCGAATCACCTTGATCGGCAGCGTGGATCACGCCCAGGAGACCTGGTTGTGGTCCTGGGCCAACAGCTCCTTGCCCCAGACCGTGCTCGGTGACATCACGGCTGTGCGCCTCTACGGCGAAGAACACGTCTTCCCCCTGCTGGTCTGGCCGAGCTTCCACGCCGATCAGAAGCGCGTGGCGCAGGCAAGGATCGTCGCTGCCGATGTGCTGGCCGCCGATGGCTTGTGGCTCGAACCCGGCGATGAAATCGACCTGCACTTCGCCATTCATTCATTGCGCCGAGTTTGAGGGACGTCCGCAGCAGGAACGCGCAGCATCGGTGCACGCGTCGCACGCAAGCAAGCCGATTGGCCTCGGCGTTGCGAGCCGGCCGGTCAGTGAGAAACGCGCTCCCGCACGTCTGAGCCTCCGGATGTGCGCATTGCCCGCGGGGCATCTGCCTAGCTCGCATTACTGCGGAGTCACCAGTGCGAAGGAGAATGCTGTGTATCGCTCAGAACGGTCATGGCGTCGGGAAGAGGCCGTCTTCGATACAGGGCTTTTCGTGGGCGCGTTCGGGCAGGGCGACCTCGGCGAGGTGGGTGGCCAGTTCGTAGCCGGTGAGGATTGGGACGTCGCCGGTGTCGAGGATGTGGCCGATGAGCGCTTCCAGGGCGACGGCGCGGGCGGGCCGGCCACTGAGGAAAGGATGGTTGGTGAGCATGAAAAGTCCACCGAAACGACGCATGGCATCGACCTCGGCAGTCCACATCTGGAGGACGTCGGAGGGGTTCTTGATGTGCTGTCCGATCTCAGGGAAAGGCAGGAAGGCGTACTGCTCCCAGTCGTCGAGCGACCAGTGTGGGGGCAGTTCGGTGATGCTGCCTGCCTCGGTGGTGATGCGGTACGGGGAGTCCTGTGTCATAAGGGAGCTGTCGTAGGTCAGGCCGTGCTCGGCAACGATCGCGGGGGTGGACCAGCTGGCCTCCCACAGGCCGGCGCGGTGGCCGTAGATGGGCACGCCGATGTCTTCGAAGACCTTCAGCGCACGGGTGAAGTCGCGCTCTTCTTGCTCACGTGTCATAGAGGAGGCCGGGACGTGGCTGTAGGAGTGGTGGCCGATCTCGTGACCGGCAGCAGCGATCTTCTCGACCAGGGCCGGGCGGCGTTCCGCGACCCAGCCAGGGAAGAAGAACGTCGCGTGCACGTCGAGGTTCGCGAGGATGTCCAGGATGCGGGGCACGCCGATCTCGGGCCCGAACTGCTGGTGGCTGATTGCCATGGCGTGATCGGCTGCCTTGGCGTTGGCTGAGAGAATTCCGGTCTCGGCATCGACGTCGAAGGTCAGGCAGGCCACGGCCGAGGCGTCCTCGGGTAGCCAGGTTCCCGTGGTGGTCATATGTGTCTCCTTCTCTTTCAGTTGCTGGGTGATGCGGTGCTCGGGATAGAGCACGCGGTCAAGCGAGTGTGATGAGACCAGCGGTGAGTGCTCCGGCGCCCAGGCCAAGGTCGAAGGCGATGTTCCAGGCGGCACTGGCCCGCTCGGTGTGGGCCGGGGTCCGGGCGCTGCGCATCATCAGCGTCAGCGCGGCGGTCTGGATCCCCCCTGCGGCGACGCCGAGCGCGGCGCTGGCCGCGACAACTGCGCCCGGCGTGGAAGTGACGATGACGCCCGCGATCGCCAGCGCCAGCAAACCGCCAGCAACGAGCGCTGTTCCGACGGCAGACCACCGATCGCACAAGACACCGCTGGCGAGACGGCCGAGCGCGAGCGCTGCCTGGGTGGCAAAGGCCACGAGGACCGCGGCGGTCGCCGTGGCGGTCTCGACCAGGGAACCGGCCGAGGACAGTACCGCCGCGTAGAGTGTCACAGCCACCAGGTGGGCCGCGAGGCTGATCGGTACGACGAGCCCGCGCCGTTGGCGAGGACTGCTGGCGATCCGTGGCAGCTGCTGCGGGGGTACGTCTGCAGGAACAGTCGTCGCCCGTATGGCGGCCTTCCTGGCGATGGTCGCGACGGGGACGAGACCTAGGATCGCGAAAGCAGTGGCAACGATCACCACGCCGTGCGCGCCGATCTGGGCTGCCAAGAGGAGTCCGACCGGGGCGCCGATGGCACCGCCGATCGCGGAGCCGAAGCCGTAGGCGCCCAGGGCCCGACCGATTCCGGCGGACGTGGCGAGTTCCTTGGCCCAAGCGGTGCTGGTGACGACGAAGACCCCGAACCCGAGCCCGACGATGACGAGACCGGGCCAGCGGATTCCCGACTGCAGCGCGGCCAGGCCCATGGCCATCGCCGCCAGCGCTGCGCCCGCGGCCCGGGCGCGTGCTCGCATCCATCGTCCGGCCAGGAGAACGAAGGGCTGGATCAGCACCACGACCACCATCACGACGGCGACCTGCACACCGGGCGAGGGCTGGGCGCCAGCGAAGATCAGCGGGGCGGCGGAGTAGAAACAGTAGAAGCTCGCGAACGCCCCACCGGCGGCGCCGGCAACGCCAAGCACGTCGCGGGCAGACACCCGATCGACAGTGGCGGACTCGAATAGCATGCGTTCATGGTCGAAGTTGACATCAATGTGAAGTTCAAGTCCGACGAGCTGTTGACCATCGGGCAGCTCGCCGACGCCACTGCGGTGAGTACTCGTTCGATCCGCTACTACGAGGAGCAGGGCCTCGTGGTCTCACATCGCACGCCGTCCGGGCATCGCCGCTTCGCGCCCGAGTGCGTCGAGCGGATCGTCCTGATTCAGCACCTCTTCGCCGCAGGCCTGACCAGCGCGACGATCGAGCCGCTGCTGCCGTGCATGCTTGATGAATCCCAGCGCACAGCCTTCCTCATGGATGAGCTTCGCCGCCATCGTGATCGTCTGAACCACGAGATCCGTCAACAGCTGGAAACCGTCCGTGTTCTCGATGAGGTCATCACCGAGTACGACGGCAACCCGGCTCCCCCGGGATCGCCATCGCCTGGATCCAGGTGACCCGCCCGTTCTCCAACCATCCTGGCAGTACACGGCCCAAGTCCTTTGTGACATTGGATTTCGGCGGATCAATCGAGATCACTGTGCGCCGCGGAGACTCAATCGCCTCCCTGTGCCTGGTCGCGGTAGGCGATCCGCATCGCCAGGAGCATGAAGCCGCGGGCCAGGTCTGGCGCCAGCGACCGGGCGGTCGATGTCGTGACGGTTCATGGCGTCACTGGACCCGCTGCAGGGCGCGCTCGCGGCGGGCCGCCACGGTTGAGCCGGACTCCCCGCGCGCCATCCGGCGTAGCACCACCGGGGCCACGAGCAGGCCGAGCACCGCCCAGACGCCGAGGACGCTGACGGTCTCCAGGTGTCTCCAGGATTCGCCGATCTCGACGGTCGCGGCCGAGTCCGGCAGCAGGGCCGAGCGCATGCCGAGGCCCATCCAGTAGATGGGGAAGACCTGCGCGATCCATTGCAGCCATTCGGGCAGTGCGGTGATCGGGTAGAAGATGCCGGAGATCCCGATCAGGGCGAGGTACGGCAGCTGGATGAGACCTTGGGCGCGTGCGCTGGCGAACGCCGAGCCCAGGACCGCGCCAAGGGGCAGGGTCGCGACCAGGCCCAGCACCAGCACCCAGCCCAGGGTCGGCCAGGTGCCCGGGCCGATCCGCAGGCCCTCGACGATGAGCATGCCAGGCACCAGGAAGATCACCAGATCGGCTAGGAGACTGCCGGAGACCGAGATCACCTTGCCGATGAGGTAGGCGGGCATCCCGTGCGGGGTCGCCTTGGCGCGCAGCAGGGTGCCGTCCTCGCGGTCGGCGGTGAGCTGCTGGCTCATGCTGATCATGCCGGTCGCGACGTTCATCCCGAGGATGCTCGGCAGCGCCAGCGTGCCCAGCAGGAGGCCGCTCGTCCCAAAGGACATGTCCCGGATGAAGAACATGGTGGCCACCATCAGGCCGGGCCAGAGGAAGTGGGCGAACAGGTCGGCGCCGTTGGTGAACGACTGCCGCAACTCGATGCGACCTCGGGTCCAGCCGGCACGCAGGGCCGTCGTGGCGGGGTTCATCTGGTGACCTCCAGGGTCGATTCGGCCTGGTGGACCAGGCTGAGGTAGGTCTGTTCCAGCGAGGCACGGTGGACCTCGAGCTCCTGGATGTCGTCCCCGTATCGGGCGAACAGCTCGCGGGCGAACGCGGTCGAGTCGGTGGTCCTCTCCACGAAGCGCTGCCCGCCGCGCAGCCAGCGCACCTCGTCCTGACCGGCGATCCGCTGCGCCAGATCGCCGACCGTGCCGTCGGCGATGATCCGGCCGCCGTTGAGCACGAGGATGCGGTCGGCCAGCTTCTCGGCCTCGGCCAGGTCATGGGTGGTGAGCAGGACAGTGGTCTCGCCGGTGCCGACCAGGCGCCGCACCAGGTCGTGGAGCATCTGCCTGGCCTGCGGGTCGAATGACGAGGTGGGCTCGTCGAGGAACAGCAGCTCGGGACGCCCCACGAGGCCAATGGCCACGTCCAGCCTGCGCCGCTGGCCACCTGACAACGTCCTCAGCTTCTTGCCGGCGTGCTCGGTCAGGCCGACCGTCTTGATCAGCTCGTCAGCGTTCCAGGGTCGCTGTATCCGCGGCGTGGCGTAGGCGGCGTAGTAGGTGCCCAGATGGGCGAGGAACTCGCCTACCCGCCACTTGCCGTGGTCGCGCCAGGACTGCAGCACGACCCCGAGCCGGGCTCGCCACCGCTCATCGCCGTGCTCAGGGTCGGTGCCGAGCACCTTGACCTGGCCCTGTGAACGGGTGCGGAAGCCCTCCAGGATCTCGATCGTGGTGGTCTTGCCGGCGCCATTGGGCCCCAAGAGGGCCAGCACCTCGCCGTGGCGGGCCTGGAAGGTGACGTCATGTAGGACGTCGACCGAGCCGTAGCGCATGCGCAGCCCGTCGACTTCAAGCACGACCTTCTCGTCCGTCGTCATGAGATGACCTCTCTTCGTGGATCGAGCCCGATCGAGCCCCTCGCCGCGACACCTGCCGGCGTCACCGGTTGTGAGGGCATGCCAGATCACGGCCGAACTCATCGGCCCGAGTCCGTGCGGGGCCGTGGCTGGGCCGGGACATTGGGGGAGTAGCGATGGGAATCAGGCGGCGTCGAGGGGCGCCTGGCCCGACGTGGTGGGCCGGGTTACCGACTCTTGCGGGCGTCAGTGGACGGCGGTTACCAGCTCTCCCCGGCGAGCGTCTCCCGTGCGCGTGCCATAAGGTCCACGCGGTCGGCGCCGGCCAGGGCGAGTGCGCGGGGTACGGTGCCGATCTCGGTGTCCAGGACGCCGAGCAGCAGATGCACGGGACGCAGGTCCTTCTTGCCGGTGGCGGCGGCGAAGCCGCGTTCGAGCGCGAGCCGCGCCGTAGCGCCGACCTTCGACGGTGTGCGGGCGGCGCTGGGCTTTGGGAGATCGAAGGAGGCGAGGGTCACCCCGACTGTGCTCAGGCTGTGCTCGAACTCCCGGTCAAGTGCGGCCCTGATCGCCTGACGCCCGAGCCCCGCCGTGGCCAGGACGCGGTGCGCGGTGGTGCCCTCGTGGGCGGCGATCGCCAGCAGCAGATGGTGGGCCTCGGTCGCCGCAGAGCCGTCCTCCTGCGCTTCCGCCGCCCCCCGCTCTATGACCGCGTTGATGTAGTGGTCGATCGCGCTCATCGTCGTCTCCTCAGCGTGACGCCGGCAGCTATGAGCCGCTTGGCGTGTCTCTTGTGGACCGCCTGGCGAGTGACGCCGAGGGCCTCGGCGACGTCCGGCCAGCTCCAGCCCGCGCGCATGGCCTGCTCCACGGCGGCGTCCTCCAGCCGATCGGCCAAGAGCCGCAGCGCCACGACGGCCGCCAGCGCGTCGGCGGGGTCCTTGGGAACGGGTACGTCTTCTGCCGACATGTAAGCAACCGTAGTTGACTAACACGGGATAGTCAACTTGAGTTGCTTAGCTGATGAGGGTGCGACCGGGGCGCCCCTGGGCCACTCTGAGTCAACGAGTGGCGGCGGCCCTCTTCTCAAGATCACTGGAGGCGACGAGTTCGCACGAGCGATCTCGTGGGGCTTGCGCTTGAGCCATATACCGAGGTCTTGCCAACTATTATCGACAGTGAACGAATGTCAGGGCACGCGTAAGAGGTAACTGATGGATAATGTCGTCAGCTTTTCAAAGGATATTCGTCCGCTCTTTACGGAAGTCGACATCGCTCATATGAGGCGATTGAATGTTTACCTCGATGACTACGAATATATGAGCGATCGAGATCATTCCGCTGCCGTGGAACGTCAACTTTCCAGCAAGCGCATGCCGCCGTCGACGCGTGGCGGCGCCGGACCTTGGCCAGATGAGCACATCGCACTCTTCCGGGCCTGGATTGACGGCGACTACCAGCCCTGATCCCGAGGGCGTCGGTATTCGGGGTGGAGGCTCCGATGAACACGCGGACTGCCCAGCCTCAGGTTGGGATTACCCCGAACATGTTCGGGATCTCCTTCGCGCTGGCCGGTCTGGCCACCTGTTGGAGGTACGCGGCCATAGTGGGGGTTGCGCCCGCGCTGGTGGCCGACGTCCTGTTCATCGTCACCGCCGTCGTGTGGCTGGTACTCGTCGTCGGCTACGTGTCGCAGGTGCCGCGCCGACCAGGCGGCTGGCGCGGCGAACTGGCCGATCCGGTGTTGGCACCGTTCGTGTCGCTGATTCCGATCGTCGGCATGCTCTTGGCGACGGGTCTGATGCCCCACGCCCTCGCCGCCGGGCGGTGGGTGTTCGCGGTGTTCGCCGCAGCCGCCACCATCCTGGCCGGGTGGATCACCGGCCAGTGGATCGTTGAAGGCCTCGACCTGGATCGGCTGCACTCCGGCTACATCCTGCCCGCCGTCGCTGGCGGACTCATCGGCGCCATCGGCGCCGCCCCCGCGGGCTGGATCGCGATCGCCCACGCGTTCATGGGTCTCGGCGTCGTGTCGTGGCTGCTCATCGGCTCCGTCATCATGGCCCGGCTGCTGTTCCGCCCCCGGCTCCCTGGGCCGATGACGCCCACCCTGGCCATCGAGGTCGCACCACCCGCCCTCGCCGGCCTCGGCTACCTGGCCATCACCCACGGCAGGGTCGATGCCTTCGCCCTGGCGCTCGGCGGCTTCACCGCGCTCGCCGTCCTCGTCCAACTCCGGCTGATCCCCGTGTACCGCCGGCTGGCCTTCGGCCCCGCGTTCTGGTCATTCGCGTTCCCCTACGCCGCCGTCGCCACCTTCGCCCTGCACTGGATCAACTACGGAAGACCCGTCGGGTACGCGGTGTGGGCCTGGGTCGTACTTCTCGCGATCACAGCCTTCATCGCCGTCCTCGTCGCCAAGACAACGGCCGACCTCGCCCGCCGTACGTTCCTGCCCCGACTCCAGTAACCGCAAGCACCCCAGCCGTGAGAACGCTGGCGATCTGTGGGTGCCCGTGAATGCTGCGCCTTCATCAGAGTGGACGTAATCCCCCGAGGGAGTGTGGCTCGGTCGGTGAACCACCAAGGGAAAGCGTTGGGTTCAGGCTGGCGAGGACTTTCGGCTCTTGGCCGCTAACCGTCTCCCGGCAGAGCGTGAAGGACGTCTGGGCTAGGGGTGTGACGCACAGAAAGACGCGACACGTGTGCCTGGAGGGACAGCTGATGAAAGTTGCCGTGAACCTCACTCGCTGTCAGGGATATGCCCAATGTGCGTTCCTTGCCCCTGACGTCTTCCGCATGCACGGTGACGAGGCGCTGATCTACGACCCGGAGCCCGACGACGCGCAGCGTCAGCGGGTCATGCGGGCCGCGGCGGCCTGCCCGGTGCAGGCTCTGCGGGTCGATCAGATCGACGGCAGGGATGCCCCCGCGGCGGCGTCAGTGTCCGAGGCGGTGACCATGCCGGCGCGGCAGGTGCCGTCACCGCGGGCCGCCGGACCGACCGCGACGGCTTGGCGGGATGCGGCGATGGAGGCTTTCCGCCGGGATGGCCGCATTGTGATTGTCGGTGCGTCGCTGGCAGGCCTGGCCGCGGCTGCCACCTTGCGTCGCGAGGGATTCACCGGCTCACTGACCATGATCGGGGAGGAGCCCTACCAGCCGTACGACCGCCCACCGCTGTCGAAACAGGTTCTCGACGGGTGGATTACCCCGGATCACACAGGTCTACCCGGCGGCGACGAACTGGACGCGCGTTGGCAGCTTGGCGTTCCCGCTACCGGGCTCGACCTGGTCCGGAAGCAGGTACGGCTCGGCGACGGAGGCGCGGTCGACTACGACCGGTTGCTGATCGCCACCGGGACCCGTGCCCGGCCCTGGTTCAACGAGGCCGAGGCCGCTCTCGACGGCGTGTTCGTGCTGCGTACCCGCGACGACGCCACGGGCCTAAGCCAGCGGCTGGCCGACCGGCCGCGGCGAGTGCTGGTCATCGGCGCCGGTTTCACCGGCAGCGAGGTCGCCTCGGCATGTCGGGAGCGAGGCCTGCCGGTGACGGTCACCGAAAGGGGACCCACACCCCTGGTGGGCGCGCTCGGCGGAGTGATCGGTGCGGTGGCCGCCGACCTGCAGCGTGAGCACGGTGTCGACCTGCGCTGCGGGATTACCGTCGACTCCCTGGAGGGCGACTCCGCCGGTCGGCTGCGCCGCGCCCACCTGTCCGACGGCTCCACGGTCGATGCCGATGTCGCCGTGGTGGCGCTGGGCGCGGTCCGCAATACCGAATGGCTGCAGGGCTCGGGTCTGGCCGCCGGCGTCTGGGGCGTGGGCTGTGACGCCGGGTGCCGGGTGTTCGACCTCAACGGTGTCACCACCGATGATGTCTTCGTCGCCGGGGACGTGGCGCGGTTTCCGCACCCGCTGTACGACTACCAGTTCCTGGCGCTGGAGCACTGGGGCAACGCGGTGACCCAGGCTCAGACCGCCGCCCACAACATGATCGGCCTCCCGGCAGCTCGGTGGCCATACTTACCCAGCCCGGTGTTCTGGTCGGCGCAGTTTGGTACGAACATCAAGTCGGTCGGGGTACCGACCTTCGCCGACCAGATCGTCATCACCCAGGGCTCGGTGGCCGAAGGCCGGTTCGTGGCTGTCTACGGCTACCACGGGCGTATCACCGCCGCGGTCGCGTTCGACCAGGGCAGGTGGCTGGAGTTCTACCAGAGGCTGATCGAGGAGGCCGCGGCGTTCCCACCCGAGTTCCGCCCGGCCGACCAGCAGCCCGTACCCGCCCAGCTGCCCGACCGAAAGACCCGCGACCGACACGCCACCGTGGTGGTGACTGGCCATGATCCCAGCGAACGCCGCGCGCGGCTGATCCACCACTGACCAGCTTGCCACACAGGCCTGTTCAACCGCAGCGGTGGCGACCATGGAAGGACTTGTCATGGCTCAGCCCAGCATCTTCGACCAGATCCTCGACCCTGCCAGCCGGGCCAACCCGTACCCGCTGTATGCCGAGCTTCGCAAGACCCCGGTGGCGCGGCAAGACGATGGCGCCTACGTGGTGAGTACCTACGACGAGATCGTCGCACTGCTGCACGACCCGCGGGTCAGCTCCGACCCCCGCAAGCGCCCCGACGTCGCCGGCGAAACACCCGCCCCCGAGGAGGGCCCGCCCGGAATACCACCCGACTTCATTCGCCTCGACCCGCCCCAGCATGACCAGCTGCGCGAATTGGCCACCCGCCCGTTCGGGCCACCCAGCTCTCCCGGCCGCGTCGAGGGGATGCGGTCCTGGCTGGCCGAGGTCACCCACGGCCTGATCGACAACTTCGCCGGCAAGCACCGTGTCGACATCGTCGACGACTTCGCCTACCCGCTGCCGGTAACGGCGATCTGCCGGCTCCTCGGAGTCCCACTGGAGGACCAGCCGCGCTTCCACCACTGGGCCGACGCGTTCGTCGCAACTATGGACCCGTCCACCGGCACGTTCGCCGAGCGCCAGCGCAAGCGAAACCACGTCCAAGCCGAACTCGGCGAATACATGGACGGGCTCGCCGACGCCCACGTCCGACAGCCAGGCGACGACCTGATCTCCGGGCTACTCACCGACACCGGCCCCCACGGACCGATGTCCCGCAAGGACATACTCAGCACCGCGTCCCTGCTGCTGGTCGCCGGCCACGAGACCACCGTCAACCTCATCGCCAACGGGGTGCTCACCTTGCTGCGCCACCCCGACGTACTCGACCGGCTGAGGCGCGAGCCCGACCTCATCACCCCACTGGTCGAGGAACTGCTGCGCTACGAACCCCCCGTGCAGATGCTGAGCAACCGCGCCACGGTGGCTGACATCGACATCGCCGGAACGACCATCCCCCAAGGCTCGCCCCTTGTACTGATGTTGGCCGCCGGCAGCCGAGACTCCCACCGCTTTGCTGACCCGGACCGCTTCGATCCCGACCGTACCGACAACCAACATTTCGGCTTCGGCGGCGGCATCCACTACTGCTACGGCGCCCCCCTCGCCCGCGTCGAGGCACAGGTGGCCCTGCCCGCGCTGGCCCACCGGCTCGTGAACCCCCGGCTCGTCGCCGATCCACCCCCGTACCGGCCGAACCCGACACTGCGCGGCCCTCGCCACCTCCTCGTCGAACTTGACACCCTCGCCCCGGCGACCGAGCAGGAGCAAGCCGCGCCAGGCGAACGGCTGACCCGGTGAACGGGATCGTCGTGACGGTGAAGGTTCCGCAGCACCTGGAGCTCATCCGCCCCGCGCTCAAGGCGGGGAAGCCGGTGTTCAGCGAGTGGCCGCTCGGAGTTGACCTCGCGCAGGCGAAGGAACTGGCCGACCTCGCGGACCGCAGGGGGCTGTTGACGGCCGTCGGCCTGCAGGCACGGTCGGCTCCGCCGCTTCGGTATCTGCGGGACCTGGTCGCCGAAGGCTACGTGGGCGGGTGCTGTCGACCAACATTCTCGGGTCGGGCGGGGTTTGGGGCGCGACGTACGACGACAGCCACGCGTACCTGCTGGACATACGAACGGCGCCACCCTGCTGTCGATCGCCTTCGGGCACTCCGTCGACGCGCTGACCATGGTGCTCGGCCAGATCAACGGCAGCGGTCGCTGACGCAATGGACCGGGCGATCCGCCGAACCCGCCCACAACGTCGCCCACGGGTACGCGCTTCTACGCGAGCAGATCACCGGGAGCCTCGCCCCAGGCACTGACGGCGTTCCCGACTTTCAGCATGCAGTCCGGCGGCACGCCATGCTGGAGCAGATCCGAAAGGCAGCACGGACCGGCCGAAAGGTCACGCTCGCAGAGCAGAGTTCGTAGCAGACTGCCCCACCCCGGCCCGCATCTGAAGCGCGCCAATGGGTATCTGTCGATATCCGCAGTGTTATGGTCCTGATTCCTGCTTACCGCTGCTGGCAACGTTGGGGATCTATCCCTGGGGCGTATCGCGACGATTACTAGTGGCCCGTTGCTCGAAGGTGAACATCTGATGACTGAAGTCTTGCTCATTTGTGCAGACCGGTCCAGTTGGTCCGAGCTTGTGATTTTGTCCAATCAGCTGTATGGCGCGGGCGCGGTTGTCCGGGTCGCGTGCGGATTCGATCGAAGGGGCCTCGAAGGTCTACAAGCCACCGAGGTGCACGAGTTGCGGATGAGCCTCACAGGTCGGAGCGCCGGAGTTCGAGACGACATAAAACCAGTAGCGACCTGGTTGAAAGCCTCCGCGCGCAGTGGGATCGTTCGTTCGGCGGCTCGTCTGTCTGGCGCGGCGCGACGCACCTGGATTCTTGCTAAGTACGATCCATGGCTGCGTGCATGCGTACGGCGAGCCGACGCGGTGGTGGCGGCCGATCCTTGTGCCGTTCTGGCAGTTCGTCACGCGGCGAGGGTCAACGCGAAGGCAATGATCTTTGAGGTCGGCGCATCGGCTATGCCCGGCCTTGTAGATCGCGTTGGATCTACTGACGCGCTTGCAAAGTTACTCGGCGCGGGAATGTCGACAACGAGTCCCGAAAGTGTCCTTGCCGCATGGAGGGCAGTGGTCGGCGCTGCGGAGTCGGAATTGAACAGCCTGGCAGCTGAGGCGCCGAGGATCGTGCAGCTCCTGCGTCTGAATCAGTCATTCGACGCTGCAGAGCAGGTCTGTCGATCCGCCCTTACCCTCGACCTTGACCAAAAGGTCCTCGATGTTCTACAGCTTGAGATCGTCACGGTTCAGATCAGCGCTGGAAGGCCAGGCGCTGAAGATCTAGGCGATCGAGTCCAGGTGGTGCTTCGGCATGCCGAAGAGGCTCTGAGGGACGGCCGCGCCGAATACGCCTCCAGGCTCGTCGTCCACGTGATCGATGTGATGTTCCATTACGAACTCCACGCAGACGTGCTGTCGAGCCCACTTGTTGCAGATCCTGACCGGTTCCTGCGGCCACTGCTAAGCTCGCAAGTGGTTCGTGCGCTTGGCGCTGATCGTGCTTCGGTAGTCGACGAGCGAGGCGATGACGCCACGGCTGCCGTACACCCGGGGCCCCGTCCTGAGTCGACTGATATCAAGGCAACTCGACGGCCGAAGCGCCGTCATCGATTGCTGGTTATCCCAGGGAAGTATCCACAGCATACAAAGGGAATTATCGCCGAGTTCCAAGGTCAACCTGATGTCGACCTGCACATACTTACCGCGAGCAAACGAGATGCCAGGCCAGGTCGGCAACAGACCGAGTCGCTAATCACGGATCGACTCATGCAGGTCGTTGGAGAACGGCCCGGTATGATCAGTGAAGAAAACAGGAGACTGCTTGCGTGGGCTGATACGATCTTTGTTGATTGGTGTGACAATGCGGCGATCTGGGCGACCATCCACGCGCCACGAGAATCCCGTTTGATCATTCGCATCCACAGTATCGACGCCCTCTCGCACCACCCCCACATGATCGACTGGACCCGGGTCTCGGATGTGATTTTCGTAGCTGATCACATCCGAGAACTCGTCCAGCGCGCGATACCTGCGATCTCTGAAGGACCTCGCATTCATGTGCTGCCGAACGTAATGGCCCTAGAATGGTTCGGGCTTTCAAAACGACCAGGCGCCGACCGTACGATCGCGATGATCGGTTGGGCCCAACGTGTCAAGGATCCCGTGTGGGCGCTCGACGTACTTGCCCAGTTGCGGTCACACGACCCCACCTGGAGACTTTTGCTCCTCGGGAACGACTTCCAGCGGCGCGCCCACACCAGTGCAATGCGATACCGAGATCGGTTCCGTGAGCGTGCTCAATGTGACGACGTGCGCGACGGTATTATCGCTGCCGGATTCTGCGATAACCTACCAGAGGCGCTACGCGATGCCGGGTTCATCCTCGGTGCAAGCCGACGTGAAGCGTTCCCGGTTGGATCAACGGAAGGTGCAGCGTCAGGGGCGGTCCCCGTTATACGCGACTGGCCCATGGTCGCCAGCTACGGCGCGGCGCGACAGATTTATCCCGAGGCCTGGATAGTCGAGAATCCTCATGATGCGGCCAACCGGATCCTCGCTCACAGTGATTCACGCCTTCGAGCCGAAGCCGGTGACGCAGCGCGTCAGTTCGTCGTAGAGCGCTTCGATGCTCCCGTCATCATCCCTCGCTATCGGCAAGTACTGATCGGTTCGTGGTGAAGGCCAGGAGAAGTTCTGCGGTCCGCGGCGGATCCTCGAGTAGGGGAGAGTGTCCAACGCCGGGCAGCAGTTCGACTCTCGCGCCCGGAACGGCGCGGTATTCGACGGCGGATGAGGATCGCCATCTCTGGTCATCCTCCCCGAAGATCACCAGCAGCGGCTTCCCGAGGGCCGTCAGCCGATCGGGAAGCGAACGCTGCTTCAGGTAGTCGTCGGCCGCCCGCGATGTCGCGGTGAACGCGTGGTAGGTCATGCCGCGCACATCGTCCACGAGCTGTTGTGGGATCTCGTAGCCGCGGCGGCTGAACCCGGTGCTCGAAGCTTGACGGATCAGTTTGTCGGTCCGAAGCCGCCACAGCAGTGGCCCTACGACGGGGTTAAACATGAGCCGGCCGGCAGGCCCGTCTGAGATGAAGGCGTCCAGGCGGGGTCCGGAGTTGATGAGCGCGAGCGCGGTCACCAGGTCGCCTCGTTGCTCGGTGAGGGCGGTGGCGACCGAGCCGCCGGTGGAATGGCCGACCACTACGGCGTGCTTGACGTCGAGCCGGTCCAGAGCCGCACCGACCCGGCGTCCCTGCTCCGGGATCTCGTAGCCGCCACCGGCCGGTTTGGCTGACCGGCCGTGCCCCAGCAGGTCGATCCTGATGACGCGATGGGACTTCGCCAGCATCGGAACCAGCGGGTCCCACCAGTGGGCCGACGCGGCGGTCCCGTGGATCAGTACGACTGCCGGGGCATCGCGGGGGCCGTCCTGGCGCACGTAGATGTTCCCGCCATCGAGAGACAACGTTGAGTTCCCGGTGGCCTCGGTGTCCTGCCGCACCACCACCGCCGCGTTCACCAGGAGCAGCCCGATGACGGCGACAGGGACGGCCAGGACGATCAGGCGGCGCCTTCGGCGGCTTCCCGCGCGTCTCACGTGCGGCTCCCAGTCAGGAGCCCGCGGATTGGTGTCGTCGAACTGGCCGAGTTGTCGAGTGCCGGAAGAATAGGCATGAGCCCACTGTCGCCGCCGGTGCGTGCCGGTGGCTTGGACGAATGTTCCGATCAGTCGGCTCGCCTAGCGTGTGACGATGCGGCCCACCGACCTGCCCCACAGCGCCGAAGCGGCCGGGCAGCGCATCAGCGAACTCGCGCTCTCCCTCCGCAGGGTTGGGGTCGACATCCATCGCCGCGATAGCGGCTCTCATCATGCGAACCACCCCAGCGTGACGATAAAGGACACGTGCGCGGTCACAACATGACGCGGCGGCGGGAGTAGCGGTCGGCGACGACTTCGCTGATGGGCACCGCCGCGAGGAACCCCGCCGTGCGGGCGGCCAGAAGCACGCCGAGGCTCGTTGCCGTGAGGGCGCGATCGAGCACCGCGAGCCGGCACGCTGGCGTCACGGGGAACGCACGAAGCAGGTGCCCTGGGTTTCGGGGAACAGGTCTGGGGCGAGTCCGAGGGCGAAATCCCGGATGAGGACGTCGACGTCAAGGTACGTCTTGGCGCGGCACTCCTCGAAGTTCTTGTCGACGCCGGCGATGAAGTTCTTTTCCGCGAAGGGCTGGAAACGCATCATGCGTTCGTCAGACTTCAACGTGTTCAGCGTCGCCGACATCGGGTCGTAGACGATGAGGAAGTCTGCGTCTGTGCCGGTGCCGATCGATTCCTCGAGGTCGTAGGCGCGCCCGTTGAGCTCGTCGTTGTTCGGTGCGAAGACGTTGGTGGCGCCAAACTGGGCGAAGAGACGGCCTACAAGAGTTTCGTTGCCGTGGGCGTAGATGAATTCGCAGCCCCGCTCAGCGGCGATGCAGAGGTAACCGACAGTGCGCTTGTCGACCTTGCCTGAGATGGTGGTCATCACGTTGTTGAACCGGGTCTTGATGCTGTTGAACTCCGCGTTCGCGGCGGCCTCTTCGTTGTAGAAGGCTGCGACCATCTTGACCCACTCCGCCGAGGCCAGGGCGTGGCGCTCCATGCGGTTGGACACGCTCACGCCGGGCAGTTCGGCGGCGCGGGCGTTGGTGATGTCGTCGAAGCCTTTCCCGAAGCCGGACATGAGGATGATCTGGTTCTGTAGGCCGAGGATGGCTTCGCGGTTGAGGTCGGTGTACTCGCCGATCGACATCGGCTTGCCGGCGTCATCGATGACACCGGCGTACCACTGGTCTTTCTCGCCGTTGGCGAGGAGCTGACCACTGAGTCCGGTGATGGTGTCGTTCTTGCCGAGCCGGTCCACCATGGCCAGAGCGTTGAACGACGTAACTGACACGTTGGTGGCCGGGACCTGGACGAAGAGAGCGTTGGCCAGATCGCCAGTTGCCGGCGGTTTCGGGGTGCCGCACTGGTAGAGCACGTAGACCAGCTTGTCGCCGCGAGCGTTCTCGGTGTCGGTCAACGTGATCGTCTTGTACGAGTCGTGGTAGGTGACGTCCCACAGCTCGGACTCTTCCACCGTGCTCTTGTCGGCGAAGTAGTCTCGCCCCTCGACGTAGTCGGTGACGCAGCCGTTCGCGTTCGTCCGACTACCTGGTGGGGTGCTGTCGTCTGAGGCCGAACCGCATGCGGTGAAGGCGATCGGCAGCGCCAGCAGCGCGGCGATCGATCTGATGGGTCTTCTCACTGTGGTGCTCTCCTGCTCGTCGGGGAGGGTGCCTTCCCGTTGCGCGCTGCGCCGCGTCCACGCAGATGGGCGACGAGGGAGTCGAAGCCCACTCCCTCTGCGTGCGTAGCAGCCGGCAGGTGTGTCCCGTTGAGACGCCACCGGCACGGACTGTCGGGCTCAACCTGCAGGACGTGCCCGGAAGCGTTCCCTGTGAGGGCCCAGCCCGCCCGGCGTACGGCGTGCTCGGTCCACAGCTTGAGCCGCCCGTCGGCGACCACGTGCACTGTCGCGTCCGAGGTAACGTCGGCGACGACTACCGTTGCGGAGGCGTCGTCAAAGGACATGTTGTCTCCGGCGAAAGTGCGGGCAATGGCGCCGTCGTAGGCAAGATCCTCCGGCGCGCTGGCCGTGACGGTCCCGTCGCCGCCCACCAGCCACACCTGGTCGGCGCGACGCAGCGCGAACCCGAGGTCATGGGTGGACAGGATGATCGCGGCGCCGGTGGTCGTCGTCAGTTTCGTGAGCATCGCCGCGAGCTCGATGCGGCGCGCGACGTCGAGGAACGCCGTGGGCTCGTCCAGGACAAGCACCGCCGGCTCCTGCGCGAGCGCCCGCGCCACCATGACTCGTTGCCGTTCGCCGTCGGACAGGTCACTCAGCATGCGGTGACGCAGATCTTCGACGCCGGCGTCAGCAAGGGCCTGGTCGACGGCGTCGCGGTCCCGCTTCGATTCGCGGCCGGCCCAGGGTCGGAACGGTATGCGGCCCAGCGCCACCACCGCCTCGACCGTCATCAGCCCCACGTCGACTGGTTCGGTTAGTACGACGGCGAGCCGTTGAGCGCGGCGCCGAGGCGAGAGCGTTGTGAGGTCGACACCGTCCAGCAGCACCTTGCCGGCCAGCGGTGGTTGGGCTCCGACCAGCGTTCGTAACAGGGTGGACTTCCCGGCGCCGTTGGGGCCGATCAGGGTGATGAGCTCGCCGGGATGCGCTTCGAGTTGGAGGTCTTGTAGAACGGCGACGGCAGGGTGACGACGGCGGCGATAGCCTGCGGTCACCCCGAGGGCCTGCAGCGCCGGCTTGAGAACTTCGCTCATCCAACCCGCCTCTTGGCTCGGCCGGTAAGGAGCACCCAGAGGATGACGGGAGCGCCGACGAACGCGGTGACGGAATTCAGTGGCAGCGAGACGGTGGTGAGCCCGTTGCCGCCGGCGACGTACTCGGCGACGAGCACGATAACGGCCCCGACAAGGGCGCTTGCCGGAAGAACCGACCGATGGTCGGCGGTGCGTAGGACACCGCGCGCCAGGTGCGGAGCGGCCAGACCGACGAAGCCGATTGCGCCGCAGTAGGCCGTGATGATGCCGGAGAGCACCGCCACGCTCGCGAGCGACAGGAAATGGACCTGGCGGACATTGACCCCCATGCTGCTGGCGTACCGCTCTCCGAGCAGGAGGGCGTTCAACGGCTGGGAGAGGAAGCAGGAGAGCCCGAGCACACAGACGCAGGCGACGGTGATGATCTGAAGCTCGCTCCACGTGACGTTGCGGACCGACCCGCGGGTGAAGGCGGCCAGCGCCTGCAGCCGCTCAGGATCGGTGTAGTAGACGAGCACATCCACGATGGCCCCGGCCAGGTAGCCGAGCATCACACCCACGACGAGCACGACGACCGGGTCGCCGATCCGCCTCGCGATGCCGAGCGCGATCAACAGGACGGCGGCGGCTCCCACCACCGCGGCGCCGGTCACCCCGAGCTGGCTGACGACACCGAGCCCGGCAAGCCATCCGACGCCACTCGTGCCCAGAATCACGATGGCGGCGCCCAGGATGGCGCCGGAGCTGACCCCCAGCACGAAGGGATCAGCCAGTGGGTTGCGGAACAGTGTCTGCATCTGTGCCCCGCCGACCGCGAGTGCGGAACCAGCCAGCAGCCCCGCGATGACCTTGGGGAGTCGGGCATCCATGACGATGGTCCGGTGGACCTCAGTCAAGGCCTCCTGGCCGGTGAGGATCCGTAGTACCTCGCTGATCGGTATGGGGATCGAGCCCTGCGCGATCAGCACCACGACGGCGCCGAGGAGAAGGACGAGCAGCAGCACGAATACGCCCGCCACGTATCCGACCCGTCGGCGCGCTCCGGGCTTGTGGGAGGGTACGGCTACTGCCTCGGTCTTGACGGTGTCGTCAACAACCGTGCCGCTATCCGACAAGGTGCACCTCGCGTCTCACTCCTTCCGCGAACGCAGAACAGCTTCTCCGTGTAAGTCGTGCCGCATCACCCGAAAGTTCCGCGCGATCTCAGGACTGATGCAGCGGCACTCGGGGCCGAGGGGACGCCGATCCGTTTAGCTCTCACCCTTGGGGCACGCGTGGTCGATTGCCGGGTGGCCGACGTGCGAGGCGGGTATACGGGGAGCGACCGTTCGACATCAGGAGACCCGTCATGACGCACACGCGCGAGCTGCTCGACAGTTCAGCCCTGACGCTCGTACCCCAGGTGAGCAGCGACCGCCTGGCCGCCGCGGTAGACGCGATGCTGGAGTGCGAGGAAGCCGTCACCGCCTGCGCAGCGGCGATGCTCGCCGGAGACGACGCATTGAACCTGCGTGACGCCATCGCCCGCGACCATAACTGCGCCGACGTGGTCGCGACGACCCGCCGGGTGCTCACCCGCGACGGTGACGTCGCCCTACTCAGCGCACAACTGGAGGCGTGCGTGATCGCCTGCGAACACAGCACGCAGTCGTGCGGCAAGCACGCCGCTCACCATGAGCACTGCCGGATCTGTTCGGAGGCCACCCAGCGCTGTGCCGAGCAATGCCGGCAAGTCATCCAAGGCCTGCACGGTGCCAACACGCGCGGCAAGTAGACAGTTGTCTGTCGGGCGGTGGTTCAGCTCGCCCCGGCTTCACGCTGGCCGTCGGCGCGTAGCAGGTCGTCGCGGGCGCGGGCGATGCGGGAGCGCACGGTGCCGATCGGGCATCCGCAGATTTCGGCCACCTCGGCGTAGGACAGTCCGAGCACCTGGGTGAGCACCAGCGCTTCACGCCGTTCGGGGTCCAGGTCTTCCTGCCCTGCGTACGCGGGCGACGGTGGGGATGCTTCCGGTCCTTACGGGCTTCGTGGCTGTTCTTACCGCGTTCTCGGTGCATGACCTGCTCGCGAACGAGGTCTCGGCCTCCCGGATCGCCACCCACGGCCCACTCGCTGCGGGACTGGTCCTGCTGTTGTGGTGCACCGCCAGTCCGAGGACCACCGCAGTCCAAGTCCGCGACACCAGGATGTGCTCGCCGACCCGGCCGCGACTGCCGTTGCCAGCGACCCGGCCTTTGCTCCGGACCAGCTACCGCACGGCCGTCCGCCGCTGCGGCCAGCCAGCCGCCGCCATCGGGCCGCCTGAGGATCACCGTCCCCTGGTGGTCGTCAACTCCACGACGACATTTGTCCAAGACTGATGGTCGGCAGCCCATGCATCATCCCCTGCATGAGTGAGTACGACGTCAAGCATTCGCATGGGATGCACGTGGTCCACGACGGCCCGCGGCAGGCGCCGCCGCTGTTGCTCATCCACGGATCGGGAGCCTCGGGCGCCTCCTGGAGCCCGGTGGTCCCGGCACTGGCCGGCCACCATCACGTCATCCGGGTCGACCTCCCGGGCTGTGGCCAGTCCCCGCCCCCGCCGTCATACGACGTGCCCGCGCAGGCGGGCCGGGTGGCGGCGGTGCTCGACGACCTCGGCCTTCGTTTCGTCGCCGTGGCCGGGCACTCCAGCGGCGGCTACTACGCCACCGCGCTTGCCGAACAGCGCCCCGACCTGGTGAGCTCGCTCACGCTGATCAGCACCGGCCCGAGCCTCGATGCGCTCCTTCCGCAGCCGTTCATCCTTCGAGTCCTGTTGGGCCCGCCTCTCGGCCCCCTCCTCTGGTCGGCACGTTCGGACGCGATGATCCGCAAGGGGATAAACGCGACGACCGCTCGCCCGGTGGACATCCCGGTCGACGCGATCGCCGATCTCAAGGGCATCACCTACCGCGCGTTCAGGACGGTGCTGCAACGCAACACCGCGTACATCGCCGAGCGGAGCGTGCCCGAACGTCTCGCCACCCTCGACGTCCCCGTGCTGGTGATCTTCGGCGCCGCCGACCCCCGCTGGGAGCCGTCGTCGGCGCGCCAGTACGACGCGGTGCCGAGCGCGCGGGTTGAGATGTTGCCAGGCGTCGGGCACGTACCCATGCTCGAAGCACCCGAGGAGACCAGCAAACTGCTGCTGGGCTTCACGGCAACGGGCGCTGACACCCCGCCGGTGATCCCTGAGCCCTAGACTGGCCATGTGCTGTCGACCGGGACACCCGCCGGCTGGGCGTGGTCGGACGTGGACGTCGCAGTCCCGCGCCCGTCAGGTCAGCTGCCGGGGATCAGCATGGCCGGGTTCCGCCAACGTGTCCCAGCACCAGTCGTGGACATCGCCATGGTCGTGCACCCATCCGTCACCCTGCTCATCGACCTGAGCGAGGGGGAGGGCCTCGTCTACGACACGCATGGCCGGCACGAGCGCGGCAGTGTCGTCGTCGGGCTCCTCCCCGGCGACCTTCGGGCAACTGGCCGGGGGACGGGCGAGTGCCTCCAGATCCGGCTGGAGCCAGTCGCGGCGGCTGCGGTGCTCAGCGCATCGACCGAGCTCAGCGGGACGGTGGTATCCCTCGAGGATGTCTGGGGCCGCGACGCCGGGCGAACCGAGGACAGGCTGCGCGCCGCCGCGTCGTGGGACGAACGGTTCGCGATCGCGGCGGAAATCCTCGGTCGACGGCTGGGCGGTCGCCCACAGGTCGATCCGGAGGTCGCCCACACCTGGCGGCGGACGGTCACCAGCCGGGGGCGGGTACGGGTCGACGGTTTGGCGGACGAGGTCGGCTGGAGCCGCAAACGACTGTGGTCCCGCTTCCGGTCCCAGCTCGGCATCACACCCAAACGCGCGGCCCGACTGGTGAGGTTCGACCACGCGGCCCACCTTCTCGCGGCGGGTCACGCCCCCGCCAGAGTTGCCACCGAGAGCGGCTACGTCGACCAGTCCCACCTCCACCGCGAGGTCAAGGCGTTCGCCGGGCTTACGCCCACGGCCGTGGCCATCGCGCCGTGGCTCGCGATTGACGACGTCGCGTGGCCGGTGTCATCGCCAACCCGGAGCCCTGTGACGGGTGGCGAACGCATCCCGACCTTCGTTGAACAGCCTGCCTGCGCGAGTTGAATCGACTATCGGCAGGTATTGATCGCTACGCGGTGATGCATTCCGGAGATCAGCTTCCGCACGCACACCATTACCTGGTCGGACGGATCGAGTTTCAGGTTTCCGCTCTGCCGTGGTCGGCGGTTGTGCCTCGTACCGGCCGCTGAGGAGAATCCAGCCGGCCACCACCACCATCGGCGCGGTCATGATGGCGATATTGACAGTGGCGTCGATCGTCCCGCCCAGCACTATGCCGGTCAGGAATGAGAGCGTCATGTTGTTGCCGGCGTGCGCGACGCTGGTGGTCCAGATGCTGCCGCTGCGTAGCCGCAGCCAGGTGAGAATGATTTCCTGACACAGGAACGACACCGTCCAAACCAGCAGTCCCAGCGCCACGTTCCCGAATTCGATGTACCCGAGGAATGCCAGCGGGTAGTGCCAGACCGCCCAGATCAAGCCGGTGGCCAGGGTCGCGGCCAGTGGGCGCCCCGGGAATATCCTCAGCCGCAGATAGCTGGTCCAGCCGAACTCCTCGCCCCAGTAGACCGGAGCGAGCAGCGGTACCACGAGCATCAGCACGGCCAGGAAGGCCCACCAGGGCAACCCGGGTATCAGATCGTTCAGCGGTGCAAGGGTCGGCTGCCACAGCCCCAGCGCCGCGGCCACCCCGACGGCGGCCACGGTGAACGCCAGCGGGCCGAGCCAGGCCGCGAGGTAGTGGCGCCAGGCGGTGCGCATCCGTAGCGCCAGCCCGGCATCGGCGAAGCCCTCCCGCGTCACCCAGCGGCGGACGATGAATGCCGCCGCGGCGGGTGCGATCCAGCCGAGGGACAGGATCTGCACAAGTGGATTCGCCAGCGAGAAACCCATCAGACGCGCGGTGATCTCGACGGTCCAGGTCACGCCGAAGCTGATCAGTAGGTACGTGACAAGGCCCTTGGTTCTCGACATCGGGCCGGTTCCTTCCGGTTCGGTAACGGGGAGTTGCGGCGGCGACCGCTGCCGCGAGCTCGCCGACCGCGACACCAGATGACCATCCAGCCGGCCGAACATCACTACGTCCAGGAACCGAAACGGAGGTAGGGCCAGGCATACCTGATCCGTACAACCAGCCACCGGGACTCACCCCGCACCGCCGGTTACCGTGATGGGCGTGCGCACAGGTAACCCGCAGACGGCACTGGAGGCCCTCACCTGCCGTCGGCTCCTGGCCAGTAGCTGGCCGTGGCGGTCCGCGGGCTACCTACTCACGACCTTGCCGGTGGCGCTTGCGGCGTTCGTGGTGCTGGCGATTCCCTGGCTGGTGCTCGTCGCACGGTTGACGGAAGGTGGCTACCAGGCCGGCGTAATCGTGTTCATGGTCCTGTTCGCGGCCGCACTGACCGGCGCGCTCGGGCCACTGATCGCTCCGCCACTGGCCAGGCTGGAACGTAACCGTCTGCGCATGGTGGACAACCGACCAGCCGTGAGCATTCACCGCGCACCGGCGCCTGCTGGGCTGGTGTCGTGGCTGCGAGACCGCTACGCCGACCCGGCCACCTGGCGCGAGGTCGGCTACGCCTGTCTGCTGGCCACGCTGGCACCCGTACTGTCGATCGCCGCGCTGCTCGCCGTACCTCTGGTCGGCACGTTCCTCGTGAGTCCACTCCTGGTACTGGCACAACAGCCGGGTGATAGCCCGGTGGCGCTGGGCTTCGGCACGGCAGCGACGGTCGGGCAGACGCCGCCGTACGTGATCGTCGGTGTTCTGTTGCTCCCGCTGGTTCCCTACCTGTGGACCCTGCTGGCCGGCGCACACGCAGCGGTGGCGCGCGCCCTTCTGCTGGGCGAAACCACCGAACAGTTGCGTGCGGAGCTCGTCGAGGTGTCGCGCTCCCGTGCGCGGCTCGCGGACGCCTTCGAGGCCGAGCGCCGCCGTATCGAACGAGACCTGCACGACGGCGCCCAGCAGAGACTGGTCAGCCTCACCCTGAGACTCGGGCTGGCCCGGCTCGACCTGCCGCCCGACTCGTCCGCTGCCGAAAGCGTCACCGCGGCGCACGAACAGGCCAAGCAGCTGATGGCCGAGCTACGCCAGCTCATCCACGGCATCCAGCCGCAGATCCTGACCGACCTCGGCCTGCCCGCCGCCCTCGACGAACTGGCCGACCAGTCACCCATCCCGGTGACCGTCAAGGCCCAGTTGCCCGCCAGGCCGCCCAACCAGATTGAGAACACGGCGTACTTCGTGGCGGCCGAGGCATTGACCAACGTCGCCAAGCACAGCGACGCCACCAGCGCGGCTGTGACCGTACGCCAGCACGGCACCATGCTCACGGTCGAGATCAGCGACAACGGTCACGGTGGCGCTGACCCAAGCCGCGGCACCGGTCTGACCGGGCTGGCCGACCGGGTAGCGGTCACCGGCGGCAGAATGCTGCTGTCCAGCCCGGTCGGCGGCCCGACACTGCTACGCGTGGAGCTTCCGTGCAACCACAACCAACCACCATTCGGGTAGTCATCGCCGAAGACGGAGTCCTGCTCCGCGAAGGACTCGCCGGCCTGCTCGAACGGTTCGGCTTGCACACCGTAGCCGTCGTCGGCGACGGCGAGGCACTCAAGTTCGCCGTAGCCGAGCACAGCCCCGACCTGGTGGTCACCGACATCCGGATGCCTCCGAGCTTTACCGACGAAGGGCTGCGCGCCGCCGTCGAACTGCGCCGCGCTCACCCCGACCTCGCGATCGTCGCGCTCAGCCAGTACGTCCAACACCGCTACGCCGCCGACCTGCTCGACTCCGGTGACGGTCGCGGCATCGGCTACCTGCTCAAGGACCGGATCGTCGACGTCGAGGATTTCATCGCTGCGCTGCGCCAGGTGGCCGCCGGCGGAACCGTCATCGACCCCCAGGTCATCAGCCAACTGGTGCGCCGCCGCAGTGACCCCCTGTCCTCGCTGTCGGCGCGCGAGCGCGAGGTCCTCGCCCTCATCGCCCAGGGCCACTCCAACTCGGCGATCGCCCGGCAACTCGTCATATCCGAGCCGGCCGTCGGTAAACACGTCGGCAACATCCTCGCCAAGCTCCACCTTCCCCAGACCGACGACACCAACCGCCGCGTCCTCGCCGTCCTGGCCTACCTCAGAGACGGTCGGCTTGGCTGAGAATCCCGCGTGCACCACCGCACCCGGCAGCGCGTTCCGGTGCTCAAGTCTGCGCCGTTAACGTGGCCGGTGCTCACGGATGACGCGACTGGCGATCGCCCAGTTGCGGCGGATGCGGGTCAGATATGAGTGTGCAACCCTGCCTGGTTCGGCGCCTTTAGCAAATGCGCGCATGTTGCCTGCTCCCGCGTTGTAACCAAGGGCTAGAAGTTCCGCCTTTGTGTAAGCCGCAGGCCAGACGGCGGGCAGTTGCGCTGCTAGGTCATGCAGGTGCCATGCGGCGGCCTGGATCGCGAGGTCCGGGTCGTCAGGGAGTTCCTGCCAGTCGCGATCGGCGAAGGCGCGTCCCCGCTTGGTCTGATCGAAGGCAGGCTTGTGCATGTTGGCGATGCCGAACGCGGCGTCGGGATCGAGCCGCTGCCAGGCACGTTCGGCGTCTGGGTCGTGCGGTTTGTACGACTCGTTGTACAAGATCGCCATCAGCAATCGTGCATCGATCCTCGCATCGGCAGCGTGCCGGACAACCGGTGCCGCGAACTGAGCCGGGTCCTGGCGGTTAGCTGACGTGCTGGTGGGCCGGCCGCCGGCGGGTAGCTCAGGCGTCTGCTCCTTCGTACGTCGCACATCCGGCCGCGGCTGGGTGGCGTACGCCGTTCGAGGAGCGCTTGCACTCGGCGATGCCGACGTGCTCACCCCGTTGGTGTGGTTGCTGGTGCATGCCGTTGCGGCCCAGGTCAGCTGTGCGGTCGCAACGATCGCTGCGGTGGCCGCCACTACCGATGGCCGGGGCCGCCGCCGTCCGACCATCCGTATCAGCGTTCGCCTCATAGCGGACAGGTTGTCACGTTCGAACGGCTGATCCTGCTCCCGCCGCGGACCTCGGTGGGACAACTCCACGTTGCCGAGCACTTCGAGAAGGTTTGCCGGCCTGCGGGTGTGCCGCCCGGTATTCCGTCGGTCGCAGCCCTTTCAGCTCGCGGAAGCGGCGGTTGAAGTTGGAGAGGTTCCGGTAGCCGCTACGAGCGGCGACCTGCGTGACTGGCAGGGAGGTGGCGGTGAGTAGGGAGCAGGCCGTCTCCACCCGGAGCTGGTTGACGTAGTCGGTGAGCGTACGGCCCATGGCCTGGCGGAAGAAGCGGCTGAAGGACGTCGGCGACATGTGTACCAGCGCCGCGACCTCCGCCTGGTACACCGGCTCGGTGTGGGTCTGCTGAAGTTGGCGGCACACAGCGTCGATGCGGTCGCGCACGGCGGTGCTGGGGGCGGGGGCGTATCCGGGGTCGGTGATCGGCGTGGCCGTGGCGTCGGCGGCGAGGCGGCGCAGCACGGCGAGGAGCGCCACGGTTTGGGCTGCGGCCTCGAGGCGGGGCAGCCCGGCTAGGAGCACCCGCACCTCGCCCGGGACGCGGGCGAAACGCAGGCCGCGGGCGGATCGGGCGAGCAGGCCGCCGAGCGTACGGAATTGAGGCAGGGCAAAGAACTCCGGGCCGAGAAAGCCGTGCCGGAACTGCGCCACCGCCGCCTCGGCCATCCCGTCGTACGGCTCGGAGGCGAAGGTGTGCGGCAGATCCGGGCCAAGCAGGACCAGGTCGCCGGGGTGGTAGCGCTCCACGGTGGTACCCACATAGCGTGTGCCCGTACCCGCGGTGATGAGGGTGAGCTCGTACTCCCGGTGGTAATGCCAGGCGAAGTCGAAGGCGCGCTGGCGGCGGATGAAGCAAAGGAAAGTCGTCCCGTCGGGTACGCCAGGCTGCTCGTAGCGCGGCTTCACGCGGGCATCCTAAGCCGGGCTTGGCTGCATGCGTGAGTGACAACTGAGTACCAGAAGTGGGCAATAGCGGTGTGGCGGCGCCGTTCCAGCCCTGCGACGGTGGAGATCGGCAACCCGCCCGTCCCCTGACGCATCAGGAGCAAGCGCGACATGACCGCGATAACAACACCGGCCTCGGAGTTGGATGTGCCGTACGAGGGCCTGGCCCCGACCGCGACCGCCGACTTCAACCGCGACGGCTTCATTCACCTGTCCGGCGTACTGTCCCCGGAGACGATCGCACAGTACGAGCCGACGATCACCTCCGAGGTGATCCGGCTGAACACCCAGCACCTGCCGCTGGCAGAGCGCGACACCTACGGTAAGGCGTTCTTGCAGGTGACGAACCTGTGGCGGGAGAACGAGAAGGTCAGGCGGCTGGTGTTCTCGCGCCGGTTGGCTGGCATCGCGGCCAAGCTCCTCGGCGTGCACGCCGTGCGTCTCTACCACGACCAGGCCTTGTACAAGGAGCCCGGCGGCGGCATCACCCCCTGGCACGCCGACCAGTACTACTGGCCGTTGTCCTCCGACCGCTGCCTGACGATCTGGCTGCCGCTCCAGGAGACCCCGCTCGACATGGGCCCACTGGCCTTCGCCCGCGGCAGCCACAACTTCTCCTACGGCCGCGACCTCGCCATCTCCGACGAGTCCGAGGCACGGCTGGCGCAGGTCGTTGCCGAGCAGAACTTCGAGGACGTCGTCGAGCCGTTCGCCCTCGGCGACGCCAGTTTCCACCGCGGCTGGACCTTCCACCACGCGGGCCCGAACCCTGCCACGGTGCCGCGCCGCGTGATGACCGTGATCTACATGGACGCCGACATCCGGGTCGCCGAGCCCACCAACGACCCCCAGGTCCGCGACCGCGGTTGGATGCCCGGCACGGAGGTCGGCCAGGTCCCTCGGACGCCGCTGAATCCTGTGCTTTACGACAGTCGGACCGCCTGACGGCCTGCGACACAAGGCGCCCGGCCCGACCTGCCGGGCGCCCGACTACCGCACGTACGCCGATCCCATCGGCCACCCCTTCTGCCTCTACCGCGACACATCCGGGCGCAAGTGGCCCACCCAATGCGCTGGGCGTGCTCGGCCGCGTCGTCGTCGCCCGGGACCCGGCTCCCGCCACCGGGCTTCGAACACGCCTACGCCGATCCGGCCGGACATCCCTTCTACATCCTCGAACCCGGCGACTGGGCAGAGTTGGCTCTAGGACCATCACATCGGACTCGGGCTGTGCCGCCCGCGACGAAACCCGCATCAGATTCCCAAGCTGAGTCTCCGTGCCCTCCGCGTGCGCCTCGTGACCAATCTGACGGCAGACAAGACAGGGTGTTCAGGGCCGTCGTCCTGCGACACAAACACGCCGAACCGCTCGCGCCGGTATTCCCATGCTTGGTGTCATCTTCATGCCGGGCGTCATCGGTGGTGTCATCCGGGCGGCGGCGTCCAGGTCCGGATGCCCCAGGCAAAGCGTGTCTCCAGCGCATTCGCTGACCACCGTCGAATGCCGATCGCGGCGATGCCCGGACCAGGTGAAGCTCGGCTGCTGTCGAGGGTTCCTGTCAGAGTGACAATAATCTAAGCTGCATCCATGATCGACGATCACTGGGTTCCTCCCAAGGTGCTCCTCGCGGTGGATCTCGTCATCCTCACCCTGCGCGTCTCACGCCTGCACGTGCTGCTGGTGGAGCGCGGCATCGAGCCGTATCAGGGCAGCCTGGCGCTGCCCGGTGGTTTCTTGAACCACGCGGAGGAAGACCTGCTGGCGGCAGCCCACCGCGAGCTGTCCGAGGAGGCGGGCCTGACGGCAGACCAGCTGCATCTGGAACAGCTGGGCGCCTATGGCACACCGGGACGCGACCCCAGGGGACGGGTCATCTCTCTGGCCTACCTGACGATCGCGCCGCGGCTACCCGAACCAATCGCCGGCACCGACGCCTCCGATGCGGGCTGGGTTCCCACCGACCTCGCACTATCGCCCAGGACAAAACTCGCCTTCGACCATCGACAGATCCTCACAGACGGCATCGACCGCGCTCGCAGCAAGCTGGAGCACTCCACGCTGGCAACCGCTTTCTGCGGTCCGACGTTCACCATCGCTGAGCTGCAGCAGGTCTACGAGGCGGTATGGGGAGTCCGGCTCGATCCACGGAACTTCTATCGAAAGGTGCAAAACGTCGAGGGCTTCATCGTCCCCGCAGGCCCGACCAGGAAGACCGACACCGGGCGTCCACCACGGCAGTTCCGCCAGGGTCCGCGGACGACGCTGCACCCCCCGATGACCCGACCGACCGATCCGGCAGACAAGGAGACGGCAGAACCATGAACAACGACCTCGTCGTGATTCTCACCGCCCTGAACCTGGAGTACGAGGCGGTTCGGAAGAATCTGACCGACCTGCGCGTGCACCGGCATCCCGCCGGCACCCGCTTCGAACTCGGCCGGCCCGGTGGACGCGGATGCCGCGGCGCCCTTGGTCTGGTGGGCAAAGGCAACCATCCCGCAGCCGTGTTGGCCGAACGCGCCATCGCCGAGTTCTCCCCAGCCGCTGTGCTCTTCGTGGGTGTCGCCGGAGCCCTATGGCCGAGTATCGGACTCGGGGACGTGGTGGTGGCCTCGCAGATCTACGCGTACCACGGCGGCACGAGCGAAGACGATGGCCTCAAGGCCCGGCCCAGAGTGTGGGAGCTCTCGCACGGCGCCGGCCAGATCGCACAGCACGTGGCTCGAAGTGGTGAGTGGGCGCACGGCCTACCCAAGGGGACAACGCCCAAGGTTCGCTTTGGGCCGATCGCGGCAGGCGAAATCGTGCAGGACTCGGCAGTTTCCGAGCAGGCCCAGTGGGTGCGACAGCACTACAACGACGCTCTGGCGATCGAGATGGAAGCCGCCGGTGTTGCGCAGGCGGGCCATCTCAACCATGCGCTGCCGGTTGTCGTGGTACGCGGGATCAGCGACCGGGCCGACGGTACCAAGAGCGCCACCGACGGCGAGAACTGGCAGCCACGAGCGGTTGCTCATGCGGCCGCCTTCGCGGTGGCACTGGCAGAGGAGCTGATCTCCGATCCGAGGGCAACGGGCAACCATCCGGAGGCGACGATGGAGAAGTGCGGACCTGCGCACATGGGCATGACGAACCAGAACATCGCCACCGGAAATGCGCGGGTGGGAGTTCAGGCGGGGCAGATTTTCGGCCCCATCACGATCGGAGCTGAACCGGAACCCTCGATCGACCTCGCGGCGGAGCTGGCGGATCTTCGACGACTCCTGGACCGGGCCCATCGAGACGGTCAGCTGGACGAGGCCAGCTACTCCGCGGCGGAAACCGAGCTGGAGGTCGCGGATGACTGTCTGGAGGAAGAAAACGAGCGGAGCAGGAGTGCCCTGGTAGTAGCGCTCAAGAAACTGCGGGGGCTGGTCTCCGATGTGGCGGAGTTGGCCGCGAAGGTGGCGGCGATCATCGCCGTGGTCAAGGGGCTGTCGTGATGACGCCGGCCAATATCGCCCAGGGCAATGCCCAGGTCGGCGTACAGGCCAACGTCGTTCACGGAAATATCAACAACCACTACCAACTGCCGCCGGGAGCCTCGCCTGAGGACACGTTCCGCGCCGGCGTTCGCTGTCTCGACGTCGGGATGCTGGCGAATGCACGGCAGCACATTGAGAAAGCCGTGGCCCGAGGGCACGAGACCGACGAGGTGAGGTTCCACTGGCTGCTCGCCCTGCTGAGTGGGCAGACGCTACGACAACTGAGCAATGATGATCAAAAACAGGTGCTGTCCATCCGCCGCCGCATCTCGTGCCTGAACGGTCAGGACGAGTGGACGGCGGGCCTACGGGTCGTTCGGAGCCTGCTCGACTCCCCGGCCAGCACCGGAACCGCTCTGCTGGTCAAGCAACTCGATCAGCTCGCACCGCGCCAGCGCGGCATGATTCTCGACCATCTCGAAGTGCTGCTCGAGGGCCCGATCGTCGATGAGATATGGCAGCGCGCCGTTGAGCGAGCAATAGTCGGACGAGAAGCCGGCAACAGAAAGGGGCGGGCGTGGAAGTTCTTCCATCCCACTCCTGCCCATGCCCGGGTCCTTCCCGTGCAGGCGCCCGCGATTTCGGTAGGCGACTGGTTGCGCGCGGCCGTCGGCACAGCGAGCTTTCTGGTCGCTGCCGGCAGCATCGGGCAGTTGCTGCTGCAACGTGCTGAACTTGTCCCGATACTCGCGTTCCTCACGTCCGTTGTTGGCCTCGCCGTCTTTGGCGTGACCGGAGCGGAATGGCGTTTCCGGGCAGTCCGGCTGCGAGCGAAGGATGCTCAGTTCGTCCCACCGCAGCAAAGACCACCGGCGCCGGCTGGCGGCTTCGCCCGCAAGGTCGACCGGCTGTTCGACAGGTACTTCGCGCTATACGTTCCCGCCGACACCGACTATGCCCTCTGGCGAGACGAGACGGCCGGCATCCAACGACAGCTACGAGACGAGCTGGTCGAGATCTACCGCGAGCAGCGAATCGATGCCGAAGAGATTGCCTGGCTGGTCCGCCATCTAGTGGGTGACGTACGGCGGCAGTGGGAGAAGGGCACCCTGATCGCCTACGTGGCCGAGTTGCGCACACCGTTCCCGACCAAGCTCCTCTGCGTCGCAGGGCTGGCCGCGGCCATTGCCGGAGGCATCTGGGCGGCCAGCGCAGCCGTGCTGGCCTCACCGCTTCGGGGTGCTGCCTGGATAGCCCTCGCCATTTTGGCGGCGGCGAACGGTATGTGGGCGTGGCTGCACATCACGACCGAGCGGCGGCAGGTGGAAGCCGACAAGGCGGAACGGGTTCAGCGACTCGCGGCCCGCGAGCAAGCGTACGACCGCTGGTCGCGGAAGCTGTCAGACCGGCCAACCGAAAAGGAGATGGCTGCCTGGCTGGAGTACGACCGGAAGATCCAGGTCGATGAATCCATGCGGCACTACGGGCTCAAACCGAGTCATGTGATCGCCCACGCCTTCATCGAAGCACCGGCCAAGTCGTACAAGCGAGCACGTGTCAGCAATGGGCCGTGGCGCTACTCGCGATATCGACTCCTGCTCTTCCTGCTGACCGATGACGGGGTGCGGCATGTCGACATCGACCTCAACTCCTACAACGGAGAAGCTCAGATGACGCAACGGCTGAACTACCGCTTCGACGCCGTCGCTTCGGTTGGCATCGATGGGTTGGCCACTCAGCAACAGAAGTTCGAACTGACACTGGTCAGCGGTGAGCCGATCAGCGTTCCAGTCACCGAGTCGAGCATGGACGGAATCCGGCCGGACGAGGATCCGGAGATTCTTTCCCAAATCACGATAGACGCATCGGGGCTCGGCCCCACCCTCTACATCCTGGAGGGGATCGCGGCCGAAGGGAAGGAATGGATCAAACGCCAGCACCAACGGGCAGACGGCTCGCCGACCTGACGGCGCCCGTCTGTGAGCTGACCGATTAACACCGAACTCGCCGAGCCCACCCGGTCTCGGGAGTATGCTCCACCGAAGAGTCCTTGCCTGCTCGTCTGGCAGATTTGACCGCGGCAGCACCCGGATTTATGGTGCGGCGATGGAGACAGCTTGGCGAACCTCCCTCGCGGCGCATTACTGGTCGACGGTGGCACGTCGAATGCTGGAGCCGTCGCCGGCGACACCAGTATCGCGATCTGCGGCTGCAGTTTTAGGTGCGGATGGGGCGTTGGTTGATGTCGATCCAGGGTGGGGGTATGTATTCGGGTCTGCCGTTTGGTCCCATGCGGACTTGCCAGTCGCTGTTGTGGATGAGGTTATGATGCGATCCGCATAACAGGACGCCGTTGTTGAGGTCGGTTCGGCCTCCNTCGACCCAATGAGTTATGTGATGGGCATCGCACCACTTCGCGGGACGGTCGCAGCCTGGAAAGTTACATTCCAGACCGTCCCGAATTCCTAGTGCGTGGCGTTGGGCGGTGGTGAAGAAGCG
>NZ_KB892779.1:4763-177753 GCF_000373925.1 Actinopolymorpha alba DSM 45243 | reverse complement strand
CTCGACGAAATCGAAGTCGACGTCTTCCTCGACCTGCTATGTGGTCGGCATCTGGACACCAATGGCATGGCGGTCAAGGTCGAACTCGTCGCCCCACTCGACACCTGGCTCAAAGCAGCCGGCCAGGCCGGCCAGACGGATGAGGGCACTGCCGGTGGTCAGGCTGACGAGGATGCTGGCGATGCCGGGTTTGAGCCGGGTGATCTGAAGGACTTCGGACCCGTCTCACCTGAGGTGATTGCCGACATCATCAAAGCCGCCGAAGCAGGCTTCGAGTACTGCTGGACAGTCACCGCTGATGGTGTGGTCGTCTACCACCAGCGCAGCGCCTACCGGCCGACCAAGAAACAACGCGAATTCGTGCAAACACGGGACCGCACCTGCCGCCACCCCGGCTGCGAGCGGGTAGCGGAGAAGTGCGAAGCAGACCACACGTTCGAACACCGGAATGGTGGGACCACCTGCGCGTGCGACCTGGCGATGCTGTGCAAACGCCACCACCGGGCCAAGCATGAGGGCGGCTGGTGGTGGACCCGGCAGGAGTCGGGGAGCATGCGAGCACAAAGCCCGCTCGGACACACCTACGACGTGGACCCCGATCCCCTGCCAGGTAGCCGAATCCCACAACAGGCAAACCCCGACCAACAGCGGGCACGCCGGACCGTCGCCGACTATCTCACCAACCGGATGAGCCCAAGCAGCGCAGGGCTTACGAGAGAAGAAGCCGGCACGCCCTTCTGAGGAAAAGGGTGATGGTCATCGCGCAGGGCCGGCTGGGGTGCTGCTCGCGAGCGCGGCCCGGTCGAGCTTGCCCGAGGGTAGGAGCGGGAGCGACTCCACCACGACCAGGTCCTTGGGGGCGTACGCCCGTGGGTGCGAGGCCGCCACGTGGTCGCGGACCCGCGCCAGTGAAGGAGCAGTCGCGCCGGGGCGGAGGACGACGTACACCACCACGCGCGCCCCCCACTCCGGATCGGGAACGCCGGCCGCGGCCGCTTCGGCCACACCGGGATAGGAGGCCACGGCGCGTTCGACGGCGAGCAAGGGAACGTTGACACCGCCGGACACGACCACATCGTCAACCCGGCCGAGGATGTCGAGCCGGCCATCCTGGTGGAGCCGCCCCAGGTCACCGGTGACGTGCCACCCGTCGGCGAGCGCGGCGGAGGTGAGGTCGGGTCGCAGTCGGTAGCCCGCGAACAGCACCGGCCCACCAAGCAGCACCCGCCCCGAACCAGCGACACCTTCGCCCGGAGAGCCAGCGACACCTTCGCCCGGTGAGCCAGCCACCGCCGGCGCCGGCGTAACGCCGTCCACCGCCCCGCCAGTCGGTCGCACGGTCACGGTCACGCCTTCGAGGGGAAGCCCGTCGTAGACGCAGCCGCCGCAGGTCTCGGTCATGCCGTACGTCGTCACCACCCGTACGCCGGCCGCGCGTGCCCGGTCCAGCAGCGCCGTCGAACTCGCGCCGCCACCGACCAGCACCGCGTCGTACGACGCGAGCGCCGCCACCGCCAGCGGGCCGGCGTCGAGCAGGCGGACCAGTTGGGTGGGGACCAGCGCGGTGTACCGGCGTCCCGCGGCGGCACCGCCCGGCGGCTGGGACAACAGGTCGGTCGCGGCGCAGAACGCCGACGGCGTGAACGGATCTTCGATCGGCACCGGTGTGGTGCCCGCGACTAGGGAACGCACGAGCACCTGCAGCCCGGCGATCCGGGTCGGCGGCAGAGCGAGCACCCACCGGCCCGGACCGCCCAGCCGGTCCAGCGTCGCCCGCGCGGAATGGAGGAGCGCGGACGCCGGAAGGAGCGCACCCTTCGGGGCGCCGGTCGAGCCGGAGGTGGGAAGGACGACGGCGATGTCCGGGCGTTCCAGGGGAGCCTCGACCCGGAGCATTGTCCGGATCTGGCCGTACTCTGGTCCAGGTGTTGTTGGGGCGATCGCCGGGCCATCGCCCGCGAGCGCATCTCCCAACGCAGGGAGCAGATTCGTGATCAAATCGGTGCTCGCCAGGGGGTCGGAGGAAGCCTCGAAGGTCACGAGCCGGCGGCGGGCGTTAGTACGCACAGGACTAGGCTACGAGGCCATCCCCGTGACAATCTGTCACGGTTTTCGCCCAGCAGTCCGCCAAGGTAGATACGGAGGGTGCGTTTCATGATCATCCGTGGGGGTGGGGAAGCCCACGTCTTCGCGATGGCCATGCGCACGAAGTTCCGCGGAATCCTGGTCCGTGAGGGCGTCCTCGTCCAGGGTCCGGCCGGTTGGGCGGAGTTCAGCCCGTTCTGGGACTACGACCCCGCCGCGTGCGTGCCCTGGCTCCGCGCGGCCCGGGAGGCGGCCTACGACGTCTGGCCGACACCGGTCAGAGAGCGAGTGCCCGTCAACTGCACGATCCCCGCGGTCGGGCCCGACCAGGCGCGGGCGATCGTCGCCGGCAGCGCCGGCTGCCGGACGGCGAAGGTCAAGGTCGCCGAGCCCGGCCAGAGCGAGGCCGACGACCTTGCCCGGGTCGAGGCGGTCCGCGACGCGCTCGGGCCGGACGGCCGCATCCGGGTCGACGCCAACGGCTTCTGGGACGTCGACACAGCGGTCCGGATGATCGGGTTGCTCGACAAGAAGGCCGCCGGCCTGGAGTACGCCGAACAGCCCTGTGCGACCGTGGAAGATCTCGCACGGGTACGCCGCCAGGTCGACGTACCCATCGCCGCCGACGAATCCATCCGGCGGGCCGCGGACCCCTACCGCGTGGCCCGCCTGGGAGCCGCCGACATCGCGGTCCTCAAGGTGCAGCCCCTGGGCGGAGTCCGGGCAGCCCTGCGGATCGCCGAACAGATCGGTCTCCCGGTGGTCGTCTCGAGTGCTCTGGAGACCTCCATCGGCATCGCCGCGGGCGTCGCACTGGCGGCCGCCCTGCCTGAGCTCCCGTACGCATGTGGGCTCGCCACCGTCCAGATGCTCACCGCCGACGTCGTGGCGGAGCCGCTCCTGCCGGTCGAGGGGACGCTTCCCGTGGTGAGACCGGCACCCCACCCCGACAGGCTGGCCGCGGTCGCCGCCGACGAGGCCACCCGTGCCCGCTGGTCCGAGCGGCTGGCCGCCGTGGAAGGGCTCGCATGAACCCCTCCACCGCACTCGCCCGGGTGTTCGTCGACGAGATGTGGCGCAGTGGCGTCCGCGAGGCCGTGCTCGCCCCCGGGTCCCGCAACGCCCCGCTGGCCTTCGCGCTCCACGCGTCCGACGCGCGGGGTCACATCCGGCTGCACGTCCGGATCGACGAGCGGTCGGCGGGGTTCCTCGCCGTCGGGCTGGCCAAGGCGAGCCGGCGTCCGGTGCCTGTCGTCTGTACGTCGGGCACGGCCGCGGCCAACCTCCACCCCGCGGTCCTGGAGGCGCACCACGCCGGCGTACCCCTCGTCGTCCTCACCGCCGACCGGCCACCGGACCTGCGCGGCGTGGGCGCCAGCCAGACGACCGACCAGGTGAAGCTGTACGGCGACGCGGTGCGGATGTTCCACGAGGTCGGCGTACCCGAACGCCGGCCCGGCCAGAACGCCTACTGGCGGGAGCTGGTGGGTCGTGCGGTCGCGATCGCGCGGGGGTTCCGGGACCGGCACCCGGGGCCCGTCCACCTGAACCTCGCGTTCCGGGAGCCGCTCGTTCCCGATCCCGAAGACCTCGACGACGGCGGTACGCCGACCGACTGGCCCGAATCCCTCGACGGCCGCTCCAACGGCGGGCGCTGGACTCGGATCGAACGCCTCGCCACCGACCACATCTCCTGGTTGGAGCCTGGCCCGCGCACTATGGTGGTCGCGGGCGACGGCGCCGACGCGCAGGCGCGATGGTTGGCCGAGACGGCTGGCTGGCCCCTGCTGGCCGAGCCCACGAGCGGTGCCCGGTCCGGCCCCAACGCCCTGGGTCCCTACCGCCTGCTGCTCGACGCCGACACCGAGCTGGTCCGCGGGATCGAACGGGTCATCGTGTACGGCTGGCCCACACTGTCGCGCCCGGTGACCCGGCTGATCACCCGCGACGACGTGGAGATCGTGGTGGTGGCCCGCCGCCCCGCCTGGCCCGACCCCGGCCATCAGGCATACCGCGTCACCGCCACCGTCGCCATGGAGGGGACGGTCGACGGCGCGGACCGCCGCGAGCCGGACGAATGGCTGTCCGCGTGGCTGTCCGCCGACCAGTGCGCGCGAGGCGCGATCGAGGAGGTGCTCGCCCGCGAACCCGGACTCACCGGCCTGCACGTCGCCCGGGACGTCGCGGCGGCCGTCCCCGGTGGTGGGCTGCTCTTCGCCGGTTCGTCCAACCCCATCCGCGACCTTGACCTCGCGGGTGCCCCGTGGAGCAACCGGCTGGTCGACGAAGGCGGCCGGATCGATCCGCGGGACCACCGCCGGGTCCTCGCCAACCGTGGCCTGGCCGGCATCGACGGCACCGTGTCCTCGGCGATCGGGGCCGCACTGGTCCACCGCATCGGACCGTCGTACGCCCTGCTGGGCGACCTCGCCTTCCTCCACGACTCCAACGGGCTCGTGCGCGGCTCCTACGAAGCGCGGCCCGACCTCACGGTGGTCGTGGTCAACGACGACGGCGGCGGCATCTTCACGACCCTCGAGCAGGGCGCGCCGGTCTACGCTGAGGCGTTCGACCGGGTCTTCGGTACGCCGCACGGTGTCGACATCGGCGCCCTCGCCGCCGCGACCCGCACGCCGTACACCCTGGCCCGCAGCCGGCGGGACCTGCGCGCCGCGCTGTCCCGGTCGCGGGGGCTGCGGATCGTGGAGGTGCGGGTCGACCGTTCGCGCATCAGGGCCCTGCACGCCCGGCTGCGTACGGCGGTCGCCGCCGCGGTTGGTCGGGGGTGAGGTGACTGACCGCCGACCCGACCGCTGAGCCTGGCGAGGCGCCAAAGTCCCTTGATCGGGGAGGCTTGCCGCGCCATGCTCGACCTCATGCGTTGCGAGGCGACTGCTGACCCGAACGAGTTCTGGGACGCGACCAGTGACTTCCTGCTCTCCGACCCGTTCCGCAACAGTGTGACGATCACGAATGTGGTGGCTCGACGTACCGGCGCCGTGACGGACCCCAAGCCGGCGACGTACCTCATCGTCAGGGACAGCGCGGGTGCCGTCGTCGGTACGGCGATGCGAACCCCGCCGCATGCCGTCGTCCTCTCGCCCATGCCGGCGGCCGCGGTCGAGGCTGCCGTCGAGGCGCTGCTGCCGCTCTGCCCTGATGCCGCTGGCGTGAACGCCACCGTCGCGGAGGCCAGCGCGTTCGCCTCGGCATGGACACGACGATCCGGCGGCTCCACCAACGTGGGCATGCACCTGCGTATCCACCGTCTCGACGCCGTCGACCCGCCCGCGCAGGTAGCGGGGTCGATGCGGGTGGCGGGGGAGGCCGACCGCGACCTGCTGACGGCGTGGACCGAGGCGTTCACGGTCGAAGCCGAGGGCGGGGGACCTTCTTCGGAGGACACGGACCAGGCCGCCGAGGCGAATGAGGAGGCGCGCCACAACGTGGACCTGCGTCTGGCCGAGCACCGCGCCTGGATCTGGGACGCCGCCGGGCCGGTGTCCTACGCGGGGACGAGCGTGTGCGTGGCCGGCGTCGTACGGATCGGTCCGGTCTACACGCCGCCGGCTGCCCGTGGGAAGGGCTATGCGAGCGCGCTCGTCGCGGCTGTCAGTCAAGCTGCCCTTGACGCTGGGGCGGTGGCCTGCACGCTGTACACCGACGTGGGCAACCCGACGTCCAACAAGATCTACGCCGCGGTCGGCTACCGCCCCGTGTGTGACGTCACCAGCTATCGTTTCCAGTCCGATGGCAGCTGACCGCGAATCCACCAACCCACTCACCTGCCCCCTCGTCACCGCATTCGTCCTCGCGGTGCTGGGGATGGCGTGTGCGGTGATCGCGGCGCCCGCCGCCAGCGCCGCCGAGTCCGGTGACCGGATCACGTCGTATGACATCGCGGCGACGGTCCGCGCGGATGGTTCGATGGCGGTGACCGAGCGCTTCACCTACCGGCTGGCGATCGGTCGCTCGTCACCGATCCAGTGGGCGATCCCGCTGAGGTACTCCCAGATCGGAGGGGACGGTCAGGAGGACCCGCTCAAGTCGCGCCTGCTGTCGATCGAGGACCTGTCGGTGTCGATGGACGGCGAACCGGTCAGGGTGTTCTCCGACCGCCAGACGTGGTGGTACTCCGCCTGGATCGGTCGCGGCGGCGTCACGCCCGCCGGGACGCACACGTACGAGGTGAAGTACGTCGTGCGCGGCCTCGCCACCGCGGGGAACGGCGTTCCGAACCTGTGGTGGAACGCGATCCTCGACCACAACGAGCCCGTCGACCGGGTGCGCCTCTCGCTCACCGCGCCGGCGACGCCCGGCAAGGTGTCCTGCTCGGTCAGCAACAACGCCGCGCCCTGTGACGCGTCCGCGTCAGGTACGACAGCCAGGTTCGGGGTGTCCGACCTGCCGGCGAAGAGCTCCGTGACCGCCTACGCCGAGCTGCCCGGGGTCGCCACCACAACCGGTGTCGCGAGCCGTCCGGGCACGATCCCGACGCTGCGGAGCAACCTCGAGCTTCCCGGAGAGCGGGTTGGGCTCCCGGCCGCCGTGGTGTACGCCGTCGCACTCCTCCTCAGCGTCCTGGCAGTCGTGGGAGTGGTGCTGCTGCGCCGCGCCCGCGTCCGGGACTGGGTTCGGCTCCGCGATGGTGGCGCCCTGATCGCGATCACCGGCCTGGTTGTGGCGTATCTGTTGGCGGCGTACGACCTGATGTGGTGGGCGGTGCCCGTGGTCGGGTTCGGACTCGCGCTGATCGGGCTCCACCGCCGGCTGGTCCAGTCCCTCTGATCCAGCCGGTCAGGCGGAGCGCAACGCGTCGGTCGGGGAAAGGCGGGCCGCTCGCTGTGCGGGGTACAGCCCGGCGAGCGCGCCGACCACCACCGCCGTGACCAGCCCGACGCCGACCGCGACCGGCGGGACCAGTGGCTGCCATCCGCGCTGCGTGGCCACGGCGTACGTCACCGCGGCGCCAACGAGCACACCGACCACGCCGCCGGTGACGCCGAGCAGGAACGACTCGACGACGAACTGTGCCGCGACGTGCCGGCGAGCCGCACCGAGCGCCCGGCGCAGGCCGATCTCGGTACGCCGTTCGAGCACCGAAATCACCATGACGTTGGCGATGCCGATGCCACCGACCAGCAGGGCCACCGCACCCAGGCCGAGAAACAGGGAGGTGGAGGAGCCCGCAACCGCCAGCCGAGCCGACAGGGCGTCCGAGGGTCGGCTGACGGCGACCTCGTTCGGACTCCGCGGGTTCGTGGCGCGGGCCAGGCGGTCTGCCACCTCCGTGGTGCGGTCGGTATCGGCTCGTACGTAGATGCGGCTGGGGCGCCCGTCGTACCCGAAGTCCCGCGCGGCCACCGGAAAGCCGATCAGCGCTGACCGATCCACCTCCGCGGCCAGCTCGAGCGGGCTGAGGATGCCGACGACGGCGTACCACCGGCCGCCGATCCAGACCCGCGGGGTGCCAGACAGGTCAGCGATGCCGAGTGTCTGCGCGGCTGTGTGTCCCAGGACGGTCGTGGGGTACCGGCTCGTCGCCGCGCTGAGGAACCTTCCGTGCGCGACCCGACCGTCAAGTGTCGACAGCAGGGAAGCGTCGGCGGCGCGCACCGAGAGGCCACCGGTGAGGGTGGTGGGGACCTGGTCTGAGCGGTAGACCTGCACGCCCACGAGCTCGGCGGTAGGTGCGGTGGCCAGAACGCCGTCAGTGCGAAGGATCGCGCTCGCGGCCGTTGCCGGCAGCTGCACCTCGTCACCGGAGACGCTGCGCCCGTTGATGACGGTGAGCAGATTGGTGCCGAGGCGGTCGATACGGGCGAGGAGGTCGGCTTGGCTGGAGCGGGTGATGCCGAGCACCGCGACGATCGCGGCGATGCCGATGGCCACGCCCAGGATGGACAGTACGGCTCGCACTCGTCGCGTACGAAGGCCGGCGGTAGCAACCGGCAGGAGGTCGGTGGCGCGCAGGCGTGAGAGCGGTGTCAACTGGTCCTGACAGCTCAGGAGGTCCACCTCGGACGTCCGAACAGGTGCGGTCATGTCGGACCCCCGGAGTCGTGTACGACGAGTCCGTCGCGCAGCTCGATGCGGCGGTGCATCGCGGCCGCGACTCCCGCGTCGTGCGTAATGACCACGATCGTGGTGCCGTCCCTGTTCAGTTCGCGCAGCAGGGTGAGAACGCCGGCGCCGTTGGCCGAGTCCAGGTTGCCGGTCGGCTCGTCCGCGAACACCACTGGCGGCCTGCCGACCAGCGCCCGGGCGATGGCGACCCGTTGCCGCTCGCCGCCCGAGAGCTGTTGGCCCTTGTGGTGCACCCGGTGGGACAGGCCGACCCGCTCCAGCGCGGCCAGCGCGGCCACTCTGCGCCCGCGTGCCGGCAGCCCGCGGTACAGCAGCCCGGTCGCGACGTTGTCGACCGCGGTGAGGTGCTCGAGCAGGTGGAACTGCTGGAAGACCACACCCAACCGGTGGGCTCGAATCCCGGACAGCCGGCGGTCGGACAGGCCCTCGATCGGCTGGCCGGTGATCCGGATCGATCCGGACGTCGGCCGGTCGAGCCCGGCCGCCATGGTGAGCAGGGTGGTCTTGCCCGAGCCGGACGGGCCGACGATGGCGACCAGTTCGCCGCTTCGGATGGTGAAGGTGACACCGCGGATCGATTCGACCGGTGGGTTGCCGGGGTGGACCTTGCGTGCGTCCCGTACTTCGACGACAGCCGTCACTGGACCGGCACCTCGACCAGGTCGCCCGCGGCGAGGTTCCCGGTGACTTCGACGGTCCCGGCGCTGCTGTCGTACAGGCCAGGCCGCACCTCGACCTGCCGGCCTGAGGGCAGCCGCACCTGGTAGCCGCCGCCTGACCGGGCAAGCAGCGCGATGACCGGCACCATCAGCACGTTCTCGCGCGTCTCGGTGACGATGCTGAGCTGTACCGGCGCCTGGTCGAGATCCGGGCTGCCGGGCGGCAGGGTGACGCTGATCGTCAGGGGTACGGCGGCCGGCGCGGAAGACTCTCCCGCTCCAGCCTCCCGCGGCTGTGCGGTCGCCACCCGCCCGACCCGCACGACGGTGCCTTCCAGTGTGGCGACACCGGTGAGCGAGACCTCCACCCGATCGTTGACCTTGACCAGGCGCTGCCGGTCGGCCGTGACCTGGGCATTGATCACCCGTCGGGTCGAGGTCGCGGTGAGCACCGGCGTGTTCGGGCCGACCGTGGTGCCCACCGCGGCCTGCACCTGGTTGATCCGCAACGGGCCGGGAAGGAATGCCACCTGGCCCTTGGAAAGCCTGCCGGTGCGTTGCCAGCTCGCCAGTCCCCACCTGGCCTGCCACCGGCGGATCGCCGCCGCGGTGGTGGAGCTGAAGTGATTGTCGATGATGATCCGACGGTGGGGGTCCAAGCCGAGGTCGACCAGGTTGCGCTCCAGCTGCCGCACATCCGGGCCGTCCGCCATCCCAGACCTGAAGTCCCGGTACGCCGGGATGGCTCCATAAAGGAGACGTACCGGCTGGTTGCCCACCGCGTAGAGGACCTTGCCACGGCTGACGATCGAGCCTGGTGCGGATGCCGTCGTGAGGATTCCGGGCGCTGCCTGGTGGACCGCTTGGTACTGGCCGTCGTAGCCGAGGGTGCCGCCGATCTGGCTGCGTTCGCTCACGGTCCCCCGGGTGACGGGCGCGGTGGCGGTGGGTATCTCGCTCGCCGTCGGAATGGCCTTTGGTTTGGCGTTGGCAACCATCCAGACGGCCGCCAACGTAACGCCGAGGACGGCTACCACGAGGACGCCGGCTACGACCCGCCCGAGGCGGCGCGTCCGGCGTGGTCGTGCCGAGGGACGCTCGGGACCGGAGTGCGGATGGGTAACGGGATCGATCATGAGACGCGCCACCAACCCTTGTCCCAGTACTGGTCACATTCCTTGCGGGCGCGGAGCAGCCGTTCGGACTTGCCGTCCAGGGCCGTGTCTTTGATCGGGAAGCTGCCGTCGCCCTTGGGGTCGGGCCACTCCGGCACACCATTCGCCCGCAGGCACCGAGCCCACTTCCGCAACTTCACGATGTCGTCGGCCGAGATGTCTTCGCTGTCGGCGGACTGCGGGAGCTTGGCCGCGATCGTCCGGCATGCCTCCATCGCCTTGTCGAGCGCTGCCTCGGGCTGGTTCTCAGGCATTGCGAGCGTGCCGTCCCGCACGCTCGGGTCAGGGAAGTCCGGTATGCCGTTCTGGCGAATGCACTGCGCGAGTTCCTTGCCGATCCCCAGGACCTGCGCGTCGCTCATCTGGTCGGAGCCAGCCCCCGCCTCACCCGAGCCGCCTGAGCCACACCCGCTCAACGCGGCGACCAGCACCACGGCGGCGCCGTACCGAAGAAGAATTCTCATGGCGAACACCGTGCCTCGCCCCGCATGCGGGTGGCGTCTGTGTGCGGTCCGGTCTTCGCGGCGTGGTGTACGAGCGCGCTCCGATGCGGCGTACGAGCTGAGTCCGATGTCTAAGCCCAGCGGTGTTCCTACGATGAGCCCATGTCCCACGTCGGTGAGGTACGCCGTGTTCTCCGCTCGCAGCGGGCACTGGTAGTCGACGCCGTCGTGGCGCTCGTCCTGGCGCTCCTGTCCACCGCCCACACCGGACGCCCCGGCTCGACCGCGGCCGACCAGGCGGCGCTGACGTGGTGGCTCTTTGGGGCGATGCTGGTCGTCGGGCTCCTCGTCCGGCATCGCTGGCCGTTGCCGGCGCTCCTGCTGGCGGTCATCGGTGCGACAGCACATGCGTTGGACCCCTACGTGCCGCTGCAGCCGCTCGACCTCGCGGTGCCGATCATCCTCTACACGCTGGCCAGCCGCATCCAGTCGCGCTGGATTCCCAGGGTCGCGCTCGGCGGCGTTCTGGCCAGCACATACGTCGTCAATCTCGTCAACCTCACCCGACCCGGGGTCCTCGGTGGCAAGGTCTCGTTCCTAGGTGCGGCCGTCAGCAAGGAGGACCTGCTCGAGGCCGCACGTGCCGGCAATGAGCTCGCCGGGCCGCCACGATCCGCTCTCACCCTGCTCGGCGAGGCGGCCGGCAGCGGACTCAGCATCATGCTCATCCTCGTGCTCGCCTTCGCCTGGGGCGAGGGCGTTCGCAGCCGTCGAGAACACCTGCGAGTCGTGATCCAACACGCCGCGGACCTGGAGCGGGAGCGTGACCAGCGCGCCGCGCTCGCCGCGGCCGCCGAGCGCGCGCGGCTCACTCGGGAGATGCACGACGTGATCGCGCACAGCCTGTCGGTCATCGTCGCGCAGGCGCAGGCGGCGGTCGCCGCGCAGCACCGGCGGCCCGACCTGAGTGCGCAGGCCATGCGGGAGGTCATCACGGTGGGTCGGACTTCGCTCGCGGAAATGCGCCAGTTGCTCGGGGCTGTCCGACCCGACTCCGACGACGACCACGTACGTTCGCCGCAACCTGGAGTCGGTCAACTGCCCGCCCTGGTCGACCGCGTACGCGGGGCCGGCATGACGGTCCGTTTCGATGTCGAGGGTGATCCGGTCGCCCTTCCCGCCGGGCTCGACCTCTCCGCCTACCGGATCGTCCAGGAAGCGCTCACCAACACCCTCAAGCACGCCGGCGCCCACGCGCAGGCCGGCGTACGCCTGGCATTCGTGCCCGATCACGTGGAGGTCGAGGTGACTGACGACGGTGCTGGCCGGCCGGTCCACCAGCCAGTCGAGGCGGGCAACGGACTACGCGGCATCGCCGAACGCGTCAAGCTGTTCGGCGGGGAACTGACCACGGGGCCTGGCCCACAAGGAGGTTTCGTCGTGCGGGCACGGCTACCCCTGCATCGCGAAGAAGCTGGCGGAAGCGAGCCGATCAGCGCGCCCGCCTCGTTGGGCGCGCCGGCGTGACCGACGGCTCCCTCAGCACCAGCCGGCGGATCCGCGTCGTGGTCGTGGATGATCAGGACCTGCTGCGGACCGCGTTCCGGATGATCTTCGAGGTGACCGACGACATCGAGGTGGTCGGTGAAGCCGCCGACGGCAAGGAGGGCGTGGCAGTCGTGCGTCGGACCCGCCCGGACGTGGTGCTGATGGACGTTCGAATGCCGGGTATGGACGGGGTCGAGGCCACCCGTCACATCCGCTCGAAGTCCGCTGACCCGTGCGGCCCGGGCCTGCCGAAGGTGCTCATCCTCACGACGTTCGACCTGGACGAGTACGTCTATGACGCGTTGCGGGCCGGCGCGAGTGGGTTCCTGCTCAAGGACACGCTCACCGACGACCTGCTGTCCGCCGTACGCGTCGTCGCCTCCGGTGAGGCGGTGACCAGCCCCAGCATCACCCGCCGGCTCATCACCCACTTCCTCGACCAGGCCCCGGTGGCAGCACCGCCGCAGCTCGACCGGCTGAACGTTCTGACCGCCCGGGAGCTGGAGGTCCTGACGCTGATCGCCCGCGGCCGGTCCAACACTGAGATCGCACAGGAGATGTACCTGTCCGCCGGCACGGTACGCACCCACATCGGGCGGATATTCGCAAAGCTCCAACTCCGCGATCGCGTGCAGGCGGTGATCCTCGGCTACGAATGCGGCCTGGTCTCACGTGACCCACAGCCGCCGGCCAGGGGGTGAGTGGTGCTGGTCGGGTTCGGATTTGCGGTACTCATCTCGCACCGGTGGCTGGTACGGTCGATCCAGTCCGAGGTTTCTGACTGATCCAGGAAGGCTGTGCCGGTGAGCATCTGAGCAGAGCTGTCACATGACTCTCGCTCACCCAGGCCGGACCATGCCGGCCGTGTTCGGCTTCCCGGAGCAGCATGTCTTCTCTCGTCGCTCACGATGTTCAGCTTCATCTCGGCCCGCTACCCGTCCTTGGCGGGATCTCCGCAACCGTCGCCCCCGGCGACCGGCTCTGCGTCGTTGGCCCCAACGGGGTCGGCAAGACCACCCTCCTGCGGGCGATGGCCGGCGAGCTGGCACCTGAGGAGGGTTCGGTCGAACGCCACCCTGCCACCGCCTCGGTGGGGCTGCTCCCGCAGGAGCGGGACGCCAGGCCAGGGGAGACGATCGCGGGATACCTCGCGCGGCGTACCGGCGTCGCCGCCGCGGACGCCGAGCTGACCGCCGCGACCACCGCGCTCGCCGGGGAGGAAGCCGGCGCCGACGACCGCTACGCACTCGCTCTCGAGCGCTATCTCGCGCTCGGCGCGGCGGACTTCGAGACCCGGGCGGCCGCGGTTCTGGCCGACCTGGGGCTTCACCCCGACCGGATGGACGGCTTGACCCAGGCCCTCTCCGGCGGCCAGCTGGGGAGGCTGGCCCTCGCGTCGGTGCTGCTCGCCCGCCACGACGTACTCCTGCTCGACGAACCCACCAACGACCTCGACCTGGACGGCCTTCGGCGGCTGGAGGACTTCCTCGCCGGGCGTCAAGGTGGCCTTGTCATCGTGTCGCACGACCGGGCGTTCCTGGAGAAGGTCGCGACCGACGTCCTGGAAATCGACGAGTTCAGCCGTCAAGGCCACCTTTACAGCGGTGGGTTCGCGGCGTACGTCGAGGAACGTGCCCGGGCGAGGAGTCGGGCGCAGGAGGCGTACGACACCTACACCGCGAAACGGTCCGCGCTGGTCGACCAGGCCAGGCGGGCCCGGGAATGGGCGCGGTCAGGCGCGGCCCGCGCGCAGCGCCCGTCCGACAACGACAAGCATGTGAAGCACTTCCACACCCAGAAGAGCCAGTCGACCGGTGCGGGTGCCGCCCGCGCGCTGCGGTCCGTGGAGCGGCTGGACCGCAACGAAGCCGTCGACGAGCCGCGCACCCCGTGGGAGCTGCGCCTCCACCTCGACCAGAAGTCCCGCAGCGGCGACCGGGTGGCCGGGCTGTCGGGCGTGGTCGTCGAGCGCGGGGCGTTCCGGCTCGGACCGGTGGACCTCGACATCAGGTACGGCGACCGGCTCGCGCTGGTCGGCCCGAACGGCTCGGGCAAGTCGACGCTGATCGCCGTACTGCTCGGCCAGCTCACACCGACCGCGGGGGATCGGTGGCTCGGCCATGGCGTCGTCCTCGGCGAGATCGATCAGGTACGCCGCGGCGTCGCGCCCGACGTCGTACTCCTCGACGCCTTCCGCCAGGAGACCAGCCTGGACGAGACGGAGGCGCGGACCCTGCTGGCGAAGTTCGGGCTCGGAGCCGACGACGTCCTGCGTAGGACCGGCTCCCTCTCACCTGGTGAGCGCACCCGCGCCGACCTGGCGTTGCTCGTCGCGCGGCAGGCCAACCTGCTGGTCCTCGACGAGCCGACCAACCACCTCGACCTGCCCGCGGTCGAGCAACTCGAGCAGGCGCTGACGGCGTACGACGGGACCCTGGTGCTCGCCACCCACGACCGTAGACTGTTCGAGGCGATCCGGCCCACCCACGTACTCCATGTCGACCAGGGTCGAGTCAACATGGATAGACAGTGAGCACGGAGCGCCGGTGAGTATGGAACGTGTGTGAGACGGCGTTCGTTGCTCCGCCGTATCCTCGGTCCCGACACATCTCGAACGCGGGAGGCGCCATGCACATGCCGGACATCAGCGGCGCCGTTCATGACGTCGCGCAGACCGTCAAACCCAAGATGCGCGGCTGGCTCCACGCCGGCACCTTCCCGCTCGCGGTGATCTCCGGCATCGTGATCGTCCTGCTCGCGCCGACGCTGAAGGCCAAGGTGGCGACGGCGATCTTCGCGGTCACGGCGGCGCTGCTCTTCGGGGTCAGTGCGCTCTATCACCGGGGACATTGGTCGCCGCGCGCGGTCGCCATCCTGCGCCGGCTTGACCATGCCAACATCTTCCTGATCATCGCCGGCACCTACACGCCGTTCACGTTGCTGCTGCTCGACCGCACCAGCGCCCAGATCCTGTTGACCCTGGTGTGGGCCGGGGCGCTCGTCGGCGTCGCGTTCCGGGTGCTCTGGCTGGGTGCGCCGCGATGGTTGTACGTCCCGGTGTACGTCGCGCTGGGGTGGGCCGCGGCGTTCTGGCTGCCCGACTTCTTCGCCCGCGGTAACGCCGCGATCGTCGCGATGATCGTGACGGGCGGGGTGCTGTATTCGGCGGGGGCGATCATCTACGCGACCAAGAAGCCCAACCCCTCACCCCGGTGGTTCGGGTTCCATGAGGTGTTCCACGCGTTCACTGTCGCGGCGTTCATCGCCCACTACGTCGGCATCTCGATGACGGTCTACTCCTGAGGTGACCCGGGCGGCGACGCTGTTGTTCTGGTCCGACCGGCAGAGCGCGCTGGACAGGGGTGCACCTGCATTGGTGGGACACCCTGACCGGCATGTGGCTGCTCGACGCGCACTACGACGAGGGCGACCGCTCCTGCGATCACCTGTTCCAGCCCAACGCCGCCCGGCTCGCCTGGTGGACTGCGCGCCGGGACGCCGTGGCCGCGGCGTTCGTCAGCTGACGGTCTGGGGCAGATCTCGTATGCTCAGGGCATGAGCGCGGTACCTGAGTATTGAGGAACTGCATTCGCTGGTTGATCAGCTGACTCCGGCGCAGGCACGGCACCTCGCACTCGTCGCACGCGACCTTGTGTCGACTGGACAACAGGCCGAACCGAAGGCCTCGCCGCGGCGCGAACTTCTGTTCGCTGGCGTCATTGACACCGGCGGAGCCGTCGCAGAGCGCGCCGAAGAGATCATTCGAGAGAACATCGGCCGCGATTTCGAGGCCCCCTAACACTCTCCGTCATCGGCGTGTCGTAGCCCAGACATCTAGTGGGGCAAGATATCCGCGTGACACTGATTGTCGACACCGGGCCACTTTTTCGCCGTCGCCGACCGGTCCGACCCACATCACGGCACGTGCCGTGAACTTTGACGACCGTCGTGGGACCGCTTCTCGTGCCTGCTCCCGTCACCGTCGAGGTGTGCTGGCTCCTGGAGAAGTACCAAGGTGCCGATGCTGAGGCGGCGTTCCTAGAATCGATCGCACGTGGCGATCTGGAGGTCATCGACCTCACCCGTGCAGATATTGAACGTGTCATAGAACTCGTACGCCAATACGCGGACTTTCCTCTTGGCACGGTCGACGCATCAGTTGTCGCGGTTGCCGAGCGACTCGGAATTCCTCGGGTCGCGACCCTCGATCGTCGCCATTTCACTGCCGTACGGCCGAGACATGTCAGTGCCTTCACGCTCCTCCCGTGACGCGGACTTGTCCGAAGGATCGAAACCGCTCTAGGCCGGAAGGGTCAAGTGGACGGACCTTCCGACGTGGTTACGCCCGGAGCGTACGGGTCCGTGGGGTTGAGGTGGGATGACTAGGTTGAGGGGATGCGTGAGATAAAGACGGCTGATGATCGGGTGCTCGCCGTGGAGGAGTGGGGAGTTCCGGGCGGGATTCCGGTGCTCTACGCCCATGGCACTCCGATGAGCCGGTTGGCGCGATATCCCGATGACACCCTGTTCACCGAGTTGGGTGTGCGGCTCGTCACCTACGATCGGCCAGGTTTCGGGGCATCCACCCTCAACTCGGGGCGGTGCGTCCATGACGCCGCCGAGGACATCGCGACGATCGCCGACGAACTGGGTCTCGACCGGTTCCCGCTGTTCGGTGTGTCCGGTGGGGGACCGCACGCGCTGGCGTTCGCCGCCCGGTTCCCCGAGCGGGTGACCCGGGTGGCGACCCTGGCGAGCCCCGCTCCGTGCGATGCCGAAGGCCTGGACTGGACGGCCGGGATGATGGAGGCCAACCGCAAGGGGTCAGTGGCGGCCCTGCGCGGGCGCGAGGCACTCGCGGCGCTGTTCGCCGAGGAGGACGCGGAGTCCGAGAGCCTTGCCACGCTCCTGCCTCCGGCCGAGCAGGCCGTGCTCGCCCAGCCCGAGGTCCAACGGATGCTGGGCGCCGCGTTCGCCGAGGCGGTCCGGCCCGGCACGGACGGCTGGATCGACGACGAACTCGCTCTGTACGGCTTACCGTGGGGGTTCGATCCGGCCGGCATCTCCACGCCGGTCCGGGTGTGGCACGGCGCGCAGGACACGGTCATCCCGGTCTCCCATGCCCGCTGGCTCGCCGGGCGCATACCGACGGCGAACCTGATCGAGGACGGCGAGGCCGGGCATGCCGGACACTTCGCTGCCACCCCGGCGATGCTGCGCTGGCTCATCACGGGCGACTGAGGGCCCTGTCCACCGTCGCGGAAAACGGGTACGCCAGTCAGCTCAGAACGCGGAACAGCTCGCGAGCAGGGCCGGCGACGTCCGCGATCGCGCGGAGCAGCAGCCCGTCGCCCACGCTCGGCAGGCCAGCGACGAGGTCCGCGAGCGGGGCCGAGCCAAGGCCCGCGCCGTAGCAGTCGAGGGCGGCCCGCTTCGCCTGCCCGGTCGCGGCTGGTAGTTCGAACTCCGTCAGGCCGGTCGCACCGTCGGGAACGCCGCGTACGCCGCCTTGTCCGATCGGTCGTACGGGCGTGAGCCGCACGAGGAGGTCGCTCGCCACCTGGACGTCGCGTGACCGTACGCAGGCGCCGAGCGTCAAGGGCGCCTTGACGTGGCGCGAGGAAGCGATGCCGGACTGGGAATCACGCACGGCCTGGACGACGGCGCGGTGCGCCATGACGTGGTCGGGGTTCGCGGTCACGCCGTCCTCGTCGGAGGTGAGCACCACGTCCGGCGCATGCTGCGTCAAGGCTTCCTTGACATACCGAGCCACCTCGGCCAACTCAGCCGCCGCGAGGGACCCTGGCAGCTGCCCCGGCCCGAGGTCGCGCCAGCGGCCCAGTGCGGCGACCGCGAAATCCTTGACCCCCAGCGTCGCGCAGGCTCGGGCGTACCTCGCCGCACCGGCCCGGGCCGCGGCCTCGATCGCCGTACCCTCCGGCTGACGGGCGGCGGCCTCCGCGGCGGCGACGCCCACCACGCCGGCCTCACCCGCGGTCAGTGTGATCAGCCGCACCTCGCAGCCAGCCGCGACGTAGGCCGCGAGCGTCGCGCCCGCGAAAAACGACTCGTCGTCCGGATGAGCGAAGATCCCCAACACCCGGGTACGCGGGCCATGCGGCATCGGCGGTGACTCTCGTGACGCCCTATTGAGGGGAGGAGCCAGACCGGCCACGGCCGCTCACCTCTTCAGCTGGATCTAGCGAGGAGCCCCGGGTCTTCAGGCCCGGGAGGAATCGTTTCTCAAGACTGCTCTGACCCGCGCAGGTGCACAGGTCTGCACTGTTGATCTTAACCAGGGCGTTTCTGGTTCTCGATGTACTCCTTCACCACGGCGAGCGGTGCGCCTCCGCAGGAGGCGGCGAAGTAAGAGGGGGACCAGAAGTGTTCGCCCCACAGGTACTTGCGGATGTGTCCCGGGAACTCTTGGCGCAGGCGCCGGGCGGAGACACCCTTGAGGGAGCCGACCAGCCGGGAGAGGGCGACCTTCGGCGGGTAGTGGACGAGCAGGTGGACGTGATCGGTCTCGCCGTTGAACTCCCGCAGCTCCGCTCCGAAGTCGGTGCAGACGTCACGCATGACCTCCTCGCACCGCGTCAGGATCTCGCCGGTGAACGGTCCGCGCCGGTATTTCGGTGTGAAGACCAAGTGTGCGTGCAGGGTGTAGACGACGCTACGGCCCCTGCGGATATCGGGGTTTGGCTCCCATCGAGGTGACATAGATCAATGTTATGATCATTGCTCGTGAAGATCGTGACGCAGGTCAAGCTGATACCGGATGCCGCGCAGGCATCCGCGCTGTCGGCGACTCTGCGCACGGTCAACGACGCCGCGAACTGGGTCTCCGAGGTCGCGTTTGTCAATGACGTGCCGCGTGAGTACGAACTGCGCAAGCACACCTACGCCCAGCTCAAGGAACAGGGCCTGGGCGCGCAGGCCGCGCAACACGTGATCAAAAAGGTTCGGGACGCGTACACCACGCTGCACGCCAACCTGCGCGCCGGGAACCTCGGCCGGAAGGGCTCCAAGCGCCGGGTCAAGGCCGAGTCCAAGCCGATCACGTTCCGGCCCGAGGCCGCGCAGCCGTACGACGACCGCTGTTTGAGCTGGCAGTACGACACGCAGACGGTGAGTATCTGGACCACCGCAGGTCGGATCAAGGACCTGTCCTTCGCATGCGCGGCGGACGCGTTGAAGGTGCTCCAGCTGCACCGCAAGGGCGAGTCCGATTTGATCGAACGCAACGGCGTGTTTTACCTGATCGCCACCTGCGAAGTTCCCGAGGCCGAGCAGTACGAGCCGGGCGGCTTCATCGGCGTGGATCTCGGCATCGTCAACATCGCCACCACGTCCACCGGCTACCAGGCCGCCGGGCGGCGGCTCAACCGGTACCGCAAGCGGCAACTCGCCCTGCGGACCAAGCTCCAGAAAAGGCGCACCAAGTCCGCCAAACGGCGGCTGAAGGAGCGTTCCCGCCGCGAACGGCGGCACGTCAAGAACAGCAACCACATCATCGCCAAGACGATCGTGACCGAGGCTGAACGCACCGGAGGCGGACTCTCGCTCGAAGAGCTGAAGGGCATCCGCACCCGGGTACGGCTCCGCAAGCCCCAACGGGTCGCACTCCACTCCTGGGCCTTCGCCCAGCTCGCAGACTTCATCGTCTACAAGGCGCGGCGAGCCGGAGTCCCGCTCGTGTTCGTGGACCCCGCCTACTCCTCCAAGGAGTGCGCAGAATGCGGCCACGTGGACCGGCTCAACCGCATCTCCCAAGCCAGATTCGCATGCCGGTCGTGCGGCGTCGTTGCGCACGCCGACCGGAACGCTTCCCACGTCCTCGCCCGCAGGGGCGCGACCGCGTGGGCTGCGGGGCGTGAGTCACGCGTCCCTTCCATCCCATAACGGGGTGCCTGGACGGAGGAGTCCACCCAGCAGCCAGTTGGGCGCTACCTCCAAGCCCGGTCCTTCAAGGCCGGGTTAAGTTGACGGCCGGGTCAAGTTGACGTCAGGAGTCGAGGGCGTCGCGTACCGGCACCAGCTTGGCCTGCGCCTCCGCGAGTTCGGCCTCGGGCACCGAGTCGGCCACGATGCCGCAGCCGGCGAAGAGCCGCAACCGGGTCGGATCCGTCTCGTCCAGTTCGGCGCACCGCAGGGCGATACCCCACTCGCCGTTGCCCGCGGCGTCCATCCAGCCGACCGGGCCGGCGTACCGCCCGCGGTCCATGTGTTCGAGTTCGGAGATCAGCGCGAGCGCCACCGGTGTCGGCGTACCGCACACGGCGGCCGACGGGTGCAGGGCCGCCGCGAGCTGCAGGGACGTCGACGAGTCGGTGAGGACGCCGGCGAGGTCGGTGGCGAGGTGCATGACGTTCGGGAGGTGCAGGACGAACGGCGACTCGGGCACGTTCATGCTCGAACAATGGGGCGCCAGCGCGTCGGCCACCGAGCGTACGGCGTACTCATGCTCCTCCAGGTCCTTGCTCGACCGGGCGAGTGAGGCGGCCAGTGCGAGATCGTGTGCGTCGTCGTTGCTGCGCCGGATCGTGCCGGCGAGGACGCGCGAGGTGACCAGGCCGTTCTCGAGCCGGACGAGCATCTCCGGGGTCGCGCCGATCAGGCCGCGGACGGCGTACGTCCAGCAGGCGGGGTACCTCTCGGCCAGCCTGCTCAGCGGCCAGCGGAAGTCGACGGGTTCCTCGGCGACCGCGATCAGGTCCCGGGCGAGGACCACCTTGTCGAGCTCGCCCGCGCCGATCCGGCGTACGGCCTCGGCGACGGCACCCACCCACTCGGTGCCGGTGAGCGCACCGTCCCCGAACACGACCCCCTGGGGGCGCTCTGGTGGTGGGATCCGCAACGACGCCAGCGGGCGGGAGACGGGCAATGCCGGCTCCTCAGCGACGGTGGTCAGCCAGGTACGCCCGCCCCTGCGGCCGACGATCACCTCGGGAACGACCAGACTCGAGTGGCCCGGCTCGTCGGCGAAGGCGAACGAACCGAACGCGACCAGCCCGGTGCCCGGCTCGCCGATCTCATCGCGTACGGCGGCCGTGGCCGTCACCTGGGCCCACCAGTTGACGGCGGTCGCGAACCGGTCGGGGCCGCTGGCATCCAGCCGGGCCGCCTCGCCGTGGCCGACGAACCCTTCGCCGCGACGCATCCAGGCGGTCGCGTCTGCTCGGGGCAGGATCCGCAGGAGGTCTACCTCGTCGTGGATCTCGGTGGTGCGGGCGACCAGCCGGGGAACGGCGTCTGACGCGAAGTCGCGAAGTGCTGATGGTTCCGTCACGGCTCACCAGCGTAGGTCCCTCGGTGGCCAGGGTGGTCGTTGGTCGGCCGTCCCGGCGTGAGAGGTTGGACACGTGGTCCGTGCATCACTTGCGAAAGAGCCGCGTGAAGTGGCGGCGATGTTCGACGAACTCGCCAATCGGTACGACCTCGCGAACGACCTGATGTCCCTTGGCCAGGACCGGCTGTGGCGGCGTGCGGTCGTACGCGCCGTCGACCCCCGACCGGGGGAGCGGGTGCTCGACGTCGCGGCCGGGACCGGCACGTCGAGCGAACCCCTCGGGCGCGACGGTGCGTTCGTCGTCCCGTGCGACTTCTCGGCCGGCATGGTGCGGCACGGTAAGCGCGCCCGCTCGGAGCTGGCGTTCGTTGTCGGCGACGCGGTGTCACTGCCGTTCGCGGACGGGAGCTTCGACGCGGTGACGATCTCCTTCGGCCTGCGCAACCTGGTCGACGTCGAGGCGGGGCTCCGCGAGTTCCTGCGGGTCACCCGGCCGGGTGGTCGGTTGGTGGTGTGTGAGTTCAGCCGGCCCACCTGGACGCCGTTCCGCACGGTCTACCTCGAGTACCTCATGCGGGCCCTGCCAGCCATCGCCCGCCGGGTGACGACCGATCCCGAGTCGTACGTCTACCTCGCCGAGTCGATCCGGGCATGGCCAGCGCAGGACGAGCTCGCCGCGTTGTTCGCGGCGGCCGGGTGGGGCCGCGTCGAGTGGCGCAACCTGAGCGGCGGGATCGTCGCCCTCCACCGCGCCCGACGCCCCTGACAGCCCGTTGTGCGTTCCAGAACGGGGAGTAAGCCCTAGACTTTGGAGGGTTGGGCAACCCCAGGAAGTGGCCCAGAGGAGCGATCGTGTTTGACCGGATCACCGTCGAACCCGACAAAGTGGCTGGGCAGCCCTGCATACGTGGCCTACGGTTCACGGTCGCACACCTGGTGCGGCTTGTCGCAGCGGGCTGGGGACTTGAGGAAATTCAGGAGGAGTTTCCGTTCGTCGAGGCAGAGGATCTGCGTCAAGCACTTCTCTAGGCCGCGGAGTCGGCTGAGGTCACGATGCTGCCGCTGAAAGAGACGGCGTGAGGTTTCTCGTCGACAAGAACATCTCGTTCAGCAGGATCCCATCCTCGAGTCCAACGGACACGATGCCGTGCACGTCGATTCCCTCGGGCTCAGCCCCGGATCTTGAGCTCATGGTCCGAGCTCGTAGTGAGCGCCGCGTCATCATCTCGGCGGATAGCGACTTCGGCACGTTGCTCGCCGCCAGCAGGCGGCAAGCCCATCGGTGATCTTGACCCGGGAGATCTCGACACTGCGCGCCCCAGATCTGGCGAAGCTCCTCTTGGTAAATCTCGAGGCTGTGGCTGATCCGCTGGAGGCGGGCGCCATCGTCGCCTTTGGGCGGAAAGGCATCCGGGTCCGGAGACTGCCGCTCCGGTGATCGGGCCGAGGTGATCGGCTACGCCTCGACCAAGGTCTTTTTTGCAACGTCAACGTCGCGTAAATCCGCAGGTCATCACGACTGCGGGGGGTTGTGTGCGAGGCCTCGGGTACCCCGTAGACTGTGCTCAGCATGAATTCGTGAAGACATTCACAATTCCTGTGGTGCGGTGTCGGCCCAGCGAACGAAGAGCCTGAAAAGGGTCCGACTCCGCACGAAGTGGCGTCATCCAACGGGGTTCGGACATCTCACCTAGGTATGAGGACCGATGAGCCGCACGAGCATCGACTACGACGCGGACGTCATCGTCGTTGGAGCAGGACCGGCCGGTGCCACGACCGCTTACCACCTCGCGCGCACCGGACTCGACGTCCTACTTCTCGAAAAGACCGCGTTCCCGCGGGAGAAGGTGTGCGGCGACGGGCTCACCCCACGGGCCGTCAAGCAGCTCGTCAAGATGGGCATCGACACCTCCACGGAAGCGGGTTGGCTGCGCAACCACGGCCTCCGCATCTACGGCGGCGGCATGCGGTTGGAGCTGCCCTGGCCGGACCTGGCCGAGTTTCCGTCGTACGGCCTGGTCCGCAAGCGCACCGACTTCGACGAAGTTCTGGCCCGGCAGGCCGAGAAGGCCGGCGTCCGGCTCCATGAGCGGACGGCCGTTACCGGACCAGTCCACGACGAGCGTACGGGCCGGATCATCGGCGTCACCGTGAAGCCCGCGAAGGCCCACGACCCGAAGGCCGGCAAGGCGGCGGCCAAGGCCCAGCCCGACGATGCGGCCGAGGCCCGACCCGACGAGATCACCTATCGCGCGCCCCTGGTCATCGCGGCCGACGGCAACTCCTCGCGACTCTCGGTCGCGGTCGGCCTGCGCCGGCGCGAGGACCGCCCGATGGGCGTCGCGGTCCGCACCTACTTCACCAGCCCGCGGCACGACGACGACTGGCTCGAGTCCTGGCTCGAACTCTGGGACGGCAAACCCGGACAGAGCAACCTGCTCCCCGGCTACGGCTGGGTGTTCGGCATGGGCGACGGCACCAGCAACGTCGGGCTCGGCCTCCTCAACACCAGCACGGGTTTCCAGAACGCCGACTACCGCGCCCTCCTCAAGGCCTGGCTCTCGGGCATGCCGGAGGAATGGGGCTTCGTCGACGACCACCAGGTCGGTCCGGTCCGTGGCGCGGCACTCCCGATGGGCTTCAACCGCCAGCCCCACTACGCTCGGGGCCTGATGCTCGTCGGTGACGCCGGCGGCATGGTCAACCCCTTCAATGGCGAAGGGATCGCCTACGCGATGGAGTCGGGCGAACTCGCCGCCGACATCGTGGCCCAAGCGCTGGCGCGGCCCGCCGGGTCGTCCCGCGAACGGGTGCTGGCCAGCTACCCCAGGGCGCTGAAGGACCGCTACGGCGGCTACTACACACTGGGTCGGCTGTTCGTGAAGGCGATCGGCAACCCGCAGATCATGAAGCTCGCCACCCGGCACGGCCTGCCGCACCCGGTGCTGATGCGCTTCACGATCAAGCTGCTGGCCAATCTGACCGACCCGCGCGGTGGCGACGCGATGGACCGCGTCATCAACGCGATGTGCAAGGTCACGCCAGCGGCGTGAAGAAGGCGTGCGAAGGCACGAGATGAGGGAGTCCTAGGATGGCGAGCCGGTCCGATACGAGCGCGCATCGTCGCGTGCCCGGTGCGGCGCTTTGGACCCCCACATCGATCGGGGTCGTAACCACTACAGCCAGAAAGGGGAGCAGGTCGGCGTGAACCTCTACGTGCCGATTCTCGTACTGCTTCTGCTCGGTGGGGGCTTCGCGGTCGTCTCCGCCGTGGCCGGATCCCTGATGGGCCCGAAGCGCTGGAACCGGGCGAAGGTCGACTCCTACGAGTGTGGGATCGAGCCCACACCGCAGCCGGCCGGCGGCGGACGGTTCCCGGTGAAGTACTACATCACCGCGATGCTCTTCATCATCTTCGACATCGAGATCATCTTCCTGTTCCCGTGGGCCGTCGCCTTCGACCAGATGGCGCTGTTCGGCCTGGTCGAGATGGTGCTGTTCATCGTGACCGTGTTCGTCGCGTACGCCTACGTCTGGCGGCGTGGAGGCCTCGAATGGGACTAAGAGGTCGACCTCTCGGCACCCGCCGCGGTCCGACCAGTCGTACGGAAGAGAGCAGCTGATAACCATGGGCATCGAAGAGAAGCTGCCCGCCGGGGTCCTCCTGACCACGGTCGAGGGCGTCGTTGGCTACTTCCGCAAGGCGTCGGTCTGGCCGGCGACGTTCGGCCTGGCGTGCTGCGCGATCGAGATGATGACCACCGGTGGGCCGGTCTACGACACGGGACGCTTCGGCATGGAGGTGTTCCGCGCCTCCCCGCGCCAGGCCGACCTGATGATCGTCGCCGGCCGGGTGAGCCAGAAGATGGCGCCGGTCCTCCGGCAGATCTATGACCAGATGCCCGAGCCCAAGTGGGTGCTGTCCATGGGCGTCTGCGCCTCCAGCGGCGGGATGTTCAACAACTACGCGATCGTGCAGGGCGTCGACCACGTGGTGCCGGTCGACATCTACCTGCCCGGCTGCCCGCCCCGGCCCGAGATGCTCCTCGACGCCATCCTCAAGCTGCACCACAAGATCCAGACGTCCAAGCTCGGCGTCCACAAGGAGCAGGAGCTCGAGGAGCAGGAGTTGACCGCGCTCGAGAGCGCGTCGACCTCTGAGATGAAGGGGTTGCTGCGGTGAGTGACCAGCAGACGCCTGACGAGGCCCCGGACCTGCTTCCGGAGAAGCGGGAGCCCGCACCGCCCGAGGTCATCGACGTACGCCGCGGCGCCTTCGGCGTTCGGGGCACCTCCGACACGTCCGGATACGGCCGGCTCGTCCGCACCGTCGCGCTGCCCGGCAGCACCACGCCGCCGTACGGCGGATGGTTCGACGAGGTGGCCGACCGGCTTGCCGTGGTGCTGGAGGAGGGCGACGGCCCGGCGTACGACGAGGCGATCGAGAAGGTCGTCGTCGACCGTGGCGAGATCACCTTCTATGTCCGTCGTGACCACCTCGTCGCGGTGGCCCGTCACTTCCGTGACGACCCCGCACTGAGGTACGAGTTCTGCAGCGGAGTGTCGGGCGTCCACTACCCAGGAGACCGCGACCGCGAGCTGCACGCCGTCTACCACCTGCTGTCGATGACGCACAACCGGCGGATCCGGCTCGAGGTGACCTGCCCCGACGCTGAGCCCCACATCCCGTCGGTGGTGGGGATCTATCCCACGGCCGACTGGCACGAGCGGGAGGCCTACGACTTCTTCGGGATCGTCTTCGACGGCCACCCGGGCCTCACCCGGATCCAGATGCCCGATGACTGGCCGGGCCACCCGCAGCGCAAGGATTACCCACTGGGCGGCATCCCTGTCGAGTACAAGGGCGCGACCATTCCGCCTCCGGACGAGCGGAGGGCATACAACTGATGACTGCCGCAGACGAGAAGTACGACCCGTACGCCAGCGTCCGGGACACCACCGAAGGCCAGGTCTTCACGGTCACCGGCCAGGACTGGGACACCGTGGTGCAGGGTGTGTCCGAGGCCGGCGACGAGCGGGTCGTCGTCAACATGGGCCCGCAGCATCCCTCGACCCACGGCGTTCTTCGCCTCATCCTCGAGCTCGAGGGCGAGACGGTGAAGGACATGCGGGCCGGGATCGGCTACCTCCACACCGGTATCGAGAAGAACATGGAGTACCGCACGTGGACCCAGGGGGTCACGTTCTGCACTCGCATGGACTACCTCGCGCCGTTCTACAACGAGGCGGCGTACGTCGGTGCGGTCGAGAAGCTGCTCGGCATCCAGGACGACATTCCTGAGCGCGCCAAGGTCATCCGCATCCTGATGATGGAGCTCAACCGGATCTCCTCCCACCTGGTCGCGATCGCGACGGGCGGCATGGAGATCGGCGCGCTCACCGTGATGACCATCGGATTCCGCGAGCGCGAAAAGACCCTCGACATCTTCGAGCTGATCACCGGCCTCCGGATGAACCACGCGTACATCCGGGTCGGCGGCATCTCCCAGGACCTTCCCGACAACGCGATCGAGAAGCTCCGCGAGTACATCGCGTGGATGAAGAAGCACCTGAAGGAGTACGCCGAACTCTGCAACGAGAACCCCATCTTCAAGCAGCGGCTCGGTGGCATCGGCTACCTCGACCTCACCGGCTGCATGGCGCTCGGTGCGAGCGGCCCGGTGCTGCGGGCGACCGGCTACCCGTGGGACCTCCGCAAGACCCAGCCGTACTGGGGTTATGAGACGTACGACTTCGAGGTGCCGACCTGGGACACCTGCGACTCCTACGGCCGGTTCCGGATCCGGCTCGAGGAGATGGACGAGAGCCTGAAGATCGTCGAGCAGTGCGTCGACCGGCTCGCGGAGCCGGGACCGGTGATGATCGCCGACAAGAAGATCGCCTGGCCGAGCCAACTCGCGCTCGGCCCCGACGGCCTCGGCAACTCCCTCGAGCACATCCGGCACATCATGGGTGAGTCCATGGAGGCGCTCATCCACCACTTCAAGCTGGTGACCGAGGGCTTCCGGGTGCCGGCGGGCCAGGCGTACTTCGCGGTCGAGTCGCCGCGCGGTGAGCTCGCCTGCCACGCGGTCTCCGACGGCGGAACGCGTCCCTTCCGGGCGCACTTCCGCGATCCGTCCTTCGTCAACCTTCAGACGGCGGCGGCGATGTGCGAGGGCGGCATGGTCGCCGACGTCATCGTCGCGGTCGCGAGCATCGACCCCGTGATGGGTGGGGTGGACCGTTGATCAGTGACAAGACCAAGGGCGAGCTGCGCGAGATCACCGCGCGTTATCCCGAATCCCGCTCGGCGTTGCTGCCGATGCTCCACCTCGTGCAGAGCGAGGAGGGGTACGTCAGCCCCGAGGGCATCGAGGTCTGCGCCGAACTCCTCGACCTGACCGCGGCCGAGGTCGCGGCGGTGGCGACGTTCTACACGATGTACAAACGTCGCCCGGTCGGTGACTACCACGTCGGCGTGTGCACCAACACGCTCTGCGCGGTGATGGGCGGCGACGCGATCTTCGGCACCCTCAAGGAGCACCTCGGAGTCGGCAACGACGAGACGACCGAGGACGGCAAGGTCACCCTCGAGCACGTCGAGTGCAACGCGGCCTGCGACTACGCCCCCGTGGTGATGGTCAACTGGGAGTTCTTCGACAACATGACGCCCGAGCGGGCGCGGAAGCTGGTCGACGATCTCCGGGCCGGCAACGAGGTCGAGGCCGACCGAGGTGCGCGCATCTGCACCTGGCGGCAGGCCGAACGCGTGCTCGCGGGCTTCCCCGACGGCCGCGCCGACGAGGGCCCGTCCGCCGGCGAGGCGTCGCTCGCGGGCCTGCGGCTGGCCGCGGAGCGCGGCTGGTCGTCGGGGGCTCCCAAGCCCACGGGTGACGCGCCGCCGCGTGGGGACGCGCCCAACGGTGCGGCGTCCAACGGCGCCACGTCCAACGGCGGCGGCGGGAAGGGACAGTGATGACCGATCCACTCACGCCTGCTCTCACGGCCAACTGGGGCCAGCGAGGATCGTGGACCCTGCCGGCCTACGTCGACCAGGGCGGCTACCGCGCGTTGTACGAAGCGGTCACCCACGAGCCGGACGAGATCATCCAGATGGTCAAGGACTCCGGCCTGCGCGGTCGTGGTGGCGCGGGTTTCCCGACCGGCATGAAGTGGGGCTTCCTGCCGCCGCTGGGCGAGAAGCCGCGCTACCTCGTCGTCAACGCCGACGAGTCGGAGCCGGGCACCTGCAAGGACATCCCGCTGATGCTGGCCAGCCCGCACACGCTGGTTGAGGGCGTCATCATCTCCTCGTACGCGATCCGCGCCCGGCGGGCGTTCATCTACGTACGCGGTGAGGTGCTGCACGTCATCCGGCGGCTGCAGCAGGCCGTCCGTGAGGCCTACGACGCGGGTTACATCGGGCACAACATCCTCGGCTCCGGCTACGACCTCGAGGTCGTGGTCCACGCGGGTGCGGGTGCGTACATCTGTGGTGAGGAGACCGCCCTTCTCGACTCGCTCGAGGGCAGGCGCGGCCAGCCCCGCCTGCGGCCGCCGTTCCCGGCCGTTGAGGGTCTGTACGCCTCGCCCACTGTCATCAACAACGTCGAGTCGATCGCGAGCGTTCCGGGCATCGTGCTCAACGGCCCCGAATGGTTCTCGTCCATGGGGACCGAGAAGAGCAAGGGCCACGTGATCTACTCGCTGTCGGGTCACGTCGCCCGGCCCGGTCAGTACGAAGGCCCGCTCGGCATCACGCTGCGCGAGCTGCTCGAACTCGCCGGCGGCATTCGCGCGGGTCACGAGCTGAAGTTCTGGACGCCGGGTGGCTCGTCGACGCCGATGCTCACCAAGGAGCACCTCGACCTCCCGCTCGACTACGAAGGCATGGCGGGCGCGGGCACCATGCTCGGCACCCGCGCGCTGCAGATGTTCGACGACACCACGTGTGTCCTGCGGGCGGTGCTGCGCTGGACGGAGTTCTACAAGCACGAGTCGTGCGGCAAGTGCACGCCGTGCCGCGAGGGCACGTGGTGGTTGGTCCAGGTCCTCGAACGCCTGGAGCGGGGCGAGGGCAGCGAGGACGACCTCGAGACGCTGCTCGACCTGTGCGACAACATCGCCGGCCGGTCGTTCTGCGCGCTGGCTGACGGTGCGGTGGCGCCGATCATGTCGTCCCTCAAGTACTTCCGCGACGAGTACGTCGCGCACTTCGAGCACGGCGGCTGTCCGTTCGACCCGGCCGCGGCCACGTTGTTCGAGCCCGAAACTGCGACCGCAGGAGTGGGTGCATGACTCTCCAGACCCCTGACCACACGTCGACCGAGGTGGAGAACCTCGTCACGCTCACCATCGACGACGTCCAGGTGAGTGTGCCGAAGGGCACCCTCCTCATCCGGGCGGCGGAGATGATCGGGATCCAGATCCCGAGGTTCTGCGACCACCCGCTGCTGGATCCGGTGGGTGCCTGCCGGCAGTGCCTGGTCGACATCCCTGACGCCGGCAACGGGCGTGGCTTCCCCAAGCCGCAGGCCTCCTGCACGATCGAGGTCGCCCAGGGCATGGTCGTCAGGACGCAGTTGACGTCGCCGGTGGCAGACAAGGCCCAGCAGGGAATCATGGAGTTCCTGCTGATCAACCACCCGCTCGACTGCCCGGTCTGTGACAAGGGCGGTGAGTGCCCGCTGCAGAACCAGGCGATGAGCAACGGCCGTCCCGAGTCGCGGTTCACCGAGGTCAAGCGCACTTACCCCAAGCCGATCAACATCTCCAGCCAGGTGCTGCTCGACCGCGAGCGCTGCGTTCTGTGTGCGCGCTGCACCAGGTTCTCCCAGCAGGTCGCCGGTGACCCGTTCATCGAGCTGCTGGAGCGCGGTGCTCTGCAGCAGGTCGGCATCTACGAGAAGGAGCCGTTCTCCAGCTACTTCTCCGGTAACACGATCCAGATCTGCCCGGTCGGCGCGCTGACCAGTGCCCAGTACCGCTTCCGTTCCCGCCCGTTCGACCTCGTGTCTAGCCCCAGCGTCTGTGAGGGGTGCGCCAACGGCTGCGCGACCCGCACCGACCACCGGCGCGGCAAGGTCATGCGCCGGCTCGCTGGTGACGACGCGGAGGTCAACGAGGAGTGGCTGTGCGACAAGGGCCGCTTCGCGTTCCGGTACGCCCAGGAGAAGGACCGCCTGGCCTACCCCCTGGTCCGTGACGAGGAGAGCGGCGAGCTGCGCCCGGCCTCGTGGTCGGAGGCGTTCCGGGTGGCCGCCGAAGGGCTGGCCGCCGCGGGTGGCCGGGCCGGCGTACTCCCCGGTGGCCGGCTGACGGTCGAGGATGCCTACGCGTACGCGAAGTTCGCGCGGGTCGCGCTCGGCACCAACGACGTCGACTTCCGGGCCCGTCCGCACTCCGACGAGGAGGCCGACTTCCTGGCCTCCGCGGTCGCTGGCTCGGGCCTCGGTGTGACCTACCGCGACCTGGAGAACGCCAAGTCCGTCCTCCTGGTCGGCCTCGAGCCAGAGGAGGAGGCGCCGATCGTCTTCCTCCGGCTGCGTAAGGCCGCCATGAAGAAGGGCACCCGGATCTGGTCGGTCGCGCCGTACTCCACGCGTGGCCTGGACAAGATGAAGGCCACCGTGCTGCACGCGGCACCCGGCACCGAGGCGGAGTTCCTCGACGCGCTGGGTCGCGGCGGTCTCGAAAGCGGTCTCGACGTTCCTGGGCTCCAGTGCTCCGACGCGCTCCGCGACAGCGGCTCCGTCGTGCTCGTCGGCGCCCGACTGGCCAGCGTCCCGGGTGCACTCTCGGCGGTCCTGCGGCTGACCGAGGCCACCGGCGCCCGGCTCGCCTGGGTGCCGCGCCGGTCCGGCGAACGCGGCGCGGTGGACGCCGGCTGCCTGCCCCACCTGCTGCCCGGCGGACGGCCGATCGCCGACGCCGCCGCACGGGTCGACCTCAGCGCCGCCTGGGGCACCGGTGACCTGCCGATCGAGCCGGGTCGCGACACCTCCGCGATCCTGACCTCGGCGGCTCTCGGTGAGCTGGGTGCGCTGATCGTCGGTGGGGTCGAGGTCGCTGACCTGCCTGACCCCGCGGCCGCGCGGGTGGCGCTGGAGAAGGCGGAGTTCGTCATCAGCCTCGAACTCCGGCCGAGCGAGGTCACCGAGCATGCCGACGTGGTCTTCCCGGTCGCGGCAGTCGCCGAGAAGGCCGGAACCTTCGTCGACTGGGAGGGCCGGGTCCGCCCGTTCGAGCAGGCCCTGCGCGACGCGGACACCCAGTCCGACCTGTGGGTGCTCGCCGGTCTGGCCGACGAGCTGAACGCGCCGCTCGGCTTCTCCACTGTCGAGGGAGCCCGCCAGGAACTCCTCGAGCTCGGCGCCTGGGACGGTTCTCGGGCCGCGCCGCCGCACCTGCCCGCGCCCGAGCCGGCGCAGCCACGCGAAGGTGAGGCGGTGCTCGCCACCTGGCCGCAGCTGCTCGACCTCGGCCGCCTGCAGGACGGCGAGCCGTACCTCGCCGGCACCGCCCGCCCGGTGCGGGCCCGGCTGTCGGCGACCACCGCCGGCACGCTCGGCGTCACCGACGGGGACGAGGTGACGGTGTCCTCGACCCGCGGCAGCGTGCGGCTGCCCGTCGAGGTGGCCGACCTGCCCGACCGGGTGGTCTGGCTCCCCACCAACTCGACCGGCTCCACCGTCCGCGAGACGCTCAGCGTGGACGCCGGTGCCGTCGTCACGGTCGCCCGCGCGACCACCGAGCCGGTGGCCGCGACCAGTCAGGGAGGTGTGGCATGACCGCCGCTGTGATGCCGCTCGCTGCCGGAGAGTTGGCGGCGTTCGGTAAGGACCCGTGGTGGATCATCCTCATCAAAGCGGTGGCGATCACGGTCTTCCTGCTGGTGTTCACGATCTTCAACGTGTGGTTCGAACGCCGGGTCGTCGCCCGGATGCAGCACCGCGTCGGTCCGAACGTCCACGGCAAGTTCGGGTTGCTGCAGAGCCTCGCCGACGGGATCAAGCTGTCGCTGAAGGAAACCATCAAGCCCAAGGGCGTCGACACGATCCTCTACGTGTTGGCGCCGATCATCTCGGCGGCGATGGCCTTCGTGGCGTTCTCGGTGATCCCGCTCGGGCCGGAGGTCAGCATCTTCGGCCACCGGACGCCGCTGCAGCTGACCGACCTTCCGGTCGGCGTGCTGTTCGTCCTCGCCGCCGCGTCGCTCGGTATCTACGGCATCGTGCTCGGCGGTTGGTCGTCCGGCTCGACGTACCCGCTGCTCGGCGGGCTGCGGTCCTCGGCGCAGATGATCTCCTACGAGGTCGCGATGGGTCTCGCCCTCGTAGCCGTCTTCCTCTACTCCGGCTCGATGTCCACGTCGGAGATCGTCGGCGCCCAGGCCGGCGGGAGCGCGGTCGACATCTTCGGGGTGACGCTGCAGCTACCCAGCTGGTACGGCGTGGTGTTGCTGCCGTCGTTCCTCATCTACATGATCGCGATGGTCGGCGAGACCAACCGCGCGCCGTTCGACCTGCCGGAGGCCGAGGGTGAGCTGGTCGCGGGCTTCATGACGGAGTACTCCTCCATGAAGTACCTGCTGTTCTTCCTCGCGGAGTACGTCAACATGGTCACCGTCTCGGCGCTGGCCACGACGATGTTCCTCGGCGGCTGGCGGGCTCCGTGGCCGATCTCCCTGTGGGCGGGTGCCAACGAGGGTTGGTGGCCGTTGCTGTGGTTCCTCGGCAAGGTCCTGGTCTTCCTCTTCGTCTTCATCTGGCTGCGCGGGACGCTGCCGCGGATGCGCTACGACCAGTTCATGCGCCTGGGCTGGAAGATCCTCATCCCGGTCGCGCTGGTCTGGACGGTCTTCGTCGCGACCGCCCGCGCCACGCTGAGCGCCGGCTACCAGCGACAGTTCTTCTTCGGCATCGGTGCCGTGGTGATCGTGGTGCTGCTGCTGTCGTTCGTCTACGACGCGGTGGCCGCCCGGCGCGAGAAGGCGGAAGAGGTCGAGCGCGAGGAAGCCGACCAGGTGGAGTTCGACCCCTTCGCCGGCGGCTACCCTGTCCCGCCGATGCCTGGACAGAAGGTGCCGGGTCTCGAGCCGGCCGCGGTCGCCGTGGCAGCCGCCTCGGCGGGCGCTGGTTCGGCGGACTCCAGCGGTGGCGCGGGCGCTGAGGGTGCGGGTCAACAGGCCGATTCAGGTGAGGAGCGTGGCCGTGGCTAGTCTCAAGCAGCAGCTCTGGGACCCGATCGCAGGGTTCGGGGTGACGTTCCGGACGATGTTCAGGAAACCCGTCACGGTTCAGTACCCCTTCGAGAAGCGGCCCACCGCTCCGCGATTCCACGGACGGCACCAGCTCAACCGCCACCCCGACGGCCTGGAGAAGTGCATCGGGTGTGAGCTGTGCGCATGGGCCTGCCCGGCCGACGCGATCTACGTCGAGGGTGCCGACAACACCGAGGACGAGCGCTTCTCCCCGGGCGAGCGTTACGGCCGCGTCTACCAGATCAACTACCTGCGCTGCATCTTCTGCGGCCTGTGCATCGAGGCCTGCCCGACCAGGGCGCTCACGATGACCAACGAGTACGAACTCGCCGACGACGATCGGGCGAAGCTCATCTACGAAAAGAAGGACCTGCTGGCACCGCTGCTGCCGGGCATGGAGGAGCCTCCGCACGACATGCGCCTCGGCGACAGCGAGCGGGACTACTACCTCGGTGCCGGCCTGCCGGGCTGGTCCGAGAGCGGCGCCGCGGTGCCGGCCAAAGAAGATGTGGAGAGCGAGGCGGCTCACTCATGACCGCGACGTTCTGGGTGCTCGCGCCGATCGCGGTGCTGGCGGCCCTCGGCATGGTGCTGGTACGCAAGGCGGTCCACAGCGCCTTGCTGCTGGCTACCGTGATGATGTGCCTGGCGCTGATGTACGCCAGCCAGGATGCGCCGTTCCTGTTCGCCGTCCAGGTGATCGTCTACACCGGCGCGGTCCTCATGCTGTTCCTGTTCGTCCTCATGCTCGTCGGTGTCGACGCCTCCGACTCGCTGATCGAGACGCTGCGCGGCCAACGGTGGCTGGCGGTGCTCGGAGCGATCATCTTCGGTGCGCTGCTCATCACCGCGGTCGGTGGAGTGACGCTCGGCCAGCCGGTCGGGCTCGCGGCCGCCGAGCCGGACGGCAACGTCCCCGCGATCGCCTCGATCCTCTTCTCCAAGTACGTCTTCGCCTTCGAGGTGACGAGCGCGCTGCTCATCACCGCCGCGATGGGCGCGATGATCCTCGCCCACCGCGAGCGGATCGGTCCCAAGGTGACGCAGAAGGACCTGGCCGAGCAGCGGTTCAAGGAGTACGCCGAAGGCGGCCGGCACCCGGGTCAGCTGCCCGCGCCGGGTACCTTCGCCCGGCACAACGCCGTCGACACGCCCGCGCTGCTTCCCGACGGAACGGCCGCGGAGTCCTCGGTGTCGCGGGTCCTCATCGCGCGGGGCACAGTCCAGGAGCCGTCCCGCTACACCCACCAGGTCCCGGGCCTCGAGCGCTACACCGGCACGCCCACACCCCGCGCCAAGGCCAACGGCCAGCGCGGTGGCGACAAGGACGCCGGGTCACCGGCGCCGGAGTCCGGACCGGAGTCGGCCAACGGTTCCGACCAGGGCGGCAGTCACGAGCAGAGCGCGGACAAGGGAGGTGAAGGGTGACCGCCACTCCGTACGTCATCCTGTCGGCGCTGCTGTTCACCATCGGTGCCGTGGGTGTGTTGGTACGCCGCAACGCCATCGTGGTGTTCATGTGCGTGGAGCTCATGCTGAACGCCGCCAACCTGGCGTTCGTTTCGTTCGCCCGGCAGGCCGGCAACCTCGAGGGCCAGGTCGTGGCCTTCTTCGTGATGGTGGTCGCGGCGGCCGAAGTTGTGGTCGGGCTGGCGATCATCATGACCATCTTCCGGACCCGTCGCTCGGCCTCCGTCGACGACGCGAGTCTGCTGAAGTTCTGACGGAGGGACGAGAACCCCGTGACCACCTCTGTGAGTGCCATGGTTCTGGCCAGCGAGCAAGCTGGTCAGGCATCTGGCGTGTTCTCGCTCATGTGGCTGATCGTGGCCATTCCCGCCCTCTCGGCGGCGGTGATCCTGCTCTCCGGGCGTGCCGGTAAGTCGTGGGGTCACCTGCTCGGTTGCGCGGCGCCGATCGCGTCGTTCGTGCTGGGCGCGACGATGTTCTTCGCGATGCTCGGGCGCGGGCCGGAGGAGCGCGCTGTCGAGCAGCAGCTCTACACCTTCATCCCGCTGCCCAGCTACCACGTGACCGCCGGGTTGCTCCTCGACCAGCTGTCGGTGTGCTTCGTCCTGCTGATCACCGGCGTGGGCAGCATCATCCACGTCTACTCCGTCGGCTACATGGCGCACGACGAGCGGCGCAAGCGGTTCTTCGGGTACCTCAACCTGTTCGTCGCGGCGATGCTGCTCCTGGTGCTGGCCAACGACTTCCTCGTGGTCTTCATCGGCTGGGAGGGTGTCGGTCTCGCGTCGTACCTCCTGATCGGCTTCTGGCAGCACAAGCCGTCCGCGGCGACCGCGGCCAAGAAGGCGTTCGTCGTCAACCGCGTCGGTGACGTCGGCCTGTCGCTCGCCGTGATGCTGATGCTGGCGACGTTCGGTACCTCGTCGTTCGCCGGCGTCTTCGGCCACGTCGGCGCGGCGGGCACCGGCATCGCGACCGCCCTCGGCTTCCTGCTGCTGCTGGGCGCGTGCGGTAAGTCCGCGCAGTTCCCGCTGCAGTCCTGGCTGCTCGACGCGATGGAGGGCCCGACTCCGGTGTCGGCGCTCATCCACGCCGCGACCATGGTGACCGCCGGCGTCTACCTCGTGACCCGCTCCAACGCGATCTACGACCAGGCGCCCGCGGCGCAGACGGCGGTCGTGCTCGTCGGCACGATCACCCTGCTGATGGGTGCGGTCATCGGGTGCGCGAAGGACGACATCAAGAAGGCGCTCGCTGGTTCGACGATGAGCCAGATCGGCTACATGATGCTGGCGGCGGGCCTTGGCCCGGCGGGCTACGCGTTCGCGATCTTCCACCTGCTCACGCACGGCTTCTTCAAGGCCGACATGTTCCTCGGTGCCGGTTCGGTCATGCACGGCATGAACGACGAGGTCAACATGCGCCGCTACGGCGCCCTGCGCAAGTACCTCCCGATCACGTTCGGCACCTTCGCGGTCGGGTACCTCGCGATCATCGGCATCCCGCCGTTCGCCGGCTTCTTCAGCAAGGACAAGATCATCGAGGCGGCGTTCAGCTCGAACGTCTGGATCGGCCTCTGCGCCCTCATCGGCGCAGGGATCACGGCGTTCTACATGACCCGCCTGATGTACATGACCTTCCTCGGCCACAAGCGGTGGGCCAAGGACACGCACCCGCACGAGTCGCCACCGGTGATGACGGTGCCGCTGATCCTGCTGTCCGTGCTGAGCATCGTCGGCGGTGCCGGCCTCGCCTACGCCGGCGGCGGCATCGTCAGCTGGCTCGAGCCGGTGGTCGGGGAGAAGCACCTCGAGCCGCCGCTCTCGGTGGCCGCGATGACGGCGCTCACCCTCGCGGTGGTGGCGCTCGGGGTCGCCGCGGCGTGGTGGTTCGTGGCCCGGCGGGAGGTCCCGGTCGAGGCGCCCGTCAAGGTCTCGCCGATCACCACCGCGGCCCGCAAGGACCTCTACGGCGACGCCTTCAACGAGGTCGTGCTCATGCGGCCCGGGCAGGAGGTCACCCGGGGTCTCGTCGCCTTCGACAACCGTGGAGTTGACGGTGTTGTCAACGGCCTGGCCGCCTTCGTCGGTGGCCTCTCCGGAATGGTCCGCCGGGTCCAGACCGGGTTCGTCCGCTCGTACGCGCTCGTGATGTTCGGGGGCGCCGCCCTCGTCGTCGTGGCCATGCTCTTGGTGAGGCTGTCGTGAACAACTTCCCCTGGCTGACCGTCATCGGCGCGCTGCCCGCGCTCGGGGCCGTCGTGCTGGCCCTGCTCCCCAAGGGGCGCGACCTGCTCGCGAAGCAGCTCGCCCTGGGCTTCTCGGCCGTGGCGCTGGTGCTCGCGCTCGTGATGGCCGCGCAGTACGACCCGGCTGGAGGCTTCCAGTTCGTCGAGCAGCACAACTGGATCCCGGCGTTCGGTGTCCACTACGCGCTGGGCGTCGACGGCATCGGGATCATCCTGGTCCTGATGACGGCGCTGCTCACGCCCGTCGTCATCCTCGCCTCCTGGAATGATGCGGAGGGGGGCCGCCGGAGCGTCAAGACGTACTTCGCGCTGATGCTGGTGCTGGAGGCGCTGGCGCTGGGCGTCTTCTCTGCCACCGACGTCTTCCTCTTCTACCTGCTCTTCGAGGCGACGCTCATTCCGATCTACTTCCTGATCGGCAGCTACGGCGGTCCACGTCGTTCGTACGCCGCGGTGAAGTTCCTGATCTACAGCCTGGTCGGCGGTCTGCTCATGCTGGCTGCGATCGTCGGGCTGTACGCCATCTCGGTCACGCAGACGAACGGCAACCCGTCGTTCCTGCTCAGCGCCCTGACCCAGCTCAGCATCGACCCGGCCACCCAGAAGTGGCTGTTCGCCGGCTTCTTCGTGGCGTTCGCGATCAAGGCGCCGATGTGGCCGCTCCACACCTGGCTGCCTGACGCGGCTCGCGAGGCGACGCCGGGCACCTCGGTCCTGCTGGTGTCGATCCTCGACAAGATCGGCACGTTCGGCATGATCCGCTTCTGCCTCCAGCTGTTCCCGGAGGCCTCGAAGTGGGCGACCCCCGTGGTGCTCGCGCTGGCGGTGATCAGCGTGCTGTACGGCGCGATCCTCGCCATCGGGCAGAAGGACCTCATGCGCCTGATCGCCTACAGTTCGGTGTCCCACTTCGGCGTCATCGTGCTGGGGATCTTCGCGATGACCAGCGTGGGCCAGACCGGTGCGACGTTCTACATGCTCAACCACGGGTTGTCGACGGCCGCGTTGTTCCTGATCGCGGGTTACATGATCGCCCGGCGAGGGTCGGCCCGGATCGCGGACTTCGGTGGGGTCGACAAGGTGGCACCGGTGCTGTCCGGGACCTTCCTCTTCGCCTGCCTGTCAGGGCTCGCGCTGCCGGGTCTCGCGACGTTCGTCAGCGAGTTCCTCGCGCTGTCGGGCACGTTCACCCGCTACCGCGTCCCGGCGATCATCGCCACCACGGCGATCATCCTGGCCGCGTTGTACATGCTGCTCGTCTACCAACGGACCATGACCGGCCCGGTCACGCCGGCGGTGGAGAAGATGCACGACCTGCGGCCGCGGGAGCTGGCCGCGGTGGTGCCGCTGGTCCTCGTGATCATCGTCCTCGGGTTGTTCCCCAAGCCGGTCATCAACGTGATCGCGCCGGCTGTTGACTCGACCATGACGCGGGTGGGTGTCACGGATCCGAAGCCCCCCGTCCCCGTCACGGCTCCTTCGGAAGGTGCGAAGTGACCTCGATCCTCCTTGCCCAGGAGTTCAAGAGCCCGACGATCGAGTACGCCAAGGTCGCGCCGCTGCTCATCGTCTTCGGCGTCGCGATCGTGAGCGTCATCGCCGAGGCGTTCCTGCCGCGTAGGTTCCGGTACCCAACCCAGGTGGTCCTCTCGCTGGGTTCGCTGGCGGCGGCTCTGGTGGTCACCGTCGGGCTCGCCGGCAGCAAGCTGCTGGCGGCCGAGGGTGCCATCGCCATCGACGGGTTCACGTTGTTCCTGTGGGGCACCATCCTCGTCATGTCGATCATCTCCGTACTCCTGCTCGCCGAGCGGGCGGTCGACGGCGGTGTGACGGCGTTCGCGGCGCAGGCGGCGGCACTGCCCGGCACCGAGGCGGAGCGGGAGGCCCAGGCTCGGCGCCTGGAGCAGACGGAGGTCTTCCCGCTGTTCCTGTTCGCGGTCGGCGGCATGCTGCTCTTCCCGGCTGCCAACGACCTGTTGACGATGTTCGTGGCACTCGAGGTGCTCTCGCTGCCGCTCTACCTGCTGTGTGGGTTGGCCCGGCGTCGCCGGCTGCTCTCGCAGGAAGCGGCCATGAAGTACTTCCTGCTCGGTGCGTTCGCGTCGGCGTTCTTTTTGTACGGCATGGCGATGCTCTACGGCTTCGCCGGCACGATCAGCTTCAGCGGGATCGCGGCCGCGATCGGCGCCAAGACCGGTGTGGACGGGCTGCTGCTGGCGGGTACGGCGCTGGTCGCGGTGGGTCTGCTCTTCAAGATCGGTGCCGCGCCGTTCCACATGTGGACGCCCGACGTCTACCAGGGCGCACCGACGGCGATCACGGCGTTCATGGCGGCCTGCACCAAGATCGCGGCGTTCGGTGCTCTCCTGCGACTCTTCTACGTCGCGCTCGGTGCGGCGCGGTGGGACTGGCAGCCGATGATCTGGGTGGTCGCCATCCTCACCCTCGGCGTCGGCTCGGTGCTCGCGCTCACACAGTCCGACATCAAGCGGATGCTGGCGTACTCCTCGATCGCGCACGCGGGCTTCCTGCTCATCGGATTCGTGGGTGTGCGTGACCACATCAGCGCCAACACCTCGGCCATCCTCTTCTACCTCGCGGCGTACGGCTTCGCGACGATCGGCGCGTTCGCCGTCGTCACGCTGGTCCGTGACGCGAGCGGTGAGGCGACCCACCTGTCCCGCTGGGTCGGTCTCGGGAAGCGGTCCCCGATCGTCGCCTCGGTGATGGCGTTGTTCCTGCTCGCCTTCGCCGGAATCCCGTTGACCAGTGGGTTCATGGGTAAGTGGGCGGTCTTCAGCGCTGCCTGGCAGGGTGGCGCGTGGCCGCTGGTCGTGATCGGTGTCGTGGCCTCGGTGGTGGCGGCGTTCTTCTACGTCCGGGTCATCGTCTTGATGTTCTTCTCCGAGCCGGCGGCCGAAGGACCCACGGTGGCGGTGCCCAGTGTGTTCACCTCGGTCGCGGTCGCGGTTGGGGTCGCGGCTACGGTTGTGCTTGGCCTGATGCCGGAGCCGCTCCTGCAGCTCGCGGCGCGGGCCGCGCAACTGGTGGGCTGACGCGACCTCGTCGTCGCGGTCGGCCCGCGTGAACGGGAGGTGTGGCGATGAGCATGGCCGGTCTCGCCCTGCCGTCGGTCGATGATGGTCTGGACGAGCGGGTACGTGCGCGCCTGGACGAGGTCGATCAGCGGTTGGCGGCGGTGGTCGCGAGCGACTTCGGCTTCGTCACCGAGACCGCTCTACACCTGATCAATGCCGGAGGTAAGAGGTTCCGGCCGCTGCTCGTGGCGCTGGCCGCGGAGTTCGGTGACCCGATGGCGCCCGGCGTCGTTCCGGTGGCGGTGGTCCTCGAGCTCACTCACCTCGCCACGCTCCACCATGACGACGTGATGGACGAGGCGACGCTGCGGCGGGGCGCGCCGAGCGCGAACGTCCGGTGGAACAACACCGTCGCCATCCTCACCGGTGACTACCTCTTCGCGAAGGCGTCCGACCGGATGGTCGACCTCGGCCTGGAGGCGGTCCGAATCCAGGCGCAGATGTTCGCGCGGTTGGTCGAGGGGCAGATCCGCGAGACCCTCGGGCCCTCCGACGGGCAGGACCCGCTGGAGCACTACCTCAGGGTGTTGGCAGACAAGACGGGTTCGCTGATCGCCACCTCGGCCCGGCTCGGCGCGAAGCTCGCGGGGGCGCCGGCTGAGATCGAGCGGGTGGTGACGGAGTTCGGGGAGAAGGTCGGCGTCGCGTTCCAGCTCTCCGACGACATCCTCGACATCGCCAGCGACTCCGACCAGTCAGGCAAGACGCCGGGCACCGACCTGCGGGAGGGCATCCCAACGCTGCCGGTGCTGCTGGCCCAACGCTCGCAGGAGGCGGTTGACGGGCGGCTCCGCGAGCTGCTCTCGGCGCCGCTCGGCGAGGACGGCCGGCACGCCGAGGCGCTGGCCCTGCTGCGAGCCCATCCGGCAATGGCCGAGGCCCGGACGATCGTCCAGCAGTGGGCCGACGACGCGCGCGCCACCTTGGCCGGCTTGCCGGACATCCCTGCCCGGCATGCGCTGGCCGGCCTGTGCGACCTGGTGGTCTCGCGTACCGGCTGAAAGGTATGTGGCCGTGCCTCGGCGAAGTTGATCAAAGGTCCCGGCTCTGCCCCGGAATGACCACGTATACGTGATCATTCCGGGGTCGATCGCCAATGATCGTTCGTCGATCATGATGCCGATCCGGGTCACGTTCTCCTTCCGACGGCGAGACTGGCCAGGAGTTCGGTCGTTCGCGCCTGTTCGATGGCCGGACCGATCGGGATCGCCAGCAGTTCGGTCGCGCCGGCATCGGCGAGTCGCCGGATCTGGCGTACGACGGAAGTCTCGTCGCCGGCGATGACGGTGTCCTGCGGGCCGGCCGCGCCCTCACGGTCGAAGATGGCGCGGTACGCGGGTACGTCCACGGCCGCACCGAACTGCTCGCCGACCTCAGCCCGGCGACCCGCTTCGTCGGAGGTCACGCACACGAACGACTGGGCAACCACCCGCGGGTCCGGTCGGCCGGCTTCGGCGGCGGCGCGGGTGATCGTGGGGACGATGTAGTCGGCGAGGGTAGCTGGTCCCGCCCAGATCGAGATCGTGCCGTCAGCGAGTTCACCGGCGATCCGGAGCATGGCCGGGCCGAGCGTGCCGATCAGGAGCGACGGCGGCGTGGCGCCCGGCGCGTCGATCGCTCCGACGGCCTTGAGCGTCTCGCCTTGATAGGACACGCGCTCGCCGCGCAGCAGCGGTGCCAGCGCGGAGAGGTACTCGCGCAGGTGCCGAGCCGGCCGGTCGAAGGAGTAGCCGAACTGATCCTCGATGATGTATCGATGGCTGACTCCCAGGCCAAGGTTCAGCCGGTTACCCGAGCTTGCCTGGACAGTGAGCGCCTGGCTGGCGAGCATGAGCGGATGGCGGGGGTACGTGGGTACGACCGAGGTCCCGAGTTCGATGTCGGGAACCTCCCGGCCGACGGCCGCCAGGCTCGTGAGGGCGTCCCAGCTGGTGCGCTGGCCCAGCCAGGCCGCGTCGAATCCGGCCTTGCCGGCGGCGCGGGCGGCCTCGACGATCGCATCGACGGACACGTCTAGTTCATTGACCGGTGATCTTGCGCGCAAGCCCGGTCCTTCAGGGCGGGGTTAGCGCATCTCTGGACTGCTCTGACCCGAGGGTTAGAGGGGGCGTTGTTGCTGCTCGATGTACTGGCGGATGATCGCCAAGGGTGCTCCGCCGCACGATGCGGCGAAGTATGAGGGCGACCAGAAGTGTCCGTGCATGGTTGCCCGGTTCAGGCGGCCGGTGAACTCCTTCCGCAGGTATCGGGAGGACACGCCCTTGAGGCTGTTCACCAGGTTCGACACGGCCACCTTGGGCGGGTAGCACACCAGCAGGTGCACGTGGTCGGACTCGCCGTTGAACTCCCTCAGCTCTGCTTCGAAGTCCTCGCAGACCTTGCGCATGGTCTCTTCGCAACGCGTCAGCATCTGGTCGTCCAGGACGCCGCGCCGGTACTTCGTCACGAAGACCAAATGAACGTGCATCGCCGAAACCACATGTCTGCCACGCCGATACTCAGTCTCTACAGCCATAGACCAAATGATACGATCATGCTCGTGCAGCTCCGATACAACTACCGGGTCTACCCGAATGCCCCGCAGCGCCGTGCGCTGGCCCAGGCGTTCGGGTGCGCCCGCGTGGTCTTCAACGACGGGCTTCGGGCCCGTCAGGAAGCCCACGCCGCCGGGCTGGCGTACCTCAAGGACACCGACCTTCAAAAGCAGGTCATCACCGCCGCCAAGCAAACCCCGGAGCGAGCGTGGCTGGCGGACGTGTCCTCGGTGGTGTTGGTCCAGTCGCTCCGCGACCTGCACGCCGCGTACCGGAACTTCTTCTCCTCCCTCACCGGCAAGCGCAAGGGGCCAAAGGTTGCGCTGCCCCGTTTGAAGTCCCGCAAGGACCGCAAGCAGTCGATCCGACTCACGGCGAATGGGTTCAGCCTCCGGCCGAACGGTCGCCTGTACGTGGCGAAGGTTGGCGATCTGCGGGTGAGGTGGTCCCGTACGCTCCCCTCGGCCCCGACATCGGTCACGGTCACTATGGACGCTTCCGGGCGGTACTGGTGCTCGTTCGTCGTGGACGCCGATCCGGACATCCTGCCCGAACTGGACACGGACACCGGGATGGACCTTGGCCTGAACCACTTCGCCGTCCTCGCCGACGGCCGCAAGGTCGATTCGCCGAAGTTCCTGCGCCGAGCCGAGAAGAAGCTCAAGCGCATGCAGAAGGCCCTTAGTCGCAAGGCCAAGGGCAGCAACAACCGTGACAAGGCCCGGAAGAAGGTCGCACGCCAGCATGCCCGTGTGGCGGACCGGCGCCGAGACTGGCAGCACAAGCTCTCCACCCAGATCATCCGCGACAACCAAGCGGTGTTCGTGGAGACGCTTTCCGCCAGGGGCCTTGGCCGTACCCGGCTCGCCAAGTCCGTGCACGACGCCGGATGGGCGCGGTTCGTGGCCATGCTGGAGTACAAGGCTGTCAAGCACGGCCGGACCTTCGCCAAGGTGGACCGGGCCTTCCCGTCGTCGCAAGTCTGCTCTGCCTGCGGCTTCCGGGACGGGCCCAAGCCCCTCCACGTCCGCGCGTGGACGTGCGAGAACTGCGGCACCATGCACGACCGCGACCACAACGCAGCAAAGAACGTCCTGTTCGAAGGACGTCGGATCGTCGCCGCCGGACGGGCGGAGACGCAAAACGCCCCGCCGAGCGCAGGTAAGACCAGGATGCCAGTCCCGGCACAGCGCGTTGAAGCAGGAACCCACCAAGACCCGCAGATGCGGGTAGTAGGAATCCAGGTCCTTTAGGGCCTGGAGGACGTCAAGAAGATTCCGATCCGCATCTGGTCCTGTCTTTCATTCGTAAGCACGGCGGAGCAGGGCCCGATCGGCGTCAGCGGACTCACTGAACAGCTCGATCGCCCGGGGAGCCACGGCGCTGATCGCCTTGGCAGCTGGGGATTTCTCGGGTTCGAAGGCTCGGCGCACCGTGGTTGCCAGCAGGTCCGCTCGGCGTTCGAGGTCGAACCGCTTCTGGTTTCCGTAGAAGGCGTCTGTCAGCAGGAAGCCGTGGAGCACCGCGTGGAAGGCGTGTGAGAGTTCGTCGACACTGAGGTCAGAGCGCAGCAGGCCGTGGTCGACGAGCAGGCGTAGGTAGTCGTCGAACGCCGCGTGATGGCGGGGGTCCTGCGCGTCGTGGAGCGCCTTGCCGAGCTTGCCGAGGACCTGCGGGTCACCGGTGTAGAGGGCGCACAGCAAGGGGCGGTTCATGACGCCCAGGAACTGCGTGCGGGTCAGCCGGTGCAGCAATGCGGTCTGCGGGTCTTCCCGGATGGCATCGACGAGCTGGTCGATCGAGGCGATGACCTCGCGTTGCAGGACGGCGAGAAAGAGCGCCTCGCGGGTCTTCCAGTGCAGGTAGATGGTGCCCTTGCCGATGCCGGCCTCTTCGGCGATGTCGTCGACGGTTACCCGGCGATAACCCCACCGCTGCAGGAGATCCGCAGCGGCGTCGAGGATGCGTTCGGCTCGTGCTGAGCGGCGGGCGGGATCGCTGGTCTGGGTGGTGCGGGGCGACATGCTGGCCAGCATATGACCAGATTTGAAATCTGGTCAAAGGTCAAGCGTCAAGACAAGGCCCATCTACGGAGTTCCCTACGTGAGTCCGCCCCTACGTGAGCCCGCCGGCTAGGAGTTTCGGGACGCGGCCTTGAACGCCGCCCTGCGCGCGGCTTTGGCGATCTTCTTGTCGGAGTGGTGCGCGCCGATCATCGACAGAACGTCGTACGCGGACGGATGCGGCAGGCGCCACATGGCCTCGAAGACGTCCTGCTCCTGGCCCGGAGGTATCGCCCGTCGAAGCCGCTCGACCATCTCCTCCGGCTTGTCGGGGTCGGTGGCCGCGAGAACGTCGATGGCGAGCCATCCCAGATCAGCTCGCTCGACTTCGAGACCGGGCAGTGTCTGTGGGGGCTCTACGCCGCCGAGGCGGGTCAGTGCGATCTTGGCGTACGGCCGAAGCTCGAGCTGAGTAAGGGCCTCCCGCCAGTCCGGCTCGGCGACGGCCCCGAGATCGGTGGCGATCGAGGTGGCAATGACGCGGGTCGCCGGAGTGCCCGACCGGGCAGCGTCGAGCAACTCGCGCACCGCGTCCTCGGGGCCGCGTAGTTCCAGCCAGGCCGCGATCTCCTCGGCGAGTTCCTCCGGAGAGCTCACCTCAGCTACCGCGGCCAGGTCCGCCGCGGTCATCTCCTCCACAAGTGGGAACACGGGGACGTCCACGCCGAACTGGCCCAGCTGGTTTCGCACGGCCCACAGCCCGAGTGGAGTGAGCCGCGCGTCGTCGCCGTCGAAGTCGACCGCTCCGAGTTCCTCGAGCCGGGCCAGCAGAGTACGCGCGGGGTCGCCATGGGTTTTGAGCCAGGACTGCCAGGCCTTGCGCGCCGCGGAGGGTGCGAGGTGTGACGTCGCCAGGTCGCGGACCCGCTCGCTCGCCTCTCCCATGGGCAGGCCTGTCCCGCCCGCGAGAAACAGCATGATCGCGACCGGTGCGCCAACGCCGTCGAGGGCAAGCCTGCTGTGGCTCTGGAGGTCAGCGTCTGAGGCGACTGCGGAAATGACCTCGCCGAGGGAGGTTTCCCAGATCTCCAGGACGTCCTCGTCGTCGCCGTCGGGCCAGTCCTCAAGCCGGTCAGCGGCCCATACCTGGTGATCGGTGGAATTGAGAAAGTCGAGCGTGAGGGCGATGTCCCAGAGACGGCAGAGCTCCGGGATGTCGCGCATTCGCCGAACCGCGGGGGCGGGAGGCATGAGGGGCAGGACGGCTTGAGCCTCCGCCTGCTTCATGGGCACCGGAATACCGAGCGCTTCGGCGGCCGTGACCGTGTCAGGTCCGGTCAGCCCGCCACTACTGGGGTCGAGGTCGCGACCGTCGCCGATCCAGAGCACCAGCTCCCGCACTCGGGAAAGGGCCCGGCTGGTGCGCGCTGCCGCCGCGAGCTCGGACTCCGCCTGCAGCCGGATCGGGGGCATCCGCTCCGGAAGCCCGAGTGCCTCCCTCGGATCAAGGGCGCCAAGCTGAATGTCGGGCCGACGCGGTTCTTGGCCCGCGTTGTAGTTCTGCCGCCAGCGTTCGATCGCAGCCTCGTCGGAGAGGTCCACACCGTCGGCGATCATCCCCTGGGCGATGGAGCGTCCAGGGCCCCAGCCGGCTGGATCCATCACCGCGTCTATGAAGCGGCCCTCGATGCCCCCGACTTCGCGCTCCAGGCGCTGGACCTTCTTCGCCGGAAGGCGTTTTGTGTCGGCGAGAAAGGCGAGCAGTGCACGGATGGTGGGGATCGTCTCGGCGACGTCCTCCTGCTTCTGTGTGACCACCTTGCGGGGATAGAGGTCGAGGAGGAGTTCTTCGAGGTTGCCGGGCACGAGCTCGCCCGGGTCATCGATGCCCAGGTAATCCCGCATGAGCTCCAGCAGGAGCCTGGCCTCGCCCACATCGCCGGTCGGCTTGCCGTCAACCCGGTCGCGCCATTGGCTGAAGTCGTTCAGGAACTCCTCGGCTCGCATGGTGGTCAAAGCTAGCGGGTCCGATCAGGGCACGGGGACGCCCCGCGGCGACAGATCCTCCGGTTTGGCGAAGGTGCCCTCGCGGCGGATCGCGTGCCAGCGCAGCGGTGCACCCACCAACGCCGTCACGACGGACTGGATCACGACGAGATACATCAGCTGGCGATACACGAACTGCTGCAGCGGCAGGGTCCACAACGGTGTGAGGCGTTCGCCGTCCAGCCGGAGCGCGTACGCCCCGATGAAGAGCTGCACGACAAGGAACGCCGCCCAGACGCCGAGCACCCGCACCGGTTCACCGAACAGCAAGCCGTACATCGCGAACACGTCGACGGCAGGAGCGAGCAGCGGTAGCGCCACCTGGAACACCGCCAGGTAGGGCAGGGCCCGACGCCCGAACCGCCCCGCGGGCCCGCGTTCGACCAGAGCCCGCCGGTGTTTCCACATCGACTGCAGCGTTCCGTAGCACCAGCGGTAGCGCTGGCGCCACAACTGTCGTAGCGAGCTCGGTGCCTCGGTCCATGCCTGGGCGCTTTCCTCGTAGACCACCCGCCAACCCGCTCGACAGATCGCCATGGTGAGGTCGGTGTCCTCGGCGAGCGTGTTGGCACTGATCGGGCCCGCAGTGCCGGTCCTGCTGCGTGCCGGCGCGCCCATCCCCGCCGCACTGTCGAGCGCCTGCCGGCGGAAGGCGCCGATCGCGCCAGGCACGGTCGGCATGCATTCGAGGACGTCGAACATCCGGCGGTCCAGGTTGAACCCGATGACGTACTCGATGTGCTGCCAGCGTCCCAGGATGCCGCCGGCGTTCCCGACCTTGGTGTTGCCGCTCACCGCGCCGACCGCGGGGTCGGCGAAATGCGGGACCAGGCGTTCGATGGTGTCGGGCTGAAAGACCGTGTCACCGTCGATCAGGATCAGGATGTCGTGCCTGGCATGCGCGATTCCGGTGTTGAGTGCGGCCGGCTTGCCAGCATTGGCCTGCCGGATGACGGTGACGCCCCGCAGTCCGAGCCGGGCCGCGATCGCCGCGGTGTTGTCGGTCGAGCCGTCGTCGACCACGATCACCTCGACCTCGCCCGGGTAGCGGGTGTGGACGAGTGAACGGACCGTGGCGGCGATCCCGGCCGCCTCGTTGTATGCGGGTACGACGACCGAGACGGGCGGGGGGTAGCGCCATCGCAGGGTTCCGGATCGGGCCCTCGTACCGCGGGTCCTGCGTACGTGCAGGCGAGCGAACCCGGCCAGGATGAACACCCGGGCCAGGGTGAGAACCCCCGCGATCGCCAGCGCGAAGGTGAGCCCGACAGCGGTGGCCCGACCGATCTGCTGCGCACCGATGAGGGTCAGCCCCGTCATGCGCTCCGGGACGCTCACGGGTGTGCTGGTGTCGGGCAGGCTCAACCCGTCAGACAGGGTGGTGAAGCGGTACCCCTGGTGGTCGAGCCGGGTCAGCAGGCGGTCGACCGCGGCCACGGTCGCCTTCCGGTCGCCGCCGGAATCGTGGAGTAGGACCACCGCGCCGCGCTGGTCGGATGGCTCCGCCGCGGTCACGATCTGCTCGGGCGTACGCCCAGACCAGTCACGGGTGTCATGGTCGGCGAATACGACCAGGTAGCCGTCGCGGCTCACGGCCCGCGCCGCGGCGTACTCCGGTCCGGACAGGCCGGACGGCGTCGAGGAGTACGGCGGCCGGACCAGCCGGGTGTGCTCGCCGACGGCGCCCGCGAGTGCCTTCTGGGTAAGGGCCAGCTCGAGTTGGCGTTGCCAGGGCGGGAGCGCACCGAGGTCGACGTGGGTATAGGTGTGCGATCCGAGTTCGTGCCCCTCGGCGACGATCCGCCGGGTCAGGTCCGGGTGCGTGGCCACCTTCGAACCAAGGACGAAGAACGTCGCCCGGGCCCGGTGCCGGCGGAGTACCTCGAGGATCTCCGGCGTCCAGCGGGGATCGGGCCCGTCATCGAAGGTGAGTGCGATCGTTCGGTCCGGCATGCCGGCGCTGGAGGGACGGTCACCGCTGAGGTCGACCACCGGCCGGGCGTTGTCGAGAGCGGGGCCGCTCGGCTGGGTGGCGCGCGGCGTCGAGACGGAAAGGTCGCCCCAGCTTCGCTGCACGTACCCCTCGATCAGCAGGACCCCGATGAGCGCGGCGAGCAGGAGACAGACGAGCGTCCAGTGGTGGCGTGGCTCCCGGAGCCGGATGTGTCGTGCCACCTCAGCGCGGAGGGAGGAGTTCGCCGGCGGAACGGGTGATCGGCGCGGGGGAGTTGCTGGCGCGACCGCGTGGATTGGGTGGCTTCGGGGACTGCCCGCGCCCGCGCCGGCCCTGGGTCTTGGTGGGTGTCGGGGTGGGCTTCGCCGTGGGGGTGGCGGTCGGAGCCCTGCTGGGCTCACGCGTGCCCCTCGGCGCGGGTGCTGGACTGCGCGAGGGCGAGGGAGAGGGAGAGGGAGAGGGCGAGGTCCGCGTCGTCGGCTCGTCGTCTCTGGCCGGGGCGGAGTGGGTGTCGCCCTTGCGTTGCTCCCGACCGCTCGGGGTCGCACTGGGGGAAGGGGTCGCGCGGGGACTGGAACTGGACTCTGGGTCGCGCAGGCTCCACGGAGTCGGTGTAAGTCCGGAGCCGGTGAAGAGGCTCACACAGAACAGCGTCAGTGCCACGACGAGAACGCCGCCGAGCGCGACGCCCACCCGGCGGAGCAGGCGGTGCCGGCGTCCGGAGTCGTCGACGAACACCGCGTGCTTTCCCGCCGACTGCCTTCTCACGGCGGTCGAGTCTAGGAGTTGATCGCCGCGGTCGCCTGACGAACAACGAATACCGGACGCGATATCAACTGCCGGCTACCTTGCGCTCCCGCAGGGTGGCGAGATCCTGTGGCGTGTCGACGTCGTCGGGGGAACCGACATCGTCGCAGGGCACCTGGGTGAGGAGTTCGGGGTGGGCCCGGAGGTACGCGCGGGCGCCCAGGTCCCCTTCGGCAAGCGCGGCGACCTCCGCCCACACCGCGCGTCCGAGCAGGACCGGGTTGCGGGGTTGGCCGTCGTACGTCGCCACGGCGACCGTCGCGCCCTCCTGGTACGCCGTGAGCAGCCGGCGGACCGCCGCGGCGGTGACCAACGGCTGGTCCACCAGCGCGACCACCACCGCCTCGACCTCCGGCGACAGGGAAGCGAGGCCGGTACGCAGGGAGGAGCCCATGCCGCTCGCCCAGGCTGGGTTGTGGACCGGGGTCGCCTCGGCGAGGTCGGCGGTGACGAGGATCTCGTCGTACGCCGCACCGAGTACGACGTGGACAGGCGCGCATCCCGCGCCCGTGAGAAGGGCGACGCCGCGTTCGACGAGGAGCTGGCCGTCGAAAGGCACCAGCGCCTTGGGCTGGCCAAGCCGCCGTCCAGCACCCGCGGCGAGCAGCAACCCACCAACCCTCATCGCCGGGCCAACCCGGCTTGGTCGTCGCGCATGCACCTCACCGTAGTGCGCCGGCCACCGGTCAGCGCCGAGGTGCCGGCATAGGAAACTGGGCGCCATGCGCGTCTCCTCCCTCCACGTCTACCCGATCAAGGGATGCCGCGGCACCGACGTCACGCAGCTGCGAGCGGAGCTGTGGGGGCCGGCCGACGACCGGCGGTGGATGGTGGTCGACGGGACGGGCCGCTTCCTGAGCCAGCGGGAGCATCCCGCGTTGGCTCGCGTGACGCCCCGTCTGATCACTGGCGGGGTGGAGGTGAGCGCGGACGGGTTCGGATCGCTCGCGGTGCGGGAGCCGCGCCCGACGCCCGCGACCCTCGTGCCGGTCCGGGTGTGGAAGGCCAGCTTCGCGGCGGTGGAGGCCGGGCGCGAGGCGCATGAGTGGTTCTCGGCGTACCTCGGCGCGGCGGTACGCCTGGTGTGGCTGGACGATCCGGCTCGTCGCCCGCTGAACGCGACGTACGGCACCCAGGCCGCGTTCGCTGACGGCTATCCGCTCCTGGTCACCACGGACGGATCGCTGGCCGCCCTGAACGACTGGCTGGTCGAGGCGGGGGAGGAGCCGGTGCCCATGGCCAGGTTCCGCCCGAACCTGGTGGTGTCAGGTGCGCCCGCCTGGGACGAGGACCGCTGGGCCGGCCTACGGCTCCCCGGCCTCTCGCTGCGGACGACCAAGCCCTGCGGGCGCTGCGTGGTCACGACAACCGACCAGGTCACTGGCGAACGACAGGGGCAGCAACCGCTGGCGATGCTGGCCCGGCGCCGGAGGTTCGGCAAAGACGCGGTGTTCGGGATGAACCTGGCGCCGGTCGCGCCTGGAATCGTGCGGGTCGGCGACCCGGTGGACGCGAGCGACCGGATGGACGCGAGCCCGCCGGCCTGACCACGCGGGTCAGACCGTCGGGCTCACATTCAAAAAAACTCAGTCCTTCCAGACGCAGGCGACCGCCGGGCGGGGCTGGTCGCCGTACGGCCAGTGCGAAGCCGGCTGCTCAGGCGTGGCGCCGTCGATCTCGCCCGGGTGCTGGACCGCGACGAACACGGTCCGCTGGTCCTGGCTCACGATCGGGCCGCAGGTCTCGGCACCGAGCGGCACTGTCAGGAACTGCTTGACGTGCCCGCGCTCGGGTCCCTTCACCGGTGTGGCGAAGAGGCCGTCGTTCGAGCCGAGCGCGTTGCCGTCGGTGGCGATCCAGAGGTTCCCCGCCGCGTCGAACGCCACGTTGTCGGGGCAGGAGATCGGGCTGACCTTCGACTTGTCGTACCCACCGAAGTAGGTCGAGGGGTCGTTCGGGTCACCGCACACGAGGAAGAGCCGCCAGTCGAACCTCAGCGAACCGGCGTCGCCCCGGGACTCGTCGATCTCCACGATGTGGCCGTGCTTGTTCGCCGGCCGCGGGTTGGCCTCGTCGACCTGGGAGGCGGTGCGGCTGGAGTTGTTGGTGCACACCATGTAGACCGAGCCGGTGACCGGGTTGCGCTCGACGTCCTCGGGCCGGTCCATCTTTGTTGGGCTCACCTTGTCAGCCGCGAGCCGGGTGTTGACCAGCACCTCGGCGACCGACATCCCGGGGACGTACGACTTCTTGTCGCTGGTCAGCGGGATCCACCCACCGATGCCGTCGTACTCGCCATCAGCGGTGCCGTCGCCGGTGAACTTCGCGACGTAGAGCGTTCCGGCGTCGAGCAGGCTCATGTTGTGCCGGTGGATCGTCGCGCTGCTCCCGCGCTTGTAACGGTCCCGCGACACGAACTTGTAGAGGTAGTCGAAGCGCTCGTCGTCACCGAGGTAGGCCACCGCCCGGCCGTCGGCGGCGAGGGTGACCGTGGCGCCCTCGTGCTTGAACCGGCCGAGCATCGTGCGCTTGCGCGGCGTGGAGTCGGGGTCGTAGGGGTCGAGCTCGACGATCCAGCCGAACCGGTTGGCCTCGTGCGGGTTCTTCGTCAGGTCGAAGCGCTCGTCGACCCGCGCCCAGGACTTGCCGGCCGCGGGGCCGGTGGGCAGGCCGTATCGTTTGAACGCGTCGACGTACGCCGGGTCGATGGCTCCGGAGGCCTCGAAGTACTGGTTGAAGTTCTCCTCACCGTGCAGGGTCGTGCCCCACGGAGTCGTGCCACCCGCGCAGTCGTTGAGGGTGCCGAGGACCCGACGCCCGGTCGGGTCGGCCTTGGTGGTGAGCAGCTCGTGGCCCGCGGCCGGGCCGGTGACGACGAACGGCGTGGTCGCCGTGAGCCGCCGGTTGAACGAACGCCGGCCAGAGGTCACGAGCTTCCAGCGTCCGGTCTGGCCGACCCGCTCGATCTCGACGACGCTCACGCCGTGTGCGGCCATCGCGATCTGGAGCTGCTCCAGCGAGGCGGCCTTGCCGTCCGTCCAGCCGCGGAACATCAGGATCTCGTCGGTGTACTCGTGGTTGACGATGAGCAGCGCGCGCTCCTGACCGGTGCGGCTCCTGCCCAGCGGAAGGATCGTCGAGTAGTCGCAGTTGTAGCCGAACTGCTTGGCCTGCGCGGCGGGCGTCTGGTGCTCGAAGTCGAACGCCGGAGCCGACGGCACCACCGGGTCACCCCAGGCGGCGACCACAGCCTGCTGGAAGCCGCGCGGCACCACGAGCGCGTCCTGCTTGTTCGGGGCGACGGGCTCGAAGTCGAGGCTGTCGACGCGGGTGCCGAGCGGGCGCGTGGAGCCCTCAGGCTGCGGAGGTGCGGCGGCGGCCGCCGGGCCAGCGGCGAGGGCGCCCCCGGCGCTGAGCACAAGCGCGCCGGCGGCACTGCCCTTGAGGAGTGAACGCCGGGAGACCGCGGCCGCGACGACATCACCGAAGTACGGGTTGTCGGTCGGGTTGGGCACCGGGTGGTCACAGGCGTTCCCGCAGCGGAACGTGCACGTCATCCGGCTGCGAGAGCCATGTGGGGTGAGCAGAGGAAGGAGACGCTTCATCGTCGGGGCACTCCTGGTGCTTGGCTGACGTCTTCGGCGCGAACCTAAGGGGTTCCGACGAGCGTGCCACGACGCCAATCTGAACACGGGGTGACACGGAGGAAGCGAGCGTACGACGACAAGATCGCGGCTGACGGAACGACGAGGTGCGGTGACGTTCTGTTTGGATAGAGCTGCGTTCACAGGCATCAACGGGGATCCGGTCAGCGACGAGCACGACGGGTTTGCCCCCAGGGGCTGCGCGACGGCGCTCGGGTGAGGAGGATATCGGGCGTGGATTCGGCTCTGGAGATCGCAACGCGCGTCACCACCGCCTATCGGCGGGTGCCCGGCTTGGCTTTCGCCTACGGTCAGGGTCCGGTGGTCGCGGGATTCACCCACGACTCAGACCTCGACCTGATCATGGTCTGGGATGGCAGCGCACCACCCCGTAACCGCTCCACGGCGATGAAGGACCTGCACAACGGGCCTGGCAAGCCGATCCAGTACGATTATCCAGGCTTCGCGCTGGACAGGTTCTGGGTCAACGGCCAGCAGATCGAGGTCTCCCACAAGACGCACGACACGTTCTGCGGCTGGATCCGCGACATCCGTTCCGGATGGGGTTGGGAGGACACCGACCCGTCGATGGCGTTGTACTCCGTGGCGGGCTTCGCCTACGGCCGGGTGTTCACCGACGACGGCCGTGCTGCCGAGGCCCGGACCGACCTCACGACGTTCCCTCCGCTGCTGATCGAACGCTCCCGGGCCGTCCTCGCGGCCGAACTCCCGTCGTACGACCGCGACCTCGCCGGATGTGCGCGGCGCGGCGACGGGTTGCTCTTCCACGAGATCCTGAGCAAGGTGCTCCGCCACGCGCTCGTGGCGTGGTTCTCGGCGGAGCACCGCTACTGCCCGCATCCGAAATGGCTGCAGCACTGGGTGGCGAGGTTCGGGATGGACCCCGGGATCGCCGGGCTCGAACGCTCGTTGTGGGTGCCGGTGACGCTCGGGCGCCGGCGGGAGGTCTTCGTGGCGATGGCCGAGCGGATCCTCGCGCTGGACTGAGTTGGGCTTTTGTGTGGCTGCCCTGTGGGGGCGGCGGCAGCCCGCTCAGCGGGCCGGCGTCGACGCCGGGACCGTGCCCGGCTCGGTCAGGGACACCCGGCGCCGCCGGCGGATGCCGTCCCAGGTGAAGATGACGAGGGCCAACCAGACAATGCCGAATCCGACCAGCCGTCCAGGTGGCATCGGCTCGCGGAAGACGAGAACGCCGAGCAGGAGCTGCAGGGTCGGCGCGATGTACTGCAGGAGCCCCAGCATGGTGAGCGAAACCCTGGTGGCCGCGGCGGCGAACATCAGCAGCGGGATCGCCGTGACGACACCCGCGCCGGCGAGGAGGAACGCCTTGCCCCCGCCGGTGTGGCCGAAGGCGGCCGTACCGTTCAGCTGGAGCCAGACCAGATAGCCGAGCGCCAGGGGAGCGGCCACCGTCGTCTCCACGGCGAGGCTCTCGATGGCGCCGACCGCCGCCTTCTTCTTGCAGAACGCGTACGCCGTGAACGTCAGCGCCAGCGTGAACGCCACCCACGGCGGGCGGCCATAGTCCAGCGTCAGCACCACCACCGCGACCGTCGCGACCCCCATCGCGAGCCACTGCACGCGGTTCAGGCGTTCGCCCAGCACGAGGACGCCAACCAGCACGGTGACGAGCGGATTGATGTAGTAGCCGAGCGCGGTCTCCACGACGTGGCCGGCGTTGACGGCCCAGATGTAGGTGCCCCAGTTCCCGGCGATGATCAGGGACGCGATCGCGAGGAGACCGATACTGCGCGGGCGGGTGCGCAGTGCGGCCCACCATCCTCGACGCGGCCGCACGCAGAGGAGTACGGCGACGAAGGCGAGCGACCAGGTCATGCGGTGCGCGAGGATCTCGACGGCACCGGCGGGTTGGAGGAGTGGCCAGTAGACGGGGAAGAGGCCCCAGATGGTGTAGGCGGCGGCACCAAAGATCAACCCTCGGCGATGCTCGTCCACGGTCAGCAGATTACGCAGCCGTTAAGTGATCAGACGAATCCGCGCCCGCGCGGTCTCGAACTCCGAGACCCGCTTGGACCCACGGAGGGGTTCGATCCATGCGAGCTCCAGGTCCCCCTTGGGTGGGGAGCCAAATGATCACGTAAACGTGGTCATTGCCTGCCTCGCATGGTGTCGACGCCATGCAAGGCATGCAGTAGCCACGTATACGTGGTCATTTGGACTCGCAGATCAACTTCGCCGGAGCCGCGGGCCATGATCGTGAAGGCGCAGCCTCATGTCGTGGGCTCCGGCTGCCTTCACGAGGCCGAGACGGCGCTCAGGCGTCCGCGCCGACGGTCCAGGTGTCGGAGCCCCGGAGCAGATCCCCGAGGTCGGCGGCGCCACCGGCACCAGCGGCCGCCAGCTGCTCGCGGACCTGGTCGTCGTACGTCGGCCGCTCCACCTGGCGGAAGATCCCCATCGGCGAACGGACCAGCGACTCCTGGTCGGCGAGCCGGGACAGCCCGAACGCCGTCGTCGGGTCGTCGGCGTGCGCATCGTGCACGAGTACCGCGTCCTCGCCCACCTCGGCGACCCGGCCCACCCGCAGCGTGCCGGTGCCCGGATCGCGGACGACACCGAGCTCGCCGTCGCGCCCGAACCTGATCGGCTTGCGGTGTTCGAGCCGGATCAGCGCCTCGTCCCGGGTGTCCTTGGACTTGAGGACATCGAACGCACCGTCGTTGTAGATGTTGCAGTTCTGGTAGATCTCGACGAGCGCGGTGCCCCGGTGGGCGACCGCCGCCCGCAGCACCGAGGTCAGGTGCTGCCGGTCGCTGTCGAGCGTCCGCCCGACGAACGTCGCCTCGGCGCCCAGCGCCAGCGAGACGGGGTTGAACGGCGCGTCCAGCGACCCCAGCGGGGTCGACTTGGTGACCTTGCCCAGCTCGGAGGTGGGGGAGTACTGCCCCTTGGTCAGGCCGTAGATCCGGTTGTTGAAGAGCAGGATCTTGAGGTTGACGTTGCGCCGCAGGGCATGGATGAGGTGGTTACCGCCGATCGACAACCCGTCGCCGTCACCGGTGACGACCCACACCGACAGGTCGGGCCGCGAGGTCGCGAGCCCGGTGGCGATCGCCGGGGCGCGACCGTGGATGCCGTGAACGCCGTAGGTGTTGAGGTAGTACGGGAACCGGCTCGAGCAGCCGATGCCCGACACGAAGACGACGTTCTCCCGCTGGACCCCCAGCTCGGGCAGGAACCCCTGCACGGCGGCGAGGATCGCGTAGTCACCGCAGCCCGGGCACCAGCGCACCTCCTGGTCGGAGGTGAAGTCCTTGCGGTTCTGAGGGGCATCAGCGGTGGGTACGCCGCGGAGCCCCGGAACTGGCAGGTCGATGGTGCTCATCGGGTCGGAACCTCCACGTCTGCGCCGGGTTCGCTGCTGCAGCCGTTGCCGTTGCCGTTGCCGTTGCCGCTCCCGGTTGCGGGCCCGAACCCGTGGCCGTTGGTCAGGCCGGTCGCGGCCGCCGGGTGGGTCTCGGGGTCGAGGGACTCAACCAGCTCGGTGATCGCACCGGTGAGTTCGGCCGCACTGAACGGCAGCCCGCGGACGCGGTTGTAGCTCACGATGTCCACGAGGTATTTGGCGCGCAGGATCATGGACAGCTGGCCGAGGTTCATCTCGGGGACCAGCACCCGGTCGTAGGACCGCAGGACCTCGCCGAGGTCGGGCGGGAGCGGGTTGAGGTGGCGTAGGTGTGCCTGTGCCACCGGTACGCCGTTCTCCCGGACCGCCCGGCAGGCCGCGCCGATCGGGCCGTACGTCGAGCCCCAGCCGAGCACCAGCACCCGGGCGTCGTTCGTCGGGTCGTCGACCTCGAGCGGCGGAACGGTCCGGGCGATCCCGTCGACCTTGGCCTGGCGGGTGCGGACCATGAACTCGTGGTTGGCCGCGTCGTAGGAGATGTTGCCGTGGCCGTCAGCCTTCTCCAGACCGCCGATGCGGTGTTCGAGGCCGGGGGTGCCGGGCACCGCCCAGGGCCGGGCCAGGGTTTCGGGGTCGCGTTTGTACGGCCAGAAGACGTGGTCGCCGTTCTCGGTCTCGTGGTTGGGCTCGGTGGCGAACTCGACCTTGATCTCGGGAAGCTCCGCGACCTTCGGGATCCGCCAGGGCTCCGAACCGTTGGCGAGGTAGCCGTCGGAGAGCAGGATGACCGGCGTGCGGTAAGTGGCCGCGATCCGTACCGCCTCGATCGCGGCGTCGAAGCAGTCGGCGGGCGACTGGGCGGCGATGACCGGGACCGGCGCCTCGCCGTTCCTGCCGTACATCGCCTGCAGCAGGTCGGCCTGCTCGGTCTTGGTCGGCAAACCCGTCGACGGGCCGGCCCGCTGGATGTCGCAGATCACGAGCGGCAGCTCGAGGGTCACGGCGAGGCCGATGGTTTCGGACTTCAGTGACATTCCGGGCCCGGACGTGGTGGTCACGCCGAGCGCTCCACCGAACGCCGCTCCGAGGGCCGCGCCGACACCGGCGATCTCGTCCTCGGCCTGGAAGGTCGTGACACCGAACTTCTTGTGCTTGCTCAGCTCGTGCAGGACATCGCTTGCCGGGGTGATGGGGTAGGAGCCGAGGAACATCGGGAGGCCGGCCCGCTGCGCACCGGTGATCAGGCCGTAGGCGAGGGCGAGGTTGCCGGAGATGTTGCGGTAGAGCCCGGCCTTCATCTCGGCGGGACGCACCTGGTAGGAGACCGCGAACGCCTCGGCGGTCTCGCCGAAGTTCCACCCGGCCTTGAACGCCGCGATGTTGGCGTCGCGGATGGCGGGCTTGCGGCCGAACTTGGCCTGCAGGAACGAGATCGTCGAGTCGGTCGGGCGGTTGTAGAGCCAGGAGACCAGGCCGAGGGCGTACATGTTCTTGGCCCGGCTGGCGTCCTTGCGGGACAGCCCGCCCTGATCGTCGCCGAGGGCGGCCTTGATCGCCTCAGTCGTCATGCTCGTCAGAGCGAACGCGTGCGTCTGGTAGGCGTCGAGGGAGCCGTCCTGGAGCGGACTGGACTGGTAGCCGACCTTGGAGAGGTTGCGCTTGGTGAACTCGTCGGAGTCGACGATCACGGTGGCCCCGCGGGGCAGCTCGGGGAGGTTGGCCTTCAGAGCGGCGGGGTTCATCGCGACGAGGACGTCAGGGGCGTCCCCTGGAGTGAGGATGTCGTGGTCGGCGAAGTGGATCTGGAACGACGAGACCCCGGGCAGTGTGCCGGCCGGGGCCCGAATCTCCGCCGGGAAGTTGGGTAATGTCGACAGGTCGTTTCCGAACAATGCGGTTTCTTGAGTGAAGCGGTCACCGGCCAGTTGCATGCCGTCACCGGAGTCTCCGGCGAATCGGATGATGACACGGTCGACCTGCAGGACCTGTTTGGTCACCGGGCGAACGACCTCCTCAACGCCGCGAAGGGGGTTTAACTTTCCGCCTTCCTGGCGGCGTATTTCCATGTCGTGCTTCTATGCTACGTCCCGGGTCGTTGCGCGCTGCGGCGCGACTCCACTTTGGAACGCCGTCGCAGCGCGCGTGTCGACTGTAACCCTCGGTGTTCCGGGCTACAGGCGGATCGGCAAGTCCGACCAGCAGGTCCCCGCTGGGGTGCGAGTGAGACGTCCAGCGGCAGCGCGTGACAGGGAGGAGCCCATCGATGCGACGTCCGGTGTGGACGGTGGCGACCGCGCTCGTGGCCGCCATGACAGTGGGCGCGTGTAGTTCTCTTCCGCTCCCCGGAAGATCCGGAGGCGAGGGGTCGCCAACCCCGAGGCGTACGTCGACGGCCTACAACGAGTCGCAGGACGCCGCCGCCAAGGCGCCCGCACCCGCGGTCTCCGGCGCCCAGACCGGCGGCACCCTCACCATCCTCTCCTCCAACTCGCCGCACACGTTCGACCCGACGCAGGTCTACCACCTCGACACGATGGCGATCATGAAGCTCGTCGCGCGCGGGCTCACCCAGACCATCTACCGCGACGGCGACCCGGTGCTCGTGCCCGACATGGCGACCGACCTCGGCCGGCCCAACGCCGACTTCACCCGGTGGGAGTTCACGCTCCGGGACGGGCTGAAGTACGAAGACGGGTCGCCGGTGAAGGCCGCCGACGTGGCGTACTCCATCAAGCGGCAGTTCGCCCAGGATGAGCTCTCCGGAGGGCCCACCTACGGCCTTGACTACTACCTCGGCGGCGACAGCTACCAGGGTCCCTACAAGGACGGCGACGACTTCGAGGCGGTGGAGACGCCCGACGACAAGACCATCATCGTCAAGATGCGCAAGCCGTTCCCGTCGATGCGTTATTACGTCTCCCTCCCGACGTTCGCGGCCATCCCGAAGGCCAAGGACACCCGGTCCGATTACTCCAAGCACCCGCTGTCGACCGGCCCGTACAAATTCAAGGGCGACTGGAACGGCAAGGAACTCACCCTCGTCAAGAACGCTGAGTGGGATCCCAAGACCGATCCGGGCCGGCATCAGTTCGTCGATTCGTTCGCGTTCACATTCGGCCTGGACGAAAACGAGATCCAGAAGCGGATCATCGCCAACAAGGGCGATGACCAGGAGGCGCTGGGTTACAACAACATCCTCGCCGCCAATTACGAGGCGATTCGCGGAACGGGCGCCGAGAAACGCCTGAAGGTCGGTCCGGCTCCGTGCATCACGTACATGTGGATGGACACCCGCAAGATCCCCCTGCCGGTCCGCCGGGCGGTCGCGAAGGCGTGGCCGCTCGAGTCCGAGAACAAGGCGAACGGCGCCGTCCCGGGGCTCACCTGGCAGCCGGGTACGACCATCATGCCGTCGGCAACGCCGGGCTGGCTGGAGCACGACAGCATCGGCAACAAGGGCGAGGGCGACGGCGATCCGGTCGCGGCGAAGAAGCAGCTCGAGGAGGCCGGGCAGGTCGGCTTTGAGCTGTCGTTCTACTACTCCGCCGACGACGAGATCCAGACGAAGGTCGCGGAGGTGCGCAAGGCGGCCCTGACGAAGGCGGGGTTCAGCGTCAAGAGCCTCGCGGCGCCGTCCTCGCTCGCCCGTGAACTCTCCGACGACTCGATCCGGCCGGCGAACCTGCGTTCGGGAAGCTGGTGCCTCGACTGGGGTGCGGGTGACTCGGTGCTCCCGGCGATCCTCGACGGTAAGAAGGCCAACCTTCCGGGCGCGCCGATCCCGTCGTTCCTCAACGTCAAGGACGTCAACGACGAGATCGAACGAATCAGCGCGCTGCCGGCCGAGAAGGCCCTCGACGAATGGGGCCAGCTGGACGCGATGATCATGGACGAGTACCTCCCCGTCGTTCCGCTGGGAGAGAGCGGCACCACCGTTCTGTACGGCTCGAAGGTGAGCAACGTCATCATCGACACCGTGGGCGGAATGCCCGACTACACCCAGATCTACGTCAAGAAATAGGTCCTGGACGGCGAGCCTCGGCCGTACCGGGGTAGCCCCGCGAGGAGGCATCGGCCCCGCCGAGTTTCCCGCCAGCCCGTGAGCAACTCTCGATCCAGACCAAGATCATTTCGGGGAAGTGGCCCACGCTATTTGCGGAACGTGGGCCACTTCCCCGAAATGATCTTGAGCGCAGCGGTTTGTCTCACCGACTGGACTGCTGACGGCTTGGTTCATGATCAACTTGCACAAATCGTCCAGAATCCGCGCGGGGCGTGGGCGATTTCTGCAAGTTGATCATGGTCCGGTTCCCGCTCAATCAGGTCCATGCAACCTGTCGGGCAGAGGTTTTGAATAAGCCCACCGGGTCCCCGCTCACACCACCGGCGAGCCACCTACAAAGCACTAGGCGGGTTCGGTGTCGAGGAGGCGCTGGAGGAACTGCCGGGTCCGGGGTTCCGCTGGATTGTCGAGCACCTGCTCGGGGCGGCCCTGCTCGAGGATCACGCCACGGTCGAGGAAGCACACCCGGTCGGCGACCCGCCGGGCGAAGCCCATCTCGTGGGTGGCGATCACCATCGTCATGCCGTCGCCCTTGAGGTCGCTCACCAGCGCCAGGACCTCGCCGACGAGTTCGGGGTCGAGGGCCGAGGTGACCTCGTCGAAGAGCATCAGCCTGGGGGAGTTGACCAGGGCTCGCACGATCGCGGCCCGCTGCTGCTGCCCGCCGGAGAGCCGGTCGGGGTACTCCCGGGCCTTGCCGGCCAGACCGACCCGGTCGAGGAGGTCGAGGGCCGCCTGCTCCGCTTCCGCCCGCGCCCGCCGGTGGACCCGGCGGGGCGCGAGCGTGATGTTGTCGAGCACGGTCAGGTGCGGAAAGAGGTTGAACGCCTGGAAGACGATGCCGATCCGCTGCCGGACCGCATCGGCGTTCACCCGCGGGTCGGTGATGTCGTCGCCGTCGAGGTGGATCGTGCCGTCGTCGACCCGCTCCAGCAGGTTGACGCAGCGGAGCAGGGTCGACTTGCCCGAGCCCGACGCGCCGATGAGGACGACCACCTCGTGTTCGTGGACGGCGAGGTCGATGCCGCGCAGCACGGGGGTCCGGTCGCGGCCCTTGCCGAAGGTCTTCCAGACGCCCCGGCAGTCCAGGACCGGGCGGGTCGGGTCGGCCGGGTTGGTCGGGTCGGTCGAGTCGGCAGGGCTAGCCGAGTCAGCGGTGGGCGCGGCCATCATGCGGCTCCTTCGGCCGACTGCCGGCGCGCGGCGCGCAGGGTCACCCAGTCGGTGACCGCGACCAGCGGGATCGCCAGCGCGATGAAGAGCGCCCCGGCGACGACGTACGGCGTGAAGTTGTAGGTGTTGCCGACGGCGATCTCGGCCGCCCGGACTGCGTCGATCGGCCCGGCCAGCGAGATCAGCCCGACGTCCTTCTGCATCGCGACGAGGTCGTTGAGCAGTGGCGGGCTGACCCGGCGTACCGCCTGCGGCAGGATCACGAACCGCATCGTCTGCCGGTAGCTCAGCCCCAGGGATCGCGCCGCCGCCCGCTGGCTCGGGTGGACCGACTCGATGCCGGCGCGGAAGACCTCGGCGAGATAGGAGCTGTACGTCAGGACGATCGCCGCGCCGCCCAGCACCAGCACGCCCGGAGTGCCCTGCAGCCGGAGGCCGGGGACCCCGAGCGCCATCAGGTAGATCACGATGATGAGGGGTACGCCGCGGAAGGCATACGTGTAGCTCGTCGCGAGCGCCCGCACCGGAAAGAACATCGGCCCGCGCAGGGTGCGAAGGAACGCGATCAGGAGGCCGAGCACCAGGGCGCTGGCCGCGCAGACCACCAGCAGCCGGAGGTTCAGCCAGAGCCCGTCGAGGATGCGCGGCAGCGACTCGCGGGCGACGTCAGGATCGAGGAACGACTCGCGCACGCGGTCCCATCCGGGTGCGCCGGTGATGGCGAGGAGCAGAAGCGTCCCGACGACGGCGGTCGACAACGCGGCGACCAGGACCGAACGCACGGTCTGCCGCTGGTGGTACCGCTCGCGCTCGCGCTGCAGCGGGCTCGGCGGCGGGATTCCGTCCGCGAGCGGTAGCTGGCTCGGCATGGGGCGACCTCGATACCGGCGTCAGCGCAGGACCGGTGCGCCCGCCACGTCGGCGAGCCACTGGTCGGCGAGTTGCTTGAGCGTGCCGTCCTCACGAAGCGCGTCGACCGCGGCACTGACGCAGGTGGTGAGCGGGGAGCCCTTGTCGAGGACGAGTCCGAACTGCTCGGGCGTACCAGCCTGCTGCTCGATCTGGCCGACGATCACGGAGTTCTCGATCTCGGCGGAAGTCATGTAGAACGCCGTGGGCAGGTCGACCACGAGGCCGTCGATGGCGCCGTTCTGGAGGGACTGCTTGGCGTTGTCGTTGTTGGGGTAGACCCGCGGCTCGACGGTGGGCTTCACCACGTCGGTGATGACGTTGTAGCTGGTGGTGTTGACCTGGGCGCCGAGCCGGGCGTTCTTGAGGGCGGCCACGGAGCCGGCCTTGGCGATCTTGGACGACTTCAGGGCGATGACCGCCTGGGTCGCGTCGTAGTACGGCGTACTGAAGTCGACCGCCTTCTTGCGCTGCTCGGTGATCGTGAACTCGTTGACGTCGAAGTCGAAGTCCTTGGGGCCCGGCTGGATGGCGGCGTTGAAGCGCACGCGGGCCCAGGTGACGTCGCTCCTGGCGAACCCGAGCTCCTCCGCCACCGCGTAGGCGACGGCCGACTCGAACCCCTTGCCGTTGGTCGGGTCGTCGTCGACGAACCACGGCTCGTAGGCCGGCTGGTCGGTCGCGATCGTGAGCTTGCCGGGGGTGCGGGTCCGCAACGACTCCTTGGCGCACGCGGCGGCGGTCGAGGCGGACGGCGAGGCCGAGCCCGAGGCTTCCTTGGACGGTCCACCAGCGTCCGACGTGGAGTTGTCCTCGGGCGCGCAGGCGGCGAGGGCGGCGAGGGCGAGGAACGCGGCCAGGCCGCGGAACAACCCGACACGAGGGCGCATGAGGCGATCTCCAGATGATCAGCGACGTGAACGTCGCAAGGATACGGCCCGCCCCAAACCCGGTTTTCGGGCCCAACTTCGGAGTCATCCCGGGACCATGATCAAGTCCGAGAAACTGTTCACGGCGCCCCGTCTTGGTCAACGATTTCTCGGACTTGATCACGGTCGCGCCCGGGGCCGGGCCGGGATTGGATGCTGCTGGGGGTTCTCCCGCGGCTGACGTCCACGCCGCCCTGGCCGCGATGGTCCACCCGCTTCCAGCGGTGGGCTCTGCCGACCGATACGACACTAGACTCGCGTGCCTGGACCCGGGCCCACCTGAGGTGGGGCCGGATCGACACTGGGTCCGGCCGCGAGTGGTGAAGGAGGCGTTGCGTGAACGGCATGGCGCAGCCCGACAACGCGAGCTACTACGCGACGTATACGACGGTTCTGACGGTCATCCTCGTCGGGGTGGCCTTCGCCGCCGCGGCCTTCGGCGCCAACCGGCTGCTGCGGCCCACCCGCCCGACCCGCGAGAAGCTGCTCACGTACGAGTCCGGCGTCGATCCGGTCGGTGAGGGTTGGGCTCAGACGCATGTCCGTTACTACGTCTTCGCGTACCTCTATGTGGTTTTCGCGGTGGACGCGATCTATCTGTTCCCCTGGGCGACCGTCTTCGCGGCGCCCGGTTTCGGGTGGGTGACCCTGGTGGAGATGTTCGTGTTCCTGGGGTTCATCGCCGTCGGCCTGCTCTACGCATGGCGCAAGGGGGTGTTGACATGGACCTGACCTCGCCCGAGACTCCGCCGGTGCCCAACGGTCAGGATGCGCCGAACGGTCAGGATGCGCCGAACGGTCAGGATGCGCCGAACGGTCAGGATGCGCCGGACGGCGCCACGACGCAGCGATCGGTTGATCTGCCGATGCCCCAGGTGGGGGCGCCGTCACTCGGGATGTTGTCGAAACTCGCGCCGGAGCCGTTGAAGTTCGTCCTCAACTGGGGCCGGCGCTGGTCGCTCTGGGTGTTCAACTTCGGGCTGGCCTGCTGCGCGATCGAGTTCATCGCCTCGTCGATGTCGCGGCACGACTTCATCAGGTTGGGCGTGATTCCGTTCGCGCCGGGGCCGCGCCAGGCCGACCTCATGGTCGTGTCGGGGACAGTGACCGACAAGATGGCGCCGGCGATCCGCCGTCTCTATGAGCAGATGCCCGATCCGAAGTACGTCATCTCGTTCGGGTCCTGCTCCAACTCCGGCGGGCCCTACTGGGACTCCTACTGCGTCACCAAGGGAGTCGACCAGATCGTCCCGGTCGACGTCTATGTGCCTGGTTGTCCACCCCGCCCCGAGGCGCTGCTCCAAGGGATCATCCGGCTCCAGGACAAGATCGCGGGCGAGTCGCTGAGTAGCCGGTACGCCGGTGCGACGCCTCCGAGGCGCGGTCCGGCCTCGCTGTTGCGGCGGCCACTGCGAGGTGGGACGCCATGAGCTGGGCGGAGCGGGCCCGCGACCACCTCGCGTCGACGCTGGACGTAGAGGTCCGGCTGGACGAGGGGTTCGGCCCGCCGACGATCGACGTACCAGCCGACCGTTGGGCCGACGCGCTCACCGCCGTACGTGATGGCCTGGGTTGTTCGTACTTCGACTGGCTCTCCGCTGTCGACGAGCTCGAGCAGGGGTTCGCGGTGGTGTGCCACCTCGCGGCCCTGGGTGCACCGGACGCGGCCGCCGTCGAGCACCTCCTCATCCGTACCCGCGTTCCCCGCGACGCCGCGCGGCTGCCGACCGCGATCGGGGTGTACGCCGGCGCCGCCTGGCACGAACGCGAGACCCACGAGATGTTCGGCATCGAGTTCGCCGGCAACGACGCCTTGACACCGTTGCTGCTGCCGGATGAGTTCGAGGGGCATCCGCTGCGCAAGGACTTCGTACTCGCGGCCCGGGTGGCGAAGGCCTGGCCGGGTGCGAAGGAGCCGGGGGAGTCCGACCACGACGCGGCCCGGGCACCGAGCCGCCGCCGGGTGGCGCCGCCAGGTGTGCCCGCCGCGGAGGCGTGGGGTCCGCGCCCGCCGGGTTCGCCCGCGCCCGATCCGCTGGCGGTCGCGGCACCGGCGCGTCCGGTCCGGCGGGCGGCGCGGCCACCACGGGCGCCGCGGACCGCCACACCGTCCGACCAGGAGAGTGCGGGCGATGGCTGACGTCCTCGAACTCCTCCTGCGGGTCGGCTGCGTCTTCGTGGCGTTCCTCGTCCTGCCCCTGCTCGTCGGCCAGACCGAGCACAAGGTGATGGCCCACATGCAGGGCCGGCTCGGTCCGATGTACGCCGGTGGCTTCCACGGCTGGGCGCAGCTCGTCGCGGACGGCGTGAAGTTCGCGCAGAAGGAGGACATCGTCCCGGCGAACGCCGACCGGCGCGTCTTCCAGCTCGCGCCCGTCCTGGCGCTGATCCCTTACCTGGTGGCCCTGGTGGCGATCCCGCTCGCACCCGGCCTGGTCGGCGCGGAGCTCGAGACCGGACTCTTCTTCGTCCTCGCGGTGATGGGCATCGGCGTGCTCGGCTCCCTCATGGGCGGCTGGGCGAGCGCCAACAAGTACAGCCTGCTGGGCGCGTTCCGCTCCGCTGGGCAGCTGCTGGCGTACGAACTCCCCTTCGTGCTCGCCGCCGCGAGCGTCGCGATGGCGGCGGGGACCCTCTCGCTGACCGGCATCGTCGAGGCGTGGCAGCCCTGGTGGCTGCTCTGGCAGCTGCCCGGGATGCTCGTCTTCTTCGTGGCGGGGTTGGCCGAGCTGCACCGACCGCCGTTCGACATGCCGGTCGCCGACGCGGAGATCATTTTCGGGCCGTACACCGAGTACACCGGGATCCGGTTCGCGTTGTTCCTGCTGGCGGAGTACGCCGGGATCGTCGTCCTCGCGGCCCTGACGACCGTGTTGTTCCTCGGCGGCTGGCACGGGCCGTTCTCCGACGCACTCGGCTGGCTGTGGACGCTGCTCAAGGCGTTCGCGGTGGCGTTCGTCGTGATCTGGGTGCGGGTGGCCTATCCGCGGTTGCGTTCCGACCAGCTCCAGCGCCTTGGCTGGCAGGTGCTCGTACCCCTCGCGCTGGTCCAGCTCGCGCTCACCGGCGTCGTTTCGGTGGTGATCTCATGAACGGGAAGGTGGTGTGGTGATGGCTGAGCTACCCGGCAAGGGCCTGGTGCACGGGCTGAAGGTGACGTTCGACAACCTCACCCGGCGTTCGATCACGCAGCAGTATCCCGACGTCAAACCCGACCTGCCGCCGCGGACCCGGGGCGTGATCGCGCTCTTCGAGGAGAACTGCACGGTCTGCATGCTCTGCGCCCGCGAGTGCCCGAGCTGGTGCATCTACATCGACTCTCACAAGGAGACCGCCCAACCGAGCGAGCCGGGTGCGCGCGAGCGGAGCCACAACGTGCTCGACCGGTTCGCGATCGACTACTCGCTCTGCATGTACTGCGGCATCTGCGTCGAGGTCTGCCCGTTCGACGCGTTGTTCTGGTCGCCGGAGTTCGAGTACGCCACCACCGACATCGCTGACCTTACGCATGAGAAGGACACGCTGCGGGAGTGGATGTGGACCGTGCCGGCGCCACCCGCGGTGGACGACGGTGCGGAGCCACCCAAGGAGCTCGGGGTTGCGGAGAAGGCCGCGGCCCGGGTCCGCCCGCGCTCGGAGGAGGATGCGCGGTCTGGCCCTGAGGCCGGGGCATGAGCGAGCGCAGCGAGCGAATCATTCAACACAGCGCCATGAGCGAGCGCAGCGAGCGAACCATCAAGCACAGCGCCACGCCCGCAGCGAAGCGAGGACGCGCATGAGCACGGTCCGGGTGCTGTTCGTGCTGCTGGGCGCGGTCGCGGTCGGCTCGGCTCTCCTCGTCGTCACCACCCGGCAGATCGTGCACGCGGCCCTCTGGCTGGTGGTGACGCTCGGCGCGCTGGCCGGGTGTTTCCTGTTGCTGACGGCGGAGTTCGTGGCCTGGGTGCAGGTGCTGATCTACGTCGGAGCGGTCGTCGTCCTGCTGCTGTTCGCCCTCATGCTCACCCGGGCGCCGACCCGTCCGGACCCCGCTGCCAGGACCCCGAACGCGTGGTTCGCCGCCGTGGTCGCGGCCGCGGTGGCGGGGGTCCTCGTCACGACGCTCGTGGCGGGCTTCTCAGGCGCTGTCATCGACCTGGATCGAGCGGAGATCGGCGGCGCCCGGGTGACCGGCGGTGCGGTCTTCTCCACCTGGGTCCTGCCGTTCGAGGTGCTGTCCGTCCTCCTGCTGGCGGCGCTCGTCGGGGCGATCGTGCTGTCCCGGCGCGACGTACCCAACCGTCCGCGGGACGCCGAAGCAGCAAGGGACACCGAACCAGCAAGGGACGCTGACGACCGGGAAAGGAGCAGCTCCTGATGCCGCTGCTCTTCCCGCTGGTCGTGTCGGCGCTGTTGTTCGCGATCGGGGTCTACGGCGTTCTGGCCCGGCGCAACGCGATCCTCGTCCTGATGGGCGTCGAACTCATGCTGAACGCCGTCAACCTCAACCTGCTCGCGTTCGACGCCTGGCATCGCGACACCCTGCACAGCGGGCAGATCCTGGCGCTGTTCACCATCACGATCGCCGCCGCCGAGATCGGGCTCGGGCTCGCGATCGTCCTGCTGCTCTTCCGTACCCGCCGGCAGATCAACCTCGACGCCGTACGCGAACTCGCCGACCGCGAGGACACCGACCGCGAGGACGCGGAGGTACGCCGATGACCGCCCTGCTCGTCGGCATCCTCGCGCCGTTCGTGGCCGCCGTTGTCGCGCTCGGGCTCGGCCGCCGCCTGCCGCGGCTGGTTGCCCCGGTCGGTGTCGCCGGTGCGGCCGTCGCGTTCCTCACCTCCTGGGCGGTGGTGGGCGCCGACCTCGCGAGCGACCTCGGCACCAGGACGACAACGCTCGCCCACGTCCCGACCGGCGGGCTGGCGTTCGACCTCGCGTTCCGCGTCGACGGTCTCTCGGCGCTCGTCAGCCTCCTCGTCGCGAGCGTGGCGCTGGCCGTCCAGATCTACTCCGTCGACTATCTGCGCGGCGATCCGCGCTATCCCTCCTACGTCGCGTTCGTGTCGTTGTTCACCGCCGCGATGCTGCTGGTGGTGGCCGCCGACGATCTCCTGGTGCTGCTGGTCGGCTGGGAGGTGATGGGCATCTGCTCGTACTTCCTTATCGGCCACCACTGGGAGCTGCGCGAGGCCCGGGACAGCGCGGTGAAGGCGTTCCTGGTCACCCGTCTGGGCGACATCGGCTTCCTGTTCGGCATCTTCGCGCTCGGGCTCGGCGCCGGCAGCTTCCGCATCTCCGAGGTCCAAGAGGCGGCTGTCAATGGTCAATTGACAACGGGTACGGCGACGCTCGCCACCCTGCTGCTGCTCGCCGGCGTGGTCGGCAAATCGGCGCAGTTCCCCTTGCACGTCTGGCTTCCTGACGCGATGGCCGGTCCCACGCCGGTGAGCGCGCTCATCCACGCGGCGACCATGGTGGCGGCCGGGGTGTTCCTCGTGGCCCGGCTGCTCAGTGTCTTCCAGGCGGCCCCCGCGACCCTCGCGATCCTCGCGGTCATCGCGGCGATCACCATGGTGGGGTCGGCGCTGGCGGCGCTCGCCGAGGAAGATGTCAAGCGCGTCCTGGCATGGTCGACAGTGAGCCAGCTCGCCTACATGCTGGCCGGGCTCGCCGCGGGCGGCTACACCGCCGGGGTCCTGCTCCTGTTGGCGCATGGTGCGTTCAAGGCGCTGCTGTTCCTGTGCGCGGGGGCGGTGATCCATGCGGTCGGCAGCAACCTGATGTCGGCGATGGGTGGCCTGCGCCGCGCGCTGCCGGTGACGTTCGTGACGATGACGATCGGTCTCGCGGCGCTGGCCGCGCTGCCACCGCTGTCGGGGTTCTTCGCCAAGGACGCCGTGCTCGGGGCCATCCAGGAGGCGGCGCTTCACGGCGGGCCGCTGCCGGTGGGCGCCGCCTGGGTCGCTCTGCTCGCGGGGTTCGGCACGGTCGCCCTGACGGCGGCGTACTCCACCCGGCTCTGGCTGCGGGTCTTCTTCGGCCCGCGGACGGTGCCCGTGCCGGACGAACCCGCGCACCTCGCACCCGGACACCCGGGGCCAGGGCACGCCGGGGCAGGGCACGCTGGGGCAGGGCTAGCCGAGGCTCCGGCGCTCATGCGGTGGCCGTTGATCGTGCTCGCCGTACCCTCTGCGCTCCTCGGATTCGTGGCCTTCGCGCCCGGCGCGTGGGCCAGCTGGCTCGGGGGCGGTGGGCCGGCGGTCGCGTCCGCTCCGGAGCTGATCCACGTGGGTACGACGGTGGGGTCGGTGCTGCTGGCGCTCGTGTCGAGCGGCCTGGTCGTGTGGACCTGGCGGCGGCACGACGCCCGTGACCCGGCGGTGCTGCTCGGTCGGGCCCGGCCGTTCCTCCAGCAGGGCTTCCGGATCGACGACCTCATCGCGGCGTACGTCGTGCGGCCGGTGTGGGTACTGGCCCGGGCGGTGGTCGCCGGTGACCGTGACGTCGTCGACTTCTACGTCCACGGATCGGGACGTGCTGCCCACTGGCTCGGCGGGACCCTGCGCCGGGTCCAGACCGGCAACGTCCAGACGTACCTCACACTGCTCCTCGCCGGTGTGGTCCTGTTGGCCGTCGCTGCCCTGGGGGTGATCGCGTGAGTGAAATGCCTTGGTGGCTGCTGTTGTTGATGCTGCTCTTCTCCAGCCTCAGCGTGCGGGTGGCCTCGTGAACGCACTGCTGTGGCTGTTGCTCGCCGTCCCGCTGGTGGGTGCGGCTGTCGTGGTCGGGCTGCCGCGGCTGGTCCCTGAGTCCATCGCAGCACGGATCGGTGCGGCCGTCGGCGCTGTGACCCTGGTGCTCGCCGTGGTGCTCGCGGCCGCCTTCGACTACGGCGCGGCGCAGCGGGTGCAGTTCGTGACGGACGTGCGCTGGATCCCCGCCATCGACGTGCGCTGGCACCTCGGTGTCGACGGCATCTCGCTGCCAATGGTGCTGCTGACCGCGCTCCTGGCGTTCCTGTGCCTGCTCTACACGACGCGGATCGCACCCGAGGTTGGTCGGACCAGAGGGCTGGTCGGACTGGTGCTCCTCCTCGAGGCCGGGATGCTCGGGACGTTCGTGGCGTTCGACCTGATCGTCTTCTTCCTGTTCTTCGAGGTCGTCCTCATCCCGATGTGGTTCGTGATCGCGGTCTGGGGAGATCCGCACGACGAAGAGGAGGGGGCGGGCGGGGATGGGCGGAGCACATCCGGCGGCGGGGTAAACACAGGGAGGCGGCGGGCCGCCACGACGTTCATCCTCTACACGCTGCTCGGCAGCGCGATCATGCTGCTCGGGTTCCTGCTGGTGTACGCGCAGACCGGGACCTTCGACATCACCGTGCTGGCGGAGCGGGGCGGGCGCGGGATCGCAATGGGCGCGCAGGTCCTCGCGGCCGTCGCGATCGGCCTCGGCCTCGCGGTCAAGAGCCCGCTGTGGCCGCTGCACACCTGGCTTCCCGATGCGCACGCGAAGGCCCCGACGGTCGGGTCGGTCCTGCTGGCCGGTGTCCTGCTGAAGATGGGCACCTACGGCTTCGTCCGGGTCTGGCTCCCGGTGGTCCCGGACGGCGCTCGGGTGGTCGCGCCGTACCTCGCGGGCCTCGCGACAGTCGGCATCCTCTACGGCGCGCTCGCCTGCCTGCGCCAGACCGAGCTCAAACGGCTGGTGGCGTACTCCTCTGTCGGGCACATGGGGTTCGTCCTGCTCGGGATCGCGACACTCACGCCGGTCGGCGTCAACGGCGCGATCTTCGCGGGAGTCGCGCACGGTCTCATCACCGGCCTGCTGTTCTTCCTGGCCGGTGCGATCAAGGACCGGCATGGCACGGGCAACCTGACCGATCTCGGTGGCGGGCTGTACGCGCGGATGCCGAGGCTCGGCGGGCTGTTCGTTTTCGGCGCGGTGGCGAGTCTGGGCCTGCCGGGGCTCGCGGGGTTCTGGGGCGAGATGCTCGCGCTCTTCGGTGCGTACCAGCCGGACGCCGCTCTGACCCGCACGACGTACGCCGTCCTCATGGTGCTGGCCGGGCTCGGTGCGGTCCTGACGGCGGCGTACTTCCTGGTGCTGGTACGCCGGATGTGCCAGGGCGAGGACACCATCGGACCGCGCCTGTCCGTGGTGCGGGACGTCACCGCGATCGAGGTGTGGACCTGGGCGCCGCTGGTCGCGCTGACCATCGCGCTCGGGTTGTACCCCAAGGCGGTGCTGGCCCTCACCACGCCGGCCGTCGAACTGCTGGTGGGGAGGTGACGGGTGTGGGCGCTGCCGCTGTAGTCGCTGCTGCCGGCACTGCCGGTACCACCGCTGCTGCCGGGACCGCCGGGGCCGCCGTGACTCAGCCGGTGGACTGGGCGGTCATCGCGCCGCCGCTGGTCGTCGCGCTGACCGCGATCGCGGTCCTCGTGGTCGACGCCTTTCTGCGGGGCTCGCGCGCTCGGGGAGCTGGCGGGGTTCCTGCCACGACCTGGATCGCACTGGTCGGGCTGTTCGCCGGCCTGCTCCTCCTCGTGCCGCTGCTGGGCGAGCGGCGTGGGGTCTTCTGCTCTGGGACTGGGACTGGGACTGGGGCTGGGCATGGCGGCGGGGCCGGGGCTGGCGCTGTCATGGGGGAGTCGTGTTCGTACGTCGTCGACTCGACCACGCTGGTCTTCCAGCTCATCGCCGCCGGTGGGGCCATGCTGGTCGTCCTGCTGTCGACGCGCGGCACGCTCGGGGAGCGGATCCCGATCGGTGAGTACCTCTTCCTGCTCCTCGCCTCGGCGAGCGGCGCCATGACGTTGGCCGGGGCGCGGGACCTCATCACCTTGGTGGTCGCGCTCGAGGTCGTGTCGCTGCCGGCGTTCGCGCTGGTCGGCCTGCGGGGTGGAGACAAGCGCGCGGCCGAGGCGGCGCTGAAGTTCTTCCTGGTCTCGGTCGTGTCGGTCGCGGTGATGTTGTTCGGGATCTCGCTGGTGTACGGCGTGACGGGGAGCGTGTATCTCGGCGAGATCGCCACGGCGCTGGCCTCCGGTGCGGAGCCGGTAGGAGTCGCCGCGGTCGGGGTGGTGCTCACCCTGGTGGGGCTGGGCTTCAAGGTGGCGGCGGTGCCGTTCCACTTCTGGGTACCCGACACCTACGTGGGTGCTCCGGTGCCGGTCGCGGCGTACCTCTCCGTCGTCTCCAAGGCCGCCGGCCTTGTTGGGCTGCTGGTCGTGGTGAGCATGGGGTTTCCGTCGTACGCCACGGTGTGGGCGCCCGCGCTCGGTGTGCTCGCGGCCCTGACCATGACGCTCGGGAACCTGGTGGCGCTGCGGCAACGCAACGCCGTCCGCCTGCTGGCCTGGTCGAGCATCGCGCAGGCGGGGTACCTCCTCGTCCCGCTGGGTGCGGTGGCGGGCGTGGCGGGTAGGTCGGGTACGGCGGCGGGTGTCGCGGGGCCTGGGCCGGACGCTGCGGGGTCGACTCCGGTCCTCGCCGCGACCGTCGCGTACCTCCTCATCTACGCGGTGGTCAACCTCGGTGCGTTCGCGGTGGTCGCCTGGGTGGCGGGTGGGCGGGGTACGCACGAGCTGAGCGACTACCGCGGGATGTTCTGGTCTGACCCGCTGCGGGCCTGCGCGTTGGCGTTCTTCCTGCTGGCGCTCGCGGGGTTGCCGCCGGGTGTGGCCGGGCTCTTCGCGAAGGTCGTGGTCTTCCGGGCCGCGGTCGACGGGGGAGCTGGGTGGCTCGCCGTGGTGATGGCGGTGAACGTCGTGATCGGGCTGGCCTACTACCTGTACTGGACGGCGCTCCTCTTCGCCACGCCCGCGGACGTTCCGGCCTCGGCATCGGCAGCTGCCCCGGCGCCGGCTTCGGTTGCGGTGGCTGCCCGCGCACCCGCCTGGCCGGCGAACGTCGCGATCGCGGTGACCGCGACGCTGGGCGTCGTACTCTCCGTGGCCCCCGGTCTCGCTCTCGACGTACTCCGCCAACTGCGCCTGCCGTTCTGATCGGGAGGCTTTGGGTGGGCACGGGGCGTCGCAGTGGTTGCTGGTCCGCCGAGAAGAGTGGGAGTCTCAGCCGCGTGGGTGAAGGTCTCGAACACGCAGGTACCCAGCACGTGGGTACCCAGGAGGTGCTGGTCTTCGGTGCCGGCCCGGCCGGTCTCGCCATCGCGATTGACCTGGCCCGGCGAGACGTCGGCGTACGCGTTCTCAACCCGCGCTCGCGTCCCGCGGTTGAGTCGCCGGAGTGCGCCCTGAGCGCGCGGGGCCGGGACGTACTCGCTGATCTCGGCGTCCTCGACCGGTTGCCGTCGGCCAGCGCTGCCGAGTCAGGAACGATCGTGCTCCCGAGCCGGGAGGTGGAGCGGGCCCTGCGGGAGCGGCTCGCGGAGTTCGGCGTCGCGGTCGAGCAGGACACCGGCGCTCGCTCGCTGGGGCAGGACAACCATCCCGACGCCCGCGAGACCTACGTCATCACCACCACGCCCGGCAATGTTGACCGCTTCCGCGACGGGCGGAGGTTCGCCCTGGGTCACGCCATGGCCGGCCCGCGCGCCGGAGGCCCGGATACCGGGAGCGTGGATACCAGGAGCGTGGATACCGCAAGCGTGGATGTCGGGCTGCAGGACGCGTACAACCTCGGCTGGAAACTCGCCGCCGTGCTGTGCGGCGCCGGTGACGCGCTCCTCGACAGCTACGAGGCCGAACGCCGTCCAGCCGAGGTTGCCCCGGAGCGCGGCGCGGTTCCCGAGGCGCCGAAGCGGTCGTGGCTGCCGTTTCGACGCCGGCGTTCCGCCCAGCTGGACCGGCTCGGGGCGCACTATCGCACCTCGCCGTTGAGCCAGAATCTCGGCGGCAAGCGGGTGCTGCTGCGCGCGGGCGACCGCCTACCTGACCTCCGGCTGTGGAGCGTCCGGGACGCCCGGGAGATCCGTTTGCTCGACCTCCTGCGCGGCACCCATTGGACCGTCCTGGGGCTGGGTTCGGTGACGGCCGAGGCTGTCACGTCGGTCAGGCTGCGCTTTGGTACGGCCGTACACAGCGAGGTGATCAGTGGGGGCTCGGGGGTGCCCGGGGTGACGCTGCTCGATCAGTTCGGTGATGCTCGGCGGGCGCTCGGACGCCGGGGCGGAAGCGTTCTCGTCGTACGTCCCGACGGCTACCTTGGGCTCCGGTGCGGGCCGGTCGCCGAGATCGCGGCGGCGTACCTGGAGGACCTGATCCCCGGCACTCCGGCGGATTTTCGTCGCAGCTAAGCGGCGGATAAGCGGTGGAAGCTGGCCACCTTTGTCGTACAGCGCGCGGGTTCGGGGCTGCGCGCAAGCGACCTGCTGGGGCTGATGTAACGCTGTAACGCGGCGGGTCCGGGAACGCTCCTGGCTGATGGCGGCGTTCTCGGGATGGAGGTCAACCGTCCGGATGCATGATCGCGCTCACTGCCACCGCAACCAGCTCAAGACCACGCTGCTCCTTGTCGTGTTGTCCGTGCTGGTGCTGCTCGTAGGGCGATCGCTTGGGGGACGGTTCGGGCTCACTGTGGCGTTCGTGCTGGCGCTGGCGATGAACACCGGCGCCTACTTCTGGAGCGATCGGATCGCGCTCCGGTCGATGCGGGCCTATCCCGTCAGCGAGGCCGACCACCCCGAGCTCTGCCGGCTGGTCCGGGAGCTCGCGATGACGATGCGGTTGCCGATGCCGGCGGTGTACGTATCGCCGACGGTGACGCCGAATGCGTTCGCCACCGGCCGGAACCCTCGACGGTCGGCGGTTTGCGTCACCGAGGGTTTGCTGGGGTTGCTCGACCGGCGGGAGTTGCGGGCGGTGCTCGGGCACGAACTCGCACACGTGGCCAACCGCGACATCCTCGTCTCGTCCGTGGCAGCGGCGCTGGCCAGCATGATCATGTACGTCGCGCAGTTCGCCTGGCTGCTGCCGTTCGGGCGCTCGACCGATGGAGAGGACGACGCCAATCCGCTGGGTGCGTTGCTGCTGCTCGTGCTCGGACCGGTTGCCGCGTCAGTCCTCCAGTTGGCGATCAGCCGCTCGCGGGAGTACGAAGCGGACACGACCTCGGCTCAGGTGACCGGAGACCCGATGGCGCTTGCGGGGGCGCTGCGCAAGCTGGAGTTGACGACGCGTCAGGCGCCGTTGCCACCCGACCCTGAGCTGCGGAGCACGGCAGCACTGATGATCGCGAACCCGTTCCGCGTCAGGGGGTTCGTACGCATCTTCTCGACGCACCCGCCGACTCGCGAGCGGATCGCTCGGTTGGAGCGGCTGGCCGGCTACCGCCGCTGAAACCTCAGAGGAGTTCGGCGTCGTGGACGAGGATGGCGGCTTGGACGCGGTTGGTCAGGTCCAGCTTGCCGAGCGCCCGGCTGACGTGCGCTTTGACCGTGGCTTGGCTCATGGCGAGTTCGCGGCCGATCTCAGCGTTGGACAGGCCGCGGGCGACGGCCCGGATCACCTCCTGCTCGCGGGCGGTGAGTTCGCCGAGCCGCTTCCGGGCGAGGTCCCGCCTGGGCGCTTCGCGTTCGGCGAAGGTGTCGATCAGCCGTTTGAGCACGGGCGGTGCGAGCATGGCGTGCCCGGCCGCGACGGTGCGTACGGCGGCGGCCAGGTCGTGGGGTGGCGTGTCCTTGAGCAGGAACCCCACCGCTCCCGCGCGCAGGGCGCGGTTGACGTACTCGTCGAGGTCGAAGGTCGTCAGCATCACCACCTTCGGGGGGTGGGGCGTCTGGTTGATCCGTGCCGCGGCGGCGAGTCCGTCCATGCGGGGCATGCGGACATCCATGAGTACGACCTCGGGCCGGTGCCTGGAGACTGCCGCAATCGCCTCGGCGCCGTCGGACGCCTCAGCCACCACCACGATGTCGTCCATTGCCTCGAGAATCATCCGCAGCCCGGACCGCACCAGGGCCTCGTCGTCCACGATCAGTACGCGGATCATCTGGCTGCTTCCGCGTCAGCCGGCACACTCTCGACGTCGACAGGCGCACCGCCCGCGTCGATAGCCGCTCCGTCAGAGGGCGCACTGTCAGAGTCGAGAGGCGCATTGCCAGAGGGCACACTGTCAGAGTCCAGAGACGCACCGCCCGCGTCGATGGGCGTATCGCGAGCATTCAAGGGCGGACCTTCGGCCGATCCGGGGATCTCCCGCGTCGGGAGGTAGGCGAGTAACACAAACTGACCGCCGGGCCCCGGGCCGGCCTCGAGGCGACCGCCGAGGAGACCGACCCGTTCGCGTAGGCCGGCGATACCCATTCCACTGCCCGGCAACGGGTCGGGCCGCACCCGTGGACGCGCGTTGCGGATCGCGAGTTCGAGCGCGTGGGGCTGGTAGTGCACGACAACCTCGGTGGCCACACCGCCGGCGTGCTTGTGCACGTTGGTGAGCGCCTCCTGGACGATGCGATAGGCGGCGCGCTCGACGGCGCTCGGCACCGGCCGGGTCGTACCTTCTGACCGCCGGTTGACGGGAATCCCCGCCGCACGGGACTGGTCGAGCAGGTGGTCGAGGTCGGCGAGCATCGGCTGGGGGCTGAGGGGACCGTCGTTCGCGGCGTCTGTCGACCGCAGAACTCCAAGCACCTCCCGTAGGTTTGCCAGCGCCTCCCGGCCGGTGTCCCTGATCAGCTCGGCTTCCCGCGCTGTCCGCTCATCGGCCGCGTTCACCTCCAGCGCTCCGGCGTGTAGGACCATCAACGAGACCCGATGGGCCACGATGTCGTGCATCTCCCGGGCGATGCGGGCTCGCTCTTCTGCCCGGGCCTGGTCGGTGCGCGCGGCATGCTCGCGTTCCAGGCGTTCGGCGCGCTCGCGCAGGCCGGCGACCACCTGCCGTCTGGCGGCCACCCACAAACCCACGACCAGCGGTAGTCCGATGAACACCAGGAGCCCGGTGACAGCGTTCGACGGACTGCCCCAGATGGCGCGAGAGCCGCCGATGATCAGGCTGACGGCGACACCCAGCACATTGATCAGAAGTGCCGCGGCGGCGAAGAACAGGAAATGCCGACGCCGGCGCAGGCTGGTGCCCGCGTAGTAGGACGCGACCATGACGACGGGCCATACTGCGAGCGTCACCCACGCGAACGCGGCCACGGCGAACAGCGGCCAGAGCCATCGCCGAGCGAGCACCACGGACGCACCGCAGGCGGCGCCCAGCACCAGGATCGGTGGGCTACCCCACACCTCGCTCTCCCGGAAGCCCGTCGCCGCGGCAACCGAGAGAGCCGCGACGACCGAACTCAGCGCCCACGGCGCGAACCGGTCGACGACTCGGCCTAGCCAGGCCATCAGTCGCCCACCGACCGGGGGATCCGTCGCGTACTCCACACGAGGAGGGTAGGCGACCACCTCGCCGTGTTCGTACGACCTTCGTCGCCGGCGACCCCCTCCTTAAGTCGTACCCATGATCGACGCCTGGCCGATTCGCCCACCCCCACCCGCAGGCGAGGGTGGCCTCCATGACCGATGCAATCCTCGAGATCGTCCATCAGGTGATGACCTCGCCGTGGATCTACCTCGTGCTGTTCACGCTCGCAGCACTTGACGCGTTCATCCCAGCGTTCCCCAGCGAGAGCGTCGTGATCATGGCTGGTGTGTACGCCGCGAGTGGATCGACGAGCCTTCCCCTGGTCGTTCTCGTGGCCGCGTTGGGCGCCTTCGTGGGCGACCACACGTCCTACTTCATCGGTCGAGGAGCGGGCGGGCGGCTCCTCCAGCGGGCACGACCGGGGAGTCGGAAGCGCGCGGCGTTCGACTGGGCGGCCCGGACGCTGGGGGAGCGCGGCGGGTTGGTGCTTGTCGTCGCGAGATACATCCCCGGCGGTCGGACCGCGGTGACGCTCACGATGGGAACGGTTGGGTACCCGCTGCGGTCGTTCTCGTTCTTCGCCGCCATCGCCGCCCTGTCATGGGGGATCTATTCCGCGCTCGTGGGCTACCTCGGTGGGATGGCGTTCGAGAACGACCCGATCAAGGGGGTGCTCCTCGGTCTGGGGTTCGCGATCAGCGTGACTGTCGTGGTCGAGCTGGTCAGGTATGCCCTTCGCCGGTCCAGGCGGACTCGCGGAGCCCTGGCCGGCGAGGGTAGGAGGGCCCGCACCACCTCTGCACCGGAGGCCACGCGGTCAGACGTCCCCTCGTCCATCTCGGTCGGCGAGGGAGGAGCTGATTAATGCGTCGCTAACAGAGCGGGGGGACTGAGAAGCTCGCCCGCATGAGTACACCAACAACCTTTGAGGAATTGCTCGCGGAAGGGGAGTCCGTGCCCGTCGAGGGCTGGGACTTCTCGTGGTTCGAGGGGCGGGCGACCGAGGATCGCCCCTCGTGGGGATACTCCCGATTGCTCCGCGAGCGGGTCTCGGCTGCCTCGGCCGTAGTCGACATCCAGACCGGCGGCGGCGAGGTACTGGCCTCGGCGGTCCGAGCGGAACACCCTCCGGCGATCCTCGCGGCCACAGAATCCTGGCCACCGAACGCGGAGATCGCCCGGCGCCGGCTCCAACACCTTGGTGCCACAGTGGTCGAGGTGGCCGACGAGGCGGACCTGCCGTTCCCAGACGCGTCGTTCGACCTCGTGGTGAGCCGACACCCCACCCTCACGATCTGGCCCGAGATCGCGCGGGTGCTCCGACCTGGCGGGTCCTACCTCTCGCAGCAGGTCGGTGCCGGCACCGTTCACGAACTCACCGACTTCATGATGGGGCCGCAGCCGGTGGGCGGGGCGCGGAGCACTCGTCGGGCGGTCGCGGCGGCCGAGGCTGCCGGACTGGAGGTGGTCGACCTGCGGGTCGAGACCCTTCCGATGTCGTTCAACGACATCGGCGCGGTCGTGCACTTCCTGCGCAAGGTGATCTGGATCGTCCCGGACTTCACCGTGGACCGCTACCGGCAGCCGCTTCGCGATCTCCACGAGCAGATCCAGCGGGAAGGGCCGTTCCGTGCGTACTCCCGCCGCTTCCTCATCGAGGCCCGCAAGCCCGACCAGGCGACGGACCGGTAAAGGGCGGGCGCGCGGCTCAGGAGGCCGTGCCGTTCATACGTGCGGTGACCAGGGCGAACGACAGGAACTCGCCCTGGTCGGCTTCGAGCATCGCGATGACCTTCTTCGTACCCTCGCGGTCATCGGTTCCGTGATCGAGTCCGGCGCGGGCCCAGCGCAGCCAGTCGCGCCAGCCGTCAGGCTGCAGGCGTGCCGAGATGACTGTGACGAGTTCGGTGATCTCCCACTGGAATCTCCACCAGTCCGCGGTGTGCCAGGCGATCGCCTCCCAGCCGACGCAGGCCTTGATGTGTGCGGGGATCGCCCCGAGGTCGCGGATCTCGCGGGTCATGCCGGGCGTGGCGATCGCCAGCTGGCCTCCCGGCTTGAGGAACCTGCTGATGTAGGCGAGGTAGCTGTCCGCCGTACCAAAGTATTCGTACGCGTCGACGCTGATGATCGCGTCGAAACTTGCGCGAGCGAACGGCAGGTCGTGCGCCTCGGCCCGGACCGCGTGCACCCGGTCCGCGACTCCGGCAGCGGCGAACACCTCCGCCGCCTGGTCGGGCGCCACCCACAGGTCAGCGGCGACGACCTCCACACCGAACTCGCGGGCAAGGAACACCGAGGTCGCACCCCTGCCCGACCCCAGGTCGAGGACCCGCATCCCCGGCCGCAGGTCCAGATCGCGGCAAAGGTCCTCCAGCAGCCACAACGGGTGCGGGCCCATGTCGAGGCCCAGCAGCCAGGCCGGGTCGTAGTGCGACGAGCGGGGGTACTCGGCGGGACGGACGAGAGCATCCAGGGTGGTCACAGCAGCGCACCCAACCACAGGCGGGGCCAGGTGGCGAGCCGATTTGCGCCGGGTGCGGCCCCACAGGTGGGCCGCGCCTAGGTCGCCCGCCGAGGCGGGGCGCTCGCTTCATGGGTGACAGCGACGTGCCGACAGCTCCGTTCACAGCCGGCTGGCGCCCCGCGTAACCGTACGGTTGGTGACGGCACCCCTGGCCAAGGGAACTAAGGTCAGGGGTGCCGTCACATCGGGGAGAAGCACCATGCCTGAATACAGCGCCTGGGCCCGCAGAATCCGCGAGGTCCGCGGATACAACGCCGACGCGATCCAGCATCCGGAGCGGTACGGACTGCCCCCCGACTGGTCACCCGACCCGAACGCGCTGCCGAGTACGAGCACCACCCCCGAGGCAGGCACCGGAACCGTCGTCATCGACGAGACCGTCCTCCCCCGCGAGGGACTGACTGTTTGGAGCGCCAGCTGGCACGGGGAGGGCGACGCGGAGTTCCTGAACTGTCCCGTTCACCACAAGGCTGGGGTGTTCGAATGGGCACGCCGACAGCCCGCAGCCGCCCGCGTGGTCCGCACCGACGACCACCGGGAGGTACCCCTTGACGACCTCACCCCAACCAACCGCAAACCTGCCCCAGGCACAGGAACCATCCAGATCAGCATGGACCCGACGGCGCCGGCGTGGGTGGCCGCGTGGTTCGACGACGGCGACGGGCTCGACATCTTCAGCGACGACGACCTACGCGCCGCGATCGAGTGGGCACGCCAACAACCAGCCGCGGTGAAGTTGATCTGCACCGACAACACCGGGGCATACACCAACCTTCCAGCCGCTAGTTGACCCTGGACACGACGAAGCGCCCCGACCCTGATGGGCCGGGGCGCTTTGTTTTCCTGCGGGGACGGGGTTCTGTGGTGCACCCTGAACCGTGCTCAGATTGATCACCGCCGTGGCTGCGGAAGCTGCGGACGGAGCGCGAGAAGCTGCAGGCCTACCACGCGGCACGTAAGGCGGCAGGGCTGCCGCCTTCAGTGGCCGGCCGCCATCCATCCACGCGGCAGGAAGAACCGAGCGAGTCGCCCGAACCAGCCTTCGCCGTCGTGCAACCAGTGTCGTTCGACGACTGTCGGCTGCTCGGCGAGCACTTCCGAGAAGGAACGCCCGTTCGCTTGGACCTTAGTAAGGCCGAGCCCGTTGTAGTGGGAAGTGTGATCGACTTTGCGGCCGGGATGGTCTTCGCCCTCCATGGAGACATGGTGCGGGAGGGGCCATTTGTTATCGCACTTCTGCCGCCTGGTTTCCGGCCGGAGGGTTGGATAGATGATTCCGTGGCCGGGGCCGCTGGCGAGGGTCAGGAAACGGAACGCGGAGCCCAATGGTTAGGCGAGATATTGAGCCGCCGGAACGCTTCCGGCGAGAGGCTAGGCGACAGTGGCGATCGTTGATCGGTGGCACAGGTCCCGTCCCCGCCCGGACGAGCCGCGGTGCCCAACCTCCTGTGGCCGAGGCAAGGTGCCGTCCGCCGACCACGGCCGTGACAAGAGATGGCAGGTCCGCTGGCGCAGCGAATCCGGCCAGCCGCTCAAGCGCAACTTCGAGAAGAAGTCCGCCGCGGAGAGCTTCGCCGCCGAGATCAAGACGGACCTCGACAAGGGCACGGCCGCGCGTGACGTGCGCAGAGCTTGTCGATTTCCTCCGCCGTGAGATCGACATCAGCCAACAACTGGTCTGCGTGACAGGCCGCCAGCCGTACCTGGCGCCCGTCAAGACGAAAGGCTCGGCGCGGACCGTCGAGCTCCCGAAGGTAGCCGCCGCAGCCCTGGCCCGACACATCGAGATGCACCCGCCGGTCGAGGTCGAGATCGACGACGAGACGGACCCGCGCAACCCGGTCCGACGGAAGGCGAAGCTCCTCTTCCGCTGGGCAGGGATCAGGGGCGACCTTGAGCGGGAGCCGGGACCGATCCACCGGGCCGACTGGGCACACGTATGGGCGCCGGCCGCCCGAACCGCGGGCATCCCGAAGGGCACCGGCCTGCACTGCCTTCGGCACTACTTCGCCACCCTGCTGATCCACAATGGCGCCAGCGTGAAGACAGTCCAGCTGGCGCTCGGGCACTCGACGCCGACGATCACGCTGAACACCTATGTGGGGGAGTGGCCCGAGGCGGAGGAGCGGACTCGTGCCCTGGTCGACGCCGCCCTGGGCGATGTGCCCCGGATGTGCCCCTCGGAGGCGGCCGGCGGGTAAACGCGCAGGTCAACCCGCCGGCGGCCTTCCCAGTCAGCGGTAGTTGATGAACTGGAGGGAGAAGTCGAGGTCCTTGCCCTTCAGAAGGCTGATGATCTCCTGGAGGTCGTCCTTCTTCTTGCTCGACACGCGGAGCTCATCGCCCTGGACCTGGACCTTGACGCCCTTCGGACCCTCGTCACGGACGATCTTGGCGACCTTCTTGGCGTTCTCCTGGGAGATGCCCTGCTCGAACGTCCCCTGGATCTTGTAGTCCTTACCCGACTGCTTCGGCTCGCCGGCATCGAGGTTCTTGAGCGATACGCCCCGCTTGACCAGCTTCTCCTTGAAGACGTCAAGGACGGCTTTCGCGCGTTCCTCGGAGCTGGCCGAGATCTCCACCCCAAGCTCGCCCTGCCAGCGGATCTGGGCGTCGGTGCCCTTGAAGTCGTACCTCTGGGCGATCTCGCGGGCCGCCTGGTTGAGGGCGTTGTCGGCCTCCTGCCGATCGACCTTGCTCACGATGTCGAACGATGACTCGGCGGCCATCCCGGCTCCCTTCGTACGTCGCTGCTGCAAAGACCTGGGCGGGTTCGTAGGCCCGGCCAGTTCTGCGCTATCCTCTCAACTCGCTGTTGAACGACAGCACCCAGGCAGGTTGCCCGAGTGGCCAAAGGGAGCGGTCTGTAAAACCGTCGGCTCAGCCTACGCAGGTTCGAACCCTGCACCTGCCACAACCAGCCAAAACGGCCCCTGACCAGCGCAAATAGGTCAGGGGCTGTTTCTGTAGGTGTCCGGCTGTGTCCGGCTGTGTCCGGCCACAACCGGCTGTGAACGGCTGGCCGCGTCATATACGCGTCAAAATCTGTGGCGCCTCTCCCGCCTCAGCTGGTGCAAGTCAGCTCATCCTTGGGATGCGCCCATGCGACGTGCGGCACGTCGCGGCGGGTTGCGTGTCTCAATGCCGGCGTGCGGGCTTGGTGCCAGGCGGGTGCCTTGCCGAAGGCGGCTCTACTTAGATCAAGGCGCGCCGCAAGCGGCGCGCACCGCCCCGTCCTCGTCCTGCGGGCGGCGCTGGGGCGCCGTCCTCGGACGGGCCGGCGCGGCCACTGACGGTTGACATCACCGGCTGAGGCCATCTCAGGTTGAGGTCTCCTCCGGGGGCGCTGCCCCCTGGACCCCCGGTCCTCCCTCTGGGAGTGGGGCGCCAGGTTCCTCTCCCGCCGGTCGGCCACCGCAGGCGGCGTACCCGGAACCTGCACAGGGTCGCCAGGCCAAGCCGCAAGCGGTCGACGCGTCGAGCCTGGCGACCCTGCACAGAACCCGGGTGCGGACGAAGCTGTCCGACCGACGGGAGAGGAACCCTCAGCGTGCGACCTGTGTCTGAATCGCTGTGAGGCAAGCCGCCAGATAAGACAAAGGTCTCGACCACGGCTGCCGGCCAGACTCCCGAGCTGGTTGGCGAGCCGCCCTCCGATCGAGGCCTATTGAAGCGTCAGGAAGTCAACGGTCGATGCCGGCGGCGGTGCAAGGACCACGCCGATACTCCGAGGACAATCCAGCTGATCATGACCGCCAGGGCTGGCAACGCGGCTCCCGCAATGCCCGGGTTGGACCACCAGTTGGTGGCGTAGTACAGAAACCACAACACCATCAGCGCTGCGAAGACCGCTACTGGAATCCAAGCGAGGCGGCTCCCACCGAGGATGAGCAGGACGCCGACGATGGGAAGTAGCGCCAAACCCGCGAGAAGTAGCCAGCCGACCAGATCAGTCCCAGACAGTTCGCCCAGGTCACGAAGGATGCCGTCGAAGCCATTCGAGATCACGTGCCCCCCACTCTGCGCTGATGAAGATCAGATGATAAGGCCAGGACGCACAACAGACAGGAATGGTTGCTCGCAGCATGCGCCGATCCGGCGACCAAGGCTGCCCGCCAGCCTTCCAAGCTGGTGCCTCCGACTCTGCAGCGGGATGCCAGGTCAATGCACGCAGAACTCGTTTCCTTCTGGGTCTTGGAGTACGACGCACCTGCCAGTCTGGTCGTCCTTTTCGTTCAGAACGGTGGCGCCCGCGCTCACCAGGCGCTCGACATGGTGCATCACCGTTGACCAGCCGTCGGCCCCTCCACGCTTGGGGTCGACGTCCAGGTGGACCCGGTTCTTCGCAGTCTTGCCCTCGGGAACCTTCTGGAAGAGCAACCGTGGACCACGCCCGTGGGGGTCCACGATGAAGGCGAACTCGTCGAACCGCTCTTCAGGCAATCCGATCGCTCGTTTGAGGTTATCCCAGGTCGCGAAGCCCTCCGGCGGAGGCTGCGGCACATAGTCAAGGGCGAGGGCCCAGAACTCTGCCAAGCGAGTCGGATCCGCCGCGTCGAATGTCACTTGAACCTGCATGCCCATGTCCAGACCCTAGACAGGCTCCGTGCTAAGCGAGATAGGACGAAGAAGTGCGGGCCAGGGTTCCGTTACCGCACTGGACGTGAACGCGAGGAAGTCGAGCAGTGTCGCACTCCGTGGCGCCGCCCAGTTACGATCTTCCGACGTGGAAGGCTTATTAAGGAGCCTCGCCAACGCTAGGTAGAGGTGGTACCAGAGCGCGTCGCGCTCGAGAGTGAGGTCACCGTCTCGGTCGTCTCGTGACGACGCGGCTCCGAGTGCTGATCGGTACGCGGACAGTAGGTCGGGTAGCACCCGGATTGGGAGACCGACGAGATCGCGAGCCGGAGATCCCCATTCGGCACAACCCCAGTCCAGCAATGCGGTGACCATCCCGTCGTGGCCGACTATTACGTTCGAGGGGGCCACGTCGCGGTGAAGGAGGATCGGATCTGCCCGCGACGGGCCCTCGGGCTGAAGGAGAGTGAATCGCTCGAGGAGCCAGTCGTGCTGGGCTGTGCCGATCTCGCCCGCCTCCACGAGCTCGCTGAGTAACTCTGTCGGCGAGAACGTGAAGGGCTCCGGGATCGAGCTGACGGGTCCGACCTTGCTGAACCGGATCTGGTGGAGTGTCACTAGGATCTCGCCCAGGGATTCGAGTGTGCGCTGGCGTGCCGTCGGGTCGGGCGCCTGCTCCGCCAGGGTCGCGCCGCGCACTCGCTGCAGGACCATGTACGGCACGCTCGCGACTCGCAGGGTCGAGTCGTAGCGTACGAGTTTCGGAGTCGGCACTCCGGCGTCCCGAACCAGTGCGATGACCTGGGCTTCCTTTGAGAGCTGCTCCGCTGCCCTGGTGGTGCGCGGGATGCGCAGGACCAGCTCACTGCCGAGGAATACCGTCAGGTTCACCTGGCCCTGAGTGGGGACCGGCACCACGTCCTTGTCCTTCACGCCATAGTGCGCAGCCACGGCGCGCACAGCATCGGCGAACGGGCTTGCATCCATCACGCTTATCGTCATTAATCTCCTCGCGGTCACCAGGATCCTCGGGTCTCCCGGTGCACGGGGCGGCCGGCAGGTCGCGATCAAGGTGCCTGACTCTACAGACATGAACGTCGGCGTGCCCTCCGCGTGCCCCAAGCCAAGGACAATCTTGGGCCCTAACGGTGATCCACGGTCACGACGACCGGGAGGAGACGCGTGGATGATCTACGCCCAGTCGAGTGTGAGACCCGTAAACGCCTTTGCAAGGCAGGGGTATCGCACCGGCCGCGAGGGAGCCGGGGGCAGGGGAGTGGGCCACCAGTTACGGACCAAATACGGACCAACGGCAAGATCGGCCACGCTCCCAGGACGCGCCAGTGCACGCATTGTTCGCCCATGCATAGGTCGCTGGCCTGGGCAAATGCCAATAGGGGAGTCTGGGGGTCAAGTGGGTGTGAAGGCAACCGCATGGCATGAGTTCTGCAGCGATCAGCCCTCAAACGTGAAGTTGGCCAGGTCAAAGAGGTGCACGACTTCGAGCTTCGAGGCCAGGCGGCGAGATGGCTGGTTGTCGTCGAGGTGGCTGTAGAAGGCCACTCGTCTCTCGCCTGTCACTTCCGATGCCCATGCCTTCGACACTTGCTGTCCATAGCCACTGCGACGGGCGCTTTCATCGGTCCACACCCACAGTTCGGCCGCCTCAGAGTTGGAGCGTGAGGAGCTGGCCCATGAGACCTCGCGGTCGTCGACCGTGATCGCGAACTCCTCGTGGCCCTTGCGGACGATGGCTGGGTCTACCGGTCTCAAGACCTGTGGAAAGACGTAGGTGCTGCACTTGGTGATGTTCATCGCGCGGTCTTTCCTAATTGCACTCGCGGCCCGCATGCTGTCCTCGAAGAACATCTCTTCGGGCAAAGCTGCTACTCGCTCGACCAGATCGTCATCTGCGGTCGCGGCGAAGGTGACCCTGTAGCCATCATGGAATCTGGCGATCGAACAGGTTGCAATCTCATCGGGTCGCGGGCCCTCGATACGGACGAGTCTGCCGTCTGAGTCGAGAGCCTTGCACTCCAGTCGGAGCTGTAGTAGCCAAAGTCGCCGGGCATCAGAGATCACGAACCACCTTTACCAGGTCCAACCTGGCCCGAGCCAGCCGTTTGCGCCACGCCTGTCCCGTCTCGTTGGAGCCTCGGCTCTGCCCGACACGCAGGCGTCGCCGTGGACTATTGGCAGGGGCGTCGCAGGGTGGTCATCCGGTCCGAAAGCCTGTGAGTACGCGGGCCTTCCCAAGCTGCCGTCGTACCATCCGCGCGCCATCAGACCGGGTACGCCGAGGTCGCTCTAGGCCACCCATACCTTCCGCTCGGTGGAGAGATCATTCGGCGGGTGGCGAACGGCTTTGGCAGGAACCCGGCGGGTGCTCGGACCGCGGGCCAATGTCACCGAGGGGTTATCCCTGTCGGAGCGCAGCCTCGACCCGGCGACGGGCTGTGTCGTCTTGGCCGTCAAGGCATTTGGCGTAGACCCGGAGTAAGACGGCGACGCTGTGACCGGCCCACTCGGCCACCTGGGTCGCAGGTACACCGCCGTTCAGCCACGTCGACACGGCAGCATGGCGGAGGTCGTACGGCCGCCTGGCAAGAGCCGAGGACGATGCAAGATCGGCGCCGAAGGCCAGTTGGCGGGCCTTCGCCCACACCCGGCCGTATGTGCTCGAGTCAAGCTCGCCGCCACGCTCACCCCAGAACAGCCGGCCCTGCGGATCGGTGCCGTGGTTCTCCAGATGGTTATGCAGCAGCGCCGTCAGTTCCGGCGGGCAGGGCACGGTGCGGGTGTCGCCCTTCGCTCGGTGCTTGAGCTGCCGTTCGTCGCGTGCCTTCCCGCTGTCAGTCCACTGCTTCCCCGCGTCCGGGGTCGCCTCCGCCAGATGTAGCTCGCCCCATCCGGCACGAGGCAGGGAGAGGTTGGTCTTGCGCAGGTTGACGGCCTCCTCAGGTCGTAGGGCAGCGAAGTACATGACGGCGAAGAATGCGGTCAGCCGTGGCCCACTGCGTTGGATCTTCGTGACGGCTGTGAGGAGTTCCCGGGCTTGGCTGGGGTTCACGACAGAGCGGCGGTCCACGGTGGTGCGTGCCTTCGGTGCGTTCCGCTTGACCTTCCCGACAAGGTTCTCGTTGAGGAGTTCCAGTTCGACCGCGTAGTCGAGCGCGTTGGAGAGGACCATGCGCTTCCGGTTGAACACGGTGGCGGCAGCTGCGGTGCCATCCAGCCGGCTGGCAAGCGCATCGAGTACACAGCGAATCGTCGTCAGGTCTTCAAGATCGGCGACAGGCAGGGTGTTCCGCGCGATCCAGTCCAGTACCTGACCGGTGCGAGGTGGAGGTGCTACGTTCCTGCGTCCGCAGTTGAAAGCCCAGCTGCGTAGGGCCAGCCGGATGGCCTTGTCCGTGAACGGTTTGCCGATGTCGGGCGGGAGCATGGCAACGGTGGCCGTAGTAAGTGCCTCGGCGATGCTTCGTCGGTATGTCGCCGCGGCGTCGCGCCATTTGAGGTCGACATATTTGCAGGCGAAGTCGTACCAGGTCATATCCTTCCGGCTACGCCGGCCCGATACAGGGCGGCCAGTGTCAGTGTCGAACGCTTCTTGCGAATCGCGGTCAGGAGTTCGGAGCGGAAGCTGTCAGCGAGAGGACGGCTCTTAAACGTCTCGCGGAAGGGTCGCCGTGCGACGACCCACCGCACCCCATACGTCGTTCTCGTCTGGCCTTTGAGGGTCTGAAGCTTCCAGACACGGACGTTGTAAGTGGTGTTCATCAGGCGGCCTCCTCACGGGAGTCGAGCCAACGATCCAGATCGGCATAGCGGACCCGAATCTCACCGTTGGGCAGCTTGATACAGCGTGGGGCCCTGCCTTTGGCGCGCCAGTCGTAGAACGTCGATCGGGAGATGCCGAGTTCGGTACAGACCTCGCTGAGGGTGAGCGTGAGGCGTTCGCGGCGGGTCATTCCGGGATTCCTCCGTTAGAGGCTGCTGCGGTGGGTGGGATGGGTGTAGTAGGTGGGGCTTGGTTGGCGTCCTCGTTTCTTTTCGTCTGGTGGGGGTGCTGGTCGGATGTGGCCGTGGCTTTCGAGTAGTTCGAGGGCGGGTTCGAGTTCGGGAACTGTTTTGAAGGTGGTGCGGTTGGCGCGGTAGGCGTCGCGGACGGTGAAGGCTGTGGGGTGGGTGGCTTCGATCCAGGTGAGGAGGGTGCGGGCGTTGTCGGTGGTGGGGTCGGCGCCCATGTGGTCGAAGGCTGCGAGGGCGTGGGCGGCGTAGTAGCGGCCGATGGTTTCGGCGGCTTGCCAGGTGGTTTCGGTGATGGGTTGGGTCCAGCCACGGTCGACGTGGTGGGCGAGGTGGAGGAGGCCGGCGATACGTGCGGTCGCGCCGACCCATTTGCCGTACCAGTCGCGGACGTGGCCCCATTCGGCGCCGGGGGCGAGTTTGGGTTCGGTCTCGGTTTCGAGCGCGAGCACCAGCTCGGCGGCGCCGGGGGTGAGGGTGAGGACTGCCGGGTCGGTCCAGCCGACGAGTGATCGGGTGAGGGCGGCAAGGTGGATGCCGTAGGCATCGGCAACGTCGTCAGGTACTTGCGGGTAGCCACGCCTGCACCTGTCGGCGATCGCGTAATTCGGATCTGGCTCAAGGTCCGTGAAGCGGTCACGGAGCGTGGTCTCCGCGAGTACTCGGATCAGCCCGGCGCGGGTCCATACGATCAACCGTGATCTCGGTAGGGCGGCGGCCGGTCGTTGGCAGAGGTGTGGCGTTCGGTCGGGCATAGTGGGGCCATGAAGTATGTGTTGCTGATCTGTGACGATGAGAAGGTGTCGCCGTCCATGGAGGAAATTGCGGCGGACCCGGCGTTTCAGGCGTATGGGGCAGAGGTAGATCGGCGGGGAGCCAGTTTCGTCGGTGGTGCGCGGCTGCGTCCGGTGGCGGATGCGACGACGGTCCGTGTCCGTGATGGAGAGACGCTGGTGTCCGATGGCCCGTTCGCGGAGACGAAGGACTTCATCGGCGGTATTGACATCATCGAGTGTGCCGATCTGGACGAGGCGATCGCGATCGCGGCGCGGCATCCCTACGCGGGCTGGGGTTGTGTCGAGGTCCGCCCCGTGTGGGAATGACCGCGCCGGAGGCGGTTCGTGCCGCGGTCGATGCGGCGTATCGGAGCGAGTGGGGCCAAGTGGTCGCCACGCTGATCGGGCTGACCGGGGACTGGGACCTGGCGGAGGACTGCGCGCAGGACGCGTTCGCCGCGGCATTGGCGACGTGGCCGCGCGATGGAATTCCGGCTCGTCCGGGTGCGTGGCTGACGACGACGGCACGTCACCGGGCGACCGATCGGCTGCGGCGGGACGCAACGGGGGCGGCGAAGGTGCGGCAGCTTGCTGTGCTGGAGCGGGATCCGATTGAGCCGTCGGCGGAGGAGATTCCTGACGAGCGGTTGCGACTGATCTTCACGTGCTGCCATCCCGCGTTGCCGTTCCCTGCCCGGGTCGCCCTGACGCTACGCACGCTGGCGGGGCTGAGCACGGGTGAGATCGCCAAGGCGTTCCTGACCGCCGAGCCGACGATGGCGCAACGCCTGGTTCGCGCCAAGCGCAAGATCGTCCAGGCCGGGATACCGTATCGGGTTCCACCGGCGGAGCTGCTTCCGCAGCGGCTGACCGCTGTCCTCGCGGTGCTGTACCTGATATTCAACGAGGGCTACGACGAACAGGACGGGCGCAGGGCACTGGCCGCTGAAGGGATTCACCTCGCCCGGACGCTGGTCCGGCTGATTCCGACCGAGCCTGAGCCGCGCGGCCTGTTGGCGTTGATGTTGCTGCTCGAGGCCCGCCGCGCGCATCGCACCGATGACGGCGTGCTGGTCACGTTGGAGAACCAGGACCGATCCCGGTGGAATCGCGCGCTGATCGCCGAAGGCCTTGCGACGCTCGACGAAGCGTTGGCCATGCGGCGCTCGGGGCCGTATCAGGTGCAGGCCGCGATTGCCGCCTGTCACGCTGCGGCGCCCGACGCCGCGGCTACCGACTGGCCACAGATCGCCGCCCTCTATGCGGAGCTCACGCGGTTGGCGCCATCTCCCGTGGTGGACCTCAACCGCGCCGTGGCGATCGCGATGGCTGACGGCATCCCCGCCGGACTCGCCCTCGTCGACGAGCTCACCGAGTCCGGCGAGCTCGATGGCTACTACCTGCTGCCCGCGACACGGGCCGATCTTCTCCGCCGGGACGGCCGCCTCGCCGAGGCCGCGACGTCCTACGAGGAGGCGCTGAAACTGGCGCCGACCGAGGCCGAACGTCGCTATCTGATGGGTCGTCTTTCCGAGCTCTGACCAGCACCAAGGCCATCGCGGCCGAATTTCGAAGTTTCTTCCCGGTCGATGTCGATCCCGGGCGGCCTCCTTCGTCGGTGGGGCGAAACCACCCAAGAGAGAGGCAAGGACGATGTCGGACACCGAGTACCTGACCGCCGCCATGACCGTCGACCGGACGCCGGAGCAGGTCTTCGAGGCCATCACCAACGTCCGCGGCTGGTGGAGCGAGAACCTCATCGGCCACTCTGCCGCCCTGCACGACGAGTTCATCTTCACCGACGACAGCGAATACGCCGGTGAGACCGTCCGAGCCAAGAAGGGCATCCGTTTCGCCCGGTTCCAGATCACCGAGTTCGTGCCCGGCCGACGGGTGGTCTGGCACGTCGTGGACTCCGACAACACCGGCCTCGACGACCGTGACGAGTGGACCGACACCAACGTCATCTTCGACATCACCACCGACGCGCAGGGCACGACGCTGCATTTCACGCACGAGGGCCTCACCGCGGCGGAATCCGCCTGCTTCGAAGCGTGCTTGCGCGGCTGGACCTTCTTCATCACCAAGAGCCTGCCGCAGCTGCTCACCACCGGCGCCGGCCTGCCCATTGCGAGCTACCGCCGGTGAACCGCCGCGAGCTGAAGGACACCGAACCCATATCTGACACGCAAAGCCCCGTGGAAACCGCCGCTAGTCCGCTGACCTCCACCCGCCAGCAGAAGCCGGGCCCTCGCCAAGGGCTCGTGCTGGTACTGACGTGCGCCGCCATGGCGATGGTGGGCCTCGACATCGCCATCGTGAACGTGGCCCTGCCCTCGATCCAGCGAGACCTCAGAATCAGCCAAGGCGGTTTGCAGTGGGTTGTCGTCGCCTACGGTCTCCTGCTCGGCGGATTCCTCCTCGTCGGTGGCCGGATGACCGACCTGCGAGGACGACGCCGCGTCCTGCTCGCCGGCCTTGGCTTGTTCACCGCCGCGTCGCTGGTGGCGGGCGTGGCGCAGCACAGCGGCGTGCTGATCGCGGCCCGTGGGCTCCAGGGGTTGGGCGGAGCACTCATCGCACCGGCAGCCTTGTCGCTGCTGGCTGTCACCTTCCGTGAAGGGCGGGAACGCAATCGGGCTCTCGGCATCTTCGGAGCCGTCGCCGGAGCAGGCGGAACGATGGGAGTTGTCGCGGGCGGTCTCGTTGCCGATGGTCCGGGCTGGCGGTGGGCGTTCTTCATTAACGTTCCCGCCGGCCTCGCGCTCATCGCACTCGCCACCACCTGCCTTGCGGCCGATGAGCCCCGTGGCCGTTCCGGGCGGCTCGACGTCGCAGCGGCCAGCACGGTGACCGGCGGACTGCTGACATTCGTCTACGCACTCCACCATGCCTCCACCCACGGATGGACCTCCGCCGGCACACTGGCGTGGTTCATCGCGGCCGGCGTGCTGATGGCCGCGTTCGTGTGGTCGGAGAAGCGTTCACCAGCCCCGCTCGTGCCAGCCAGGGCGCTGCGGAACCGCACGCTCGTCGCGGCGAACCTCACCGCACTGCTCGCATTCGGCGCGCTCTTCTCGTTCATCTTCCTCGGATCGCTGCTGATGCAGCAGAAACTCGGCTACACAGCAACGCGAACGGGTCTGGCGTGGCTGGCCACGACAACGTGGCCTCAGACACGACATGGCCGTCATGCCGCACCATCGCGCACACCTTGCGATGACCCCGCGCCGGATGCGCCAGCGCGTGCTTGACCGCGAGCTCGGCCGCTGCCGACCGCGCTGGCCGCGGCCCCCTTCGACGGCCGGCCAGCGCGCGTCCTGGATTGCCAGCGCCGCCAGGTCCGCTCGGGCATGTCGAAAGACCCGGCAGAACCTCGTGGTCGGCATGGCCGTACCACCCGTCGGTCTCCATGACCCACCAGTCCAGGCGGCCGGGCCACCAGCGGCCGTCCATGAGCACCAGCACCGGCTTCGCAGGCACGACCTTGCGGGAAGAGGTGTCGGTGCGGGGCTCCTGCGCCGCGTAGCGGACGTTCATGGCGCGCTCGGCCGCCTAGGGTTCGGCGAGGTCCTGCCTGCTGTGCCAGCCGTTGACGGCCGTGTCCCACACGCCGTAACCCTGCGGGGTTGACTTGGCAGCCGCTCGCCCGGTCAGCACGGGGACGATCCGACTTCGCGGGGGATGGAACAGCACCGGTGTGGTTGAGGTCGCGTCCTGCGCTGTGGCTGCGATCCTTGGCGCGTGGACCTGAGCGAAATCATCGACGGGACATCAGCTGTTTCGACCGCCGTCGGCGTGATAGCCGCGTTATTCTTCGGAGTTCGGGCTGAGGTTCGGGCTGTGGCGGAACGTCGCCGTATTGCCGAAGCCGACAGGCAAGCGCAGGCCGCGGCCGTGACTTGGTGGGTAGATGACGAGGAGGATGAAGACGAGCTGCCCAGGTCCCGGGTGGTCCTTGTTCTGCGGAACTCCTCGAACGCCTTGATCTATGACGCCAGGGTGTTTCCTATGTTGAAGGAGTTCCGATCATTGGAGATCGGGATCGTGCCGCCTAATCGTGAAGAGCGGATCGTGCTCGACTACTTCACCGCGCACGCGGATGGGTTCTTGGTAGTCGAGTTCATGGATGCCGCCGGGCAGCGGTGGCAACGCCTCCAAGACGGCGCCCTGGCTCGTATTGGCGAGTCTCGTATCGCGCGGTTCAAAGCTCAGCGTCGGAGAGAGCGACTAAGGCGGCTTCTACGTCTGCCGGATCAAGGATGACCTTCTTCTCCATCTCGTCATCCATCTCCTCATTCTTGAGGGGTGGGAGTGGGCCCTACTGTCGTCGAGCGGTGGGGCGTCTGGGTCGGCGCCGGCGCCGGTCTCGTCTTCGTCGATCTCGGCCCATGGGTCTTCGTCGTCGACCGTCTCCGAGTCATCGGCCGGCAGCGCCTCGGTGTCGGTTTCGGTGTCGTCGAATTCGACTGAGTCCTGTGTGGGTGCCGGCGGGACGTCCGGGGGCCGGGGTAGCTTCGTCTTCGGGAACGTCGGCCTGCTCCTCGTCGTCGGCCGGCGTGACGGTGGTCGCCCTCCACCGATAACGTCAACCTCGGGGCGGTGTTGGGTGGGCCTACTTGTGGTGCCGGTTTAGACCTTCGGAGCCGCCTGGGGCTGCGGGGGCTCGGCCTGACGACACGCGGTGGCGGTTTGTCGCGAAGAACTAAAGCGGGGTGTATTCTCTCGGGTGAGTTCTAAAGGGACTCCCTGAATCGAGAGGCACGGGCACATGCAATCGAACGGGCTGTTCGGTGATGACACTGAGCTGGTCAAGTCCCAGCTGGTCGACGCTATCGTCACGGCACATATGAAGCATGTCGAGGCTCAGCGGGTGTCCGGACAGGACGGCCAGAGCGTCTACGGACAGCTTTGGCGGGCTCTGCCCACAGTCTGCACCAACACCCTCCAGAGGAACTGGATGAACGCCGTAACGGTGCAGCCTGGGCGTGCTGCTTATCACCTGCCGGTACTGCAGGACAGTGTGATCTTCCCCTGGCGGCCACCACACGGGGGAGACCCAGCAGTCACTCCGTTCATCACGAGCCCATCCCGCGCCGACCTGTTCACCTTGAAGCCCGACCCGCAAGCGATGCTGGACCTGGACGACATCGACCCGGCCGAGAGCGACGACGAGCCCCAGGTGGAGCTGAACGAGGTGGTCGAGTTCGCTGCCGATCACCATCTCCGCGTCGTCATGGTGGCCGTGGAGTCGGATGCGAGTCGGCTGTGGAGGATCACGTGGGGCGTGATTGAGCCTCAGAGCGACAGCACGGTGCGGTTCATCGACCCCGAGGTGATGTTCCTCGGAGACGATCTCGCCGTAAAGACGCCGGCCGATACGTCGGCCAAGACCAAGTCCGGCTCGGACGAGCGCACCTTTGCATCAGGCCCGGCCCCACAGCCCATCGTCAAGAAGCGTGATACAGGCACCAGTGACAAATGAGTATGCGCAAGGAAGTTTCTCTCCAGGCGGTCAGCGATGCGTTTGACCGCGACCGCCTAAGGCAGGCCCGCACGTTGGCGCAGCTGAAGAAGAACGAACTGGCTCAGAGGGTGGGGGTGTCCGCCGCAGCGATAGGGCAGTACGAATCCGGGGTTGCCAAGCCGAGGCCCGAGCACTTGACAGCACTGGCCAACGCACTGGGCGTGGATGTGACGTTCTTCGTTACAGGCCGACCGTTCTTCCGTGTGGACACCGGCAACGTGCATTTCCGAAGCCTGCGCTCGTTGCGGGCAGGGGATAGAGATCGAGCCTTGTCTACCGCGGAGCAGATCCGCGAGCTCACACACGTATTCGAACGGTACGTGGAGTTCCCGACGGTCGACCTGCCAGTGATTGAGCTGGGGGCTTCGCCGGCGCAGGCAGCCCAGCAACTCCGGAATCACTGGCATATTCCTGATGGTCCGCTGCCGCACCTGGTCGCGACCATGGAAAGCTACGGCGTCGTCGTACTCGTGTCCAAGCAGGGCGGGATGGAGCGGGTAGATGCCTTCTCCAGCGACATCGACGGCCGGCCCATCGTGATGTCGACCCCGCGTAGGTCGATGGAGGTGTACCGGCACAGGTTCACAGTCGCGCACGAGCTCGGGCACTTGCTGCTACATCAGGAGCCGAAGCCGGGGGATGCGGTGCAGGAGCTCGAGGCCGACCAGTTCGCCGCCGCGCTTCTCACACCCGCCAGCGATTTGGCTGCGATCCTGCCCCGCCGTGTCGATCTCACCGAATTGGACCGCCTCAGCCGAACGTGGGGAGTATCGATTGAGTCGCTGCTTCTTCGGATGCGTGAGGTCCGGCAGACGCCCGAGACCACGCTGCGACGCGCCTATCAGCGACTTGCGATGCTGAAGGGCGTGAGGAGCCTTGAGCCGCTCACGGCATATCCGGGGGAGATGCCGACGTTGCTGCGGCAGGCTGTGGAGCTGTGCGATGTGGAGGCAGGTATCACCCTCGTGGACATTGCCAGCGAGCTCCACCTGCCGCCGCGGCGTATCAGGGAGCTCCTCGGCCTTGACGACGTTCGGCCGAAGCTGACAGTGGTGCGATGACACACCCGGACCGAGTTCCCGCTCATGCTGCGGCCTTCGCCGAGCATCAGGGGTAGACATGACGCTCATCGAATGGACTCGTCTCGCCGGAGGCCCCGTCGAGGCCGTTGTCGCGATGTTCATCAACCGGGAGCACCCGAACTCTCACCGGATCACGCCGTCGAAGGGCGATGGGGGAGTAGACATCCTCGATCCGCGGGGAGGTCCGGACGGGACGGATGTCGTCTACCAGGTGAAGCGCTACACGGACGACCGTCTCAGCGCCAGGCAGAAGGCTGAGATCGAGGATTCTCTTTCCCGACTCATGGAAGACCCGCGGTGGGCGCGGCTTGACGTTCGGGAGTGGCACCTTGTCACGCCCATGAACCCGTCTCCCGAGGCTGAAAACTGGCTCTACGACGTGGCTACGGGCAAAGGTGTCACGGCAATTTGGCGTGGCCTGGAGTACGTCGAACAACTCGCGGCCAAGTACGGAGACGTTGTCGATTACTACTTGAACGGGAACCGGGGCCGGATCAAGGAAGCGTACGAGCGACTTGCGGCGTATTTTGGAGCCGACCGGACCGAGGGCGGACTCGACGCCTTAGAGGTGGTCAAGCGGGTCGACAAGGCGCTGCTCACGCTGGATGACGACCCGCACTACCGCTACGAACACCGGTTCGGTGAAGGAACGCCGCCGGCGTACTCCAGCCGGCAAGGCCTGGTCATGTCCATGCTCGCCGGCAACCGGTCCACTGGACGGTGGAGTGTTGTCGACATCATTGCGCGCTGCGCCGCCTCGACAGAAGAGCGGCCCATCGCTGTGCACGGGCACCTGAAGTTGGAGCGAGGTAGTACAGCAGAGAAGGAGTTCCTGGACTCCCTAACCTACGGGGCGCCGTTCCGCAGCCCGGAACGGGCCTATACCGCCACGTTCGATGCCCCGGGCGGCCTTGGAGGCAAGCTCGAAGAGGCCACTCTCTCGACTTGGCCACACTCGGCTGACCTCGGCGAAGACCCGGAGCTTCGCCTCGAGGTACTTGATCCGGCAGGGCTCGTGCTTGCCACGGTCAACGTCGACCGGGTCGAACGTAGCCAGGGGACCGGCGGGGTCAGGGCCGTCCTCGCGGAGACGAACGGTGTGTTCACCATCGAGGATCGGCACAACCTGGTCGAGAACAGTGGTCGGCGCACGATCGCCTTCGGCGACTTCACAGGAAAGCCCGTTGGGGCAGTGAAGACGGGTCTCCATTTCCTGGGCCAATGCCAGGCCCCGAATGTTCTCCGCGTCAGTTCCCGCCACGTCCCAGCGGAGATGGGAATCACGGATCCGAATATCGGTTTCGTTTGGGATGGAGCTGTGGGGGAGGCTCTCGCATCCACAGCGCACCTCATCGAGATCCTGTGCAGCTTGCAGGCGCACACAGCCACAGTGATCAGGACTCCGGACCTCGGGGCAGTGACGTCCGCCCAGCGGCGCGGCTGGGCGGACGCGGCCAGGGTGCTCAGCGGCGAGGAGTTGGCCACGTCCTACCCAGAAGGGCACGGCTTGCTCGTCGAGTTCGAGGCGGGCGTCCCGCTTCCTGAGGGCACGTTCAGCCTGTCGGCCCCTCTGGTTGTTGAGGTTGGACCGCAGCGCGTTGACCTTGGCCGTGTCGAGATCATCCTCAGAGATCCCAACTACGGGGGTCCCCATGAGTTCAGTGGGACTACGTACCACCTGTTCCAGACAAGGGACCGCTCGATCGCATATCGCAGATCCAAGCCGTTGGAGCCCTGACGTCAGACGTCGTTGGTCCTTGGGGGAGCACCTCGCGGAACGTTCGGCATCGACCGTGACCACACCGGCGCCGTGCCGGGCAGCACCCGTGGCTGCAAGCTTCTTCTACGCGAGAGCGGAAGCGGATGAGCCAAAGGGCACATGTGTCGGATGCCGCTGAACCGAATCGCGCGGAACCCTGGTCGGATCGAAGGAGACATCATCATGATCTTGACGGAGCCCCGCTAACATTGGTGCACCTCGAAACATCTGAGTCTTCGGGGTTCCCCAGCCCGAGGACGACCGATGCGACTCACCCGGCTCGCGATCCGCAACCACAGCCGTCTTTCAGACAAGGAGCTCGAGGTGCGCGAGCACCTCGTTCTGGTCGGTCCGAACGACGTCGGTAAGTCCTTGCTTCTGCGGTGCATCGACCTGCTCCTCGGTGCAAGTACCGCCCAACTGTACAACCGGATCGCCTATGAGGACCTGGCTGACCCCACCGTTCCCCTCGCCATCGAGGGGGACCTGAAGGGGTTTGTCGCGAGCGACAAGGTGCTGTTCCCCGACGAGCTCACGGTCGACCCGGAAACCAACGAGCTGACCCTCACCATCTCACTCGAGGCCACGTTTGACACCAACCGCACCCTCTCGGTCGACCGGCGAGCAGCAACGGCCGGCACCGGGCGCCAGCTCTCGGTCAAGCAGGTCGAAGCGCTCGGCTGGAACCTATTGGGGGCCACCGCGATGGCTCGCGATTTGCGTGCGGGCCGGCGCACGCCTCTCGACGAGATCCTCAAGCTCGTCGACCTGGGCACTGAGAAGGACGACTTCAAGAAGCTGATCGACAAGATTGAGGAACGGCTGCAACTGTCGAAGACGCTTGGGAAGCTCCGCGAGGACTTGGCTAGGCAGCTGTCGAAGGCGCTTCCGGTCGAGGTCAATAACGACGAGCTCACCTTCGCAACGGGCGCTCTTGCCGACGGCGACGTCCTTGCCGACGTCCGTCTGAACGTGGTCAAGGACGGCAAGACCAAGCACATTTCCGAACAGTCCGACGGCATCCGAGCCCTGTACGCGCTCGCCATGTATGACCTCGTCAGCGCTGGCCGGAACATGGTCGCCGTCGACGAACCCGAGATCCACCTCCACCCAACCAGCCAGCGCAGCCTCGCGCGACTGCTGCAGGCCGGCCCGAACCAGAAGTTCCTCGCCACTCACTCACCCGACATCGTTAGTGCCTTCTCGCCCGAGTGCATTGTCTCGGTGCGACCGGGCGGGGGGCTCGTCCAACCGAACGCCGGGTTCCTGACCGCGGACGAGAAGCTCGTTGTGCGCTGGTGGGTGCGGGATAAGTTGGAGCCACTCACCGCCAACCAAGTCGTCGCCGTCGAAGGGGTCTCGGACCGGATCATCGTCGAGAAGGTCGCCGACCTCACCAGCCGCAACCTCGACCGGCTCGGCGTCTCGCTCATCGAGACCGACGGCGCCGGCGACATGCCCGCGATCGTCACGCTGTTCGGACCCACTGGATTCGACATCCCGCTCGCACTCCTCATCGACGAGGACGCACGCGACAAGACTGCGAAGAAGCTCGGGGTCGCCCCCGACGACCTGGAAGACCTCGAGGACTACCCCTGCTTTATCTCCGCCCCGGACCTCGAAGGCGAGTACGTCGACGCGCTCGGCGCCGCGAAGGCCTGGGACGCACTCGAGAACTCCGGGCTGTTCTCGAAGAACACGCTCGACAACTGCAACAAGTCCGGCGCCGATGGCACCCGCACTGCCGTCGATGTCGCCGAGTTCTGCCGGCACAGGAACAATAAGGTGCTGGCCGCGATGGCGATCGCCGAAGTGCTCGACAAGGACACCGCCGCCGGGATCGTCAGTGTCAACGACCTCCTGGACGAGATCGAGAACCCGTGATCACGCCCACCAAGGCCCAAGCCGAGGTACGTGACCACGACAACCTCTCGCTCCTTGTGGTCGCGCCCGCTGGCTGCGGTAAGACGGAAGCGCTCGCGCTTCGCGTAGCGGGGTTCATTGATCGAGGCTCCGCTCCTCCACCCCAGCGCATCCTCGCCGTCACTTTCACGCACCGAGCCAAGGACAACATCCGCGCCCGGCTCCGGCGCTATGTGCCGCTCTCCGTACAACGCGACCGCGTCACTGTCACCAACTTCCACGGCCTCGCCGCCCGAATCATCCGCGCCCACGGCGCAGTCGCAGGGATCAATCCCAACATCACCATCTGCGAGAACGACTGGGTCCGCGAGCAGTGCCACAGCAGGAAGCTCGACTGGGACGACATCAAGGACGTCGAGAAGGCGCTTCAGGTCGCCAAGCTTGAAGCGCACACCGACGAAGAAGTCTCTGAAGCACTCGGAGAATGTGGAAACGACCACGCCATCGACATCGAGGCCCTGCGCGCGAAGCAGAATCGCGCCACTTACGACGACCTGCTCCGGTACGCCGAACTCATCCTGGCCAACGACGCCGTCGCTGACCTGTACGCACACCACTTCGGCGCCGTCATCGTCGACGAGTATCAAGACCTCACTCCGCAGCAACTGCGTGTGATCAACCGCATCGCATACGGTCGAACCACCTACGCTGGTGACCTGGCCCAAGGCATCTACGGATTCGCTGGTGCTGCCCCGTCGGACATCGACGCAGCAATCCGTGCCGAATGCGCCAGCGTCATCGAGTTCAGCGATTCCCATCGGTCATCGCCAGCTGTCCTCGCGATGGTGAACTCCCTCAACGAGCTCACGGGCGGAACCGACCTCACCTGCGCCGATCCCAGCAGTTGGCCGCAAGGCGGACTCGCCGGCATCCTTCGGTTCACTGACGTCAAGCAAGAAGCCGCGGATGTGCTCGCATTCGCAGCCCACGTCCTCACCAGGGCGCCCGGTCAACGAATCGGCGTCATCGTACGGATCAAGAGTCGTCTCCGGTTCATCGCCACCGTCGTCGAAGCGAGTGACCACCCCGTACACCGGTGGGAAGATGGAGTCCTCGACCCAGAAACCGCTCGACGAGTCCGAACGATGCTCGCCCGCATCGACCCCTCCGAACTTGCGTCCACGGACGACACGCTCGGCTACCTACGCCAGCTCGCAGAACTCGAGAGAGTAGAGGACTTCGACTCACGGAGCGCTCTTGCTGACGCAATCAATTGGGTCCTCGACCGCTTCGCCAACGGAGACACCTTCGACGAAGTACGCGCCAAAATCCGGGTCGGCGACCAGACCACCCTGCTGAATGCGCCTGGAATCCACCTCCTCAGTGGCCACGTCGGAAAGGGCCAGCAGTTCGACTGGGTCATCGTCGTCGGACTCGAACAGGGCTGCATCCCGGATTTTCGGGCGACTACGCCAACAGCCAAGGACGAGGAGGCTAGAGCCCTGTCAGTGATGCTCTCTCGTGCCCGGCACGGAGCGCTTGTCACTTACACGCGAGTGGTGCCGACGCTCGGTGGTTCGCCGAAGCCCCGAACCATCTCCGAGTACTGGCCCTACCTTCTCGATGCGAACCCGCTTGAGGCAGGTGAGATCGACAAATGGCTCGCCTCAGCTCGGTGGGACGAGATCGCAGAACGCTGACCAGAACACACGTATCTCTCGGCGAGGATCTTGTCGTGGACCACGACATAGCCGATCGCCATGATCACGGGACCGGGAGCTCGGCCACGCAAAGGAACGGTTGGGCGTGCACCCAACACACTCTGCAGGGCGAAACTCCGCCTGTGTCCTTGCTGCAAATAATCAAGGATATGTGCAGTACGTCGGTTCGGGGCTCGGCTCGTGGGCCCAGTTCGAAGCGGCCGTTGGTCAGGAGGGTGTACACGTCCGGCCCCGCTCCGGCAACTCCACCGGCCCTGGCACCAGCTCCGCGGGCCGCCCCTGCCCCTCAGCCAGCGCCTCGCTGACCAAACCCTGAACCGACGAAGACTTCCCAGACCTGCTCACGCGCAGTGTCCTTCCTGGCAAGACTGAACCCTGTCCGCCTCCGGTCAGCCCACCCGCGCCCTTACACAGAAGAACTTGCATCCCCACAAGGGCTACGACCTACCACCCGCGTCGGGCACATCGCCGCGGTCGAGGCGATCCAGGCGCAGTTCCCCGGCCTACCAGGTCTGAAGTCCCTCGACCGGCTCCGCCGGCGGCGCAACCAGGCCGAGTATCCCGACCCCGCCACCTACGACCCGATCACTCTCGACGAGGCAGAAGATGCCATCGGCGTTGCCCGGACCGCAATCGACACCGCCCGCACCCTCACCGGCCGGCCCGAACTCTGCCTGTTCCGATAGCGACACGGCGGGCTGCAGCGGTTCAGTGCACGCGCTACATCTCAAAGGCACGGGTCCAGCGGTGCCCGGCGTGCTATGGCCAGTTCCAGGATGGGCGCGGCGTATATGCGGCGAAGATCGGTGGTGTTCAGCGAGGGCGCAGGTCAGACGGCACTTGCCGCCTTTCTGTAAAACCGTCGGCTCAGCCTACGCAGGTTCGAACCCTGCACCTGCCACAACCAGCACAAATAGGCCCCTGACCAGCGGAGATGCCGGTTCAGGGGCCTGTCTCACTGAGTCCCACCGCATACCACTCCTGACCGCTGTTGATCACGATTTGTGGGCGCATCGTGGGGCACATGGGCGCCGAGGGCACGCGGGTTTGGTCGGTGGTCTGGCGTCATCAGGCGGGTTAGTTGAGCCAGGTCACCTTGTCGAGGTCGGTGGTGAGCTCGAGGGAGTTCCATTGGTCGAGACTGGCCGTTGGTGGGTACTCGGCCCACATCACGAGTTGGGTCGGGCCCATGGTTCGTTCCACGTGCGGCAGTGTCGGGGGTGGAGCACATGGTTTGTCGGGAGCGTCGACGCTTTGCGCGCACATCACGACCACCGGCGCGCCCTTCGGGGCCTGCTCTCCGATGGGGTGGAACCGTGCGCCCCATGCGTACGGGATGCCGTCCTCGTTGATCGAGGTCGAGTAGTCGTCTGGAGGTTCGTAGCCGGCGGGCAGCCGTACGGGGAGGGGCAGGGGCAAGTTGTGCGCCGAGCCGAGCTGCTCCTCGACGTATTCGCGACTGGCGGGGTCCGGTTCGACCACCAGGTCGCCGGCGGCGAGCCAAAGGAGCGCCCAGCCGGAAACGGCGATCGCCACGGCAAGGACTATCCAGGTGGCGTGAGGTATGCGTTGGCGGCCGTGGTTCATGGCGTGATCATGGCAGGTCACGGGAGGACTCGGGCGCGGAATCGGCAGCTCGGAGGGTTCGCGGGTTTGGCCGGTGGCCTGGCTTGGTCCGACGGCTTAGTGCAGCCAGTGAACCCTGTTGAGGTCGGTGGTGAACGGAACACTTTGCCAGGCAGCTCGGTTGGCCGGGTTTCGGTCGGAGAGCCAGATGACTACCCGAACGTCGTCGACCTGGCGTTCAACGGTGTTACCGCGCTCATGGCCGCAGTTGTCCTGGTCGTCGTTCGGCCACTCCATGCACATCTGGACGCCTTGGATCCGGTCGTTCATGCCGTAGTCCTCGGTGGGGAAGAAGGTCGCCTGCCGGCTGCGAGCTACGCCATCGGGGCCGCTGGAGTACCCCCAGAAGCCGGGCGGCTCGTAGCCGGGCGGCAAGTCGACCGGCACGGCAATCGCCACACCGCTGGCCATGGCGAGCTGCTCCTCGACGTACTCGCGACTGGCGGGGTCCGGTTCGACACTCACCAGGTCGCCAGCGAGCCAAAAGAGCGGCCCACCCAAGCCGATAACGGCGATCGCCACGGCAAGGACTATCCAGGTGGAGTGACGTACGCGTTGGCGACCACGGTTCATGGCGTGATCATGCCAGGCGCCGGCTGCGGCGGGACGATTCGGAGGCGGAAAGGTCAGCTCGGAGGGGTCGCGGGTTTGGCCGGTGGCCTGGCTTGGTCCGGGAGAGTGGGGGCCCGTAGCCTTGTCCGGCTCGGCGGGCAGCTTGCTGCCTGCCCGCAATCACCCGCCGTGGGCCCCCGCTCTTCGGGACCCGGACCAAGCGAGGTGGCTAAAGCCGCGGGCCCGCCCTAGCCACCTGACCGCACACCGGGCAACGGTGCCGACGCTGTAAGGGTCGTCAGTCTTCTGGCGGCCCTACTTTCGCGCCCAGCCGCGACGGCCGACCGGAGCCCTCCAGGCGAGAGGGAAGGCCGGAGCCGTGAAGGCGGGCGCGGCGGCCCGTTCGGGGCCGCCCTTGAAGACGTACAGAAAGTCCTCACCGCCCTTGAAGACGTACAGAAAGTCCTCACCGCCCTTGAACCTCGAGGCTCCGGTAGCTGAGGGCCTCCAGGCTCGGATGAGCGCTAGACGGCGTGATCCAAAATCTCCTGGACCTGTGGAACCTTTCACGGCCCTGATCGCATCTAGAGGATGCGATCACATGGCAGGGGGTATCGGTGGCAGACACTGCGGAGGAGTTCAGCTCCTACGTTGCTGCGCGGCACGGCGCGCTGACCCGGACGGCGTTTCTTCTGACTGGCGACCATCACGCGGCCGAGGATCTGGTGCAGACCGCCCTGGCCCGGACCTATCTGGTGTGGAGACGCATCCACAACCACGAAGCTCTGGACACCTACGTACGGCGTGCCATGGTCAACGAGCACACCGCCTGGTGGCGTCGGGCGTGGCGGCGGCGCGAGACGCTGACAGCTGAGTTACCGGATCGCCCGGCGACCGATCCACGCGGTGACCCCGACAGTTTGGCCGACCGGGACGGTGACCTGTGGCGGCTTCTGCGCTCCCTACCGGCACATCAGCGCGCCGCGATCGTGCTCCGCTACTTCGAGGACCTCAGCGAGGCCGAGACCGCCGAGATCCTGGGCTGTTCGATCGGCACCGTCAAGAGCCGGACCCACCGTGCCCTCGCCGCCCTGCGTTCCGGAATCACCCCACACGCCGAACGGGCCGCCGTACCCGACCCCGAGTCCGTCAGGAGGAACGCCCGATGAACGACCACCAGCACGACCAGGACCTCACGGACGACCTCCGCGCCGGCCTCGCCCGCCTCGCAACCTACGCCAGGACTCACCACGACCCAGCTTCGGACGCTCTGAGGCGTGCTCGCCGTATGCGCTCGCGCCGACGCGCGACCGCTGTCGTCGCCGGTGTGGCCGCCATCGCCGTCGTCCTACCGATCGGCCTGAACCTGGTAGGCCCCCGCGGCGACCACACCCGGGTGGACCCGGCCACGGCGACACCGACACCAGCACCAACGCGGACAGCCACGCCGTCGACCAGCGCCGGGCCGACTGTGGGCGCTTCACCGGCACCCACTCCAGGGCATGTCGTGGAGCAGTACGCCCGCAAGGCCATCACCATCAGCTTCGACGGGTTGCCGCGTGGCGAGCAACCGAAGGTGCCTTGGTACGCGGACGGCAAGATTCACAACGGAACGACCACCACGCCCGCCGAGGTCACCCCCCTCTACACAGCATTCGAGGCCGTGGCCGGCGGTTACCTCATCAGCCGCTACGAGGACGACCAGCCGCACCTACGGCTCATCGGGCTGGACGGCACGGAGAAGCTGTCCACACCATCTCGAAGCATTCCGGTGGTATCTCGAGACCGGCAGCAGATCGCCTGGGCGACCGAGGAAGGCACCATCAACGTCACTGAGGCCCGCACCGGCAAGGTCCTGCATTCGGTCGATCTGGGACAGGCCGTCCCGGTCGGCTTCCTAGACGAACAAGTCGTGCTCACCCCGGGCGGCTACGGGGCCGTCTCTGAATCCGACAAGGCACAGGTATGGGACCCCCGGACCGGACAGCTCACCCTGTGGAAGGACTTCTATGGAACAGATGCCACGGACGGTTCGGGACTTGCTGGCGTTCTGCCCAAGGTCGCACAGGAACGCAAAGATGAAGATCTCTACTGCGCGGCGACCATCGACACCGACGACGGCAACCGCGAACTGTGGCGAGTCTGCCCGACCACCCTCGGCAGCATCATCAACATCAGCGGGTTCTCACCCAGCGGCCGCTACGCCCAAGTGACGATCTCCAACGAAGGCCAGACCGTCCCACACGAAACCATCACCGACGCCCGGACCGGCCGACCCGTGCTCACCATCCAATACACCGACGCGACAATCGCATGGGAAGACGACGAGCACTTCCTCCTCAGCGCCTACGACTCCGACAGACAGAAAGCAGCGATCATCCGCTGCACCCCCACAGGCACCTGCGAACTGGCCACCGAGCCCCGATCCGGGAGGCCCTATGAGCTGCCAAGCGGGCTGTAGGCATAGCGACCACCGTACAAAGGCGATCGCGCCCGAAGCTTGGTGCGCGGCCTGGACCGCCTGACCCAACCGCGGACTGAGGAACTTCGCCGACCGACCCGGACCACGGGGCCGTGGCCGTGGCCGTGGCCGAACTGTTCCGAACTCAGACCGACGTCATCCGACGCTCCCACTCCCGACCGATCTGTCGCCGCTGAGGGGCCACACACGCGAACGATTGTTTCTGTCACGACCTAACGCACCGGTTGGCGAACGATCGCCCTTGCGTCAGCTCTACGATCTCGGCGCCCTGGCGTCGGCCCGGGCAAGATCACAGCTCTGCACCTAGCCGAGCACCGCTGCGCCTGTCTTGGGGCACGCGGAGGGTACAACCGGCCTACGGACGACATACGGAACAGGAACTTGCTGGGGGCGGTTTCGTTTCTCCCCTGGATGTGGCCTGACCTATGTTCATCGGGATGGCGGCCTGGTCGATGATCGTGCCGCGCTCGCAGTGGCAGCTGTTGTCGAGCTGGCAGTATCGCGACCCTAAAGCGAACGAGCCGACGACGCTTCCTACATCGTCCCGCGCGTCATGGGCGTGGCCGGGATCGCCTTCGGCGTATTCGTGTGGCACCTACTCGGGCAGATGTCTTGAAGGAAGCCCGCCGACCTCTATGCCGAGGGACGGGTACCGTGATCACGAGCTACCCGTCTGCGCTCTTAACTCTCTCTGTACCGACGCCCTTGGCGTCGGCTGTACGTTGGCGCCCGTAGGGCTGCACCTGCTCGGCGTGCACCCACATCGGCTGGAGCATTCCGACACCTGAGCCGCGGTCCGCGGGCACGCACAAGCACCACTCTCCGTTGTCGCTCTGCTCCCACCGCTCGACGCAGCCGACGATCCACCGTCCTGATCAACCTAACGGGCATGCACTGGCTCATCGCGGGTGGTGAGAGCGGACCAAACCATCGGCCCCTCGACCCCGACTGGGTGCGCGAACTGCGTGATGCATGCCGCGAGCAGAGTGTGGCGTTTTTCTTCAAGCAGTGGGGCGGGCGTACGCCGAAGAGTAAGGGTCGCGAGCTGGACGGACGCCTCTACGACGAGATGCCTGCGCCTACGCGGGCTTGAGTGTGAGGTGCCACAGGTCGTCCACGCCCTTGGGGTCGGTTGAGGTCATGCCTGCGTTCCGCACCTTGCGGATCGCGGCGCGCAGATGTAGGCCGCGCACCACGTCGAGCAAATCACCGAGGATCTCGTCGGGCCTGTCAATGATGCGAAACCGCTGGGCCCTTCGCGAGCTCGTTGGTCAATCGCTCAGCGATGGTGTTGACCCACTGGGCCTTGAACACCGCCTCTTCTGCCTTCCAAGCTTCCTCCCAGGCGTCATTGTCGCCGAACAGTGTGCCCTCCGCAGCTAGCCCGGCATGGTACTTCCGCCACCGCTCGAGGCCGAGAGATGCTGATTCGCCGAAAGCCACCATGCCATCGATGTGCCGGGTGGCGAATACCAGGTAGTACAGCGGCTTCAGGTCTGCGCGCGGCCGAACATCGATGACCCAAGTCCTGGCACCGCCCGCGCGTTCACGGAGCTTCTCGGCGTACCCGGCGACCACAGCCTCCTCCGCAGCCCCTTGTCGGGCAGCTTGTTGCACCAGACATCACGCCACCACGGTCCTCCGCAGACGGCGTCCATGCGCTTCAGGGATGCCTCCACCGGGTTCGGGCTGGTCAGGATGCCAGCGAACCGAGAAACGGCGACCAGTTGCCAGGCTGTGGGTCGGGCATAGCCGGCATCGCATGCCCTGCCCGGCGGCCGGACCCAAGCGCGGCCGGTATTCGTCGAAGGGTGATCTCGAAAGCCCGTTGGGAGCGATGGGTATCAGCGTCGGCGGCCTAGGCCTTGGTCGGCGATGGCGCCGCAGCGGCCGTTTGCGGACGTCCGGGCAACCTGATGGGCACGGCCATCAGGCCGACTGGCGGCCACCCGCGACCAGAGCCCCGGCGGGATTCGTGGTCTCTTGTCCTGCTTTCGATCTCACATGATCTGCGCAATTCAAACAAAAGCACTACCTGACGAAGCCTCCGGTTTGAGCTGCGGGTTGCGAAGGTTTTCGTCGTTCTTGAAGTTTTCGTGGTTGATCATTTTTGGTCATTTCCGTGATGCGGGAGCCCGGGGCGTGTAGATCTTTTTGGACCTGTCGGCTTCCAGGTGGGGGGCGTGATGGCTGTGTCGGCTCGGTCTGCTCGCAACGTCTGGTTCACATCTAGGCTCCGGTTCCCGTTGGCACGTCGCGTCCTGGTGATGGCGGCGGCGTTGTTGGTGGCGTGGGCGTTGGCGATCCCGCCGGAGGGCGCGGCGGTGGCGTCGGCGGCCCCACCCGATCCGGGGAAGCCGAAACGGGCTGCGGCCGCGTCGACGCCGCCGGCGGGTGGTGAGTATGTGCCGTTGCAGCCGGCGCGGATTGTTGATACCCGCAGCGGCCAGGGCGGCACGAAGGCGCCCCTCGGTGAGGCCGAATCGCGGTCGTTCACCGTCCTGGGTGTGGGTGGGGTGCCGACTTCGGGTGTGTCGGCGGTGGTGTTGTCGGTCACGGCAACCGATGCCAGTGACAATTCGTGGCTGGCGGTGTGGCCTTCGGGTGAGGCGCGGCCGACGGTGTCGCAGTTGTCGATTACCGCGGGGCATATGGAAGCGAACACGGTGATCGCGAAGGTCGGCGCCGGTGGGCAGATCGATGTCTATAACCGTTGGGGCCAGCTGAACGTCGTGTTGGATGTTCAGGGCTATTTCACCGATAACACGGTGACCACCGCGGGTGGCACGTTTGTCGCTGTCTCGCCGCGCCGGATCTACGACACCAACAATTCCGGGCAGACCCCACTGGTCGGCGGGGAAACCCGCGACATCCAGGTGACGGGACTGGGTGGGGTCCCTTCGTCTGGGGTGTCGGCGGTGGCGGTGAACCTCACCGTGGTTGACCCGACCACGAACACCTCACTGCAGGCGTTCCCCGCAGGCACTACCCGGCCGGGGGTGTCGACATTGCAGGCCTCAACGGGTCAGATTGCCTCAGCGTTGGCGCAGGTAAAGGTCGGCACCAGCGGAAAGATCAGCGTCTGGGCCAACTCCGGGCAGATGCGAATCTTCATTGATGTGGAGGGCTACTACCTGGACAACACCCAGGATGGCCGGGATCTGTATGTGCCGATCAGCCCGCGCCGGATCTACACCTCCACCAAGGACCTGGCGGCCAGAGAGGTCCGCGCGATCCAGGTCGCCGGTGCGAAGGACAGCTCCGGGAATGTGGTGGTGCCCGCCTCGGGTGTGACGTCGGTGGCGGTGTCGATCACAGCGGTGCAACCGAAGGCGCGCGGGATCATGACCGCCTGGGCGGCCGGTGAACCGCAGCCGGCAGCACAGGCGGTCTCCTACAACCTGGCGGACAACAACGTGACCGGCACCGCGATCCTCGCGGTGGGGAGCGGCGGGCGGATCAACGTCTATTCCTCGGCCGCGTCGGGGTTGTTGATTGATGTGCAGGGTTATTACCAGGCGATGCCGCCGAAGGCCCCACCCGCGCCGGCGGTGTCGAGTTCCACCCACCCGAAGAATGCGTGGACGGCGACCGCGAACGCGTCGTTCACCTTTTCGTCGACCTCGACCGCGGTGACCAGGTTCGTGTATGCGACCGATGATGAGAGCTTCGCCGAAGCCGAGTCGGTCGCGACTACCAACGGCGCGGCGAAAACGGTGACGGTGACGCCTGGGGGTGGTTGGCACACGCTGTATGTGCGGGCGGTGGACTTCGCGAACAACCTGTCCCCGGTCGCCTCCTACCAGTTCGGGACGACACCGGGGGTGACCAGCCCCGAAGCCGCGGGCCGGACACAGCGGTTTATGCGGCTGGCGGCGCAGGCGGGCAACGGGTTCACCGGCGTGAAGTGGCAGTACCGGCAGGGCGAGTCGGCGGCGTGGCGGGACATCCCCGCCGACCATGTCACCAAGGGTGGGCAGCCGGCGCCGTCGTGGCCGGTGGCGGTGACCACCGGTGCGGGCGCGTCCGCGGATGTTCCGGAGTTGGAGTGGAACATGCCGCGCACCATCTACGGGGTGGAGGGCACCGCCCAGGTGCGGGCTTGTTTCTCCAAGTCCGGCAGCGCCGATGTGTGTACGACGGACACGGTGACCGCGACGATGGACAAGGCCGACGTGGCAGGCTCCACAGAGGATATGGGGCCGGGGTCGGTGTCGTTGTTGTCGGGGAACATGTCGATCTCCGAAACCGACGCGTCAGTGGCTTCCTATGGCTCCGACCTGACCGTGGCGCGCACGTTCAACACGCTGAAACCAGCACAGACCCCGGCCGGGGCGCCGCAAATGCTGGACGCCAACCAGGCGCAGGTCGAAGAAGGCACCACCGGGTTCGTCACCCGAGCCGCCACGGTGGCGGCGACCTGGCCCGCCTACAGCGGGTCGAACTCGTTGAAGATCACCCCGTCGGGTACGTCGGACACCGACATGGACACCCACGCGGCGATCGGTGGGAACACCGGCGCGCTGCGGTTGGGGATGAAACCGGGCCGGACCTACAACTTCACCACGCAGATTTATGTGCCGGCGGTGACCGGGATTGAGACGGCGAGCTATCCGCGGGCGTTGCGGGCGATCCTGTACTACCGGGTCGGCACCGGTTCGTATGTGGAGGTGCGTTCCAACACCCCGAACGCGACCGACACCTGGCAGGAGCTGCGGCTGCGGGCGACGTTGCCGGCGGGGACGACGGAGGCGTTCATCCGCCTCTACAACGGCCGGCCGTCCACGGCGTCGAACAAGCCCGTCTACTACGACAACAACAGCCTGGTCGAGGAAGGCATGTTCGGGCCCGGCTGGACCGGCTCCCTCCCGGTCGATGAGGCGGGCGCGGACTGGACCGGCCTGACCGACCAAGGCGCGTCGGTGGTGGTCACCGATTCCGAGGGTGTGGCGACCACATTCGCGAAGAAGACCGACGGCACCTACACCCCGACCGGGGAGGACGCACCCAGCGGACTGACGTTGACGCCGACCGGCGGCGGTGCCGGGGGTCCGGCGGAGTTCAAGGTCGCCGACCTGGACGCCAACGCCACCGTGTTCACGCCCGCCACCACCTACACCAGCGGAGCGTCGGAGACCGCCCCGCACACCTACCAGGTTGGCAAGGTTGTGCAGCCGGGTTCGAACCAGAACACCACCTACACCTACAACGCCGACGGCCGGATCTCCCAGATGCTCGCCCCGTTGCCGCCCGGAGTGGCCAGCTGCACTACCTGGGTGGCGGGATGTAAGGCGTTGACGTTCACCTACAACCCGGCCGGCCACGTCACGGCGGTGACGTTCCGCACCACCACGGCCACCGGCACGGAGTTGAAGGTCGATGTCGCCTGCTACGCCTACGACGAGGGGTCCGCCGGTGACGGGGTGGGCGGGACCGGTCAGTTGCTGAAGACGTGGGACCCGCGCACCGTATCGGGTGCTGGTGGTGGCACGCAGCCCGTCAAGTGCGATGCGGCGAGTCCGGTGCTGCCCACCACGTACACCTACGACTCCCAAGGACGGGTGACTACCGAGAAGCCGGCTGGGCTGGCCGCCTGGGTCGTCGCGTACGACGTGTACGGGCGGGTCACCAGCGTCAAACGCACCCACAACGCCGGCAACGGTGGCGGCACCGAAACCACCACCGTGGAGTACGACGTGCCCCGCGCAGCCGACGGGGCGAACCCGGAGTGGCGGCCGGACCTGTCCACCGCCGGCAAGGTCGCCAAGTGGGGGCAGAAGGAGGTGCCGGTCACCGCGACCGCCGTGTTCGGGCCCGGCAAGGCAGCGTCACGTACTGATCTGCGTAAGGCGAGCTTGACGTATCTGAACACCGACGGGCGCACCATCAACACCGCCTCCTACGCCGGCACGGGTCCGGGTGCGGGTGGGTGGGCGCTCACCACCGTCGACTACGACAAGTGGGGCAACGTCGTCCGTGAACTGTCCGCGGCGAACCGGGCCGAGGTACTCGCGGCCGAAGGGCTCCCGGACTGGAAGGGTATCGCCGCCCCGGACCCGGGTGCGCGGATGTTGATGGTGTCCACCATCAACATCTACACCAAGGACGGCAAGGACCTCCTCGACACCTTCGGCCCCTACCGCGAGGTCACCCTCCCCGATGGGCGGGTCGTGATGGCCCGGGCGCACACCCACAACGACTACGACACCGGCACCGAACTCGGACACCCCGCCGGCCCCACCCTGCATCTGGTCACCTCCACCTACACCGCCGCCAGCCTCTCCTCCGCCGCGGTCGCCACCGACGAGCAGGACAAACGCACCACCAAGAACGAGTACGCCCTGTCCACCACCGACGCAACAGGGTGGACGTACAGCAAACCCATGAAAGTAACCAGCGACCCGAGCGGGATCGCATCGGTCACGACGACCCGCTACGACGCCGACAGCGGGTTGGTTATCGAGTCGCGGATGCCCTCCGAACCAAACGGAGGCGGACCTGGTACCACCGAAACCGTCTACTACACCGCCGGCGCGAACTCCAAAGACGCCGCCTGTGGGAACAAGCCGGCGTGGGCGAACCTGACCTGCCTCACCCGCCCCGCCAACCTCAACCCCGGCACGGCTGGGTTGCCGCAGCTGGTAGTCGAACGGGTCAAGGAGTACGACTACCTCAACCGCACCACCATCACCGAAGAAACCGTCATCGACGCTGGCGGTACCTCCCGGACACGGACCTCAACCACGACGTATGACAACGGCGGCTACTCGACCCGGGTGAAGACCAGCCAGCTCACCGGCGGGGTGGGTACGGCGGTGCCGGCCACCACCACCTCCTACGACCCCGACACCGGCCTGACTTCTCAGGTGGTCAGCGGCACCGCCCAGCAGACCAGCAGCTACGACGACTTCGGCCGCGTTACCAGCTACACCGACTCCGCCGAAGCATCCGGGGACGCCAAGAACACCGTCACCACCAGCTACGACAGCTCCGGCCGCGTCGCCACCGTGACCGACGCGAAAGGCACCGTCACCAACACCTACAACGAGAACGGCGACAACCGCGACCTCGTCACCTCCATCACCGTCTCCGGTATCACCGGGAAGTTCGCCGGCGCCTATGACCCTGATGGGAGGCTGCTCGAGCAGACCTGGCCCAACGGGCTCATCCAAACCTTCACCTTCGACTCCGCCAGTGAACAGACCAGCCGCCGGCAGATGCTGGAAGCGACCTGGCTGGAAGAGACCATCCGGCCGAACGTGCACGGTCAGTGGCGCACCCAGGTCTCCACAGGTGCGAACGTGAACCGGGAACAGACCTACACCTACGACAACCTCGGCCGCCTCACCTGGACGAGGGACAACGGGTCCGGCCGGTGTCTGCACCGCAACTACCGGTTCGACGCGAACTCCAACCGCACCCTCCGCAACGTCTACGGCCCCGCCTCCGACGGCACCTGCCAGGCGATCGCGGTCGAGTCCGCCACCAGCTACACCTACGACACCGCGGACCGGCTCAAGCCCGAAGGCACCCACACCGGGACGGTCTACGACGCCTACGGCAGGGTTACCACCCTGCCCGCGGCGGACACCACCTCGGGCAGCGGGAACGTCACGATCGGCTACTACACCAACGACCTGGTGCGGTCCATGGCTCAGGACGGGGCCACCCTCACCTACACCCTCGACGCCGCCGGCCGGCTGGGGGCGTTCAGCAACTCCAAAACCGGGGTCACCAAGACCAACCACTACAACGACGCCTCCTCCGATAGCCCGGATTGGATCAGTGAGACCAGCGACCACGCTCAGTGGACCCGTAACATCACCGACCTGGCCGGCACGCTGGCCGCGACAGTTAATCAGGCTGGGAAACTCGTCTGGCAGACCGTCAATCTGCACGGCGACGTCACAGCCACCGCCGACAACACCACCGGAGGCCCACCCGCCGCGGCCGACAGCTACGCGACCGACGAATTCGGTGTCCCCATCGGCACCAACACCCCCGGCCGCTACGGCTGGCTCGGCGGCAAACAACGCAGCAGCGAAACCCTCGGCGGCCTGGTCCTCATGGGCGTCCGCCTCTACAACGCCCAACTCGGACGCTTCCTCCAAACAGACCCCGTACCCGGCGGCTCAGCCAACGCCTACGAATACTGCAACGCCGACCCCATCAACTGCTACGACCTCGACGGCAAAATCAGCTGGAAGCGGGCCTGGAGGAAGTTCAGAGGAGGCGGCTGGCGCAAGGTCGCAGCCGGGGCCGCATTTGGGATCTGTGTCGTGGCGTCCGCCGGGGCTTGCCTGGGAGCCGGTGCGATTCTATCCGTTGGGTACTTCATCGGCGACTCGATAGAGGATAAGTCGATAAAGAGCCGGCGGGCCTGGCGAACGCTGGCAGGTAACCTGGCGTGGACAGCCCTGGGAGGCGCCTACGGGCGCACCATGGGCGGATCCTGGGGGCGCAGCGCGATCCACCGGATCAAATGGAAGGCCCGGGTCGGGCGACACAGCAGCAAAGCGAAACACTCACTTGGCCGCGTGAGAAGGTACAGCAAGGTCAACTGGCGCTGGACAGGCAGGGACATGGGGTACAACGCGGTCGGCAGCTACGCCATCGGAGGATGGTCCAATTGGAGGTAACCCGCACCCCAAGCGACGCCGCGACCCGGACCTACCGCCGGACCGGAACCATGATCTTCGGGATCATCCTATGGGCGTATGCCATCGCCTTCTCGGTTGGGTGGATGGTCAAAGGGCCTGTTGCGGATGCCTTCCTTGAAAGGCTAGGCCTTGCCGTCGTCGTCATACCTGCGCTGTGGTTTGCCTGGCGCGTCACTGGCCATTCGTCGGTGCGCGTGGGCGACGACGGCGTCACTATCCGGAATCCGGTGTTCACGTACCGGATCCCGTGGCCGGCGTTGGCGTCCGCACGCATGGACGACGGCCACCTGGTGATTGCTGCGACAGATCGGTCGGTGAAAGTGTCCGCGTACTCGCCATCCATGATGGCGGAGTGGCGAGGCAGGTCACGCGAGGAGGAGCTGATTGACTCCCTACGCGCGGAGATCAGAAGGCGCAACGAGTACCAACCACTCGCCCACTCACGGCGACGCATCGAGCTAGGCCTTCCATGGATCGGAGCCGTGGCCGCGGTTTGGGTGGCGGTTAGCTACGTGGCCTCGGTTCTCGTTCAGCGGTAGACGCACCGGCAATCACCCGCACGGCATAGCTACAACCCCGAGGACGTGACCCCGGTTCGCGGTCTTCAAGACACGACGTACGAGGAAGCAAGCGTCTTGGCACAGGTTGGGGTCCACGTTCCTATCTCATCCGAGGGCGGCGGCGACGAGTTGGGATGGGTCGCGTTCGAGCCGCATGGCGGCGCGGATGTAGCGGTCGGTGGTGCGCCGGTCGGCGTGGGCCATGGCTTCTTGCAGCTCGTCTGAGGTGGCGCCGCGCTGTTTGGCGATGGTGGCGAAGGTGTGGCGGAGCGAGTGCGGGGAGACCCGGTCGGCGTTGGGGATGCCCGCGGCGTGGGCGAGGCGGCGGACGAGGCGTGCGACGTCTACCCGGTCGACCGGCCGGCGCGTCGAGGTGACGAACAGCGGTCCCTCGAGGACGGCGTCCTCGCCCTCGGTTTCGGCGCGTTCGGCGAGGTAGGCGTCCAGTCCAGCCGCCACCGCCGCCGGGAGCAGCCGGTCGATCGTCTTGCGCCCTTTGCCTCGTACCCGGATGACGCGGTGTCCGCCTTGGTGGCCAAGTGCGGTGACCGGCAGCGCGACGACTTCGGAGACGCGGATGCCGAGTTCGACCATGAGCCGGGTCATGGCGGCGTTACGCAGTCGCGCCGAGCCTGGCGCGGTGTCGGCGGCCTCGACCAGGCGGCGGGCGTCGGTCTCGCTCAGCCAGGTGGTGGCGGAATGGTTCCGGTCGACGCTTGGCCGGTCCGCACCCGCGAACGGGTTGGCCGAGACCGCCTCGTGCTTTACCAGGTACGCATACCAAGACGAAACCGCCGCCATCCGGCGCGCGGCGCTGGCATCACTGAGCCCGCCCTGGTGCTCGTCGACGAGCCAGGCTCCCCACAGCTCGGCGTCTCGCACCCGTGCGGTGAGCGGGTCCAGCTGTGGGCCGGGGTGCGGGACGACGTCACGGTCGACGTGGTGCATCGTGCACCAGGTGAGCCAGGAGCGCAGGTCTCGCCAGTACGCCGCGCGGGTGTGATCGGAGCGTTTGGTGGCCAGCCACGCCCCGGTCAGCTCCGTGAGGACCGCGTCCGCCTCGGCTGTGATCGGCGCCGGCGGCGCCGCCTGGTGCATGTCGACGACGTCAACAGAGGTCGTCTCGGGGGTCGTGGCGGGCATACGCCAAAGCTACCCACATAAGTGGGATTATGAGGGTACGAAACCGCCGACGGCCGGCACGCCATCCCGAAGGTTCAGGACGACGTCCAGGTCTAGGTCGCCGTCCCATCCGAGGGCGGACGAGTCTGCTCGGCGAGCCCCTCGGCGACCATCCGGTCCAGCACGGCCCGCGCGGTGCAGACGAACGGAACCCGACGCTAAGGGGTGAGCCGATCCCCTTGGGCGCTGGTGCGCGCGGGGTGAGGTGGGGGGGAGACCATGAGCGAATGATCTTGAGTGCGAAGAGGGTGGCCTCGCCGCTCCCGACAGACGCTGCGCGAGTGGGTCGACCCCTTCAGGAGGCGAGAAGTCCAGGCCCGTCAGCCGGTCATGCTCGCGCCTACGTTCTTCAGACGACGGAAGTTTCTCCACACGTCCATTCCTGGTCGGCGACTACGTTGGCCTCATGGAAGGGGACCGCTGGTGGGAGCAGTTGATCGTCGAATCTCGTCGGCTGCTTCGCGATGGTCTGCCAGATGACGTGCCGAGGGCGCTCGACGATCAACACCTGTTCATCCCTCTTGGTGTAGATATCGATGGCGATGTCGGGGTCACGTTGTTCCTGACACCAGCTTGGTGGGGTACCTCCAGCGGCCAGCCCGCCATCAAGCTCTCTCGATTCCAGCGGCTGGGCGATGAATGGTTCTATCGCAGTGGTGGCGGCAGCGGGCAGGTCCACGATTATCCGCTCACCGATCGGCGCGCCGCAGCCCAGCAGGACGGGCACTACCTGCGCGGCCACACCTATATCCACCCGACGAGCCGTCCCCGCTGGCTCCACTGGCATGTGCCAGTTCACTACGCCGAGCTTCAGGCGGCGGCTGAAGTCGAGGCACTCCAGGTCGGTACCCGCCTGGTCAAGGTGCCGTTCCACGGTCACGTGGTAGCGGTCCTGGCCACCCGCCGTAGGCCAGAAGCGACCGCCCTAGCCGCGGACGGTACTCGCCTGGAAACGGTAGATCTGGATCCCCCCATTCGTTCGATCCGCTGGCCTTGGCATCGCTCTCGGCCTCGAGTTGCGGACGGGAGGGACGTCTGAACAGCCCCGATCGGGAGACGTTGGCGCGTTGGTTGCGCCTCGGCCTCCCGACTGGATGGAGGCTTCAGATTCCTAGCAGGTCCAACGCATGGCCAACGGCGATTGCGCGGCCGCATGGTAATAGCCAGAGGCCCAGTATCCGTCGGTAACGATGCGGTACCGCTCATCACCGGTGCTACGGCAGAGATAATCCGTCGTTTCTTCGATGGTGCTCTGTCCCGTGTATCCGCTGTCGGAGGGGGTGTTAACGTTCTGCCAAAGATCCAGCCCCAGATAACGCTGAACGCGCACTGTGATCCGCTGGGGTGGCCACCCGCTTCCACTGCAGACCTGTCTCCCGTATCCGTGAACGATGCTGCTCAATTGAAGCTCGGGATTTGATGCATATGGAATGCATGGATTGGCGGCGGTTGGCTTGATCGTTCCAGAGATCGGGATGTCGTCTGTGAAAGCTGGGACCAGCTCGTACTTGGCCTGCTTAGTCGAAGCAGGGGTTGGTTCTTCAGGTTCAGCGGCCGTCGCACTGGTGGAGAGGCCGAGTGCGATCAACGGAGCAAGCGCGGTCATCGCTAGCCCTCGCATAAGGACGCCTCTGTAGGTCATATGTTCCCTTTCCCGATCGAGATCGATTGATTTGTGCCTAGGTCGGCTCCAAAAGTGAGAAACGGACATATCTGATCAGTCGCCCCATCAGCTCGTGCGTGCCACAGCAGCTGTTCAGGGAGGTAACAGAGTGGTCGACATTCACCTGCGTCCGGTACCACAGAATTGCTAGTAATTCTCCTGGTCCGCGAGTACGGTCCGTCCCACGGGTAGGAGAAGGCATTCGCGGGGGAGGGGACCGGTGTCGGGGGATCGCCGTAACATGCTTGGCTCATGTCTGACCGTGAGCGAAGTTAAAGTTGTTGAACTTGCGGCCGCTGGGCGGACGAACGATCAGATCGGACGTGAGCTTTCACTCAGCTCTCATACCGTGGCCGCCTACCTGGCGGAGGCGATGAGGCGTGTAGGAGCTCGCAATCGCGCTGAGCTCGTCGCAAGGTGCTACGTCAGCGGTGTCCTCGACGTCGGCCAATGGCCTCCGTGCGCGGTCGCTGCAAGGGGAAAAGGAGGTGCCACGGGCGGCCCGATAGTCAACCTCGCGTCAAGCCAGTAGGCGCCCGCCGGGACGGCATTGACGGGGCCCACCTGGGCAGCCCAACTAGGCGTCGAACTCCGGCCCGGGTAGGTGGCGCTTCGCCTCGGCCCACACGATGAACTCGGCCTCGACCTGGACGCCGGTGGTGAGCCGGTGCTCGGCCTGACGGGTGGGCTCGACCTCGGCAGGGTTCTCGTGTTGGTTCCAAGACAGTCCGCACCACACGCACCGTCCATCGTCATGGACGACGGGCGTGCCGTCCTCACACGCCGTCTCCCGGCCCAGGCTCTCGGCCTGCGTCATTTGCAGTTGCGCGTATCCCCGGTTGATGGCGACGTGACGGGCGCGGGCAGCACGGCCCGCGTGACGCAGACTGGCTCGGTCAGCGACGACTGAAGCTACGACGGCGGTAACTACTTGCAGTCTCCCGCTCCGTCCAGTACCTGGTGAGTACGCCAAGCCCGTCGCCGCCTGAACCCTCACACAGAGGAAGGGACCCGACCGTGCACGACGAGATCAAGCATCTGCTGGCCCTGCTCCGAATGCTGCCCGACCCGTCCGACGAGGAAGCATGGAACTCTCTCTGGCGTCAGATCGGCAAGGCGGTAGGCGACATCGGGATCGACCACTGGAGGGACGTCTTCGCCGAGCAGTTGAAGCAGGTTCGGAATACGTCGCCCGGCAGCCCCAAATGGGCGACGCACGCCAGCTATCTGGGGGCGCTTCCATTGATGTGTCTCGCCGTTGAAGGCGAGGCCAAGGAGAAGCTGTGGCGCCTCTTCGACTTCGTGGGGCCGTACAAGAAGGCCACCGACGGTGCGGTGGGCCGCCGCTGGCTCGAAGACCTCCTAGCCACCGCCTGGCGAATCGAGGTTGCCTCGATCGACGAGCACACCCCGGAGTACCTCGCTAAGGACGACCAAACGAGGCGCGAGCTGCTCCTGGCCAGGGAGCATGCTGACTAAATCTCCGCCTCCACGCTGCGGTTCGGGACCGATACCAGGGGAGCTGCACCATGAGTGACGCTGACAATCACAGCCACGACGCACAGGACGCCGCCATCGACCTCGCCGATGCGGTCGGGTCGTTCGACTCCGCTTTGCTCGCACGCACCAGCGCGGCACAGCGAGTTCAGCAGCTCTATGCCCGCCAGGTCTTGTACGACTTTGCCGACGCGATGTGGGACGACATCAAGGCCCGCGGCCTGGACAAGATTCAGGAGCAGTACGCCGGTATCCGCGGCCTGGCCGCCGAGCTTGTCACCGCTGCCGAGGTTGCCATTCACAAGGCTCGCGAGGACCCGGATGCCGTCTTAAACTACAACCCCGACCAGGCCCGGCACGCCGAGAAAGAACGGAAAGCCGCGTTCCAAAAGTGGCTCGGCGGTGCGACCCGCGAGCAAATCCGCCAGGCACTGGAGACCGCGAACCCGAACGACATCCTTGACCTCGCCGAGGCCAAGGCGCTTCGAACCCGCTGAACGTCCTGCTCGTCGACGAGCACGGGCGGATCCGACTCATGGCATGGGCTCGGTGACCTTCGCCGGCGCTTCCCCGGATCCCTCGTTGTGGGGTACGTGACGGGCGCATCCGGCGTGGCCTCGCCGTGCCAGGCCCACCACTATGCCGTTACCAGCTCCACCTGCATCGCCGGTCATCCACAGGCGGCCGTCACACCTAAATGGATAGCCACTTTGGCAGACTGCATCTATGCCCAGACAACCGCGCAGCCAACAACGAACCGGTGACGGTCACGGGCAGGCCGCCCGTTCCTTCCGGCCCGACCCAGACGAGTACGCGGCCGCCCAAGCCGTACTCTCCAGCCGGGGCGAGCACATGAACACCTACCTACGCGCCTGCCTGCGCTGGCTTCAGCACGACCCCAACGCCGTTCTCGACACCCTTGCCCCACACTGGCCCGGACCTCGCAGTACCGGACGCCCCCGCCGCGCCGCCGGAAAGTCATGACAGGCGCGACTAAATCAGGTCAGGATGGTGGGGTTGTTCGCCATGGCCCCGTGTGTAGGCGGGACCATGGCCTAACGTCGCGGGCTACTCCTGGCCGCCATCGCGTGGTGCTGGCTTGGTCTCAACCGTAGGGCGCCCGCTTCTCGTCTCTGTGCTGATAAGCGCGGGGTCGAGGAAGGTGTTGATGAACGCGTCACCAGTTGGTGGTGCGGGCTCATTCGGTGTTGTGGATTCGGGTGTCGTCTCCTGGCTCATGGCGACCCAGTGTGCAGGATAGCGGCGACCGAGGTGGCGAGACCCACCGTCAGGCTCGCCAGGCTGACCCACCAAAAGGCGACCTTGCGGCGGTTCTTCCGCGCATTCTTCTCATAGGTTTTCACACGACTGGCGATCAGTTTGGCCGTCACCTTGCGCTTCGTGGCATCTATGAGACCGGGCGCCAAGAGGCCGCTGGGGTTGACAGGATCCGAGAAACGCGCGAGCGCGTACGTAGCTACAGCGGCAGCAAAGGCAACGGCATAGGCGCCGAACGCAATTCGGGCGAGGACAGGCGAAGGGTCGGGTCGCGAGGCGAGGTATTGCGCCGCCGTGGCCGCAACGCCCGCGAGGAGTGCCGCCTTGTTGTCGACCTTAGAACTTGCGTCAGATTGGCGGGCAAGGCGCGCCGAAAGCTCGTCGTTGACCAGCGCAAGTGTCTCGGGGTCGTACCTGTCCGATGGGTCTGTCGCCGGCGGTGAACCATTCGAGGAAGAGCGTGGACTGCGAAACTTGCCTGCGAGCCAGTCCACTTGCCGCCGCAGGCTCGCTCTCGTCCGTCGCCCGTTCTTCGAGTGGACCACGGCATCCCGGGACACATCTGTCACAGGGCAAACTCCTCAGGTAGCTGCGTACGGCCTGGTCGAAGATGACGAGGCCGAACGCTGTGGCCTGGAAGGGTCGCCAACTTGGTGAGGCCAACCACGGCGTAGGCCGTGGCGGCGAGCGTGGCCATTATGGCGACCTCCGACCTTGTGCGGAGTGATCCGAGTGCGTTTGCGCGGTGTCGTCTGAGTGGGGCGGTCTCGTTCGCGTGTCGTGGTGTGCTCTGGGTGGAGCTCCACGTCGCCCCGTGTGGTGGTCATCGTGGGGTAAACGCTCACTGAGCATCCTCGGTTACACGGGCCTCCACTCGGTGTGTCAACCAAGTGCCTCTCCCGGGCGTTTCACACGCGACCTGGTTAGCAGCGCCGTCGGTGCCGAGTCGCGAGCTGGGCCTAGGCGCGGGGTGTGGGCGCTATCGAGGGGAGACCTCACATGCATGTTCGTCGGAGCCGTCAGGGTGTGCTCATCGGCTCGCTCCTGACCGCGGCAGTCGCCGTGCGTGCCATTCGGCTGCAGCGGCAGCAGGCGCGGGAGCAGAACCGGGCTACAGCGCCAAGCGGTTGTCGTCGTACTCCTGCCGCTGTAGCGCGTTTGACGTTGGGGTGTTGGCGCACATCGCGCGGCCGCGCTTCACGGCTTCGTCGGCTGTATCGGTCCATTCCCCGGCGGGCAGCCCGATCATGGCGCGCAGGCCCGCACCGTTGCCGGCGAGGATCCGGCGATCCAGGTGCCTGGTTTCAACGCCTTTGAGGATGGTCTCGACAAGGTCGTCGACCCTGGCTGCGGGGACACGCTCGAGGAGGCCCGCGCCGATCCCGGCGTAGAGGACGTCGGCGATCCGTTCCCGGGTGACCATGCGCGGGCTGGCGTAGTGGCGTGACCGGTAGATGCGGTCCTGAACGTCAGCCAAGGTGTCAGCCACTGTGACGGCGAGGATTGTCCTGCCCGTCGACCCGTTCGCCGTGGCGTACCCGGTCCGGCCCGGTGAGCATCGGCGCAAGGAGCTTGTCGTCCAGAGGTGCCCGCCAGGTGCCGTCGCCGGCGTAGATGCCTCCCCGACCGGTCTCGGCGACATGAGTCATGATCGCAGCGACGGCGTCGTCCAAGTCGTGACGTCGCGCGCCGACGGGGATCTCGTAGCCTCCGACGTCGCGTCGGTAGCGCCGCTGACCTCCCACATCGGCGCTCGAACAGGTACCAGCCGAGCCGGGATCCCGGCTCGGGGAACTCCTCGGTGCTCCGCGCAAGCATCGGCTCGAACGGCAGCCGAACGTGCACACAACCAGCCTCCGCCGGTCATGGCTAGCGTGCGCATCCGACCGGGTTGTCGGTACGCATTGATCAATAGGGCGCTGTGCCGACACGTGCACGTTCCTCAGTTCGTAGTGGCGGGTCAGCCGCCGATGGCAATTTCTCCGGTCGCTTGCCTCTCACAGAGCTTGCAGGTACCAGTCGGGGTGTCGAGCGCTAGGCGTCACGCGGTCTCCGCAGCAGGTGAGTGATCTCGTCCATCCTCGGGAACATGGCGTCCATGAGCGCGCCGATGTTCAGGATCCCGTAGGCGATGGACTTCTCGTACTCGCCGGCTTCAGCGAATCGCATAGCCTTGTCGAAGTAGGGCTCAGCTTCCGGCGGATAGTCGTTCCTACCCTCTCGCAGGTTGATCGCCCTGACTTCCCAGTGCAGCGCGCTAAGCGTCGCTTGGAAGCTGGCCATCATGTGAAGGGTCGCGGCGGTCGTGTCGCCACGGTCCAGAGCCTCCATAGCGGCCCTCATGTGTTCGTCGGTGGCCTGCCCGACCCAGCCGACCCCCTCGCCTGAATCCATCTGTGGATGTCCTTCCCAGCGTGGTCGATATTCCCAATGGAGGTATTTCTCGGGCTCGGCCAGGAAGTCGTCTAGGTCGACGAACCCGTACTGCTCAAGGGGGCTGAACAGCTTCGCGACCGCCGGCTGTCGCTGCGCCCACTCGACGACCACCCGCAAGTCGTCGTCAGCGAAGATGTCGAGGCCGTCACCCAGGTCGGCCCACGTGCCCACCCAGATCGGAGTGCTCTGGTCGAGGTCGATGTAGATGATCCCGGTGCCGGGGTCCGGCTTCCGGTTCGTCGGGGGCGTCACCTCGAAAGGAGCGTCGCTCTCTCCGATGAAGCGGACCCAGTGCCGGGCGGCTGACTGTCGGCGAGCCCACTCGAACACGCCGGCCTGGTGGTGGACGGGACAATTCAGCATTGCGTCCGGGTCCCCCTCCCAGTGCGCGTCCCAACTCGGTGGCCCTCCCTCCTCGGAACACTCGACCATCCAAATGGTTCCGGTGCCTTCCCCAGGCGGCGGAACTGGTCGGGGGGGTGGGGTTCGGGTTGGGCAGCGGGTGGTGCGGGCCTAGCCCCATCTCGCGCCGATATCTCTGCGGGTCCGCGTGGGCCTCTGCGGCGAATCCGCGCAGCTCGGCCGCCCTGAGGGCAAGCGCGCTGTACTCGACCATGGGTTGTCCTCTCGAAACACAGCACCCCCGGATCAGGGGGTGGCCCTGGATCCGGGGGTGCTGGTCAGCGTAAGCCGCGACGTTAGCTGGCGGGTTCCGCCACGCTCCACCGCGACCGATACGAGCGGCCGGTGGCGAGCCTCGGTGCGGGTCGGTACCCCGCCGGACTTCCAGGGCGACGAGCGGGACGTGATCTTCTTATCCCTGGTGATCGCGGAGAAGCGGCCGGCGATCACGAGGCTGGAGTTCCAGCGTCGGTTCAACGTCGCGGCGTCCAGGGCGAAGGACCAGATGTGGCTGTTCCACTCGGTCAGTCCCGACCTCATGTCGCCGACCGACCTGCGCAAGTCGCTGTTCGAGTACGCGGTACACGATGCCGTTGCGGGGAATTCCGTAGTGACCGAGCGAATTTCAGATGCCTTGAAGAAATGCAAGATTCGCGGGGCTGAGCCGTCATCTATCCTTTTCGCGATAGAGAAGTCTGGCGCGAAGCAATTAATCTCCACACCGCCGGCCGGCTCGGCTGGAAGATCGACACCCGCGCGTCCGGTGGGTACGTCGTCGCGCCGCCGCCGGTGCTGGGGAGTCGGGACGGCTACCCCCAGCGAACCCGTCTGCATCCAATGCCGAACCCCCCTCAGCTACGACGACGGCACCCACACCCACCCCACCTGCGCCACCGCATGACGACGACGAAAGCCGCACAACGTCGGAGGACACCGATGCGCCGAGGACAGCCACGCCGCGAACAGGGTCGAACTGATGGAGGGACCAGCCACATGCCGAACAGCTCCGCGAAGCGCGACCCGCTCCTGACGCTCGCCGTAGTCCTCGAGGAGCTGGGAGTCTCTCGCAGCACCTTCGACCTCTGGAGGGAACTCGGGTCCGCACCGGAGTGCATCAAGCTCCCCAACGGTCAGATCCGCATCCGGCGGAGTGCCCTGGGCAGTTGGCTGTCCGCCCAGGTCGAGAATCGGAGGGCGAGCTAAGTGGCGCTTTCGCACGAGATCCAGATCTGGGCGATCCGCACCAGGAAGGATCGGAAGAAGCCTTACGGTGTCCGGTGGGTTGTCGGGGGAGTGCCGCACTCCCGGTACTACCTGAGCCGAGCCCCTGGCTGACAGCAAGCGTTCTGAACTGATGCAAGCAGTCCGACGCGGTGAGCGCTTTGACCAGGAGACTGGTCTGCCAGAGTCGGTGCTACGTGAGCAGAACTCGATCCGCTGGGTCGAGCTCGCATGCCAGTTCGTCGACCTGAAGTGGCCGAACGCCGCCGCAAAGACACGTACCGCGACTGCCGACGCGCTCGCAACCGTCACTCCCGCTCACGTCGAGACCACGCACGGAATGCCAAGCGCGGGCACGATGCGTGATGCCTTGTATGGATGGCTCTTCCACTCCGACCGGCGCGCCAAGGAGAAGCCGTCGGAGGAGATCGCCGCCGCCGTCGACTGGCTTCGACAGCATTCGTTGAAGGTCGCAGCGCTGGATGACCCACAGAGACGGTCGGAGCTGATCCGCAGGGCGCTGGACACCATCGCGCTCAGGATGGATGGCAAGCCCGCCGCGGCGACCGTGGTTGCTCGCAAGCGAGCGGTCTTCTACGGCGTTCTGAAGTACGCAGTGGAGCTAGACATCCTGCCCGCGAACCCGATCGACAAGGTGAGCTGGTCCGCACCGAAGATCGCCGAACACGTCGATCGCCGAACACGTCGATCGCCGAACACGTCGATCGCCGAGTCCTCGCGAGTCCGGACCAGGTGCGCTCACTGCTGGAGGCGGTCAAGCGGGAGAACCCGAGGCTGGTGGCGTTCTTCGGATGTCTGTACTACGCCTACCTTCGACCGGGTGAGGCTGTCGCTCTCGCCGAAGCCTCCGCCCAGCTGCCGAAGTCCGGATGGGGTCTTCTCGTCCTGAGCGAATCTGCCCCGCGGGTGGGATCCTCCTGGAGCGACGACGGCACATCCCACGACAAGCGCGAGCTAAAGCACCGAGCCAAACACGCCGTCAGGGAGGTCCCGATCCCAGCCGAACTGGTCAAGCTGCTCCGAGGGCACCTGGAGGAGTTCGGCACGGGCGCCTCTTCCGTGGCACGGCGGGGCGTTACCTGGCCGAAAGCGTCTACGGCCCCATCTGGCAGAAAGCCCGAGAGCGCGCCCTGACCGCTGCGCAAGTGCGCTCTAAGCTTGTAAAGCGGCCATACGACCTCCGTCATGCTGGGGTATCCCTCGCTCTGAACGCTGGCGTACCCGCCACCGAAGTGGCCCGCCGGGCCGGCCACAGCGTGGAGGTCCTCCTCCGGGTCTACGCAGGCTGCCTTGATGGCCAGGAGGCCCTGTGGAACCAACGTATCGAGGTGGCGTTAGGTGAGGCGCAGAGTCTGGGGAAGGATGCCGCCTAGGGCTTCGCGCGCCGTCATGGCTCCGACTTCCCCGGCGCAATCCAAGCTGCGCCATGAACTCATGAAGGGCCATGGCGCCGATGACGCGACGCGGCGACCGGACGCCGGCCATGGTGGTCCGCATGCGCGCCGCGCACCCGGCGAGACCGTCGCGCAAGCGCGCCAAGGAGAAGCCATCGGAGCAGATCGCCGCCGCCGTCGACTGACCGTACTCAAGGGTGCCCGCAAGACCGCCATCCACGACGCCATCACCCGACGGGAGGCCGCCGCCTAACCCCAGCCGAATCCGTCAAGATCCGCGATACCGTCGCAAGTCTTGCAGAGCCTTACTAGCATGTAATGGACAGCGACCAATCCAGCGCGTCAGCATAAGCGCTTGGTCCGTCGAGCCAGAGTCAAGGGGGGTCAACCAGTGTCGATCTGGCGAGGCAGACGCGAAACGCTCGTCGGCCAGCTCCGGCTCACCGGCGCCATCCAACTCAACCCACCATATCGAGTTGGTGTCGATGCCAGGTGAACTCCAACAGCTAGCAGGGCCCCCTTCCAAGCGAGATCGTGGGATAGCCATACGTCGACCGACAGCATTAGAAATGCCTTGCTTGAGCATAGAGGCGTCGTGTTCGGTTGCGAGGCCCGTGAGGAAGCCGCCGGAAAAATTGACCCTGAAATTCTCGTAGAAACGTCACGGAGGCTGTGGCTCATTACCCTGTGCGAACAACAAGAGCGCCTGGTTATCGCCAAGGAGCACATGGGTGAATTGATGAAATTCATGCACGTGAGTAAGGGGTCCGACGATGTCTGACCAAGCCGTTCGCCTTTTGCGAGATGCTCTAAACTACTCCGATCCAGACCAGACTGTTCGGCATATTAAGTCTCAGGTCTCGAAACACTTGCTACTGGCGGATCCAAAGACGAATGTTCGGCACACTGAATATTTCAACCACAGCTTTGCCCCAGACATGGTTCTATCGTGGCCCGCCGAGCATCGAGAGCGTCTCGTCTTCATTAGATCGAACGCCGATCCGCGCTGGATGCTGGAGGATCTCAGATGGTTGACGCCAAATCGGCCAATCATCATGACACTCGAACCCTCCACAGATCCGGAGGACAGCGAGGTGCGCGACCGTCTGGCGTCTGCCGTCCGAGAAGGCGACACGCTAGTGACCGATCTGGATGGCATGGACGAACTCAGTCGTAGCCGCGAGCCAGTCGTTGAAATCCTTGCGCACGCTGTTCTTCGCGGTGGTCGAGGATTGCTTACCGAGTCGTCAGCACAGGCAATGTCCGACGTAGCGGTCCGTGGCTTCGAGCGAGCACAGAACCTCGATGTGCCTGCGACCTCCAACGCCGTGGCGGCCTTCAGCGAGGCCTTGGAGTCTACACAGTCGGGACGTATGACTCGGGTTTTGCAGGCCGTATGGGAGGGTCACGGTGGTAGCGCTGCGACCTTCCCAGGTGAGCAGGGATTGGGCGGTCCACTAACGGCCGAGGACCTCATGTTGCTACTAGACGTGGTGGAGAGTGACGACGTCAACTTTTGGCGTCGGATTGGTCGCAACATTTCGATCGATCAGCTTTCGGGCCTAGTTCTCGATGATCCGTCTGAGAACCTCCAACGCCTCGTCAGAAGTAACCTTGATCGCCTGTCAGGTCGTGCCGTCAGAGTACTTATGGAGCAGGATCAGCTCGGCGAGCCGTCGGGGGTGCCGAGGTGGAGGATCGATCGGAGCTGTCTTACCCTTCGGGGCTGGGGCTGGAGCGCTTACTTTTCGAATTCGCGTGATCGACTACCAGCTGCAGACGAATTCATTCCGCCAACCGTTCGCCAGCTTCAAATGAGAGCCCAACGGGATGGATTGACCGTAACGAACATGCAGGTAAGAAGACCTGACCTAACGATCACATACGAGTCGACGACGGATGAAAGCGTCCTCGATAGCATTGACTCGAACGAACTAGTCCAACGTTCAGACGTTCTTGCGACTCGGGCGACGGTAAGCGCCCGACTTGGGCGCGGCTTGATATGTGATTTCGAGACCTGTACCGCAGGCGGGCACACAAACGCGTCCTATGATTTAAGCGAGCTTGGTCGATTCGCTATACCGTTGCTTCTGGAGCTTCGCGAAGATCAACGAGATGCCCTGCGTGAGATATTGGCGCCTCTGGTCGAGGAAGCCCACCAGCAAGCCCTCGACTTCGGCGACTGAGCGCGTGACACAACTGCGCGCCGCTCAACCATGCCGGTCGGCGTCCATCGATGCAGCCGGGCGTTGAGGGCTGCGGATGATCTCCCCGGGCCCGCCAAGTGGGACTACGGAGGGGGTCGCATCGTGAACGGACGAAGTGACGATCCTGGGCCAGTACCCCTCGAGGAGGGGGCGAACGGCCCAGGTGCGGCCCAAGGCAGCCGATACTGTGACTCACAACGAGTGAATGTGCAGGTCAGGACGCCTTCCAAGCGGGCGGGCTGAGCGCTCTGTAAAACCGTCGGCTCAGCCTACGCAGGTTCGAACCCTGCACCTGCCACACCAGCCCAAACGGCCCCTGACCAGCGCAAACAGGTCCGGGTCGTTGTTATAGCGGCGCGCTCGAGGCGACGGTGTGCGGACCGTCGGCTCTGCTTATCGTCTCGGCGTTTGTCCTGGTCAGGCGCTCGCCGTCGGTCAGTGCTCGGCGGAGTTTCGGCGTCGTACGGCGTATACGCGGCCTGGTTTGGCCGTGAGGAATTGTCAAGACCTGTGGATGGTGTGTCACGCGGCGGCTTGGTGATCATCTCCTGATTCGTCGGTGCGTTCGACGAGTTTGCCTTTGGTGAAGGTGGCGCCGGCGCGGACGAGGGCGACGAGATGGGGTGTGTTTACGGCGCGCCAGCGGTGCTGGGCGGACTCGATGAGCTTGAAGGCCATGGCGATGCCGGCGGCCCGGGAGCCGGGGCCTTTGGTGACGCGTTGCCGTAGTCGGACGGTCGCGAAGGTCGACTCGATCGGGTTGGTGGTCCGCCGGTGGACCCAGTGTTCGGCGGGGTAGTCGAAGAACGCCAGGAGCACGTCGAGGTCGTCTGTGATCTTCGCGGCGGCTTTGGGCCACTTGACGCCGTAGTCGGCGGCGAACGCTGTCGCGGCCGTCTTCGCATGGTCTTTGTCCTCGGCGTTCCAGATCTCGGCCTGCGCGGCTTTCGCGCCGGGCTGGGCGGACTTGGGGAGGCAGTTGAGCACGTTCGCGATCTTGTGGAACCAGCAACGCTTCTCCCGAGCCTGCGGGAACACCTCGCGGACCGCGGCCCAGAAGCCGAGCGCGCCGTCGCCGACGGTCAGTACCGGGGCGCGCATGCCGCGGCGTTTAGCGCGGGACCGCTGCGCTGGTGCGTCGAGACCGAAACGGCGGGGAGGCCGAACATCAGGTTTGCCACGACCGCTCCGGCGGATCCGCCGACGAACTGAGCAACGATCAGGCTGGCCGCATCCCGGGTCGTGATGTGTCCGAACGCGCGTTCAACCAACGTCACCAGCGGGTTGAAGGCCGCCGACACCGGTTGCAGCGCCAAGATCAGGGCAACCAGCACGCCACCGGTGACGCCTGAGTTCTCCAACAGTTGCAACCCGACATCGTGGGGCGACAGGCGGACGGCAGCGATCCCCGAGCCGACGACAGCGGCGACGAGGAAAGCAGTACCGACGAACTCGGCCAGAATTCGGCGGGTCAGGACGGTCACGAGGCGGTGCTACCGATCAGTGTGGCCAGCCCGTCGAGGGCGTCCTGCCTGGCGCGGTAATACACCCAGACACCTCGTTTCTCACGTTCGACCAATCCCGCCTCGTGGAGAACCTTGAGGTGATGGCTGATCGTCGGCTGCGACAGGTCGAACGCGCGTCGTTCAGGTCGCACACGCACGCCTCACCGCCCTCGTGGCAGGCAACCAGCGACATCAACCGCAATCGGACCGGCTCCGCGAGCGCCTTCAGCAACGGTGCGATCTGGTCGGCGGCAGCCCGGCTCATGGGCTCCCTAGCGAGAGGCGAACAACACGCGACCGCCGCGACCGGGGTGAGCGTCAGTCGCCCAGACTTCGACATGCATCAATATTGACGCATGTCTATTCCTGCTGGCAACCCGTCGAGGAGCCCGACGCCGCCCATGCCGTCGGGCCGATGGCCGATGACATTGCTCACCCTCGACCGCCTGCACCAACGTCCTAACGAAAGTCGACTTTCGCCTCAACACCGGAACCCAGTACGCGAACTCCAGCCAGGGCCGGAACGACGATCAGACGCCAGTTTCGTCGGGGCGGCGGATCTGCGAGCGCAGCCGATGCAGCTGACGAATGTAGACGCGAGGCGTGACTCCGACGACGTTCTTGAAGTCGTTCAGGAGGTGCGTCTGGCTGCTGTAGCCGAGGTCGGCGGCGATACCGGCCCAATCGGGCCGAGCCGTCCTGGCGGTCCTCCCGAGTGCCCGCATGAGCCGTTGCCGCCTCAAGAGCCACTTGGGGCCGACCCCGACGTACTCGGCGAACGCCGCCTGCAGGGTCCGCTCGCTACGGAACAGTTCGGCTGCCAAACCGCTGACCGTGGTGGGGCCGTCCCGGCGGGTTATCGCTGCGACGGCATCCGCGACCAGTTCCAGTTGTGGACCTGGACGCCCGACCGGCCTCGAGTGAAGCAGCCGGTCAAGCGTATGGACCAAATGCTCCTCGGGTTGATGAAGTAGGTCTCTGCAGAAACCCGGATCGGCGCCGGGGAACACAGTCGTCAGGTCGACTCGCGCGCCGCGCAGTTGACTGATACGTCCACCCCAGAATGGCGCGAAGCCGCCGGGATTGAACGCGATGCCGGCCATGGCACCAGCGCCAGCGGTTTCATAGCTGAGGGCTCCGTCGGTAATCCCATGCGCGTGGGCGCCTCGAGCGGTGAAGAAAGCGTGCACCATCGGAACTGGGAGCACCTCGGTCGGCGTGTACGTGAGATTGTAGGGAAGCCGCCAGCGGAGCACCCAGTAGTGCGACACGTAGGCTCTCAAGTCGGCGGCCGGCTGGAAGCCCTGAACCGTGAAGTACCGGTCGAACACCTCCGGCTGCAGCAGCCCGCTCTCCAGCAACACTCGGTTCCGATCGGGCGAGCCTGCGGATTTCTGAGATATTTCAGCCACTGTTCGTTCCTACCGTAATGGCGCAGCCTAACTCGAGAGGAACAGCGATGAACGATACGACCCCAGAGTCGCCACCTAGCCCGGCGATGCAGGCCCTGAATCGACTGGTCGGCAGCTGGCGACTGAGCGGTGACAGCACTGGCACGGTTACCTACGAGTGGATGGAAGGCGGCTTCTTCCTCCTTCAGCACGTCGACATGCATCTGTTCGGGAGCGACGTCAAGGCGCTCGAGGTGATAGGTCACCTTCAGCCCTTCGGGCAGCCGCCGACCCCCGAGATCCGCTCGCGCGCCTATGATACGCGCGGCAACACCCTCGATTATGTGTACGCACTGGACGGCGACACCCTGACCATCTGGGGCGGCGAGCCCGGATCGTCGTCCTACTTCAGGGGCACCTTCGTCGACCAGGACACCAACCTCGGACAATGGACCTTCCCCGGCGGCGGCTACACCTCGAACATGCACCGAATCACCCGATGAACGCCATCGCCGACCGCCGGCAACCTCGGCACGTCAGGTGCCGACGACTGGCCGCCTCCCCGGTCAAACCGTCCGACAACTCAACTCGAAGAGCGACCATGTCCACCCCGACACGCACCATCACACGTTTCGCAGCGACGGTCCTCGACCGATCCAGAGGCGTCCGTCTCCTGCTCTGCTGCGGCGCGGTCGCCGGCCCGTTGTTCGTGGCTACCGTCCTCATCCAGGCAGCAACCCGAGAGGGCTTCGACCCGGCTCGGCACCCGCTCAGCGCCCTCAGCCAGGGCGACCTCGGCTGGATCCAGACCACGAGCTTCATCGTCACCGGGTTGCTCGCCACCGCCGGCGCCGTCGGCGCACGACGCGCACTGGGCGTCGGCTATGCACGGACCTGGGGTCCTCGTCTGCTCGCCGTGTACGGCCTCGCCCTCGTGGCGGCCGCAGCGTTTGTCACTGACCCCGTGGCCGGCTTCCCGTCGGCGAGCAGCGGCGCGTTGACGCCGTCGTGGCAGGGGCAGCTGCACAATGCGGCGGCCCTGGTCGGCGGCCTCGCCCTGGACACGGCCGGGTTCGTCTTCGCGCGACGGTTCCTTCACCGAGGCCAGCACACTTGGGCGGCCTACAGCCTCACCTGTGTCGTTGCTGATCTCGCCGCTGGCGGAGCGGCCGCATTGACTGGCGACTTCAGGTGGTTGCTTCTCGGCGGAGTGCTTACGTGGACGTGGGCTTCGGCCCTGAGTCTTGAGCTTCTCCGCCACGCGTGGTCCGACGACCCCGCCCCGGCAATCACGTCCCGCCGCGCACCGGACTTTCCTGGTTGGCCCGACCGCGTTCACACGACGATGCGGTTCAAGCGAAGGAACTCGGGCTGATGGGGCTGCTGACCACTGCGGGGATCTGGGCGCTGTTCGTAGCGACAACGCTATGGTTCCCGGCTCGCCGCGGACCGCTCGGATTCGCCGTGTACGTGGTAACCGTGGCTTGCAACGAGATTCCATTGGTGTTGCTGGCCGTGTTCGCCGGTTCCATCGTCGCCATTGGTGTGAGCGGCGAAGGGTTCGAGGGCGGGGCCGCGACGGCGGCGCTCGTGCTCGCAATTCTCGTCTCGCTGGGAATGGTCTGGCTCCAGATTCGCGCACGGACCGTTCGACCAGCGATGGAGACGGCGCTGGCCGCGGGTCTGGGAGCCGCCTGGCGCTCCTCGATCCGACCCGAGTTGCTGGCGGCGCTTACCCCGAGCGAGCCTTGGCTGCGCGGGATCCTGCTGCCCTTCCAGAGGCATTGGCGCACCGTCGAGCGTGAGCGCAGCGTTCCTTATGGTCCGGGCGGGCGCGCCCACTTCCTCGACACCTATCGTCGCCGGGACCGGGAAGCCGCCGGTCCGGTCATGATCCATCTGCACGCGGGGGGCTTCGTTCAGGGCAACAAGAGCCGGGAGAGCGTCGCCCTGCTGAACCAGTTGGCTGACCACGGTTGGTTCTGCGTCAGCGCGAACTACCGACTCCGCTCTCAAGGCGGGTTCCCCGCCTCGCTGGTTGACACGAAGCGGGTCATTGCGTGGGTACGGGCATACGCCAGCGAACACCACGTTGATGATGCTCAGATCTTCCTGATGGGCAACTCCGCCGGTGGCCATCTGGCGGTCTCCGCCGCACTCACTGCCGGTGACCCGCAGTATCAACCGGGATTCGAGCAAGCGGACACCTCTGTGGCTGGCGTGGTCGCGATATACAGCTACCTCGGGCCGCGCGGCTCCGACCCAGCCAGCGCACCGGTCAACCTGGCCCGGCCGGACGCCCCGCCCATCTTGATCATGCACGGGGCGAAAGACACCGCGATCCCACCGGCAGGACCACGCTCGGTGAGTGCCTCGTTGCGCTCGGCGTCGACGTCGCCAGTTGTTTACGCCGAGCTCACCGACACCCAGCACGGCTTCGATCTTTTCGCGTCCGTGCGTGCTCGAATCGCCTCGAACTTCGCCGAGGAGTTCCTCGCGTGGGTCCGGTCCCGTGGCCCGCGTGAAAGGTCGACTCTGACGTGAATACGCGTCATGTGGCCTTCCTGGCCGACGGTTGCCCGTTTGCTACCACGCTGCGGTCGACCCGGTCGCGATCGGACGGGTCTCGAGGTGCTCGTAACTCAAAGCGACCGTCGAGGAAGCCAGCCGGTCGAGCAAACCAGACGCGGCTACTTGCCGCCCACCACGCCGACACCCATGCCCGACATTGTGGACGCAGGTGGACTCAAACCGAACACATGGCAGCAGTTCGAGCGGCTCGGTTCCGCATGGGAGCAGGCGAAACGAGGGATCGGCGAGAGCGTGGTGTCCATCTCTCGGCGGTTCGGCATCCATCGCATGACGGTGTGGACGCACACCAAGGATCTGCCGTCATGATCCAGCCTCACCCAGTTTCATCGAGTCCGGCATCCGCCGCGTACTGCCATTCCGCCGCCACACGGTACGCCGGTTCGCCCGAGGCTCGTAGCAGCCGCCCGAGGGCTTAGGAAGCCGCCGGATTGCCTGCTTACCGGCCAGCCGATAGGCGGCCTCGGCGTTCTTCAAGTCGCCACGCCCCTCAAGCACCTCGCCGAGTCTCATGGCTGCGCCCTCGGCCCCGGCTCGACACGCTGCCTGGGCACGTGCCAGTTCCTCATCATTCAATCGTGGTACTGCGACCGGGTCAGGCGGCCGCGGTCCCGGCGGTCGCCGGACAACCTGATGTTCCTGCGCTCGGTCCGCCAGCGATGGAGGCGTCTGGGCGAGTGACCAACCACGGTCATGGACTACCGGAAACCTCTCTGTGGTCGTCTCGATCCACCGGTCGACAGCCTCCGGCGAGCAGCGGAGAGCATCGATGAGCGCTCGGACCGTCAGCAGTTTCGTGTCGCCGACGCCGGCCACCAGTTCATGCTCGCCAATCTGCGACAGTCGGGTGGTGAGCTGCCACCAGAATCGCATCAGGCAACGGCACTCCTCCGGCTCCCGGTCATCGGCAAGCCGGTCCATCACAACCGCGGCGGCACGGCTCCTCTGCTGATCGTCGCGAAATCCACGATGCAGATCGTTCAGGGACACGGGCAGAAGGCTACTTCGCTGCCGTGCACACGGCGATCAGCTTCGCCGACCCTCACAGCGAGCCACCGGCCATCCTCAATTGCCGCCGTGCGTGAAGCGCAACCATGCCGAATTTCGCGCGCCACAGGACGATGGCCGACGCCCGTCCTTCCTCAAGGACGCGACCAGCGGTGGTGCCACCAACCGAAGCCGTTCTGTGGCTCCGGGGTGGGCCAGGTCGCGCGTTCGAAGCGCGCGTCGAGGTCGCGAACGGCACGCGCGATCCGCCGTCCCTGCTTGCCTCCCCGCCGGATCATGGCTTCGAGCCGGTCGCGTGACTCCAACTCAAGTTCGCCGTTGCAGCACGGGCACGCTGGCTCGATGGGCCAAGGGCCTTCTTCAACTCGGCGGACAAGTTCCGCCCAGATCCGCAGGTGGAATTCGGCTGCACTCGCCGTGCGCGGCCGTCGCGGCCGCTGGCTGGTCATACGACCGGGGCCGGCTCCTCTCGGAGGGCAACCCGGGAATTTACGAATGTGTTCAAGAATGAACGCCGTGACGTGGCGCAGACGGTGAAGGGAATCTTGTTCCTGAGAATAGCCGCTGCGTGGCTCGCGCGCTCATGCGCCTGTCCAGGACCCTTCAGCGTGGTGGTGTGGCGGATTAGATGCAGTCACCGATCCACCTGCCACGACGCATCTTTCGGGGCACGCCCTCGGACACCAGGTAGACCAGGATCCTCAGCGCGTCGCCCATCGGCACAGTGTCACGGTCGGGGTACTCATCGACCTGACCGTTCTCGAGGACGAACCCGCCGCTGGAGCCGACTCCCCCAGGATCGATCGCATGTTCGCCAGGGTCGCCGTCGTCGTGCTCGAGGAGCATCACCATCGCCCGTGAACCATTGCTCACAAGCGCGATCGTGCCGCCACGTGAGCTCTCCAGCCACGTAGTCATCGTGCTCGCCTCTGCGGAGGTCCGGGAGGTTCGCTCGTACGACTGATATGTCTGCAACCGGCAGGACTGAGCGAGCCGTAGGCTGCCCGGGTGAGACGGTGGTTCTGGCAGACATGGAACGGACGCGTGCGTCCACTGCTCGACCGACTCCCGCCGCGCATCGAAGCTGATCCCAGGTGGGCGTGGCTAACCACCACATGGGAGTCACGATTCCCGACAGCGCGACCAGTTGGCCACGAGTTGCGCGGCGCCCTCGCTGATCGCTGGGTCCGGTTCCACAGCCCGCCTGAGTCGAAGCGGTACCCAGACGACGAGGCGGAGTACGCGGAAGTCCTACGACGTCACCACGCTGTGCTGGATGTCCTCGCGGCACCAGGAGCGGAACTGATCGCGATCACGGTTTCGTGGTCGCCAAGTCGTCACCCAAGGCGCCGGCCGCGCGATCTGGTCCGTGCGGCACCCGACGGCGCGCTGTGGAGGTCCGTTCTCTACGAGGCCGACGACTACGGAGAGTCCTGGTTTCATCTGTTTGCGAGCGGCCTTCACAATGCTCCGCGCGACCTCGATCCGCTGCTGCGCTTGGTCGCAGATTGGGCAACCTCAGACGTCATCCTCACGAGCCGGGATCTCGACTGGCTGTATCACCCCTACGACGGCGGCGGCGACCTTATCCCGCCCTCAGCACTAGAGCGGGACACTCTCGCGAATCGGTTCGCCGACTGGCTCCCGCGCAACCCGGCCGGCCTATAGGCCAGTTCGAAATCGCCATCTCGGTTGGACGCCGAGTCGCTCGCTCATGCCGCTGTCGGAATGCGCTCGGCCCGTGGTCCGCTTCGGCGGGAAACCGCAGGTCAGTGCGGGAGCCAGCCGTCCACGCCGACATGCCAACGCGTTGAGGAGCGGGTGGGGGACTTCAGCCGTGGAATGTAGGGCGGGAACTGGCGCGACTGCTGCAGCCGCGATGCCAAGCAACTCCGCGACTCGCCGGCTCGCGAGACAACCTGCTGCTGGTCACAGCTCGGGCTGCTTGAATAGGTTAGTCCAGCCTGTCGACCGCGCCGCGCTGGACTCGCTCGGTGACCTCGATGTAGATGAGCTTCGTGATGGTGGGCGAGCTGTGCCCGAGCGCATCCTGGATGTCGTCGATGGGCACGCCCTGCTCGTAGAGGAGCGTCGCGCACGAGTGCCGTAGATCGTGGAAGCGGATGCGTCGAACGCCGGCCGCCGTACACAGCTCCTCGAAGTGTCGGTTGATGTTCCGCGGATCGATCGGTGTTCCAATCTTCGTTGCGAACACCAAGTCGTGATCTCTCCAAGCCTGCCCCGCGCTCTCCCTTTCGTTCGCCTGCAGTTCCTGATGCCGTTTGAGTGCGGCACAGCAGGCCTCCGGGAGCGCTACGGCTCTCTCAGACCCGTCCGTCTTGACTGGCCCAAGCTCCAGCCGCCGGTTGACGCGGCCTCGATCCGAGCCCTCAGGTTAGCCGTTCGGCGTCGGTTTCGGGCTCACGCCGGTCTGGCGTGTGACGACGACGCTGTACTGTCTGATCGTTCCATTCTGCGCCTTGACTCTGATTGTGAGGGTGTTGTCGCCCACCCTGAGCCGTATTGTTCTCCCCTGACCGTTGGCCAGCGGGCTCCCGTTCAGGACCATCACATCATCGTCATTCACCGTCTCCGCGCGTACCTCCACGTTGGCTACTCTGGTTGGAACCCTGAGGTTGTAGGACGTTATGTCGCTCCGGAACTCGGGCACGAGGCTGCCTGATCCCACTGTCAACGTTTTGAGCAGAGCCGAACTGTGCACTGTGAGGACGAACGTGGCCTGTGCAGGGCCATAGCTCTGGGTCGCTCCCGCCCGGACGGTGATGGTGGTCTCGCCTGCCGACCGGAGCGTAACGATTCCGTCCGCTGAGATTTCTGCAACCCCCGCGTTGCTGCTTTCATAGCTGAACTCGGGGTGCTCAGCGATCGCGTTGGACGTGAAGCTCACTGCGAACGGTTCGTCGCCGACGCTTTTGGTCATATCGGCAAGACCGGACAGTTGTTGCTTGAGCGCTCCTACGTACAGCGTGAACGTCGCCGTCGCCGTCAATCCATTACTGGCTTCCACCTTGAAGGTGTAGGCACCTGGAGCGACGTCGCTCCGCAGCGCGATATCCCCGGTGAACGGATTGAGCGAAGCGCCCTGGGGCAGGTGGCCGGACGCTATCCGATAGGTGACCGGCCCGTGGCTCTCCGACCGGACCGTGACCTTCTGCGGCGTACCCGCCGGCACCACGTCCTTGTCGAGGGTGAGGTGAGACGGCGGTGAGGCTGGCAAGGCACTTGGCAGTTCGTACAGCTGGTGCTCCAGGCTGCCTAGTGAGACCGTCTGGGGAACCGGCCTTGCGTTCAGCAGGTCCTTCAGGTCGGTCGAGGGAATCTCGGCGGCACCCGACTTGATGACGAGTTCCTTCGGCGTCTGGCTGTAGTTCATGACGCTGAGGAGCAACTTGCCGTTGTAGACGGCCGTTCGCCACTCTCCGTCGCTCAACGGTTCTCCGGTGCTTTTGTCGTACACGATCACACGGTCCGGGTGCAGGCCGTCGAGGATCTCCTTGAACACCGCCCTGAGCTGGGCGTCAGTCTGGCCCCTGGACAACTCGCGCGTGTTGGGGTTGGTCAGCACGGCATCCCTTAGGGAGGCGTCGAGGGCCTTGTTGTAGCCATCGAATCGGAGCACGTCGGCTTCTGATCCGATCAGCACAACCATGCCGCCCTTGCGTTGCCAGGCGAGGATGTTCCGGAGCGTCTCTTCTTCGAGGTGGGTCACCTCGGGCAGCACGATCACCTTGTAGTCGCTCAGCTTGAAGTCGTCGTTGTGCCCGTTGATTACGTCCTCGGAGATCTGGCTGGCCCGGTGCCCTGACTGACTCAGCGCTTCGTAGGCCCGCCTCATCGCGGAATAGTGGTGGTTGGTTCCACCCGTGTCGTAGAGCGTCGATGCGAAGTCTGTGAAGATCGCGACATCGCCCTGCGTGTGCTGGAATGCGCCGAGCTCGTAGGACAGGCGGTTCATGTCGAGGGCCACCTTGCCGATGCGTGCGACCATGTCGGGGCGGTTGAGCAGGCTGCCCTGAAGGTAGTTCTGATTCACCCTGTCGTAGGAGCGGTCCCAAACCCACAGGGTGGACATGGTTCGCCCGTGCAGTGCCCCGCCCCAAAGGGTGTTCTCCACCGACATCGCGGCTTCAGGCACATAGTCCTCGTTGCCGTCGTTAATGACGTGGTCTTCGGAGTTGTAGCCTGGCTGCTTTTGGTAGGAGGCGAGCATGTCGTACAGGTAGAAGCTCTCGAGGTAGCCCCCGACCCCCAATTCGAAGGAGTTGCCGTTGTCGGTGCCGTTCAGATTGGTGAGGTCCACGAACTGCTCGGGATCGATGCCCCAGGTCAGCAGCGGCTGCCGGTTCACCAAGTTCCAGCCCATCGTCTTGATGTGGACCGGCAGGTCGGGCGCGAGTTCATGGATGATGTCGGCCATCTTCTGGTGGACGCCGGTGAACACGCTGTTCTTGTAGGTCAAGTACTCGTACAGGAGCGGCGTCGCTTCGAATGATTCCTTGAGGTTGAATGCCGGCACATCGTCAAAGCTCGCGAAGTTAGTGGCGAGTTGGCTGTTCATCGCAGCAACGTCGCCGTACTTCTCCTTGAGGAACGTGCGCCAGCCGGCAAGGTGGTAGGCGCTGCTGGAGTTGTTGACGTAGATGGGTTCGGAGGTGAGGGTGACAGACTGCAGCGCGGGATGGTCCTTGATCAGCGGGATCACCGCCCTGAGGAAGGTCTCCTCGACCTCCCAGAACATGGGGTGTTCCACGTCGATCGTGTTGGCGTACAGGTTGTCGATCTTGAGGTCGGGGTAGTCCTCATAGGTCCAGACCGGCCAGTAGTGCATGACGGTGGCCAGGTTGACCGCGGTGCCGTTGGCCGCCGCGTTGTCGAGGAAGGGCTGGATGTAGTTGCGGAGCCTGGTGAGGTTCACGCCGACCTTCTTGCCAGCCGCCAGATCCTCAGGAGTCGGCCGCGTGATCACGTCCGTGGGACCGAAGTTGTAGTCCACGATGTTCTGCCCGAGGTCATGGAACTTCGGAACGTCCTGGACGACGCGGTCGAACATGCCCGAGCCCTGGAAGATGATCGGGCGAACGCCATCGGTCGTCTCACCCATCATCGAGTACCCATTGGGCTGCGTCTGGCCCGTGACATAACGCGGCACCTCGAAGGACTGGGCTTTGCCGTCGATGAAGTCCTGGAGTTGGGTCATCGCCTCGTCAGCAAGGTTCTCCATCGTCCTCGCCATGTACTGGGCGCGCGGCAGGTAGTCCTTGCCGGCCCCGAGGTCGTCCTTGCCGTAGGTGGTGAACTCTTTGATGACGCGCGCGTTCACACGTTGATAGTCAACATGATGTCCGAGTGCTTCGGCCTCGGAGAGCTTGCTCTCAAGCGCCGGCAGGGTGACGTCCCGGAGGTGATCGAGCCAGTCCAGGACCGCCTGGTGGTCCATCGTGGCTGTGACCCTGACACTCGAACTTCGCGTCTTGCCCCGGGCGGTCACCGTGGCGTCAATGGTCATGTCTTTGTCGATGGTGATGGCGAACGTCTTCTTGAGTACCTGCCCGGGTGGCACCGTCACCGTGCCGGAGTACCCGGCCTGAGGAATGGCGATCTCGGCTTCGAGTGGAGTTGTGGAGTAGTTCGGCACGTAGAGGGTGTACCGGGCTTTGCTCCCTGCGGCCACGACCGTCGGCCCGGTCAGCCAGGCACTCCACTGCTCACCCTGCTCGAGCAGCTCGAGCTTCGCCGCCTTCGTCATGTCCTTGGAGCTGCCGATACCGTCGGTCCATTCCACCCAACCGCGATTGGAGACCTCGGTATTGACGTCGTTGTCGTTCATCAGGACGGTGAACGGAATGATGTTCGTACTCGCCGGCTTACCGAACATCACTGCGCCCCAGGGCATCTTGAATTCGTAATAGGTTGTCTTGGTGTCCTCGTTCCTGGAGAACTTGCGCTGGATCGAATCCGGTAACAGGACGGCCTGCCCATCTGCGTGCCGGTAGATGTCGGATACGCCGTCGGCGTAGGACGCCGCAAATTCCGTACGGAATCCTCGCACCGGGTCGAGGAAGGAGAACTGGAGGCTGTCACCCTGCCAACTGCTGCCACCCGTCGTCGCCTTGTGGATATCGTCCTTGACGATGGCGCCCATGTAGAAGTAGTTGTCGTCGTAGGCGTAATAGAAGGTGCCCGACAAATCGGCGGGGTCGAGCGGCCAGGGCTTGCCCGTCTTGTTCTGCTCGGGCTTTGCGGGAAGCTGTACGCCTGTGAACCCCTGGTATTTGTCGAAGTTGCCGTCGAGGGCCCATTCGGCGCCGTCGGCGTTGTACAACACTGGCAGTTGGGTCCCCTTGCCCGCCTCCTCGAGGAAGAGGTTGGAGCGAATCAGTTCCTCGGTGCTGTCTTCGCCGTAGTAGTGGCCGTCGCTCGCCGTCCCGAAGCCGGCCCGCCCGTCGTCCGTGACGGGTGTCACCTCGAAGAAGACATAGTTGTCCAGGTCCGCGGAGGTGATCGTGTAGGAGAGCTGGTCCTGGCCAGGGATCTGGACCATGTCTGAACCGTCGGCATGGGTGCCTCGGTACCACTTGTACTGCGAGGCGCCTTCGGCGGCGTCGCGTTCGTCGGAGTATGCGTAGGTGCCCGTCAGCGTGGTCTTGTCTGCCGACACCGTAAGAGCCACGTCCGAGGCTCGCGGCAGGGCGACCACATCGCTGGGCACGTAGTCGTAGATCTCGCGGATGTCGTCGGCGCCCAGGGCGCGTTCGTAGACGATCACTTCGTCCATGCGTCCGGCGAACCCGCTGCCGAACCGCAGCAGCGTGAGGTTCGTCGCCTGGTGGCTCTGGTTGAAGCGGGCGCTCTTGACCAGTGATCCGTTCAGGTAGATGGAGAACTCGCCGGCCTTCGGGTTGTTGCTGCTGCCCGCGATGTAGGTGAAGGCCAGATGGTTCCATTCGCCCTTCTTCAGCACGCCCGGAGCGGTGGTCAGCTTGGCGAAGGCGCCGTCGAAGGTGATGTCGTCCTCCGGGCTCCGCGGGCCGCCGCTCCAGTTGAGCAGGCTCGCGGTCAGGCTTCCGTCCATGTTCGCCTGGAGCTTCATGGTGTTGTCGACCGGCCACCCGCTGCCGTCACTGCGCATGTTGACGGTGCTGTCGACCAGGCTGCTGTTGAGCAGCTCGTCCGGCCTGAGCCACATGGCGACCGTCGCCTGCTCCGGGGTGGGAGTGCTGGTGGCGCTCCTGGTGACATCGAGGTAGTTGCTGGTGCTGCCGTTCAGGCGGAGGGCCTTGCCCAGCCCGGTACGGCTCTCGGCGAGGGCCCCGTACGCCCTGTCGAGGCTGTTGCTCACCACATCCTTCGTGGCGTTGCCATTGACCAGTTCCTCCATGGTCCATCTGGCGGCCGGATCTGCCGGGAGTTCCTTGAGCGCGGCGTCCTTGGCCAGCACGCTGTCGCTAAGCGCGGCATCGCCGGTGCGGCCGTCCTTGTCCTTCGGCGTGACGCCGAAGAAGAGGTATTTCCCTGCGTCCTCGTCGCGGACGAGGTATGTCGAGTCCGTCGCCCCGCTGATGGCGTCCTTGCCGGCCGGGTCGGCCGAGGGCGCGGAGTACCACTGGTACTCCGAGCCGCTTTCGTCGATCAGCAGGTTGCTGTAGTAGGAGTACGCACCCGTGACGGTGTTGCCGGCCTTGGGGTTTCCGGTGATCTTGACGGCCCGTGCCTGCGGCGGCTCGGCCTTGATCTCCGGAGCCACGCCGACGAGCATCAGGTTGCCGATCTCGTTCTGGGCCAGGACGCGATCGTAGAGCTGGATCTCGTCCATCAGGCCGGTGAAGCCACCGCCGAACTTCACTCCGCCCATGTTGATCGGCCCGGTCCAGTTGCTCTGGGTGGCATCGGCGGCGATCCCGCCGTCCACGTAGATGGTGAACTTCCCGGAGCCGCCGCCCAGGTTGGACGGCTCGTAGGTGATCGCGACGTGCGACCACTCGCCGGGGCGGATCGCTCCCGCGGCGGTTGACACGATGCAGAAACCGCTGTCGTAGACGACGTTGCGCTGGCCGGTGCCGGCATAGCCGGACCAGTAGAGAAGCCTGGCACTCAGGCTGCCGTCGGCATTCAGGTCGAGCTCGAATGCCCCGTCCTCGGGATATCCCGGCGACGTCTCCATGACCTTTCCGGCCGCGGCGTCAGGTCTGATCCACATGCCGACGGTGATCTTCTGGTTGTCGGCCGGGCCGTTGACAGCCTTTCGCTCGGCCTGCAGATAGCCGGAGCCATCCAGGCTCAGGGCATTTCCGTACCCGTCGTTTCCCGGGGCGAGCGACGCCGACGCGGTGTCGTATTCACCGCTGACCAGATCCATGACCTTGCCGGAGATCCGCTGCTCCATCGCCCATCGCGCAGCAACACCGTCCAGCGGCGTGTCCGACACCGCACCCGGCGCCCGTACGTAGACAGCCGCCATGGCCTGTTCGCCGACGCGGCCATCGGCATCCTTCGGCGTGACGCCGAAGAGCAGGTACTTGCCGACATCCTCCGGTGTGACGACGTAGGTGCTGCCCGTGGCTCCGGGACGCTCCGACCGTCCGCTGCCGTCGCCGGTGTCTGCCCGGTACCACTGGAGTTCGGTGCCGGTCTCGGCCGAATTCACGTTCGAGTAATAGCTGTATTCACCCGTGAGGGTCTCGCCTCCGGCCGCCGTGCCGATGATGCGCGGGCTGCGGGCCTGCGGAGGTTGGGGCGCGCCGGGATCGGGCTGGTATCCGTAGACCGTGCCGATCTCGTCGGCGGACAGGGTCCGGTCATAGATCTGGATGTCATCCATCCGTCCGGCGAACCGGGCGCTGTTGTCCCGCCGGAGCCCAAATACCAGGGAATCCAGGAAGGCCAGCCGTTGCGGTGAAACCGTGTAGGTTCCGCCCGCGACCTTGTTACCGTCGACGTAGAGCGCGAGCCTACCGGTATTGGCGGCACTGCTGTATTTATAGGTGAGCGTGACATGCTGCCACGTGTTGCCGCTGACGACGCTTCCATTGGAAATGATCCCCGAATAGCCGTCATGGTAGGAGTCGGAATCCAAGGTTGGTTCGGGGAACGTGTAGTACTGCTCGAAGATGTTGGCGCCCAGCTTTCCGTCCCCGGTGACGTAGAACAGCAGAGAACCGGGCCACAGATCATTGGGAGACGTTGAAAGTAGGTGTCCGTTGTTCTGCAGGTCAGTGGGATACACCCACATCCCGACCGTCAATTCGTCGGCGACCTTGTCCGGGGTGAGCGACCTGCCGACGTCTATCGTGGTCTGTGACGACGGCGTGAATTGGATGGCGCTGCCGAACCTCCCGTCGGCAAGGGCGCCCCCATGCACGGCGTCCCAGGCATCGGCCTGGACGTCGTGGACCTTGCCGCCGTCCAGTTCATCCATGGTCCAGTGCGCGATCAGGTTATCCGGGAGCCCGCTCGTGGCGCGATCTGCGAATGCGCTGGCAGGCACGTACACGGCGGCCAGCACACAGATGACGAGCAAGGACACGACTGCCTTCTTCTCACCTAGTCTCATTGAGGACGCCTCCTGGATGTGATCGGAACGAAGCGTGGCGCCCGTGTCCTCCAGCGTCGGGGCTCGGTCGAAATCGGCGCGTAGCAGCGTGTGAGCTCGCCGAGCCGGGGTGCGGCACCCGTCGCCCACAGCAGCGCGTCATCCAGCTGCACCGGCTCCTGCAAGGTGCGCACCTCACGTGCACGGGGTTCCTTGACGCGACGGATCGTCTGTAACGTGTCAATGGCAGCGAACCCCTTGTGGCTCTGCAGCTCTTCGAGATCCAGGACCGATGCGGACCAAATGTCTGCCGCGTCGAGGGTCCGGGGCAAATGAGCGCGTGACTGCGAGGCGAGATGGCCTGCAAGGATGCGGTCGATGTCATCCCGCTGCGTCCACAACGAGTCAGGATCTGTGAACCGGGACAGTTCCCAGATCCCCAGCAGGTCGGCAATCCGGTCGACGGGTTCATCGCGATGGGGAGGTAGCCGTCGGATGTGGGGTGGGTGCCATACGGCGCGGCCGGGATGGCGTGCGCTGAGTGAGCCCGTGCCGTTCGACCCTGATCGAGGGTCATTCAGCCGCCTGCTCAGCAGTCCGAACTGCAGGTCGAGCATCGCCTCCAACGGGCCTGCCTCCGCAAGGTTGGCCTCGCCTGTGCGGAATCGACTGACGAGCAGCGCGGTCACGCCCTGGGCGATGTGGCAGCTCATGGGGTGGCCGTGATCGACAGTCCAACCGGCACGGGCCCGTCGCCACGCGAGCCGTTGAGCCAAGGCAAACGCGAGACGGCCTGCGCCGGCAGGTCTTCGCCTGGCCGGTCACGCCACGGCCCTTCGGTGCCGTAGCCCGTCGCGCTCACATAGACGATACGGAGGTTAGTCTTGGGCGCCGAGCCGTAGCCGAGCCCGATGCGCGCCATCACCCCCGGTCGGAAGTTCTCGACATTCACCTCGGTGCGCCGGATGGTCTCGAGGATGTGGCTGAAGTCAAGGACAGGAACCGCGTCGATGGGCGGGTCGGATGGCTCGCTCAAGGATATCCCCCACGACATTGGGGTTATCAAACGATTGATCAAACTTTAGTTCTGACAGTTGGGGTTCGCAACACCCTTCGCGAAGCCGAGGGCCCTGTGACAGGAGGACTCCCCTTGGGCCTGCGATGCCAGGTCAACAGGACACCGGATGCCTGACGTGGCACAGCCCGGGTCAAGCCAGCTCGGGCGCGCGATGCGCGTGCCGACCGGTCCCCCGCCATCAGTGGAGTGAAGATCCTCCGAGCCTTGTAAGGAACCCCTCGATCAAATACCGGCCCACCCATGCGTGCACCGACTGTCGGGAGAGACCCTGACCTGGGCCGCCACCTCGGTCACCGACGCACCCCCCAGCACTACCCGAACCGCGTCCAACCGCTGTTCGTGGAGGAACCGGGCAGGGTCGATACTAGGGTTCGCGGTCATCGCGTAGGTCTCCTTGGACTTGAGCGGGAACTCAGTTCGAAGGATCACGCGATGACCGCCCTTACGCGTCTACGACACGCCCATCAACGAGCGCCTGCCGTACACCACTCTGATGGACGCCACTCCTCGCCCGCCGGACCGCAGTTCATGGCCCCGGGCCGGCATCCATGAGACAGGGAATCTACAGAGCCTTGCGTGAAGGAAATGGGGTAGAGACCACGGCGAGAGTCAGGCCTGCTTCTCATCAGCTGGGGCAGGCCAGCACTCGCGGGGAATGCGCTCGGCCGGCGCCCGGCTCCCGGATGAAACCGCAGGTCAGACCCACAGTCCTTACCGATCTTGAAAACCGCTACCGAGGGACCCCTCTCGGTCAAGGGTTCGAATCCCTCGCCCCCGCTCACCAGCGCTTTCGCAGGTCAGAGCCGGTTGTGACCGTCCATCTCGGCCCCGGCCGTGATCGTCTAGGAGTCCAGCTGTGTGCAGTGACTTGCGGCTTGAGATGGGTGGTTGCACGGAATACGCTCGGCCGGAGTCGAGTCGCAGCACCTGGTCAGTCCCCGATCTTCCTGTCAGAGAGACGGAGCCAACGAAGCTCCTCCGAGCCTTGAGGACACCGCTTCGGCTGTCAGCGCGCCGGCAGGGTCCCTGTTGCCGATCCTGGCTGTACTTGCCCGAAGAACCGTTCGACCACGCCGTTGGTCTGGGGGTCTTCACCCGGGTCCGCACCTGCCGCAGCAGCGGGTCCTCGCCGTGAACGCGTCGGCGAACACCGACCCGCGGAAGCACGGCCCGTTGTCGGAGACGACCGCGATCGGTGTCGGCGCCTGCCCGACAACCTCGCCGTCGGGGTCGAGGACGTCCATCGCACCGACCCGGTGTGCGGCTCTTAGGGCCTCGAGGTCTGTGAAGGGACCTCCGCGATGTGGCTTGCGAGCAAACTACCTGGGCGCCGAAAGGCGTCACGGCGGTAAGCACCGCAACGAGCCGTAACCTATTCGGGCGCGCTTTCGCAGGTCAGCGCCCGGTCAGCGAGCGCGGCCTACGCTGAAGGTGTGCACCACAGAGCACCCCATGATCCCGCCCCGATCCCGTTGGGAAAGGGGTGGCGACCGCAGACTCCACAGCCGGGCACATCGGCTTCCGCGTTACGGTCTGAAGTAATTCCTGTCAATCGTACGATGTGGCCTACACGCGCGTGCAAGATGACCCAGGGGATAACCGAGCGCGGAGTTTGCCTGCCCAGACGGTATCAAGACCGGTGTGCTTGAGGAATTTGCGCGGCTCGGTCCCGAGCTGACGCGGCAAACGGCCGATGCGCATCCTCCTGGCCGTACAGCGAGCCGAGGAGATCGCCGAGGCCATCTTGTTCCTCTCCTCCGAACGTGCGAGCCCCGCGGTGGGCAGTGCCTTCGCGGTCGACGGAGTTTACACCGTCCCGTCATCCTCTCCACGGGGCTGAACCCGGGGCGACATGCTATCCGTTCGCTCGTTCACAAGTGTTGGAGCCGAGCGTCGAAGAGCCTGCGCAGTCGTCGTTGGCCGGCGCGCTCGATGACCGCTGCGCCTACTCGGACAACCATAGTGGCGTTCTGCGGGTCACTTGCCCTTCAGGTCGTTCCGTGAGGTCGGCCGCCGGGTGAGGAGGTCCCGTACCTTGTCGACAATGCCGGTGCCCGGACCGAGCAGCTTGTTCAGCGGAGGTTTGTCCGGAGCGTGTGGATGAGGCCTCGTGGGCGCGGCAGCCTTGGCCACTTCGACCTTGCGGCCCAGTTCACGCAACTCCTCTTTGGAGCAGGCTTCACGCAGTTTCGGAAATACCTCGCTCTCCTCTTGTCGCAGATGCTCGCGGGTCCGTTGCATCAAGGAGTCGAGGAGCCGTTCGAACTCTGGCGTTGACGGTTTAGCCCTTTGGAGCTGTTTCATCGTCTTCTCGGCTTCGGCGTGCTCGGAGAGCTCTTGGTCGGCGAGGGTGTCACCGTTAGGGATTACCCGGCGCGCGGTCGGGTATAGATACCGCCCCTCGGCGGCCTCGTGTCGTACCAGTTCGGCGATGACCACGTCGGCGAGCTGACGGCGCCGTTTCGCGGGTTGCCCCTTGTCCCGCTCCACCTGGGTGAACAGTTGCCTGAGCTCGCGGTGATCCGCGACGAGGACATCAATCATGTCGCGCTGCGGCTTATTCACTGTTCCTCCTTCGAAGAGGCCGTGACGCTCTCGCGCATCATTGCCTCCTACCCACACGTCGGGAGACCAACCCGACCCGCTCCGATGGGCTCAGCGTGGCGGTCCTCAACAAACTGCCTATCTGCTAAGCGTGGCTTGACCGTCCCATCCAGCCGCAGTGCCTTCCGCAACGCTCGGTTGACGACGTCAAGGGGCCGTGGGGTTATCGGCCCGCACCCGATCGGGCGGCTCCGCGGACGGCCACCGTCGGGGGTGCCCGGATACCCTCCAGGACCGGCCGAAACCGCGGCGAATCGCCTTTTTGCCTGGCGAGGACCACCAGCGACAGCGGTTTCTGGTCCTGCTCGACGGTCAGATGCGGCTTGGTGGTCAGCCTGCCGCGCGACCGCCCGAGCTCATGGTCGTCTGGCTCGCAGGGCACCCGCCGGGCGGTTCTTTCTGTCCTCTTGCGTGCACCAGCGGCGTGCTGGTTCGCGCGGGTCACGGTTGAATCGCCCGAGACATCCCAGGTGATCAGGCCATCGGCGTCAGCTCGTGCCTGCAGATCTGTCACGATGCGAGCCCGGGTGTTATCCCGCTGTCGATGGCGGAACAGTCAGTAGATCGTCTGCAATCTGCCGTACGGCTCGGGCACGTCTCGCCGCGGTTGCTTCGCCGATCGTACTGATGAGGCGCTGGTTCTCGATCACTGGCAACCGGCGGATTCGGTGCTGTTCCATCGCTTCGGGGCCGAACGTGGGTTCGTCGCGAGGCCGAGGCCCACGAGAGGCATACGATCAGTGGTGGAGGCTGCTGCTGACATTGGAGGTCAGCATGGTTCTCGGCATTGTGCTCAGCGTCATAGGGTTTGCCGGAGTCGCCTTCGCGGCGAGTGCACGGGTGGTACGGCAGATCGAGCGGGGAGTTGTCTTCCGCCTTGGCCGGGTCCAACAAACGCCCCGGCTGCCCGGTTTCACCATGATCGTGCCGGTTGTGGACCACCTGCGGAAGGTCAACGTACAGGTCGTCACGATGCCGGTACCCGCTCAGGAGGGGATAACCCGCGACAATGTGACCGTGCGCGTAGACGCCGTGGTGTATTTCCGGGTCGTCGATCCGGTGTGTGCCACTGTCAATGTGCAGGACTACGAGTTCGCGGTGTCGCAGGTCGCACAGACGTCGCTGCGCTCCATCATCGGCAAGAGCGAAATGGACGACCTGCTCTGCAACCGAGAGCGGCTCAACGAAGGGCTCGCGCTCATGATCGACAGCCCGGCGGTCGGCTGGGGCGTCTCGATCGACAGGGTCGAGATCAAGGATGTCGCCCTGCCAGAGACGATGAAGCGGTCGATGTCACGCCAGGCTGAAGCCGAACGTGAACGTCGGTCTCGGATCATCACAGCAGACGGAGAGTTCCAGGCATCGAAGAAGCTCGCGTCCGCCGCCAACCAGATGGCGGATACGCCGGCCGCACTGCAGCTACGCCTACTCCAAACGATCGTCGAAGTTGCCGCGGAGAAGAACTCGACACTGGTTCTCCCATTCCCCGTGGAACTGCTGCGGTTCCTCGACAAGGCGGCGGTTGGACCCGTCCAGCAGAAGTCGACTGCTGGCGGTACCGGACCAGCCGAGCTCGGCTCGTCAGAAGCCGCGACGGCGGAAGGCACGGACCGCTCGCACTCGCCCATGACAAACGTAACCCGCACATAGATGCACATCGGTGGGCCGAGATGGTGGTCATCTCGGTTATGCGGGGTTGCCGACCGTCGCCGATCCGTGCGATTCCCGAGCTGAGAGTCCACGTTGCTGGTGTTCGTGGTGTACGACGATCGCGATCACGATGAGGGCTACGTCAGCTACTTCGGCTGGGGTAGGGAGTTGGCGTAGCACCGTGATGCCGATGACGGTGGCGGTGGCGGGGAGCAGGGCGACCATGAGTGCATAGGTGGCGCGTGCAATCCGGTCCATGACGAGCTGGTCGAGGATGCAGGGGACCACCGAGGAGGTGACGGCGACACCGATCCCGGCGCCGAGCGCGACTGGGGCGAGCAGTGCTGGCGCGGGCTGCCAGACCCACAACGGGGCGACGAACAAGCTCGCGGAGAGCATCGCTCAGCGTTGTAGTCTTTGACACTTCGCCCCTGTCAGATTTGAGCGACAGATTTTAGTTGAGTCGGATGAAGCGGACTCGGCGGGCTTGCGGGTCACCGATGCGAAGTTGCGAACGGTCGGCTGAATAGCGCACAACAATGTCTGTCTCGCCGGATCCCGTGGAGTGCGGCACGGAGGCGAGGAAGAGTTCAGGGCCGAGTGGGCGCATGTCGACCGTGGGCCATCCGGTGCGACGCAGGCGAAGCGGTCCAGTTGCGGGGATGTCTATGTGAACGATTGCCTCGAGTTCGTCACTGAGGAACGTTCCGGCGCAGCTCGGGTCCGCAGTCTCTTCCATCGGGGCGTCGAGGCGTTGACAGAATCGCTCCCCACTCTGTTCAGGATGAACAACGATGCCGTCCGATGCACGNGCNAGCTGGACTCGGAAACCCTCCCTCACGAACCNCCCTTCTNCGTCGTGCCGCAGCCGCAAGCTCGCNGCACCGGACCGTAGGCTGAGCTCGCCATCCACCACCGTCACGTCGTACACCANGTCGGCATCGTCGTCGAGGTATCGACCCGTCAGAGCTTCGATGTCAGCGGCCTCCGGCTGTTCGCCTTCTGGCGACTGCGTGGTCTCGGAGCTGTCATGCTCTTCCGGCAGCGCCAGGTCGATGATCCTGCGCGCCAGTGTCTGCGAAGGCATCTCCGCCGCGTTCGACAGTACGATGGACGCGATCTTCCGGTCGGGTAGGACGAGGATATGCGCGCGATAGCCTGCGTCGCCGCCGGAGTGAGACAGCGACGGGTTGCCCCGATATTCCTCGGCGGTGACACCTACGGCATAGGTCAGCCGCGTGCCGTCAGTCAAGGTGAAGCCACTCTCGAGAAGTCCGCGAACCTTCGGGGTCAGGGCGTGGAGGGCCCACAAAGCGAGATCATCGACGGTGGTGTTGAGACTGGTCGCGCCGGCATTGGAATACGACAGAGCAATTCGGCCGTAGTCGCCGTCCGGCCGCCGATAGTAGGAGTCGGCGCGCCGGGGGATGATCTCATGGTGATCGTCGAGAAAACGCGTGGCGTTCATGCCGAGCGGACCGAAGATCCGGCCGGCGCAGAAACTCGCGCAAGCTCTCTCCCGTGACCACCTCGATAACGGCGCCGAGCAACGTGTATCCGGAACTGCTGTAGCTGTACTGCGAGCCGGGAGGAAAGTTCAGCTCTTTCTGCCGTCTGATTAAGGTGAGTATATCGTCGGTCGTGATCACATCTTCCAACCGTCGCCCGCTCAGGAATGTCAGTGCCCACTGATCTCGCAGACCGCTGGTGTGGTGGATGAGATGGCGAATTGTGATGTCAGCGAACGAAAACCAGTTGAGGTGCTTGGCGACCGGGTCGTCCAGGCTTACAGTAACCGGCCCTCGTCCGCCAGTGCCGCGACCGCGAACGCGGTGAACTGTTTCGATACCGACGCGACATGAAAGACTGTCTCACGTGTGATCGGGACGCGATGCTCGATGTTGGCCAGGCCACGTACGGCAACGGAGCGAAGCTCGCCGTCCGCGACCAGGCCCACCATCACACCTGGACCGTCCGAACCCACCACACCGAACTGGCGATCGTCGAGCACGCCCTCCAGCGCCGCATCCAGCTCGCCCACTGCCATCGCCCTCCCAGTCGTCGCTGCTCGCACACCGAAAGTTGCACCAGGCTCGCCGCCACGGTGCGCAGTCCGGACCGGTGTCGACCCCAGTGTGGCCCAAAGATCCTCCCACGCCGTTGGGTCGTCGAACGGACCTTCGGCGGGCTGGTCTGCAACCGCGCCTCGCCTAGTGCGGCGCCGAGGGTGATGTGCAGTCCCGACCAGCACAGCGCTCCGGCTACTGCAGCGGGCAGGAACTTGTTGAACGGTAGGCGTGAGGTGCCTGCGGCGACCGGCGGGAGTGGGCGGATCACAGCGAGGAACCGGCCGAAGAACACCGCCCATGCACCTCGCCGTTGCAGTGTCGCGGTGGCTTTGTCCCAAGCGTCGACGCCGTAGCGCCGGATGAGTCTGGACTCCCGCAGTCGCGGACCCCACCGCTTGCCGATGGCGTAGCCGATCGTGTCACCGGTGGTCGCGCAGACTGTGACCACTGCCCACAGGGTCAGGAACCGGGGCGGTGTGGTCGCCGTGGTGGACGCCGCCGTCCTCGACTTCGTCCAATGGGTCGCCGCCGGCACCATCGCCCCAATCGCCGGACTCGGTGGCGAGCACACCGCCGTTCCGGTGGCCTTGCTCATGGTCGCCGGCGCCATCGGCTCCATGGTCGGACTCCCTCGTCCTCGCCCAACCCAGCACCCGCCACTCCTGACCGGACCTCCCACGTCACCGACCAGCCACCAAGGAGAACCCCGATCGTGAACCCCAGCTACAACTTCACCGGCCAGGTCGCCTTTGTCACTGGCGCCAGCTCAGGCATGGGCCTGGCCACCGCCCGCGCGCACGCGGAGGCCGGTGCCGCCGTCGTCCTCGCCGACATCGACCAGACCGCGTTGCAGGCCGCCGCCGAGCACCTCATGGCCGCTGGCCACCATGTGCTCGGAGTGCGTTGTGACGTCGCCGATGAGTCCAGCGTCGCCGCGACGGTCCAGGCCACGGTCGACACGTTCGGCCGGCTCGACATGGCATTCAACAATGCCGGTATCCAGGTTCCGCCCAGCGACGCCGCCGACGAGCCCGCGGAGGTCTTCGACCGGGTCAATGCTGTCAACCTGCGCGGGGTGTGGGCGTGTATGAAGCACGAGCTCGCCCAGATGCGCAGCCAGGGCAGCGGCACGATCGTGTCGAACGCAGCATGACCACCGGATGCCGCGGGCGCGCAAACTCACCTCGTCGGCGAGGATTCGACCCGCGACGCCGATGGGTGGGTGGGTCGTCACTTTCACCGCTCCCAGCCAGGTGAAGGTCCATGGGCCCCAGCCGGCTTCCGACAGGCCGCCGTCGGCTGGGGCCACCCTCTTCAGGGGTTGTTGTGTGGGTGGTGAAGCCCGGCGGGCGGTCCGAAATGGGGAACAGCCCGCGGCGGGTACGGGCGCAGACAACGCGGCCGAGAGGCGGTCCCTAGACGCAGTTATGCCGGCGCAATGGTCGGGCTGGCCCTGTTCCGAGTCGTAGTCATCTAGTCCTACTGAGCGGGGAACGGTGGGCCGTTACCGGGGCGGCAGGACCGTCACAGACTCGGACGGGGCTCTGGTGGGTGCGGTTCCGCAGATCATCAGAGATTTGTGTCCAAAGCCTTCATTTGTGTCCACGAGCCCTCCCGGCCGCCATCTCGTATAGGGGGTTGGGGTATATCGGGTTCGGGGTCGCCGGCGGTTTGCGTCATTTGTGTCCAATGTGTCCAGCGGCCCGAGGTGGCTTGGGCGGATCGACGCGGATGTCGGATCGGAGGTCGGTCGCGCGGCTAGGAGGCGGGCACCGGGCTGGCGGCCGATTGCACAGGTTGCCCGGCCTGTTTCCGGGCGAGCCCAGGGTTCACACTGGGAGGGTGACCAGTTCGGGCTGGGAACCGATCGTTCGTCGGCAATCGGGGGGACCGGCGGAGCATGTTGTGCTGCCAGAAGGCGGGCGGCGATACGAATGGATCGGGCTTTTGGTCGCCCCGGCCGACGACGATGCTGTGCCAGTTGTCTCGCCGGCGGAGGCGATTGTGGCGTTCGAGACAGTCTGGGGACAGCGCTGGGGCGGCAACGACGTACCTGAGGCCGCGCTGATGGTGGCCACGAACAGTGAGTTCTACTTTGACCCCGGGCCTGGTCTGCGCTTTGCCGCTACCTTCAAGGATCGCCTGGTCTGGGTGCTCACTTGGAGCCAGGTCCACGCTCTCATGCACGGCAGAGGGGGGCGTCCTGCGGCGTACGGTCGCGATCCAGGGAACAGGACGGCTCGTCGACGGCACGGCGATCATCGACGCCACTACGGCAGATGTCCTGGCCGTCCTGGAAGACGGCGCCGAAGTGCCACCCTCGGCCGCCAGGTCTTAGCCTGAATCTACCGACCGGCGTTCGTCTGAGGTTCAGGGGTGCTGGTCGTGCGGAACGTCGTCGAGGAGGCCCTCTGGAACCAACCACCCGACGGCCTTCAGCGCCGCGGCGTACCGAATCCCGCTTGCCTGTTCCCTTATGAGAGCAACGGCTACCTCGGTTTGCAGGGTCACGCTTCCGGGCTGGGCGAGGAGCCTTGCGATGGCCATGCGTACCGCAGCGTCCGCACGCTCTCTTTCCTGGACCGCCACACGCAGCTTCGCCGCGCGCGGCCCGGCACCACCAGGAGCGTCGATGTCAGTCATCGGTCATTCCACCGGTACGACGTTGCAGGTCGTTGCAGGTCGCCTCCCAAGCATTGTGCTGAGCGGTGTCGACTCTTAAACCGGTCAGGCACCCAATCATCACACCGACGACTTGGCGCGCGGTGTCGACGAGCGTCTGCTGCATCTGCGGCGACAGACTGGACCCTGGCGGTGAAGCTGCGCCCTCACCCATTCCTTACCCCCACCCATCACCTCGCCCGCCCGTGGCGGGCGCCGCGAGGTAACAGCCCGATACCCAGTCATGCTTCCAGAGAACAGTCACGAGTTGGTGACGGTTCAGGCCGGCGCAACGGACTCATCGCCTCCTAGATGGATTGGCGGTAGCCGAAGAACTCGTGGTCGGGCCGAGGACCTGACCGGCGAAACCATCGGCTTCCTCGCCGGCCTCGGGTTCCTGATCGGCGCTCACGGGGTTGCGCGAAGGTCGGCGTGCGGAGGTCGTTCTACAGCCGGCGGGCTAGCCTCGGTGCCCGAGACCGATCGAAGGGTGCAGTCAGGTGCCGGATTCCCGGGTCAATTCTGCTCGTGAGGCGGGCTCTGACCTGCATCTTGAGCTGTCGCCTACGGGGCCTCGCCGCGCGGCCGTGGCGGCGGCCCTGCGCGAGGCGGTGCGGAGCGGGCGGCTCGCGCCGGGTACCCGGCTGCCGCCGTACCGATCGCTCGCCGTGGATCTTGGGGTCGCCCGCAACACGGTGGCGGACGCGTACGCCGAGTTGGTCGCCGAAGGCTGGTTGACGCAGCCCGGCCGACCCGCCGCTCACCCCGAGCGGCCCAGCCCGGGTCGCGGTCACCCGCCGCACCGTCACCGCCGGCGGGGTGATCTACCTCGGCCGGCACACCATCGGGCTCGGAACCCGGCTGGCCGACACCGAGCTCACCGCCGTCCGCTACGGCCGCCTGCTGCTGCTCGACGGCGACCATCCCATCCGCGCGCGCAACCTCCTCCAAGGCCCCGGTGTCGGGCACGAGCACGACCACCGTGTGCATCGACTCGGCGGGGTCGAACTCGGGGACGGCGAGGAAATACAGCTCGACGTCGTCCCGGCGGACCGCGGCGTAGGGATTAGGGCTTACTGGAACGTCGCCGCTCGGAGCGCATGGAGACGCGGGTGGCGAGCTCGGACTCGCCACCCGGGCCTCCATCGACCCCGCCGATCAGGGCCGCCCGGCGGTGAGATCATCGGAATGACCCGCTTCCAAACGTGCCCACTGCGCGATGGGACGTCCGTTCAAGCTGTAGGGATGTGGATGCCCGCGTTCGTTCCCCCATTGCTGCGGCCAGCCGGGCGGGGAGTCCTCAAAGGGTTCCTGCCTCCCGTAGACGGTGAGATCCAGCATCCGGTAGCTGTTGTCCATCGCCTCGACGCCACGCCAAGTCGTCCAGTAGGTCTCGAAGACACGGTCGCCGTCCCGCAGGTAACACACGAGGTGCATCAGGCCGATCTCACGCCCGACGAGGAGCGAATCGAGGGACGGTTCGGCCGAGTACCACGGCAGGTCCCAGCCCATGAAATCGCGATACCGGACGCTCTGCGCGTATGACCCCTGGCAGAGCACGGCGAAGGTGGTGTCGCGGGAGTGCAGGTGGACGAGTTCCCGGAGCTGCCCGGTGTAGAATGTGCAGCCCTCGCACTGCTCCTCGGCAGGACGCCCGTCGGCCCACATGAAGTAGTAGGCGACGAGCTGGCTGCGCCCCTCGAAGGCGTCGAGCAGGGTGACGGAGCCATCGGACCCGACCAGTTCCTGACCGGCGTCCACCTCGACCATCGGCAGGTGCCGCCGGGCCGCGGCGATCGCATCGCCCTCCCGGGTGTGCGCCTTCTCGCGAAGCCGCAGCCTGTCGAGTTCCGCCTGGAACACGGCCCGGTCGACGACCGCGGGCACGGGCGGTGCGCCCGCCGCCTCCCCGCCGGTGCCGGGCGAGCTGACGTGCTCCGAACCACCGCAGCAGGACTCCCCGTTCATGCCATCTCTCCTTCCCGCACGGCGGACCGTGCGAATCCCGTGGCCGCGACGACCACGCCGAGGACGGCGAGGACGCCGGCGACCGTGAAGGCGGCGTGGAAGCTGTCGAGGTCGGAGCCCGTGAGGAGCACCGTAGACACCGCCGCGACCCCGGCCGCGCCGCCGATTTCGCGCGACGTCTCCACGAGGCCGGACGCCAGCCCCGCATCCGATCGCGACACCCCGGAAAGGGCGCCGAGCTGCAGAGCGGGTCCACAGAACCCGAAGCCGACCCCGGCGAGCAGGAAGGCAGGCAGCAGGTCCGTGACGTAGCTGGCGGCAGCGGGGACCCTCGACAGCCAGAACGCCCCGACGGCGACCAGCGACAGACCGGTGATCAGCAGCCTGCGCCCCCCGACCCGGGCGACGAACCGCGTGCCCGTCATGGCCGCCACGAAGATGGTGGCCGTCGTAGCCAGCCACGCCACGCCCGCGATCGCCGGCGAGTAGCCCAGCACTTGCTGCATCAACAGCGAGCCGATGAAGATGAACGACAGCAGCGCGGAGAACGCGAGGAAGGCGGTCAGGTTCGCGGCCACCCGCGTGCGGTTCCGCAGCATTGCGGCGGGCACGAGCGGGGCAGCCGCACGTGCTTCGATCCGCAGGAACACGGCCAGCAGCGCAGCGGCCGCGGTGAACAGAGCCAGGGCGGACCAGGTGAACCAGCCGTGGCTCGCAGCGTGGTGCAACGCGTAGACGAACACCAGAAGGCCACTCGTCACCGTGATGGCTCCGGCGACGTCGAGGCGCGGAGCACGCTCATCGGGCCGATCCGCGGACAGGAACACGAGGGTGGCCACGAGCAGCGCTATCCCGACCGGCACGTGGATGAAGAACGCCCAGCGCCAGCCCAGACCGGCGGCCAGCAGCCCGCCCACGACGACCCCGGCCGACGCGGCCACGCCGTCGACAGCTCCGAAGAGGCCCACGGCGCGGTCGCGTTCGGGTCCTTCCGCGAACGTGACGGCCAGCAGCGACAGCGCTGCCGGCACTATGAGCGCCGCACCGACTCCCTGGGCCCCACGCGCCACGATCAACAGACCGGCGTGCTGTGCGATCCCGGCCAGGAGCGAGGCACCCGTGAAGATGGCGATGCCGGTCAGGAAGACGCGTCGCCGACCGAGCTGGTCGGCCGTCCGCCCGCCGAGCAGGAGGAACCCGCCCAGTAGCAGGCCGTAGGCCACCACCACCCACTGCAGCGTGCCGTGATCGACACCGAGGTCGTGCTGGATCGAGGCCAGCGCCACGTTCACAATGGCCCCGTCGATGCCCACGATCGCCACGGCGGCGCAGACCACGGCGAGCACGAACCCCCGTCTGGCCCGCGTCGCCGGAGCGCGCTCGCTGGGCGTGATAGTCCGTTGCTCCTCCGCCGGGTGGGTGTCGATGTTCCTCTCGACCGCCTGGATGGACATGTCTGATACCTGCCGATCGCGTTGTCATGGAAGGGATTTCCGGCATGCGCAGTCGCGCGGCGAAGCGCATGCGGCTTCGACGCGGAGATGCGGTTGACGTAGGTAGATGCGGCGATCAGGGCAGAGGCGGCGGGTCCTGGTCGGGCTGCTCGGCCAGTTGCTTGATCCGCAGCAGGCCGCTCTCCCAGGACCGGCCGATGCGGTCCAGCTCCCGGGCGAGTGAACTCAGCCGAGCGCCGACGACGAGGTAGACGACCTCGCGCCCGCGCTGCTCCGACTCGACGAGCCCGACCTCACGCAGCACCTCGAGGTGCTTGCCGATCGCCTGCCTGCTCACCGGGAGGACCCGGGCCAGGGCGGAGGCCGACATCGCGCCCTGCCCGAGCCGCGTGAGGAGCTCCCAGCGGGTCGGGTCACTCAGCGCGGCGCACATGGTCGGGAGGTCCGGCACGCTCATGACCCCGGGTCTGCGTCCGCCGCCCCGGACTCGACGAACGCCTTCGCGGCGGCCAGCTCCTCCCTCCAGCCGCGGTCGTTGCCTTCGCGCTCCTTCAGCCAGGTCGCCGGGTCGTCGGAGAGGGTGGAGAACCCGCTCTCGAGGACGCGCAAGGTCACCCCGCCGCCGGCACGCTCGTCGATCCAGAACTCGACGAGCGTCCCCTCGGAGACGGGACGAAACGGTGTGCCCAGCCAACGGAACGCGGCATAGCGCGGCTTGTCCAGCTGCACCGTCCGGAACCGGAACTCCCCGACTCCCGGTTGCGTCACGACCGCGACGTCGCCCTCATACCGCAGGTCGGGCTCCGCCTCGACGGTGCCGTCGTTGACGTACCAGCCGGGCCGCGAGATGAGTTCCCACACTCGATCGGCCGGCGCGTCGATGTCGATCTGGCGAGCGATGCTGTCGAGCTCGGCCAGCTCCGCCTCGGTGTACGTGGTGTCATTCATGATGGTCCCTCGATGTAGGTCGGTGTGCAACTAGATGGTTGCACATCACTCGCCTGAGTGCAACCGTCAGGTTGCAGTTCGGTGATCCGGTTGGACTGAACCCGTTCAATCCACGACGCACAGCCCGCGCAGGTCGGGGGAGCGCAGCGAGTTCCGTGCGCACGCGCGGGGAAGGCATGACGTGCCAGGACCGGGAGCGGGGCGAGTTCGCGGGCGGCGAGTCCAGCCATCGGCGTGCCCCGCCTGCGAAGTCTACGAGCGCACGGCTCGTCTTGATGAACCTCGCTTCCGCGCCGGCGCGAAGAGCAGGGTTGGGGCGCTCCTGCGTGCCGGGCAAGGCGGAACTGCTGGAGCTCATGGTCGACCGCGTCGCATCGACCCAGCCCTTCCCCGTGCAGGACGCCAGGTGCCGGGCCGGCTCGCACGACCTGGCGACGACCGACCTCGTCGCCTACCGGGCCCATCCCTGGCTGCTGCAGGTCGCGACGTCGCGCACCGAGTTCGGGCCACATCGGCCGCTACGACGCCGCACTCGCCCCTGCTCGCCGGATCGGGCCTCGCAGCGACCGAGGTCTCGGGCTGCATCGCTGCCGTCAAGTCCTACACGCGGGGCGCGGCGGGCGCCGTCGTCGAGGCCGAGCAGGCGCCCGCAGCCACCGGGAGCAGCGCGCCCCGCTCCTGGCCGAGCGCATGGACGGACTCCTCCCGCGACTCGCCGCGCTCGAGCGCGCCGTCACGCTGACCACCATCCTGTCCATGATGCAAGTCGCGCTCACCGGCGGATTGTTCGACTTGCCGCCACTGCTGCGCTGGTTGCCCGTGCCCGCTCGGCTCGGGTTCGTCGCCGAGGCGTCCTATCTGGACCTCAACCGGCTGCGCGCGCCATTCGGCGCGACCGACCCGCGGTGGGAACACACGGCGAGCAACTTCTGGACGTTGCTGGGGGTGACCGGCTTGCTCTTCGTCGTGGCGACCGCGACCATCACCGGGCCCTGGGCCGACGACGTCCACGCCGCTGAGCGGGCGCCTCGGGGCGCTGACCGAGTTCACGCATCGGCGACCGATCACCAGCCGTGCACGGCAGTTCGGGCATCCGTGCAGTTCACTCCGGACATCGACACGCGGGGTGTCTGCGGCCGCGACCAGCCCCGTCTCAGATAGGTGGTCCGGTGAAAATCTCACTTGTCGGGGGCTAACCGTACGCTGCCGATCATGTTTGGAATCCTCATCTCCGCCCGCTTTTCACCGGCAAACAAGACCTCACCGCCCAACGCGACCGGCTCCGCGAGCTCGGCGTCACCGAGAAGCGGATCTACCTCGACCACGGCGTCACCGGCACCAACCGCACACGACCTGGCCTGATCAAGCACTGGCAGCGGTCCGGGACGGCGACACCCTCGTCGAGATCTGAGACACATGGTGTTGCGCGCGATCCAGTCCAGTACCTGACCAGTACGCGGTCGCGTCCATGTCGGCCCGGTGGGGCGACGGTCAGGCCATCACCCGCAAGTCACGAGTTCGGGTCCGGTGTCTGACCGTGGCGGAGGTGGAGTCGAGACCCGTACGCGGCGATGGCTTTGCGGCGACTTGACCCCGCCGGCGACCGCGGGCCGAGCCGTCACTCGATGGATGGTTGATGTCGCTCATCTATCGAGTATGATGTTGGTGTGCGTCCGGAGGCTCCCGCAGCGTTGCCGATCTTGCGTTCTCGGCTGGTCGGGCAGCTGTTGGCGTTGTTGGCGGCGGACGAGGAGCGGTGGTGGACGATCGACCAGCTCGCTGCCCGTACCGGTGGCGCGTATCCGACGCTGACCAGGGAGATACGCCGGTTGGCGGAGGCGGGTCTGGTGGAGACCGAGGAGGTCGGCCGTTCCAAGCGGGTGCGGGTGAACACGGCTAGCCCGTTCCACCGGCCGTTGGCTGAGCTGATGCTGCGTGCGTTCGGTCCGTTGGTGGTAGTCGGGGAGGAGTTCCGCGGCTCGGCGGGTGTGGACTGGGTGGCGATCTACGGGTCGTGGGCCGCGCGGTATGAGGGCGAGGTCGGGCCGGCACCGAATGATATCGATGTGCTGGTCCTTGGCCGGGCGGATCGTGACGAGGTGTTTGAGGCGGCCCAGCGCGCGGAGTACCGGCTGGGTTTGCCGGTCAACACGACGATTCGGCGTACCGAGGACTGGGAGGGTGCTGACGACGCGTTCGCTCGACAGCTCAAGGCGTCCCCGCTGGTAACCGTGCCGTTGTCGGCTGAGGAGGCCTGATGGGACGTTGGGTCCACGGTGCTGCTCAGATTGAGGCGATGCTCGACCGCCGCGAGCTTCAGCGTGTTGCTGGGGGTGCTGATGCCGCGCTTGCGCTCCTAGGTAGTGCCGACAAGCACGTCGCGACAGCGGCACGTGCGTTGCCGCATGATTCCGAGGGCGCTTATGTTCTCGCCTACGACGCCGCCCGCAAGGCCGCGCGCTGCTGGCTCACCAGGGGCCACGACCTACCACCCGCGGCGGGCACATCGCCGCGGTCGAGGCGATCCAGGTGCAGTTCCCCGGCGTACCCGGTCTGAAGTCCCTCGACCGGCTCCGCCGGCGGCGCAACCAGGCCGAGTACCCCGACCCCGCCACCTACGACCCGATCACTCTCGACGAAGCAGAAGATGCCATCGGCGTTGCCCGGACCGCAATCGACACCGCCCGCGCCCTTACCGACCGGCCCGAACTCGGCTTGTTCCGATAGACGACACGGCGGGCGGCAGCGGTTCAGTGCACGCGCTACATCTGACAGGTACCGGTCCAGCGGTGCCCGGCATCCTATGGCCAGTTCCAGGGTAGGCGCGGCGTATATGTGGCGAAATACGTCGTCCTCCAGCGAACGGGTAGGTCAGGCGGCGCATGCCGGCTTTCTGTAAAACCGTCGGCTCAGCCTACGCAGGTTCGAACCCTGCACCTGCCACACCAGCCAAAACAGCCTCTGACCAGCGCAAATAGGTCAGGGTTGTTTCTGTAGGTGTCCGGCTGTGTCCGGCTGTGTCCGGCCACAACCGGCTGTGAACGGCTGGCCGCGTCATATACGCGTCAAAATCTGTGGCGCCTCTCCCGCATCAGCTGGTGCAAGTCAGCTCATCCTTGGGATGCGCCCATGCGACGTGCGGCACGTCGCGGTGGGTTACGTGTCTCAATGCCGGCGTGCGGGCCTGGTGCCAGGCGGGTGCCTTGCCGAAGGCGGCTCCACATAGATCAAGGCGCCGCTGACGCGGCGCACCGCCGGCTACCGCCCTTGCGGGCGGCGCCGGGGCGCCGTCCTCGGGCTCGCCGGGCGGACAGATGGAGCATGTCGTAGCCGCTGGCTGGCCATCGCTGTCAGGTGACCGCCCCGCCTTCCTCGCACGCCAGTCTCCGGCCTCCGCTCCAGCCTTCAATCTGGCTGGTTGCGAGGATGACGGGGAGAGTGGTTGTCGGCCAGACCGAAGGATTCTCGGTGTCAACGCGGCAGCACTCGGGCCCGGCGCATGGCAGCAGCCACATCCGAGGGAGGTTGCCTCGGCACCGAGCCTGCGCGAATGTGACCAGGCAACGCCTCGAAGATCTGTCGACTCGCCATCTTCCTGACGGCTGCCGCGTTTGGTTGAGTTCCGAGGTCTGGCTACACCTGACACTTGGGAACGAGCGAGGTGTTCGGATGCAACCAATTCCTGAGGGACTGCTCTCGGCGGTTTGTGATGGGTATGGTGTCGTGGCTGGGAGCGGCGAGGCGCTGGGCGGAGGGTCTGCCTCGAAGGTCTGGCGGCTGGACTCGGTTCCACCAGTTGTGGTGCGGGTGTCGCAGTACTACCAGCTGAAGGACCTGGAGCGGTCGTGCAGGGTCGCCGGGGAGTTCTCTCGCGCGGTTCCGGAGGCGATTCAGCCGCTCATCGGGGCAGACGGTGAGGCAGCCTTCCTCTGGGAAGGGCAGCCGGTCACTGTCTGGCCCTTCGTGGATGGCGTGACATTGAACCGCCAGGACCCCATACAGCTACGGCAGGCGGCGCACCTGTTGGGGCGGCTGCACAAGGCTGCTCTGGATTGCTCGGGTCTTGGTGATGGCCAGGCCCCAGATCGCGATGACTCTGACGCGGCACGGCTTCTCCCAGACGGTGAGCTGGATGAGTGGCTGCGGTCGTGGCATGACAGCGATGCCGCCCGGGAGCAGGTCGGGTGGATGCACAGAGACTTCTTTCCAGGCAACATCCTGTGCCGGCAGAGGGAGATCGTCGGCTTGGTTGATTGGGACGAAGTTGAGTGGGGGCCGCTGGTCACAGAGCTAGCGATTTCGGTCTGGGAGTTCGCGAAGTCGCCAACTGGCGACACGCTCCTGCTGGATCCTGCGCTGGAGTTCCTGACCGCGTACCGGCAAGCGGGGGGTCCCGTTCAGCCGTCTGGCTCCTTGATCCCGCTCATACGAGTGCGCCTTCGGAGTGGTGTCGCCTTTGGAGCCGGGTCCAAGCCGGCGGCCACGAGGTCGACCACGTTGACATCCAGGCAATGGCTTCAGCATTCGCATCCCTTCGTCGCGTCCAGTTGCCCCTTTAGCCGTTCCGCGCCCTCGCTGGGGTGTCACAGCACACGAACTAGCGCGACACGCGCCTCGTGTGGAGGAAACCGTCCACCTGGTGGCGGGGGAGAAAGCGTACGTCTCCATGATGATTAGGACCGTTCTAGCCGTGGCGATGGGCCTGGCTTTGCTGCTGATCATTCTTGCCGCTGCCGGCATTCTGTTTGGCTGAACGAGCGCCCGAAGTGCCTTTCCGGCACCTCCGCCCACCACTATCGTGGGCGCGGCCGGCGGGCGGCGGGCGGCGAGGGTGGCTCACCCCGGATGTGCCGTAGATCATGCCGCACCTCAGGCGTACGCCGCTGGTTTTGTCCGCAGACGTAGCGAGGGCCCGCCGGGGTGGGATGAGCGGGCCTTCTTCCCCGCACCAGGGGCAGCGGGGATCTTGGACGCTAGCAGATCAGAAACCACGGCAGCCGGCCTTTGCAGTGATGGCCCGGGCCCGTCCGACTCGGTGGGCCCATCGCTTGTTGAGGCATCGGGCATGGGTCGAACTCGCCCGCCCAGATACTGAACGACAGTTTCCAGATCACGCCCTCCAAGCCCATAGCGATGGAAGTTGTCGATGCAGCTCATTGCACGGCAGACATCTGCTGCCGCGTTATCATGAGGCGGATTGTTACCGGGGGCTCCCGGAACCGGCGCGGGGACACGTGCCGTGCCCACCCCAACCAGCCAGACTCGATTTCTGGCCAATGTGTCCAATGGGTCCACGGAACCGGGGTGCCGGGGTGTTCAGTCCGCTGAGGGTCGCTCGATCTCCCCTGCCCAGGTCTGTACGACCGCTGCCGCCCCTTCACATGGACCGAGACCGCAGACGAAATCCTCACCAAGACCAACCGTCAAACGATCTCAACCACGGCGCTTGCTTCCATGACCGCTCCGCCCTCCACAGGTGGGCCCAGCTGACCTCGGCAAACGAGGGCACAGGTTGATTAGCGAACGGGCTGGGCAGAGAGGTTGACCGGTGACGGAAGACGGGTTGCTGAGGTGCCCGGCCTTTCCTTGACACGAACGCAGATGAACTATATCAGGCTACATTGCATCCTCTTTCGCACTGATCACGGCGTAAAACTTCGTGCGCCAGATCGACACAAGATGCTCGCATTCGAAATAGATGACATTGATCCGATCGCCGGCAACGGTTGGAGCATCCTCGCCAGTGGCTATGCGGAGCATATGACTAACCGCACGAAGTCCGAAGGCTCACCGAGCTCGTTCCGATTCCTTGGGCTCCAGCGGAACGAACCGATCTGATCCGACTGTTTGTAGATCTCTTCCAAGGGCGAAGATCCAGCGAATGATCACCGCGATGGCAGCTTCTCCGCGCCGATCTCTCCTCCCGGCCTGGATTCGCCCGCCCTCGACCGGAGAGCTCGAGCTTGAGGGCGAGACCGTCCTGCGTCGGCCTACAATTTGTGTCGAGAGGTTTTGACCTCTTACCCTTGCCGCCCAAGGCAGATCACAGGAAACAGAGCACATCCCGCGAAGCGACTCCGCGCCGACCGAAGGTTGACAGGCGGATCGCGGCGGCGGGCGAACCACGCGAACCGGCCGCGTAGTCCGAGGAGCCGATCAACAATCTTGCAGCCGCCTGAGGCATGGACTCTCTGACGGCAACGCCGTCCATCCCACTCACCGAAGGGCTGGCCATGAATCTGACAGCACAGCTTCGCAAGGCAGTCGAGAACCCGATCGTGGCAGATGATTTCAGCTTCGAGCGATACCTCGAGGAAATTCTTCACGAGGTGGGCATGACGCCCAAGGACAGCGGCGGTGCGGTGACGTTTACCTCCGGGGCTGATCCACTGATATCCAGCCGCTTGCGGTTCGGGTCCGCTGCCTCGCTTGCGCTTGCGGCGAAAGGGATCGCCGCGTCGGCGATCTGGCAGGACCGTGGCGGGCGCGCGCAGGACATCAAGGTCGATGTCCGGAAGGCGTTTCGTCGATTCTCCGGTTTCGCGGACGGCCAGTGGGAACTGATCAACGGCAGGCCGCCGTCGATGAAGTGGAACAAGCGGAACGCCTTTTTCGTGCTCCCGTTCTTCCGCAGGACGAAGGATGGCCGGCACGTCGTTACTTTGAACATTTATCCCGGGCTGCGTGTAAAGGGCTTGAAACTGTTTCGCTGTCCGGATGACAATGCCGCGCTCAACGCAGCCGTCGCCGGCTGGAATGCAGACGATCTTGAGGACGCCGCGGCGGAGGCAGGCGTCGTCGCGGCGAAGGTCCGCTCCCTGCGAGAGTTCCTGAACGAGCCCCAGTACACCGACGTGCTCGCCGACCTTCCGCTGATCGAGGTCGAGAAGATCGGGGACAGTGCACCGGTACCGTTCACCGAGGGAGTCCAGCAGCCGCTCGACGACATTCGAGCTCTGGGTATGGGGCACGTCATCGCGGGTGCAGGAATTGGGCGTGACCTTGCCTCGTTCGTGCTGAACAGCTGGCGTCCCGATGACGTCGAGGTCGAGGAGTTCTACTGGGACACGCAGGTGGGGATGCGCTCGATCTATCTGGGCGAGTCCGGTCCGGACCGGACTCGGTTTGATCAGCTCCTCGCCGACGCAGATGTGTTTTTCTCGAACCGACACCCCGGATACCTCGCGCAACACGGTCTGACGGCGGAGGAACTGTCCGCGAAACGACCTGGGCTGATTCACGCCCAAGTGTCGATGCACGGCCCCTCGGGTCCGTGGGCGCATCGACCCGGCTTCGACGAAATCGGCGCCTGCGTCTCGGGTATCTTCGCGCTCGAGGGCAGTCTCGAGAACCCGAAGGAGCCTCCGATCCTTCCCATCGTCGACAACATGGTGGGGTGGCTGGGAACTCTTGGCGTATTGACTGCGTTGCGGCGACGGGCGATAGAAGGCGGCTCCTACCGAGTGAGGGTGTCGCTGACGAGGGTCTGCCTCTGGCTAGTGTCTCTCGGCGTCTTCGACAGAGAATACGTGCGGGCCACCGTAGGTTCGACACCGCAGCACACGCTCGTCGACCCTGAACTCTTCACTGCGCAGACCCCGCTCGGCACGTATCAGGGAATGACAGATCAGCTGGCGTTCTCGTCCCTGCGTCAATGCTTCCGTACGGTACTCAGTCCCATGGGTGCGGATGAGCCGGCATGGCGCACAGCGCTCTGAGCGGGGGTGCGCGGGTCTCTCCTCCCGGCGTGGATTCGCCCACCCTCGACCGGAGAGCTCGAGCTTGAGGGTGGTGAGTTCATCCTGCGCCGAGTCGGCCACGGCATCACCCTTGAGGGGTGATCCGTGACCTCCCAACGCATGCCAGCCTGATGGGACTCCTGCACCCGCGATCTGGGAGTCCATCGTGGCAACGACTGTCGAGCAGCGAGCTGATGCCATCCGTCCGTTCTCCGTGGCGCGCCAACGCCGGGTCGAAGGTGGCGTCGTTGGTCGCGTGCATGGTGGCCGGCGCGGACAGCATCGACGACATGGCCCTGCTCCGCCACGGCGGGATGGGCCGGGCCTTCACCGGCACCTACGCCCGTCGACACTGGGGCGGTTCCTGTGCTCGTTTACCTTCGGCCACGTCCGCCAACTCGACGCGGTCGCTTCACGGCTGGTGGCCGGCCTGGCCGCGGCCACGCCGCTGGTCGCCGGGATCGCCGACTACGCGGTCGTCGAGATCGACGACACGATTGTCGAGGTGCACGGGTACGCCAAGCAGGGCGCTGGGTTCGGCTACTCCGGGGTGCGCGGCCTGAACGCGCTCCTCGCCACCGTATCCACCCCGGCGGCGCCGGTGATCGTGGCGCAGCGGCTGCGTAAAGGCTCCTGCGGGACCGCACGGGCGCCAGACGCCTGGTCACCGACGCGTTGAAGACCCTGACGGGCCTGCGGGCGCCCGGCGCGCAAGCCTCGTCTGCGGCCCTGGTTCTGGTGCGGGCGGACTCGGCGTTCTACGGCCGGCCCACCATTGCCGCGGCCGCCGGCACGGGGCGCAGGTGTCGGTCACCGTCCGCCTGGACACGACGGTGAAGAAGGCCATCGCCTCCATTCCTGAGGCGGCGTGGCAGACAATCGAGTACCCCCAAGCCGTCTACGACGAGACCACCGACCGGTGGATCTCCCGGGCGCAGGTCGCCGAGATACCGTTCACCGCGTTCAGCGGCCGCAATAAGGTCGACCGGGTGCCCGGGCGGCTGGTGGTCCGCCGCATCCCCGACCTCAATACCACACAGGCGCGCGGGCAGGTCGGCTTGTTCGAGGTGTGGCGGTTCACACCGAGCAAACCCTGCCGTTCCTTTGCCGGTCCGCGTCGTGCCGCTGCTAGCCACACGCCGACTATCGGTTCACGGCGGCGGCCAAGTTCAGCCCGGGAGGTCCTCCGCGCGCTTTGCGGCGAGTTCGCCGTGCAGCAGTCCGGTGGACTGGCCGACCTCGATGAGGTATCCGTCCGGGTCCCGCATGTAGCAGCGGATCTCTGCTCCGCGGTCGATCGGTGGCGTAACAAACTCTGCGCCCTTGGCCTTCCACTCCTCGTAGCGGGCCGGGATATCAGCTACCCGCAGGTTGAGGAAGATCGAGGTCGTGTCGCCGGGCTGGTAGTTGACCACCGAGATACCTGGCTTGTCGGGGGTGGGCGGCCCGCCGGGGTTCATAATGATCCACGAATTGGCCAGCTTGACCATGCACGGATTCTCGTCCAGGACGACGGTGCCGCCGAGGACACGCGAGTAGAAGTCCCGGGACCGCGCGACCTTGCGGACGGTGATGAACAGCGTCACCACAATGCCGTCGTCGGGCGCGGGGAGATTGGCGAAGTCGATCCGGTCTGCGGGGTCCGTCATGATTCCTCCATTCCGGCGGCATTGGCTTATCGAACGCCGGCAGCCGCTGAAGTCCTGGCTCACAGTTCCACGTTCAGCAAGTCAGTCGCCCGCTGATCCGTGCCAGTTAGAGGAGCGCCGTCCGTCCGCCAGTTGATGTGTGGCCGGCACTTTGAGGCGCACTGTGGCGACCATCTGTCGGGTACCAGCTGTGAGGGGCCGCGGCTACTTGTGGTGCTGGGCGAGCCATTCCGCCAAAGTTGTCTTACCCAGGCGCGCGTCCGGGCCGGCCGTGATCGAGGTGTCGGTCAGTTCGGTCCCGAAGTAGCGGGCATGCTCGTCGCCGACGACCTTGCGCGGGTCGTTGTCGGTGGCCAGGACGCGGCGGATAAGTTCGGGGAACTTGATTTTCTCGGGCCCGGCGATCTCGATGACACCGCTCACTGGATCCGATACGGCAACCTCGGTCACAGCGGCGGCGACGTCCTTGGCGGCGATCGGCTGGAGATTGGCCGCCGGAACGCGCACGGTGTCGCCATCGGTCGCCGAGTCGGCGGTGGCTCGCATGAACTCGAAGAACTGGGTGGAGCGTACGATCGTGTACGGCCGGGAGGCCTTTTCGATCAGCTCTTCCTGTGCGAGCTTGGCCCGCATGTATCCGCTGTCGGGCACGCGGTCGGCGCCGACAATGGTGAGCGCGACGTGGTGCCCGACGCCTGCCTTCGCCTCGGCCTCGAGCAGATTTCGTCCGGAGGTCTGGAAGAATTCCAGCGCCGCGGCGTCCTCGAATGACGGCGAGTTGGCCAGGTCAACGACGACCTGCACGCCGACGAGCGCAGTGTCCAGGCCCTCTCCGGTGATGGTGTTGACCCCGGTCTTCGGTGAGGCTGGCACCGCCTCGTGTCCTTGTGCGCGCAAGTTCTCGACGACTTGGCTGCCGATGAGCCCGGTACCGCCAATGACCACGATCTTCATGTCCTACCCTCCGATCTCGTGCGTGGTGTGGGTCAGCGCGGCCGTGGCACGCGGCGACCGCGGCGGCTTTCGAGCTCGTCAGCGTCGACCGGGATCACCATCGGCTGGTCCGGGACGCACATCATCACGACCAGGTACCGGCTCCAAGCGTCCGCGAGGTTGTTGCCATCCTGATAGTGGATGACGTCGCCACCGGGCTCCCAGAAGGTCTCACCCGCCTTGACCACCCGCGCTGGTTCGCCCTCCACCTCGAAGACAATCTCGCCCTCGAGCACATAGCCGAATGCCGGTCCGGAGTGCCGATGCGGCGGTAGCCCCGGACTACCAGGAGGCGACTCGACCAGCAAGGTCATCACCTCGGCTGACTCGGGAATGAACGGTGGACGCTCTGCCAGCAACGTTGTGAGCTCGGGGGACTTGTCCTGCTTGGCCTTGGGCTTCATGGCTTCCGCCTCCTCGGTCGGTCGACACCAGCTAGGTCCGTCCTTCTGCCTCACGCCATCACCGGCAGCTCACGCCGCCTAGGGGATTTAGGCCCCAGGCTTTCTGTCCAGATAGGTTAGGTGCGTCGTTTGTCGGTCATTTGCCAACTAACGGACGGCCCTGACGGACGTCGGTGGGGCTTCCCTCGAGCGGCGAGTACAGCAGCGAAGTACAGCAACGCCAACTACCGTCGGCGGTCGCCACCGACGCCAGAAGGCGTGACCTACGCCTGAACGACCGCCACCGACCGGCACGCCGATAGTTCGGGACGAAGAGGCAATGCTGATCAGTCGCGGCCGGCCCGACGTGCGATTAGCGTGCGATTAAACACGGCACGCGGCGGTCACGAGTGGTCGTTCAGGAGTAGCCGCTAGGCGAGACGACAGCCACGACCAGGGACGCCCGCCAGCCTTCCAAGCTCGTCATCCGCCGGGGGAGTGGTTGATTCCAGCCGGGGACCAGATAGGGACCAACGATGGGATCAGCGATGCTCCGTGAGCCCGTCTGCGCACGCATTGTTCACTCGTGCATAGGGCGTTGACCTGGCAGATGGTATTCGTGGAATCTGGGGGTCAAGGGGTCGTGGGTTCAAATCCCGCCAGCCCGACCAGCGTTTCTGCAGGTCACAGGTTGCTCCGTGCTTGTAGTTGGGGATCATCTGGGGGCCGTGTGTGACTCACTGAGTGACTACGCCGCTCGCCCCGTCACGAGAGCGCCGCTGTTACGCATTGCTGAACCAGCCTCTTCTTGAGATCAAGGCGCGCCGCAAGCGGCGCGCACCGCCTCGTCCTCGTCCTGCGGGCGGCCTGGCGGCCGTCCTCGGACGGGCCGGCGCGGCCACTGACGGTTACCTGACTGGTTGAGGTCGTTCCAGGGGGCGCCGCCCCCTGCCCCCCGGCCCTTCCTCCGAGAGAGGGCAGCAGGACGCGGGTTGGGTGTCTCTCCCGCCGGCCGGTCACCGAAGGCGTACCCGGGCTCTGAGGGGCAGCGCAAGGCCGAGCCTGACGGTCGACGAGTCGAGCCTTGCGCTGGCCCTCAGAACCCGGGTATGGGCTGCGCCTGCCCGCCCGACGAGAGAGACACCCGAGCTATCCGTGATCGCAATCAGCGTGGCGTCGGCGCTTGCCCTGACGTCAACAGGTCGTTCAGACGATCCCGGATCCAGCGGAAGGCCCGTCCATTCGCTGCGGCGTGCCCGTCCCTTTCAAACCAGTGTGAGAGGCGATGGGTCGCGCTCAGCACGCATGCCAAGTACAGGCGTCGCTGGTGATCCTCGGGTAGAGGGCGGATCTCGGAGTACCCCTGCGTCAGTTGTCGGTGAAGACGTCGCGCAGGTTCGGCGTTCAAGCACATCGTTGCGAAGTCAAATGTGTAGTCGGTGCCTCGGATGTTGCCGAAGTCGATCAATCCTGTGTACATGCCGTCGGACTCGAAGATTTGGCTGGCGTCGAAGTCGCCATGTGCGACCGATCCGACTGCATCGGACGGTCTTAGCTCGATGGCCTCTTCCAGAAGCCTTACCGCTTGATCGGCCTGATCGAGGTGGAATCCGATTTCCACTAGCGGTCCACCGACGGAGGACGGAGCGACGTACTCGGCGTACGTTGGATGCTGACCGCGCAACGGCCAGCTGTCACTTTGATGCTTCCGACGTATCCAGCCGAAGCCCTGTACGGGAATGCTGTGAATCCGGGCGAGGTCGCGTCCGGCCGCTCTGCCGATGTCTGCGGGAGCGTCCGCCTGTGGAGTTGCACTCAGCGGTTGGCCGGCCACTTCCGTGGTCACCATTACGGACCGGGCCAACCTGACGTCGAACGGCTCGTAGTGCACAACCTGCGGCACGCGGACGCCAGACTCGTGCAGTACTCGGTGCAGCTCGGCCTCGGGCGCGAGGCTGTCTTCAGGCCCCTCGGCGATCCGGACGTAGAAGGTCTCGGCACCGCGGATGACGCGGTAGACCTGCGTTGAGGAGCCACTGGGGGTGCGCTCGAAGGCGAGCTGTTCGCGAGAGCCGAACACTCGCACAAGGAGATCTTCCAGGGCAACGAAGTTGACGTCAGGCTTTCGCATGGCAGTGAGGAGGATACCGGGGGCAGGGGCAAGGTCCCTCCAGGACACTCGCGGCCACCGTCCCGCTGTGGACCAAGCCCAGGGAGCCGCAGATGTGCGTTTCGCAAGCGGCGACCTGCGCACGAGAACCACTCGTGATGCGTCGCTCAGCTTGACCCAACCTGACCCCAACGAGCTGCAACACCCGACGACGATGAGCACCAGGCCGAGGACCTCCAGAGCACGGACGAGCAGCTCCTGATCACGGCGCCCGTTCCTACGGATCACATGGTCGCCCGCCAGCCTTCCAAGCTGGTCATCCGCCGGGGGAGTGGTTGATTCCAGCCGGGGACCAGATAGGGACCAACGATGGGATCAGCGATGCTCCGTGAGCCCGTCTGCGCACGCATTGTTCACTCGTGCATAGGGCGTTGACCTGGCAGATGGTATTCGTGGAATCTGGGGGTCAAG